>JARUHG010000009.1 GCA_031216755.1 Lysobacter arvi | reverse complement strand
ACGAAGGCCTGCGCTTCGCGATCCGCGAAGGCGGCCGTACGGTCGGCGCCGGCGTGGTGGCGAAGATCATCAAGTAATGAGCAAGGCCCGGCGTCCTATGCGCCGGGCCTTGTCATGCCGGACCCGGTGCTTGCACGGGCTGTGGATATCCGGTTAGAATGCACGACCACTGCGGCATCCTCCTTCGGGAAGACGCCGCAACCAGCGAAATGAGGTGCAGGAAGCGCCTCGTGTTCGCCAGACAGGGACATGTCGCACGGCGCGCTCCGTACGTTCCGGGCCTTCGGGCTTCCAAGGAACGCTAAACGGGGCTCTTCGTGCGTTCTACTCCGTCTGGGCAGGCCGGGTGACCGGTCTGCCTTAGTTTTTCAGGCAAGGAAGCTCCGGAGCGAGGGTGCAGCTCCGGGGTATTCGCATTTTTCAGGGGTTCGGCACACCCAGAGGCCGGCCCGTCGCTCTTTTAACCAAGGAATTCCGTCATGGCGGACCAAAAGATCCGAATCCGGCTGAAAGCGTACGATCATCGCCTGATCGACCGCTCGGCCAGCGAGATCGTCGAGACGGCTAAGCGCACCGGTGCCCAGGTCAAGGGCCCGATTCCGCTGCCGACCAAGATCGAGCGCTACACCATTCTCGTGTCGCCGCACGCCGACAAGGACGCGCGCGACCAGTACGAGACCCGCACGCACAAGCGCGTGCTCGACATCGTCGATCCGAACGACAAGACCGTGGACGCGCTGATGAAGCTCGAGCTCGCGGCTGGCGTCGACGTCCAGATCAAGCTGACCTGAGGCCACCACCATGACCGCGAAGAAGTATTCGTTGGGCATCGTCGGTCGCAAGGCCGGCATGAGCCGTTTCTTCACTGAAGACGGCAAGTCCGTTCCGGTGACGCTGATCGAAGCGACCCCGAACCGCATCACCCAGATCAAGACCGACGACACCGACGGCTACAGCGCCGTGCAGGTCACCGTCGGTGTGCGCCGCGCCGCGCTCGTCAACAAGCCGGAAGCCGGTCACCTCGCCAAGGCGAAGGTCGAAGCCGGTCGCGGCCTGTGGGAGCTGCGCGTGGAAGCCGACCAGATCGGTGGTTTCGAAGTGGGCGGCGAGATCAAGGCCGACATCTTCACCGCCGGCCAGCTGGTCGACGTCCAGGGCGTCACGAAGGGCAAGGGCTTCCAGGGCACGATCAAGCGCTGGAACTTCACGATGGGCGACGCGACGCACGGTAACTCGCTGTCGCACCGTTCGCCGGGCTCGATCGGCCAGCGCCAGACGCCGGGCCGCGTGTTCCCGGGCAAGAAGATGGCCGGTCACATGGGCGCCGAAACCCAGACCACGCAGCGCCTGGAAGTGGTGAAGGTCGACGCCGAGCGCGGCCTGATCGCCATCAAGGGTGCCGTGCCGGGTGCGCCGGGTGGCGACGTCATCGTGCGTCCCTCGAGCAAGGCATAAGGAGAGATGACGATGGAACTCGCCATCACCAACAGCAGCAAGACTGTGTCGGTTTCCGACGCGATCTTCGGCCGCGAATTCAGCGAAGACCTGGTCCATCAGGTGGTCGTTGCCTATCGCAACGCCGGTCGCGCCGGCACCAAGGCGCAGAAGACCCGTTCGGAAGTCAACGGCACGACCAAGAAGTCGAAGAAGCAGAAGGGCGGCGGTGCGCGTCACGGCGCGCTGACGGCTCCGATCTTCGTCGGCGGCGGCGTGACCTTCGCGGCCAAGCCGCGCAGCTTCGCGCAGAAGGTCAACCGCAAGATGTACCGCGCCGCGATCGCCGCGATCCTGTCCGAGCTGAACCGCCAGGGCCGCATCAAGGTCGTGGAGTCGTTCGACCTGGACGCGCCGAAGACCGCCGGCCTGGTTTCCAAGCTCAAGGGCCTGGAAGTCGGTCGCCGTCCGCTGATCGTCACCGAAGACGCCACCGAGAACCTGTACCTCTCGGCGCGCAACCTGCCGTACGTCGAAGTGCGTGACGTCCAGGGCCTGGATCCGGTTGCCCTCGTCGGCGCCGACTCGGTCGTGGTCACCGCCGACGCGGTCAAGAAGATCGAGGAGTGGCTGGCATGAACGAGGCCAAGCTCTACAACATCATCCGCGCGCCGCGCGTGTCCGAAAAGACCGCCCGCCTGCAGGAAGTTTCCAACCAGTACGTCTTCGAAGTCGCGACGGACGCTACCAAGGCCGACATCAAGGTCGCCGTGGAAAAGCTGTTCGAAGTGAAGGTTGAAGCGGTCAACGTCGTGAACGTCAAGGGCAAGAACAAGTCCTTCCGTTTCCGCGCTGGCAGCCGCGGCAACTGGCGCAAGGCGTACGTGACGCTGGCCGAAGGCCAGTCGATCGACGTGATGGCCAAGGCCTGAGGAAAGACCCATGGCATTGATGACTTTCAAGCCCACCTCCGCCGGCCGCCGCAGCGCGGTTCGCGTGGTGACCCCGGGCCTGCACAAGGGCGCGCCGCACGCGGCGCTCGTCGAGAAGCAGGGCAAGACCGGTGGTCGTAACCACCACGGCCGCATCACCACCCGTCACATCGGTGGTGGTCACAAGCAGCACTACCGCATCATCGACTTCAAGCGCGACAAGGAAGGTATCCCCGCCCGCGTCGAGCGCATCGAGTACGACCCGAACCGCACCGCGCACATCGCGCTGCTGTGCTACGTCGACGGTGAGCGCCGTTACATCATCGCCCCGAAGGGCCTGAAGGACGGCGACCAGGTGATCGCGGGCCGCGACGCCCCGATCAAGGTCGGCAACACGCTGCCGCTGACCAACATTCCGGTCGGTTCGACGGTGCACTGCATCGAAATGAAGCCGGGCAAGGGTGCCCAGCTCGCCCGTGCCGCCGGCGCCGGCGTGCAGCTCATCGCCCGCGAGCAGGGCTACGCCACGCTGCGTCTTCGCTCCGGCGAAATGCGCAAGGTGCCGGCCGAGTGCCGCGCCACCATCGGCGAAGTCGGCAACGACGAGCACAACCTGGAGAAGCTGGGCAAGGCCGGTGCGGCGCGTTGGCGCGGCATCAAGCCGACCGTCCGCGGTGCGGCCATGAACCCGGTCGACCACCCGCACGGCGGTGGTGAGGCCAAGGCCGGCCAGGGTAACCCGCATCCGGTCACCCCGTGGGGTGTTCCGACCAAGGGTTACAAGACCCGCAAGAACAAGCGCACCCAGCAGTTCATCGTGCGCGATCGCAGGAGCTAATCGGCCATGGCACGTTCACTGAAGAAAGGCCCGTTCGTCGACCACCACCTGATGAAGAAGGTGGAGAGCGCGGGCAACAACAAGAAGCCGATCAAGACCTGGTCGCGTCGCTCGATGGTGCTGCCGGAGATGGTGGGTTTCACCATCGCGGTGCACAACGGCAAGAACCACATCCCGGTGCTGGTCAACGAGAACATGGTTGGCCACAAGCTTGGCGAATTCGCCCTGACCCGTACGTTCAAGGGTCACGGCGGCGACAAGAAGTCGGGCAAGTAAGGAGATGACCATGGAAGCGAAAGCCATCCTGCGCACCGCGCGCATCTCCCCGCAGAAGGCCCGCCTGGTCGCCGACCAGGTGCGTGGTCTGTCGGCCGAGCGCGCCGTCAACCTGCTGAAGTTCTCGGACAAGAAGGCTGCCCACCTGATCAAGAAGGTGGTGGAGTCCGCGATTGCCAACGCCGAGAACAACCAGGGCGCCGACATCGACGAGCTCAAGGTCAAGACCATCATGGTGGACGAGGGTCCCGCACTGAAGCGCTTCATGGCGCGTGCGAAGGGCCGCGGCACCCGCATCCTCAAGCGCACCAGCCACATCACTGTGGTCGTGGGCGCGGGCAAGTAAGGCGGAGTCAGACAATGGGTCATAAAGTTCATCCCACCGGCATCCGCCTGGGCATTGCCAAGGACTGGAACTCCAAGTGGTTTGCCAACAAGAAGCAGTACGCCGATTTCCTGGCGGCGGACCTGAAGGTCCGTGACCTGCTGCGCAAGAAGCTGGCTCAGGCCGGCATCTCGAAGATCTTCATCGAGCGCCCGGCGAACAACGCCCGCGTGACGATCCACACCGCCCGCCCGGGCGTGGTGATCGGCAAGCGCGGTGAGGACATCGAGAAGCTGCGCAAGGAAGTCAGCGACGTGATGGGCGTTCCGGCGCACATCAACGTCACCGAGGTCCGCAAGCCGGAACTCGACGCGCAGCTGGTCGCCGAGTCGATCGCGCAGCAGCTCGAGCGCCGCATCATGTTCCGCCGTGCGATGAAGCGCGCCGTGGGCAATGCGATGCGCCTGGGCGCGCTGGGCATCAAGGTCAATGTCGGCGGTCGTCTGAACGGCGCCGAGATCGCGCGTTCGGAGTGGTACCGCGAAGGTCGCGTGCCGCTGCACACGCTGCGTGCCGACATCGACTACGGCTTCGCTGAAGCCAAGACGACCTACGGGATCATCGGCATCAAGGTCTGGATCTACAAGGGCGAGGTGTTCGACTTCTCGCAGGTGGGCCAGGAGAAGCAGGAAGAAGCGCCGCGTGCAGAGCGCAGCGAGCGTCCGGCCCGTCCGGCGCGCGCCAACCGCGAGGCGAGGGACTAAGCCATGTTGCAACCCAAGCGAACCAAGTACCGCAAGGTACACAAGGGCCGCAATGAAGGCCTGAGCTGGAACGGCAACGCCGTCAGCTTCGGCGAGTACGGCCTGAAGGCGACGGCACACGGTCAGCTGACCGCGCGCCAGATCGAGGCCGCGCGTCGTTCCATCAGCCGTTACGTCAAGCGCGGCGGCAAGATGTGGATCCGCGTGTTCCCCGACAAGCCGATCACCAAGAAGCCGATCGAAGTCCGAATGGGCTCCGGTAAGGGCAACGTCGAGTACTGGGTCGCCCAGATCCAGCCCGGTCGCATGATTTACGAGATCGAAGGCGTGGCGGAAGACGTGGCGCGTGAAGCGTTCCGCCTGGCCGCGGCCAAGCTCTCGGTGACCACCACTTTCGTTACCCGGACGGTGCGCTAATGGAACTCAAGCAACTGCGCGAGAAGTCGGCGGACGAACTGAAGGCCCACCTGGCCGAGCTGCACAAGGAGAGCTTCGCCCTCCGCATGCAGAAGGCCACCGGCCAGCTCGCCAAGACCCACGAGTCCCGCCGCGTGCGCCGCGAGATCGCTCGCGTGAACATGCTGCTCGGCGAGAAGAAGTAAGGACCCCGTCATGACCGACAACAATACAGAGAAGGCTGTCCGCACGGTTGAAGGCCGGGTCGTCAGCAACAAGATGGACAAGACCGTCACCGTGCTCGTCGAGCGCCAGGTCAAGCACGCGCTGTACGGCAAGTACATCCGCCGCTCGACCAAGCTCCACGCCCACGACGCCGACAACGCCTGCAAGGAAGGCGATGTCGTGCGGGTGAAGGAGATTGCGCCGATGTCGAAGACCAAGAACTGGAGCGTGGTTGAGATCGTCAGCCGCGCGGCCGAATAAGAGGAGGCTGAGTCATGATTCAGATGCAGAGCTACCTCGACGTGGCCGACAACTCCGGTGCAAAGGAAGTGATGTGCATCAAGGTGCTGGGCGGCTCGAAGCGCCGTTACGCCGGCATCGGCGACATCATCAAGGTCACCGTGAAGGACGCGATCCCGCGTGGCAAGGTCAAGAAGGGCGACGTCTATGACGCCGTCGTGGTCCGCACCCGCAAGGGCGTGCGCCGTCCGGACGGTTCGCTGATCCGCTTCGACGGCAATGCCGCCGTGCTCCTGAACAACAAGCAGGAACCGATCGGTACCCGCATCTTCGGGCCTGTGACCCGCGAGCTGCGTACCGAGAAGTTCATGAAGATCGTCTCGCTCGCTCCTGAAGTGCTCTGAGCGGAGGAATTGATATGAACCGTATCCGCAAGGGCGATCAGGTGATCGTCACCACCGGCAAGGACAAGGGCAAGAAGGGCGAAGTGGTGCGCGTGCTCGGCGAGAAGGTCGTCGTGTCGAACATCAACGTCGTCAAGCGCCACACCAAGCCGAACCCGCAGGCTGGCCAGCCTGGCGGCGTGGTCGAGCGCGAAGCGCCGATCCACATTTCCAACGTGATGCTGTTCAACCCGGCCACTGGCAAGGGTGAGCGCGTCGGTTTCAAGGTGCTGGAGGATGGACGCAAACTGCGTGTGTTCCGCTCCAGCGGTGAGGCGGTTGACGCCTGAGGAATGCTCAAATGACCACGCGTCTCGAAAAGTTCTACAAGGACGAAGTCGTCCCGGCCCTGACCCAGAAGTTCGGTTACACGAACCCGATGGAAGTGCCGCGTCTGATCAAGATCACGATCAACATGGGCGTCGGCGAAGCCGCCACGAACAAGAAGATCCTGGAAAACGCCGTTGCCGACCTGACCAAGATCGCCGGCCAGAAGCCGATCGTGACCAAGTCGCGCGTATCGGTGGCCTCGTTCAAGATCCGCGACGGTTGGCCGATCGGCTGCAAGGTGACGCTGCGTCGCGCCCACATGTACGAGTTCCTCGACCGACTGATCAACATCTCCCTGCCGCGCGTGCGTGACTTCCGCGGCGTGTCGGGTCGTTCGTTCGACGGCCGTGGCAACTACAACATGGGCGTGAAGGAACAGATCATCTTCCCGGAAATCGACTTCGACGCCGTCGACGCGATCCGCGGCATGGACATCGCGATCACCACGACCGCGAAGACCGACGCCGAGGCGAAGGCCCTGCTGGAAGCCTTCCGCTTCCCGTTCCGCAACTAACTCGAGGATTGAACAATGGCTAAGACCTCCATGGTCAACCGCGAGATCAAGCGGGCGAAGCTGGCCAAGCAGCACGGCGCCAAGCGCGAAGCGCTGAAGAAGATCATCTCCAGCCAGACCGCTTCGTACGAAGAGAAGCTGGACGCGGTCACCAAGCTGCAGAAGCTGCCGCGCGACTCGTCGCCGAGCCGCCAGCGCAACCGCTGCGAGCTGTCGGGCCGTCCGCGTGGCGTCTACCGCAAGTTCGGCCTCGGCCGCAACATGCTGCGCAAGGCCACCATGAACGGCGACGTTCCGGGCCTGCGCAAGGCCAGCTGGTAACACCGGGCGCCGGCAAGTCTGCTAGACTTGCCGGCTTGCTCGCGTCAGGCCCCGGCCTGCAGGGCGGGGCGCCTGTCCGGATCTTCAGGTCCTGGCGGGCACTACAACTGAATTCGCAATCCCGCGGATATCGGTGCTACTCATAGGTGCATTATTCATGAGCATGACTGATCCCATCGCCGACATGCTGGTCCGCATCAAGAATGCGGCGGCGGTCCGGAAGCAGACGGTGAAGATGCCGTCTTCGAAGATCAAGGTGGCCATCGCCAAGGTGCTGCAGGACGAAGGCTACATCCTGGATTCCCGTGTGACCGAAGTCGGTCCCGGCAAGTCCGAACTCGAAATCTCGCTCAAGTACTACGAAGGCAAGCCGGTGATCGAGCGTCTCGAACGCTACTCCCGCTCGGGCCTGCGTCAGTACCGCGGCAAGGCCAAGCTGCCGAAGGTCCTGGGCGGCCTCGGTATCGCCATCATCTCCACCTCGAAGGGCATCATGACCGATGCGCAGGCGCGCCAGCAGGGCGTCGGCGGTGAGGTTCTGTGCTTCGTGGCCTAAGGGAGGAATAGACATGTCCCGAGTTGCCAAGAAGCCGGTCGCCCTCCCGAAGGGTGTCGAACTCAACATTCAGGCCGAGTCGATCAGCGCCAAGGGTCCGAAGGGCACCCTGAGCGTCGCCAAGCCGGCCGGTATCAACGTCAACGTCGACAACGGCACCGCCACGTTCTCCACCGAGGACGTCGCGCTGGTTCCGCTGACCGGTACGCTGCGCGCGATCCTGGCCAACATGGTCAAGGGCGTCTCCGAAGGTTTCGAGCGCAAGCTCGAGCTCGTCGGCGTCGGTTACCGCGCCTCCATGCAGGGCAAGGATCTGAACCTCGCGCTGGGTTTCTCGCACCCCGTCGTGCTGGAAGCCCCGGCCGGCATCACCATCGCCACGCCGTCGCAGACCGAAATCGTCATCGCCGGTGCCGACAAGCAGGCGGTGGGTGAGTTCGCTGCCAAGATCCGCGCTGTCCGTCCGCCGGAGCCCTACAAGGGCAAGGGCGTGAAGTACGCCGGCGAAGTCATCATCCGCAAGGAAGCCAAGAAGGCCTAATCGGCACTTCAGCTTTCGGAGATACGCAAATGAACAAGAACACCGCCCGCCTGCGCCGCGCCAAGTCGACCCGCGCGCACATCCGCGAACTCGGCGTGCCGCGCCTGTCGGTGCTGCGCACCGGCCAGCACCTGTACGCCCAGGTCTTCACCTCGGACGGCTCGAAGGTTCTGGCTTCGGCCTCGACCGTGCAGTCCGACGTCATGGAAGGCCTGAAGAACGGCAAGAACGCCGACGCCGCGGCCAAGGTCGGCCGCATGATCGCCGAGAAGGCGAAGGCTGCCGGCATCGAGAAGGTCGCGTTCGACCGCTCGGGCTACCGTTACCATGGCCGCATCAAGGCGCTGGCCGACGCAGCCCGTGAAGGCGGCCTGCAGTTCTGATGCTTGAAGGCGTGGGGATTCGTCCCCACGCCTCGGTTTCTACCCGCCGGCATGGGGAATGCCGGGCGCGACCATGGATTCCCATGTGCGCGATCCGCCCGCAAGACCTCACAACGATAAGCGGCGATGCCGCAAATCCCTCAACTACAGAGTCATCGAAATGGCAGAAGAACAACGTGCACCGCGGGGTCGTGATCGCGACCGCAACCGCGAAGAGATCGACGACGGCATGATCGAGAAGCTGATCGCGGTCAACCGCGTCAGCAAGACCGTCAAGGGTGGCCGGCAGTTCACCTTCACCGCGCTGACGGTGGTGGGCGACGGCAATGGCAAGGTCGGTTTCGGTTACGGCAAGGCGCGCGAAGTGCCGGTCGCGATCCAGAAGTCGATGGAGTACGCCCGCAAGTCGATGGCGAACGTCGATCTGAACAACGGCACCCTGTGGCACTCGGTCAAGGCCGGTCACGGCGCGGCCCGTGTGTTCATGCAGCCGGCGTCCGAAGGTACCGGCGTGATCGCCGGTGGCGCGATGCGCGCCGTGCTGGAAGCGGTCGGCGTGAAGAACGTGCTCGCGAAGGCCGTCGGTTCGCGCAACCCGATCAATCTGGTTCGCGCCACGCTGAAGGGCCTGTCGGACATGCATTCGCCGGCGAAGATCGCCGCGAAGCGTGGCAAGAAGGTGGAGGACCTGATCAATGGCTAAGAAGGAAGCTGTCGCCGGCGGCACCGTGAAGGTGCGCCTGGTCAAGGGTCTGCGTGGCACCCAGTCGCGTCACCGCCTGTCGGTGCGTGCGCTGGGCCTGAACAAGCTCAACGACGTGCGTGAACTGAAGGACAGCCCGCAGGTTCGCGGTCTGATCAACCAGCTCCACTACCTCGTCCGAGTCGAGGAGTAATCAAGATGCGTCTCAACACTCTGCAGCCCGCCGAGGGCGCCCGCACCGAGCGCACCCGCGTCGGCCGCGGTATCGGTTCCGGCCTGGGCAAGACCGCCGGTCGCGGCCACAAGGGCTCGTTCGCGCGCTCGGGCAAGGGCAAGATCAAGGCCGGCTTCGAGGGCGGTCAGATGCCGATGCAGCGTCGCCTGCCGAAGATCGGTTTCCGCTCCAAGCTTGCCAAGGACACGGCCGAAGTGCTGCTGTACCAGCTGGACAAGCTGCCGGCCGGCGATGTCGATTTCGCTGCGCTGAAGGCCGCCAAGCTGGTGCCGAGCACCGCCAAGCAGGCCAAGGTCGTGGTGAAGGGCGAACTGACCAAGAAGTTCGTGCTGAAGGGCGTGGCCGCGACGGCCGGCGCCAAGGCCGCGATCGAAGCGGCCGGCGGCAAGGTCGAGGAGTAATCGACGGATGGCGCGCAGCGGTAGCAACGCGGTAGCCGGCCTCGGCGGCGGACTCGGCAAGTTCACCGAGCTCCGCCAGCGCCTGCTGTTCGTGGTCGGTGCCCTGATCGTCTACCGCATCGGCTGCTACATCCCGGTGCCGGGCGTCAATCCGGAAGCGATGCTCCAGCTGATGGAGACCCAGAAGGGCACCATCGTGGACATGTTCAACATGTTCTCCGGTGGCGCCCTCCATCGCTTCAGCCTGTTCGCGCTCAACGTGATGCCGTACATCTCGGCGTCGATCATCGTGCAGCTGCTGGTGCAGATTGTCCCCAGCCTGAAAGCCATCCAGAAGGAAGGCGAGTCGGGCCGGCGCAAGATCAACCAGTGGTCGCGCATGGGTGCGATCCCGCTGGCCGTGTTCCAGGCCTGGGGTATCGCGACCGCGCTTCAGGCCGGTGGTGCGAGCCAGGGCATCGAAGTGGTCTACAACCCGGGCCCCGGGTTCATCCTGACCGCGGTGATCGCCCTCACGGCCGGCACCATGTTCCTGATGTGGCTGGGCGAGCAGGTGACCGAGCGCGGTATCGGCAACGGCGTCTCGCTGATCATCTTTGCGGGTATCGTCGCGGGTCTCCCCGCTGCGGTGTTCGGGATGTTCGAGCAGATCCGCAACGGCGACATGAGCGCGCTGGTCGCCATCGTCGTGGTCGCGATCGTCCTCGGCTTCACGTTCTTCGTGGTGTTCGTGGAGCGCGGCCAGCGTCGCATCACGGTCAACTACGCCCGCCGCCAGGGTGGCCGTAGCGCGTACATGAACCAGTCGTCGTTCCTCCCGCTGAAGCTCAACATGGCGGGCGTGATTCCGGCGATCTTCGCCTCGAGCATCGTGATGTTCCCGGCGACGGCCGCCAACTGGTTCAGCCAAGGCAATTCGGGGTCGTTCCTGCACCGTGTCAGCCAGTGGCTGAACCCGGGCGAGCCGCTCCACATGATCCTGTACGCAGGTCTGATCATCGGTTTTGCGTTCTTCTACACCGCTCTGGTGTTCAACTCGCAGGAAACGGCCGATAATCTGAAGAAGTCGGGCGCGCTGATCCCGGGTATCCGCCCGGGCAAGGCCACCGCCGACTACATCGACGGCGTCCTCACCCGCCTCACGGCGGCCGGCGCGATCTACCTGGTGCTGGTATGCCTCCTTCCGGAGGTCATGCGCACCGAGCTGGGCACCTCGTTCTACTTCGGCGGCACCTCGCTGCTGATCGTGGTCGTGGTGGTCATGGATTTCATCGCCCAGATCCAGGCTCATCTGATGTCGCATCAGTACGAGAGCCTGCTGAAGAAGGCGAACTTGAAGGGCGGCTCGCGCGGCGGTCTCGCGCGCGGGTGATTCCGGACCTTTCGCGCGCCAGAGTAGCGCGCGGGGTCGGGCAGGCAGTTCATCGCATTGTCCGGCCAGTCCGGTTTCGTCGCCGGAGCATGGGCACACTCCCCATGCCGGGCACTGCCGCGTCCCCCGGGATGCGGCAGGGCTTCCTATTAACCCGAGACCTTGTTAAAATTTCCAGTTCACTCCGCCGGGATTAATCCGTCCTGGCCGCCATCAGTTTGGAGATCGCGTTATGGCGCGTATTGCGGGCGTCAATCTGCCTGCCCAGAAGCATGTCTGGGTCGGCCTGCAAAGCATTTACGGCATCGGCCGTACCCGTTCGAAGAAGGTCTGCGAGGCCGCCGGGGTCACCTCGACGACCAAGATCCGTGACCTGTCGGAGCCGGAAGTCGAGCGCCTGCGCGCCGAGGTCGGCAAGTACGTGGTGGAGGGTGACCTCCGCCGCGAAGTCGGCATCGCGATCAAGCGCCTGATGGACCTGGCCTGCTACCGCGGCCTGCGTCACCGCCGCGGCCTGCCGCTGCGTGGCCAGCGCACCCGTACCAATGCCCGTACCCGCAAGGGTCCGCGCAAGGCCATCAAGAAGTAAGGACTTAGACCATGGCTAAGCCGGCTGCTACCAAGACCAAGAAGAAGATCAAGCGAGTCGTCACCGACGGCATCGCCCACGTCCACGCTTCTTTCAACAACACCATCGTCACGATCACCGACCGCCAGGGCAATGCGCTGTCGTGGGCGACCTCGGGCGGCGCGGGTTTCCGCGGTTCGCGCAAGTCGACTCCGTTCGCTGCCCAGGTCGCCGCCGAGAAGGCGGGCCGTGCCGCTCTGGACTACGGCGTGAAGTCGCTGGAAGTCCGCATCAAGGGCCCGGGTCCGGGCCGCGAATCCGCCGTTCGTTCGCTGAACAACGTCGGTTACAAGATCATCAACATCATCGACGTGACGCCGATCCCGCACAACGGGTGCCGTCCGCCGAAGAAGCGTCGCGTCTGAGGAGCTGAAAGAACATGGCTCGTTATATTGGTCCCACCTGTAAGCTCGCCCGTCGCGAAGGCGCTGACCTTGGCCTGAAGTCGTCGGCCCGTGCCCTCGACTCCAAGTGCAAGCTCGAGCAGAAGCCCGGCCAGCACGGCCCGACCGCCCGCAAGGGCAAGCTGTCGGACTACGCTACCCAGCTGCGTGAGAAGCAGAAGGTCAAGCGCATCTACGGTCTGCTGGAGCGTCAGTTCCGCAACTACTACAAGAAGGCCTCGACGAAGAAGGGCAACACGGGTGAAAACCTGCTGCAGCTCCTCGAGACCCGCCTGGACAACGTCGTTTACCGCATGGGCTTCGCGGTGACCCGTCCGGCCGCGCGTCAGCTGGTCTCGCACCGCGGCGTCACGGTCAACGGCAAGCCGGTCAACCTGCCGTCGTACCAGGTCAAGGCTGGCGACGCGATCGCGCTGGCCGAACGCGCCCAGAAGCAGCTGCGCGTCCAGGAATCGCTGACCGTCGCATCGCAGATGGACCTCTCGCCGTCGTGGGTTGAAGTCGACAGCAAGAAGTTCTCTGGCGTGTTCAAGGCCGTTCCGGATCGTGCCGACCTGCCGGCCGACATCAACGAAGCGCTGATCGTCGAGCTGTACTCGAAGTAATCCCAGGAGACGCCAACACATGACGGTTACCGCAAACCAGGTGCTGCGCCCGCGCGGCCCCCAGATCGAGCGCCTTACGGGCAACCGTGCCAAGGTCGTGATCGAACCGCTGGAGCGTGGCTATGGCCATACGCTCGGCAATGCGCTGCGCCGCGTGCTGCTGTCGTCGATTCCGGGCTTCGCAATCACGGAAGTCGAGATCGATGGCGTGCTGCACGAGTACACCACGGTCGAAGGCCTGCAGGAAGACGTGCTTGAGGTTCTGTTGAACCTCAAGGACGTGGCGATCCGCATGCACACCGGTGAGTCGGCGACGCTGTCGCTGGCGAAGCAGGGTCCGGGCATCGTCACCGCCGGTGACATCAAGACGGACCACAACGTCGAAATCCTCAACACGGATCATGTGATCGCGCACCTGACGAAGGACACCGCGCTCAACATGCGTCTGAAGATCGAACGCGGCTTCGGCTACCAGCCGGCTGCCGCGCGTCGTCGCCCGGATGAGGAAACCCGCGCCATCGGTCGTCTGATGCTGGACGCCAGCTTCTCGCCGGTCCGCCGCGTCGCGTATGCCGTCGAAGCGGCCCGCGTGGAGCAGCGCACCGACCTGGACAAGCTGGTTCTAGACATCGAGACCAACGGCACGATCGACGCCGAGGAAGCCGTCCGCACCGCGGCCGACATCCTGACCGATCAGCTGTCGGTGTTCGGCGACTTCACCCACCGCGATCGCGGTGCGGCGAAGCCGGCCACCAGTGGCATCGATCCGATCCTGCTGCGCCCGATCGACGACCTCGAGCTGACCGTGCGTTCGGCAAACTGCCTCAAGGCCGAGAGCATCTACTACGTCGGCGATCTGATCCAGAAGACCGAAGTCGAACTGCTCAAGACGCCGAACCTCGGCAAGAAGTCGCTCACCGAGATCAAGGAAGTCCTCGCCCAGCGCGGCCTTTCGCTCGGCATGAAGCTCGAGAACTGGCCGCCGGCAGGCATCGCCTCCCACGGCATGATGGGGTAAGCATCGGCGCTTGCGCGGCATTGCCGCGCGCCGATGCGCACGCCCGGGCAGGACGCCCGGGCCGGGCTCTCCAGGGCCGCTCACGTATCGCCAAGGATGGCAGCACCAAAGCAACAGACGCGGCGCTTTTGAAAGGAGGCGTCGCGTTTTCGCCGACAGGGCCCAAGCCCTGCGGCTAGCCGGCAACGGAGCGCCGGTTCGGACCATCCGCAGTCCAGGTAACAACGCCGGGATGGCGACAGCGAACCTCAACGTTTCAACATTCCACAGGAATCACCGTCATGCGCCACCAGAAAGCCGGCCGTAAGTTCAGCCGTACCAGCGCCCATCGCGATGCGATGTTCACCAACATGGCCGCGTCGCTGATCAAGCACGGCATCATCCGCACCACCCTGCCCAAGGCGAAGGAGCTTCGTCGCGTTGCCGAGCCGCTCATCACGCTCGCCAAGGTCGACGGCGTCGCCAACCGCCGCCTGGCGTTCTCGCGCCTGCGCGACAAGGAAGCCGTGGGCACGCTGTTCACCACGCTGGGCCCGCGTTACCAGGCGCGTCCGGGCGGCTACCTGCGCATCCTCAAGTGCGGTTTCCGCGCTGGCGACAATGCGCCGATGGCCTACGTCGAACTCGTCGATCGTCCGGAAGCCGCTGCGGAGTAATCCGCCGGCGTGAGCGGCACACAGGCCGCACACGAGCGATCCCGCAAAGCCCCGGCCTCGGCCGGGGTTTTGCATTTGCGCGCTTGCAAGGTCGCGTCGATCACGCTGGAACGAAAGCCGCGCCTGCGCCGAAGCGTGCGTCGCGTGCGGGCAACCGAGCGCGTGCCGTGCACTTGGGGGAGAAGGGCGGGTAAGCTCTCCGGCCATGACGACCCATCTCAAGAGCGGCTCGTTCCGCCTCCAGTTCTTCCTTGGCTTCCTCGCATGCGCGGGGTTGCTGGCCTACGCGATCTACCTCCAGCTCCACGACGGACTGGAACCCTGCAATCTCTGCATCTTCCAGCGCGTCGCGTTCGCGGCGCTCGGCATCGTATTCCTGATCGGCGCCCTGCACGGGCCGAAGCGTCGTGGCGCACGCGTGGCCTACGGCGTCGGCGCGCTCATCGCCGCGATCGCCGGCATCGCCATCGCGGGGCGTCACGTCTGGGTGCAGATGCAGCCGGTGGGCGCGGTGTCGTGCGGCGCGCCGCTGTCGTTCATGCGCGAGACCATGTCGACCTGGGACGTCGTGCGCAAGGTGATGACGGCGACCGGGAACTGCGGCGACGTCGATTGGACCTTCCTCGGCCTGTCCATGCCCTGGTGGAGCCTGATCTGGTTCGTGCTGCTCGCACTCTGGGCCGCTTACGCGGCCTTTCGTCGCCACTGAGCGCGTTCTAGCCGGTATCCCGGACCCTCACGCGGGTTGCCCGGCTCGGTTGCCGCTGTAACGGTTGCAGCGCGCCGGACGAGCGCCCATAGTGGTTCGCCGCATCGCAGCATCGTGTCATGCCTACGTCCGACCGCACCCTCCGCGCCGTGAACCTGCCCGCCGACTGGTCGCCCCAGTCCTGGCGCAACCGCACCGCGATGCAGTTGCCGCAGTATCCCGACGCGCAGGCGCTGGACGACGCGCTCGCCGAACTGCGGACGCTGCCGCCGCTGGTGACCTCGTGGGAGATCCTGTCGCTCAAGCAGCAACTCGCCGAAGCACAGGAAGGCAAGCGCTTCCTGTTGCAGGGCGGCGACTGCGCCGAAACCTTCGACGGGTGCCGTTCGGACGTCATCTCCAACCGGCTGAAGGTCCTGCTGCAGATGAGCCTGGTGCTCGTGCATGGCCTGCGCAAGCCGGTCGTGCGGGTGGGCCGCTTCGCAGGCCAGTACGCGAAGCCGCGCTCGGCCGATACCGAAACGATCGGCGACGCGACCCTGCCGAGCTACCGCGGCGACATGGTCAACGCCCCGGAGTTCACGCCCGAATCCCGCACGCCCGACCCGCGCCGCATGATCAAGGCGCATGCGCGTTCGGCGATGACGATGAACTTCGTCCGCGCGCTGATCGACGGCGGCTTCGCCGATCTGCACCATCCCGAGTACTGGAACCTCAGCTGGGTCGGTCATTCGCCGCTCGCTGACGAGTACCGGCGAATGGTCACCGCCATTGGCGACGCGGTCCGGTTCATGGAGACGCTGTCCGGCAGTGAGGTCCACAACCTCAATCGCGTCGACTTCTACACCTCGCACGAAGCGCTGCTGCTGCCGTACGAGGAATCGCTCACGCGCCAGGTGCCGCGCCACTGGGGCTGGTTCAACCTGAGCACGCACTACCCCTGGATCGGCATGCGCACCGCGCAGGTCGACGGGGCGCACGCCGAGTATTTCCGCGGCATCCGCAACCCGATCGCGTTGAAGGTCGGCCCGTCGGTCACGCCGGATCAGTTGCTGCGCACGATCGACCTGCTCAATCCGGAAGACGAGGGGGGGCGCCTGACCTTCATCCATCGCATGGGCGCAAGCGGGATCGCCGAAAAGCTCCCGACGCTGCTCGATGCGGTGCGTCGCGACGGGCGCCGCGTGCTGTGGGTCTGCGATCCGATGCATGGCAACACCGAAAGCACGAGCAACGGCTACAAGACGCGCCGCTTCCGCAACATCCGCAGCGAACTGGAGCAGGCGTTCGAACTGCACGCCGCGGCGGGCACGCGCCTGGGCGGCGTGCATCTGGAGCTCACCGGCGAGGACGTCACCGAATGCCTCGGTGGCGCGCGCGAGCTCACCGAGAGCGATCTGGAACGCGCCTACAAATCCACCGTCGATCCCCGCCTGAACTACGAGCAGGCGCTGGAGATCGCGATGCTGATCGTGCGCAAGCAGGCGCAGATCGCGGCGCCCGCGTAAGCCGCACGATCGTCGCATCGACCGACGGCCTCTCCGGGAGCGGGGAGGCCGTCTTCGTTCGAGGACCGCTCAGCCCTTCGGCGAGCCGAGCGGGGCCGTCGCCAGGAACCGCGGCGCCTTGCGCGCCTTCGTCTTCTGCTCGAACGCGTAGGCCAACTCGATCAGGCGCGGCTCGCTCCAGGCCGATCCCATGAAGACGATGCCCATCGGCAGCCCGAAGTAGTCGCCCATCGGGACCGTGATGCTGGGCGTGCCGGCGACCGCGGCGGCACCGTAGCCTTCGCCGAGGAAGTGGTCGCCGTTGACCGGATCGATCAGCCAAGCCGGCGCCGTCGCTGGCGCGACGACCGCGTCGAGCGACGAGGCGGACAGCACCGCATCCAGGCCCTCTGCGCCGGCCAGTCTCCGTGCCTTGCTGCGGGCGTCGATGTAGGCCATCTCGTCCAGCGTGCCCTTCGCCTGCGCGCGCTCGAACAACTCCTGCGCGAAGAAGGGCATTTCCGTCTGCGCGTTGCGCCGGTTGTATTCGATCAGCCCCGCCAGCGAGTTCACGGGCGCGCCGCTGCGCGACAGGTAGCCGTTCAAGCCGTGCTTGAACTCGTAGAGCAGCACGTCCATCTCGGCGTCGTTCCACTGCCCCGCGGTGGGCAGTTCGACGTCGACGAGCTCCGCACCGGCCTGGCGCATTGCGTCCAGGCTGCGTTCGAACGCTGCGTCGGCCGCCGGGTGGAAGCCCGTCGACTTGCGCAGCACGCCGATGCGCGCGCCGCGTAGCCCCTCGCGGTTGAGGCGCGCGTGGTAGTCGAAAATCGCGCGTCCGGTGCTTTCGGACGTGGCCGAGTCGGCGTCGTCGCGGCCGACCATGGCCGACAGCAGGATCGCGGCGTCGGCGACGCTGCGCGCCATCGGGCCGGCGGTGTCCTGGCTGTGCGATATCGGGATGATCCCGCTGCGGCTCACCAGGCCGACGGTCGGCTTGATGCCCACCAGGCCCGCGACCGACGACGGGCACACGATGCTGCCGTCGGTTTCGGTGCCGACGGCCGCCGCGGCGAGGTTCGCGGACACGGCCGTACCGCTGCCGGAACTGGAGCCGCACGGCGAACGGTCGAGCGCGTACGGATTGCGCGTCTGGCCGCCGCGCGCGCTCCAGCCGGAGCTCGAGCGCGTGGAACGGAAGTTCGCCCATTCACTCAGGTTGGTCTTGCCCAGGATCACGGCACCGGCTTCGCGCAGGCGCGCGACGACGAACGCGTCGGTGCGCGGATGGTGCGAGGCAAGGGCGAGCGAGCCGGCGGAGTTCGCCATCGGCGTGACGTCGATGTTGTCCTTCAGCAGGATCGGCACGCCGTGCAGCGGACCGCGCACGCGTCCGGCCTTGCGCTCGGCATCCAGCGCATCGGCGTCCTTCAGTGCGGCCGGATTGAGCTCGATCACGGCGTTGAGCGTCGGACCGGCGTCGTCGATCGCGGCGATGCGGTCGAGGTAGGCCTGCGTCAGCGCATGGCTGGTGAGTTCCCCGCGGCCCATGCGCGCCTGCAGTTCGTCGATGCCGACTTCCGCGAATGCGAAGCCATCGCGCGGTGCCGCGGCTGCGGCGGTCGCTTTCGCGGGAGGCACGTTGCCGGCGCGGGCATTGCCGGGCGCGTCGGCGCGTTGGCAGGCAGGCAGCACGGCGAGCAGCGTCGCCAGCGGCAACGTCTTGACGATCAAAGAGCGCATGCGATTCCCCGGTCGCAGGTGGCTGACCGGAGGATACGTCATTCAGGTTCGCGCGCGCGGGCTAGCGCTGGCGCTTGAAGATGTCGCGTGCCAGCACTGCGACGACGATCAAATTGACGACCAGGACGGCGACGGACATCCAGCCCGGATGGCGGAACAGGGCGTAGAGGTCGAGCGGCAGGTAGATCGCGGCGCTGATGCAGCCCAGCCACGAGGCCCAGACCTTCACCCGCCACAGGCCCCAGGCTTCGACCATGCGCAGCACGCCGTACGCCAGGATGAGCGCGGCGGCCAGATGCACGCTGTCGGGATTGATCGCGCGGGACAGCCACGCCAGCGCACCGTGTTCGGTGCTGATCTGGAATCGCAGCGTCAGCTCGTGCAGCCAGCGCAGCAGCGGCGCCGGCCCGAGCAGTTCCAGGCCGAAGGCCGCCGCAAAGGCCAGCAGGCCCTTGCCGGCCTCGAATATCGCGATGAGATGCAGACCCGGATGCGCTTGTGGATCCGGGTTGTAGCGGGCGTCGGTCATGGCCTGGTCAGACATGACGACGCCCCGTTGGTTCACGCCGCACGCGAGGCGCGCTTGCGATCGCTTTCCGTCAGCTGCTTCTTGCGCAGGCGGATTTCCTTCGGCGTGACTTCGACCAGCTCGTCGTCCTCGATGAAGTCCAGCGCCTGTTCGAGCGAGTACTTGATCGCGGGGGTCAGCTTGATCGCATCGTCCTTGCCCGACGCGCGCATGTTGGTCAGCGGCTTGGTCTTGATCGCGTTGACGGTGAGGTCGTTGTCCTTGGAATGGATGCCGACCAGCTGGCCTTCGTACACGTTGTCGCCTTCGGCGGCGAACAGGCGGCCGCGCTCTTCCAGCGGGCCCAGCGCGTAGGCGGGCGTGACGCCGGCGGCATTGGCGATCATCACGCCGTTCGGGCGCTTGGCGATCGTGCCGGTTTCCTTCGGGCCGTAGTGGTCGAACACATGGAACAGCAGGCCCGAGCCCTGGGTGAGGGTGCGGAACTCGTTCTGGAAGCCGATCAGGCCACGCGCCGGGATCATGTAATCCAGGCGCACGCGACCCTTGCCGTCCGGCTCCATGTTCTTCAGCTGGCCCTTGCGGATGCCCAGCTTCTCCATGACGCCGCCCTGGTGCTGCTCCTCGATGTCCACGACGAGCTGCTCGATCGGCTCCATCAGCTGGCCGTCGATTTCCTTGATGATCACTTCCGGACGCGACACGGCCAGTTCGAAACCCTCGCGGCGCATGTTCTCGATCAGCACCGAGAGGTGCAGCTCGCCGCGGCCGGAGACCAGGAACTTGTCCGGGTCGGAACCTTCCTCGACCTTCAGCGCGACGTTGTGCAGCGTCTCGCGTTCCAGGCGCTCGCGCAGCTGGCGGCTGGTGAGGAACTTGCCGCCGCTGAATTCCTTGTGCCCGGCGAACGGCGAGTTGTTCACCTGGAAGGTCATGCTGATGGTCGGCTCGTCGACGGTCAACGCCGGCAGCGCTTCCGGGGCGTCCAGCGCGCACACGGTGTCGGAGATCGACAGGTCGGCGACGCCGGCGATCGCGACGATGTCGCCCGCGCTGGCTTCCTCGGCCTCGATGCGCTCCAGGCCCATGAAGCTGAGCACCTGCACGATCTTGCCCTGGCGCTTCTTGCCTTCGCGGTCGACCACGCTGACCGGCATGTTCTTCTTCACCTTGCCGCGCTGGATGCGACCGATGCCGATCAGGCCGACGAAGTTGCTGTAGTCCAGCTGGCTGATGCGCATCTGGAACGGGCCTTCCTCGTCCACCTGCGGCGGCGCGACGTGCTGCATGATCGCTTCGTACAGCGGGGTCATGTCGCCCGAGCGCGCGCTGTCGTCGAGGCTGGCGTAGCCGTGCAGCGCCGAGGCGTACACGATCGGGAAGTCGAGCTGCTCGTTGGTCGCGCCGAGCTTGTCGAACAGGTCGAACACCTGGTCGATCACCCAGTCCGGGCGCGCGCCCGGGCGGTCGATCTTGTTGACGACCACGATCGGCTTGAAGCCCATCGCGAACGCCTTCTGCGTGACGAAACGCGTCTGCGGCATCGGGCCGTCCATCGCGTCGACGAGGATCAGGACCGAGTCGACCATGGACAGCACGCGCTCGACCTCGCCGCCGAAGTCGGCGTGGCCCGGGGTGTCGACGATGTTGATGCGGTTGCCCTGCCAGGTGATGGCCGTGTTCTTGGCCAGGATCGTGATGCCACGTTCCTTTTCCTGGTCGTTGCTGTCCATCGCGCGCTCGGCCAGCACCGTTCGCTCGGACAGGGTGCCGGACTGCTTCAGCAGGCAGTCGACGAGAGTGGTCTTGCCATGGTCGACGTGGGCGACGATGGCGATATTGCGCAGGCGTTCGATGGACATGCGGACAGGCCGGCAGACCGGCGCTCAAGCGAGGGGTAGCCGAATATTATACCTGTGGAACATGGCGGCTGCTTGTTCAGGCAGCCTGCCGTCGGCCGGGCGGCGGAGCCCTTGTGAAGGCCTCCCGCCGCCGCCATCTGAACGGCGAAGCCAGCCGTTCGTTCTTTCCGAAATTTCCCCCGAAACACGTCCAGGAGACGGATTCATGAGCCTCATCGCCACCTTCGACACCGAGCGCGGCCCGATTCGCGTGGAATTGGCCGCCGACAAGGCGCCCCTGACCGTCGCCAACTTCGTGAACCTCGCGCAGCGCGGCTTCTACGACGGCCTGAACTTCCACCGCGTGATCAACGATTTCATGATCCAGGGCGGCTGCCCGCAGGGCACCGGCACCGGCGGCCCGGGCTACCGCTTCGAGGACGAAACCCGCAACGGCCTCACCCACGAGCGTGGCGTGCTGTCGATGGCCAACGCCGGCCCGGGCACGAACGGCAGCCAGTTCTTCATCACCCACATCCCGTGCCCCTGGCTCGACGGCAAGCACACGGTGTTCGGCAAGGTGCTGGAAGGCCAGGAGATCGTCGACAGCGTGAAGCAGGGCGACACGATCAAGTCGGTGAAGATCGAGGGCGACACCGCCGCCGTGCTGGCCGCGAAGGCCGACCGCGTCGCGGAGTGGAACAAGACGCTGGATGCCCGTTGAAGCCGAGCATCCCAAAGTTTGCGGCGCAAACTTGGGGCCCCGCGACACGGCGTCCACCCGCTCAGCCGCGCAGCCCCTTTACTAAAGGGGCTACGTGACTCCCGGTTGGATCTCGCTCCAGACAGCGCCCGCTTCGGCCTTTTCGGAGCGGGCGTTGTCGTTTCAGCGGAGGCGGGGAGCGCGCCCCTGCGTGTTAACATCCGGAGGCTCGATGGCCGACGTTCGCGGCGCTTTTTCGGCGGACTGATCCAGCGGACCGATCCGGCCTCGGGCGCACACCCCACATCCGACTCCCACGAGGTTCCCGCGATGCCCCAGCTTGCCCGGCGCATCGGTCGCGCCAAGCCCAGCGCGATCATGCAGGTTGCCGAAAAGGCCAAGCGGCTCAAGGCCGAAGGCCGCGACATCATCAGCTTCTCGATCGGTGTTCCCAACTTCCTGCCCGGCGAGCATGTCTACGCCGCCGCACGCGAGGCGCTGTCGAAAGACAGCGGCCAGTACGGCAGCAACCGCGGTCCCGACGCGCTGCTCGACGCGTTCGTCGAGCACATGGCGAAGATCGGCCTGACCGGCTACGGCCGGGTCAATTGCGCCACCGGCATCGGCGCCAAGCATGTGATCTACAACCTGGCCGAAGCGCTGCTCGACGAAGGCGACACGATCGCGTTCCCGACGCCGTACTGGACCAGCTACCTGGACATCGCCGAGATCGTCGGCGCGAAGATCGACCTGCTGCCGTGCCCGCCGGAGCAGAACTACAAGCTCAAGCCCGAGCAGCTCGACGCGGCGCTGGCGAAGAAGCCGAAGGTCTTCCTGTTCAACAACCCGTCCAACCCGACGGGCATGGTGTACACGAAGGAGGAAATCGACGCCTTGGCCGACGTCGTGGCGAAGTATCCGGACACCTGGATCATCACCGACGACATCTACAACCGGATGGTGTTCGACGGCATCGGTTACCACAACTTCGTGCATGCGCGCCCGGAGCTGAAGGATCGCGTGATCTTCCTCGACTCGCTGTCCAAGACCTACGGCATGCCCGGATGGCGCGTGGGCTTCATGGCCGGTCCGGAAGTCGTCGCGCAGGCGCTGGTGACGATGAACTCCAACCACATCACCAACGTGCCCGAGGTCGTCTGCGCCGCGGCCATCGCCGCACTCAACGGTCCGCAGGACGTGCCGACGCAGAAGTGCGCCGAGTTCCAGGCCAAGCGCGACCAGGTGATGGACGTGATGAACGCCATACCGGGCGTCGTGTGCCCGCGTCCGCAGGGCGCGTTCTACGTGTTCCCGGACATCAGCGTCGCCTTCGGCAAGACCCACGGGCCGACCGGCATCAAGGTCAACAACGACGTCGACGTCTGCAACGCGCTGCTGGAAACCAAGGGTGTGGCCTGCGTGCCGGGCTCGGCCTTCGGCGAGCCGCGCGCGCTGCGCATCAGCTACACCTGCCCGACGCCGCAGCTCGCCCCGGGTCTGCAGCGCTTCCAGGAATTCTTCGCCGAACTGCAGTGATTCGGGCGTCGAGGTCCGGGGTTCGCCACGCGGATCCCGGACTGACCCGTAGCGCTGCCGTTGCTCCCTTCGAACCCCGAACCACGAATCCCGAATCACGGAGTTACACATGAAGACCCCCGTCCGCGTTGCCGTCACCGGTGCTGCCGGTCAGATCGGTTATTCGCTGCTGTTCCGCATCGCGTCCGGCGAAATGCTCGGCAAGGACCAGCCCGTCATCCTGCAGATGCTCGAACTGCCGATGGAGAAGGCCCAGGCCGCGCTGAAGGGCGTGATGATGGAGCTGGAAGACTGCGCGTTCCCGCTGCTGGCCGGCATGGTCGGCACCGATGACGCCGAAGTCGCCTTCAAGGATGCCGACATCGCCCTGCTGGTGGGCGCGCGTCCGCGCGGCCCGGGCATGGAGCGCAAGGACCTGCTGCTGGAAAACGCCAAGATCTTCACCGCCCAGGGCGCCGCGCTGAACAAGGTCGCCTCGCGCAACGTGAAGGTGCTCGTCGTCGGCAACCCGGCCAACACCAACGCCTACATCGCCATGAAGTCGGCGCCGGACCTGCCGGCGAAGAACTTCACCGCGATGCTGCGCCTGGACCACAACCGCGCGTTGTCGCAGCTGGCCAACAAGGCCGGCGTGGCGGTGGGCGACATCGAGAAGCTGGTGGTGTGGGGCAACCACAGCCCGACCATGTACCCGGATTACCGCTTCGCGACGGTCAACGGCCAGTCGCTGAAGGACAAGATCAACGACGCCGACTGGAACGCCAACGAGTTCATCCCGAAGGTCGGCAAGCGCGGCGCGGCGATCATCGAAGCGCGCGGCCTGTCGTCGGCGGCGTCGGCGGCCAACGCCGCCATCGACCACGTGCGCGACTGGGTGCTGGGCAGCAATGGCAAGTGGGTCACGATGGGCATTCCGTCGGACGGCAGCTACGGCATCCCGAAGGACGTGATGTTCGGTTTCGCCGTGACGACCGAGAACGGCGAGTACACGATGGTGCGCGATCTGCCGATCGACGACTTCAGCCAGAAGGCCATCGACAAGACGCTGGCCGAACTGGAAGAAGAGCGCTCCGGCGTGGCCCATCTGCTGGGCTGATGCATCCGGTGCGATGAATGCGAAACGGGGCGGCCATGGCCGCCCCGTTTTTCGTTGGGTCGCGTTCGTTGGTCGCGTTTCGTTGGGTCGCGCGACTCGCCTGGCGCGGTCAGAACTGCAACTGTGCGCGCAGCTCCACCTCGTCGGTGGCCGAATACGCATCGCGCCTTTCGTCCAGCACGTGGACGTAGTTCGCCTGGAACTTGAAGTGCGAGGTCAGGTACCAGTTCGCGCCGAAGGTCAGGTCGCGCTGGCGACCGCCCGGGATGCCGGCGTCGTTGAGGTCCAGGTCGTCGTAACGCGCGAGCAGCTCCACCGCGCCGTACGCGTGCGCCGGTTTGATGTTGCCCACGTTGCCGCCCGAATACGGGCGCGATTCGCCGGTGAGCACCCAGCTGCCGGTGAGATAGCCGCCCTGCGCCGTGTAGTCGCGCAGACCGTCCTCGCGTTGCGCCGTGCCGCGCAGGTATTCGCCCTGCAGCGACCACGGGCCGCTGATCCACAGGCCTTCCAGGCCGCTGCGCACGATGCGGTCGGTGGCGCCGAGCTTGCCCGAATCGACCAGCCGCACGTCGGTCAGGCCGGCTTCCGGCCGCGCGCGGAAACGTGCGCTCGGGCCGCTGTACACGCCGCGGCCGTCGGTGCTTCCGTGCGGATTCTCGACCGACGCCGACACGCCCAGGTGTAGCGTGCGATCGCCCCGCACCGGAACCCAGTAGGCGCGTCCGGCGGCGGTCGTGCCGGGGTTGTCGCCCTGCAGGTCATGGCCGAAGAAGTACGCCGCGCTGACCCCGTAATCCTGCCGTGCGAGCGACCACTCCACGCCGGTGCGGCGCCCTTCGAAGATCGCCTGCGATGCCGACGCGTTTTCCATCAGGCTGGTCGCGCGCGAGGAGGTGTTGGCTTCGAACCCGACCGGCGTCTTGAAGTAACCCAGGCGGATGCGGCCCACGTCCGTGCCGAACAGCGCCTTCGTCTCCACGCGCAGGGCGACGTCCAGCCACGTGTCCGTGAGGAAATCCATGCCGGCGTTGAAGTCGTAGACGTCCTTCTTGCGCAGGAACACGCCGAACTCGCGACGGCGCATCGCATCGTCGTCGTGCAGCGTCGTGGAAGCGGTGCCGTAGCCGCGGTCGCCGGAGAAATCGTTGAGGTCATAGGCGAAGTTGCCCGTGACGCCCAGGTCGGTGCCGTCGGCGAAGGTGTGGTGCGTGGGCCATCGATCGAAGTCGGCGGCGGAGGCGGCGCAGGGCAGCAGGCCGCCGATGGCGACGGCCAGGAAGGCGTATTTCATGGGTTCAACCGTGAGTGGGGAAAAACGTGATCAATCGGCGGCGGCGGTGCGCACCGCTTGCTGGGGGGCGTTCGCAGAGGAACCGGGATGCCGTAGTTCCTGTTCGAGGCGGTCGCGGTCGAGGTCGTTTTCCCAGCGCGCCACCACGATCGTCGCCACGCCGTTGCCGATGATGTTGGTGATCGCGCGCGCCTCGCTCATGAAGCGGTCGATGCCCAGGATCAGCGCGAGCCCGGCGACCGGCACGGACGGCACCACCGCCAGCGTCGCGGCCAGCGTGATGAACCCCGCGCCGGTCACGCCCGAGGCGCCCTTGGAGGTCAGCATCGCCACGGCCAGCAGCGTGATTTCCTGCGTGAGCGTGAGGTCGATCCCCAGCGCCTGCGCGACGAAGATCGCCGCCATGGTCAGGTAGATGTTGGTGCCGTCGAGGTTGAACGAGTAGCCGCTGGGCACGACCAGGCCGACCACCGAACGCGAGCAGCCGAGCCGTTCGAGCTTCTGCATCAGCGGCACCAGTGCCGACTCCGACGACGACGTGCCCAGCACGAGCAGCAGTTCGTCGCGGATGTAGCGGATGAAACGCAGGATGCTGAAGCCGGTGAGCCGTGCGATCAGCCCCAGCACGATCAGCACGAACAGCGCGCAGGTGAGATAGAAGCTGCCCATGAGCATCGCCAGCGGGCCGAGCGAATCCACGCCGTACTTGCCGATGGTGAAGGCCATCGCGGCGCCGGCGCCGATCGGCGCGAGCTTCATGATCGTGGACATCATTCCGAAGAACGCCTTGGCGATGGTCTCGAACAGTTCGACCACGCGGGCACCGCCCTTGCCCATGCCCATCAGCGCGAAGCCGAACAGCACGGCCAGCAGCAGCACCTGCAGCAGGTCGCCGCTGGCGGTGAACGCATCGGTGAAGGTCTTGGGGATGATGTGCAGCAGGAACTCGGTGGTGCTCTGTTCCTTGGCCGCATCGGCGTACTTCGCCACCGCGCCCGCGTCGAGCGTGGCCGGATCGGCGTGGAAACCCGCGCCGGGCTTGATCGTGTTCACCACCACCAGGCCGATCACCAGCGCGATGGTCGACACCACTTCGAAGTAGGCGATCGCCTTCACGCCCACGCGCCCGACCTTCTTCACGTCCGAGACGCCGGCGATGCCGAGCACCACCGTGAGGAAGATGATCGGCGCGATCAGCATCTTGATCAGCGCGATGAACCCGTCGCCGAGCGGCTTGAGCTTGACTGCGGTGTCGGGGAGGAAATGTCCGAGCGTGCCGCCGGCGACGATCGCGGCGAGGACCCACAAATAGAAGCGGGAGGATGACTTCATGAAGACCGGGTGCGAATGGCGGATGCGCCGGGCGCCACTGCCCGGCGGCTCACGATGCCAAGGCTCTCGGCCTCCCGCCGTCCGAAAATTGGACGTTGCGCGCGGCGCGCCGGTGGGCGTGGCGAGGCTCGACGCGTTCATGAACAGGGGGCGGGAAGGCGTCGGTCCCGACGGGTAACTCAACCAAGGTCGTAGCGCTTTCTGTCGGAGAGCCGGACTAGCCTTGGCGGAGACCCCGAGGAGCCGCCGCCATGCGCTATGAAGACCTCTACCGCCGTTCGATCGAGCAACCCGAGGAGTTCTGGGGCGAGCAGGCGAGGGCGATCCACTGGAACAAGGCGCCGGAGAACATCCTCGACTACTCGAACCCGCCGTTTCGCAAATGGTTCGCCGGTGGCGAGACCAACCTGTGCTTCAACGCGGTCGATCGCCACCTGCACGAGCGCGCCGACCAGCTCGCCCTGGTGGCCATCTCGACCGAAACGGGGCTCACGCGCGAGATCACCTATCGCGAGCTGCACCGCGAAGTGAACACCTTCGCCGCGGTGATCCGCGCGCTCGGCGTGGGACGCGGCGATCGCGTCGTGATCTACATGCCCAACATGGCCGAGGCGGTGTTCGCGATGCTTGCCTGTGCGCGCATCGGCGCGGTGCATTCGGTGGTGTTCGGCGGCTTCGCCGCGCACAACCTCGCGCTGCGCATCGACGACGCCACGCCGAAGCTGTTGATCTGCGCCGACGCCGGCATGCGCGGCGGCAAGGTGATTCCGTACAAACCCCTGGTCGATGCCGCGTGCGAGGCCGCGGCATCGCCGCCGCCGAAGGTGCTGATCGTCGAACGCGGGCTCGACCCCGACCATGCCATCGTCGAAGGGCGCGACGAACACTACGCCCGCTTGCGCGCCGCGCACGACGGCGCGGAAGTCGAGGTCGAATGGCTTGAATCGAACGAGCCGAGCTACCTGCTGTATACCTCCGGCACGACGGGAAAACCCAAGGGCGTGCAGCGCGATGTCGGCGGTTATGCGGTGGCGCTCGCGCTGTCGATGTGGTCGATCTACGACGTGCGCGCCGGGCAGGTGATGTTCTCCACGTCGGACGTCGGCTGGGCCGTCGGACATTCGTACAACGTGTACGGGCCGCTGATCGCCGGCGCGACGTCGGTGCTGTACGAAGGCCTGCCGACGAATCCCGACCCCGGCATCTGGTGGAAGATCTGCGAGCAGTACGGCGTGCGCACGATGTTCTCCTCGCCGACCGGCATCCGCGTGCTGAAGAAACAGGACGCGTCGTTCCTGAAAAAGCACGACCTGTCGAAGCTGCAGTGGCTGTTCCTCGCCGGCGAGCCGCTGGACGAGCCGACGGCGCAGTGGATCACCGAGGGCATCGGCAAGACCATCATCGACAATTACTGGCAGACCGAGACCGGCTGGCCGGTGCTGTCGCTGATGCCGGGACTGGAATTGAAGCCGGTGAAGTTCGGCTCGCCCGGTTTGCCGACGCCCGGCTACAAGCTGCGCGTGATCGACGACGTCACCGGCGAGGACGTGCCTGCCGGAACCAAGGGCGTGCTCGTGATCGAACCGCCGCTGCCGCCGGGTTGCCTCACGACGGTGTGGAACGACGACGCCCGTTTCCTGTCGAGCTACTTCAGTCACTTCAAACAGCTGGTCTACAGCTCGCTGGACTGGGCGATCCGCGACGAGGACGGCTACACCTTCATCCTCGGCCGCACCGACGACGTCATCAACGTCGCCGGACATCGGCTTGGCACGCGCGAGATCGAGGAATCGTGCTCGACGCACCCCAGCGTCGCCGAGGCGGCGGTGGTCGGCGTCCACGACGAATTGAAAGGGCAGGTGCCGGTGGTGTTCGCCACGCTCAAACGGCAGGACGAATCGCCCACCGACGCGGCCGCCGCCATGCAACAGCGCGTGGTCGAACAACTCGGCGGCGTGGCGAAGCCCGCACGCGTGTACGTGGTGAACGCGCTGCCGAAGACGCGTTCGGGCAAGTTGCTGCGGCGCTCGCTGCAGGCGTTGGCCGAGAGCCGCGACCCCGGCGATCTGTCCACGCTGGACGATCCGGGCGCGCTGGAGGAAGTGAAACGCGCGCTTGAGCGCGGACCCGACGCGGAGCGTTGAGCCGCGTCACTCGGGCATCGGCGCCGCGCCCGCGTAGCGTGCGCGCGGACGGATCAGTCCGCCTTGCGCCTGCTGCTCCAGTGCGTGCGCGAGCCAGCCGGCAAGCCGTCCGGCGGCGAACATCACCAGCGCCGGCGTGGCCGGCAATGCGTGCGCGTGGCAGATCGCCGCGAGCACGAAGTCGATGTTCGGACGTTGGCCGCTGATTTCTTCGGTCGCGGCGACGAGCGCGTCGAGCGCGTCCATCTTCGCCGCGTCGGGCGCGCAATCGCGCAACCGCACCAGCAACTCCGCGGCGCGCGGATCGCCGTGCGGATACAGCGCGTGGCGGAAGCCGGGCAGGTCGTCGCCGCGCTGCCAGCGCGATGCGATCGCCTCGCGCGGCGATGCGGATTGCAGCGCGTCGCCGATCAGCGCGTACGCGCGCGCCGTCGCGCCGCCGTGGCGAGGTCCGGACAAGGCTGCCAGTCCGCTGCACACCGTCGCATGCAGGTGCGCGCCGGTCGATGCGACGACGCGGGCGGCGAATGCAGACACATTGAGTTCGTGGTCGGCGCAGAGCACGAGCGCGGCGCGCACCAGGTCCTCGAAACCCGCATCGCGCGGCGCCCACGCGTTCGCGAGCAACGCGTGCACCGGCGCCGTGGCCGGCGATCGTGCGACCAGCAAGGCGGCGTTCTGGCGCAGCAGCGTGGCGGCGACGCGATGCCGCGTCCGTGTCGCCGCGTTGAGCGAGTGGCGCTCTTCCAGCGCGAGCAGCGGAAACGCCGCCATCGCGCGTTCCAGCGGCGGAAGCGTGGCGTCGCCCGCGATCGGCGCCACGGTGGCGGGCCACGCCGCGGGCACCGGCGCGTCGAACGGATCGTCTTCGCCGCAGTCCCACAGCAGGCGCGCGGCCTCCTCGAGCGTCGCGCCCTCGCGCACCAGCGCGATCGCGGAGCGGCCGCGGTAATACGGGCCGTCGTCGGGGTGGATCAAGGAAATGCGCGTTTCCAGCACGGGCAGCCCGCGGTCCAGGCTTTGTGCGGCCCCCCGCGCCTCGCCGCGCCCGGCGCGCTGCCGCTGGGCGAGCCGTTCCACGTCCTGGCGCAGATAAAGCCGGCTGCGATGGTCGGGCCCGGGGCGGGATTCCAGCAGGCCGCGGCTGACGTAGGCGTACAGCGTCGCCGGGCTGATGCCGAGCAGGCGGCAGGTTTCGCGCGCGGAAAGCAGGTCCTGGCTCGGCGACGTCTGCGACATATTGATTACGACGATCAAGATTGATCAACCAATGCGATGGTGCCAGATTGGCGGCCGCCGCACACAGGAGCACCGCATGGCCACCGCCTCCGCCGGCGCGCGATTCCGCGCCGCCCTCGCCGCCGAAAAGCCGCTTCAGGTCATCGGCGCCATCAACGCCAACCACGCACTGCTCGCGCAGCGTGCGGGGTACCGCGCGATCTACCTGTCCGGTGGCGGTGTCGCCGCCGGTTCGCTCGGCCTGCCGGACCTGGGCATCTCGGGCCTGGAGGACGTGCTGATCGACGTTCGCCGCATCACCGACGTGTGCGAGCTCCCGCTGCTGGTGGACATCGACACCGGCTTCGGCCCCAGCGCCTTCAACATCGAGCGCACGGTGAAGTCGCTGATCAAGGCCGGTGCCGCCGCGTGCCACATCGAGGACCAGGTCGGCGCGAAGCGCTGCGGCCACCGTCCCGGCAAGGAAATCGTGTCGCAGGGCGAAATGGTCGATCGCGTCAAGGCCGCGGCCGATGCGAAGACCGATCCGGAGTTCTTCCTCATCGCACGGACCGATGCCATCGCGGTGGCCGGCGTCGACGCGGCGATCGAGCGCGCCATCGCGTGCGTCGAGGCGGGCGCCGACGGCATCTTCGCCGAGGCCGCGTACGATTTGGACACCTACCGTCGCTTCGTCGATGCGGTGAAGGTGCCGGTGCTGGCGAACATCACCGAGTTCGGCAAGACGCCGTTGTTCACCCGCGACGAGCTGGCGTCGGCCGGCGTGGCGATCCAGCTGTTCCCGCTGTCGGCGTTCCGCGCGATGAACAAGGCGGCCGAGAACGTGTACACCGCGATCCGCCGCGACGGCCACCAGAAGAGCGTGGTCGAGACGATGCAGACGCGCGAGGAGCTCTACGATCGCATCGGCTATCACGATTTCGAGAACAAGCTCGACTCGCTGTTCGCCAGCGGCAGGAAGTGACGCAAAGGTCGGCCGACGGAGCGTACAGGGCCTTCTTCGCAAGTCCCCCTGTCCCCATCTCCGCCGGCGCGTCCGTCCGCCCTGCGACCGTGGCGGGCGCGATCCGGCCCACCACGGTCGGCTGCGACCTGATCGTCGCAGGCTGGCTTTGATCGAATTGAACCCCCGTCCCAACCTTCGCGCTGTCACCCTTCGAACCTGACAACGTCGCACCCCGGACCGACCGGTCACGACCGGCCGGGCCACGCACGAGGAGAACCCCGATGACCGAGACCACCCAGGTCCTGCCCAAGGCCAAGAAATCCGTCGCGCTCAGCGGCACCGCCGCGGGCAACACCGCGCTGTGCACCGTCGGCCGCAGCGGCAACGATCTGCATTACCGCGGCTACGACATCCACGACCTGGCGACGAAGTCGACCTTCGAGGAAGTCGCGCACCTGCTCGTGCACGGCGCGCTGCCGACCGCCTCGCAGCTGAAGCAGTACAAGGCCAAGCTCAAGCGCCTGCGCGGCCTGCCGGCGATCGTGTCCGAAGCGCTGGAACTGATTCCCGCCAACGCGCACCCGATGGACGTGCTGCGCACCGGCTGTTCGGTGCTGGGCACGGTGCTGCCCGAGCGCGAAGGCCATCCCGCGTCCGAAGCGCGCGACATCGCCGACAAGCTCATCGCCAGCTTCGGCTCGATGCTGCTGTACTGGTGGCACTTCACCCGCAACGGCCGCCGCATCGACGTGGAAACCGACGACGACTCGGTCGCCGCGCACTTCCTGCACCTGCTGCACGGCGAGGAACCGTCGAAGCTGCACGCCGACTCGCTCGACAAGTCGCTGATCCTCTACGCCGAGCACGAGTTCAACGCCTCCACCTTCACCGCGCGCGTGATCGCCGGCACCGGTTCGGACCTGCATTCGTGCATCACCGGCGCGATCGGCGCACTGCGCGGCCCCAAGCACGGCGGCGCCAACGAGGTGGCGATGGACATCATCGCGCGCTACGGCACGGCCGACGAGGCCGAAGCCGACATCCGCGCGCGCATGGAGAAGAAGGAAATCATCATCGGCTTCGGCCACCCGGTGTACACCATCGGCGATCCGCGCAACCCGATCATCAAGGAACTCTCGCGCAAGCTCTGCGCGGACGGCGGCAACCAGACGCTGTTCGACGTGTCCGAGCGCATCGAGAACCTGATGATGGACACCAAGAAGATGTTCCCGAACCTCGACTGGTACAGCGCATCGGCCTACCACATGATGGGCATCCCGACGCCGATGTTCACGCCGCTGTTCGTCATCGCGCGCACCACCGGCTGGAGCGCGCACGTGATCGAGCAGCGCGAGGACGGCAAGATCATCCGCCCCAGCGCGAACTACACCGGTCCGGAAGATCGCGAGTACGTGGCGATCGACAAGCGCTGATCGGCGTTCGACCGCGCAACACGAAAGGGCCGCGCATCGCGCGGCCTTTTCGTTATAGGCTCCGGCGATGCCCGCCGGCCAAGACCATCCACCCGAGGCCATCGTCGTCACCGGCGTGTCCGGCAGCGGCAAGACGACGGTCGCGCTCGGGCTCGCAGGTCACTTCGGCTACGCCTTCCTCGACGCCGACGACTTCCATTCGGCCCAAGCACGCGCGCAGATGCAGGCCGGCGTCGCCCTCACCGACGAACAGCGCGAGCCGTGGGTGGCCGCGCTCGCATGCGAACTGCAACGGCGCGCCGAATCGGGCCAGTCGACGGTGCTCGCGTTTTCCGGCCTGCGCGCGCTGCACCGGCAGCGACTGCGCGAGAGCGGCGTGCCGATGCGGTTCGTGTTCCTGCACGCGGCGCCGGCGGCGATCGCGGCACGGCTGTCCGCCCGCACGGACCACTTCATGTCCGCCACGCTGCTGGCCAGCCAGTTCGAAGCGCTGCAGATCCCGAGCTTCGAATCGGACGTCGTCACCGTGCAGACCGAGGGTTCGCCGGCGCAGGTGCTCGAGCGCGTGATCGGGGCGCTCGACGCCACGTAATGCGCTGGCGGGCGCCGCAGTCCGGGTAGCCGCGCGCGCAAGGGCAGGGGCGGCAAGGTCCCACGCGCGGGCAGCGGCGACGGCGGTCCGCGCATGCGGGCTCCAACCGTGGCATAGTCGGCCGGCTTTCGCAGCCGATGGTCCGGGGGGAACCATGCGCGACGACGAAGTGCCGAACAAGACCGATGCCGGTCGCGACGAGATCCTCAGTCGCGCGCTCAAGCTGCCCAACGGGCTCCGGTCGATCCTGCTGATGGTGGACGGGCAGCGCACGGTGGCGCAGCTGCGGGGCGTGGTCGCCGGCCTGAAGGCGCCGGACGATGCGCTCCAGCAACTGCACGCGCTCGGCCTGATTGCCGTGCCGCAGAGCCTGGCGGCCGCCGCCGCCGCGACGATCCGCGATGCCGCCCGGCCCGCGACGCCCGCATCGTCGCCGCCCGAGGTCAACGCGCCGCTGCACGGCGCCAGCGCCGCGCCGCCGTCGACCGCGGCGTCGGGCTATTCCGCGCTCTACACGCTGATGTCGGACACCGTGCGCGAGCACCTCGGCCTGCGCGGCTACTTCCTGCAGCTCAAGGTCGAACGCTGCACCGACGTCGGCGAGCTCATCGCGCTCGTGCCGGACTTCAGCACGGCGTTGGCGAAGGCGCGCGACTCCGCGTTCGCCGCCGAGATGGAACGCCGCTTCCGGATGCTCGCACAAGCCTGAGCACCGCCCGGGGCGAAAAGCACGAAGGCGGCCGGGGCCCGTCTTCGTGCGTGGGGAGCTTTCGCGTTTTTTACGCCAGGCCTTCGATGGTCAGCGCCTTGCGCACCGCGGGGTCGGCTTCCATGCGCGCCTTGAACGCGGCCAGGTGGTCCAGACCCGACAGGTCGATGCCCAGGCCCTGCGCCCAGCGCAGCGTGATGTAGAGGTACGGGTCGGCGTAGCTGCGGAAGCCGGCGATCCACTGCTTGCCGGCGAGCTGGCGATCGGCGGTTTCGAACAGGGCCCGCACGCGCTTGCGGGCGGCGAGCTTCACCGCCTCGTACTGGCTCTCGTCGCCGATGAAGGCACCCGGCCCGAACAGCGGCTTGAACGCGGGATGCAGGTCGGAATTGACGAAGGCGAGCCAGCGGGCGGCCTCGGCGCGCTGGCGCGCGCTGCCGTCGCCGGCAAGGCCCGCTTCGGGGAACGAATCGGCGATGTAGCCCATGATCGCGGCGTTCTGCGTCAGCACGAAATCGCCATCGACGATCGCCGGCACCGCGCCGGCGGGATTGATCGCGAGGAAGGCGGGTGCCTTCATCGATTCCTTGTCGAGGATCTCCAGCTGGAACGGCTGGCCCGTCCACTGCAGCGCGATGTGGTCGGCGGTCGAGCACGCGCCGGGCTTGGTGTAGAGCTTCATGCGGGGGATCCCTTCAAGGACAGGCAATCGCGCACTATCGCCGACTCGCGGGCGGCGGCTCAATGTCGCAGCGTGCAACAGATCATTGCCCTGTACGCGCCCCGCCGGCCCGCAGGGCGCGGAACGCCGCGCGGCTTACGAGCGACGCGGCTTGAGCGACTGCACCTTATAGAAGGTGTGATCGCCGATCGTCGCCACCTGGTACGCCGTGCGCCACGACGGGCTGGCGATCGCGTGCGCGGCGAAGTGGCTCGCGCCCGGCACGATCTCCTTGCGCTCGCCGGGCGGCAGCGCCCAGTTGCGTTCGGCGTCGAGCGCGATGGTGACGGCCTCGGCCCAGGCGTCGGTGTTGCTCAGGCGCGTGCCCGGCGACACCAGGGTGGGGGCGAACTGCTTGCGCGCGGTCACCACGTCGCAGACGGTGTTGCCCCACAGGCCGCTGTCGCGGCGACGCAGGGCGACCTCGGCGACCGCCTTCTGGCCGCGGACCGACTGGTCGCGCGCTTCCAGGTAGACGGTGGTGCTCAGGCACAGCGAATCAGCGGTTTGTGGCGGAAGCACGGAGGCCAGCCACAGGATCCAAGCCAGTTTCATCTAATCGGACTCCTTGCTCCGTTGCGCCGGTCCGCTTCACGGCCGCGTCCCGGGAGAGGAGGCGGGCCACGGCGCGGGCCGGCATGGCGTACTGGGGAGGGCAGCGCACTCTGCGGCGCGCTTTTGCCCATTCACCAAATCCGCGCGCAGGTAAGCCATGCGCGGGCGGTGAGGGTCGCCACCAAGGGGGTGGCCGAAAAGTTGGCGCACGGTAGCGGCGCCAAGATAAACACCGGGTGAATGCCGGGGGCTTGACCGGCACGTTCCGTTGCGGCTGGAAATTCGGCCGTCCGATCGCAACTCTTTGTATGCAAACGGAATCCATGGCGGCGTTCCGGTCAGCCCAACGCCGAACACCTGTTCAGGAAAGGGCCTGCGGCGCCCAGCGTCCAGCACGAGCGGGGTGGCCCACACCGCCTGCGACACCCCTGCAGCCCTTGTCCGGCAAGGGCTGCGCAGTTCGCTACAACCGGGCCGCCAGGCGGCTTCCCTGGGCGATCGCGCGCTTGGCGTCGAGCTCCGCGGCGACGTCCGCACCGCCGATCACGTGCACCGTCGTGCCCTGCGCGACGAGCGCCTCCGCCAGCGGTTTGAAGGGCTCCTGTCCCGCGCAGATCACCACGTGATCGACCGCCAGCACCTGCTCGCTGCCGTCCACGCGCACGCGGAAGCCCTCATCGTCGACGCCCAGATATTCGACGCCGCCGAGCATCCGCACCTTTTTCGCCTTGAGCGTGGCGCGGTGGATCCAGCCGGTCGTCTTGCCGAGGCGCGCGCCGGGCCGCCCGGCGCTGCGCTGGAGGAGCCAGACTTCGCGCGCGGGTGGTTCCGGCTGCGGCGCGGCCAGGCCGCCGCGGTTGCCGTCGTAGCCCAGATCGACGCCCCATTCGGCGCGCCAGCGGGCCGGGTCGAGCGCGGCGCTCGGGCCGTGTTCGACCAGGAATTCGGCCACGTCGAAGCCGATCCCGCCGGCGCCGACGACGGCCACCTTGCGGCCCGGCACGACGCGGCCGGTGAGCACGTCCAGATAGCTGACGACTTTCGCGTGGTCGGCGCCGGGGAAATCCACCTCGCGCGGGCGGATGCCCGAGGCCAGCACCACCGCGTCGAAGTCCGCCAGCATCGCGGCGTCCGCGTAGGTGCCCAGCCGCACGTCCACGCCGGTCTGCTCAAGCCGGCGGCCGAAGTAGCGCAGCGTCTCGTGGAACTCTTCCTTGCCCGGGATGCGCTTGGCGAGGTTGAACTGCCCGCCGATCTCGACGGTGGCCTCGAACAGCGTGACGGCGTGGCCCCGTTCGGCGGCGACCGTCGCCGCGGCCAGTCCGGCCGGGCCGGCGCCGACCACGGCGATGCGCTTCGGGCTCGACGTGCGCACATAGTTCAGTTCGGTCTCGGCGCAGGCGCGCGGATTGACCAGACAACTGGCGGTCTTGTTCTCGAACACGTGGTCCAGGCAGGCCTGGTTGCACGCGATGCACGTATTGATGTCGAGCGCGCGCTGCTCGCGCGCCTTGTTGACCCACTGCGGATCGGCCAGGAGCGGCCGCGCCATCGACACCATGTCGGCCTCGCCGCGCGCGAGCACGCCTTCGGCCACCTCGGGCATGTTGATGCGGTTGGTCGTCACCAGCGGCACGCCGACGTGGGGCTTCAGGCGCGCGGTGATCTCGGTGAAAGCCGCGCGCGGCACGGACGTGGCGATGGTCGGGATCCGCGCTTCGTGCCAGCCGATCCCGGTGTTGATCAGCGTCGCGCCCGCGGCTTCGATGGCCTGGGCCTGCTGCACGACCTCGTCCCAGGCCAGGCCGTCATCGACCAGGTCGAGCATCGAAAGCCGATAGACGATGATGAAGTCCGGGCCGCAGGCCTCGCGGATGCGGCGGACGATCTCCACGGCGAACCGCATCCGCCTGGCAGCGTCGCCGCCCCATGCATCGGCGCGCTGGTTGGTGCGCGGCGCGGTGAACTGGTTGAGCAGGTAGCCCTCCGAGCCCATGACCTCGACGCCGTCGTAGCCGGCCTCTCGCGCCAGGGTCGCGCTGCGGACGAAGGCGCGGATCTGCCGCTCCACGCCGCCGGCCGTGAGCGCACGCGGGGTGAACGGATTGATCGGCGCCTTGAGCCGGCTGGGCGCGACCTGCAGCGGGCTGTAGCCGTAGCGGCCGGCGTGCAGGATCTGCAGGCAGATGCGCCCGCCGTGCGCGTGCACCGCGCCGGTGACCTGCCGGTGCCGGCGCACTTCCCACGGGAAGCGCATCGTTCCGCCGAACGGCTTGAGCCAGCCGGCGAGGTTCGGCGAGAAGCCGCCGGTGACGATCAGTCCCACGCCGCCGGCCGCGCGTTCGGCGAAGTAGGCCGCCAGCCGGGGGAAATCGGCTGCCTTGTCTTCCAGCCCGGTATGCATCGACCCCATGAGCACGCGGTTGGGCAGGGTGCAGAAGCCCAGGTCCAACGGCGCGAACAGGTGCGGGTAGAGCGGGTGCGGCGACGGCGCCTCGTCGAAGCGGAGCGGGCCGGCCGGATGGGCGATCGTCATGTTGAATACGCTGGCGTACGGAAGCCGGCACGATGCCGCGAATGGCCGCCGCGTTCAAGCGCGTCCGTCGGGTTGCGCGGCCCATCGGGCCTCGGCCCTGGCGTTCTGGCCCGGGCGAGCCCCACGCCGCCGCCACTGCGCAAAAGCGCCCGCAGCGCAAGAGTTGTCTCGGGCCCGGGCCTCGTCGAACATGGCCCACCCGTAGTTTCCGGTCCTCCATGGACGACGCTTCCGCCCCCCTGCAGGACTACCTCCGCGACGGCATCGTCGCGGCCGACCTGCCCGACCTGCACCCGCTGCTTTCCGCCCGCGACCTCCTGCGCGCCTTCTCGACGCTTTTCCATGGCGGCGAGGAGAGCGTGATGGTGCGGCTGCTGGTGCTGCGCGCGATCGGCGAGCGCGGCGCCGCGCCGGACTGGAGCCCGCAGGAACTGCGCGATCACTTCGCCTACCTCGATCCGGTCAAGTTCGACACGGTCCTGGGCCGCCTGCGCGAGAACGACCTGCTGCGCTGGGACAACGACACCCAGCGCTACCGCATCAGCCCCGTCGGGCGGCAGGCGCTGTCGGCGATCGGCCTGCTGCTGCAGTTCAATCGCGAGGGCGACGAACTGGCCTACGTCACCGCGCAGCTCGCCGCCGGCCAGGCGGTCGGGCGCGTGCGCGGCGACGACCTGCAGCACCTGTTGTCGCGCCTCAACGAATACCGCGAGGACTTCGACCAGGCGGTGCTCAGCGGTTCCGAACACCGCATCCAGCGCGCTGCCGGCACGCTGCAGCAGGTGTGGCAGTGGGTCGAGAAGGGCACGGCGATCGTCAAGGAAATCGCCGCCGACGAGGAGCTCGATGCGGCCACGCACCGCGTCGCGCAGCAGATCGGCCGTGCGCAGAGTTCGATGCTGCGACAGGCGTCGGTATTCCAGCGCGCACTGAACCAGCTCGACCGCCACCGCGTGCACATCGGCGCGAGCGGCCTGTCCTCGTCCGACGTCAACCGCTACCTGCGCGGGCTGGATGCGGACGGGCTCGCCGCCCTGGCCGAACACGCGCTCGCGCGCACGGTCGCGCCGGCTTTCATGCTGGCGCCCATCGCGCTGGACGTCGCCGAGTACGAACTGGTCGAACGCGAGCGCGAAACGCAGGAAGACGCCTCGCTGCCGCCCGCGCAGGACGCGCCCGACGACACGCAGGCGCCGGTGGCCGAACAGGATTACGCGCACGCCGAGCAATGGCTGTCGCAGTTGGCCTCGCTGGAATGCGATGCCGAAACGGCGCTGTCCGACTGGGTCCCGCAGGACGGCTTCGCGGTGAGCGCGTATCGCTTGTCGCTGCTTGGATTGATCGGCGATCCCGGCGCGGAGAACCGCAACGGTGTCAGCGCCTCCATCGCGCAGCTGCCGTTGCGCTGGAAGGTCGGCACGCAGTTGGAGCAGGTGGGCCGCGCAGGCGTGGCGTACATGAGCCGCGCGTGGCTGACGGGAAAGATCGACGCGCCGGGCGAAGCCGACTCGCATGCGCAGGTCGACGCCTCGAAGGCACCGTCATCCCGGCGCAAGCCGGATGACGGAGAAGGAAGCGGCGACGCGCAAGCCGACACGCAGAAGAGCAAACCGACACCGAAGCGGAAGAAGAAATCCGCTGCAACAACGGAATCCCGATGACCGATCCCACCGCCACCCTCATCGCCCGCCTGCTCGCCGAGCGCTGGCTGCCGCGCGACGACCACGCGGTCCGGCAGATCCTCGTCGACGCCGAACTGCGCGACGAACTCGATCGCCGCCTTGCGGGCGCGGGCCTGCGCCTGCTCGAACATCCCTTCGCCGCGCACGTCGCGGTCGGTGTGGCGCGCGCGCAGGAGAACGACGTCTTCGGCAGTGCGCGCGCGTGGGCCGCGAGCAATCTGCAACTGGATCGCGATGCGCTCGCGCTGCTGGTCGTGCTGTGGTCGCTGCTCGTGCTGCCCAAGCGGCAGCGCCAGATCGCCCGGCAGGAAAGCGAGCGCCAGCAGGACCAGGAGCAGATGTTCGCCGAACTCAAGCCGGTGCCGGTCGGGCAGGACATGGTCGAGCCGATCAACGAACGCACGCTCATGGCCGATTTCGGCGACAAGCTCGGCGGCAAGTTCCGCATCAATCTTTCGCTCGGCGTGCTGCAGCGCCACGGTTTCATCGTGCGGCGCAAGGAACGCATCGCCGAAGGCCCGCTGCTCGATCTTGCGTTCGATTACGAGCGCATCGCCAGCCGCGTGATGGACGGCGCGCTGTCGTTCGTCGTCGAACAGGCGCGTGCGACGCAGGCGGCCAACGCCGACAGCGTCGACGAGGACGCCTACGACGTGTCGCTGGACGAAGACACCCACGAAAGCCGCGAAACCACCGAAGAGGCGCAGGCCGATGTTTGAGTTCCGCAGCCTGGAAGTCGTGCACTGGGATTACTGGCAGCGTTTCCAGTTGCCGCTCGACGCCTCCGTCATCACCGTCGTCGGGCCGAACGGCTCGGGCAAGACGACGTTGCTCGATGCGCTGCGCACGCTGCTCGCGATCGAGGATCGCGAGACCGCGCGCGACTACAAGACTTACCTGCGCCACAACGGCAAGGGCCAGGCGTGGCTGCGCGCGGTGGTGAGCAATCGCCCGGATCGCCGCGGCGGTCGCCCGTTCTTCCCGATCAAGGACGAGACCGTCACGCTCGCGTGCCGCATCCGCAAGCGCGGCGGCGACTGGTCGCGGGATTACCAGATCCTCGCCGGCGACGTGCCGGTCGAACAGATCGAGCAGGGCGGCGAATGGCTCGGCGTGCGCGACTACCGCGTGCGCCTGGCGGGTGCGGGCCTCACGCGCGCGATCTGCCGCGTGCTCACGCTGGAGCAGGGCGCGACGGACAAGCTCTGCCAGCTCTCGCCGCGCGAACTGCTGCAACTGGTCTTCGATGTGTTCGAAGACAAGGCCGTGCTGGACGATTACCAGCGCGCCAAGGCCGAACAGCTCGATGTCGAGAAGGAAATCGAACAGCTGCGCCACGGCCTGGGCGAGCTGCATTTCAAGCTCGAATCGGCGCGCGTGGACGTGCGTTCGTTCGAGGAAGGCCAGGCGCTGCGCAACCAGCGCCAGCGCCTGCAGGCGGAGATCGCACCGAAGATCGACCTGGCCGATCTGCGCGCCACGCTGGAGGGCGCACGTCCGCGCCTGACCGGCCTGCGACGCGCGCTGCGCGAACGCGAACGCGCGCACGACCAGCTGCGCATGCGCGAGCGCAATGCGGTCGGTCAACGCGACGCACTGCGCGCGGCGATCGAGCGCGCGCGCGCCGATGTGCGCGCCTGCGAAACCGAGTTCACCGCTGCGCGCGACCACGCGCGCGATGCCGAGATGCTGGTGCGCCGTCGCGATGAACTCGCGCGCGTGCAGGCGCAACGTGGCGCAGTGGACGTGGAAGCGCTCAGCCGTCGCGTCGAGGAAGGTCGTCGCCGCCAGGCCGAACTGAAGCTGGAAGCCGAACGCGATCGCCAGCGCACCGGCGAGATCGCCGCGCAGGTCGCCGCGCTCAGCGGCGGCGGCCGCATCGTCGAGCCGTTCGAACGCGATTTCCGCACCGCACTGGACAACGCCGGCATCGAACACCGCGTGCTCACCGAACTGGTGGACATCGTCGATCCGAAGTGGTCGGTCGCGGTCGAAGCCGTGCTTGCGCCGTACCGGCACCTGGTGGTGCTGGAGAACCCGCGCGATGAGGGCGCGGCGTGGAAGCTCGGCGAGAAGATGCAGTACCGCCATTTCGTCGTGTCGCATCGCGCGCCGGTGGAGAAGGCGACGAAGGGCTCGCTGCTGGAAGTGGTGAAGTTCTCCGCCGAACCGCCTGCGTGGTTGCCGAAGCAGCTCGACAAAATCCGGCGCGTCGAGGATATCGAGGATGGCCGCCGCCTGCCGAAGGGACAGGACTGGATCACGCTGAAGGGGTATCTGCGCGAGCATCGCGGCGGTCGCCACATCGGCGGCGGGGCGCCGCACTTCGGCACTGGCGCGCGCCAGGCGCGACTGGACGAGCTGCGGGCCGAGCAGATCGCGATCCAGCAGCGGGCGCATGCGCGCGAGGACGAGCTGAGCGAACTGGGCAAGCGCGTCGACGCGGAGCAGGCGCGGCTGCTCGGGCTGGACGCCGGGCAGGAGCTGGTGACGCGTGCGGCGGAATTCGCCGACGCCGCCGAACGTTTGCCCGCGATGGCCGAAGCCGCGCAGTTGGCGGCCGTCGCGCTCTCGGACGCACGCGCCCGGCTCGACGGACTGGAGGCCGAAGACAAGGCCGAAAGCATTGCCGATGCCACCCGCGCGGGCGAGATCCGTTCGCTCGAGAACGAAGTGCGCGAGCGCGCGCAGCAGATCGCGCAGGAACGCCAGCAACTGGTGCAGCGCATCGTCGAGTTCCGCCGCAAGCGCGCGCTGATGCCGCCGGCGTGGCGCAGCGCGGAGGCCTTGCGCCAGGCACGCGAGGAGTACGAAAGCGCGGGCGCCGTGCGGCGAGAGCTGGAGCGCATCGACGAGCGCCTGCAACGTGGCGGCTATGTCGAGGACGAGGGCTGCATCGCGCTTCGCGACAAGTTCGCCGCCGACCACGACGGACTGGAATCGACCATCGGCAAGCGCGAGGCGCACCTGCATCGCGCGCGCCGCATCACCGAGGAAGCGCGCGGTGCGTACATCAACGTGCTGCGCGCGACAGTGCGCCGCTACAAGAAGAACCTCGCCGCGCTGGGCGAACTGGCCGGCATCGGCGTGGATGTCGAAATGCCGGAACTGGTGAACGAGGACGTGGCGCTCGCGCAGGCCGGCCTGACGGTGAAGTTCGACTTCGATCGCAAGGGCTGGATCGGGCTCGACGACGGCGAGGCCTCGGGCGGACAGCAGGTGATGAAGTCGCTGCTGCTGCTCGTCGGTCTGCTGCGCGACGAGGACCAGCCGGGCGGCTTCGTGTTCATCGACGAGCCCTTCGCGCACCTGGACGTGTTCAACATCGAGAAGGTCGGCCGCTTCCTGCGTTCGACCGACGCGCAGTACATCCTGACCACGCCGATCACGCACAACCTCAACGTGTTCGAGCCTTCCGACCTCGTGCTGGCGACGAGCAAGCGTCGGGGCGGCAACGCATGGGCCGAACCGGTGGCGGTGCTCAAGCGCGACCGTCGCGACGACGCGCAGGCGGCCTGAGGCGACGCGCATGATGACGGGGCGCCAGCAACTCCAGCACACCACGTACCGCAACCTGGCCGTCGTGGTGAAGCGCTGGCCCGGCGCGCCGTCGGACTTCTTCAGCGCCGAAGCGACCGGGCTGGCGACGCTCGCCGCTGCCGGTGCGCTGCGCGTGCCGCGCGTGCTTGCGCTCGAACCGGAACGGCTGGTGCTGGAAGACCTCGGCGAAGGCACGCCGAAAGAGAAGTTCTGGACACTCGCGGGCGAGGGGCTCGCCGCACAGCATGCGCTGCACAACGCGCGATTCGGGTTCAAGCGTGACGGCTATTGCGGGCCGACGCCTCAGTCCAATCCATGGACGGAGGACGGCTGGGCGTTCTTCGCCGAGCATCGTCTGCATCCGCAGGCACGCCGCGCGCGCGACGGCGGACATCTTGCGCCTGATGACGTGGACGCGGTCGAACGCATCTGCGCGCGCCTGCGCGACCTGGTTCCCGCGCAGCCGGCCTCGCTGCTGCATGGCGATCTGTGGATGGGCAATCTGCATTGCTGCGCCGATGGCACGCCCGCATTGATCGACGCCGGTGCCGTGCATTTCGGCTGGGCCGAGTCGGAGCTGGCGATGCTGACGTTGTTCGGTGCGCCGCCTGACGCGTTCTGGCGCGCGTACGATGCGGCAGCGAAACCTGCGCCGGATTGGCGCGAACGCGCACCGATCTACAACCTGTACCACCTGCTCAACCATCTGAACCTGTTCGGTGCGAGTTACCAGGCGGGTGTGCGCGAAGTGTTGCAGCGGTTCGGTTGATCCTCGGTCCGGGCGAAGCACCGGTCACCGTCATCCCGGCGAAAGCCGGGACCCAGGCCCGTAGCGAACGGGCACCCCGATGACGGCGAACCGCCTCGCCGTCATTCCAGCGAAAGCTGGAATCGATCTTGATCTTGCCGCTGCCGTCGCTCCTGCTCGTCGTTCCCGTGAAGGCGGGCCGTCACCCCAACGCCTCTCCCGGCAGGAGAGGGCTGAAGCGTCACCAGCCCGCGAGCACCAGCTTCCCGATGGTCGTTCCCGACTCCAGCCGGCGATGCGCCTCGCGCAGGTTTTCCGCGTCGATCGGCGACAGCCTCTCGCGATGCGTGCCGCGCAGTTCGCCCGCATCGATGAGCTGCGCCACGCGCGCGAGGATGCGGCCCTGTTCGTCCATGTCCGGCGTCTGGTAGCGCGGACGCCCGAACATCATTTCCCAATGGATGCCGATGCACTTGAACTTGTACGGATCGCCCAGTCGCACGGGTTCCTTCGGTTCGACGATCAGGCCGACATGGCCCTGCGGCGCGAGGATCTCGCCGAGTTCGTCCCAGTAACGGTTCGTGTCGTACAGGTTCAAGGCGGCATCCACCGTCTCGAACCCCAGCGCCTTGAGCTGCGGGTGCAGCGGCTTGCGATGATCGACGACGTGCTGCGCGCCGAGCTCGCGACACCACGCGATGGTGTCTTCGCGCGAGGCGGTCGCGATCACGGTGAAGCCCGCGCGGCGCGCAAGCTGGATCGCGATGGAGCCCACGCCGCCGGCACCGGCGATGATCAGCAGCGACTTGCCCGCGCCGCCCTGTTCGGAATCGAACGGCATGCGCTGGAACAGAAGTTCCCACGCGGTGAGCGCGGTCAGCGGCAATGCGGCGGCCTGCGCGGCATCGAGCGTTTCCGGCGCGAGGGCGACGATCCGCGAATCGACGAGTTGCAGTTGCGCATTGCTGCCCGGACGCGTGATGTCGCCGGCGTAGTACACGCGATCGCCGGGCTTGAAGCCGGCGACCCGGTCGCCGACGGATTCGACCACGCCGGCCGCGTCGTAGCCCAGCACTTTCGGCTGCGCTTCGACCTGCGGCTTGGGCGAACGCACTTTCGTATCGACGGGATTCACCGACACCGCATCGACGCGCACGAGCAGGTCGAACCCGGTCGGCGCGGCGGGGTCGGGCAGTTCGACGTCGAGCAGCGATTGCGGATCGTCGATGGGGAGGTAACGGGTCAGGGCGACGGCTTTCATGGGAATTCCTGGGTCGAAGGACGAAGTGCGCGCATCACACCGGCGACGGGTTGCGCTCGAACGTGCGCTGGTGCCAGTACGGGTAGGCCGGCGTCACCGCGCTGGCTTCGTCGAGCACCGCGACCTGTTCGGGCGTGAGGTTCCAGCCCACCGCGCCGAGGTTCTGCTTGAGCTGTTCCTCGTTGCGTGCGCCGATGACGATGGTCGAGACGGTGGGGCGCTGCAGCAGCCAGTTGAGCGCGATCTGCGGCACCGTCTTGCCGGTCTCTTCGGCGATGCGATCGAGCGCGTCGACGACGCGGTACAGGCGCTCCTCGTCGACGGGCGGACCGAAGTCCGAACTGCCCGGCAGGCGGCTCACTTCCGGACGCGGCTGGCCGCGGCGGATCTTGCCGGTGAGACGGCCCCAGCCCAGCGGGCTCCAGATCACGCCGCCGATGCCTTGGTCCAGGCCGAGCGGCATCTGCTCCCACTCGTAATCGCGGCCGATCAGCGAGTAGTACGCCTGGTTGGCGACGTAGCGCGTCCAGCCGTAACGGTCGGCGACGGCGAGCGACTTCATCAGGTGCCAGCCCGAGAAATTCGATACGCCGAGGTAGCGGATCTTGCCGGCACGCACGAGATCGTCGAGCGTGCGCAGCGTTTCCTCGACGGGCGTCTTCGCATCGAAGCCGTGCAGCTGGAACAGGTCGATGTAATCGGTGCCCAGGCGCTTGAGCTGCGCGTCGATGGTGCGCAGCAGGTGGAAGCGCGAAGAGCCCACGCCGTTGGGGTCGCTCTCGTCGAAGCGGAACGTCGCCTTGGTCGAGATCAGCACCTTGTCGCGTCGGCCCTTGATCGCTTCGCCGAGGATGCTTTCGGCCATGCCGCCGGAATACACGTCGGCGCTGTCGAACAGGTTGAGGCCGGCGTCCAGGCAGATGTCGATCAATCGCGAGGCTTCGGCCACGTCGGTGTTGCCCCACGAGCCGAACAACTGGCCCTGGCCGCCGAACGTGCCGGTGCCGAAGCTCAATGCGGGAACGCGGAAGCCGGAGTTGCCGAGGTAACGGGTTTCCATCTTGGGGATCCTTGGTCTATGAAACCCTCTCCCGCGAGCGGAAAGGGTCGGGGTGAGGCGGAGCCTGCGCGTGATCGTCGAGCTTGGCAGCCGTACCGCTCACGCAGCGTGCATTCGCCGTGTTCCGGTCATCCTGCGTCGCGCGTCATGCCGCTTCCGCGGCACAGTCGCGCGGCAACGTGGCGGGACGCGCAGCGCGCCGTTCGATTCGCACGCTCCACAGCGCGACCAGCAGGCCGGCCACCGTGACCAGCGAGGCGACCCAGGTGATCGCGGCCAGTCCCGGGCCTTGTTCGATCACGGCGCCGCCGAGCCATGCGCCCGTCGCGTTGCCGAGGTTGAACGCGGCGATGTTGAAGCTCGAGGCGAGGTTCTGGCCCGCCCCTTCGGCGAAGCCCAGCACGCGCAATTGCAGCGGCGACACGGTCGCGAACGCCGCGATGCCGAGCAGGCCGACGAAGGCGACCATCAGCACCGGGCTGCGAAGCACGAAGCTCATCAGCGCCAGCACCGCGGCGAGCGCGAACAACGTGCCGAGCAACGCGGGCGTGGCGCGGCGATCGGCGAGCCGCCCGCCGAGCAGGTTGCCGACCACCATGCCGCCGCCGAACACCAGCAGGATCGGCGACACCGCGGCGTCGGAGAAACCGGTGAGCGTGGTGAGCAGGGGCTGCACGTAGGTGATCACCACGAACACGCCGGCGAAGCCGAGCATCGTCATCAACAGGCCGAGCAGCACCTGCGGGCGCGCGATGGTCGCCAGTTCCTCGCGCAGCGGCGCGGGCGCGCTGGTATCGCGGCTGCGCGGCACGAGCAGTGCGATGACCGCGAGCGAGACGATGCCGACGGCGGCCATCGCCCAGAACGTCGCGCGCCAGCCCAGGTGCAGGCCGAGCCACGCGCCGGCCGGCATGCCAAGCAACGTTGCGAGGGTCAGGCCGGAGAACATGATGGAAATGGCGGAGGCCTTGCGCTCGGCCGGGACGAGCCCCGTTGCGACCACCGCGCCGACGCCGAAGAACGTGCCGTGCGTGAGCGAGGTGATCACGCGCGCGATCATCAAGGTCGTGTAGTCCGGCGCGACCGCACAGGCGAGGTTGCCGACGGTGTAGATGCCCATCAGCGCGAGCAGCACGGCCTTGCGCGGCATGCGACGCGTGAGCAGCGTGAGGATCGGCGCGCCGGCGAAGACGCCCAGCGCATAGCCGGACACCAGCATGCCGGCCGCGGCGATGGACACATGCAGGTCGGCGGCGACCTGCAGCAGCAGGCCCATGATCACGAATTCGGCGCATCCGATGCCGAACGAGCCGGCGGTCAGCGCGTACAGCGCCAGTGGCATGCGGCCGGTCGCGGCGGGCGGAGCGGGAAGGGGAGTGGCGGCCACGTCGTCAGGTCCGGAGGAAAGGACGGCAGCCTAGGCGCTTGCATCTTTCGCGCAAACCGGCAGGATGGCTAATCAGCTTCAACGAATCGTTGATAATCGGTCGCCGCTGCTGACCCGAGCCCCCATCCGGAATCCCCGAACCCCAAAGACATGGACCGCATCGGCGACATCGCCCTGTTCCTGCGCGTGCTCGACCTGGGCTCCATCAGCGCCGCCGCGCGCAGCCTGGACCTGTCGGTCGCCGTGGCCAGCCAGCGCCTGAAGCGACTCGAGCGCGACCTCGGCGTGCGCCTGCTCCATCGCACCACGCGCCGGCTGCATGCGACGCCCGAAGGAGCGGCGCTCGCCGAACAGGGGCGCCCGCTGGTGGAGGACCTGGAGGCACTCACCGGCGGGCTGCGGCAGGCCGCCGTGGACATCAGCGGCACGTTGCGCGTCACCGCGTCGGCGTCGTTCGGTCGCCAATACCTGTCGCCGCTGCTGCCGGAGTTCCTCGAACTGCATCCGCGCGTGAAGCTCAGCATCCACCTCACCGACCAGATGGTCGATCTGGTCAGTTCGGGATTCGACCTGGCGATACGCATCGGCGCGCTCGACGACTCCTCGCTGGTCGCGCGCAAGCTTGCGGTGAACCATCGCGTGCTGTGCGCATCGCCCGAATACCTGCGAAAACACGGCACGCCGCGCACGCCGCAGGAACTGACCGAACACGAATGCGTGCTGCTGGTCGGCAGCCAGGGACGCCAGGACGTCTGGCGGTTCAGCGATGGCGCTGGCGGCGAGCTCGCCGTTCGCGTGCGCGGACGCATGGAAACCAACTACGGCGAGATCGTGCGCGATGCGGTCGTCGCGGGGATGGGCATCGCGATCCATTCGAGCTGGCACGTCGTGCGGGATCTGCGCGAAGGCCGGCTGGTGCAGGTGCTGGCGGACTATCCGATCGTGGACAGCGGCATCTATGCGGTCATGCCGCAGCGACGACTCGTGCCGCCACGCGTGCGGGCGTTCGTGGAGTTTCTGGCGGGCAAGTTCGCCGAGCCGCCCTGGGGCGAGTAGGCGCGCTCGCGAGGCGTGTGCGAGCGACCGGGCATCGATGGCGGAGCCGGGCTATCCGCTCGAGGAGAGCGGCGATGAATGCGCCACTTCGCGAGAGGCGACCGCTGCCATCCTGGCGAGAACCAAACGTCCGATCGCCTTGCCCGGCCGTGCGACAGTGCCGCGTGCGGGCCTGGCTCACTCGAACGCAAACGCATCCAGCGCGAGCGATCCGAACTCGTGCGAACGATGCAGCGTTCGCACCGATGCATCTTCGCCGCCCGCGCCCAGGGCGACGAACAGCGGCATCAGGTGTTCGACCGTGGGATGCGCGCGGCGCGCGTGCGGCGCCTGCGATTGCCAATCGATCAATGCGTCGACATCGCGCGCTTCGAGCTTGTCGCGCATCCATTGCGCGAACTCGGCGGCCCACGGCGTGAGCGGCGCGTCGGCGTGACGCCAGTCCAGTTCGCCCAGGTTGTGCACGAAACCGCCGGAACCGAGCACCAGCACGCCGTGCGTACGCAGCGGCGCGAGTGCGCGTCCGATCGCGACATGCTGCGCGGCATCGCCATGCGGCAACACCGAGAGCGGAACGACGGGAATGTCCGCCTGCGGATACATGCGTCGCAGCGGAACCCAGACGCCGTGATCCAGGCCGTGCTGGTCCCGGATCCGCGCGGGAATGCCAGCGTCATGCAGGCGCTGCGCGATCGTCGCGGCGAGGTCCGGTGCACCCGGCGCCGGATAACGCAGTGCGTACAGCTCGGGCGGGAAGCCGCCGAAGTCGTGCACCGTGTCCGGCTGCGCGTGAGCGCCGACCGTCGGTTGCGCGGTCGTGAAATGCGCCGATGCGACGACGATCGCCTTCGGCCACGGAAGTTGCTGGCCCAGCCCGTCGAGGAAGCGTCCGGCGGGGGAATCCTGCACGGCCAGCATGGGCGAGCCGTGCGAGAGGAACAGGCTGGGCAATCGGATGGGGGCGTCCATGCCATCCAAATTGAGCCCGATCCGCTGCGTTTCCAAGCACGCGCGCCGGCCCGATGCGTTCCGTGCGCGGTGCCGCCGGTGTTCACGGCGGGCGTGCGCGCCCTGGACCACCATGGCGGTTCCTCGTGGTCCCCGGATCGAGTCGCGCACATGAGCCTCGCCCAGGTCCGTTCCGCCGTTCGTCCGCCGCCGGACGAGGCGATGACACAGGTGGCCGATTACGTCGTCCGGCCCGGCGTCGGCTCGCGCGAAGCCTTCGAGACCGCCCGTTTCATGCTGCTCGATTCGCTCGCCTGCGCCGCGCTGGCGATGGACCACCCCGAATGCGTCAGGCATCTCGGCCCGCTCGTGCCCGGCGCCGAACTGCCCGGTGGCGCGCGCGTGCCGTACACCGGGTTCGAACTCGACCCCGCGCAGGCCGCCTACAACATCGGCACGCAGATCCGCTGGCTCGATTTCAACGACACCTGGCTCGCCGCCGAATGGGGCCACCCGTCGGACAACCTAGGCGCGATCCTCGCGGTCGCCGATTACCTGGGCCAGCAGGCGATGGCGCAGGGCAGGGCGCCGATGACCCTGCGCGACGTGCTCGGCTGGGCGATCAAGGCGCATGAAATCCAGGGCGGCTATGCGCTGAAGAACGCGTTCAACCGCGTGGGGCTCGACCACGTGATCCTGGTGCGCCTGGCCTCGACCGCGGTGGCGACGGCGATGTTCGGCGGCAGTCGCGACCAGGTCGTCACCGCGGTCTCGCACAGCTGGATCGACAACGGCGCGCTGCGCGCGTACCGGCATGCGCCCAACACGGGACCGCGCAAGAGCTGGGCCGCCGGCGACGCCTGCCGCCGCGCGGTGATCCACGCGCTCAACGCGATGAAGGGAATCGTCGGCTATCCGAGCGCGCTCACCGCGCCGACGTGGGGGTTTTACGACGTCGCCTTCGGCGGCAAGCCGTTCGAGTTCGAGCGCGAGTTCGGCAGCTACGTCATGGAGAACGTGCTGTTCAAGATCAGCTTCCCCGCCGAGTTCCATGCGCAGACGGCGGTGGAATGCGCGATGCAGCTGCATCCCGTGGTCGCGCCGCGGATCGAACGCGACGGCGTGGAATCGGTGGAGCGGGTCGTCATCGAAACCCAGCAGGCCGCGCTGCGCATCATCGACAAGACCGGACCGCTGGCGAACTACGCCGATCGCGATCACTGCATCCAGTACATGGTGGCCGTGCCGCTGTTGTTTGGCCGTTTGACCGCGCAGGACTACACCGACGCCGTGGCCGCCGATCCGCGCATCGACGTACTGCGCGCCCGCACCGTGGTGATGGAAAACCCGCGCTTCACCCAGGAGTACTTCGATCCCGACAAACGGTATATCGGCAATTCGGTCCAGGTGGTCTTCAAGGACGGCGCATCGACGCCGAAGGTGTCGATCGATTATCCGATCGGCCATCGTCGCCGGCGCGACGAGGGGAGGCCGGTGCTGATGCGCAAGTTCGAAAATGCCGTCGCATCGAAACTGCCTGAAATGCAGGCGCGAACGTTGATCACGCTGGCGTCCTCGCCCGGTGGTTTCGACGCGATGCCGGTCACGCAGTTCATGGCGTTGTTCAAGAAGTGAACCGTTCCGTAGCGCAAAGAACGTGCGCGGGAACTTATGCGTTTGTTATTTCGCCGTTAACACCGCTTTCACATAGGCAAACTTAACCTCCGCGTCGATGGCGTCGTTAGGGCGGCCGTCCTCCATGGAATGCAGGTGGACCACGCAGACGCTGTTCCCGATTTCTCAGATCAAGGAGCTGGATACATGAATAAGAAACTCCTCTGCGCCGCCCTGATGGGTGGTCTGAGCCTGGCCCAGGCCGCCAATGCCCAGGTCGCTGACGACCGCTGGTACCTGACCGGTTCGGCCGGCATGAACATCCAGGACAACGATCGCGATACCCGCAATGCACCGTTCGGTGCGCTGGGTGTCGGCAAGTTCCTCAACGACAACTGGTCGCTCGACGGCGAGCTGAACTATCAGAACCCGAACTTCGACGACAACCAGGATCTCAACTGGTCGCAGTACGGCATCTCGTTCGACGCGCGTCGCTTCTTCAACGCCGAGGGCCGCAACTGGGCGCCGTACATCCTGATGGGCCTGGGGTACCAGCGTTCGGAAGAGGAGTTCGACAACTTCCCGGATCCGAATTCGCCGGGCGAGCGCAAGGAAGGCAACGTCGCCGCGAAGGTCGGCGTCGGCATCCAGAGCGCGCTGGCCGGCAAGCGCGCCGCCATCCGCACCGAACTGGCCTACCGCGCCGACTTCGACGACGGCACGCCGGACGCGGGCCCGGGCACGCTGCGCGACGAGAGCTGGTACGGCGATCTGCTGGCCTCGGTCGGCGTCGTGATCCCGCTGGGCGCCCCGGCCGTCGCTCCGCCGCCGGCTCCGGCCGCGCCGAGCTGCGCGGACCTGGACGACGACGGCGACGGCGTCAACAACTGCGACGACAAGTGCCCGGATTCGCAGGCTGGCCAGACCATCGGTCCGGACGGCTGCCCGGTGCC
>JARUHG010000008.1 GCA_031216755.1 Lysobacter arvi | reverse complement strand
GGTGCCCACTTCGCGCGCCACGCGCGTCACTTCGGAGGAGAAGCCGTTGAGCTGGTCCACCATCGTGTTGATGGTGTTCTTCAGTTCGAGGATCTCGCCGCGCACGTCCACGGTGATCTTGCGCGAGAGATCGCCCTTGGCCACCGCGGTGGTCACCTCGGCGATGTTGCGCACCTGCGAGGTGAGGTTGGACGCCATCGCGTTGACCGAGTCGGTCAGGTCCTTCCACGTACCGGCGACGCCGGGCACGACGGCCTGGCCGCCCAGGCGCCCTTCGGTGCCCACCTCGCGCGCCACGCGCGTCACTTCCGAGGCGAAACCGCGCAACTGGTCCACCATCGTGTTGATGGCTTCCTTCAGCTGCAGGATCTCGCCGCGCACGTCCACGGTGATCTTGCGCGACAGGTCGCCGTTGGCGACGGCGATGGTCACGTCGGCGATGTTGCGCACCTGCGCGGTGAGGTTGGACGCCATCTGGTTGACCGAGTCGGTCAGGTCCTTCCACACGCCCGAAACGCCCTTGACCTTCGCCTGCCCGCCGAGGCGGCCGGCGGTGCCGACCTCCAGCGCCACGCGCGTCACTTCCGAGCTGAACTCGCCCATCTGCTCGATCATGCGGTTGACGATGTTCGCCGACCGCAGGAATTCGCCCTTCAGCGGACGGCCGTCGGCCTCCAGCGGCACGGTGCGGGTGAGGTCGCCCTTGGCGACGCCGGCCATCGCTTCGCCCATCGCTTCGACGGGACGCACGAGGTCGTCGATCAACGCGTTGACCGAGTCCTCCATCCCCCGCCACTGGCCCTGGCGATTGGCGGGCACCACGCGCTGGCGGGTCTGGCCTTCGCGGCCGACGGCCTCGCCCACGCGCGACAGTTCGGCGGCGAGGCGCCGGTTGTGGCTGACGATCTCGTTGAGGATCTGCGCGAGCTGGCCTTCCTGGCCCTGCCAGTTCAGCGGCAGGCGGACCGAGAAATCGCCCGCACGCACGGCGTCCATCGCTTCGATGATGACGTCCAGCGGATCGCGCGGCGCCTCGCGCGGCGCCTCGACGTTCGCCCGCTTCCTGGGCGCCGTTGCCACGGCCTTCGCTGACGATGGCGTCGCCTTGCGCGCCGAAGACGAACGGCGCGATTTGGTTTCCGTGGTCACCCGACATCCCCCATGCACTGCGGCTTACGGAAAATCACGCGAGCTTATCGCAGCCACGATGACGGAACGTTCACGTCGATTGGCGCGTCGATCAGGTCGGACCGGCCCCATCGCCGCCTGCCGGCCGCTTGCGCCGGCGGGCTTCGAACGCCGCATAACCGGCGACCGCGAGCATGAGCGGGCCCAGGTAATAGCAGGCGCGATACGCCAGCAGCGCGGCCAACAGCTGCGGCTGCGGCACCTGGTGGCCGAGCAGCGCGATGAACACCGCTTCGAGCACGCCGAAGCCGGCCGGGACGTGCGCGATCGCCGCCGCGACCGCCGACACCAGCAGCGCGCCGAGCACCGCCGGGTACGCGACACCCGACGGCATCAGCACGAACATCAGCGCGGCCATCAACGCCCAGTTGGTCGCCGCGAGCGCGAGCTGCAGCAGCGCCAGCGGCAGCGATGGCAGGCGGAAGTGGTGCCCGCGGACGTGCAGCACGCGCCCGCGCGTGAGGCGGCACGCGACCAGGTACACGACCACCGCGGCGAGCATCGCCGCGCCCAGCCAGGGCAGTCGTTCGCCGGTCACCGGCCAGCCCGGCGGCGGATGCACGCGGCCGGAGACGAACAGCGCGCCGGCCAGCAGCAGGTAGCCCATCCAGTTCGTGCCGATGGCGAAGCCGACGATCCGGCTGATCGTCCCCAGGCCCAGGCCCGCGTGCGAGTAGATGCGGTAGCGGAAGCCGGCCCCGCCGAACAGCGCGCCGACGTTGAGGCTGAAGGCGTACGCGAGCATCGAGATGCCCATCACCTTCGGCGTCGACAGCTCGTGTCGCGCGTACCGGCGCGCGGCCAGGTCGTAGGCCGAGTAGAGCAGGTAACTGGCGACGGTCAGGCCGGCGGCGGTCGCGAGCGTGCCTGCGCCGTAACCCGCGAGCGTGCGGCCGACTTCGGCCCATTCCACCGACCGTGCATAGCGCACGAGCAGGAACGCCACCAGCGCCAGGAACACGTAGAACCCGATGCGCCGGATGCGTCGCCAGCGCTGCCGCGACGCCGTCACGAGGCCACGTCCGCATCGTCGGGCGGCTGCACCAGCGTGGTGGCCGGCTTGTGCGCCGGCAGCCAGCCGGCCCACTGCGGGAAATTGCGCAGGACATGGAACAGCAGCGGGCGGGTGATCGGCTGCCAGAAGCGCCCGCGCGGCACGCTCTCGGGTTCGACCACCTTGCAGTGGCGCTCGATGAGCACGCCCAGGCGCCCGCGCAGGTCGCGCGCGAAGGCGGCATCGCGGATGAACACGTTCGCTTCCAGGTTGAGCGACAGGCTCAGCGGGTCCAGGTTGCTCGAGCCGACCGTGCTCCATTCCTCGTCGATCACCGCGACCTTGCCGTGGAACGGCCGCTCGCAGTACTCGAAGATGTGCACGCCGGCGTCGACGAGGTAGCGGTACAGCCAGCGCGCGGCGATCAGCGCCATCGGCGTGTCCGGCTCGCCCTGGAAGATCAGTTGCACCTTCACCCCACGCCGCGCCGCGCCGCGCAGGTCGCGCAGGAACCCGTAGCCCGGGAAGAAGTACGCGTTGGCGATCACGATCTCGCGCCGGGCATCGCGAAACGCCTGGCGGTACGCATGCTCGATCGCGCGCGAACGACGGCCGTTGTCGCGCGGCAGGAAGCAGACGTCCGCCGGCCCTTCGGAAGCGCGCGACTCCGCGGCGCCGTCGGGCTCCCAGCGCTCGCCGGTGCCGCGGGTGACCATCGCGCGGCGCAGGAAGGAGACGATGTCGGCCACGACCGGTCCTTCGACTTCCACCGCGTAGTCCTGCTTCGCCGTCGGGCCGAAGTCGGCGAGGTGGTCGGCCGAATAGTTGATGCCGCCGACGAAGGCGACGGCCTCGTCGATCGCCACCAGCTTGCGATGCATGCGCCGGAAGACGTTGAGGCGGATGCCCATCAGGGCCGGCTGGCGGTCGTACATGCGCAGCTGCACGCCGGCGGTGGTCAGTTCCTGGAGAAACTCGTCGGACAGGTCCGGCGAGCCGAACGCATCCACCAGGAAATGCACGCGCACGCCGCGCTGCGCGGCCGCGACCAGGCGATCCTTCAGCGCGATGCCGACCTTGTCCTCGAACCAGATGAAGGTTTCCATCAGGACCTCGCGCTGCGCCGCGTCGATGGCCTCGAACACGCGCGCGAAGTAGTCCTCGCCGTTCTCCAGCAGCCGCACGCGATGGCCACGCCGCCAGCAGGTGTCGATGGCGCGCGTGAGCCTCACAGCGCGATCCTCGCCAGCAGCGGCACGTGGTCGGACAGGTGCGACCACGGGCGCGAGGCCAGCACGCGCGCGTCCAGCACCCGCGCGTGACGCACGTAGATGCGATCGACCGGCAGTGTCGGCCAGCGCGAGGGGAACGTGCGGGCCAGGCGACCGCGCGCGTGCTCGAACGCTTCCACCAGCCCGCAGCGGCGCAGCAGGCGATGCCCGCGCCGGCGCCAGTCGTTGAAGTCGCCGGCCACGACCAGCGGCGCCTCGTGCGGGATCTGCCGGGAAATCACCTCGCACAGCAGGGCGATCTGCCGCTGGCGGTGCGATTCGCGCAGGCCCAGGTGCACGCAGATCGTGTGCACGTCGACCTCGTGCCCGTCCCGCGGATCGGGCACTCGCACCACCGCGTGCAACAGCCCGCGCTGTTCGTGGCCCTGCACCGACACGTCGCGGTTCTCGTGCGAGGCGATCGGGAACTTCGACAGCAGCGCGTTGCCGTGGTGGCCGTGCGGATACACCGCGTTGCGCCCGTAGGCGAACTGCGTCCAGAGCGAGTCGGCGAGGAACTCGTACTGCGGTCCGGTCGGCCAGTCGGCGTGGCGCCGCGCATGGTGAGCGTGTTCGCCTAGCACTTCCTGCAGGAACACCATGTCGGCGGACACGTTGCGGATCGCCTCGCGCAGCTCGGGCAGCACGAACCGGCGGTTGAGCAGGCTGAAGCCCATGTGCATGTTGACGGTCAGGACGTTGATCGAGGTCATGCAGCGACGTGTCGTCGAAGTGGCCTGCATTCTGCCGACCGTGCACGCGATGGGGCGTGAGGGGGCGCCGACATGCGCCGTGCACGCGAACTTCACCTCGCGCCGCCCGCGCCGCGTGGCAGCGCGATGCGCAGGCGCGGAGCCTTAAGCGCGCGCCGACGTTCCCATCGACGCGCCCGCTGCTTACCAGCCGCGCGCGAGTTCCCGCGTGATCTCGGCCGCCGGCACCGCGCGGCAACCGGTGGTGTTCTGGCCCGCCCACAACGGCGAGAAGTCGCCGCTGCCGGTCGCTTCGGCCTTGCCGCGCAACGGCGACACGGCGCCGGCGGCGAGCGGGAAGGCCGGGACGTCGCCGCGCATCGCGCCGAGTTCGCGCATCAGACGGTTGGTGATGCCGCGTGCGGGCCGACCGGTGAACAGGTTGGTCAGCGCGGTGGTCGTCCCCGCATCGGCGGTCAGCGCCTGGCGATGCACGGGGCCGGTCGTCGCTTCCGGACACAGCAGGTACGCCGTGCCGACCTGCACGCCGGCCGCGCCGAGCGCCCGCGCCGCCGCGACGCCCGCAGCGTCCGCAATGCCGCCGGCGGCGATGACCGGCACGTGGACCGCGCGCACGATCTGCGGCAGCAGCGCGAAGGTGCCCGCCTGCGCATCGAGGTCGTCGGACAGGAAATGCCCGCGGTGCCCGCCGGCCTCCAGGCCCTGCGCGATGATCGCGTCCACGCCCTGCGCCTGCAGCCAGCGCGCTTCCTCCACCGTCGTCGCGGACGACAGCACCTTCGCGCCGGTCGCGCGCACGCGTTCGAGCAGGTCCGATGCCGGCAGGCCGAAGTGGAAGCTGACGACCGCCGGCGGCTGTTCGGCCAGCACGTCGGCGAGTTCGTGACTGAAGGGCGTGCGCGCCGGCCCGGCCACGAGCGCGGCCGGGTCCAGGCCGAACTCGGCGTAGTAGGGCGCCAGCAGGTGGCGCCACGCCGCTTCGCGTTCCGCGTCCGGCGTCGGCGGCGAGTGGCAGAAGAAGTTGACGTTGATCGGGCTGCCGGTGCGTTCGCGCAGCGCAGCCAGATCATGCCGCAGCGCTTCGGGCGTCAGCGTGGCGGCGGGCAGCGAGCCGAGTCCGCCCGCCTGCGCCACGGCCAGTGCGAGCGATGCGCCCTGCACGCCCGCCATCGGGGCCTGCACCACGGGAAGCGAGAGGCCGAACAGGCCGGCGATCGTCGTGTCGGTGGTCGTGGTCATGGCCTCACTCGGCAACGGGACCCGGCCAGCGTATCGCCTCGAAGGCACGCGGACGCCGCGACCTTTCGGATGTCGGGTTTCCTCCGACTTGCGCTTCCGATCTTCCTGACTGCGCCTACGGCGGCCTCGCGTGCAGACTGAACAGGCCCCGGCGCCGAGGTCGACCCTCTCCCCTCGGAACTTCCCCTCCGAATCTCCGGTCGGCTGCCCAAACCGGCGCCGGGGCCAGTCGCCGCCGCGCTCAGGTCGAAAGCAGGGGCGGCGGGCCTTCGTCCTGCTCGCGGTAGCTCTCGCCGGTGAGCGCCATCGCCGCTGCCAGCTGCCGGACCGCCTCGCACTGCGGCGAGCCATCGTCGATCTGCCAGACCGCATCGATCCCGTCGGCATGGGTCAGGCGCAGCACGCAGGCGCGGCTGCCGGGGAAAGGACCGGTCGCTTCGATCCGCCAACCCGGCGGCAGGGTCTGGGTTCGGGTGTCCATGCGCCGAACGCTAGCGCGGTGCCCGATAGGCGCGCGTGAGGCGGCGACCGGCCGCTTCGGCACGGAAGCGGATGCGCGCGACGCGGTATCGTGTCGCCCCTCGACGCCACACACCTTCCGATGTCCGACACCGACGTTTTCCCGGCCGCCGCGCCGCAGCTGGGCCATGCGCTCAAGCCCCGACAGCTGATCATGATGGGCCTGGGCAGCGCGATCGGCGCCGGCCTGTTCCTGGGTTCGGGCGTGGGCGTGCAGGCCGCGGGCCCCGCGGTGCTGGTGTCCTACCTCATCGCCGGCGCGCTGGTGATCATCGTGATGAACGCACTGGGCGAGATGGCGGCGGTGAAGCCGGCCAGCGGCGCGTTCTCGGTCTACGCCGCCGATGCGCTGGGTGCCACCGCCGGCGCGACCGTCGGCTGGCTGTGGTGGGCGCAGGTGGTGATCGTGGTGGCGGCCGAATCGGTCGGTGCCGCCGGCCTGCTCGCGACCGTCTGGCCGCAGATCCCGGTGCCGTTGTCGTCGCTGGCCTTCATGCTGTTCTTCACCTTCATCAACCTGATGGGCGTGCGGAACTTCGGCGAATTCGAGTTCTGGTTCGCGATCATGAAGGTTGCCGCCATCGTGCTCTTCATCGCCATCGGCGCCGCGTTGCTGCTCGGCCTGCTGCCGGGCGTGCCGTCGCCCGGGCTTTCGAACGTCACCGCGCACGGCGGCTTCGCGCCGAAGGGCTGGGCGGGCATCGGCGCGGCGTTGCTGGTGGTGGTGTTCGCCTTCGGCGGTACCGAGATCGTCGCGGTCGCCGCGGCCGAAACCTCGGACCCCTCGCGCAGCCTCGCACGCGCGATCCGCACCGTCGCCTGGCGCATCCTCGTGTTCTACATCGGCTCGATCAGCGTGATCATCGCCGTGGTGCCGTGGACCAGCGAGGCGCTTCGCTCGCCCTTCGCGGCGGTGCTGGAAATCGCGCGCATTCCGTACGCCTCCACGACGATCACGCTCATCGCCGTCGTCGCGCTGCTGTCGGCGTTGAACGCCAACCTCTACGGCGCCTCGCGCATGATCTTCTCGCTGGCCCAGCGCAGCGAGGCCCCGCGCTGGCTGGCGCGCGTGAACCGCCGCCAGGTGCCGGTGATGGCGGTGCTGTCGTGCGTGGTGTTCGGTTTCGTCGCAACGGTGTTCGAACTGTGGTTCCCGAACCGCGTGCTGCCGGTGCTGCTCAACATCGTCGGGTCCACGTGTCTGCTGGTGTGGACGCTCGCGCTGGTGTCGCAGTTGATCCTGCGCCGGCGCGCGGAACGCACGGGCACGCCGCTGCCGTTCCGCATGCGCGGTTTCCCGTGGCTGACGCTGGCCGCGCTGGGCATCCTCGCGCTGATCTTCGCGCTGCTGGTGTCGTCGAGCCAGACGCGCGGGCAGTTCCTGTCGATGGCGGCGCTCGCCGCCGGCATCGCGCTGGCGAGCGAACTGGCGCGGCGGCATCGCGGGAAAAAGCGCGCGACGGGGTGAGCCGTCGCGCGCTGCCGCGGCGTGTGCGGGAGGGGTTGCACACGCCTTTGCCCGGATGAGCCCTCAGCTCTCGTACGCCGATTCGCCGTGCGAGGTGATGTCCAGGCCTTCGCGCTCGGATTCCTCGCTCACGCGCAGACCGACGGTGTACTTCACGATCAGGAACGCGATCAGCGCGACGACGCCCGACACGACCACGGTCACCAGCACGCCCTGCAACTGGATCCACACCTGCGAGGCGATGCTGTATTCGGGCAGCGCCGTTTCGGTGACGTAATCCCAGATGCCCGCGCCGCCGAGCGCGGGCGATGCGAACACGCCGGTGAGCAGCGCGCCGAGGATGCCGCCGACGCCGTGCACGCCGAACACGTCCAGTGCGTCGTCCGCGCCGAGCAGGCGCTTGAGGCCATTGACGCCCCACAGGCACACCGCGCCCGCGATCGCGCCGATGATCATCGCGCCGCACAGGCCGACGAAGCCGGCGGCCGGCGTGATCGCCACCAGTCCGGCCACCGCGCCCGAAGCCGCGCCGAGCATCGACGGCTTGCCCTTGCTGATCCATTCCACCGCCGTCCAGCCCAGCACCGCCGCCGCGGTCGCGAGGAACGTGTTGACGAAGGCCTGCGCGGCCACGGCGTTGGCTTCCAGCGCGGAGCCTGCGTTGAAGCCGAACCAGCCGACCCACAGGATCGACGCGCCGATCATCGTCTGCGTGAGGTTGTGCGGCTTGATCGCCTCGCGCCCGTAGCCCACGCGCTTGCCGATCACGTAGGAGCCCACCAGGCCCGCGATCGCGGCGTTGATGTGCACCACGGTGCCGCCGGCGAAGTCGAGCGCGCCGCGCGCGAACAGGAAGCCGGACTGCGCGAGCACGCCCGGCACCGCGTCGTTGCTGGTGAACGCGTCGGGGCCCGGGAAGAACCACACCATGTGCGCCATCGGCGTGTAGGCGAAGGTGAACCACAGCACGGTGAACAGCAGCACGCCCGCGAACTTCACGCGTTCGGCGAACGCACCGATGATCAGCGCGCAGGTGATGCACGCGAACGCGCCCTGGAACACGAAGAACACCAGTTCCGGGATGTACACGCCCTTGGTGAACGTGGCGCCCATCGCGGTGGCATCCAGCCCCTTGGCGAACACGCGATCGAAGCCGCCGATGAAGGGGTTGCCCGGCGTGAACGCGAGCGAATACCCGTACAGTGCCCACAACACCGCCACGAGCGAGAACACGATCAGCGTCTGGATCAGCACCGACAACACGTTCTTGCTGCGCACCAGGCCACCGTAGAACAGCGCCAGGCCCGGCAGCGTCATGAAAATCACCAGCGCCGCGCAGACGAGCAGCCACGCGATGTCGCCCTTGTTCGCGACCGGCGCGGCCGCGGCGGCATCCTGCGCGAAGGCGAGCGCGGGCGTGGCCAGTGCGAGCAGTGCAGTGATTGCGAGTGAGGGCTTGCGGAACATCGTGACAGCGCGTTCGCGTTCGGCATCGCCGAATGCGTCCATGCCGTCATCCCCGCGCAGGCGGGGATCCATCTGTGAATGCATCACGGTCGGGTTTCCTTCTTTCGTCGATGTTGCGGCGATCGGGTCGATGGATTCCCGCCTTGGCGGGAATGACGGCTGCGAAGCGGATGCGGTTCGCGTGGCGAGATCGAGGGCGGTCGTCATGGCATCACCTCACAACGCGTCGTCGTCGAGTTCGCCGGTGCGGATCCGCACCGTGCGCTCGAGCGATTGCACGAAGATCTTCCCGTCGCCGACCTTGCCGGTCCGCGCGGCGTTGGCGAGCGCTTCCAGCGCCGCTTCCAGCGAGCTTTCCGCGACGGCGCATTCGACCTTCAGCTTGGGCAGGAAATCGACCACGTATTCGGCGCCGCGGTACAGCTCGGTGTGGCCCTTCTGCCGGCCGAAGCCTTTGACTTCGGTGACGGTGATGCCGGACACGCCGACTTCGGTGAGCGCTTCGCGCACCTCGTCGAGCTTGAACGGCCGGATGATCGCGGTGATCAGTTTCATCTCGCAGCTCCGTGGGTGGATGGGGCTTCAGAAAAGCGAAATCAGAACGTCTTCGTGAGCGTGAGCACCACGGTGTCGTCGCCCAGGTAGTTGCCGTGGACGTTGGTGTAGAGCGCTTCTTCCGCGTCGGTGTCGGTGTAGGCCAGTGCGATGGCGAAACCGCCGTCGAAGGACTTGGTGACGCCGAGCTTCCAGTCGACGTACTCGAAGTCTTCGTTGTTCTCGATCCACTGCTTGCCGGCGTGCGCGTTGAGCGTCCAGCTCGGCACGAATTCCCAGTTCACCGCGGCGTCCAGGTAGCCGGAGCCGTCCGAGTCGGCGTAGCCGAACAGGTCGGTGAGGGCGTAGGAGTACTTCGCGGCGAACACGCCGGCGCTGATGCCGAAATAGAGTTCGGCCGTGTCCGGGCTGTTGAAGCCGGAGGGATAGTCGCCGGGATACCAGTAATACAGCGCGCCGACGTCGAAACCGACGGCGTCGCTGAACTTGCCGCGATAGCCGCCGTAGAAATCGAGTTCTACGCTGTTGGAGATGTCGTCGTCCGGCACGGGCGTGTCGGACAGCCAGCTGACGTTGCTGCCCCAGCCGCCGACGTAGAAGCCGCTGTCGTGCGCGTATTCGACGCCGGCCTGCAAGGCCGGTTCCTGGTTGTTCTGCGAGATGCCGCGAAAGATGTAGTCGCTGGTCAACGCGACCGAGCCGGACACGCCGGCCCGTGCGTCATTCGGCAGGGCGAGCCAGAGCGCGCCGGCCAGTGCGACGGTGCTGAACGATGCGGCCTTGTGGATTGCATGGATGCGAGACGACATGACACAGGCTCCTCATAAGCGGTGGCCCCTCCCCGGTCATTGGTGTTCGTGCTCTGCAACGTCGGGCGATTCGTCGGTGCCCGGGTTGTCGCGGGAACGCACTCGCCTTGCGGCGGGCACGCGCCCGTCGTTTTGTTCACCTCGTGAGTTGTGGTGCGGTGGAGCGGCGTTACGGCCGTTGCACGGCCCGCGTCATGAAGACGCTGTTCGGATCGTCCGTGTACTGCGCGAACGGACCGCAGGACCGGAACCCGTAGCGCGCGTACAGCGCGCGTGCCGGTTCGAAGCCCTGCATCGAGCCCGTTTCCAGGCTCAACTGCGTGTAGTCGCGACGCCGCGCCTCGTCGAGGATGTGCTCCAGCATCGCAGCGGCCACGCCCTTGCGTCGGTGCCGCGATGCGGTGCGCATCGACTTGATCTCGCCGTGCGTGGCATCGAGCTGTTTCAGCGCGCCGCAGCCGACCAGTTCTTCGTCCTGCCACGCCGACCAGAAGGTGATCTGCGGCTGGCGCAGGCCATCCAGGTCGAGCGCGTGGATGCTGTCGGGCGGAGACAGCTCCGCCATTCCGCGCAGGTGCTCCTGCAGCAGCGCGACGACATCGGGATGATCGAGACCGCCGGTGCGGATCTCCATCGCGAACCTCCGTGGGAGAGGGACTTTGGACTGCGTGCGGCGAACGGCGTGGTGCAAGTGCGGAACGAACACGGCCCGGAGCATTTCGCCCCGGGCCGTTGGAACATCAGATCGTGCGGTGCATCGGGTATTCGAGTGGGTGAGGAGCGCGCGTCCACGCGGCATTGCCGCGTGCGCGATCCGAACGCCCGGCGCGCTGCGCTGGGCCGGACATCCGCCGGCCCGAAGACATTGCGATGGACGCTCCCGTGCTCATCAGATCGTGTAGTACATCTGGTATTCGAGCGGATGGGTCGCGGCGCGGAAACGCGTGACTTCCTGCATCTTCAGCGCGATGTAGCCGTCGATGAAGTCGTCGGTGAACACGCCGCCGGCCTTGAGGAACTCGCGGTCCTTGTCGAGCGCTTCCAGCGCCTGGTCCAGGCTGTGGCAGACGGTCGGGATGTTCTTCTCTTCTTCCGGCGGCAGGTCGTACAGGTCCTTGTCGCTCGGCGCACCCGGATCGATCTGGTTCTTGATGCCGTCCAGGCCGGCCATCATCAGCGCGGCGAAGGTGAGGTAACCGGAGTTCATCGGATCGGGGAAGCGGATCTCGATGCGGCGTGCCTTCGGGTTGGCGACGTACGGAATGCGGCACGACGCCGAGCGGTTGCGCGCGGAGTAGGCGAGCATCACCGGGGCTTCGAAGCCCGGCACCAGGCGCTTGTAGCTGTTGGTGGTCGAGTTGGCGAAGGCGTTGATCGCGCGGGCGTGCTTGAAGATGCCGCCGATGTACCACAGCGCGGTCTGCGACAGGCCGCCGTAGCCGTCGCCGGAGAACAGGTTCACGCCGCCCTTGGCCAGCGACTGGTGCACGTGCATGCCGCTGCCGTTGTCGCCGACGATCGGCTTGGGCATGAACGTGGCGGTCTTGCCGTTGCGGTGCGCGACGTTCTTGATGACGTACTTCATCGTCAGCAGCTCGTCGGCCTTCTTCACCAGCGAGTTGAACTTGGTGCCGATCTCGCACTGGCCGGCGTTGGCCACTTCGTGATGGTGCACTTCGACTTCCATGCCGACCTGCTCGAGCGTCTTGCACATCTCGGCGCGCAGGTCGTGCAACGAATCCAGCGGCGCGACGGGGAAGTAGCCGCCCTTCACCATCGGGCGGTAGCCGGTGTTGCCGCCGTCGTATTCGCGACCGGAGTTCCAGTGCGCTTCTTCGGAGTCGATGTGGAAGAAGGTATGGCCCATTTCATTGGCGAAGCGGACCGAGTCGAAGATGAAGAATTCCGGCTCCGGACCGAAGAACGCCTGATCGGCGATGCCGCTGGCCTTCAGGTAGGCCTCGGCGCGCTTGGCCACGCCGCGCGGATCGCGCGAATAGGCCTGCATGGTGGCCGGATCCAGGATGTCGCAGGTCAGCACCAGCGTCGGGTCGGCGGTGAACGGATCCAGGAACGCGGTGCTCGCATCGGGCAGCAGGACCATGTCCGACTCGTTGATGCCCTTCCAGCCCGAGATCGACGAGCCGTCGAACATCTTGCCGTCCTCGAACAGGCTGGGCTCGATGATCGACTTGGGGAAGGTCACGTGGTGCTGCACGCCGCGCATGTCGACGAAGCGCAGGTCGATGAACTCGACCTTGTGGTCCTTGATGAGCTTTTCGATGTGGTCGATCGACATGGGTGGTGCTCCGGGATTCGTGATTCGGTTCGGGATGGGAAAAAGCCGGCCGCTGCGCGGTGACGGGTTCACTTACGCAGGGGCCGTGCCAACTTTTTCACGCGCGTAACGCTTTGATTCCACGCACACCCGGACACGGCCGACACTATCCGTGCACCAAATCGGTGCGCATCCCGTGACGATTGCGTCAACGTGGTGCGCCGGGGGTCGTCCGGTATGCTGCCCGGCTTTGAGCCCGCGCGCAGCGACACGTGCGGCGCTTTCCCAGATCCCCCGTCATCGAAACGAATCCCGGCCCCCAATGACCGAACTGCTCGCCGCCCTGCTCCTCGGCATCATCGAAGGCATCACCGAATTCCTGCCGATCTCCAGCACCGGCCACCTGCTCATCGCCGAGCGCTGGCTGGGCCACCGCAGCGATCTGTTCAACATCTCGATCCAGGCCGGCGCGATCCTCGCGGTGGTGCTGATCTACCGCCAGCGGCTGTGGGACCTGGCGATGGGCTTCCTCGGCCGTCGCGCGCTGGCCGAACACAGCCCCGCCGGCATGCCGATGGATGCGGCGCAGGCACGCGACTACGCCTTCAAGCTCGCCGCCGCGTTCGGCATCACGGCGGTGCTGGGCGTGATCGTGAAGAAGCTGGGTTTCGAGCTGCCGGACGAAGTGACGCCGATCGCCTGGGCGCTGGTCCTGGGCGGCATCTGGATGATCGCGGCCGAGCATTTCGCCGCCAAGCGCGCCGCCGTGCTGGGCGAGCGGGCGACGATCACCTGGACGGTGGCGATCCTGGTCGGCATCGCACAGGTCGTGGCGGGCGTGTTTCCGGGTACCTCGCGTTCGGGCGCGACGATCTTCGTCGCCCTGCTGGCCGGCACGACCTCGCGCGCGGCGGCGACCGAATTCGCGTTCCTGGTCGGCATCCCGACCATGTTCGCCGCCACCGCGTACGAACTGACGTCGGTGATCCGCAGCGGCGAGGCGGCCCACGAAGACTGGGGCGCGCTGGCCGTGGCCTTCGTGGCGTCGGCGATCACGGCCTTCATCTCGGTGAAATGGCTGCTGCGGTACATCCAGAGCCACCGTTTCACCGCCTTCGCGATCTACCGCTTCATCCTCGGCGCGGCGCTGCTGTACCTCGTGCCGGCCGGCAGCTGACCGCGACGCGATGCGTCGCGCGCTTCACCCGTTTGCGCCGGGCCTGGACGGATCCGGTGCGTGGAGGAGAGGTTCCATGACGCGATTCGCCCTGCTCAGCCTGACCCTCGCGCTGGCCGCCTGCACCCGCTCACCGCAGGACGCTTCACCGCCCGCGGCCGCGACATCCAGCACACCGCCGCCGGCCGCCACGACGCCGGCATCCGCCGCGATCGACACCGCGGTGCTCGGCGCGCATCACTGGGTACTGGCCGATGCCGTCGATGCGACAGGCCGGCGCGTGGACGCGTTGTTCGTGCGCGCGGACAAGCCGGTGACGGTGGATTTCGCGGACGGCCGCATCGGCGTGTCGAACACCTGCAACCGCATGGGCGGCACCTACACGCTCGACGGCGCGAAGCTGACCGTCGGCGACATGGCCTCCACGATGATGGCCTGCAGCGACCCGCGGCTCATGGCGCTGGACAGCGCGATCGGCGAACGCCTGCGCGGCGCCCAGACCGCCGCGGTGCAGGCCGGCGCGACACCGACGCTGACGCTCACCGCCGCGAACGGCGACGTGCTCACCTTCCGCGGCGAACCCACGGCGCAGACGCGCTTCGGCGGGCCGGGCGAGACGGTCTTCCTGGAAATCGCCGCGCAGCCCACGCCGTGCAATCACCCGCTGATTCCGGACAAGCAGTGCCTGCAGGTGCGCGAAGTGCAGTTCGACGACAAGGGCCTGCGCACGGGCACGCCCGGTGAGTGGCAGCCGCTGTATCAGGACATCGAAGGCTTCGAACACGTCGTCGGCACGCGCAACGTCGTGCGCGTGAAGCGCCATGCGATCCGCAATCCGCCGGCCGATGCGCCGGCGACGGCCTACGTGCTGGACATGGTGGTCGAGAGCGACACGACGCCCTGAGCGGCGGCGCGGGCGTCGTCCCGGCGAAAGCGGGACCCCGTCGCCTGTATGCGTCGTTCGTAGCCCGGGCGCGCTTCGCTACCCGGGCTGGCATCGTCTCGCGGCGATCAGCCGCTGACCGAGGCGTTGAGCGAATACGTTCCGTAGATCGCCGCTTCGTCGAGCACGTGCGCGTGCATCGCGCGCTGCACGTCCTTCGCCGTGAAGCGTTCGGGCAGGTCCAGCCGCGCGATGTCCAGCGCGTAGAGCCGGAAGAAATAGCGATGCAGCCGCAGGTCGTTCGGAGGCGGGAACGGGCCGTCGTAGCCGTGCCAGTCGCCGGCCAGCGAGGCGTCGCCGGCGAACCAGCCGGTGTAATCGTTCAGCCCCTGGCGCGCGCCCGCGGGGCCCGGCGGATTCTGCTTGCCGTGCGCGACCACGCCGTCGCTGCAGCTGCCCGCCGCGATCTCGCGCACGTCGGCGGGAATGTCGACCATCACCCAGTGGACGAACTCGGCGCGCGGCTGGTCGGCCGGAATCTGCACGCCTTCCTTGCCGACCATTTCCGCCACCGTGGGCACGTCGGGGTCGATGCACAGCAGCGCGAACGACTGCGTTCCCGCGGGCACGTCGTCCCAGGCCAGGTGCGGATTGCGGTTCGGCGCGAAGCCGAAGCCGTCGGCGGTGGGCTGGCCGGCCGCGAATTCGGCCGGCAGGCGTTCGCGATGCTGGAAGCTGTTGCTGCGGATCTGCATGGCAGTGGTCTCCGATGGAAGAAGCGGCGCGGATGGCGTGCGCGTGCGGGTCGCCCCGCCACGCGCCATCGTCCAGCCCGCTGCGACGCGGCCCTCCGCGAGGGCCGCTCGCGTTATTCGGCCGGGTAACCCAGGCGCTGCGCGACCGGCGTGAGCAGGTCGAACGCGTCGCCGAGCGCGTCGCGGAAGTGACGCCAGTGGCCGGCTTCGAAACGTGCCGGACCCAGCGCCTGCTGCGGCGGCACCGCCACGCGGATCTGCAACGCGTCCGCGATCGCCTGCGCCAGCGCGGTCGCGTCCTGCGCGATCTCGTCGAGCTTGATCAGCCGATGCGGGAACAGGTCCTGTTCGTGCAGGTCGGCGACCTGCGACAGCGTGGCGGCGAGCCAGCGCGCACCGGCTTCGGGCGAGGACAGCGCGAACGGCACCGGCGAACCGTTGGCCAGCCAGTCCAGCAGCATGTCGCGCGGATCGCGCACGGCGATCATCACCACCGCTTCGGGCAGGTGCGGGCGCAGGCCGAGCAGCAGCGCGTTGTCCCACCACAACAGCCAGTCGAACACGTTGCCGTCAGTGATGCCGCGCGTCGGCAGCGCCGCGCGCCACAGTTCGATCATGTAGGCCGGGTCGAGCGAACCGTCGAGCAGGCCCGGCACGGTGGTGTAACGCTGCATCGGATCGTTCGGCGGCCGTGCGCCGAAGCGGTCGGCCCGCAGCGGCGCGCCCGCCTGTTCGAAAGTGACCGCCAGCCGCTCCACCAGCGAGCCCGGCGCGCCCCACAGCAGCAGCACCGCGGACGCCGGATCGGGCAGCGGCGCGAGCTCCGGCAGGCGCGGCGTGGCCTGGCTGATCTCCGGCAGCGGCAGGCGCTGGTCGACGACTTCGGCGTGCAGCTCGGCCCAGGTCGCGGCGGCGGCGTCCGGCTGGCCGGCGATGTCGAGGCAGCGGCCCAGCAGCTGGCGCAGCGTGCGCTTCACGTTCGGGTCCGGGGCCCGCGCGATCAGGCTCGCCACGCGATCGATCGCCGCGTCGGGATCGCGCTTGAGCAGACCGTCGATCAGGCGCAGCTCGGCCTGCGTGTGGCCGGGCTGCAGCTCGGTGATGAGGCGGGCGATGTCCTCGGCCGCGTCGGTCTCGCCGGCCTGGTCGTGCAGCGTGGCCTGCGCTTCCAGCGCCGGCACGAAATCCGGCATCGCCTTGCGCCAGCGCGCGATCACCTCGCGCGCGCCGTCGCTGGCGAATTCCTCGAACAGCAACCGCGCGCGCCACAGATCGGCCGCTTCGGCGTGTTCCTCGAGCGCGGCGTCGAGCGTCGTGCGGGCCTCGTCGAACAGGCCCTGCCGGCGCCACGCCTCGATCAGCGGCAGCACGTTGCGGCGATCGCGCGGCTGGGCGGCGAAGGCCTGCCGCAGCAGCGGCAGCGCGCGATCGTCGCGGCCGGCCTCCAGTTCCAGTTCGCCGACGAGACGCTGCATCGGCACGGTGGCGTCGCGGCCTTCCAGCAGGGGCGTCAGCTCATCGGCGGCTTCGCCGGGGCGGCCCTGGCGCCGCAGCAGGTCGGCGATCAGCACGCGCAGCGGGCGCGAGGACGGATCGCGCTCCAGCAGCGTGCGGAAGGCCTGCTCGGCGAAGGCGAAATGCCCCTTGGCGAGGTACGCGAAGCCGAGCGAGTGGCGCAGCTGCGGATCCTCCGGCGCGCGCTCGGCGGCGGCGCTGATCAGCGCCAGCGCGCGGTCGACCTCGCCGCGGCGCATCGCCACGCCGCCTTCGAGCGCGGCGACGTGCGGGTGCTCGGGCGCGATGCGCGACGCGGTGCGCGACAGGCGCGCCGCTTCGTCCAGATCGCCGCGGCCGAGCGCGAGGTGGCCCTGGATGATGTAGGCGGGGAACTGGTTCGGATCCAGGCCGGTGGCGCGGGCGAGCGCGGCCTGGGCTTCGTCGAGCTGGCGTTCGTGCAGCAGCAGGCCGGCGCGTTCCAGATGGAGATCGGCATTCTCCGGCGCGAGCGCGATGGCCTGGTCGATCGCGGAGAGCGCGGCCTCGCGGTCGCCGCCCAAGCGCAGCGCGGCGGCGAGCAGCCGGTGCGAGGTGGCGTCCTGGGGCTGTGCGGCGACGGCCTCGCGCGCGGCGGCCAGCGCTTCCGGGGCGGCGCCGCGGCGCAGGGCATCGATGATGGGTTCGTGCATGACTACTCGGCGCTCGACAAGGCGAAAACGTCGATTGTAGCCGCATGCCCGGCGCCGCCCGGGCGCCGGATCCCCGCCCGGCGCGTGGGCCTCAGCGGACGAAGGGACCGCGCGCGCGCATCGGGGCCTGCATCGGCGGCGGCCCGTAGTAGCCCGGTCCGTACAGCGCGCCCGGCCCGAACACCGGGCCGTCGCTGCGGCCGACGTTGATGTCGATGTTGACGTGCTTGGTGTCGCCGTCGTCGTCGGTGTAGGTCTTGTCCAGGTTGAGGTTCACGGCCTGCCAGTCGCTGGTACCGGTGCGGCGGGAGTACCCGATGCCGGCTTCGACCGCGCCGTGCACCTGCCAGTCTTCCTTCGCCGCGGCTTCCGCCTCGGCCGGGGTGATCGGCCGCCACGAGCCGGGCGGGTCGTGGCGGTCGTCCGCGACCGGATCGGTGCTGGCGAAGTGGATCCGTTCGGCCGGCAGGCGGAGGTCGAGCGATGGCGGGTCTGAGTCGTCCTGCGCCATTGCGGCGGCGCTCGTGAAGGTCGCGATGAGGACGAGGGCGGTGCGGACGACATGGCGTTTCATGCGGAACCCCGGTGCGAGGCGACAGGCGATCGCGGCCCGACCGCCCGACGCTAGCAGCGACGGCTTGAACGCGGGCTGTCGGGATCTGGTTGTGTCGCCGGCGCCGCGCGGCGCCGCCACGATGGCCGCCCTTACGACGCCCGCGCCAGCTTCTCGCTGAGGCGCCGCGCGATCCAGCGCTCGGCGAAGCCGTCGAGTTTCGCGCTTTGCAGGAAGCCGCAATGGCCACCCCAGGGCGAGATTTCCAGTTCGGTGTCGGGCGCCAGTTGCAGTGCGTGGAAGCCGTCCACCGGAATGACCGGATCATCGGCCGCCATGAGGATGCTCGCCGGCACCTGCAGCCCCGCCAGGCGATCGCCCGCGATGGAATAACCGTCGAAGTAGCGCTCGAGCGTGCCGAAATCGGTGTGGCGCTCGACCATCCATTGCGTCAGCGGCCGCATGCGCAGGCCGAGCACCTGGTCGTCGAACGCATGCGTCTGCGGGAACAGCGCGCGCTTGCGTGCGAGCGAGCCGCGCCACTTGCGCTCGAAGTACCACAGGTAGACCGGCAAACCCTGTTCCATCGAATCCATCGTGCGCGCCGGATCGAGCACCGGGCACACCGCCGCGGCATGCGACAGCGGCAGGCCCGCGGCCGGTGCGCGCAACGCCAGGCGCAGCGCGAAATTGCCGCCCAGCGAATAGCCCGCCACCGCGAGCGGCCGTCCGGGGTACAGCCGCACGACTTCGGCGGCTGCACGCACGACTTCATCGATGCGGTTGGAGTGGAACAGGCCTTCGTTGAGGTGGTGCGTGTTGCCGTGGTCGCGGAAATTGAGCCGGAACACCTCGAACCCTTCGCGCAGCAGTTCCGCCGCGGTCAGGCGCATGTAGCTGGAATCGACGCTGCCTTCCCACCCGTGCAGCAGCATGACCAGGCCGCGCGAAGCCTCGCCCGGGAGGGCGGTATGCACGCCCTGCAGGCGCGCTTCGCCGGCGTCGATGGTGTGCAGCGTGCTGACCGCGTTCAGTCGCGCGAGGCTGCGCTCGCCGTGGCGGCGGCGCAATGGACTGGAGCCGAGCACCGACTGCACGTGCGCGTTGCGCAGCCAGCGCGGCGGTCGGTAGTCGGATGCGTTCAGCATGCCTGGAACCATGGCGCGGAATCGGGTGCTCGCACGGACGCCTTACACCTGCAAACGTGAAGTTCAGCTCTTCATGGCCTCGACGATCCGGGTCCGCGCCGTTTCGGCGATGCGGCGGCGGCCTTCGGCCTGGCCCGGCAGGATCGGTTCGAGGAAATGCACTTCGGCCAGGCGCGGCGGTTCGCCGAGCAGGCGCAGGAAGTTGGCGAGGAAACTCTCGCCCGGCTGGAACGCGACCACGTGCTGGGCGTCGCCGTGCTCGCCGTAGCGCAGCGCCACCGGCTGCACCGGCACGCCGGCTTCCACCGCCGCCAGGAAGATGCGCGCATGGAAGGGGCCGATCTCGTGCCCGCCCCGCGTGCCGCCTTCGGGAAACACGCCGATCGAGCGGCCTTCGCGCAGGCGGCCCAGCATCTCGTGCAGCACGCCGCCGAGCGATTCGGTGCTGCCGCGCGAATGGAAGATGGTCTCGCCCCGCGACGCGAGCCAGCCAACGACCGGCCAGCTGGCGATCTCGCGCTTGGCGACGAAGCCCATCATGCGCTGGCTGTGCAGCGTCTCGATGTCGATCCAGCTGACGTGGTTGGCGACGAACATCGCCGCGCCCGGCAACGGCTGCCCGATGCGACGCAGGCGGAAGCCGAAGATCCACATCAACCCGGCCGACCAGGCGCGGATCGCGCGATGGTCCAGCGGCTCGTCGCCGATGCGGACGTCGCGGGTGAGCGGCGTGGTCGTCAGCAGCGTCAGCGGCAGGTCGACGAACACGTGCCACAGCAGCAGCGGCACGCGGATCAGATAACGGAGCGCGCGCGCGGCGGGCGCCGTGGTCGGCGCCGTCGCGCCGGCGTGGGGGGACGGCGCATTCATTGAACGCACGATACCGAAGCCGCGGGGCCGCCACCAGCGCCATGGGCGGGATACGGCGTCGTGTCCAGACAGGTTCGGCAACGCGATCGCGTGGAGCGCGCCTGAAAACCCGCCGCGCGGCGCAGGCTCAGGGCCGCGCGATCACCGCCAGCGTGATCCGCGATACGCACACCAGGCGCTGGCGTTCGTCCTCGATGCGGATCTCCCACACCTGCGTGCGGCCGCCGACGTGCAGCGGACGCGCCGTGCCGGTGACCGTGCCTTCGCGCACGCCGCGCAGGTGGTTGGCGTTGATCTCGATGCCCACGCAGGCTTCGTCTTCGCCGACGCAGAGCATGCCGGCGCTGCTGCCGAGCGTTTCGGCCAGCAGCACCGAGGCGCCGCCGTGGAGCAGGCCGTACGGCTGTCGGGTGCGTTCGTCGACGGGCATCGTCGCGCGGATGAAGTCGTGGCCGACTTCGGTGAACACGATGCCCAGCGGCTCCATGGCCGTGTTGCGCGAGAGCGCGTTCAGCGCGTCGAGGTCGGGCGGGGTGCGGAACGGGGAGCGCGGCGTGTCCATCCGCGCACCTTAGCCGAGGACGGCGCAAACGGACCAAAAAAAAGCCCGGTAGTCGATGCGTCGTCACGGAGAGAATCCGACGCACCGGCTAGCGGGCCAGGGGGAATGGGGATGTCGTTTCGGATCGGGGTGGGCTGATCGGGTCCTGCATGGGTCCAGTCACGGCGCGGGCGGGGCGGCGATGGAACGGGGTACCGCCATGGCTCACGCGCAACGGAAGCGCGGCTGCATCCAGTCCTGGGCGTAGCGGCGGGTGCTGGCGTAGCCGCTGCTGTTGCCGTAGCCCACGCCGAAATCGCGTTCGCGATGGACGTGGCGCGCCGGCAGCGGGACGACGTTCGCGCGCGGGGCGTTGGGGCGGGTCGGGATGGCGAAGAAGGCGTTCATGGCGGTGTCCTGGCGTTCGGTGTTGCGTGGTGTTCCGGGTGCCTGGTTCAGGCAAAGCGGAAGCGCGGCGGCGCCCAGTCGGTCGTGTAGCGGCGGTTGCTCGCGTAGCCGCTGCTGGCGCCGTAGCCGACGCCGAAATCGCGTTCGCGGTGGTTGCGCGAGGGGGCGTTCATCAGGGCCAGCGGGGAAGCGGGAACGGACTTGGCGGAGGGGGCGAAAGTGGTGAGGGCGTTCATGGCGGGGTCCTTCGTGGGGTGGGTTAGTGCGTCGGTGTGTTGGTAAAGTACAACACCAGATCTATTCCGCCATGGGCCAGAAGTCACCCCACCGAAGACCTACTCTTGGCGAGGCACGGCCGCAGCCGGAACTCGCTGATATAGATGGACATTTCGGCGCTTCCGTTGCCATGACTGATGGCAGGGGTGCCGTGCCGGGGCGCGCGATCGCGCCTCCCGCCCGTCGACCGGGACGAGAGGGAGGGTGAGGACCGTCACATTCAGGAAGCTGGACGGGCGCGCGCAGACGGGGGGCGATGCGGCCAGTGCGCGAAAACCGACCTGATCCGCGTCTCGGACCGGCTCGGCCGACAGCGCCAACGGCTCAGAGGATCGGCGCGAGCCCCGCCCCGAACGCGGTGAAGATCCGCGTCGTGATCGCCTTCAGGCCTACCGCCACTTCCGGGAAATCGCCCACCGGCTGGTAGCAGGCGCGAAAGTTCGGGTCGCTCGGCAACAGCGGCTGTGGGCACTGCTCGCTGGCCACGAACTCGTAGCTCGTCGCGTAGCGCATCGGCCACAGGTCCAGGATCGGCATCGCCTCGAACATCTTGCCGATGGAGTAATTGAGCCCCGAAAACACCGGCGGCTTGTCGCGTCGCGCGATCACCCACGAATTCGCCGGCGCGATGTCGCGGCGGATGCTTTCGCGCAGCGCCTGGGCGAAGTCGCGATCCTCGATCACCACCGCGCTCTCGGTGTTGTAGTGATCGCCGCGCGGATCGAAGTTGTGCGTGCCGACCACGCCGATGCGCCCGTCGATCACCATCGACTTGGCATGCAGGCCGATGCGCACGCCCGCGCGCTGCAGCGGCACGGGCTGGTTGGCGCGGCGCGTGCTGTAGCGCAGCGCGCTGTATTCGCGCGACAGCGCGCGCTGGTACTGCGCCCGCTCGACCGTGCTGCGACGGTCGTAGCGATCGCGCAGTTCGCGGTGGGTTTCGCGCAGGTCCACCTGTCCGGCCGGTGCGCCGGCCGTCGCAGGCGCGGCGCGTCGGGCGGACGAGGACGCCGCCGTGCCGCCGCTTTCGCCGGTGAGCGCCCGGCTGGGCGAAATCGACCCGGTGTCCGCGCCGCCGCCGTCGCCGGTTTCGTCCGGCAACAGGTCCGGCAAGGCCGCGCCGGTGGCGGCGATGTCGATCGGCGCATCGAGCGGGAACGGCTTGTACTCGAAGATGTTGAAGCCCAGTTCCCGCAGGTAGCGGCGCTTGTACTTGTACGACAGCGCGTAGGCGATGAACGCGTCGGTCGCGGCCAGGCTGTTGGTGGAGATGATGATGCGGGGGCGCTGCTCGCGCGGGCGCTCGTGCAATTGGCGGAACATGTCCTGCGCTGCGTCGGACAGCACCAGGTACGGCGTCTGCAGGATGACTTCCTGCTGCGCCGATTCGATCAGTCCGCGCAACGAACCGGAGGCCACCGCCTGCTGTTCGGCGTCGACGGCCCGGTGCTTCTCCGGCGTGTCGGAGATGTAGCGCACTTCGCCCACGCGCATCGCGCGCGACGCGAGGCGTTCCTGCACCAGCGCACTGTCGGCGGCGTCGCGCAGCATCGCCTTCGCCCGCTCGGGGCGCTCGAAGCTGGGCGGCGGCAGCGCGGGGACGCCGTCGGCGAGCAGCCGGCCACCGACGTCGTTCAGGCGCTCGACCGGCACGCTCCGGCGATCGTTCCAGAACAGCCCGAAATCCTGCGCCATGACATGCGCCACGGGGCCGGCGACGAGCAGGTCGCGATCGCGGAAGTTGTACTCGTCGTCCCAGTCGTAATAGTCGTCCTGGTAGTTGCGGCCGCCGGTGATGCCGACCGCGCCATCCACCAGCAGCAGCTTGGTGTGCATGCGCTGGTTGAGCGTGCGCCAGCAGCACGCGGCGGCGAGCGCGTACTGCGGGTAGGTGATCTGCGCCCGGCCGAGCACGGGGCTGTACAGCTTCAGCTCGAAATTGACGTGCGCGCCGGCCAGCGCGGCGAGCGTATCGACATGCTTGAGCGCCGACAGCTGGTCGATCAGCACGCGCACGCGGACGCCGCGACGCGCGGCGGCGAGCAGTTCGTCGAGCACCAGCCGCCCCGCGTCGTCCTCGTCGAAGATGTACGTCTGCAGGTCGATGGCGGTCGTGGCGCTGCGGATGAGGTTCACGCGCGCGAGCAGCGCATCCGGGCCCCGATCGAGGATCAGCGCATAGTGCGCGGGCGCTTCCGGCGTGGACTGCGCGAAGGCACGCCCGGCCAGCGCTCGCAACGGCGAACGCTGCGCGCAGGCGTCCGGCGCGGTGCAGTCGATCCGGGTCGATCGCGCCTGCGCGACGCGCTCGGTCGCCGCATCGCGCTGCGCATTGGACAACGAGGCGCACGCGCCCAGCGCGAGCGACAGCACGGCCACGCACAGTCGTACGAGCGGCTTCACGGTGCGCTCTCGACCAGGCGCACGCGCAGCATGAAGCGCACGCGATCGGCCAGTGCGAACTGCCAGCCGTCCAAGCCGTAGTCGTCGCGGCTGATGCTGCCGGTGGCGACCACGTCGCAGTCGCGGCCGGGATGCTCGCAGTCGGCGTGGGACAACGTGAAGGTTTCCATGCGGGTCACGCCGTGCATCGACAGCCGGCCCCGCATGCGTCCGCCGGTGCGGACCAGGGTGTCCGCGTGCGGCTCGGAAACGAATTCGATGGTGGGAAAACGCTGTGCATCGAAGAAACTCGGCCCGCGCGCGAGCGCGGTGTAACGATCGGATCCGGTGACGACGACCGCGTCGGTGCGCAGCACGATGCGCACGCGCCGACGGCCGTCGGCCAGGGTGGACACCTCGCCTTCGTACCGCGGGAACTGGCCCGTGACGCGCTGGCCCCAGCGGGTGCGCAGTTCGAAGCCGAAGCGGGTGTGCTGCGGGTCGAAGGCGCGGGCAGGTGCGGTGGGTGCGGACGGCTCGGAAGCGGCGACCGTTTCCTGCGCCCATGCCGGCCAGAAGGCCAGCAGGAACGGCAGCAGGAAGCGGGCGAGGTGCGGTCGGCGTTCCCTCACGGCCACCAGAAGGCGCTGAGCTGCGCCACGCCGGGCTCCAGGCCGCTGTCCGCCGGCACCGTCAGCACCGCGATGCCCCCCGGCGGCATGCCGCGGTACTCGCCCGACTGCCCGCTGTGCAGCAGGGCCGCCAGGCGTTCCAGCCCCGGATTGTGGCCGACCAGCATCAGCCGTTCGGCTTCGCGGTGCGTGTCGGCCAGCGAGATCAGGGTGCCGGGCGTGGCTTCGTAGATCGACGGCTCGATGCGCTGGTCGACGTAGCCGATGGCGGCGAGCACCGCTTCCAGCGTTTCGCGCGTGCGGCGCGACGGCGAACACAGGATGCAGTCCGGCACCAGCTTGTGCTCCGCCAGCCAGCGCCCGGCGGCTTCGGCCTCGGCGAGGCCTTCGGCCGAAAGCGGTCGGTCCAGGTCGGCCTGTCCGTTGCCGGCGGGCTCCGCGTGGGCGTGGCGTAGCAGGATCAGTTCACGCATGCGCGGGCGACTCCGGTTGGGAAGGAACAGGCAGGTTCATGGCGCCATTATCACGTAAGGACGTGATGGCTCAGGCTTTGCGGAGCCACTTGAGCAAGGGCTGCCAATCGTCCTGATGGTCGCGCACCTGGGCGGAGTGGTAGTCGAACAGGCTCTTCCCCAGCCCGGTGAGCACCACGTAGGCCTGGCTGTCCCGCAACTGCGCGACCACCGGATACGGCCAAGCGGCCAGCAACTCGAGCGCCTGCTGGGACGCGTTCGTCCATGGCTTGAGCTTGTTGCCCACCAGCCCCACGCGCAGCTGGCCCTTGCGCACGCGCGGGTGGCGGGCGAGGGAATCGAGGAAGGGCACCGTCGCCTCGATGTCCAGTGCGGACGGCTGCACCGGTACGACGACGGCGTCGGCTTCCTCGAGGAAGGCGTCGAGGTCGTCGGCCATGGCGCCGGCCGCCGCATCGATCACCAGCCGCTGCGTGCCGTCGGGCAACTGTTTGCGCCAGGCCTTGCGGCGGGTGCCGTCGAGCGGCAGCACGGCGCTGTCCAACCCGGCCCGGCGCTGCGCCCAACGGGTGGAGGATTCCTGCGGATCGGCGTCGACCAGCGCGGTGCGCAGGCCGTCGAGCGCCGATTGCGCGGCGAGGTGCGTGGCGATCGTGGTCTTGCCCACGCCGCCCTTGGAACTGGCCACCAGCACGGTCTTCATGCGGACTCCCTCTGGATGGAAGCCGCAGCGTACACGGCGCGACGCAACGGAACCATGCGCCGGCAGGGGGCAGGGCAGGCCGGCGCAGCGCTGGCCGTCGATCCCCGATCAGGCGCCGGCACTCCACGCCGCCCAGAGCGGCAGGGTGGCCAGCGACAGGAGCAGCCCGTATCCGACCATCGCCGCCGCCAGCCGTGGCGCCAGCCCGTGCGCGATGGCCAGGGCGCCTGCCGTGACCATCGAGGGCATGGCCGCTTCGAGCACGGTGACGCGCGCCATCGGGCCGTGCAGGTTCAGCAGCGGCACCAGCGACCACGCGAGGGCGGGCATGATCGCCAGCTTCAGCAGCAGGCCGACCGCCAGCGGCTTGAGTTCGTCGCGTGGCAGCGCGAAGCGCACCGACAGGCCGATGGTCAGCATCGCCAGCGGCAGGAGCGCGTCGGCCAGGCGCTGCAATCCGCCGTCGACCCACGCGGGCGGGTCGGCCGGCATCACCGTGAACCCCGCCAGCAGCGCCCACAGCGGGGGGAACTTCGCCACGCGCAACGCCATCTCGCGCGGCGACGGCGAATGTTCGCCGCCGTAGCGCGCCAGCGCCCATAGCCCGAAGGTCGACAGGATCAGGAACGTCCCGAACTGGTCGTACACGACGGCGTACGGCAGCGCGTGATCGCCGACCAGCGCACGCGTGAGCGGATAGCCCAGGAAGCTGGTGTTGCCGAGCGCCACGGTGAGCATGAGCACCGCGGTTTCGTCGCGACGGAACCCGAGCCAGCGCGACAGCGCCGACACGGCCAGCATCGTCGCGCCGAGCAGCAGCCACGGCACCGCGATCACGCCGAGCAGCGACGCCTCCAGGTGCAGCCGCGGCACATATCGCAGCACCGCCGCCGGCAGGCAGACGTACAGCACGACCAGGTTCAGGGTCTGCGCGGCATCGCCGGGCAGCACGCGCAGGCGCTGGAACGCATAGCCCAGCGCGAGCATCGTGAGCACGAGGGCGAAAGCGTCGAAGGCCATGGAACGTCCTGCGGTCCGGACGCACATCGTCGCCACTGCGGCGCGCCGGCTCAAGCTCGACCATTGGGTATGATCGCCGCTCCGACATGGATGCCGTTCCGCCGATGACCGACCTGCAGGACCTCACCGCGCTCATCCGCGCCAACACCCCGCTCATCGTCATCGAAACGCGCGATGAAGGCCGCGTCGTCGAACTCTTCCGGCAGGCGCTGATGCACGTCTGGCGCGCGCTGCACCGCTGGACGATCACCGAGGGCCTGCGCCGCATCGACTTGGATCGCGAGGATCCGGCCGAGATCGCGCCCGATGCGTCCAACACGCTGCAGGCGATCCGCAACGCCGAACAGCGCGGCATCTACCTGTTGCTCGATTTCCATCCCTACCTGGGATACGCCGGCACGCAGCGGCAGCTGCGCGACATCCTGCAGCGCCGCGACTGCGAGCCGCACGTGCTCGTCCTGGTCGGGCACAAGGTGGAACTGCCGGCCGAACTGGAATCGCTCGCGGTGCGCTACACGCCGCGCCTCCCCGACGCCAACGCGCTGCTCAAGCTGGTGCGCGAAGAGGCGGCGAACTACGCGAAGGAACACGGCGGTCGCCGCGTCGAAGTCGACGGCGAGGCGGTGCAGCAGATCGTGCGCAACCTGCGCGGGCTCGATCCCATCGACGCGCGCCGCATCGCACGCCAGCTGATCTTCAACGATGGCGCGCTGGGGCCCGGCGACCTGCCCGCGCTGGCCAGGCTCAAGTTCGAACTGCTCAACCGCAGCGGGCACCTGCATTACGAATACGACACCGCGCGGATGGACGACGTCGCCGGTGCGGCGCGCTTCAAGCGCTGGGTGCAGCAGCGTCGCGACGTGTTCGTCAGCGGCGATGCGCCGGCGGGGCTGGATCCGCCCAAGGGCGTGCTGCTGCTCGGCGTGCAGGGCTGTGGCAAATCGATGCTCGCCAAGGCGGTGGCGGCGGGATTCGGCGTGCCGCTGGTGCGGCTGGATTTCGGCACGCTCTACGACAAGTTCCACGGCGAAACCGAGAAGAACCTGCGCGAGGCGCTTTCGTCGGCCGAGCAACTCGAACCGTGCGTGCTGTGGATCGACGAGATCGAGAAGGGCCTGGCGGGCGACGGTGGGGACAGCGACGGCGGCGTCTCGCGTCGCGTGCTCGGTTACCTGCTGACGTGGATGGCCGAGCGGAAATCGCGCGTGTTCCTGGTCGCCACCGCGAACCAGATCGATGCACTGCCGCCGGAACTGCTGCGCAAGGGACGCTTCGACGAGATCTTCTTCGTCGATCTGCCGGGTGCGGCCGCTCGCGAACAGCTGTTCGCCCTGCACCTTGGCCGTCGCGGGCTGGAGGCGGCGACCTTCGATCTCGCCGGGCTCTCGGCCGCGAGCGACGGCTTTTCCGGCGCGGAGATCGAGCAGGCCATCGTCGCCGCGCTCTACGCCGCGCATGCGGCGAAGTCGCCGGTCAACGATTTCCTCCTGCGCGCCGAGCTGAAGCAGACACGTCCGCTGTCGGTGGTGATGGCAGAACGCGTGCAGGCGCTGCGCGACTGGGCGCAGGGACGCACGGTCCCCGCGGAGTAAGCCTCCGCGCCGCCCGTGACCTCCGGGCCTCGTGCGGCGCGCGCGCTGGCGCGACCATGCGCGAGGTGTCCGCGGAGTTCCCTGTCATGGCGCGTGTTGTCCGTCGCTTGTTCGCCCTCGTGCTGTCGGCCTCGATCAGCCTGTCCCCCGCGGACGAAACGGCGCCATCCGCCGGAACACCGACGCCCGGAACACCGACGGTGCAGGACGGCTACGTCCAGACCATCGCGCCGGTCACGAAAGGCGTCTGGCTGATCGCGCAGCCGCAGGCGTTCCATATCCAGCCGATCGGCAACGTCGTGGTGATCGAGCACGCCGATGGCCTGGTGCTGATCGACGGCGGTGGTTCGACCGGCGCAGGGCGCCGCATCGTGGACCTCGTGCGTTCGGTGAGCGACAAGCCGGTGAAGGCGATCGCGCTCACGCACTGGCATGGCGACCACGTACTGGGCGTATCGGCGATCGTGCAGGCGTGGCCGTCAGCGGAGGTCATCGCGACCGACGTCACCGACGCGCACCTGCGCGGCCGTTCGATGAAGGCGTATCCGAAGGGCGCGCCGGACGCGACCTTGCAGGCCGCATTCGACCAGCGCCTGGACAGCGTGGAGCGCTCCTTGCGCGATGCGCTCGCGAAGCCCGGCCTTGCCCCGCGCGAACGCGAGGGCTTCGCCGCTTCACAGCGATTGTTCGTGCAATACCGGCAGGACACGCGCGACCTCGTCCTGGCGCTACCCACGCGCACGTTCGTCGATTCGCTCCGGCTCGACGACGCCACCCATCCGGTCGAACTGCGTCACCCCGGGCGCGGCAACACCGACGGCGACCTCATCGCGTGGTTGCCACGGCAGCGCGTGATGGTCGCGGGCGACCTGCTCGTCGCACCGGTTCCGTTCGGCTTCAACGCGTACCCGGCGGACTGGCAGCGCACCTTGCGCGCGATGCAGGCGCAAACGCCCGCATGGTGGATTCCCGGTCATGGCGCCGCGATGCGCGACGACGGTTACGTCACGCGCGTCGTCGATCTCATCGATGCCACGCGCGATGCCGTCGCGGCGCAGGTGAGGCAGGGCGCCAGCATGGACGACGCGAAGAAGCGCATCGATCTTTCCGCCGGACGCGCCCAGTTCGCCGGCGACGATCCGTGGCTTTCGCGCTGGTTCGATCGTTACTGGACGCAACCCTTCATCGAGGCCGCGTACCGCGAGGCCACGGGCGCGCCGATCGAGCAGGGCGAAGGTTGATCACGCCGCCGCAAGGTCGAACGAGATGCTGATGCGCTCGCCCGCGCCAGTGTAGGGCAACGTGCGATGGAACAGATACGACGGAAACAGCAGCAGCGTGCCGACCTTCGGACACAGGCGGCGCAGCGCGGCGTCCGGCGGCTGCGGGAGGCTGGCGAATGGCCGACCGAATTCGATCCAGCCGGCGTGCGTGGCGTCGTCGTCGCGGATGGCCGGCGGCAGTTCGACGTAGTACGCGCCCGACAGCCATGAGTCCTCGTGGATGTGCGTGTCGATGAACCCGCGTTCGGCCGCCTGCGTCGCCCACACGTGCATGCGGTAGCGCTCCGGCGCGTTGCGCAGGAACACGTCGCCGGCAAGCGCGTCGTCGCCGGGCGGACGTTCGCCGGCGCGCGCCTCGCGGCAACGCCCGAGGAACGCGTCGATCGCGTCGCGCAGCCGTTGCTCGAAGCCCACGATCGCAGGCGTCCGATCGGCCAGCAGATCGCCGCTCAGGTAAGCGTTGCGTGCTGCGAGGCCGGCGGGCTCCCAGCGTTGCTGGCTATGTCGCCGGATATCGTCCGCGAGCGCGCGGTGGAACGCCTCCGCATCGGCGAAGCCGTGCGGCGTGGGCAACTCGACCGCGTGCACGTGGCGATGCAGGCCCAGCCACTGCGCGGCGCGTCCGGCGTCCTGCTGCGCCACGGCGACACCCAGGTGCGCGATCGTGCGCTGGTCGTCGGGCGCGCGGCGCAATGCATCGCGCAACGCGTTGCGCGCGGCGTCGGACTGGCCGTCGTGGAGCAGCGCGATGCCGTGCTGGCGGTGCAGCGTGGGCGATTCCACGCCGGCGCCGAGCGCTTGCGCATACACCTCGACGGCTTCGCGCGTCTTGCGGTTGAGCTGCAGTTGTTCGCCGAGTATGTCGATGCTTTCGACGTCGCGCGGAGCGAGTTCGAGCGCACGCCGCGCATGCGCCTCCGCGCTGGCGGCGTCGCCGAGCTTGCGTGACAGGATCGCCGCGTCGCGATGCGCCGGAGCGAGCGACGGGTCCAGTTGCAACGCCCGCAACGCATGCTGCAGGCCTTCGCGCAACGACGCCTGGTCGAACAGGTTGGACTGCAGCGCGGCCAACGCCTGGTGCGCGCTCGCATCGCCCTGCAGCTGCAACGCGTTGCGCGCGGCGGCGATCGCGGCGACGTACTGCTGCCGCTTGCCCTGCGCCGCGGCGAGGTTGTTCCAGGCCTGCGTCCAGTCGGGCTTCAGTTGCGTCGCGACTTCGAATCCGAATGCCGCCTGCTCGAAGTCGCCGGCATGGAAGGCCGCCGTGCCGTACCGGAATGCGGCGCGCGGCTCCTGCGGCAAGCGCCGCATCGCGAGCGACAGCGACACGAGCGCGGCGTCGACCTCGCCTGCTTGCAGCTGCAGCGTGCCCAGGTCCAGCGCGGTCGCGCCATCGTCGGGACGCAGCGACAACGCGCGTTGCAGGGCTTCGCGCGCAGCGACCGCATCGCCGAGCGCCTGCAGCGCCATCGCGTACATGCGCCAGGCATCGAAGGAATCCGGCGCGCGTTGCAGCGCGGCTTCGCAGTCGGCCCGGGCGGGCGCCGGCTGTCCCTGCTGCAATGCGCTCCAGGCGCGGCGCAGCAGCGGGACGACGTCGGCGCCGCTCATCTCAATAGCCCGCGGCGTGGCCGTCCTTGCGCGATTCGCTGGCGCCGACGTAGCCGCCGTTCGGATTGACCATGATCGCCTGGTAGCCGCCGTACGGGCCATCGGCGAAACGGACGCTGTGGCCCTTGCGCATCAGTGCGCGCACGGTCTCGTACGGGAAGCCCGATTCCAGGTCGAGTTCGCCGCCGTCGTTCATCGCGGTGGCCTGGCCGGCCGGATCGGTGCTGCCGTCGTGCTGGATGCGCGGCGCATCGCCGGCTTCCTGCAGGTTCATGCCGAAATCGACCAGGTTGATGATGATCTGCGCGTGCCCCTGCGGCTGCATCGCGCCGCCCATCACGCCGAAGCTCAGCCACGGCTTGCCGTCCTTCGTCGCGAAGGCGGGAATGATGGTGTGGAACGGACGCTTGCCCGGCGCGAAGGAATTGGGGTGGCCTTCCTTCAACACGAACTGTTCGCCGCGATCCTGGAAGATGAAGCCCAGGCCCGGCGGCGCCATGCCGCTGCCCATGCCGCGGTAGTTCGACTGGATCAGCGAGACCATCATGCCGTCCGCATCGGCGACGGTGAGGTAGATCGTGTCGCCTTCGTTGAGCTGTGGAATGACGCCCGGTTCGGCTGCCTTGGCCGCCTTGTCCATCGAGATCAGCTTGCCGCGCTCGCGTGCGTACGGCTTGGAGATCAGCTTCGCGGTCGGCGTGCGGTAGAAGTCCGGATCGGCGTACGAGGCAGCGCGATCGGCGAAGGCGAGCTTCTTGGCTTCGGTGAACAGGTGGACGTGTTCGGGGCTGCCGAAGCCGTAGGACTTGAGATCGTACGGTTCGAGCAGGTTGAGGATCTGCAGCGCGGCGATGCCCTGGCCGTTGGGCGGCAGTTCCCACACGTCGATGCCGCGATAGTTCGTGCTGACCGGTTCGACCCATTCGCCGCGGTGCGAAGCGAGGTCGTCGTAGCTCAGGAAACCGCCGTTCGCCTTGAAGTACGCGTCGATCGTGCGCGCGATGTCGCCCTTGTAGAACGCGTCGCGACCGCCGTTGGCGATCTTCTCCAAGGTGTTGGCCAGGTTCGGGTTCTTCCACATCTCGCCGGTGCGCGGGCCGCGTCTTTGACCAGGCACGTCGCCGTCGACGGTGAACTGCTCGGCGAAGCCCGGCCACTTCGACAGCGTCGGCACGCTGCGGCCCCAGTAATACGCGATGACGTCATGCACCGGATGCCCTTCGCGCGCGTAGCGGATCGCCGGCGCGAGGTCGTCCGCGATCGGCTTGCGGCCGAAGCGTTCGTGCAGGGCGAACCACGCGTCCACCGTGCCCGGCACCGTGACCGGCAGCGGCCCGTGCGACGGAACGTCCTTCAGGCCGCGGCGCTGGAACTCGGCCAGCGTGAGGGACCTGGGCGAGCGGCCCGAGCCGTTGTAGCCGTGGAGCTTCTTCGTCCGGGGGTCCCACACGATGGCGAACAGGTCGCCGCCGATGCCGTTGCCGGTGGGCTCCATCAGGCCGAGCGCGGCATTGGCCGCGATCGCGCCGTCGACCGCGCTTCCGCCGGACTTCATCACGTCCAGCGCGATCTGCGTGGCAAGCGGATGCGAGGTGGCCGCCATCGCATGCGGCGCGTAGACCTCGCTGCGCGTGGCGAAGGGTAGGCCGGTGATGCGGTCTGCGCACATGGCGGTGAACGGCAGGCTCAACAGGACGGACGCGAACAGCAGGCGCATGAGTGATCCCCAAGACGAAGTCGCATCCTAGCGCGACGGCGGGAAGAGCCGGGACTCGGGACCGGGACCGGTGATGACGATCCGGTTCCCGCGGATACGGGAGGCAAAACGACCGTAGCCCGGATTGGCAAGCCAAACCGGGCTACGAAGTTCAGGCGAGCTACCTGCACGGGTTCCCGGTCCCGGGTCCCCGGTCCCGGCACTTACGGCCAGGTCGGCGGGTTCGCGGCCCAGGCGGCCTGCACTTCGGCCAGCAACGTGCGCTCGGCGTCCGTCCACTCGGGCAGCAGGCTGGCGAACTTCGAGGCGGTGTTCCACTGCTGCGGCTCGCTGCGCACGGCGGCGGCATACCACTGCACGGCTTCGTCCTTGCGGCCGAGCGACCACAACGACAGCGCCAGCGTCGGCGGCATCCACGAGGCCGTGACGGCGCGGGCTTCCACCAGCAGGCGCCACTGCGTGAAGGCGCCTTCGAAATCGCCGATGCGGTACAGGTCCCAGCCGTAGTTCCACACCACCGAGCGCCACAGCGCGTCGCTGCGGTCGATCGCGCCGAGCGCGCGCGTGTAGAGCTGCTTGCCCAGATCCGTGCGGCCGGCGCCCATCGCCAGGTGCGCGAGCTGGGCGACCTCGCCCTTCGCGCGCGGATTGCGCTCGATGGCCTTCACCAGTTTTTCGGTGGCGGCATCGCCGGTTTCGCGGACCGCGATCACCGGCTTGACGGTGTTGGCGTCGGCGTCGAAATAGAACTCCGCCGGACGCGGCAGGTTTTGCGCCGACACGGCGCCGGAGACGGCCAGAACGGCCGTCGCGAAAAGAGTGCGACCAAGCATGTGTGAATCCCCCTGTGCAACGCAGCAATCCTAACCCGGACCTGGGACGGACCGCGCGCCGCCGGTGCGGCGGACGTCCCACTCCGCGGTAACGGCGCCGCGGCGCCAAGCCGAAGCGCCGGTTCGGCAAGATGGGACGGGGTTCACTCGGCGGGTTCACGCCGATCCGTCACCGGGCCGTGCGGGCGGCCCGGTGCGGGAGGGTCGCCCTCAGCGGGCCGCGGGCAGTAGCGCGACCTCGTCCACGACCCACATCGGGTTGTATTCGCCCGAGGCGAAGGTGAAGCACAGGTCGTGGCGACCCGCCTGGGTCGGCATCGGGGCGGTCAGCGTGGTCAGGCCGTCGGACTTGCGCGCGGGAGCCAGGGGCAGGACGGCGATCGGCTCGCCTTCGCAGCCGTCGAGGAGCACCTCCAGCGCGCCGCCCGGGATCTTCGCCGGGCGCGTGACGACCTTGCCGGCTTCCTTCCACAGCGCGTAGTTGTGCGGCAGCTGGCCCACGCGCACCTCGAGCGTGGCGATGCCGTCCAGCTGCGCCGAGTCGTAGATCCAGCACGGATCGAACACGTCGGCCAGGAGCAGTCGCCGCTCGCCGTCCTTGCCGTCGGCGGGCGCGTCGTCCTCCATGCGCAGCATCAGGTCGGTCTTGCACGAGCGCAGCGCGTTGCTGCCACGGGCGCGCAGGGTGCGTACGGTCAGCTCGAACGTGCGAGGCGCCGCGAGCACGCGGCCGTCGGCGAAGGCGTTCGCCTTCACGGTGGTCGGCAGGGGCAGTTCGAGCGGATGCGTGTAGACCTGCGACGCCGTGGTCGGCTCGCTGCCGTCCAGCGTGTAGCGGATCGTGCCGAAGCCGCTCTGGTTGTTCAGGGCGAGCGAGCCCTTCCCGCCTTCGATCGCCTGCGGCGTGAAACGCACCGCGAACGCACTGTCGGCGGCGTCGAACCCGGTCAGGCGGTAGCGTTCCATCTGGAACGCCATGCGCTGCAGGAAGTCGTTCCAGTCCAGTCGCGATTCGGGCGACCACGTGACTTCGGCGATCGCGGCGCCACGCGGGAACAGCGAACGCTGCATGCGCTGGAACGTGCGCTGGTGTTCGGTCCACAGGTTGGCCTGCGCGCCGAGCACGTGCCTGGCCTGCTCGGCACTGAGCTGCACCGGCACCGGCTTGAACTCGTACACGTTCTTCAGCGAGATCACCTCCAGCCGGCCCGGCGTCTCGTCGGGGCCGTCGCTCTGCACGTGATCCAGGTACAGGTCGGGCGAGGGCGCCATCACGACGTCATGGCCGGCACGCGCGGCCTCGATCGCGCCGTCGGTGCCGCGCCAGGACATCACCGTCGCATCGGCGGGCGGGCCGCCTTCGAGGATTTCGTCCCAGCCGATCAGCCGCTTGCCGTGGGCCTCGATGTACTTGCCCAGCCGCCCCATGAACCAGCTCTGCAGCTGCATCTCGTCCTTGAGGCCCAGTTCCTTCTTCTTCGCCTGCACGGTCGGGGACTGTTCCCACTGGTCCTTCGCCGCCTCGTCGCCGCCGAGGTGGAAGTAGCGGCCCGGGAACAGCGGCATCATCTCGTCGAGCACGTTCTCCAGGAACTTGAACGTCCCTTCGTCGACGTTGAACAGCCACGTGTTGACGCCCCAGTCGGGCGACACCGGCGGGGCCGTGCCGGGCACGCCGAACTCCGGATAGGACGCGATCGCCGCCTGCGCGTGGCCGGGCAGGTCGAACTCGGGCACGACGGTGATGTAGCGCTCGGCGGCGTACTTCACGATGTCGCGGATCTCGTCCTGCGTATAGAAGCCGCAGTACGCCTTGGGCTTGCCTTTCGCATCGCGGCCAGCCGCGCCGGCGGGAATGCGGCAGGCGCCGACTTCGGTCAGCTTCGGGTACTGCTTGATCTCGACGCGCCAGCCCTGGTCGTCGGTGAGATGCCAGTGGAACGTGTTGAGCTTGTGCAGCGCCATCTGGTCCAGCAGCGCCTTCACTTCGTCGGGCGTGCGGAAATGGCGTGCGACGTCGAGCATCAGCCCGCGCCAGCCGAAACGCGGCGCGTCCTCGATGCGCTGCGTCGCGATCGACGCTTCGCCCTGCGTGCCGTCGGCCAGCAGCTGCCACAGCGTCACCGCGCCGTAGAACAGGCCGGCGGGCTTGCGGGCGCTGATCTTCGCGCCCTGCGGCGTGATGTCCACGACGTAGGCCTCGTCGCCGGCCGGCGCGATGTTCGCGTCGATCGCGAACACGACCGCCGCGCCATCCGCGGCGCCGCCGACCTGCGGTGCGAATCCGCGCGCCTGCTGCACGCGTTTGGCGAAATCGTTCGCGATGCGCGTCGCCTCGGCGTCGTCGCCGACCACGGCGATGCGCGCCTGCGCGCCGAAGGCGAAGCGCCCCTCGCGCAGTTCGACCTTGGCCGGACGCGGAATCACGGGCGTCGCGGCGGCGCCGGCGGAGATCGTCGCCTCCGCGGCCTTCGCCTTCGATGCATTGGCTGCGGTGGCGCCCGCGTCCGCTTTCGACGCGTCTTCGCGCTGGCAGGCCGACAGTCCGATCGCCAGCGCCACGGCGGCGATGCTCGTTACCAGGTGCCGTTTCATCGTTCCTTCGTTCTCCTCTCGCATGCGCCGCGCGGGCGCCGGAAACAAGCGGGCCCGGCATGACCGGGCCCGCTGTCCTGCATCGCCGTCGATGTACGGCGGATCCTGCTGGCCTTAGTACTTGAAGCGGAAGTTCAGATAGTACTGGCGGCCGTTGTTGTAGAACGCCTGCGGATGACCGTCGGCCACGTAGTAGCTGAGCGTCGGGTCGTTGAGGTTGAGCGCATCGAGCGTGATCGACATCCAGTCCGTCGCCTTCCAGCCGAACGAGGCCGACAGCGTGCCGAAGTCGTCCTGGAAGTACTCGTTCGCACGCAGCATGCCGTGGTAGAACGAGGAGCGGTACGTGTACGCGATGCGCGCGTTGAAGCGCTCGTTCTCGAAGAACGCCGACAGGTTCCAGGTGTCCTTGGACGTGCCGACCAGTGCGTCGGTGGCATCGCTGCCAGCCGGCACGTCGGCTTCGCCATCGGCGTAGGTGTAGTTCGCCGAGATGCCGAAGTAGTCGCCGATCGGCTGCTCGTACGTCAGCTCGATACCGCGCACCTTGCCGTCGCTGTTGATCGGCAGGGTGACTTCGTACGGCTCGACCAGGCCGTTCTGGTCGTTGACGTACTCACGCGTTTCGGTGGCGTAGCGGACGTAGTTGTCCAGGTCCATCGAGAACAGGCTGGCCGCCAGCAGGCCGCGGTCGGTGAAATACCACTCCAGCGAAGCGTCGAAGTTGGTCGAGATGATCGGATCCAGGTCCGAGTTGCCCGCCGTACCGGTGTGGGTCAGGTTCGACAGCGACACGGCGCCGGCGAGCGCCGAGTAATCCGGCAGCGTCATCGTCTGCGACGCGGCCAGGCGCAGGATCAGGTCATCGGCGAAGTTGTAGCGGAAGTTGACGCTGGGCAGCACGCGATCGTGCTTGTTGTTGTCGCGCACGACCACGAAGTTGCCGAACAGGCTGCTGACGTCCGGCGTGATCGTCGCGTCGCTGCCCAGGCCGCGGTAGTACTGGATGTCCTGCGAGATGTTGACGTAGCGCAGGCCGGCGTTGCCGCTCCACTTGTCGCCCGAGAAGTTCGCCTGCACGTAGGCCGCGGCGTTCTCCTCGTTGATGTTGAACTCGCTGCCGTAGTTGTGGCGGGCGCCGTCCTTGCGGACGACCGAGTTGTTCTTGACCGCCTGCTCCAGCGCGCTCTGCGTGAAGTACCACACGCCCGGACCCGGGAACGAGCCACCGAGACCGGAGCCGAAATCGCCGGGGTAGGTGCCGACGGGCGCGCCGGCCAAAGCACCGGCGATGTCGCCCGGGTCGGAACCGTAAGGGCTGTTCACTTCACGGGTGTGGTCCGCGTAGCGCACGCCGAAGTCCACCGACGACAGCACGCCGCTGTTGCCGAACCACGTCGCATCGGCCGTGAGCCAGGTTTCCTTGTCGATCACGTCGTAGTACTGGATGCCCCACGTACCGAAGCCGTTCGTGGTCGGGCCCGACGGATTGTTGAGGTACCAGTTGACGGTGTCGTCCGTGCCGCGCACTTCCCAGCCGCCACCGCTGGAGCCGGTCACGACCTCGGCGATGTTCTGCGTCGGCGTCTCGCCCTGGCCGCGCGTGTAGCCGACCTGGGTCTTCAGCGAGAAGGCCTCGTTGATGTCCCATGCCGCGTCGAAAGTGGTGTAGCCGGTCTTCGCGGCCGATTCCGGACGCGAGATCATGTCGTAGATGCCGTTGGCGATCGGTGCGCCGGTCGCGTCGACGGCACCGGTGTAGTCGGCCTTCACCAGCGTGCCGTTCTCCACGACGTAGCCCGGGTTCGGCGCCACGCGCGGCACGAAGTTGCCGGTCCACAGCATGTAATTGCGGTTGTAGTTCTTCGCGTCCATGTCCGAATAGAACGCGCTCAGGCCCAGCGTCAGATCGTCGCTCGGCTTGGCCTGCAGTTCGATCAGGCCGCCCATGCGTTCGCGGGTCTGGGTGAAGTACGCCGAACCGGGCAGGCTCGGATACATCACGCCGATCAGGTCCGGGTTGGTCGCAGCGACCGGATCGTCGGCCGAGATCGTCGAGAAGCCGCCGACGATTTCCTGGCCATCGCGACGCAGTTCGCGCTCCTGGTAGAACGCCTGCGCCATGAAGCCGAACGTGTTGGCGTCGTTCTTGTAGTTGAACAGGCCGCTCACCTGCGGCTTGGTGCTGCCCGGCAGGTCCGAATAGACCGCGCCGATCGAGCCTTCGGCCGAAATCTGGTTCGCGAAATCCAGCGGCTTGCGGGTGATCACGTTCACCGAGCCGGCGGCGCCGCCTTCGACGAACTTGGCCTGCGAGGTCTTGTTGACGATCGCCTGGCTGACGATTTCCGACGGCAGCAGCGAGTAGCTGACGCTGCGGCCTACGGTTTCGGTCTGGCTGAGGATGAACCAGTCGGCGCTGCCGATGGTGTGGCCGTTGACCAGCGTCTGGGTGAGGCTCGGGCTCGTGCCGCGCAGGCTGACGCGGTCGTTCTCGTCGAAGCCGCCTTCGTTGGCACTGGAGGAGCTGATGCTCACGCCCGGCAGGCGCTGCAGGGTGTCGGCGACGTTGTGCGCCGGCAGCTTGCCGACGTCTTCGGCGGTGACCACTTCGATGTGCGACTGCGCGTCGCGCTTGGTATCCAGCGACTTTTCCTGCGCGCCGCGGATGCCGGTCACGATCACGGTGTCCAGGTCGGTCGCTTCCTGGCTCGAGGCCGGCGCCGTCTGCGCCGCCACATTGCCGCCAAAACTCAGCGCGAAGACGATGCTGGCCGATAGTGCTGTTTTGCGAAGCTTCATTGCTCTCCCTCCCACGGGTTGATGTACGACTCCGCGGTGCCGGTTCTTGCTCGCCGGCGTCACGGAGTCCGTTTCCTGGCCGGCGCGTCGCCGCACGCGGCCGTATTCCTTGTGTGGATCGCGAAGACGCTTACGCGTCGCCGCGCGACGAAACGCTTACGACGATGGGTTCTGCAGAAATTCCAGGTACCAGCTGGCGGCGCCGATGACGCCCAGCCGGTCGTTCTCGATCAGCCGCACGGGCACGCGTTCGAGCGCGGCGTGCATGACGCCCTTGTCGAGCAGTCGCGCATGGAACTGGCTGTGCGGCAGGAAATCCTTCAGCTGCGGCAGGATGCCGCCGGCGATGAACACCGAACGGGCGCTGCTCACCGTGGCGAGGTCGCCGATGACGCTGCCCAGCAGGGCGCAGAAGGTCAGCACGGCTTCGCGCGCGGGCGCGTCGAAGCGGCGGGCGGCCTCGGTGATCGCGGCAGGCGCGCGCAGCTGCGGCTCGATGCCGTCGAGCGCGCAGATCGCGTCGTACAGGCTCACCAGGCCCGGGCCCGACACGAAACGCTCGGTCGGCACGTGCGAGAAGCCGCGCTGGCGGGTGAATTCCAGAATGGCCGTTTCGCGCGCGTTGCCCGGGGCGAAGGCGATGTGGCCGGCTTCGGTCGGCAGCACGACCGTGCCGCCGCGATGCGGGATGCGCACCGCCGCGCCCAGGCCGGTGCCGGGGCCGACGACGAGCACGGGGCCGGCCGGTGCCGTGCTCACGCCGGGCGTGAGCAGCAGCGAATCGGCCGGGTCCATGCACTGGGCCGCGTGCGCGGCGGCCTGGAAATCGTTGATGTAGTGGAGCTCGCTCAGGCGCAGTTCGCTGCGCAGCTCCGACAGCGAGATGCGCCAGGGCAGGTTGGCGTTGATGACCACGTCGTCCAGCACGACGCCCGCGGACGCGATGGTGACGCGATCGATGCCGGCGCAGGCGCTGTGGCTGGCGATGAAGTCGGCGAGGATCGCGCCCAGGCTCGGGTATTCGGCGCACGCGTACTTGCGGTGCGCGAGGACCACGACGTCGGTTTCGTCCGCCCCGCCCGCACGGACCAGGCCGACGCGCGTGTGCGTGCCGCCGACGTCGGCGGCGAGGAAACGGGGTTCGACCTGCGTCAGCGGCGGCACGGCGCTCATCCGCGGACGACGCGCAGACGCTGCGCGCTCACGTGGCATGACCGGGCTCGTGCTTCCTTCGTATCCCACCGCATGGTTCCTCCGCTCGCACCGGCTCCAGGCCGGCGCGGCCGAGATTGGCGCGCCGCTGACAACGTTGTCAACCAGAAGTTACGGAATTGTCAGAAACACCGGGATCGGTTCCGACGAACGGCTTTTTTTGCTGCGCCGCAGCAGGGCGAAACGCTTCCCGCACCGCACCACGGCGACTTTGTAGGGGGTCGCTGGCTTGCGGCCGGAACTTGTGACAACGTTGCGCCACCGGATGTCGTCAAGGTCAAACGGCGGCATCTTTGAACGCATTCCTTGGGAGGGGAATCCGCATGTCCACGTCCGTGCCCACCGCGTCGCGCAGCCACTACGGGTCCATCGCGATCATCGGCGCGCTGTTCTTCATCTTTGGCTTCGTCACCTGGCTCAACGGGCCGTTGATCACCTTCGCCAAGCTCGCCTTCAACGTGAGCGAGTCGGCGGCGTTCCTGATTCCGTTCGCGTTCTACATCTCGTACTTCGTGCTGGCGTTGCCGTCCTCGGTGATCCTCAAGCTCACCGGCATGAAGAAGGGCATGGCGCTCGGCCTGTTCCTGATGGCGATCGGCGCCGTGGTGTTCGGCCAGTACACGACGCAGCGCGTCTACGGCGGCGCGGTCACCGGCATCTTCGTGATCGGCGCGGGCCTTGCGATCCTGCAGACCGCGTCCAACCCGTACATCAGCATCCTGGGGCCGATCGAAGGCGCGGCGCAGCGCATCGCGGTGATGGGCATCTGCAACAAGGTCGCGGGCATCCTCGCGCCGCTGGTGATCGGCACGCTGGTGATGCACGGCATGGGCGACCTGTCGGCGCAGGTGGCCAGCGCGGACGCGGCGACGAAGGAGCAACTGCTCAACGAGTTCGCCGCGCGCATCCACGACCCGTACATGTTCATGGCCGGCCTGCTGGCGCTGCTGGCCGTGGGCATCGTGTTCTCGCCCCTGCCGGAAATCAGGGCCGAGGTCGTCAACGCCGACGCCGACGCAGGCAGCGCGCGCAAGACCAGCCTGTTCCAGTTCCCGCACGTGTGGCTGGGTGCGCTGTGCATCTTCGTGTACGTGGGCGTGGAAGTGATGGCGGGCGACGCCATCGGCACCTACGGGCAGGGCTTCGGCTTGCCCGTGGACGCGACCAAGTTCTTCACCTCGTTCACCCTGTTCGGCATGTTGCTGGGTTACGTGGTGGGCCTGATCGCGATTCCGCGTTTCATCTCGCAGGAGCGCTACCTCACCTTCTCCGCGGTGCTCGGCGCGCTGCTGGCGATCGGCGCCTTCCTGACGAAGGGCTACGTGTCGGTCGGCTTCGTCGCCGCGCTCGGCTTCGCCCACGCGATGATGTGGCCGGCGATCTTCCCGCTCGCGATCCAGGGCCTGGGCCGTTTCACCGAATACGGCTCGGCGCTGCTGATCATGGGCATCGCCGGCGGCGCGGTGATTCCGCAGCTGTTCGTGCACTTCAAGCAGGACCACGACTTCCAGCTGGTGTTCGTCGCCCTGATGGTCCCGTGCTACCTGTACATCCTGTACTTCGCGCTGCGCGGCCACAAAGCCGGGCAGCGGCACGACGTGGTGAACGGCGCGACGGCGTCGCAGCACGGCTGACCGACGCGGCTCGTTATCGACCACGACGACGGCGTCGCACCATGCGCCACCGCACGCGATTCCCATCGCCGGTGGCGCTGGTTAGGCTAGTCGTTCTCATTGGACCGCGATGAAGACGGGACCACGCGAGGCCACGGTGCGCAGACCCACGATCAAAGACGTTGCAGAGCGCGCCGAGGTGTCGCTCAAGACCGTATCGCGCGTCATCAACGACGAACCCAGCGTGCAGGCCCGCACGCGCGAACGCGTGCGCCAGGCCATCGCCGAGCTCGGCTACCAGCCCGATCCGTCGGCGCGCAGCCTGCGCAGCGCGCAGCCGTACGCGCTCGGCCTGGTGTACGACAACCCCAATCCGTACTACGTCATCGCCGTGCAGAACGGCGTGCTGTCGGTGTGCCGCGAAACCGGCTACGGGTTGCAGATCCATCCCTGCGATTCGTCGTCGCCGAACCTCGCCAACGAGTTGATCGAACTGGTGCAGCACTCGCGACTGGCCGGGCTGGTGCTCGCTCCGCCGATGTCCGAACGCAAGGAGCTGGTGGCCGAACTGGTGGCGCACGGCGTCCACCTGGTGCGCATCGTGTCGGCCGCCGCCGATCCGCAGGACGGCAGCGCCTGCGTCTACGTCGACGACCGCGACGCCGCCTACGACATCACCGAACACCTCATCCAGCTCGGCCACAGCCGCATCGGATTCTTGTGGGGCGGCAAGTCGCACGGTTCGTCGTGGGAGCGTTACAAGGGCTACGAGGACGCGCTTCGCGAGTACGGCATCCCGCTCGATGCCGACCTGGTGGTCGAGGGCGATTATTCCTTCGACGACGGGTTCCGCGGCGCGCGCCGCCTGTTCGCGCTGACCGACCGACCCACCGCGATCTTCGGCAGCAACGACGAAATCGCCGCCGGCGTGCTGGCCGCCGCGAAGTCCAGCGGCATGAACGTGCCCTACGACCTCTCCATCGCCGGCTTCGAGGACAGCCCGTTCTCCAAGCAGAGCTGGCCGGCGCTCACCACGGCGAAGCAGGCGACGCAGGAGATCGCGCGCCACGCGGCGCATCGCCTGCTGCAGGAAATCCGCGAGCACGCACCCAAGGCGGCGGCGAACGAGGGCTTCAGCCCGGAGCTCGTCGTGCGCGGCTCGACGGCGCCGCCGCGGCCGAAGACGTAAAAGGTCCCCGCGATGCGTGAGCCCCTCTCCCATCGGCGACCGCAGGGAGTGCAGAGCTGAGAGGGGTTGGGGCGAGGGGTAACGGAGCGGGTACGTTGAACGGCCGGTGCGGTGAGGCACTGCGGGTTGGGACGTCTGACGCTCCGTCCTGCGGGCACCTTCCCCCGAAGGGAGAAGGAACATCCCATGTCATGTCGCGTCCCCCCTCCCCAAAGCCCTGGCCGAAACCCGCCCGAATCTCACGGCCGCGAAACGACCGGAGTGCTCTGCTACCGCGTCGGGTGCATCGATCGGGGTCGACCATGAACGCGAGTCTGAAGCCTTCCGTGCTGGACGAGCCGGGGATGGCCCGGCTGCTCGAACAGGATCGCGCCCTGCTGGCGCTGGGCCGCCAGGTGTGCGTGCTCAAGGCCATCGGCTGGCCGGCCTCGATGGAAGCGACCTTCCTAGAACAATGGCGCCAGGGCCGCCCGCAATTGCCGCAGCCGCCCACCGTCCCTGTCGACCTGTCGGCCACCGTCGACGGCCTGCGCGAGCTGATGCGCCAGATCGATCGCCTCCATCCCGTCGGGCGCTGGCTCTACAAGACGGCGTGGAGCTACAACGTCGCGGCGCAGATGCTGGGCGCGATCGGCTCGCCGGAGTTCACGCGCTGCTCGGCGCTGCTCTACGGGCGCCCGGACTTCCGTTATCGCAGCCAGGACATCACCAACGTCGACAGCGCGCGCGAAGTGCTGGCCATTACCGACGAACTGATCGACAGCCGGCTGCTGCCCGAGGTGCCGGCCGACATTCCCGCGCCGGACTTCGCGCGGCAGCTGCGCGCGCAGATCGACCCGTTCTTCCATCACGACACGGTCGACGTGGTGCTCGATCCGGAACTGCCGTCGAAGGCGACCGCGGGCAGCCGGCGCATCAAACTGCGTTCGAGCGCGATGTTCTCCGAGCGCGACCTGCACCAGCTCGTCGAGCACGAGGCGTTCATCCACACCGCCACGCTGCTCAATGGCATCCACCAGCCGCACGTGCATTCGCTCGGCATCGGTGCGCCGCGCACCACGCGCGTGCAGGAGGGCCTGGCGACGTTCTCCGAGATTGTCACCGGGGCGCTCGACATCGCGCGCCTGCGGCGCATCGCGTTGCGCGTGGTGATGGTGAAGCAGGCGCTGGACGGCGCCGATTTCATCGAGGTCTTCAAGGGCTTCCTCGAAGCCGGGCAGAGCGAGAAGGAAAGCTTCTGCAGCGCCGCGCGCGTGTTCCGCGGCGGAGACGTGCGCGGACGCGTGTGCTTCACCAAGGACGGCGCCTACCTGGAAGGCGTGATGCTGGTGCACGTGTTCGTGCGCAAGGCGCTGCAGGAAGGCCGCGGCGATCTGCTGCCGATGCTGTTCGCCGGCCGGCTGACGACGGCGGACGTGATCGAACTGGCGCCGTACCGCGAGAACGGGCTGATCGCCCCGCCGCTGTACGTGCCGCCATGGGCGCGCGATCCCCAGCGCGTCCTGGCGACGATGGCCTTCTCGACCGCGGCGCAGCGCCTGCGCCTGGATCGACTGGACCTGCAGCGCTTCGTCGAGTTCGAGGACGAGCTGATCGAGGAATCGGGAATCGGATGAGCGCAACGCTCGCAGGCCGCACCGCGGCACTGCCGCGTCGCCTGCCGGACGCCCGGCCATGGATCGCCGGGCGTTGCGCGCAGTTTCCCGCAGAAAGGAAGCGGGGTGCTTATGCGCGAAGCAGCGTCGCCGCGCGTGCGAGGGCTTCGATCGCGCCCCATTCCTCCGCCGCGACCAGGCGCGACGGCGTGAGCCACGAGCCGCCGACGCAGGCGACGTTCGGCGTGGCCAGGTAATCGCGCGCGTTGTGCGCGCCGATGCCGCCGGTCGCGCAGAAGCGGATTTCCGGCAACGGGCCGTGCAGCGAGCGCAGTGCCGGCGCGCCGCCGGCCGCTTCGGCCGGGAAGAACTTCTGGAAGATGAATCCGTGCTCGGACAGCGTCATCGCCTCGCTCGCGGTGCCCGCACCGGGCAGCCACGGCAGCGCGGAGTCCTTCGCCGCGGCGATCAGGTTCGGCGTCGCGCCCGGCGAAACCGCGAAGCGCGCACCCGCGGCCTCGGCATCCTTCAGGTCCTGCGGCTTGCGCACGGTGCCGACGCCGACGATCGCGCCATCGACTTCGTTGGCGATCGCGCGCACCGCATCGAGCGCGGCGCGCGTGCGCAGCGTGATCTCGATGGCGGGAATGCCACCGGCCACCAGCGCGCGTGCCAGCGACACCGCGTGCCGGGCGTCTTCGATCACCACCACCGGCATCACCGGCGCGACGTGCAGTACGGATTCGAGCAGGCCCATCGTGTTCTCCAGATCAAACTGTTTTGGTAGCCCGTGCACGCGGAGCGCACCCGGGTGTGCGACTCGCCCGGGGTGCGCTTGCGCTCGCCCGGGCGACCAGAAGCTGACGCGTCAGATCGCGGGATTGAAGATCCCGCCGCCCAGGTGCGCCGGCGCCGCCGATTGGCGGAACACCGCGAACAGCTCGCGCCCCATGCCGAAATGGCTGGCGGTCAGGTCCGCGGTCGCGTTCTCGCGGACGTCCCATTCCGCCGCCGGCACGTGCACCTGCAAGGTTCCGGCGATGGCGTCCACGCGCACGACGTCGCCATCGCGCACTTTCGCAAGCGGGCCGCCGACGGCCGCTTCCGGGCTGACGTGGATCGCCGCCGGCACCTGGCCCGAGGCGCCCGACATGCGCCCGTCGGTCACCAGCGCGACGCGATGGCCGCGCTTCTGCAGCACGCTCAGCGTCGGCGTGAGCTGGTGCAGTTCGGGCATGCCGTTCGCGTGCGGGCCCTGGAAGCGCACGACCACGACGACATCGCGATCGAGTTCGCCGCGTTCGAACGCCGTCTTGACCTGCGCCTGGTCGGAGAACACGCGCGCCGGCGCCTCGACGACCCAGCGGTCTTCCGGCACGGCCGAAACCTTGATGGCCGCCGTCCCCAGCGGACCATGCAGCACGCGCAGGCCGCCGTCGGGACGGAACGGCTCGGCCACCGGACGCAGGACCGTGGGATCGCCGCTGCGTCCGGTAGCCGGCACGTATTCGACACGCTGCTCCGGCGCCAACCGCGCTTCGACGCGGTAACGCGCGAGGCCGGGGCCGGCGATGGTTTCGACGTCGCCGTGCAGCAGCCCGGCGTCGAGCAGTTCGCCGATCAGGAAACCCAGGCCGCCGGCCGCGTGGAAATGGTTCACGTCGGCGCTGCCATTGGGATACACGCGCGCCAGCAGCGGCACGATCGACGACAGCGCGTCGAAATCCTCCAGGCGCAGCTCGATGCCCGCGGCGGCGGCGATGGCGATCAGGTGCAGCAGGTGGTTGGTCGAACCGCCGGTGGCATGCAGGCCGACGACGCCGTTGACGATCGCGCGCTCGTCGATGATGCGGCCGACGGGGCGGTAATCGTCGCCCAGCGCGGTGATCTGCGCGGCGCGTCGCGCGGCTTCCGCGGTCAGTGCGTCGCGCAGCGGATTGTCCGGATTGACGAAGCTCGAACCGGGCAGGTGCAGGCCCATCAGTTCCATCAGCATCTGGTTGGAATTGGCGGTGCCGTAGAACGTGCACGTGCCCGGGCCGTGATAGCTCTGCGCTTCGGCTTCCAGCAGCTCCTCGCGCGTGGCCTCGCCCGTCGCGTAGCGCTGGCGTACGCGCGATTTCTCGTCGTTCGGCAGGCCCGACGTCATCGGCCCGGCCGGCACGAAGATCGCCGGCAGGTGGCCGAAGCTCAGCGCGCCGATCAGCAAGCCCGGCACGATCTTGTCGCACACGCCCAGGTACAGCGCGGCGTCGAACATGTCGTGCGACAGCGAGACCGCCGTGGACAACGCGATCACCTCGCGCGAGAACAGCGACAGCTCCATGCCGGCGCGGCCCTGCGTCACGCCATCGCACATCGCCGGCACGCCGCCGGCCACCTGCGCGGTCGCGCCGACGCCGCGCGCGGCGTTCTTGATCAGGAACGGGAAGCGCTCCAGCGGCTGGTGCGCGGAGAGCATGTCGTTGTATGCGTTGACGATGGCGATGTTCGGCGACACGCCGCCGCGCAGCGCGGCCTTGTCGGTACCGCACGCGGCGAAGCCGTGCGCGAGGTTGCCGCACGACAGCGTCGCGCGATGCGGACCGCGTCCGCATGCGGCGTCGATGCGCGCCAGATAGGCGGCGCGACGATCGGCGCTGCGTTCGCGGATGCGCTGCGTGACTTCGGCCAGGACGGGATGCAGGGCGTTCATGCGACTACGGACTCCAGTACAGCATCGGCGCCGAGGGCGCGCCGGACAGCACCGAGCGGATCGGCAGCGTCGAGCGCGGATCGCGCGCGGCGGCGTCGAGCACTTCGCGCTTCTTCGTGCCTTCGATATGCAGGTACAGCGACGGTGCGGTGAAGATGGCGCTGAGCGTGAGCGTCATGCGCGGCTCCGGCTGCGAGGCGGTGCGGATCGCAAGCACGGGCGCGCGGCCGCGCGGCTGCAGGCCGATGTCGCGGCGCACGAGGTCGGGGAACAGCGAGGCGACGTGGCCGTCCTCGCCCATGCCGAGCACGACGACGTCCAGCGGAAGCGCTTCGTTGGCGACCTGCGTGAGCACCGGCAGCAGCGCCGCTTCGGGCGTCGGCGCGGGACGGCGCAGCGGCAGCAGCGTCGCCTGTGCCGCGGCGCCCTGGAACAGCGTCTCGCGCAGCAGGCGCTCGTTCGAGCGCGGATGGTCCGGCGCGACCCAGCGATCGTCCACCGGCACGACGGTCACGTGCGCCCAGTCGAGCGTCTGCTTCGACAGTTCGATCAGGAACGCCCGCGGCGTGGTGCCGCCGGACACGGCGAGCCGTGCGGCGCCACGGCGCGCGATCGCGCCGCGCAGGTCGGCGGCGACGGCCTTGGCCAGTGCCGCGGCGAGGTGTGCCTTGTCGTCGAACAGATGCTCGCGCACGGGCAACGGATCGGGTGTCAGCACGGTCAAGCGCTCCGTAAGTGCGGATTTGAAACGCACGGTGTTAGACAGCGTCCTCATGCCACGTCCTTCCGTCGCGTTCGATCAGGGCCACGGCCGAGCTGGGACCCCAGCTGCCCGCGGTGTATGCCTTGGGTGATTCGTTGCTGGACTGCCACGCGGCGAGGATCGGGTCGATCCAAGCCCAGGCGGCTTCCACTTCGTCGCGACGCATGAACAGCATCGGGTTGCCGCGCACCACGTCCATCAGCAGGCGTTCGTACGCTTCCGGCTGGCGGCCGCCGAAGGTCTCGGCGAAGCTCAGGTCCATCGGCACGCGCCGCAGGCGCAGTCCGCCGGGGCCGGGGATCTTGTTGACGATCCACAGCTTCACGCCTTCGTCCGGCTGCAGGCGGATCACCAGCTGGTTCTGCGCGACCGGTTCGTCGCCGAAGATCGAATGCGGCACCTTGCGGAAGGTCAGCACGATCTCCGACATGCGTTCGGCCAGCCGCTTGCCCGTGCGCAGGTAGAACGGCACGCCCGCCCAGCGCCAGTTGCTGACTTCGGCCTTGAGCGCGACGAAGGTTTCGGTGCGCGAGGTGTTGGTGCCCAGTTCTTCCAGGTAGCCCGGGACCGGGCGGCCTTCGACCGCGCCCGCGCGGTACTGGCCGCGCACGGTGAGGTGCGAGGTCGCGCCGTCGGCGATGGGCTTGAGCGAATGCAGCACCTTTAGCTTCTCGTCGCGGATCGCGTCGGCCGCGAGCGAGGACGGCGGCTCCATCGCGACCAGGCACAGCAGCTGCAACATGTGGTTCTGCACCATGTCGCGCAGTGCGCCGGACTTGTCGTAGTAACTCGCGCGGCGCTCCAGGCCGACGGTCTCGGCCACGGTGATCTGCACGTGGTCGATGTGCTCGGCGCGCCAGAGCGGTTCGAACAGCGCATTGCCGAAGCGCAGCGCGGTGAGGTTCTGGACCGTTTCCTTGCCCAGGTAATGATCGATGCGATAGATCTGCGATTCGGCGAACACCTGGCCGAGTGCGTCGTTGATCGCCGCCGCGCTGGCGCGGTCGTGGCCGATGGGCTTTTCCACCACCACGCGCGTGTTCGCGCCGGTCAGTCCGTGCGCCTGCAGGCGCGAGCCCACACTGCCGAACAGGTCCGGGCCCACCGCGAGGTAGAACACCCGCACGCGCGATTCGTCGGCCAGTTCGCCGGCCAGTTCGCCCCAGCCTTCGTCGGCCTGGAGGTCGATGCGGCGGTACGAGAGCAACTGCAGGAACGGCTCCAGCGCCGCGGGCGCGCGCAGGTCGAAGGCCAGGTGCTTCTGCAGCGCTTCGCGCACGCGTTCGCGGTAGGCCTCGTCGGTCTGGCTGTCGCGCGCCAGACCGAACAGGCGCGTGCCGGCGACGATCTGGCCGTCCACGTAGCGATGGAACAGGGCCGGCAGCAGTTTGCGCAGGGCCAGGTCGCCCGTGCCGCCGAAGATGATCAGGTCGAAAGGCGCCATCGGCGCGATGGGGGCGGTCACGGAGCGCTCCAGCGGAATGAGGTTTTGAAGACCACAGGCATACCAGTGAAGATACCAGTCAGATACCACTGGTGCAAACCCGGCGAACAGGGCCGGTCAACGCGAGCGCAGGCCGGTGGTCTCCCGCGCCGACCCAGCAATTTCAGCGACTTGGGGTTACGCGGGCGCGAAATTCCCACGGCGACCCCGCCTTTTCAGGGGTGATTCGACTTTCGTCGTAGTCAGGCATGGAAGGCGCCGCGCCGCCGGTCGGGCTGGTTTGCCCGAACTGGTATCTGACTGGTATTCTCTTGCGGATGCAGGACTATCTGGTCAACGAGTTCCGACGCCAGGCCGATGCGCGCCGCGCCCCGGCCTACCAGCACCTGCGCCGGACGCTCCAGCACGCCATCGAGAACGGCGAACTCACGCCGGGCCAGGCGCTGCCCAGCGAGCGCGAACTGACCAAGCTGCTCGACCTGTCCCGCGTGACGGTGCGAAAGGCCATCTCTGGCCTGGTCGCCGACGGCCTGCTGATGCAGCGCCAGGGCTCGGGCACGTTCGTGTCCGAACGCATCGTCAAGTCGTTCTCCAAGCTCACCAGCTTCACCGACGACCTGCGCGCGCGCGGACTGGATCCCAAGTCCCGCTTCATCGAACGCGGCACCGGCGAGGTCACCCCCGACGAGGCGATGGCGTTGAACCTGTCGCCCGGCGCGCAGGTGGTGCGCTACTACCGCCTGCGCATCGCCGACGACATGGCGCTCGCGCTGGAGCGCACCGTCGTGCCGCAGACCGTGCTGGCCGATCCGTCGCTGGTCGAGAACTCGCTGTACGAGACCTTCCAGAAAATGGGCCTGCGCCCGACGCGCGCGCTGCAGCGCCTGCGCGCCATCGCCTTCGACGCCGAACAGGCGCGCCTGATGAACCTGCCCGAAGGCAGCCCCGGCCTGTTCATCGAACGGCGCACCTTCCTCGACGACGGTCGCGTCGTCGAATACACCCGATCCTTCTACCGCGGCGATGCGTACGACTTCGTCGCCGAACTCCAGAGCGAGTAAACCCCCGTGAGCGAACCCCTCCTCGCCACCGCGACGCGCATGCACGCCGAAGCGGCCGAAACCGCCGACGCCGTCGCGCGCCAGTTCGAAGCGAACGCGCCCCTCGTCGACGCGCTGGTGCAACGCCTCAAGGCGCAGCCGCCGGCGTTCATCGTCACCTGCGCGCGCGGCAGTTCCGACCACGCCGCCACTTACGGCAAGTACCTGTTCGAAACCACGCTGGGCCTGGTCACCGCGTCCGCGTCGCCGTCGGTCGGTTCGGTGTACGCGGTGCGGCCGCACCTGAAGGGCGCGCTGTTCGTCGCGATCTCGCAGTCCGGCAAGAGCCCGGACCTGGTGCGCAACGCGGAGATCGCACGCGCCGCCGGTGCGATGGTCGTCGCGCTGGTCAATGTCGAGGATTCGCCGCTGGCGCAGATCGCCGACACCGTGATCCCGCTGCGTGCCGGCCCGGAAAAGAGCGTCGCGGCGACGAAGAGCTACCTGTGCTCGCTGGCCGCGCTGCTGCAACTGGCCGCGCGCTGGAGCGGCGATGCGAAGCTGCTCGCCGCCGTGGACGCGCTGCCCGGCGCGCTGCGCGACGCCTGGGCGATGGACTGGTCGCCGGTCGTCGAAGGCTTGAAGGACGCGCGCAATCTCTTCGTCGTTGGTCGGGGCCTCGGCCTGGGCGCGGCGCAGGAAGCAGCGCTCAAGTTCAAGGAAACCTGCGGCCTGCACGCCGAAGCGTTCTCTTCGGCCGAAGTGAAGCACGGCCCGATGGCGATCGTCGGCCCGGGCTTCCCGGTGCTCGCCTTCGCGCAGGACGACGACACCTGCGCAAGCACGATGTCGGTCGCCGAGGAATTCCACCAGCGCGGTGCGCCGGTGTGGGTGGCGTTGCCGGGCGCGCAGGGCCAGGAAGTGCTGCCGATGCCGGCATCGCCGCATCCGGCGTGCACGCCGCTGCTGACCGTGCAGTGCTTCTACAAGGCGGTCAACGCGCTGGCCGTCGCGCGCGGGCACAACCCCGACGTGCCGCCGCATCTGAACAAGGTGACCGAGACGGTTTGATCGCATCCGGGAGAAAAGCACGATGACCACGCTTGCCTTCACCAACGGGCGCATGCTCACCGACAACGGTTTCGAGACGAACCTCAGCGTGCTGGTCGAGGACGGCCGCATTATCGCGGTCGTGCCGGGCGAGCCGCCGAAGGGTGCGGAGGTGGTGGATCTCGCCGGCCGCACCCTCGTGCCCGGCTTCATCGACACGCAGGTGAACGGCGGCGGCGACGTGCTGTTCAACGACGAACCGACGGTGGACGGGCTGCGCCGCATCGCGAACGCGCACCGGAAGTACGGCACCACCGGCCTGTTGCCGACGCTCATCAGCGACGACGTGGACGTGATGCGGCGTGCCATCGACGCCACGCGCGACGCGCTCGCGCAGGGCGTGCCGGGCGTGCTTGGGGTGCATCTGGAAGGGCCGTACCTCAACGCCGCGCGCAAGGGCGTGCACGATCCGTCGAAGTTCCACACGCCCGACGCGGCCGAACTCGACCTGGTCGCCTCGCTCGGCACCGCGGGCATCACGCTGGTGACGCTCGCGCCCGAACGTTTCGATGCGGCGACGCTGCGGGCGCTGGCGCAACGCGGCGTCATCATCGCCGCTGGCCATACCGCGGCGACCTACGAGCAACTGCGCGACGGCTTCGCCAACGGCATCACCGGCGTCACGCACCTGTTCAACGCGATGACGCCGATGAACTCGCGCGAACCCGGCGCGGTCGGCGCGGCGCTGGAGAATCCCGATGCGTGGTGCGGCCTGATCGTCGACGGCTACCACGTGCACGACGCTTCGCTGCGCGTTGCGATCGCGGCGCGACCGCGGGGGAAGATGATGCTGGTGACCGACGCCATGCCGCCGGTCGGCGGCGAGCGCGAGGCGTTCTCGCTCTACGGCGTGGAGATGATCTGCCGCGACGGCCAGTGCACCACGGCCGACGGCACGCTGGCCGGTTCCGCGCTGGACATGGCGTCGGCCGTGCGCAACACCGTCCAGCGTCTGCGCCTGCCGCTCGAGGAAGCCTGCCGGATGGCGTCGCAGTACCCGGCGCAGTTCATCGGCCTGGGCGGCGAACTGGGCCGGATCGCGCCGGGGTATCGCGCCGATCTCGTCGTGCTGGACGACGACCTGAACGTGCAGGGCACCTGGATCGCGGGCCAATAAGGCGTCCGTCGTCGATGTCGCCCGGGTAGGCGCAGCGCACCCCTGTTGGCGTGCCGGCCCGTTCCCCGGGTGCGGCCTCGCCTCGCGGCGCGTGGATGAACAGGGCGCCCCGCGTCACCTCCGGACCCTCCCCGGCACCTGCCGGGCGGCCGAACCGTGCCCGACTGCTACAATTCCGGGTCTTTGCTCGGCACTTTTGACCTCGCGGCCCCGGCCGTGAGGCGCGACGCCGGGCGTCCGCAGCCACCCCCGCGACCCCCGTCGCGCCGGAGCCACGCATGACCAGCACTGCCGAACTCAGCTCGCCGTCCTCGGCGAACACCGCGCTCACCAACTCGGTGCTCGACACCGATTACTCGCTGGAGCACAAGTACAGCCGCGAGAAGGGGCGCATCTACCTGTCGGGCGTGCAGGCGCTGGTGCGACTGCCGCTGATGCAGCGCCTGCGCGACGAAGCCGCGGGTCTGAACACCGCCGGCTTCATCTCCGGCTATCGCGGCTCGCCGCTCGGCGGCTTCGACCTGGAGCTGTGGCGCGCACGCAAGTTCCTCGAGAACGCGGGCGTGAAGTTCACGCCCGGCCTCAACGAGGACCTCGGCGCGACGATGGTCTGGGGCACGCAGCAGACCAACCTCTTCCCCGGCGCGAAAGTGCAGGGCGTGTACGGCATGTGGTACGGCAAGGGCCCGGGCGTGGATCGCACCGGCGACGTGTTCAAGCACGCCAACGCCGCCGGCACCTCGCAGTACGGCGGCGTGCTCGCGCTCGCGGCCGACGACCACGCCTGCCGCTCCTCGACGCTGCCGCACGGTTCGGAAGACGAATTCGTCAGCGCGATGATGCCGATCCTCAACCCGGCCGGCGTGCAGGACATCCTCGACATGGGCCTGGTCGGCTGGGCGATGTCGCGCTACACCGGTCGCTGGGTGGGCTTCAAGACGATCGCCGAAACGGTCGAATCGTCGGCGTCCGTCGAAGTGGACCCGATGGCCACGCGCATCGTGCTGCCGGAGGATTTCGAGATGCCGGAAGGCGGACTCAACATCCGCTGGCCCGATCCGCCGATGAACCAGGAGATGCGCCTGCACAAGTACGCGGTGAAGGCCGCGCAGGCCTTCGCGCGCGCCAATGGCATCGACCGCGTCGTGATCGATTCGCCGCGTGCGCGGCTGGGCATCGTCACCACCGGCAAGTCGTATCTGGACGTGCTGCAGGCGCTGGAATACCTCGGCCTGGACGAGCAGGCCTGCGCCGATCTCGGAATCCGCGTCTACAAGGTCGGCATGACCTGGCCGCTGGAGCCGGTGGGCATCACGCGTTTCGCGCAGGGCCTGGAGGACATCGTCGTCGTCGAGGAAAAGCGCGCCTTCATCGAGCGCCAGATGAAGGAATACATGTACAACTGGAGCGGCCAGCGCCCGTCCATCGTCGGCAAGTACGACGAGAACGGCGAGTGGATCCTGCCGTCCACCGGCGAACTCACGCCGGCCACCATCGCCGGCGTCATCGGCCGCCGCATCCAGCGCTTCCACGACAGCGAACACATCCGCAACGTCATGGCCTGGATGGCGGAGAAGGAATCCGAACTCGCGCTGCCGCGCGCCGTGTTCCCGCGCGTGCCGCACTACTGCTCGGGCTGCCCGCACAACACCTCGACCGTCGTGCCGGAAGGTTCGCGCGCGCTGGGCGGCATCGGCTGCCATTACATGGTCACGTGGATGGACCGCAGCACCGACACCTTCACGCACATGGGCGGCGAAGGCGTGACGTGGTCGGGCCAGGCGCCGTTCACCGATACGCCGCACGTGTTCCAGAACCTCGGCGACGGCACGTACTTCCACTCCGGCTCGCTGGCGATCCGCCAGTCCGTCGCGAACGGCGTGAACATCACCTACAAGATCCTCTACAACGACGCCGTCGCGATGACCGGCGGCCAGCCCGTCGACGGCACGCTGTCGGTGCCGCAGATCGCGCACCAGGTGCGCAGCGAAGGCGTGCAGACGATCGTCCTGGTGTCCGACGACATCGCCAAGTGGAGCAAGCGCGAGATCTTCCCCGGCGACATGGAGTTCCATGATCGCAAGGAACTCGACGCCATCCAGAAGCGCCTGCGCGAAACGAAGGGCACGTCGGTCCTCATCTACGACCAGACCTGCGCGACCGAGAAGCGCCGCCGCCGCAAGCGCGGCAAGATGGTCGATCCGCAGAAGCGCGTGATGGTCAACTCGCTCGTGTGCGAAGGCTGCGGCGACTGCGGCAAGAAGTCGTTCTGCGTCTCCGTGTTGCCGAAGGAAACCGAGTTCGGCCGCAAGCGCGAGATCGACCAGAGCAACTGCAACAAGGATTACAGCTGCGTCAACGGCTTCTGCCCGAGCTTCGTGACGGTGGAAGGCGGCGGGCTGCGCAAGGGCGCGCCGAACAGGAGCGGGGGTTCAAGCGCGAAGGATCGCCTCGCCGATCTTCCGATGCCGAAGGTCGCCACCGACCTGTCGCAGCCCTGGAACATCCTCATCACCGGCGTCGGCGGCACCGGCGTGGTGACGATCGGTGCGCTGCTCGGCATGGCCGGCCACCTGGAGGGCAAGGGCGCGACGGTGCTCGACCAGACCGGCCTGGCGCAGAAGGGCGGCGCCGTGACCACGCACATCCGCATCGCGCGTTCGCCGTCGGACCTGCACGCCGTGCGCATCGCCGCGGGCGAGGCGGACCTCGTGCTCGGCTGCGACATGGTGGTCGTCAACGATTACTGGGCGCTGTCGAAGGTGCGCGCGGGCCGTTCGAACGTCGTGCTCAACAGCTACGAAGCGATGCCCGGCACGTTCACCACGCGCCCGGACATGCAGTTCCCGGCCACCGACATCATCGCGGCGGTGAAGGTCGCGCTGGGCGGCAAGGATCCGCTGGTCGTCGACGCGACGCAGCTCGCCACCGCCCTGATGGGCGATGCGATCGCGACCAACCTCTTCATCCTCGGCTACGCCTGGCAGCAGGGCCTGGTGCCGCTGTCGATGGAGTCGCTGATGCGCGCCATCGAGCTCAATGGCGCGGCGATCGACATGAACAAGACGGCGTTCGCCTGGGGCCGCCTGGCGGTGGTCGATCCGAATGCGGTCATGGAAGCCGCGGGCCTGATCCGCAACGCGCCCACGCTCGCCGAAGCGACGCCGGGTGCGCTGCCGATGCTGTCGCCGGGCGCATGGGAAGGCAACGAATGGGGCGCCACGTCCGCGCCGCGCAGCACGCGTCGCGAGGACGAGCTGCGCCACGTGCCGGCCCACGGCGGCGACAACGTGGCCTTCATGCCGCTGGACGACGAGCGCCTGTCGCGTTCGCTGGACGAGATCGTCGAGCGTCGCGTCAAGTTCCTCACCGACTACCAGGATGCGAAGTACGCCAGGCGTTACAGCGACCTGGTCGCCAAGGTGCATGCGGCCGAGCGCAACGTCGCCGGCACGACCGACCTCACCGAAGCCGTCGCGCGTTACGCGTTCAAGCTGATGGCCTACAAGGACGAGTACGAAGTCGCGCGTCTGTACACGAGCGGCGAGTTCATGCGCCGCCTGGAGCAGCAGTTCGATGGCGACTACACGTTGAAGTTCCACCTCGCGCCACCGCTGCTGGCGAAGAAGGATGCGCAGGGTCGCCTGATGAAGCAGGAATTCGGCCCGTGGGTGTTCACCGCGTTCAAGTGGCTGGCGAAGCTGCGCTTCCTGCGCGGCGGCGCGTTCGACATCTTCGGCAAGACCGAGGAACGGAAGATGGAGCGCCAGCTGATCGAGGACTACTTCCGCACGATCGAAGGGCTGCTCGGCAAGCTGGATCGCGCCAACGTCGATCTGGCGGCGGAAATCGCCAGCATCCCGGAACACATCCGCGGCTACGGCCACGTCAAGGAAGCGCATCTGCACAAGGCCAAGGAGCGCGAGGCGGAGCTGATGAAGGAATGGAGCAATCCGCTGCGCATCGTGAAGGTGGCTTGAGGACGAGGCCGCTTCTTCGGCGTCGTGCTGCGAAAGGCCCCGCTTCGGCGGGGCTTTTCGTTTGCACTCGACGCTCGGCGGAGGTTGGAATGTCCCGCGCGTCTTGGCACGCAGTCTGCGCGAACGTCGGACGTCACGCTGAAACGCGGAAAGCACCGGCGGATCATTCGCCGTCATTTCCGCGAAGGTCGGCGCGCGGGCCGTGGTCGGGATCGGCAAACCGCGAACGGCGAGGCGCGACGCCCTCCTGACAACGCGCTGTCAGCAGCCCGCGCGAGAATGGCCGCATGGACACCACCCAGCTCAAGCGCTTCTGCTCGCGCTTTCCCGCCGCGCAGGAGGTGCTCCACGGCGCGCCATCGAACATCCTCGTGTATTCGGTGGGCGGCAAGACCTTCGCGTACTTCAAGACGAGCGAGCCGGAGCGTTGGCGCTTCAGCTTCCGCACCATGCCGGAACGCTTCGTCGAACTCACCGACCAGCCCGGCATCAAGCCGGCGCGCTGGACGGGGCGCTGGTACTGGGTGACGGTCGTCGACGTGCGGCGAATGCCCGAGGCGTACCTGCGCGAACTGGTGACGTGGTCGTATGAACGCGCGCTCGGTGCGCTGAGCGGGAAGCGGCGTCGGGAGCTGGTCGGCGAATGATGCGTGCGACGCTCATGAGTGCAGCGCCTTTTTCCAGCAACAAGCGAAGCGAAATCAAGCCGGAATCATCAAAAACAACAACGCCGGCCCAAGGCCGGCGTTGTCGCGTTACGTAGCGAAGTGCGGTCAGTCGTACGTCGTGATGTCCACGTCCTTCGTCTCGCGCAGGAACAGCGAGCCGATGACGAAGGTCATCAGCGCGATGATGATCGGATACCACAGGCCGTAGTACATGTTGCCCGTGGCCGCGACCAGCGCGAAGGCGATCGTCGGCAGGAAGCCGCCGAACCAGCCGTTGCCGATGTGGTACGGCAGCGACATCGAGGTGTAGCGGATGCGCGTGGGGAACAGCTCGACCAGCCACGCGGCGATCGGGCCGTAGACCATCGTCACGTACAGCACCAGGACGACGAGGATCAGCAGCACCATCGGCTTGTTGATGCGCTCGGGGTCCGCCTTCTCGGGATAGTTGCCCGCGACCAGCGCCTTCTTCAGCTCGGCGCCGAACGCGTCGGTCTTGGCCTTGCTGTCTTCCTTGGCCAGGCCCGCGCCCTCGAAGCTCTGCACTTCCACGTCGCCGACCGTGACGCGCGCCAGGCTGCCCGCAGGAGCGGCCTGGATCGTGTACGGCACGCCCGCCTTGGCCAGTGCGGCCGTGGCGATGTCGCAGGAGTTGGTGAACACCTTCTTGCCCACCGGGTCGAACTGGAACGAGCAGGTGCGCGGATCGGCGTGCACCACGGCCGGCGCGTTCGCGCTGGCTTCGGCGATGGCCGGGTTGGCGTAGTGCGTGAGCGCCTTGAACAGCGGGAAGTAGGTGATCGCGGCGATCAGGCAGCCGGCCATGATGATCTTCTTGCGGCCGATCTTGTCGCTCAGCCAGCCGAAGAAGATGAAGAACGGCGTGCCGATGGCGAGCGCGGCGGCGATGAGCAGCCACGTCGTCGTCGCATCGACCTTCAGCGACTGCGTGAGGAAGTACATCGCATAGAACTGGCCCGCGTACCACACGACGGCCTGGCCGGCGGTCGCGCCCAGGAGCGCGAGCAGCACGATCTTGCCGTTCTTCGTGAAGAAGCTTTCGGTGATCGGCGCCTTGGACTGCTTGCCTTCGGCCTTCATCTGCTGGAACAGCGGCGACTCGTTGAGCTGCATGCGGATCCACACCGACACGCCCAGCAGCACGATCGACAGCAGGAACGGAATGCGCCAGCCCCACGCTTCGAACGCTTCGGTGCCCAGGTAGGTGCGCACGCCCAGGATCACCAGCAGCGACAGGAACAGGCCGATCGTCGCGGTGGTCTGGATGAAGCTGGTGTACAGACCGCGCTTGCCGTGCGGCGCGTGCTCGGCCACGTACGTCGCCGCGCCGCCGTATTCGCCGCCCAGCGCCAGGCCTTGCAGCAATCGCAGGACGATCAGGATCGCCGGTGCGGCGAAACCGATCGACGCGTAGTTGGGCAGGATGCCGACCAGGAATGTCGACAGGCCCATGATGACGATGGTGACCAGGAACGTGTACTTGCGGCCGATCATGTCGCCCAGGCGACCGAACACGATCGCGCCGAACGGACGCACCGCGAAGCCGGCCGCGAAGGCCAGCAGCGCGAAGATGAAGGCGCTGGTGTCGTTCAGTCCGCTGAAGAACTGCTTGGCGATGATCGCCGCGAGCGATCCGTACAGATAGAAGTCGTACCACTCGAACACGGTGCCCAGGCTGGAGGCGAAGATGACCTTCTTGTGCCCCTGGCTGAGGGTGCCCTCTTTGGTGTTTGCGGTGATGGTGGACACGGTCTGGCCCCTTAGAAGTTGTACTTCACATGCGTCTGCAGGCGGTTGAGCTCGCCGCGGTCGCCGTTCTCGAGTTCACGCTGGCCCCAGATCAGTTCCGCGCCCAGGTCGAGCTTGGGAAGCGGCGTGTAGATCAGGTTCAAGTGCGCCGACTGCGCGCCCTTGGTGATGCCCAGGCCGGTGAAATCGGTGTCCTGGTCGTAGTCGGCGCGCGAGTAGAACAGGTTCGTGCGCAGCTTCGGGCTGAACACGTGGCGCCAGCCGACGAAGCCGGCGATGACGTCGATGTTGTCCAGATCGCCCGTCGAATCGAGCACCGCGTCGTTGTTGAGCGCCAGGCCGATGTAGCGGCCGATGCCGCTGCCGCCGGTCACCATGTAGCGGATGTCGTCGTTCTTGCCGAGGTTGAACTTGCCCGACACGCTGATGCCGTAGCCGGTGGTTTCGTCTTCGACGGCCGCCCGGGCCGGCGTGGTGGGCGTCGCGGCCACGCCCGCGGTCTGGTACTTCAGCTGGCGCACGAGGCCGGCGACGCCGAAGTGGCCCCAGTCGCCCTTGGCGGTGTAGCGCGCGGTGAAGTCGGGCATCGGGCCGTCGTCGCCGGCGATCTGCGCCATGTTGCCGTTGAACGGCGTGTAGACCGTTTCCGGGTTCTCCATCGAGAACGACCACGGCCCGTTGGTGTAGCGCAACTGCGCCTGGCGCACGAACACCGTGCCTTCGGTGGGGCCGAGGAAGTCGACCGTGTCGGGCAGCGCGGCGGTGTCCTGGAAGTTCGTCCACGCCTGGCCGGCCAGCCAGTTGTTCCACTGCACGTACGCCTGGCGCAGCGTGAGCGCGTAGGTGTTGGTGGCGACCTCATTGCCGGTGAAGGCCGTGCTGCCGCCGCCGAACAGATCGAATTCCAGGTACGCCTTCAGCTTGTCGCCGTTGTCGGTGTCGCTGTCCACGCCGAACCAGAAGCGCGAGAAGTTGGCGCCCATGTCGGTGTCGGTGCCGCCTTCGCGCACGTTGCCCTGGCCGACCGGAATGGCCTTGGGCACGTAGAACAGACGGCCGACGGTGCCGTCGGGAATGTCGCCGTCGTTGGTCGAGGTGACCGACGCATCGAGCTTGATGAAGCCGCCGTAGTAGAACTTCGAATTCGGATTCGCCGTCGGCGTGATCGTCGTGCCCTGCACCGGCGAGACCTTCGGCGCGCCGGCGGCCGCGGTCGCCGTTGCTGCGGCGGGTGCGGCCGGCGCGGTGGCCTGGGCCGTCTTCACTTCGCTGATCTGCGTCTGTTGCTGCTGCTGTTGGGCCACCAGTTGCTGGACCATCGCTTCGAGCTGGGCGACGCGCGCCTCCAGCTCCTTCTCCTTCGCGGTCTGCGCGAAGGCCATCCCCGGCAGCGCCAGCGCAACCAGCAGTGCGGCGGCGAGCGGGCGGCGACGCGGCGTCGCGGCCTTCGACGTCGAGGCAATGCTTGCGGACATGATTCCCTCCCACGGAAAACGCCGGACCGGATGCCCGACATGACCCGAGCCTGCGTCGCCATCGCGCTGCACAACCATTCCCCATTGGTCGTAGTCGCCACGCCGGAGGCGGCGCTTACGACTATCGTCTAGACCCCCGTGGATGAGGCTGGCGGGCGAATGCGGCACACTGCCCGATACGGTCGCCCGCGCCTCGCGCAGGGCCGCCGCACGCCTTTCGAACACACGTCCGGAGTCCGCCATGAACCATCCCGCCGCCGTCTATCCGATCGATCCGGACTTCGCCGCCAAGGCGCGCGTGACGCGCGAGGACTACGAGCGCCAGTACGCCGAATCGGTGGACGATCCGGCCGCGTTCTGGGGCAAGGTCGCGCAGCGCCTGGATTGGTTCACGGCGCCGACCCGGATCAAGGACGTCAGCTACGACCTCGAGGATTTCCGCATCCGCTGGTACGAGGACGGCGAGCTCAACGCGAGCGTGAACTGCCTCGACCGGCACCTCGACAAGCGCGGCGACAAGACCGCCCTGATCTTCGAGCACGACGATCCGGCCCAGCCTGCCGAGCGCATCACGTACCGTGAACTGCACGCGCGCGTGTGCAAGCTCGCCAATGCGCTGCGTTCGCTGGGCGTGCGCAAGGGCGACCGCGTCACGATCTACCTGCCGATGATCCCCGAAGCGGTCGTCGCCATGCTCGCCTGCGCCCGTGTCGGCGCGATCCACTCGGTCGTGTTCGGCGGCTTCGCGCCGCAGTCCATCGCCGACCGCGTGGCCGATTGCCAGAGCAGGCTCATCATCACCGCCGACGAAGGCCTGCGCGGCGGCAAGAAGGTGCCGCTGAAGGCGAACGTCGACGCCGCGCTGAAACTGGGCGGCACCAACACGGTCGAGACCGTGCTCGTGGTGCGCCACACCGGTTCGGCGGTGGACATGCAGATGCCCCGCGATCGCTGGTACGACGCTGTCGTCGACGCGCAGCCCACCGAATGCGCGCCGGAGCGCATGAACGCCGAAGACCCGCTGTTCATCCTGTACACCTCGGGTTCGACCGGAAAGCCGAAAGGCGTGCTGCACACCACCGGCGGCTACCTGGTCTACGCGAGTTTCACCCACGAGGTCGTGTTCGATCTGCGCGAGGACGACGTCTACTGGTGCACGGCCGACGTCGGCTGGGTCACGGGCCACAGCTACATCGTCTACGGCCCGCTGGCCAATGGCGCCACCGCGCTGGTGTTCGAGGGCGTGCCGAACTACCCGACCGTGTCGCGCTTCTGGGAAGTGATCGACAAGCACCAGGTCACGCTGTTCTACACCGCGCCCACGGCGATCCGCGCACTGATGCGCGACGGCGACGAGCCGGTGAGGAAGACCTCGCGCGCATCGCTGCGGCTGCTGGGCACCGTCGGCGAACCGATCAACCCCGAAGCGTGGCGCTGGTACTACGAGGTCGTCGGCGAATCGCGATCGCCCATCGTGGACACGTGGTGGCAGACCGAAACCGGCGGCATCCTCATCACGCCGCTTGCGGGCGCGATCGACCTCAAGCCCGGTTCGGCGACCAAGCCGTTCTTCGGCGTGCAGCCGGCACTGGTGGACGCGAACGGCACCCGCCTGGAAGGCGAAGCCGAGGGCAACCTCGTGCTGCTCGACTCGTGGCCCGGCCAGATGCGCACCGTCTACGGCGACCACGGCCGCTTCATCGACACGTATTTCCGCACGTATCCGGGCACCTACTTCACCGGCGACGGCTGCCGTCGCGATGCCGACGGGTACTACTGGATCACCGGCCGCGTGGACGACGTCATCAACGTGTCCGGGCATCGCATCGGCACGGCGGAAGTGGAAAGCGCGCTGGTCTCGCATCCGAAGGTCGCCGAGGCGGCCGTCGTCGGCTTCCCGCACGACATCAAGGGACAGGGCATCTACGCCTACGTGACGCTCATCGCCGGCGAAGCGCCGACGGACGAGCTGCACAAGGAACTGGTCGCGCACGTGCGCAAGGAAATCGGGCCCATCGCCACGCCCGACCACCTGCAATGGGCGCCGGGTCTGCCGAAGACGCGCTCGGGCAAGATCATGCGCCGCATCCTGCGCAAGATCGCCGAGAATGCGCCGGACCAGCTCGGCGACACCAGCACCCTCGCCGATCCGGGCGTGGTCGAATCACTGGTTCGCGAGCGCCGCGTGCCGTAGAAGGCGATCCGCGAGTCTTCACCTGCACCGCTGCACCATGCGTCATCCCCGCTAAGGCGGGGATCCAACTCAACCCGCGGTCACTCCCGCCGAAGGGCGGAATCGCACCGGACACTTGGATTCCCGCCTGCGCGGGAATGACGAGCCCAGCCCCCATGCCCACGCTCCTCATCGCCGACGACCATCCGCTGTTCCGCGAAGCATTGCGCGGCGCCGTCGCGCGCGTGCTGCCGGACGCGCAGCTGCGCGAGGCCGACAGCGTCGAAGCGCTGTATGCACTGGTCGAGGCCGAGCCCGACGCCGACCTGCTGCTGCTCGACCTGAACATGCCCGGCGCGCAGGGTTTCAGCGCGCTGGTGCACCTGCGCGCGCTGCATCCGCAGTTGCCGATCGTCGTCGTCTCCGCGCGCGAGGAGCCCACCGTGATGCGGCGCGCCCTCGACCACGGCGCGGTCGGCTTCATTCCCAAATCCGCCGACGCCGCCACGCTGGGAGAGGCGATCACGCGCGTACTCGACGGCGATCGCTGGGCGCCGTCGGTCGCCTTGTCCGCACCCGCCGCGCACGCGGACGAGCACGATGCCGCGCAACGCCTCCGCGACCTGACGCCGCAACAGTTCCGCGTCCTCCAGATGCTCGGCGCCGGCCTGCTCAACAAGCAGATCGGGTACGAACTGGGCGTCTCCGAAGCCACCGTGAAGGCGCATGTCACCGCCATCCTGCGCAAGCTCGGCGCCAGCAACCGCACGCAGGCCGTGCTGATCGCCGGCCGCCTCGCGCTGGACCCGGGCGCGATCGTGCCGCCGCCGGAAGAGGCGGAGTGACGTCGCGCGCAGCGGCCTGAACCGTCGCCTGCGCCGATCACGCCTGTTCCACGCCGCGAGGGGTACTGCTGCCGATTCCCGCAGCGGAGCCTTGTCGTGAACATTGCGTGTCGATCGATCGTCCTTGCCTGGCTGCTCGCGCTCGGCGCATGCGGCGGGCAGGCGACGCTGCGCGGAGGCGAGGACACCGGCGCGGATCCGAAGATCGTTCCGCCGGAGACGTCCGTCATTCCCGTGCTGGAGATCGCGCCCGCGACCGGGTGGAACGGCGTGGACACGCCGACCGCCGCCGCGGGCCTGTCGGTCAAGGCCTTCGCCACCGGGCTGGCGCATCCCCGCTGGCTCTACGTGCTGCCCAACGGGGACGTGCTCGTCGCCGAAAGCAACGCGCCGCCGGGCAAGCGCGGGATCAAGGGACTCAAGGGCAAGGTGATGGGCGCGGTGATGAAGAAGGCCGGCTCCGGCGTGCCCAGCGCCAATCGCATCACGCTGCTGCGCGATGCCGACGGCGACGGCGTCGCCGAGATCCGCAGCGTGTTCGCGCAGAACCTGGCATCCCCGTTCGGCATGGCGCTGGTCGGCGACACGCTCTATGTCGCCAACGCCGACGCCGTCGTGAAGTTTCCGTACGCGACGGGGCAACGGCAGGCGACTGCAGCGCCGCAAAAGGTGGTCGATCTGCCGGGCGCGGGCGACGAGCTCAACCATCACTGGACCAAGAGTCTGATCGCCTCGGCCGACGGTACGCGTCTGTACGTGGGCGTCGGCTCCAACAGCAACATCGCCGACAACGGCATGGCGGCCGAAGTCGATCGCGCCGCCGTGCTCGAGATCGATCCGGCGACCGGCACGCGACGCGTGTTCGCGAGCGGTTTGCGCAACCCGGTGGGCATCGCGTGGGAGCCGGTGAGCGGCACGCTGTGGGCGGTGGTGAACGAGCGCGACGAACTCGGCAACGACCTCGTGCCGGATTACCTCACGCGCGTGGACGCCGGCGCGTTCTACGGCTGGCCGTACAGCTACTGGGGCCGCCACGTCGACACGCGCGTGAAACCACAGGATCCCGCGCTCGTCGCCTCCGCACGCGTTCCGGACTTCGCCCTGGGTGCGCACGTCGCGCCGCTCGGACTGACCTTCGCGACGGGACAGAAACTCGGCGATGGTTACGCCGACGGCGCGTTCATCGGGCTGCACGGCTCGTGGAACCGCGAACCGCTGTCCGGTTACAAGGTGGTGTTCGTGCCGTTCCGCAACGGCAGCCCGACGGGCTCGATGGTCGACGTGCTCGGCGGCTTCCTCGATGCCGATCTCAACGCGCGCGGCCGGCCCGTCGGCGTCGCCATCGCACGCGACGGCGCGCTGCTGGTGGCCGACGACGTCGGCAACACCGTGTGGCGCGTCAGCGCATCGACGCAGATGCGATGACCCTCACGCGTGCGCAGCCTGGCGCTGCGCCGCGAGGAACGCGCGCAGCGACGCCGGCTTCACCGGCTTGGTGAGCACGCGGCAATCGTGTTCGCGCGCGGCCATCTTGAGCGCGTCGCTGCCATCGCCGGTCAACAACGCCGCCGGCAACGCACGCGCGTAGTGCGCGCGGAGCTCGTCGATCACGCCGAGGCCATCGAGCCGGTCGTGCAGGTGGTAGTCCACGAGTGCGACATCGGGCTTGTCGGCCAGGCGTGCGAGGGCCTCGTCCGCATTCGCCGCGGTGAGCGCGACCACGCCCCAGCGCTGCAGCAGGCTGCGCATGCCGTCGAGGATCTCGCGGTCGTTGTCGACGCACAGCACGCGCAGCCCCGCGAGCGAATCGCCGCCCATCATCAGGTGCGGTGCGGGCAGGGGAGCGGCGTACATGGCGCGGCCGAACGGCACGGTGATCGAGAACACGCTGCCCACGTTCACGCGCGAGCGCACGCGAAGCGGATGATCCAGCGTGCGCGCGATGCGCTGGCAGATCGACAGGCCCAGGCCCAGCCCGCGTTCGCCGGTCCCGGCGGACGTATCGAAACGGCGGAACTCGTCGAAGATCTGTTCGAGGTGGTGCTTGGAGATCCCGGGGCCGGTGTCCCACACCTGCAGTTCGACGGCGCCGTCGCGCACGCGCGCGGCGATGAGCACGCCGCCTTCGCGCGTGTAGCGCAGCGCATTGGCGAGGAAGTTCTGCAACGCGCGGCGCAGCAGGCGGCGATCGCTGCGTACCGGTCGCGGCGTGTCGGGCGCGCGCACGCGCAGCTGGAGGCCGCGGCCGGCCGCAACCGGTGCGTACTGCGCGACGAGCTCGCGCAGCAGTTCGTTGACGTCGAAGTCGGTGATCGAGATGCGCAGCGCGCCCGCATCGAGTCGCGAAATATCGAGCAGCCCGTCCAGCAGGTCCTCGGCCGCGCGCAGCGAGGCGTCCACGCGTTCGGCCAGGCGCGCCTGCTCGGCGGCATCGGGGGTTTCGCGCAACGCGCTGGCGAACAGGCGCGCGGCGTTGAGCGGCTGCAGCACGTCGTGGCTGATCGCCGCCAGGAAGCGCGTCTTCGACTGCTGCGCGGCATCGGCCTCGCGCGTGCGCAGCTCGACGCGCTGTTCGAGCGTTTCGTTGACCTCGCGCAGCCCCTGTTCGGCGCGCTTGTAATCGGTGACGTCCGAGTACGTAGTGACGTAACCGCCGGGCAACGGGCGGCCGCGCATCTCGATCACCTGCCCGTTCGCGCGCACGCGTTCGAACACGTGCGGCGCGCCCGCGCGCAGGTGCGCGAGGCGTCGGCTCACCTGCTCCTCGACTTCGTCCTCGGTCAGCGGGCCCGAGCCCATCTCGCCGCGCTCGGCATTCCAGCGGATCAGGTCGCTGACCGGGCGGCCGACGTAGAGCATGCCGTCGGGGTATTCGAACAGTTCCTGATAGCGGCGATTCCACGCGACCAGGCGCATTTCCGCGTCGACCACGCTCACGCCCTGGCTGATGTTCTCCAGCGTCGTCGAGAGGATCTGCCGGTTGAAGCGCAACTCCTGGTTCGCCTCATCGAGCAGCGCCACCACTTCGCCCAGTTCCATGCCCGATCCGCGCAGCGCGGTGGTGAGCGTGAGGCGCGCCGACGCCGCGCCGATCGCCGACGCGAGCAGGCGTTCGGTGAACTGCGCCAGCGCGCGATCGGCCGGCTGCTCCGGCTGCCACGTGCGCCCCTGTTGCAGCGCGTATTCCTCGAAGGCGCGCCGTGCGTGGCGTTCGCCGACGATGCGCTCGGCCAGCGCCAGCAACTCGCCGCCGCGCACGCTGCCGGCCCATCCGCCCGGCCCGAGCGCGGGACGTTGCACGTACGGATCGAGGAACGGCGCGGCGAGCAATTGTTCCTGCAATCGCGGACGCTGGCGCACCGAGACGAACAGGAACACGCCGACGTTGAACAGCAGCGCCCAGAACGTGCCGTGCGTGAGCGGGTCCCAACCGTGCAGGCCGAACAGCTGCTCCGGGCGCAGCCAGTCGACGCCGAGCGGCCCGCGCTCGATCCAGCCGGTCGCCAGCCAGCCGCCCCGCGCCAGCGCCGGAAGAAGCAGCGTGTACAGCCACAGCACGGTGCCGGCGAACAGACCGGCGAAGGCCCCGGCGCGGCTCGCGCCACGCCAGTACAGGCCGCCGATCAGCGCCGGCGCGAACTGCGCGACTGCCGCGAACGCGAGCAGGCCGTGCTGCGCGAGCGTGTCCTCGCCCGCGCCGTAGTACGCCGAGCCGCGGTGATACCCGTAAGCCATCATCGCCAGCACGAAGATGGTGACGCGGCGCACCCACAACACCTGTTTGTCGATGCCCTGGCTTTCGTGCAGCGCGCCGCCGCGCAGCAGCAGTGGCATCACCAGGTCGTTGCTGACCATCGTCGACAACGCGACGCTGGCGACGATGACCATGCCGGTCGCCGCCGAGAACCCGCCGATGTACACCACCAGCGCCAGGGTTTCGTGCTGCAGCGCGAGCGGCAGCGCAAGCACGTAGGTGTCGGGCGACGCGCCGGTGCCGGCGAGCAGCGACTGCCCCGCCAGGGTGATCGGCACCACCAGCAACGAAATCAGGACCAGGTAGCCGCCGAAGAACCAGCGTGCCGATCGCAGGTCGGCCGGGTCCTGGCATTCGACGACGGCCACGTGGAACTGGCGCGGCAGGCACACGATGGCCGTGAAGGCCAGCAGCGTCTGCGCCACGAAACCCGCCGGCACGCCCTGCGAGGCGACGACCGGCGCCGCCTGCACCATGCGTTGCACCAGATTGCCGGTGCCTGGCAGGTGCGCGAGCGCGAACAGGCCGATGGCGAGGAACGCGAGCAGTTTCACCAGCGATTCCAGGGCGATCGCGAGCACCATGCCGCGATGGTGTTCGGTCGCGTCGATCTGGCGCGTGCCGAACAGGATCGCGAACGCGGCCAACATCAGCGCCACGTAGAACGCCGGGTCCGACAGCAGGCCCGCGTCGCCGCGCACGTCGGCCAACACCTCCACGCTCATCGCCACCGCCTTGAACTGCAGCGCGACGTACGGCACGGCCGCGGTCAGCGCGACCGCCGCGACCAGCGCGGCCAGGCCCGGCGCGCGGCCGTAACGCGAGGACAGGAAGTCGGCGATGGAGACGATCCGGTGCTCGCCCGAGATCAGCACCAGGCGCTCGAGGATGCGCCAGCCGAAGGCGAGCATCAGCAAGGGGCCGAGGTAGATCGGCAGGAACCCCAGTCCCGTGCGCGCCGCCGTGCCGACCGCGCCATAGAACGTCCACGACGAGCAGTACACGGCCAGCGCCAGCGAGTACACCGCCGGACGCAGCCAGCGCGCACGCGGCGTGGTCTCGCGCTGGTCGCCGAAATAGGCCACCGCGAACAGCACGCCGACGTAGGCCGCCGACACCAGCAGCAGGATCCAGCCTGGGATCACGTGACGCCTCGCCCCGGGAACATGCGCCGAGTGTAGAACGCCGCCGGCCGCGGGGCTCGGCCGGCGGGCCGGCAGCGCCCTGAACGCGCCGCGCTACATCAGCGAATCGGCCAGCCGGGCCACGCCCTCGACACTGCGGTGCCAGCGGGGTCGCCGGCGCCAGTCGTGCAGGTCCAGCTGCTGCGCGTCGCGCAGGTAGGCGGACTCGACGTCGTGCAGCCGCGCCGCGACCGCCGGATCGAAGCACACCAGCCCGGCCTCGGCGTTGAGCGCGAACGAGCGGATGTCCAGGTTGATCGAACCGATCAACGCGACCTCGTCGTCCACGCTCAGGTGTTTGGCGTGCAGGAAATGCGGCCGGTACAGCGCGATGCGCACGCCGGCCTTCAGCAGTTCGTCGTAATACGACCGCTGCGCCCACCGCGTGAGGCGCTGGTTGTTGCTCATCGACAGCACCAGTTGCACGTCGATGCCGGACAGCGCGGCCACGCGCAGCGCGCCGAGCGTCATGTCGTCGGGCACGAAGTACGGCGTGACCAGCACCACCCGGCGCCGCGCGCGCTGCACCAGCGCGACGACGAGGTTGCGCGCGTTCTCGAACGGATACGCCGGGCCGCTGGGCAGCATCTGCGCCGGGGTCGTTCCGTTCCCGTCCGGGGCGAACTCCCCGATGACGAGCCGCTCGCCGGTTTCGATGAGCCAGTCGCTGGCGAACAACGCCGCGATCTGCCGCGTGACGGGCCCGCGCACGCGCGCGATGAGTTCGCGGTTGGGATGGCCGGGCACGAACGCCGCATCGGCGAGGTTCTGCGAGCCGACGTAGCCGATGCGGCGGTCGATCAACGCGAGCTTGCGGTGATTGCGCAGGTCCATGCGCGAGAGGCTGCGCCACTTCAGTCCACCGGCGAGCATCGCATGCACTTCCACGCCCGACGCGCGAAGCGATCCGGCGAACGCACGCAGGCCGGGCTTCGCACCGACCGCGTCGAGGAGCAGCCGGCAGCGCACGCCACGCGCGCTGGCGCGCCGCAATGCATCGCAGACCTTGCGGCCCACCGCATCGTCGAACATCAGGTAGTAGAGCAGCTGCGCTTCCTCGCGCGCCGTCGATGTCGGCGACCAGGGCCTCGATCGACGCGGCGTAGTCGTCCAGCAGTTCGACCGTGTTGCCGGGCATCGGCATGAAATCGCCCAGGCGCTCGGCCAGTCGCGCGATATCCGCCGACATGCCGTCCGCGGCCGGTGTCCAGCGCAGCATGGCGAGTTCTCCCTGGCCCTCGCGGATGAGTTGCGACGCCAACGCCTGCCGCTGCCGGCGCTGCTTCGCCAGCCACGGATGGCCGAGCAGCAGATACAGGGGCAACCCGAGCAGCGGCACGAAGCCCACCAGCAACAGCCAGCTGCGCGCGGCCGCCGGCGGGCAGCGCACGGGAATCCACACCAGCGCCGCTAATCGGATCAACCAGTCGAGCAGGAAGAGCAAATAGCCAAAGTGAACTTCGAACTTCATTCGAGCGCTCCTGGCAATAGCGCGGTGCTGATTCAATCAGCGCGCAGACCAGATCATGACCAGCGACTGAATCCTATGGAGACGGATGAGAAGGTCCTCATAGCCTGATCCCACCAGAGACAGGAATAAATAACCATGGATAAGGCAAAGTGGGCTGACCGGGGACAACTACTGCGCATCGGATCGGCGCAAGGACAGTGGGCACGATGCATCGGTGCATCGCGGCTGGGCAGCGTCGAATTCCATGGACAGGAGCTCTCCATCTGGGTGCAGATGCGCGGCGGCGCCTGGGTGGAGGCGAAGGAAGGCCGCTTCTATCTTCGCGCCGGGGACTGGATCGCCTTCGCCCGCGACTCCGCGCCGCTGGTCCAGGCCGACGCGCAGGGCCTGTGCATCGGCATGGCGATCTCCGAAGACGCGCTGAAGGCGATGACGCGCTTCGGCAACTTCGACCTCCATGTCGGCCTGGGCCGGATCGCCCCCGACCACGCCCGCGACGTCGCGCGAAACTGGTACCGCATCGCCCGCCAGCAGGACGGCGCGGCGGCCACGACCGCCCATCAGGCACGCGTGCGCTCGCTGCTGCTGACGCTGGAGGAAATGCAGGCGGACGATCGCAGCCGCATCCCGCTGTGCCCGGGCGCATCGCTCGCGCGCAAACGCCAGGTGTTCGAGCGCATGCAACGTGCGCGGCTGTTCATGGAGGGCAACTGCGACCGCATCATCCGCATCGCCGAACTCGCCGATCGCACGCAGTTCTCGATGTGGTACTTCTCGAAGATCTTCCATCGCCTCTATGGGGAGAGCCCGCAGGCCGCGTGCGCCAACCTGCGGCTGAAGCACGCGGCGAACCTGCTCGCGACCACGCCGATGACCATCGGCGAAGTCGCCATCGCCAGCGGCTTCGACAACAACTGCAGCTTCGCGCGCAGTTTCCGTGCGCATTTCGGCATGACCGCGTCGGAGTACCGGAGTACTGCGCCGAACCACGACGGACAAAGCGCGCAAATGTGCGCTCCTGCCCGCGCAAACCACATTGCCGTCGGTCGCGAATCTCTCCGCGTCGACCGGGAAACCGGCTCCGCGCATGCGGGCCCTAAGGTTTTGCAGCGCTCTTAACGCGCTCATAACGGATATCTGGAGAGAGAAATGAAGCATCGCAACATGCGCACGGTCGTGCGCGTCGGCCTGCTGCCGGCGGGAATCGCCGTTGCGCTCGCGCCGGCGTTCGCCTTCGCGCAGGACTCGGACAAGGACGCCACCACGCTGGACAAGATCGAGGTGACGGGCTCGCGTATCCGCCAGGCCAGCATGGAAACCTCGCAGCCGGTCATCAGCCTGAGCCGCGCGGACATCCAGAAGCAGGGATTCACCAGCGTCGCCGACATCATCCAGAACCTGAGTGCGGCGGGCTCGCCCGCGATCAGCCGTGCCGACGCGCTGTCCTCGGGCGAGGAAGTGGGCGGCCAGTATGTCGACCTGCGCAACCTGGGTCCGGAACGCACGCTGGTGCTGGTCGACGGCAAGCGCATGGGCGTGTCGTCGGGTGGTTATTCCGATCTCGCGGCGATTCCGACCTCCATCGTGGAGCGCATCGAAGTGCTGACCGACGGCGCCTCCGCGCTGTACGGCTCCGATGCCATCGCCGGCGTGATCAACATCATCACGCGCAAGAACTTCGACGGTGCCGAGGCCTCGGCTTATATCGGCCAGTACGGGCAGGGCGACGGCGAAAAGCAGGTCTACAACTTCATGATCGGCAGCGCCGGCGAGCGCAGCAGCGTCGCCTTGGGCGCCGAATACACGAAGGAAGATGAGGTCCGCGCGGGCGACCGTCCGTTCAGCGCGTCCTCGAACGGCACCTTCCACCCCGGCGCCGTGCTCGTCGGCCCCGGCTGGACGGTGGACGCCCACGGCACGAGCGCGATCAGCGCCAACGGCGTCATTTCCAACGGCCCGTGCGGCGGCGGCCTTCCGCCCTCCGAGGAAATCGCCGCGACGCGTTGCGGCATCGGTCTGGGCAACAGCTGGACCGTGAACCCGGGTGCGGACCCGCGCGACTTCGCGAACTACCACCCGACCAGCGCCGAAGACTTCGCCAACAGCAACCAGCAGATGTGGCTGCAGACGGCGCTCGAGCGCCGCTCGCTGTTCGCCAATGCACGGTTCGATCTCACCGACAGCGTGAGGTTCGTCGCCGACGCGCTGTACACGCATCGCGAGGCGGAGCAGCAGATCGCGGGCTATCCGTACCGCTCGGCTGCCTACGGCACGCCGATGTCGGCCGACAGCTACTTCAATCCGCTCGGCCGCAGCGTGAGCTTCTCGCGCCGCACGTGGGAAGTGCCGCGCAACACGGTCTCGGAGCTGACCACCTATCGTTTCACCGGTGGCTTCGAAGGCTCCTTCGACCTGGCCGACAAGCCGTGGGACTGGGACGTGGGCTACGTCTACAACCAGAACAAGGGCGTCAAGACCGGCACCGGCAACCTGTTCGTGCCCAACGTGGAGCAGGCGGTCGGTCCGTCGTTCCTGGACACGGATGGCGTGGTGAAGTGCGGTTCGCCGGGCGCGGCGATCGACGGCTGCGTGCCGTGGAACCCGCTGTCGCGCTACGGCGCGAACGATCCGGGCAACCTCTCGAATGCGGAACTGCAGAAGTATCTGTTCCTGCCGAGCCACGACACGTCCGAGACCACCACGCAGGTCTATTCGGCCAACCTGAGCGGCGTGCTCGCCGAGCTCGAGGCGGGCGATCTGGGCATGGCCGTTGGTTACGAGCACCGCAAGGAATCCGCGCGCTACGAGCCCGACGCCCTCCAGCAGTCGGGCCTGAGCACCGACCTGGCGGGCGCCCCGACGCAGGGCGGCTACTCGCTGGATGAGGTCTACCTCGAGTTCAACGTGCCGATCCTGGCCGACGTGGCGTTCGCGAAGGAACTGTCGCTGGATGTCGCGGGTCGCTACTCGGACTACAGCACCTTCGGCGACACCACCAACACGAAGTTCGGCCTGAAATGGAAGCCGACGGACGACCTGCTGTTCCGCGGTACGTACGGCACGGGCTTCCGCGCGCCGACCGTCAATGACCTGTACGGCGGCACCAGCGAGACGTTCGACCAGTACACCGATCCTTGCGACACCAGCTTCGGCGCGGCAAGCCGCAACGGAGCGGTGGCGAGCCGCTGCGCGGCCGACGTCCCGGGCGGCTTCCGTCAGGAGGCATCCGGCGGCGTGGCCGCGAGCGGCCCGAATACCCAGTCGAACTACGCGTACCTGTCCGGATCCAACCCGGAGCTGAAGCCCGAAACCTCGAAGACGTACACGGTCGGTATGGTGTACAGCCCGACTTGGGCGGAAGGCCTCGATATCGGGCTGGACTGGTGGAAGATCCGCGTCGACGACGTGATCGCGGCAGAAACCGTCACCTCGATCCTCAACCAGTACTACGTGCAGGACATCGCCACCGCCGGCTCGCGTTTCGTGCGTGACGCCGACTCCGGCCAGGTCGTCGACGTGACCCGCACGCTGATCAATGCGGGCTACCAGGAAACCGCGGGTTACGACTTCAGCGTCTCCTACCGGTTGCCGGAAACCTCGTTTGGCCGCTTCCGCATCGACTGGAAATCGACCTACGTCGATTACCTGGAGTACAAGCGCGACAACGAGGACGTCACGCCGGTCGAGCAGCGCAACGGTTGGGTCACGGGCGACTGGGGCGGCAACTTCCGCATCCGCTCCAACATGATGCTCGACTGGAACCTGGGCGACTTCGGTGCTTCGTGGACGGCCCGCTACTACTCCAGCGCGAAGGAGCCTTGTGCGTACGACCTGAGCGGCGGCCCGGAGTGCAACAACCCGGACTTCTCCTCGGCCTACACGCTCGAGCAGCCGACGCAGGTGCGTGGGTCCAACACCTTCCACGACGTGCAGTTCCGTTACAACACGCCATGGAATGCGACGGTGTCGCTGGGTGCGAACAACGTGTTCAACCACCTGGGCCCGACCATGTACAGCGATCCGTCCAGCAGCTTCAGCTACTACGGCGGCTTCGACATCGGCCGCTTCTGGTACCTGAAGTACCAGCAGCGGTTCTGATCGACCTCGTGCCCGACGACTACGGCCCCGAAAGGGGCCGTAGTTTCATCTGCGCTCCGCGATCCCGCGGCGCGCAAGGATCGTTGGTCGACGTGCAGGTGGTCATCGCACGCTGGACCGTGCGACTCGGCACACGACGACACGTCCTCGACGAACGCACAAACAAAAACCCCGCCTTGCGGCGGGGTTTTTGCTGGAACTTCGAACAAGCGGAAGGCGCTGGATCCCCGCTTTCGCGGATGACGTTCCGGCAACGCCGCTCGCGCGCAGCGCGAGCGGGCCGTCACGTCACTTGATCTTGCCTTCCTTGTAGATCACGTGCTTGCGAACGACGGGGTCGTACTTCTTGACCTCCATCTTGTTCGGCGTGTTCTTCTTGTTCTTGTCGGTCGTGTAGAAGTGGCCGGTGCCGGCCGAGGAGATCAGGCGGATCTTGTCGCGCTTGGAAGCCATGGGTCAGTTCTCCTCAGATCTTCTCGCCGCGGGCGCGCAGGTCGGCGAGGACGGCATCGATGCCGTTCTTGTCGATGGTGCGCAGGGCGGCACTGGAAACACGCAGCTTGATCCAACGGTTCTCCGAAGCCACCCAGAAGCGGCGCTCGTGGAGGTTGGGAAGAAAGCGGCGACGGGTCTTGTTCATGGCATGCGAGACGTTGTTGCCGGTCGTCGTTCGCTTGCCGGTTACTTGGCAGATACGGGCCATACGCACCTCGAAAGGTAGTGGGGTGTCGCCCTTGGCCAGGGCGGCGGCGGCCCCTCCGCGTCCGGACATCCGGCTGCGGCGCACGATACGGGTAGGAAATCCTGGCTGCCGGCGGCGGGACGGAATCGTGCTTCCGGACCCCGCCCGGTCGAGTCCTGAAGAACCGACCGGACGCAGCGAGCCGCGCATTATGCCGGGGATCGGGGCCCCAGGCAAGCACTTATCCACAGCGCCGGAAGCCCCGGCGGTGCGCGCCCGGACGGCTCAGTAGACCTCGTCGATCTGATGGACCTTGCCGTCGCGGATCGTCACGATCAGCGTCTTGTCGTCGCGCCGGAACTCCCAGCGTTCGGCCTCGTGGGCGCCAAACTTGTTCTCGACCGGCTCCTTGTGGACCGGGGAACCGGCGAGCTCGACCAGCTTGCCCGCGCTGTCACCGACCGTCAGCACGCGGTTGCCGAACGCATACGAGTCGGCGGCATGGGCGCCGGTGGCGGCGAGCAGGGTGAAGGCGAACATCGTGGCGGTTGCGATACGCATGGATCCCTCCTGGTGAAGTCCCACTGTGCTGCGGGGACCGATGACGCGTCAACGCTGCCCGGCCGCCCCGGTTGACGCGTCCGCACCGCCCGTGCCCGCCGACCTGGCGATGAACGCCCGCACCTGCTGCTCCAGGACCGGCAGCGGGACCGACCCCTCGCTCAGCAGCGCGTCGTGGAACGCCTTGACGTCGAACTTCGGCCCGAGCGCCTTTTCGGCTTCCTCGCGCAAGCGGACGATGGTGATCTCGCCCAGCTTGTAGCTCAGCGCCTGCGCCGGCCACGAGATGTAGCGGTCGACTTCCATCGTGACCTCATGCTCGCTCAGTGCGGTGCGATCGCGCAGGTAGGCGATCGCCTGGTCGCGCGTCCAGCCCTTGTGGTGCACGCCGGTGTCGATCACCAGGCGGCAGGCGCGCCACATCTCGTACGTCAGCCGGCCGAAATCCTCGTACGGCGTCTGGTAGATGCCCATCTCCACGCCGAGCTTCTCGCTGTACAGCCCCCAACCTTCGCCGTACGCGGAGATGTACGTCTCGCGGCGGAAGGCCGGCAGCTCGCCTTGTTCCTTCGCCAGCGATCCCTGCAACGCATGGCCCGGCGCGGACTCGTGCAGCGTCAGCGCCGGCAGGTTGTAGAGCGGGCGCGAGGGCAGGTCGTAGGTGTTCACCCAGTACGTGCCCGCGCCGCCGCGGCCGCTGGTCCAGAATGGCGCGATGTCCGGCGGCACCGGCACGATGGTGAAGCGCCCGCGCGGCAGCGTGCCGATGAACTTGCCGATCTCGCCGTCCACGCGCTTGGAAATCCACGCGGCGCGATCGAGCAGTTCCTGCGGCGTGTTGGCGTAGAACTGCTTGTCGGTTCGCAGGAACTTGAGGAAGTCGGCGAAGCTGCCCTTGAAGCCAACCTGCCGGATGATCGCGTCCATCTCGGCCTGGATACGCGCGACTTCCTTCAGCCCGATCCGGTGGATTTCCTCCGGTCCCAGATCGAGCGTCGTGTACTCGCGGATCTGCTGGCGATAGAACGTCTTGCCGTCCGGCATCTGTTCCGCGCCCAGCGTCTTGCGCGCGCGCGGCACGTACTCGTTACGGAAGAAGGCCAGCAGTTGCGCGTAGGCGGGAATCACGCGCTCGCGGATGGCGGTCGTGCCGGCTTCGCGAAGGCGCGCCTGCTCGGCCGCGGGAATGCCCGCCGGCATCTTCTTGAACGGATCGTAGAAGGTCGACTGCTGCGGATCCTGCACCTCGGCGACGGCGGCGATGGACACGTCGCGTCCGTCGAGCACCGCGCGCGGCACGCTGAAACCGCGCGCGAGGCCGGCGCGCATGTTGACGATGTTCTGGTCGAAGTAGCGCGGCACGTCGCGCAGGCGGCCGATGTAGGCCTCGTAATCGGCGACGGTGCGCATCGGCCGGCGGGTCATGAAGCCCAGGTTCGACCAGAACGAGGAGTCGGAATTGAACGGCATCTCGTACGAACGTAGGCGCACGTCGGCGGCGAGGTTCTCCACCTGCGCGCGGTAGACGGCGTAATTCACCTGGTTCTGCGCGTCGAGCTGCGCCACGTCGATCGCGTCGAGCTGCCTGAGCACGTCCTCCCAGACCTTGAGTCGCGCCTTCTGGCTGGCAGCGTCGACCGACGGCAGTTCGTGCCGATCGCTGGAGCCGTCGTTGTCCTCGTCGGCGCTGCCGGTCTCGGCCTGCCGCCACTGCCATTCCTTGCTGTAGATCGCCTGGAAGCGGTCGTCGACGGGGCCGGCCAGCGCGGCCGACGTGACAAGGGCGAGATGCGCCGACAGCGCGGCGGTCAGGAGCAGTCGTTTCACGGATTCCCCGGGGCGATCAGAACCGGCCGATCATCGCATCACCGGACGCCGCCGCGCGCGGGCCGTGAGGCACGGAATCTGGCGGTTCGACGGGGGCGTGACAGGTGTCCGGGCGTTGGACGGGTCCGCCGCATCGCAGCGACCGTACGCCGCCTTGCCCCCGCTTTCGCGGGGATGACGGCGAGGGGTCAGTGCGTCGCCCGGTCCCGCTTCCAGCCGCGATGCCGGATGTCCAGGTACAGGCTGTACGCCGCGGTGAAGGCGGGGAACAGGTTCTGGATCACGCCCACCGAGTCCTGCTTCTGCGAGAACAGGAAGTACGCCAGCGTCATCGCGCTGCCGACGAGGCTCATGTACCAGAACAGGCGCGGGATCACCGGCTTGCCGTGCCTGCGGGAGGCGACGAACTGCACCAGCCAGCGTCCGCCGAACATCAGCGCGCCGGTGAGGCCGATGATCTTCCACGGCGACATGTGCAGCCCGGTCCACTCGAGCCACGCGATGGGGTTGTTCATGAAGTCGTATTCCACGGCGACCCCGCTCAGATCTCTTCGGTGCGCGTGACCTTGCCGCGGCGGATCAGCCACGCGACGCCGCGCAGGTCGGCGACGCCCACCAGCGCACGGTTGAGGTTGTTGTACTTCGATACGCCGGTCGAACGCGCGCGATGGTTCACCGGCACGCTCACCGTCCTGTAGCCCGCGCGCTGCATCAGCGCGGGGAGGTATCGGTGCATGTGGTTGAAGTGCGGCAACTCGAGGAACGCGGCGCGTTCGAACAGCTTGATCCCGCAGCCGGTGTCGGGCGTGTCGTCGCGCAGCATGCGTGCGCGGATGGCGTTGGCCCACTTCGACGCCCAGCGCTTGGAACCGCTGTCCTGCCGGTTCACGCGCCAGCCCGCGAACATCTTCACCTCGGCCGGCGAACTGGCCCGCATCGCGATCAGCTTCGGGATGTCGGCCGGATCGTTCTGCCCGTCGCCATCGAGCGTGGCGATCCACTCGCCGCGCGCGGCCTTCACGCCGTTGCGGATCGCGGTGCTCTGGCCGCTCTGCGTGACGTGGTGGATCACGCGCAGTTCCGGCACCTCGGCCTTCAGCGCCTGCAGGACGGCCAACGTGTCGTCGCGCGAGTGGTCGTCGACGTAGACGATCTCGAAATCGCCGCCGTCCTGCGGTGCGCGTCCGCGCAGCGCCGCAGTGATCTCGTGCACCAGCGGCGCGACGTTGTCGCGCTCGTTGAACACCGGTACGACGACCGAAAGATGCGGGGACGTGCTCATGCGTCAGGCGTTCTCGCCGAAATAATCGCGACACCACGCCACGACCTGGGGCAGGCCGGTCTCGATGGAAGTCGCCGGCTCGAAGCCGAACGCGGCGTGCGCGCGTTGCGTGTCGGCCATGGTTTCGATCATGTCGCCGGGCTGCATCGGCTTGTACACCTTCTGGGCCGGTCGTCCGGCGGCCTGTTCGATGACCGCGATGAAGCGCTCGAGTTCCACCGGCGTGTGGTTGCCGAGGTTGAAGACGCGGTGCGGGACCTCGCCCTCGGGCGGGTTGTCCAGCGCGCCCAGCACGCCGGCGACGATGTCGTCGACGAAGGTGAAGTCGCGGCGCATCTTGCCGTGGTTGAACACGTCGATCGGGCGACCGGCGAGCACCGCTCGCGAGAACAGCAGCGGCGCCATGTCCGGGCGACCCCACGGGCCGTATACGGTGAAGAAGCGCAGGCCGGTCGATCGAAGGCCGTACAGGTGCGCGTACGTATGCGCCATCAGTTCGTTGGCGGCCTTGGTCGCGGCATAGAGCGAGCGCGGCTGATCGATGCGCTGGTCTTCCGAGAACGGCGGCGTCGCCGAATCGCCGTACACCGACGACGAACTCGCATACGCCAGGTGCTGCACGCCGCGGTGCCGGCACAGTTCGAGCAGGTTCACGAAGCCCACGAGGTTGCTGTCGACGTAGGCGTGCGGATTGCTCAGCGAATACCGCACGCCGGCCTGTGCGGCGAGGTGGACGACGTGCGTCGGCGCGGCCTCGTCGAACAGCGCGGCCAGGCCGTCGCGATCGGTCAGGTCGAGCGCGCGGATGTCCGCGTCGGGGCACAAGGCGGCGACGCGGTCGCGCTTGAGCTGCGGATCGTAGTAGTCGTTGAAGTTGTCCAGCCCGACAACGCGGGCGCCGCGGGCCTGGAGCGCGCGGCAGGTGTAGGCGCCGATGAAGCCGGCCGCGCCGGTGACGAGGATGGTGCCGGGGGAAGTGTCAGCCATCGGAGCTCGCGTGGTGGGTGGAAGTCAGTCGGGTTCGGCGTTGAAATCGAAACCCAGCGTCAGTTTGAGGTCCGCCAGTCCGGCGCCGAGCGAGGGATCCAGTTCGAAGCCGAACCCGCTCTCGCCCGTCAGTCCGATCGACAGGCCGCAGCGGCCGCCGCGGATGTAGAACGTGTGCAGGGCATCGCGGTGCATGGCCAGTCGCTGCTGGATGCCGCGCAGGAAGTCCTGCAGATCCTCATCCGACCAGTTTCGCGATCCATGTGTCAGATTCGTGTAAGCGTAGCTTTCGCGATACACGCCATCGAGCGGGGTGCCGGCCGGCGAGGTCCGGCGCTCGCCGGCGCGCCATGTGCGTTCCGGCGACAGGCCGAGCTGGTCGAACAGCGGCCGCAGGTCGTCGCGCGGGTGGATCGCGCGCAAGGCGACGCGGTAGCGGTACGGGTTCATGCCGCTTCCCCGCGGGTTATTCGGTCACGGTGCCGCGCAGCTTTTCCAGCACGCCGTCCAGCGAATCCAGGTCGCTGTAGTGGATCACCAGGCGGCCCTTGCCGCCGCGGCCGTGCAGTACGCTGACCTTGGTGTTGAGCGATTCGGACAGCTGGCGCTCCAGCGCGACGATGTCCGCCTGCGGCTTGGCCTTGGCGGCCTTCGGCCTGGCGCCGCCGGCGGTGGGGATCTGCCCGGCGGCCAGCTGCTGGACGCGGTGTTCGACTTCGCGCACCGACCAGCCGTGCTCCGCAGCCTGGCGGGCGAGCGCGATCGCCGCCTGCGGCGTCAGCGCGAGCAGGGCGCGTGCGTGGCCCATTTCCAGCGCGTGCGTTTCCAGCAGCACGCGGATTTCCGGCGGCAGCTCCAGCAGGCGCAGCAGGTTGGACACGGCGGCGCGCGAACGGCCGACGGCCTCGGCGGCCTGCGCGTGGGTCAGGTCGAATTCGTCGATCAGCCGCTGCAGCGCGTTGGCTTCTTCCAGCGGATTGAGGTCTTCGCGCTGGATGTTCTCGATCAGCGCCATCGCCACGACGGTGCGATCGTCGACTTCGCGGATGACGACCGGGATCTGGTCCAGCCCCGCCAGCTGCGAGGCGCGCCAGCGGCGTTCGCCGGCGATGATCTCGTAGCGCTTGCCGCCCAGGTCGCGCACGACGATGGGCTGGATCACGCCTTGTGCCTTGATCGATTCGGCCAGCTCTTCGAGCTTTTCCTGGTCCCAGTGCTTGCGCGGCTGGTACTTGCCGGGCGTCAGCGCGTCGATCGGCAGGTGGCGCAGCACGTCGCCTTCGACCGCCTCCAGGACCGGCGCCTCGGCGGCGGCCTTGGGTCCCAGCAGGGCTTCGAGGCCGCGGCCCAGGCCGCGCTTCTTGGCTACGCTCATGCCGTGGTCTCCTTCGGTTGCGGAGCGCGCGCCTTGGCCTGGTCGCGCTCGCGCTGGCGGCGCAGCACTTCGCCCGCCAGCCCCATGTAGGCGATGCCGCCGCGGCTGGCGCGGTCGTAACCGACGATGCTCTGGCCGTGGCTGGGAGCCTCGGCCAGGCGCACGTTGCGCGGCACGATCGTACGGAAGACGCGGTCGCCGAAATGGTTGATCAGTTCCGCCGACACCGCGTTGGCGAGGTTGTTGCGCACGTCGAACATGGTGCGCAGCACGCCCTCGACCTCGAGCGCCGGATTGAGGTTCGCCTTGAGCGCCTCGATGGTGTCGATCAGCGCGCTGATGCCTTCCAGCGCGTAGTACTCGCACTGCATCGGCACGACGATGGAGTCGGCCGCCGTCAGCGCGTTTAGCGTGAGCAGCGACAGCGCCGGCGGGCAGTCGATGAGGATGAAGTCGTACTGCTCGCGCAGCGGCGCCAGCGCGGCCTTCAGGCGCTGCTCGCGGTTCGCCTCGCCCATCAGGGTGATCTCGGCCGCGGTCAGCTCGATGTTCGCCGGCAGCAGGTCGAAGTCCTCGGCCGTGCGCTTGACGATGGACGCGACGTCGGCCTCGCCGAGCAGGACGTCGCAGATCGTCGTGTCGATCTCGCGCTTGTCCAGGCCGCTGCCCATGGTCGCGTTGCCCTGCGGGTCCAGGTCGACCAGCAGCACGCGCTTGGGCGTGCGCGCGAGCGCAGCGGCCAGGTTGACGGCGGTGGTGGTCTTGCCGACTCCGCCTTTCTGGTTGGCGACGGCGATGATGCGGGCCATGCGGCTCGTCCTGGTCTGGTGACTGGTGATGAGAAAGCAAAAAGACCGGCGTGGGGCCGGACCGGGGATTATGCCCGGATGGGACGGCGCGTGCCCCCTTCGCCCCGGCTGTATGGGCGCTGCGCGCGTCACGACCGGCGCGGGCTGCGCCGGATCAAGCACTTGCGCCGCTTCGCGCGGATGGGCCGTTGTCGTCCGGTTTACGCCGGTTGCGCGAACAGTGGCGCCGGCGCGGCGCCGGCCCTCAGCGCCGGACGATCACCACCATGTGGCGCTCGGCGTCCAGTCCCGGCACGCGCATCGGATGCGAGGCCTCCACCGTCCAGCCGGGTGGCAACGCGGCGATCTCGTCGGCCGGATGCACGCCCTTCATCGCCAGCAGCCGGCCGTCCGGCTTGAGCAGGTGGCCGCCCAGTTCCAGGATCAGCGGCAGCGTCGCGAGCGCGCGCGCGGTGATCGCGTCGTACGCGCCGGGTTCGTCCACGGCCTCGATCCGCGATTCGGCCACGCGCGCGTCCTTCAGGCCGAGCTGGCGGATGGCCTCGCGCATGAAGCGCGCCTTCTTGCCGTTGCTCTCCACCAGGGTGACCTTCAGGCCCGGCTTCACGATCGACAGCGGAATGCCCGGCAGGCCCGGGCCCGTGCCCAGGTCGGCGAGCGTGCCGCCGCGCGCGGCGAGGTCGTCCACGAAGGGATGCATCGCCAGCGAGTCGAGCAGGTGCTTGACCACCATTTCGTGCGGATCGCGCACCGCCGTGAGGTTGTAGGTCTTGTTCCAGCGCACCAGCAGGGCGAGGTAGTCCAGCAGCGGCGCGGACACGGCGGCCGGGTCGAGGGCGAGCGCGACGAGGCCATCGTCGAGCGTGCGGCGCAGCGCGGCGTCGAAAGGAGCGGGGGTGGTGTTCATGAAGCCGGGATTCGTGGTTCGGGGTTCGCGAAAGCGCGCACAGGGTACCGCGGCGTTCACGCCGGCTCGTGCGGATCCCGGAACTCCCGCCCCGGATCCCGGCGTTTCCACGCCAGTGCGCCCAGGTAGTCGGGCGCCGGGTGCAGCTCCGTCAGCGACCAGTCCTCGGCCTGGCCGAGTTCGGCGTCGCACTCGACCAGACGCAACCCGTCCGGACTTTCAGCGAAACGCAGACGGTGCAGGCCGAAGGAAATGCCGTGGCCGTGCGCCTTCAGGACGGCTTCCTTGGCGCACCACAGGCGCAGGAAACCGTGGTCGCGTACCGCCGCGGAGGACGCGGCATGCAGCCACGCCAGCTCCGGCGCCGTGAAGAAGCGCTGCGCCAAGTCCAGGGCGCGGGCGCGCGGACGCACGCGTTCGAGGTCGATGCCGAGCCGGACGCCGCGTCCGAGCGCCACCAGCAGGCCGTCGCCGCTGTGGCTCCAGTTGCAGTCCCACCCGGCGAAGGCGCCCTGCAGGCGCGGCCGGCCACGGTGGTCGCGGGAGAGCGGCAGGGCGTCGGCATCGGCGCCCAGTTCCGCCGCAAGCCACTGCCGCGCGAGGGGCTCGGCGGGCTGGCGCGGCGCATGCGGCCGCCACGCCCAGCGCACCGGGCCCGGGTCGGCGGTAGGGGGAGCGGTCAGGGACATGAACCACGACTGGGAGCAGCGACGGCCGCCAGCGTAAAGTAAGCGCAGGGGAAGCGGCATCGCCGCAGGAATCACGTGCCATCCATGTCCGCGGTCGTCGAAGCATCCAGTCCCGTTCCGTCATCGCCCGTTCCCCTGTCCCACGGCACGGGGGCGCTCGCCATCGCCTTCGATGCAGGCGGGCAGGCGATCGACCGGGCGACGTTCGCCCGCCACGTGCGCGCGCTCGCCGCAACGCTTCCTCCGGCGCGGTTCGCGTTGAACCTGTGCGAGGACCGCTATCGCTACCTCGTCGCCTTCTGCGCCGCCGCGGTGCGAGGGCAGACAACGCTGATGCCGCCCTCGCGCGCGCCGGGCGTGGTCGAGCAGGTGCTCGCGCAGCACCCGGACAGCTATTGCCTGGCCGACCTCGACCTCGCGCCCGCGCCGCCGCACTGCGTCCGCATTCCGGATCGGCTTGCCGAACTGGACGGCGCGCCGCTCATGGTCGATGCGAACGCGCGCGTCGCGATCGGTTTCACCTCCGGCAGCACCGGGCAGCCGCGCGCCTACGGCAAGACGTGGATCAGCTTCCGCACGAGCACCGCGCAGAACCTCGCCGCACTCGACGGCCTGCTTCGGCAGGACCTCACCCACGTGATCGCCACCGTGCCGCCGCAGCACATGTACGGCATGGAGATGTCGGTGCTGCTGCCGCTGCTGGGCCCCGTCGCGGTGCACGCGGCACGACCGCTGTTCCCGGCCGACGTGGCGCGCGCGCTGCACGATTCGCCGACGCCGCCGCTGCTGGTCACCACTCCCGTGCACCTGCGCGCGCTGGTCGCGGCGGGACTGGACCTGCCGCCGCTGGCCGGCATCGTGTCGGCGACCGCGCCGATGCCGCAGGACCTCGCGGCGCAGGCCGAAGCCCGCTTCGGTTGCGAAGTGCGCGAGGTGTTCGGCTCCACGGAAACCTGCGTGTTCGCCCGTCGCCGAACCGCGCGCGACGACGCCTGGACGCCGCTGCCCGGCGTGCGCCTGGCGCCGCAGCCCGACGGCACCGCCGTGCATGCGGCGCACCTGGCCGAGCCGATCGTGCTGGCCGACCTGATGGAAGTGCATCCCGACGGCCGCTTCGAGTTGCGCGGCCGCAACGCGGACCTGCTCGACATCGCCGGCAAGCGCGCCTCGCTGGGCGATCTCACCCGCAAGCTGCTCGCCGTGCCCGGCGTCGAGGATGGCGTGATGTTCCAGCTCGACGCCGAGGATGCGATCGGCGTTCGCCGCATCGCCGCGCTCGTGGTCGCGCCGAGCGTCGACGAACACGACATCCTCCACGCACTGCGGCAGCAACTGGATCCCGTGTTCCTGCCGCGCCCGCTGCGCCGCGTGGCCGCGTTGCCGCGCAACGAAACCGGCAAGCTCCCGCGCCATGCGCTGGAGGCATTGCTGCATGCGCATGAGGGTGCGGCGGCGGGTTGAGCGGTCGCTTGATCGACCGCTCGATCGGCCGACAGGTCGGCCGATGTGGGCTCCGCGTTTCGCGCGCCATTCCCGCGAAAGCTGGAACCCGCCGTCTTGATCTTTCGCCTTCCGGCGCGGCGGGCTTCGCGGTCGAGAGCGAAATGGATCCCAGCTGTCGCCGGGATGACGGTGCAGCGGTGTTACGCCGGAGGGCTTACTTCAACTCCACCCAAGCCGGCGCATGGTCGCTCGGGCGGTCCCACGTGCGCGGCTCGCGATCGATGCCCGATGCCGCCGTGTGCGGGCGCAGGGCCTCGGACACCAGCGTCAGGTCGATGCGCAGGCCGAGGTTCCGGCGGAAGCCGCCCTGCCGGTAATCCCACCAGCTGAACTGCGATTCGTCCGGGTTCAGAGCGCGGTACGCGTCGTGCAGTCCCAAGGAATACAGCCGTTGCAGCGCGTCGCGCTCGGCACGCGAGGTGAGGATGTGGGCGTCGTTCCACACGACCGGATCGTGCACGTCGCGATCGTCCGGCGCGATGTTGAAGTCGCCCAGCACGATCATGCGCGGATGCGTCGCCAGTTCCTGTGCAAGCCAGTCGTGCACGGCTTCGAGCCAGCGCAGCTTGTAGGCGTATTTGTCGCTGCCCACCGACTGCCCGTTCACCACGTAGAGATTGACGATGCGCAGGTCGCCCACGGTGGCGGCGAGCACGCGCTTCTGCTCGTCCGCGAAGCCCGGCACGCCGATCTGCACGTCGCTCGCGCGCTCGCGCGAGAGCACGGCGACGCCGTTGTAGGTCTTCTGCCCGGCGAACACGCTGCGATAGCCCATCGCGATCAACGGATCGTCGGGGAACTTCTCGTCCTCCAGTTTGGTTTCCTGCAGCGCGACGATGTCCGGCGAAGACGTGGCGAGCCACTGTTCCAGGTGCGGCAGGCGCACGTTGAGCGAGTTGACGTTCCAGCTGGCGATTTTCATGGCGCGCAGTGTAGCGGTCCCATCCGGACCGCGCAGGCCGCGATCGCGCCGCTTGTGCAATGCCGGCCGGGCGCGCGGCGCGGCATACTCGACGGCACCTTCCCAGCCAGCCGCCGCCATGCAGTGGATCGATCTTCGCAGCGACACCGTCACCCTGCCCACCGATGCCATGCGCGAGGCGATGATGCGCGCGCCGGTCGGCGACGACGTGTACGGCGAGGATCCATCGGTCAACGCGCTGCAGGCGCGCCTGGCCGACGAGCTCGGCTTCGAGGCGGGACTGTTCGTGCCCAGCGGCACGCAGTCCAACCTGATCGGCCTGATGGCGCACTGCCAGCGCGGCGACGAGTACATCGTCGGCATGGACGCGCATACGTACAAGTACGAAGGCGGCGGCGCCGCGGTGCTCGGTTCGATCCAGCCGCAGCCCATCGTGCACGCGCCCGACGGCACGCTGCCGCTGGATGCCGTCGAGCGCGCGATCAAGCCGGTCGATCCGCATTTCGCCCGCACGCGCCTGGTGTGCCTGGAGAACACCTGGCACGGTCGCGCGCTGCCGCTGCAGTACCTCGCCGAGACGCGTGCGCTGTGCGACCGCCGCGGCCTCGCGCTGCACCTGGACGGCGCGCGCATGTTCAACGCCGCCGTGGCGCTGGGCGTCGCGCCGCGCGAGATCACGCGGCATTTCGACAGCGTCTCGGTGTGCCTCTCGAAGGGCCTCGGCGCGCCGGTCGGCTCGGTGCTGCTCGGCACGCGGGACCTGATCGACACCGCCAGGCGCTGGCGCAAGGTCGTCGGCGGCGGCATGCGCCAGGCGGGCATGCTCGCGGCCGCGGCGTCGTTCGCGCTGGACCATCACGTCGCGCGCCTGGCCGAGGATCACGCGCGTGCGGCGCGGCTCGCCGATGGGCTGCAGGGACTGCGTGACGTCCAGGTCGTCGCGCAACACACCAACATGGTGTTCATCGAAGTGCCGGTGGAGCGTCACGACGCGCTGCGCCGCGCGCTCGACGACGCACGCGTGCGGGTGTCGATCGGTTACACGCCGGCGATCCGGCTGGTCACGCACCTGGACGTGGACGACGAAGGCGTTGCGCGCACCGTGCAGGCGCTGCGCGCGTTCGCTTCGCGATGAATTCTGCACGGGCATGCGTAGCCCGGGTGCGTCGCTTGCCCGGGCTACAGGCGCTGCGCGTCGCCGCTATCTGGAAAGCAGCCGCACCATGCGGTCGACGAAGCCGCGATAGGGCGGCTTGAGCAGATCGCTGCCGGCGAACCCGCGCTGGCGGAACACCGGCAGCAGCTTGCTGAAAGTATCGAAGCCGGTGCGGCCGTGGATCGCGCCGATGCCGCTGGGGCCGATGCCGCCGAAGGGCAGGTCGTGCGCGCCGAAGTGCAGCAGCGTGTCGTTCACCGTGACGCCGCCGGCGAGCGTGCCCGAGACGATCCTGTCGATGCTGCGCGCATCGTCGCTGAAGGGGTAGAGCGCGAGCGGCCGGTCCATCGAGCGGATGCGTTCGATCGCCTCGTCGAGCGTGCGGTACGTGAGGACAGGCAGGATCGGCCCGAAGATCTCGTTGCGCATCGCCTCGCTGTCGGCGGGCGGTTCGGCCAGCAGCGTGGGCGGGAACACGCGCTCGCGCTGCAGGCGTTCGCGCGCGGGGGCATCGAGCGATTCGGTCAGCGGTTCGACGACGACCGTGCCGCGGGCGCGCGCGTCCTCGACATAGCCGCGCAGGCGCGCGTACTGCGCGTCGTTGATGATGCGCGTGTAGTCGGACGTGCCGTCGGGCGTGCCGTGGAAATCGGGATAGCGCGCAAGCAGCTCGTCGCGGATCGCTTCGACGAACGCACCGGCGCGCGCTTCGTCGACCATCACGTAATCCACGCCGATGCAGGTCTGTCCGGCGTTGAACCATTTGCCGGTGGCGATACGCGCGGCGGCCTTGCGCAGATCGAAGTCCGGGCACACCACGGCCGGCGCCTTCCCGCCCAGCTCCAGCGTCACCGGCGTGAGGTTGGGCGCGGCGGCAGCCATCACCTTGCGGCCGACGGCGGTCGAGCCGGTGAACAGCAGGTGGTCGAACGGCAGTGCGGCGAACGCGGCGCCGAGCTCCGGTCCGCCCAGCGCGACGGCGACGCGATCGGCCGGAAACACGTCCGACAGCAGCTCGCGCAGCCACTGGCTCGTGCGCGGCGTGTGCTCGGACGGCTTGAGGTAGACGTGGTTGCCGGCGGCGATCGCCGACACCAGCGGCACGAGCGCGAGGTTCACCGGGTAATTCCACGGCGACAGGATGCCGACCACGCCCACCGGCTCCGGGACGATGCGTGCGCTCGCCGGCCAGAAGCGCCAACCCACGGCCGCGCGGCGCGGCTTCATCCAGCGGCGCAGATGGCCGAGCGCGTGGTCGAGCTCGGCCAGCACGATCATCGCCTCCGACAGCAGGTTCTCGTGCCGGCTGCGATGGCCGAAGTCCGCACGGATCGCCGCGTCCATGGAATCGATGCGCGAACGGAAGACATCGCGCAGGCGCACCAGGTCCGCGCGTCGTTGCGCATGGTCCGGCTTGTGCGCCTGCCATGCCGCGCGCAGGCGTTCGCGGGTGGCGGCCAGTTCGTCGAGCGGCGTGTCGGCTGTGATGTCCATGCGGCCGAGTGTAGTGCGCGCGCGCGGCGCCTCGCAGGGGCCAAACCGGCGCACGCCGGGGGGCGACGCGGCCGAGTGTGAACAGGCCGCCGCACTGCCGGCGGCAGCCATCCCGCCATCCCCGGAACGCCGGTCCGGACCGGCCCCGCGCTAGACTCCGCCCATGACCCTGCGCCCTTACCTCGACACCTTTCCCGCCGTCGGCGAACGCGTCTACATCGATCCGTCCGCGACGGTGATCGGCGAGGTGACGCTGGGCGACGACGTGTCGATCTGGCCGGGCTGCGTGATCCGCGGCGACGTCAATTCCATCCACATCGGCGCGCGCACGAACGTGCAGGACGGGACCATCGTCCACGTCACGCACGAGGGGCCGTACACGCGTCCGGGCGGCGTGCCGACCGTGGTCGGCAACGACGTGACCATCGGCCACGGCGTCATCCTGCACGCCTGCACGCTCGACGACTTCTGCCTGATCGGCATGGGCGCGCGCATCCTCGACGGCGCGCGCGTGCACCGCCACGGCTTCGTCGGCGCCGGCGCGGTGGTCGCGCCCGGCAAGCAGGTCGGCGAGGGCGAACTGTGGCTGGGCAATCCGGCGCGCCTGGTCCGCAGGCTGGACGAGCGCGAGATCGAACAGTTGCACTACAGTGCCGCGCACTATGTACGATTGAAGGACCGCTACCTCGGCATGGCCGGCTAGCGGGCGGCAGGTCGCGGCAGGGGGCCGCGCTCACCGCATCCACCGGTGCCCGGACGGCATCGCGAACGCAATGGGGACTACATGGAAGGTTTCGAATACCGCAATCCCTACGCGGCGCCGACCGCGCAGGTCGTCGTCGCGCCGCCCGATCACGACGCAGCGATGGAGCCGGCCGATCGCGGCCGTCGCCTGCTGGCGTATCTGATCGACTTCGGCATTTATCTCGCGGCGATGCTGCCGGCGATCGTCGGTTTGCTTCGCTTCCGGCCCGAACGCGGCATCGGCGCCTTGGGTGGCTCGCTGCTCATGTTCTCGCTCGTGTGCCTGATCGCGCTGTTCGTCTACTGGTGCGTGCTGATGCACCGCGACGGCCAGAGCATCGGCAAGCGCGTGATGGGCATGCGCATCGTCCGCACCGACGGCAGCCGCGCGGGCCTGGGTCGCATGATCGTGCTGCGCTATTTCGTGCCCGGCCTGATCGGCGCGATCCCGTACGTGGGCTGGGTGTTCTCGCTCGCCAACCCGCTGTGGATCTTCGGCGAGGAACGCCGCTGCCTTCACGACCTGATCTGCGACACGATGGTCGTCAACGTCTGATCGCGGCGTGCGCCGACGCGGGAACGCGGTTCCCGTGCCGGCCGAATGCGAATCGTCCGAGGTAACGTCCCGAAGCAATCCCTCCGAGGCAGGCGCGTCGTCCACGTGCCACGCCATCGGTCGCACCGCAACCCGAGGTCCTGGAGCCGAACGTGAGCGATACCCGCACCAACCCGTATGCCGCACCGAACGCAACGATCGTCGAAACCGACGCCGGCGTGCCCGCCCGCAAGGCCGAGCGCAGCACGCGCCTGCTTGCCGCGCTGGCCGATGGCTTCATCGGCGTCCCGCTCTGGCTTCCGCTGTTCTTCGGCGCGGCGATGGCGTCCTCGCCCGATGGCAACCGCATGGCCGGCATCGTGCTGATCGCCGTCGGCGTGATCGGCCTGATTGCGCTGGTCGTCGTGCAGCTGGTGATGCTGGCCCGCCACGGCCAGACCATCGGCAAGCGCTGGCAGGGCATCCGCATCGTGCGCAGCAACGGCGAGCGCATCGGCTTCGGCCGCATCCTCGGCCTGCGCATGATCGCGCCGGGCGTGGTGGGCGCCATCCCGTTCCTCGGCGCGGTGTTCTCGCTCGCGAACATCCTGTGGATCTTCGGCGAAGAGCGCCGCTGCCTGCACGACTACTTCGCCGACTCGATCGTCGTGAACGCCTGATGCTCGACACGTACCGGGAAGTCGTGACGCCGGAGGGCGTGGCCCTCCACCTGCCCGCGGCCGGCCCGATGCCGCGCGCGCTGGCGTGGCTGATCGACTTCCTGGTGCGCGGCGCCGTGCTGATGGGGATGGGCATGTTCCTGGGCGCGTTCGGCCGCGGCGGCATGGGGTTCTACGCCGTGGCGATGTTCCTGGTGTACTGGTTCTATCCGGTCGTCTTCGAAGCGATGTGGGACGGCCGCACGCCCGGCAAGCGTTCGCTCGGCCTGCGCGTGATCGCCGGCAACGGCGCGCCGGTCGGCTGGCTGGCGGCGTTCACGCGCAATCTGCTGCGCGTGGTCGACATGCTGCCCCTGGCCTACGCGACGGGGCTCGTGTCGAGCCTGGCCGATCCGTGGGGCCGACGGCTGGGCGACATGGTCGCCGGGACGCTGGTGGTGCACGACGCCCGCCCGCGCGATCCGCAACCGGCGGCCGTCGATGCCGCACTGGCGCCCTCGATCGCGCTGCGTCCCTACGAGCAGGCCGCGCTGGTCGCATTCGCCGAGCGCGCGCCGCGCCTGAGCGAGGCCCGCCAGGCCGAGCTGGCCGATCTGGCCGAACCGCTTACCGGTGCCCGCGGCACCGCGTCGGTGACGCGGCTGTATCGCATGGCGAACTGGCTGCTGGGGCGGAGGTAGGTGCCGTGATGTGTGATGCGGAATTCCTGATTCGCAAGGCGCCGACACGTGGCTGCCTGCCGCGGCCGTGCGACATGACGAAGTCCGCCAGCGCTGCAGATCGCGGCATCCCATCCCGAATCCCCAGGCCCGGATCCCGGCTCCGAGCGCCATGAAGCAGGAACACTTCGTCCAGCGCCACCAGTCCGAATGGATCGCGTTCGAGCACTGGCTCGACGCACGCGGCCCGAGCGCGCGCAAGGCCCGCGCGGAACGCCGCAACTGGCACGGCCTGTCCGATGCGGAGATGCCCTCGCGCTATCGCCGCCTGTGCCAGCAACTCGCGCTGGCGCGACGGCGCGGTTACAGCCCGGTGGTGACCGACCGGCTGCAGGCGTTGATGCATCGCGGCCACGGCCTGCTGTACCGCACGCCGGTGCCGCACTGGCGGCGCGCGGCCGAATTCCTCATCGCCGGATTCCCGCGGCTGGTGCGCGCCGAGCGCGGCTGCATGCTGGCGTCCTTCGCGCTGTTCTGGATCCCGCTGGTGGCGATCTTCGCCGCGATCCAGTGGCAGCCGGACCTGTCCTCGGCCCTGTTCGATCCCGTGCAGCTGATGCAGTTCGAGCACATGTACGACCCGGTCGATCCGGCACGCAAGCTCGGCCGCGACAACGGCACCGACGTGGCGATGTTCGGCCACTACGTGTGGAACAACGTCAGCATCGGCTTTCGCACCTTCGCCAGCGGATTGATCGCCGGCATCGGCTCGATCGTGGTGCTGATCGTCAACGGTGTGATGATCGGCGGCGTCGCCGGCCACCTGCAGGCGGTCGGCCACGGCGATCCGTTCTGGCGCTTCGTCGCCGGGCATTCGGCGCCGGAACTCACCGCCATCGTGATCGCGGGCGGCGCCGGGCTGCGGCTGGGGCTTTCGCTGGTCGCGCCGGGACAGCGTCGACGCGCGGACGCACTGGTCGAAGGCGGGCGCCGTGGCGCGCTGTTGTGCGTGGGCGTGCTGGCGATGCTGGTGTTCGCCGCGTTCGTCGAAGCGTTCTGGTCGTCGATCGCGTGGATGCCCGCGTGGATCAAATACACCGTGGGCGGCGTGCTGTGGACGTCGACCGCCGCCTGGCTGCTGCTGGGCGGGCGCCATCTGCCGGCGGAGGACGCCGGCGCATGAAGATCGAGTCGCTCACCGTCGCGCTGCGTCCGCGCACGCCGTGGGAAGCGGTCGAGCTCGGCACGGCGCTGGTGCGCCGCCACGCGGCGGCGATCTGGAAACCGTGGCTGCTGCTGACGTTGCCGGTGTTCGCGCTGTTCAACGCGATGGCCTGGGCGATCGACGCACTGTGGCTCGCCGGGCTGCTGATGTGGTGGTTGAAGCCGGTCTTCGATCGCGTTCCGCTGTTCGTGCTGTCGCGCGCGGTGTTCGGCGACGTGCCGGGCGCACGGCAAACGCTGGCGGCGCAGCGGAACTGGGGACTGTCCTGGCTGCCCGGCTATCTCACGTGGCGCCGATTGAGTCCGCTGCGCTCGCTCAACCTGCCGGTCGACCTGCTCGAAGGCGCACGCGGCAGCGAGGCGCGCGAGCGCCGCCGCGCCCTGGGTGCGCCCGTGCATGGCGTCGGCGTGCTGACCACCGTCGTGTGCCTGCACTTCGAACTGGCGGTGTACCTGGGCCTGGCCTCCGTCGCCATCGTGTTCGTGCCGGACGAATACGTGCGCGAAACGCTGATCCGCGCGTGGGCCGTGCTCAAGGAGGCGCCCGCCTGGCTCACGCTGTTGTCGAACGCGCTGGCCTACGTCGCGCTGAGCGTGATCGAACCGTTCTATGTCGGCGCGGGCTTCGGGCTGTACCTCAACCGTCGCACCGAAGTGGAAGCGTGGGACATCGAACTCGCGCTGCGTCGCCTGCGCGAACGCCTCCTGCGTGGCGCGACGCCGTTGCTGCTGGTCGCGCTGTGTGCCGCGTTCGTGCCGGCCGCCGTGCGTGCGCAGGACGCAGGCGACATCCGCGACGCCGAACGCGTGGTCGCCGGTGCCGGCGATGACGCCGAAGCGCCGCGCGTCACGCTGCAGCAGGTGTTCGGCGATGTCGCCGATGAGACCGGCCTGCGCGACGGCGTGAATGCGCAGATGACGCCGCAGCCTGCACCCCCGCCGGTGCCGGCCTCGCCGGGCGGCTCCGGCGCGGGCAATGCGGGAAGCGTGGCCGGCGGCGGCCGTGCGCTGGCCGGCGACGGCGGCCTGCGTCGCGCGGTCGCCAGGGCGTACGCCGATCCGACCGTCTCGCCCAAGCGCAAGGTCGTGACCTGGAAGAAGCGCGACGCGAAGAAGAACGAGCCGAAGAAGTTCGATCCGCCGCCGCTGGGCTGGCTGGGCGAGACGCTCGCGAGCATCGGCGAGTACGGCCTGTGGATCGTATTCGCCGCGTTGCTGGCGGTGCTCGCGATCACCGCGCCGAAGTGGCTCGCGTGGTTCCGGTCCGGCCTCGCACGCGAAGGTCGCGAACCGGACGAAATCCGCCGCGACCGCGCCGACGAACCGCCGCCGCCGCTGCCGGAGAACATCCCGGATGCGATCCGCAGGCTGTGGCGCGAAGGCCGCCAGCGCGAGGCGCTCGCGATGCTGTATCGGGCCAGCGTCGAAACCATGGTCGCGCGCACGCAGGCCGTGCTCGTGCCGGGTGCGACCGAAGCCGAAGTGCTGCGCGCCTCGCGCAAACTGCCGCGTGGCGAGGACCGCGACGCGTTCGCGCGCGCGGTGCGCACCTGGCAGTACGCCGCGTACGCCCACAGTTTCCCCGCCGGCGACGATTTCGAATCGCTGCTGGCCGACCTGGCGTCGCGCTTCGGCTGGTCGCCCTCCGCACGCGACGAAGCAGGGGTGCCTGCATGACGTTCACCCGCCGGCACGGGCTGATCGCGCTCGTCGTCCTCGCGATCGCGGGGGCGGTGGCGGGCGGCGTCGCGTGGTGGCAGCGCACGTTCGAGCGCACCGAGGAGTGGGTCGACCTGCCGCGCACCGGCGAAGCACGGCGCAATCCGCTGTACGTGCTCAAGCTCGCGCTGATCGGCGACGGCGTGAAGGCGCAGGCCCGCCCGCGCCTGCAACTGGGCAGCGTGACGCTCGGTCCGCGCGACACGGTGCTGCTTTACAACGACCCGCGCACGATTTCCGACACGGACGAAGCGGCGCTGCTGGAATGGGTCGAGCGCGGCGGCCACCTGCTGTTGCGCACGCCGCCACCGGGGCCGCTGGACGTGGAGGCGCCGCTGCCGGTGCTCGCCGAATTCGGCGTGCATCCGCGCTCCGACGAACTGTGCGCCGGGCTCGACGTCGCTGGCGAAGACCCGCACGTCGAGTTCTGCCGCGGCCGGCGCCTCGACGTGGACGACCTGGACGCGACCGCGTCGCTGCACTGGGGCGAGCCGGAAACGGGGTACGTCTTCGTGCGCATCCCGCATGGCCAGGGCCACGTCGACGTGCTGTCGGACTTCGACTTCCTCGACAACGATTCGCTCAAGGAAGGGCCGCACATCGCCCTGACGCGCCAGCTGCTCGATCCCAACTACCGCGCCGGCACCGTGCACCTCATCTACGAGGCGCAGGTGCCGTCGTTCTGGATGGCGCTGGTGCGCGAACACTGGCGCATCTGGCTGCCGTTGCTGCTGGCGCTGCTGGCGTGGCTGTGGCGGCGTTCGCAACGGTTCGGTCCGCTGCTGGCCTCGCCCGCCGTCGAGCGCCGCTCGCTGCTCGAACACGTCACCGCCAGCGGCGAGCACGTTTACCGCTACGGCTACGCGCACCTGCTGCACGAAGCCGCGCGCAAGGCGTTCCTGGCGCGACTGCGCCGCCGCGACCCGCAGGCCGCCGCGCTGGAAGGCGATGCGCAGGCCGCGATGCTCGCCGAACGCTTCGGCCTGCCGCACAAGGACGTCCGCGATGCGCTTTCCACGCCGGTCGCGCGCGACCACGCGGCGTTCCGCACCCGCATCGCGCTGCTGGTGCGCATGCGCAATTCCCTCTGACCCGGGCGCCGACCCGAATCCACACGAGATCCCACCCATGAACGCCGACGCCGCTCCCGCTCCCCTCGTTCCGATCACCGGCGAAGCCCTGGCCGCGCGCGCCGCAGCCGTGCGCGAGGAAGTCGGCAAGGCCTTCATCGGGCAGGAGGCGGTGCTCGACCAGATCGTGATCGCGCTGCTCGCCGGCGGCCACGTGCTGATCGAAGGCGTCCCCGGGCTGGGCAAGACGCTGCTGGTGCGCGCGCTGTCGCGTGCGATCGACTGCAGCTTCGCGCGCGTGCAGTTCACGCCCGACCTGATGCCCAGCGACATCAGCGGGCACGCCGTGTGGAACCCGAAGACCGAGACGTTCAACATCCGTCGCGGCCCGGTGTTCACCAACCTGCTGCTGGCCGACGAGATCAACCGCGCGCCGGCGAAAACGCAGTCGGCGCTGCTGGAGGCGATGCAGGAGCTGCAGGTGACCATCGAAGGCCACAGCTTCCAGCTCACGCCGCCCTTCCTCACGCTCGCCACGCAGAACCCGGTCGAGCAGGAAGGCACCTACCCGTTGCCGGAAGCGCAGCTGGACCGCTTCCTGCTGAAGGTCCTCATCGACTATCCGACCCGCGCCGACGAGAAACGGATGGTCGCGGCGGTGAGCCAGGGCCGCGCGGCGTCGGACTTCGATCTGTCGCAGGTGGCGCGCGTGCTCGGACCGCAGGACATCGTCGCGATGCAGGCCGGCACCGCGATGGTGGCGGTGGACGATGCGGTGATCGACTACGCGGTGCGCATCGTCGCCGCGACGCGCGACTGGGCCGGCATCGCGCTGGGCGCCGGGCCGCGCGGCAGCCTCGCGCTGGTGCGTGCGGCGCGCGCGCAGGCGGTGCTGTCGGGCCGCGATTTCGTCACGCCCGACGACGTGCGCGAGATCGCCAAGCCCGCGCTGCGCCACCGCATCGCGCTCGCGCCCGAGTTGCAGATCGAAGGTCAGTCGCCGGACGACGTGCTGCACGCGCTGCTGGCGAAGGTCGAGGCGCCGCGCAAGTGATCGGGCCGCAAACATCGCATCCCGCGCGCGGTGGCGCCCCGCGATGACGCAGGACGTCGCCCGCCCGCGATCATTCCCGCGACCGGCGCCGTTCGTGCTCGCGCTGCTCGCGGCGTGGTCGGCGCTGGGCATCGCGGTCGCGTTCGGATTCGCGAGCGCGACGCAGTGGCAGGGCGCCGGGCTCGTATTCGCGGCGCTGCTGCTGCTCGATTTCGCGCTGCTGTGGCGCACGCCGACGCCGCAGGTGGAACGCCGACTCGCCGACACCTGGCCGATCGGCATCGAGCGTCCGGTCACGCTGGCGCTGGAGACGTCGCGTCGCGCGCAGACGCTGGACGTGTTCGACCTGCATCCGGGCGGCTGGTCCATGCAGGGCTTGCCGCGGCGCCTGCGCCTGAAGCGCGGCGAGGTCGCGTCGCTCGATTACCGGCTTCGTGCGAAGGCCCGTGGCGATTTCCGCTTCGATGGCGTGCAGCTGCGGCTGCATTCGCCGCTGCGGTTGTGGTGGCACTCGCGTGTGGCGGGCGATGCGCAGGACGTGCGCGTGTTCCCCAATTTCGCGCCGCTGGCGAAGTTCGCGATGTTCAGCGCCGACCAGGCTTCGCGACTGGTAGGCGCGCACCTGCGACGTCGTCGCGGCGAGGGCACGGACTTCCACCAGATGCGCGAATACCGCATCGGCGACAGCCTGCGGCAGATCGACTGGAAGGCCACCGCGCGCGCGCGGCGCCTGATCTCGCGCGAATACCAGGACGAGAAGAACCAGCAACTGGTGCTGCTGCTCGACACCGGCCGCCGCCTGATGGCGCGCGACGGCGAGCTGGCGCATTTCGACCACGTGCTCGACGCGGCGCTGGTGGTGGCATACCTGGCCCTGCGCCAGGGCGATGCGGTGGGCCTGCTCGCCAGCGGCGGCGCGAACGCGTGGGTGCCGCCGCGTCGCGGCGTCGGCGCGATCGACGAACTGCTGCGCGCCACCTACGCGCTGCAGCCGCAGGCGGTGGCGACGGATTTCCTTGCCGCGGCGACGGACCTGTCGGTGCGTCAGCGCCGCCGTTCGCTGGTGATGCTGGTGACCAACCTGCGCGACGAGGACATGGACGACCTGCTGGCGGCGATCGCGCTGCTGCGCAAGCGGCACCTGGTCTGCGTGGCGAGCCTGCGCGAGGGCTCGCTCGACGCCGCGTTGTCCGAGCCCGTGAACGACCTGCCCGGTGCGATCCGCGCCGGCGCGACCGCCCAGTACCTTGAACAGCGCAACGCCGCCCACGAGGCCCTGCGCAACCACGGCGTCATGGTGCTGGACGTGGCCTGCGACCAGTTGGCGGCATCGCTGGTGGAGCGGTATCTGGCGGTGAAGCGGGACGGGCTGCTGTAGCAGGCGGCGCTTCCCTTTCCAGCGAGGAGCGCGGGGAACCGCCGCGTGGCGGCGGATCGGGTCAGGAGCGAACGGTCTGCGTCGCTTTTGCCAAGACAAAAGTGACGCGCTCGTTTACAAGCTGAAGCCTTCGATCCTGTTTTTGAGAACAGCGCCGCGCTCGTGCCCGGTCGCGAGGGCAGTGCAGCCAATCACTTCAGTTGCAGCAGCACCTGCGGCCTTGCGGGTTTTCGCGCGCATCGGGCGATGCCCCGTCGGCCCGCGACACGAACGCAGGTCCGGCGACGCTGGCAACTGACACCAACGCCGGCGTCCGGTTGCACACGTCGCATGCAGCGCGTCGGTCGATTCGAACCAGTCAGTCGGCCGTCACCAGCTCCGCACGATGCTCGCGCAGCGTCTCGTAGATCTCGTCGGTTTCCGGGCGCACGCCGTGCCAGCGCAGGAAGCTTTCCGCCGCCTGTTCCACCAGCATGCCCAGGCCGTCGATGCAGTCGTGCGCCCCGGCGGCGCGCGCCCACGCGAGGAACGGGATCGCCACCTCGCCGTAGCTCAGGTCGACCGCCGCGGTGCGCGGGTTGGCCAGCGCCATGGGCATCGACGGCAGGCCGTCGGCGCGCGCGGCGGACGTGGCGTTCACGATCAGGTCGAACGTGCCCAGCGTGTCGATGTCGCGCAGGTAGCGCGGATGCACGCGGCCGGGCATCGACAGCGCGTCGGCGAGCGCGTCCGCGCGCTCGGGCGTGCGGTTGACGATGTAGAGATCGCCGATGCCCGCGTCCAGCAGCGCCGGCGCGACGCCGCGCGCCGCACCGCCGGCGCCGATCAGCAGCGTGCGGCGCGAGCGCAGGTCCAGGCCCTGGCGTTCGGTGAGATCGCGCACCAGGCCCACGCCGTCGGTGTTGTCGCCTTCCCAGCCGGTGGCGGTGCGGATCAGCGTGTTCACCGCGCCGGCGCGGCGGGCGCGTTCGCTCAGCGTGGTGCAGACGCTGACGGCGCGGTTCTTGTGCGGCAGCGTGACGTTGGCGCCGAGCCCGCCTTCGGCCGCGAACTCCGCGACGATCGCGTCGAACAGCTCCGGTGGCGCGTCCATTGCGGCGTATTCCAGCGCGATGCCGGTCTGCCGACCGAACGCGGCGTGGATGCGCGGCGACAGCGAATGCGCGACCGGATGCCCGATCACCGCGAAACGCTTGACCACGGCGGGATTTGCGACGGAGGCGAAGTCGGACACGGGGGACCCTCGCATAGACTGGAGTTCACACACTCAGGAGACGCACGATGCAACGCAGCCCGGCCTTGGCCAGCAGGTACCGCGTGTGCAGTGTAGTGGCGGCGCTCGTCGGCGGCGTCGCGTTGTCCGGCCCGGTGCCGTCGCTTTCGTCGGGCAGGTCCCTGTCCGAATTCGGAATCGAAGGCATGGGCGTGGTGTCGACCCGGGCCAGCGAAATCCGCGGCAGCGTCAGTCCGGACGGCCAGCATATCGTCTGGGGCAGCACCGACCGTGAAGGGGGCGCGGGCGGCTGGGACCTGTGGCAGGCGCGCCTCAAGGACGGCCGCTGGCAGGACGCGCGCGCGCTGCCGATCAATTCGGCCGGCAACGACTTCGATCCGCTGTTCAGCGCCGACGGTCGCTGGCTGTATTTCTTCTCCAATCGTCCGGGCGGCGTGGGAGGCGACGATCTCTATCGCGCCGCGGTGCAGCCCGACGGCCGCTTCGGCGCGCCGGAAAACCTCGGGCGCGGCGTCAACACGCGCGGGGACGAATGGGCGCCCACGCCTGCCCGCGACGGAACGCGGCTGCTGTTCGCCAGCGACGGCCATGGCGGGGCCGGCGGCCATGACCTGTTCGTCGCGCGCTGGAACGGCACGGCGTTCGTCGACGCGAAGCCCGTTCCCGGCATCAACACGAAGGCGGACGAATTCGACGCCGCCTGGCTCGGCGACGGCCGCACGCTCGTGTACGCACGCTCGCAGGATCCGGCGACGAAGCCGGTGCGGTTGTTCGTCTCGCATTGCGACGGCGCGCGCTACGTCGATGCGGGCCCGCTGGCGCTGTCGTTCAACACCGACGACGCGACGACCCTCGGCCCGGCGATCGACTGGAACAAACCCGGCGAACTGCTCGTCAGCGGAACGGCGAAGTCGCCGCGAGCCGGGAAGCTGGATCTCTACCGGATGAAGGCGCCGGCGGTCGCGGGGAAGGACGGGTGCGCGCTGTGAGCCTTTGCCCCCTCTCCCATCGGCGACCGCAGGGAGTGCAGAGCTGAGAGGGGTTGGGGTGAGGTGCAACGAAGGGGCAACGAAGGGACAGCGTCGAACTGCAGCAAGCGGACATCGCTGCGATGTTGCCTCGAGGCGTGATTCCGAAGATCAAAATGGATTCCAGCTTCCGCTGGAATGACGGTGAGGTTGTTCACCGGTCGCGGCGTGCCCGGGCGCTGTCAGCCTGGATCCCGGCTGTCGCCGGGATGACGGTGCTTCGCCGGGATGACGGGACTTTGAAGTCAAACCGCGGGACATAGCCCCTCTCCCGCCTGGGGAGAGGGGTTGGGTGAGGGCAACGCGCCCTACAACCCACCCGCCACATCCACCAGGCTGCCCGTCATGTACGACGCCTCGTCCGACAGCAGCCACACGATCGCGCGCGCGATCTCGTCCGCTTCTCCGCCGCGCTGCATGGGGATGCGCGACTTCACGCGATCCACGCGGCCCGGCTCGCCGCCGCTGGCGTGGATCTCGGTGTAGATCGAGCCCGGTCGCACGCAGTTCACGCGGATGCCTTCGGCGGCGACTTCCTTCGCAAGACCGACGGTCAGCGTGTCGATCGCCGCCTTCGACGCCGCGTAGTCGATGCACTCGTTCGGCGAGCCCAGGCGCGCGGCGACCGAGGAAACGTTGACGATCGCGCCGCCGTGCCCGCCATGTCGCGTCGACATGCGCCGCACGGCCTCGCGCGCGCAAAGGAAACTGCCGACCACGTTGGCGTTGAACACGCGCGTGAGGCGCTCGGCGTCCATCTCGTCCACGCGCATCTGGCGTTCGAGGATGCCGGCGTTGTTCACCAGCGCGGTGACTTCGCCGAAGCGGCGATCCACTGCGTCGAACAGCCGCATCACGTCCGTTTCGCGCCCGACGTCGGCGGCGATTGCCATCGCCTCGCCGCCGTCGCGCTCGATCGACGCGACCACGTCGTCGGCGTCCTTCTGCCGATGGCGGTAGGCGATGCACACGCGATAACCGCACCGCGCGGCGAGCTTCGCGGTTGCCGCGCCAATGCCGCGGCTGCCGCCGGTGACGATGGCGATCCTGTTGCGTTCCATGCGGCCCCCTCGGGATGGAGTGAAGCGACGGCGCGAATGCCATTCGCGCCGGGAAGCTCATTCGCCCACGCGCTTGCGGTACACGTGCTGCGACTTGAGGCGCTGGAAGCCCGCGCCTTCGTAGAAGGGGTGCGACAGTTCACGCGCGACGTTCGATCGCACGATCACCTCGCCGATGCCGATCTCGCGCGCCCAGTCGAGCGCGGCGTCGACGAGCGACTGCCCGATGCCGCGCCGCCTTGCCGCTTCGTCCACGACGAGCGCGACGATCTCCACGCGATCGCCGGCTTCGAGCATCAGCCGCCGTTCCAATGCGACGAAGCCGAGCAGGTGCGCGTCGTCGTCGCCGACGGCCACGATCACCGGATGGTCGGCGGAGATCAGCAGCCGTCGCAGGCGGCGTTCGAACGCGTCGGCCGCCTGCGGGTAGCCCAGCTGCGCTGACAGCCGCGCCAGTTCGGCCGCATCGCCGATGCGTGCGCGTCGCAGCGTCGTCGCCGTGTCGGCCATGCTCAGCCTTCGCGCAGCCAGCGGGCCGCGTCGAGGGCGTAGTAGGTCAGCACGCCATCGGCGCCGGCGCGCTTGAACGCGAGCAGCGCTTCCATCGCGGTCGCGCGCTCGTCGAGCCAGCCGTTCTGCGCGGCCGCCTTCAGCATCGCGTACTCGCCGCTCACCTGGTACACGTACGTCGGCACGCGGAATTCGTCCTTCACGCGACGCACGATGTCCAGGTACGGCATGCCCGGCTTCACCATCACCATGTCGGCGCCTTCCTCCAGATCCAGCGCGACTTCGTGCAGCGCCTCGTCCGAATTGGCCGGGTCCATCTGGTAGGTGTACTTGTTGCCCTTGCCCAGCGCCGCGGCCGAGCCGACGGCGGCGCGGAACGGACCGTAGAACGCGCTGGCGTACTTCGCGCTGTAGGCGAGGATGCGCGTGTTCACCAGGCCGGCGTCTTCCAGCGCGCCGCGGATCGCGCCGATGCGGCCGTCCATCATGTCGCTGGGGGCCACGACATCCGCGCCGGCCTGCGCGTGCGAGAGCGACTGGCGCACCAGCGCGTCCACCGTGACGTCGTTGAGGATGTAGCCGCGTTCGTCGATGAGTCCGTCCTGGCCGTGCGTCGTGTACGGATCGAGCGCGACGTCGGTGATCACGCCCAGTTCCGGGAAGCGTTCCTTCAATGCACGCACCGCGCGCTGCACGATGCCGTCGTCGGCCCAGGCGATCGCGCCGTCGTGCGTCTTGCGTTCGATGTCCGGCACGCCGAACAGCGTGATCGCGGGAATGCGCAGTTCGCTGCACTGCTCGGCCACGCGCAGCAGTTCGTCGACCGACAGGCGTTCGACGCCGGGCATCGACGCGACCGCCTCGCGTCCGCTGCGTTCGTGCACGAAGACCGGGTAGATGAGGTCGTTGGCGGTGAGGACCGACTCGCGCATCAGTCGGCGCGAGAACTCATCGCGGCGCATCCGCCGCGGACGTGCGTGGGGATAGGGGCTCATGGCGCGACATTGTACGCCGGCCCGCCGCGGCCCCTGGCCCCTGGCCCCTGGGACAAAGCGTCCGGGGCGCGAACGCCCGCTTCGCGCCACGCGCATGCGGAGCTCGCCCGCGGAACGGCTGCGCTCAGGCCGGATACACCCGATACCGCAAAGGCACCAGCCTGAGTTCGCTGCCCGGAGCCGGCGTGGTGAGGCCCGGCGTCGCGGCGAAATGCAGCTCGACCGGACGCGCCTGGCCTTCGACGTGCAGTTCCAGCGTGATGCGATCGGCCAACCGGTGCGCGGCGACGACCCGCGCGGCGATGCCCTCGTCGCCCTCGCCAGGCGCGATGTCGTGCGCACGCGCGTAAAGCCGCGCCGCGCCTTCGGCCACGCCATCGGCGCTGAACGTGCGCGCGTGCCCGGGCAGATGGAAACGGCCGCCGCGCACCTCGCCTTCCAGCACGTTCGCGCGACCGATGAAGTCGAACACGTAGGCCGACGCCGGATCGCTGTAGATCTCGTCCGGCGTGCCGACCTGTTCGATGCGTCCTTCGCGCAGCACGACGATGCGGTCGGCCAGCTCCAGCGCTTCCTCCTGGTCGTGCGTGACGAAGAGCGTCGTCTGCCCCGTGCGTTCGTGCAGTTGCCGCAGCCAGCGGCGCAGTTCGACGCGGACCTTCGCATCGAGCGCGCCGAACGGCTCGTCGAGCAGCAGCACCGTCGGATCGATCGCCAACGCGCGCGCGAGCGCGACGCGCTGCTTCTGTCCGCCGGAGAGCTGCTCCGGATAGCGGTCGCCGAAACCCGGCAGCTGGATCAGGCCGAGGAGCTCGTCCACGCGCCGCGTGATGGCCGCCTTGTCGGGTCGCCGGCTGCGCGGGCGGCTCCGCAGGCCGAAGGCGATGTTCTCCGCCACCGTCATGTGCTTGAACAGCGCGTAATGCTGGAACACGAACCCGACATTGCGCTCGCGCAGGCTCAGGCGCGTGGCGTCCTCGCGACCGAACAGCACCTGGCCGGAATCGGGATGCAGCAATCCGGCGATCACGCGCAGCAGCGTGGTCTTGCCCGAGCCCGACGGCCCGAGCAACGCGACCAGTTCGCCGGCTTCGACGTGCAGGTCCACGCCGTCGAGCGCCGCCACGCCGGTGTAGCGCTTGCTGAGCTGGCGCAGATGCAGGTCCATGCCGGTCCGGGTCGGCCGCGGTGCGGGAGTGCCGGCGCCGAGCGTGACAGGTCCGCACGGCGCGGTCGAATGCGCCGCCGTCACGCGTCGGGCCGGCCCCGCATCGGCGGGCGTGCCGCGCGTGCCGGAGCGGTCGGCCGGCTCAGTGCCGACGATGGGATTTCGCAAGGGCGTCGCCATGGCGGGACTCCAGCCAGAACTTCAGTACGAGGGTGATCAGGGCCAGTCCGGCGAGCAGCGAGGCGGCCGCGAAGGCGCCCGTGCTGTCGAACTCGTTGTAGAGGATCTCGATGTGCAGCGGCAGCGTGTTGGTGAGGCCGCGGATGTGCCCCGACACCACCGACACCGCGCCGAACTCGCCCATCGCGCGCGCGGAGCACAGCAGCACGCCGTACAGCAGGCCCCATTTGATGTTCGGCAGCGTCACGCGGCGGAACATCGTCCAGCCGCCCGCGCCGAGCGAACGCGCGGCCAGCTCCTCATCGGCCCCTTGCTGCTGCATCAGCGGAATGAGTTCGCGCACGACGAACGGGAAGGTGATGAACAACGTCGCCAGCACGATGCCCGGCCGCGCGAACAGGATCTTGATGTCGTACTCGCGCAGAAGCTCGGCGAACCAGCCCTGCGAGCCGAACAGCAGCACCAGGCACAGGCCGGCCACGACCGGCGAAACCGCGAAGGGAAGATCGATCAGCGACAGCAGCAGCTGCTTGCCGCGGAACTCGAAGCGCGTCACCGCCCAGGCCATGAAGATCCCGAAGATCGCGTTCACCGGCACCACGATCGCGACCGTGAACAACGTGAGCTTGAGCGCGGAAACGGCGTCGGGTTGCGTGAGCGAATCGAGCCACGTGCCGAAGCCCTTCGCGAAGGCGGCGCCGAGCACCATCAGCAGCGGCAGCACGACGAGCGCGAGCATCGCGATCACCGCGAGCGCGATCAGCACGACGCGCAGCCATGCCGGTTCCTGCAGGTCGTCGCGGTGGCGGGCGTCAGACATCGCGCCGGGCTCCCTTGCGCTCATGCGCGAACAGCAGCGGAATCGCGTTGATCGCCAGCAGGCAGACGAACGACGCGGCCAGCAGCAGTGCGGCGATGGCGATCGCGCCGGCGTAGTCGTATTCCTCCAGGCGGATCGTGATCAGCAACGGTGCGATCTCGGTCTTGTACGGCAGGTTGCCGGCGATGAAGATCACCGACCCGTACTCGCCCAGCGCACGCGCGAACGCCAGCGAGAAACCGGTGAGCAGCGCCGGCAGGAGTTCGGGCAGCACGACGCGCCGCAGCGTCGTCAGGCGCGACGCGCCGAGCGAGGCGGCGGCTTCCTCCTGTTCGCGGCCGAGCGCCTCCAGCACCGGCTGCACCGTGCGCACGGCGAACGGCAGGCCGATGAAGATCAGCGCGATGGTGATGCCGACCGGCGTGTAGGCGATCTTGATACCGAGCGGTTCGGCGAACCGGCCGACCCAGCCGTTCGCCGAATAGATCGCCGTCAACGCGATGCCGGCGACGGCGGTGGGCAGGGCGAACGGCAGGTCGACCAGTGCATCGAGCAGGCGCCGGCCCGGAAAGCGATACCGCACCACCACCCATGCGACGAGCGCGCCGACGGCGGAGGCGATCAGCGCCGCGACGAACGAGGCGGTGAAGCTCAACTTCAGCGAGGCCTGCACGCGCGGGTCCTGCACCGCACGCAACCAGCCCTCCGCGCCGAGTCCGGCGGCGCGGATCGCCAGCGCGGCCAGCGGCAGCAGCACGACCACGCTCAACCAGGCCAGGCCGAGCCCGATGCCCAGGCCGAAGCCGGGCAACGGGCGCCGGCCGCGGCGGGTGATCAGGGCGGGAAGGGCGAGGGTGGACATGGCGTTTGGAAAGGTAGGGCCTGTGTGTGTTGCGTCTTTTCGGGTCGTTCCTGCTGACACCGATGCGTCCGATGCATCACTGCACGCGAATGAAGCGCGAGCCCGCAACGGATGTGTCCCCGCCTTCGCGGGATGACAGCCGGAGCGCGATGCCAACCCGCGTGCATCAACCCCGACGCACGACGCATCACTGCGGACGATAGATCCTGTCGAAGAAGCCGCCATCGGCGAAGTGCTCCGCCTGCGCCTTCTTCCAGCCGCCGAACGCGCTGTCGATGGTCACCTGCTTCACCTGCGGAAAGCGCGCCAGTTCCGCCGCGGGCACCTTGTCGGGCTCGGCGGGCCGATAGCCGTGCCTGGCCGCCAGGCGCTGGCCCTCCGGCGTGTAGAGGAAACGCAGGTAGGCCTCGGCGACCTTGCGCGTGCCGTGGCGATCGACGTTCTTGTCGACCCACGCCACCGGCGGTTCGGCCTTGATGCTCAGGCTCGGCACGACGATCTCGAACTTGTCGCGCGTGTCGGCGTCGTTGAGCGTCAGCAGCGCTTCGTTCTCCCACGCGAGCAGCACGTCGCCGATGCCGCGCTCGACGAACGTGGTGGTGGCGCCGCGCGCACCGGTGTCGAGCACCGGCACGTTCTTGAACAGACGGGTGAGGTAATCGACGACCTTGTCGCCATCGCGGTACTGCTGCGACGCCCACGCCCACGCGGCGAGGTAATTCCAGCGCGCACCGCCCGACGTCTTCGGATTGGGCGTGATCACGCCCACGCCCGGCTTCACCAGGTCGCTCCAGTCGCGGATCTGTTTCGGGTTGCCCTTGCGGACGAGGAACACGATCGTCGAGGTGTAGGGCGCGCTGTTGTGCGGCAGGCGCTTCTGCCAGTCGGCCGGCAGCAGTTTGCCGTTGGTCGCGATCGCGTCGATGTCGGCCGCGAGCGCGAGCGTGACGACGTCGGCTTCCAGTCCGTCGATCACCGCGCGCGCCTGCTTGCCGGAACCGCCGTGCGAGGCGCGGATGCCGAGCGTCTCGCCGGTCTGCTGCTTCCACTGTGCGGCGAAGGTCTGGTTCACCTCGGCGTAGAACTCGCGCGTCGGGTCGTACGACACGTTGAGCAGCTGGACGTCCTTCGCGTGCGCCAGGCCGGTGGCGAGCACCATGCCCAGGCCGAGCGCCGCATTGCGGATCAGGGTTTTCATGGTCGTTTCCTTGGGAACGCGTCAGAAGGAGAACTGCGCGCGCGTGAAGAGCGCCTTTTCGTCCTCGCGATCGGCGCCTGCCGCCGCACCGCCATCGAAGTCGGTCTGCGTGTAGTTGGCGACGAGCTTGAAGTTGCCGGTGAGGTACCAGTTCACGCCCAGCGCCCAGCTCTTCGCACGTCGTGCCACGGCATTGGGATCGGCGAACAGGGGGAAGGCGTCCTCGTCGATCTCCAGTTCGCCGTATCGCGCCACCAGCTCCCACGCGCCCCAGCCTGCACCGCCGACCGTAAACGGATGGTTAGGCCGTGCGACGCCGCGATAACCGGCGTCCTCGCCGGTCAGCACCCAGCCGGCGAGCAGCTGCCAGGCGGTGTTCTCGATCTTCGCGTTCGCGCCGCTCGTCGGAAGCCGGACGTCCTGCTCGGAACTGATGTATTCGGCCATCGCACCGAAGGCGTTGCGGTAGTAATACGCCTGCGGCGACCAGCGCGTGTGTTCGCCATCGGCGACGACGGCGCTGCGGTAGTTGAAGAACTGCACCTGCCCGGGCGTGCGGTAGCGCGGGAGGAAATTGTTGCCGCTGCCTTCCTTGTCGCCCTGGCTGCCGGCGATGCCGAACCCCAGGCCGGACAGCGCATTGGCGTCGTTCTTCCACGGTTCGACGAACACGCGCGCGGCGACTTCGAAGTGGTTGTCGGGGTTGGTAGTCGCCGCATCGCGGCCATCGACGGTGCCGTTGTACACGCCCACCACGTAGTTGACGGTGCTTCCGGCGACTTCGCCCTGCAGCTGCACGCCGATGTCGCGGCCCGGCGCGAGTTCGCTCGGGAAGCCAAGTTCGATCGCCTCCGTCGCGTTGCTGGCCTGCAATCGCTCCAGGCCGACGGGCGCCTTGGTCTTGCCGATGCGCAGCGTCGCCGCGGGGCTGAAGCGCAGGTCCGCCCACGCGTCGAGCAGCGTGACGCTGTCGCCGGCCAGTTCGGGCGTGATGCGGAACGCGAGCAGCGGGCCCCAGCTGCCTTCCAGCGTGAGCTGTGCGCGGCGCCACAGGAAGGTGTCGTTCTGCGGGTTCGCATCGTCGTCGAGGTAGAAACGTCCGTCTGCCTGCGCGAGCCCGCGGAATTTCAGCTCGACCTCGCCGGGCGGCGGCGATTTCACCGACAGGCCCTTGCTCGCGCTCAGGCTCACCACCGGTGTGCTTGCGACGCGCGCCTGCGCTTCCTCGGCCTGCAGGTCGAGTTTGCGTTCGATCACGCGCAGGCGCTGATCGAGGTCGGCAAGACCGTTCGCGTCGACGGCATCGCCGTTGGCCGGCGCGGTGCCGAGGCGTTGTTCGATCGCCTGCAGGCGGCGGGCGAGTTCCTCGACCGTGAGGGGCGCGTTCGATTGCGCATGGGCGGGCGCGGTCATCGCGGTGGAGAGCAGCACGCACGCCAGCGCGCTGCCGGCAAGCGCGGGGACGGGGAATCTTCGCGTTCGGTAGCTGGGCATGGCGGGTCCTGGGAGGGGAGGGCCGGCCGGCGATCTCCGGCGGCACGGCGCGACTGTCGCCGGCCGTTCCGCGCCGCACAAAGGCGCGTGCGTCATGCGGTCATGCCGAAGCGGTATGAGCCGGGAGCAGGCGCTAAAGGCGCGTGAAGCGGGGTGAGGCGGGCCGCTCACGCGGCACTGCCGCGTGGCCCCGCCGAACGCCCGACCATGGATGGTCGGGCAGGGCCGTCCGTAGCCGACAGCGGGTCGCCATGGATGGCCGCGCGTGCGGGTCTGTTGCTTCTGCCGACGAGCGGGAGAAGGACCAACGCGAAGAAACCGGCGCCCGAAGGCGCCGGTTCTTCGTCATCACGCAGCGAACGCGACCGTTACGGGCGCAGGTTCGTCGCGGTGCACACCAGGATCGCCGCACCCTGCAACGGATGGATCAGCTTCGCGTTGCGCAGGCGCTGCTGCAGATCGATCATGCACTGCACGTACTTGCCGGGGTTGTTGGTCGAGGTCTTGCACAGGTTGTTCCAGGCCTGCACGTTCGCGCCGACGATGAAGCCACCCGGTTCGAGCAGATCGACCGTCGTGTTGCACTTGCCGATGCGCGCATCGCCGGTGTTCACCTTCCAGCCCATGTCGCGATACAGCGCCGGCGAGAGGTCGACGTTGTACTGCGCCTGCACCGTCGGCGTGTCGAACGGCTCCATCAGCGCGTTCGGCGACAGCGCGGTGTCGTAGTGCGAGAACGTCGAGCCCGCCGCGACCACGGCCGGGGCGTACAGGCGCACGCGGCCGGTGTCGTCCGCGCCCTGCAGCAGCACCGGATCGACCTCGAACGTCACGTTCACCGGCAGGTTCGCCTTGAACGTGTTGCCGTCGGCCAGCGTGATGCGGATCGCGGGGATCGTGATGTTCGGATCGGTACCGCCCAGGTCCGGCGGCGGGCTGCCCGCGGCGTTGTCGGCCACGACCATCGCGATGCCGCCGGCCGCCTGCACGTTCGCGGCCTTCACCACGAAGCCGCAGGTGCCGCGATCGACCAGCACGATCTTGCCCGCGACCGCCGCGGCATTGGTCAGCGGCGTGCACGCATCGCCCGTGGTCGGGCCGGCGGGGTTGGCTTCATCCACGCCGAGCACGACCTGCCCGGTGAAGTTCGCCGGCGACGCGACCGGGCCGAAGCTCGCCGTTCCGTACAGGTACCGCCCGGCGATGCCCGCCGGCGCGGTGACGGTGAAGTACTGGCGGTTGTCGAGCACGAGCGCCGCTTCGTTCTTCACGCGCTGGCCGGACCACACCAGGCGACCGGAGGTCTTCATCACTTCGGCGCGCTGCGCGGCCGTGCTGGCCGGATCGTTGAAGCCGATGTTCAGCACGTTGTCGAAGGCGTTCTGCGTGTACACATCCGAGCGCGGGCCGGTGCCGTCGAAGTCGCCGAACTGGCCGGTGAACTTGTCCAGGAACCCCTGGAAGCCCAGGCCGTGGCCGATCTCGTGCATCACCACGTTGAGGAAGTTGATCGAGCCGGCCGGCGTCTTGCCGTCCAGGCCGTAGTACCACGTCGTGCCGGCGAGGCAGTCGGGCTTGCCGAGGTCGCCGTTGAAGCGCGACACGATGTCGGCCGGATCCTCGGGCACCGGATCCAGGTCGACGCCGGCGAGCGAATCGGCCAGTGCGGCGTGGTACCAGATGCCCGGACGCGGCGCGTTCGGGAAGTCGCGATCGATCCAGTTCGCGCCGGCCGAACCGAGCGTCGCACCGGTGGCGGTGCAGTTCAGTCGCTGGAACGAGGCGCCGACCTTGATCGGCACGTTGCTCTTGAGCACCGAACCCCACAGGTCCATCGCGAAGCGGTAGACGATCTGGCGCTGCTGGCCGATGGTGGTGCCCGGATTGAGGCCGACCGGCGTGGCGGCGGTGGGATCGTCCAGGCCCAGGCCCGTGCCCGCATCGCCGTTGAGGAGCACCAGTTGCGCGGCCGATGCGTTGAATGCGAATGCGCTGCCGATGGCGAGCGCGCAGGCGAGAAGGTGCTTTCTCATTTCAGCAGCTCCTCGTCGTGGGCCTGGACGGAGTCGCCGGACGGATCGGCGTGTTCGACCACGAGCTGGCCCGATGCATCGCGATGCGCGACGACGGAGCTCATCATCGACTCGGGCACCTTCACCGATACGCCGCCGTGCGCGGACTTGCGTGCCGTCGCGCGGGCCGCCGCGGCATCGCGCGGCGCGGCGAACGTCTTCGCCATCGCCGGAGCGACCTTCGCCTGCTGGCCCTGCGTCAGCGCCTGGTCGAGCTGCGCGCTTTCGCTCGCGGTGAGCGGACGCAGGCGTCCGGTTTCCGCGTCGATGCCGACCTTCACGCCGGCGACGGTTACTTGATGCGTGGACTGGGCTTCTGCGGCCTGGACACCGAAACACAGTCCAAGCGCTACACCTGACAACCAAAGCGCGGATCCGATCCTTTTCATGGGTCACGTCCCGATCTGAAGGTGATATGCCCCCGGTCGATTCCGCCCTCGCGATGGCCGTCGCGAAGAATCGACAGTGGGGATTTGGGTATGGGCTTCCCCCTTCAGCCCAGGCCGACTATGCGCCTGCTTCCACGCACGCGACAAGCCTGCGCCGCAACATCGCGCACTCCACGTATTCAGCGGAAAAATGCGGCCATGCATGCGTCCGCGTACGGAACGCGCATGTGAAGAACGCCATCACGCGCGCCGCGTGGACGCGCGTCGGAACGTCACACGATGCCGCCGCCCAGGCCGAGGCGGACGATGCCGACGACGATGACGATGCCGTTGAGCACCAGGCCGGTTTTCGCGCGACCGCGGTTGCCCGGACTGGTGAAGAGGATGCCGATCGCGGCGATGATCGCGCCGACCGCAGCGAACGGAATGAGCAGCCAGTTGCCCCATCCCAGCAGCGGAATCAGGGCGATGACCATCCAGATCATGGCGACGATGCCCCAGAGCAGGCTGATCAGACCCATTGCGACGACTCCTTCGTTGACGGCGCGCACCCGGCGCGAGCGAGGCCGAGCTTAGGGCGAGTGGCCGCCGCACAACAACCCGATCCGACGAAGCGGCCGTTTGCCGGCGTGAAGCGCGGGCAGCGGGGAGCGGATCGCTTGTTCCGCTGCGAACGTTCGGGGGGACCGATCCCGGCCGCGAAGATCAAAATGGATTCCAGCGTTCGCTGGAATGACGGTGATGTTGGTTTGCCGTGCGGAGAGTGCCCGCAAGTTACAGGACTGGGTCCTGGCGTTCGCCGGGATGACGAGTTTGGACACGAGGCGTGAAGCTGCTTTGAGCCCCTCTCCCTCCGGGAGAGGGGGTTGGGGTGAGGGTCGGTGGAGCGTTACGGCTCGAAGGTGCGGTGCCTGCTTGAACGGCGTCGGAGCGTCGTTGCTTTGAATGCGCTGTGCCTGCTTGAGGGCCGGCGGAGCGTCATTGCTTGAATGCGGTGCCGTTTATAAAGCGCGCCCTCGGCGCATGCATCGTGCGACTGCAAAAATCAAAATGGATTCCAGCGTTCGCTGGAATGACGGTGATGATGGTTTGCCGTGCGGAGAGTGCCCGTAAGTTACGGGCCTGGGTCCTGGCGTTCGCCGGGATGACGGGTTTGGACACGAGGCGTGAAGCTGCTTTGAGCCCCTCTCCCTCCGGGAGAGGGGTTGGGGTGAGGGTCGGTAGAGCGTCACCGCTCGAAGGTACGGTGCCTGGTTGAAGGGCGTCGGAGCGCCATTGCTTTGAATGCGCTGTGCCTGCTGGAGGGCCGGCGGAGCGTCATTGCTTGAATGCGGTGCCGTTTATAAAGCGCGCCCTCGGCGCATGCATCGTGCGACTG
>JARUHG010000007.1 GCA_031216755.1 Lysobacter arvi | reverse complement strand
GCGGAGTGGACGGGACTCGAACCCGCGACCTCCGGCGTGACAGGCCAGCATTCTAACCGACTGAACTACCACTCCGCATGCTTCAAAACTCGTTACCAACCACCGCTGGATGCTTGATGGTGGGTGCTGAGGGTTTCGAACCCCCGACCCTCTCCGTGTAAAGGAGACGCTCTACCGCTGAGCTAAGCACCCGTTTGCACTGCTGCCTGCGGGCCTGGGCCCCGGCGGTGCGAACCGATTCGTTCAGACATCGGCGGCGAGTTGATTAGTTTACGGCATCCTTCAGCGCCTTGCCAGCCTTGAAGGAAGGATTCTTGGAGGCCTTGATCTTGATCGTCTCACCGGTCTTCGGATTGCGGCCCTGGCGCGCGGCGCGCTTGCGGACCTGGAACGTGCCGAAACCCACCAGCGTCACCGTGTCGCCCTTCTTCAGCGCCTTGGTGACCACGTTGATCATGGCATCGACCGCGTTCGCGGCGTCGGTCTTGGACAGCTCGGCAGCTTCGGCGACGGCGCCGACAAACTCAGCCTTGTTCATTCGTTCTGACTCCCTGTGCGGACGACAGCCGCATGTTTGAAGCGCATGGAATCGAAGGCGATTCCCCCGATCGTCTTTCGCCGCGCAGCCATTGCAGCGCAATGGCCTGCGCGGTCCGCAGCCGTTATACCAGCGGCATTTTGGTGCCGCAAGCGTGAAAGCTAGGCGTGGCGCGGCTTCCAGCGGTTTCGAACAACATCGGACAAGCGACGGAAAGTCAGTGTTTGACGTCGGTCTGCGTCACCGTTTTGGAACCGTCGCGCACCGGCACTTCGCCTTCGCCGGACGCCGAAGCGGGCGTCGGCGTCGGTGCGCGTTCCAGCGCGATGCCAAGCACTTCGTCGATCCACTTCACCGGGATGATCTTCAAACCCTGGGTCACGGTCTTGGGAAGGTCGGCGAGATCCTTGCGGTTTTCCTCCGGGATGATCACCGTGCGGATGCCGCCGCGCAGGGCCGCCAGCAGCTTCTCCTTGAGGCCGCCGATCGGCAGGACGCGGCCGCGCAGGGTGATTTCGCCGGTCATCGCCACGTCCGCCTTCACCGGATTGCGCGTGAGCATGGATACCAGCGCGGTCGCCATCGCGATGCCCGCACTCGGACCGTCCTTCGGCGTGGCGCCTTCGGGTACGTGGACGTGCACGTCGTGCTTCTGCAGGAAATCCAGGTCGATGCCGAGCTGCTCCGTGCGCGCACGCACCACCGACAGCGCGGCCGAGGCCGATTCCTTCATCACGTCGCCCAGCTGGCCGGTCAGCAGCAGCTGGCCCTTGCCCGGGACCAGCGTGGATTCGATCTGCAGCAGGTCGCCGCCCACTTCGGTCCACGCCAGGCCGGTGACCAGGCCGACTTCGTTCTGCTCTTCCGCACGGCCGAAGTCGTAGCGGCGCACGCCCAGGTACTTGTCGAGGTTCTTCGAGGTGACATTCACCACGTTCTTCTTCGCGCCCTTCTTCGCCGGGCCCGCAAGCGCGATTTCCTTCACCACCTTGCGGCAGATCTTGGCGATCTCGCGCTCGAGCGAACGCACGCCCGATTCGCGAGTGTAGTAACGCACGATGTCGCGCACGGCACTCTCGGCGACCTTCAATTCCTCCGGCTTCAATCCGTTGCCCTTGATCTGCTTGGGCAGCAGGTAGCGCATCGCGATGTTGAGCTTTTCCTCTTCGGTGTAACCCGGGATGCGGATCACTTCCATGCGGTCCAGCAGCGGACCGGGGATGTTGAGCGAGTTGGACGTCGCGACGAACATCACCTCCGACAGGTCGAGGTCGACCTCCAGGTAATGATCGTTGAACGCGTTGTTCTGCTCCGGATCGAGGACTTCGAGCAACGCAGAAGACGGATCGCCGCGGAAATCCATCGACATCTTGTCGATTTCATCGAGCACGAACAGCGGGTTCCTGCTTCCGACCTTGTTGAGGTTCTGCACGATGCGACCCGGCATCGAGCCGACGTACGTACGACGGTGGCCGCGGATTTCCGCCTCGTCGCGCACGCCGCCGAGCGACATGCGCACGAACTTGCGGTTCGTCGCCTTCGCGATCGACTGGCCGAGCGAGGTCTTGCCCACGCCCGGCGGTCCGACCAGGCACAGGATCGGCCCCTTCATCTGCTTCACGCGCGACTGCACGGCGAGGTATTCGAGGATGCGGTCCTTGACCTTCTCCAGGCCGAAGTGGTCCGCGTCCAGCACGTCCTGTGCCGCCTTGAGGTCCTTGCGCACCTTGGTGCGCTTCTTCCACGGCACGCCCAGCAGCCAGTCGAGATAATTTCTCACCACGGCCGCTTCCGCGGACATCGGCGACATCTGCTTGAGCTTGTTGAGCTCGGCCTTGGCCTTGGTTTCCACCGGCTTGGGCATGCCGGCTTCGGCGATCTTGCGGGTCAGCTCGTCGATGTCGTTGGGCGCATCGTCGATCTCGCCGAGCTCCTTCTGGATCGCCTTCATCTGCTCGTTGAGGTAGTACTCGCGCTGGCTCTTCTCCATCTGCGACTTCACGCGGCCGCGGATGCGCTTTTCCAGCTGCTGCACGTCGATCTCGCCATCGACCAGACCGACCAATTGCTCCAGCCGCGCGCCGATGCCGTGCGTTTCCAACAGCTTCTGCTTGTCGCCGATGCGCACGCCCAGGTGCGCGGCGACCGTGTCGGCCAGGCGGCCGGGCTCGTCGATGCCCGAGAGCGTCTGCATCAGCTCCGGCGGGAGCTTGCGATTGGTCTTCACGTACTGTTCGAACAGGCCCATCAGCGAACGCGCGATCGCCTCGATCTCGCGCTCCTCGCGGTCGTTCTCCGGCTCCACGATCTCGGCCTGCCCGCTCAGCGCACCGCCGCGCTCGGTGACGTCATGGACATTCACGCGCGCCACGCCCTCGACGAGCACCTTGATCGTGCCGTCAGGAAGCTTCAGCAGCTGGAGCACCTGGGCGAGCGTACCGACCTTGTAGAGGTCCTCGGCGCCGGGGTCGTCCGTCTCGGCGGACTTCTGGGCGACCAGCAGGATGCGCTTGTCCGCCTCCATGGCGAGATCCAGCGCATGGATCGACTTGTCTCGCCCCACAAAGAGCGGGATCACCATGTGCGGGAACACGACGACGTCGCGCAGCGGCAGGACCGGGAGGGTGAGCGTCTCGTGCTCGGATGATACGGCCATGGGGGACTCCGGAAAGCAGGGACGGGCGAAGCGCGCCCGTGGACTTCGTGGGCAAGCTTCGCCCATGGCGACGGTTATGGGGTTCGGCGCGAGCGGATGCAAGCGGCCCGCAGGCTAAGCTGCGGGCCGCGGGCATTTATCCGTTGTGAATCAGCCGCTTACCCGAGCGTCCGGCATTCCGGAGCCGGGACGCCGGTCACGTCGCCGTCAGTCGGCGGACGCGACCTTCGGGGCGGCCGGAGGCGTCTGGTAGATCAGGTACGGCTCGGTCTTGTGATCGATGACCGACTCGTCCACCACCACCTTGGAGACGTTCTCCAGCGACGGCAGCTCGTACATGGTGTCGAGCAGGACCGACTCGACGATGGTCCGCAGACCGCGTGCGCCGGTCTTGCGCTTGAGCGCCTTCCGCGCGATGGCCGCCAAGGCATCCGGGCGGAACTCGAGCTCCACGCTTTCCATCTCGAACAGCTTCTTGAACTGCTTGGTGATGGCGTTCTTCGGCTCGGTCAGGATCTTGACCAGGGCCGGCTCGTCCAACTCCTCCAGCGTCGCGACGACGGGCAGGCGGCCGACGAACTCGGGGATCAGGCCGAACTTGATCAGGTCTTCCGGCTCCACGTCCGCCAGCAGCTTGCCGATGTCGTTCTTGCGCTCGCTGCTCTTCACCTTCGCGCCGAAGCCGATGCCGCCGGCCTCCGTGCTGCGCTGCTGGATGATCTTGTCCAGCCCGGCGAACGCGCCGCCGACGACGAAGAGGATGTTGCGCGTGTCGACCTGCAGGAACTCCTGCTGCGGGTGCTTGCGGCCGCCCTGCGGCGGCACGCTGGCGACCGTGCCTTCGATGAGCTTCAGCAGTGCCTGCTGCACGCCCTCGCCCGACACGTCGCGGGTGATCGATGGGTTGTCGCTCTTGCGCGAGATCTTGTCGATCTCATCGATATACACGATGCCCTGCTGCGCCTTCTCGACGTCGTAGTCGCACTTCTGCAGGAGCTTCTGGATGATGTTTTCCACGTCCTCGCCGACGTAGCCGGCTTCGGTCAGCGTGGTGGCATCGGCGATCGTGAACGGCACGTTGAGCAGCCGCGCCAGCGTCTCGGCCAGCAGGGTCTTGCCCGAACCGGTCGGGCCCACCAGCAGGATGTTCGACTTCGCCAGTTCGACGTCGTCGTTCTTCTGGCGGCTCTCGATGCGCTTGTAATGGTTGTAGACGGCGACCGCGAGCGTGCGCTTGGCGCGCTGCTGGCCGATCACGTACTGGTCCAGGACTTCGAGGATCTCGCGCGGCTTGGGCAGGTGGCTACGGGCCGACTGGGCCTTCTCCTCCAGTTCCTCGCGGATGATGTCGTTGCACAGCTCGACGCATTCGTCGCAGATGAACACGCTCGGGCCCGCAATCAGCTTGCGGACCTCGTGCTGGCTTTTCCCGCAGAACGAGCAGTAAAGGATCTTGTTGCTGTCGCCGGTGCTGCGGCCCTGTCGGTCGTCGCTCATGCCTGTGCCCAAATGATGCTGGTGTCTCGAACGCGCCGGCCGAGAGCTCGCCGTGGCATGACGCGTTCAGGTGCTGCGGCCCGAGGATAACACAGCGATCCGGCCCGCCTTGCGGGCCGGATCACGGGCCGGAAAATGGTGTGCAAATGCCGGTGCAGGCCGTCAGCCCGCCTGGATCGAGTCTTCCGGACGGCGCTCGAGGACCTGGTCCACCAGGCCGTATTCGCGGGCCGCATCGGCGCTCTTGAAGTTGTCGCGCTCGGTGTCCCGGGCGATGGTCTCCAAGGCCTGGCCGGTGTGCTTGGCCAGGATTTCGTTCAGGCGCTGGCGCAGGGTCAGGATCTCGCGGGCATGGATGTCGATGTCCGTCGCCTGGCCCTGGAAGCCGCCCAGCGGCTGGTGGATCATCACGCGCGAGTTCGGGAGCGCGTAGCGCTTGCCCTTGGCGCCCGCGGCCAGCAGCAGCGCGCCCATCGAGGCGGCCTGGCCGACGCAGATGGTGCTCACGTCCGGCTTGATGTACTGCATGGTGTCGTAGATCGCCAGGCCCGCGGTGACCACGCCGCCCGGCGAGTTGATGTAGAGGCTGATGTCCTTCTCGGGGTTCTCGGCCTCGAGGAAGAGCATCTGGGCGACGATCACGTTCGCCACGTGGTCGTCCACGCCGCCGACGAGGAAGATCACGCGCTCCTTGAGCAGGCGCGAATAGATGTCGTAGGCGCGCTCGCCCCGACTGGTCTGTTCGACCACCATCGGCACGAGATTCAAAGCTTTGGTCAGGTTGTCCATGTTCGACGGCACCTTGGAACGGATAGGGGGCGCTTGGGTAAGCGCGGTCCGGTCAACTTGGGGCCAACCGGACCAGAGCGCAAGGGGCGCGTCCTTTCGATGGAACCGGTCGCGGCGCGTAGCCGCGACCGTACACGCACTTACTGGCGAATCGCCTCGTTGAACGACAGCGCCTGCTCGGTGTGCTGAGCGCGCTCGGCGATCCAGTCGATCACCTGCTCTTCCATCACGCGGGCCTGCAGGCCGTTCATCAGCTGCGCGTCGTTGCGGTACAGCTCGATGACCTGCTGCGGTTCCTCGTAGGTCGACGCGATCAGGTTCAGCGTCTCGGTCACGCGCTTGGGCTCCAGGCGCAGTTCGTTGCGACGGGCGATCTCGCCCACCAGCAGACCGACCAGCACGCGCTTGCGGGCGGCGTCCATGAAGCCCAGGTGCGCATCGGCCGGAACCTCGCCGATCGCGCGGCCCTGACGGCGGGCGGTTTCGATGGTCTGGCGCGCCATGTCGCGCGCCTCGGCCTCGACCAGCTTCGGCGGCATCTCGACGTGCGAGTAGGACGCGATCAGCTGCTCGCCGACCTCGCGGCGCAGGCGGGTCATCAGCGCGCCCTTCAGCTCGCGCTCCAGGTTGCTGCGGATGTCGACGCGGAACTGGTCCGCGTCGCCGCTGCGCACGCCGAAGCTCTTGATGAAGGCGGCGTCCACTTCCGGCAGCACCGGCTCGGAGACCTTCGTCGCCTTGAGGTGGACCTTGACCGTCTTGCCGGCGAACGCGGGTACGCGCCACTCGGCCGGAAAGTCGACGTCCACGTCCTTCTCGTCGCCGGTCTTCATGCCGACCAGGGCCGACTCGATCGCCGGGAACATCGCGGCCGAACCGATGATGGTCGCGCCGCGCTCGACGCCTTCGGCCGGCAGGCGCTCGTCGCCCACCTGCGAGTACGTTTCGATCTCGACCGCGTCGCCGGCGGCGGCCTCGCGTTCGACGGCGTTCCAGGTGCGACGTTGCAGGCGCAGGTTCTCGATCATCGCGTCGATGTCGGCCTCGCTCACCTCGGAGGTGTGGCGCACGACATTGAGCTTGGTCACGTCGATGTCGCCGAAGTCCGGCACGACCTCGAACGTCGCCACGTACGCCAGCTGGTCATCGCCGTGCGCCGGCACGATCTGCGGGTTGCCGGCGATCTGCAGCGACTGCTCGCGGACCGCGTTGCTGAAGCCTTCGCGGAGCAGGTCGTTGAGGACGTCGGCGCGAACCTGCGCACCGAAGCGCTGCTCGATCACCTTGGCCGGCACCTTGCCGGGGCGGAAACCCTTGATCTTCGCGCCGCGCGAAATCTCGCGCAGACGGCCGCCGACCTGCGCCTCCAGCCGGTCCGCCGGAAGGCTGAAAGTCATGCGGCGTTCGAGGTTGCCGAGCGATTCGACCGAAACTTGCATATCCACTCCTGCCACCGCGGCGAGCGGCCGCGGCACGATGTTGATGGTCCTGTCCTGCCCGCGGCCCGGGCGGAATGCTTCGCGGCCGGCGGAACGCAGTAGTTTGGCCGATTGCGGGCCGCGGTGCCAGCGCCGGCGCGCGGCTCCGGGGGACGATCGGCTCGTTGCGGACCCTGCCTCCGGAGCGGCTCCTGCGGGAATGCTGCCCGGCGCGGGCATCGCTCACGAGCCCGGTCGGCGGCCGCGAAAGCGACTCCCGCCGCTGCAGCATCACCCGCGAATGCCCGCTCGGCCTCGCGGCGACTGCTGAGGAAGGCTGGTGCGAAAGGCGGGACTCGAACCCGCACGCCTTGCGGCACTGGAACCTAAATCCAGGGCGTCTACCAATTCCGCCACTTTCGCTTTGGCCGGTGCGTGAACCGGCGCGGCGCGCATTCTAGGCCGCGGCGCGGGCAAGTTTAAGACTGCCCGGAACGCTCATCCTGGAAAAGAAAAAAGCACCTGGAGGACCAGGTGCTTTTCCGGGATTGGTGGGCCGTCAAGGATTCGAACCTTGGACCTATTGATTAAGAGTCAACTGCTCTACCAACTGAGCTAACGGCCCGGAACAACTTAGGAGCGAAACTATAGCAACAAAAACCGGTTTCGCCAACAACCTGTCACACGATCTGGGGTGGCTGAGGGGACTCGAACCCCCGACAACTGGAATCACAATCCAGTACTCTAACCAACTGAGCTACAGCCACCATAAAGCTTGTTTTCGCGGTGTTTCGGTGCAACGTGCGTGGCGCGCCCGGCAGGACTCGAACCTGCAACCACCGGCTTAGAAGGCCGGTGCTCTATCCGGTTGAGCTACGGGCGCCAGCGTTACATCTTAACTGACACATCCGTCGCAACCGCCGGCAGACGTTCCCACTCGGTCCTGGATGGTCGGGGCAGAGGGATTCGAACCCACGACATCCAGCTCCCAAAGCTGGCGCTCTACCAGGCTGAGCTATACCCCGAGGCCGGGACTTTCGTTGCGCGCCAACGCCGCGAAAGGCCGGATAGTCTGGCTGGCGCGACCGCCGCTGTCAACGGATCCCGATCCATCCGGACCGGCGTTGTATGCTCCCGGAAACCATTGACCACGGAACAGGGGACGACATGATCGGACGCAGCGGCAATCCCGCATTGAAGGAAGGCACCTTCCTCGATCTTTCCAGCGGCTCGGTAGTCCGGCGCGACAGCGACGCGATGACGCTCAACGGCACGGTCAACAAGACCGGCATGCTGCTGCTGTTGTGCGTGATCACCGCGGCCTTCGCGTGGAGCCAGGTGCAGTTCACCGAGACCGGTTCGGTGGGCGCGATGCCTTACATCCTCGGCGGCGCGATCGGCGGCCTGGTCTTCGCCATCGCCACGATCTTCAAGAAGGAATGGGCGCCGGTGACCGCGCCGCTGTACGCGCTGACCGAAGGCTTCTTCCTCGGCGCGATCTCCGCGATCTTCGAACACCGCTTCCCGGGCATCGTGATGCAGGCCGTGATGCTCACGTTCGGCACGCTGTTCGCGCTGCTGTTCGCGTATCGCACGGGCCTGATCAAGGCCACCGAGAACTTCAAGCTCGGCGTCGTCGCCGCGACCGGCGGCATCGCGCTGGTCTATCTGGCCTCGTTCGTGCTGTCGTTCTTCGACGTGCGCGTTCCGTTCATCCACGAATCGGGCCTGATCGGCATCGGCTTCAGCCTGTTCGTGGTCGTGATCGCCGCACTGAACCTCGTGCTGGATTTCGACTTCATCGAAAGCGGCGTCGAGCAGAATGCGCCCAAGTACATGGAGTGGTACGGCGCATTCGGCCTGATGGTCACGCTGGTGTGGCTGTACGTGGAATTCCTGCGCCTGCTGTCGAAGCTGCAGTCGCGCGACTGACGCAAGATCGCCGTCATTCCAGACGCGAAGGGCGCGGAGCGATCCGCGCCCTTCCCTTTTGTGTCCCGCCTCACGCCACCTGTGGCGCGGCCTTCCGCGATGGCCACAGCATCGCCGCGATGGTGATCGCGCCGAGCAGCCAGCTGTAGTGCACGTGGCCGGCGAGCGCGAGCGGCGACACCGTTCCCAGCGACGCGGCCAGCAGGATCTGCGCGCCATACGGAAGCACGCCCTGGGTGACGCACGCGAAGATGTCGAGCACGCTCGCCGCGCGCGCGGGCGGGACGCCGTGCTGCTGCGCGATGTCGCGCGCCAGCCCGCCGCTGATCAGGATGGCGACGGTGTTGTTGGCGGTGAACACATCCGTCGTGGCCGACAGCGCGGCGATGCTCACCTCGCCTGCGCGCCGGCTGCGATGGCCACGGGCGAAGCGGCCGATCGACTGCGCCAGCCAGGCCAGGCCGCCGGTCGCCTTCATCAGCGCGCCCAAGCCGCCGACGAGCAGCGAGAGCAGGATGATTTCGACCATGCTCTCGAAGCCTTCCCAGATGTGCGTGGCGTACGCCGCGACGCCGAATTCGTCGGTGAAGAACGCGCCGAACAGGCCGGCGATCACCAGCCCGAGGCTCAGCACGATGATCACGTCCACGCCGGCCATCGCCAGGCCGAGCACGACCACGTAGGGCACGATCAGCCACGCGGACACCGGTTCGAGCGTCTGCACCGGCGCGGTCTCGCCGATGAAGCCCAGCACGACGACCGTGAGCAGCGCGGCCGGCAGCGCGAGCTTGAAGTTCTCGCGGAATTTTTCGCGCATCGTGCAGCCCTGCGTGCGGCTGGCGACGATCGCGGTGTCGGAGATCACCGAGAGGTTGTCGCCGAAGGTCGCACCGCCGATCACGGCGCCGAGCACCAGCGCGCGATCGAGGCCGGACGCGTCCGACACGCCCAACGCGATCGGCGCCACCGCGGCGATCGTGCCCATCGACGTGCCCAGCGACAGCGAGATGAAACCCGCCACGACGAACAGCCCCGGCAGCAGCAGCGCCGGATGCAGATGGCCGATGCCGAGCGCGACGATCGCATCGACCGCGCCGATCGCCTTGGAGACCTCCACGAAGCCGCCGGCCAGCAGGAAGATCAGGCACATGAGGACGACGTTGTGATCGCCCATGCCTTCGAGCAGCGTTTCCAGCGGCTTGAGTCGCCGACGCCAGGCGATGAATGCCGCCAGCCCGAGCGCCGGCAGGATCGCCACCGGCGCGCGCAGCTGGTAGAAGCCCATCGCCTCGCCATGGCTGGTGAAGTAAAGGCCGGCGCCGAAGAACAGCACCAGGAACACCAGCAGCGGCGTCAGCGCGAGGGCGCTCGGCCGGACGGGCTCGTTCATCTCTTTATCCGAATGGAGCGAAAAGGCGGCGCATTCTGAGGCCGGCGCCCTCCGGTGTCGAGATCACCGGCGGAACACAGGCGGAGCATGCGCGGAAGGAAGTCGCCGCCGCGCAAAGCCGCGCCAGTGCCCCTGAAACGCAACGGGGCGCCCGAAGGCGCCCCGTCGAACCGCGGCGAACGCGCGGCATGCATGCCGCGATCAGATGCGGCTGGCGATCGCCTTGGCGAACGACATGGTGTTGCCCGTGCCGCCCAGGTCCGGGGTGAGCGAATCCTTCGCTTCCAGCGTGGCCACGATGGCCGCGCGCAGGCGCTCGGCCTTCTCGCACTCGCCCAGGTGGTCGAGCATCTGCGCCGCGCCCAGCAGCAGCGCGCATGGATTGGCCTTGCCCTGCCCCGCGATGTCCGGCGCGGTGCCGTGCACGGCTTCGAAGATCGCCGCATCCGCACCGATGTTGGCGCCCGGCGCCAGACCCAGGCCGCCGACGAGGCCGGCGCACAGATCGGAAATGATGTCGCCGAACAGGTTGGTGGTCACGATGATGTCGAACTGCTCCGGACGCATCACCAGCTGCATGCAGGTGTTGTCCACGATCATCTCGTTGCACTCGATGTCCGGGTACTCCGCCGCCACGGCGCGCGCGGTCTTCAGGAACAGGCCCGAAGTCGACTTCAGGATGTTGGCCTTGTGCACGACGGTGACCTTCTTGCGACCGGTCCGGCGGGCCAGTTCGAAGGCGTAGCGCACGATGCGCTCGGAGCCGCGGCGCGTGACCTTCTGCGTGAGCACGGCGGTCTCGCCGTCTTCCGACAGGGCCTGGCCTTCGCCGATGTACGCGCCTTCGGTGTTCTCGCGCACGGTGATCAGGTCCACGCCGTCGGCGAAGCGCGATTTCGTGTTCGGGAACGACTTGGCCGGACGCACGTTGGCGTACAGGTCGAAGCGCTTGCGCAGCTCGACGTTGATCGAGCTGAAGCCCTCGCCGACGGGCGTGGTCAGCGGCGACTTGAGCGCGATGCGGTTCTTGCGGATGGAATCGAGCGTGGCCTGCGGCAGCAGTTCGCCGTGCTTTTCCAGCGCGACCAGGCCGGCATCGGCGAACTCGTACTGCAACCCGAGGTTCATCGAGTCCAGCACGTGCAAGGTGGCGTCCATGATTTCCGGGCCGATGCCGTCGCCACGGATGACCGTAATCGTCTGCGTCATTTGGGGGTTTCTTCCGAGCTTATGGGCGCACGACGAGGAGGTACGGCGCCGGATGGTGAGCCCCGGAATTATGCCGGAAGCGGCCCGCCCCTGCAGGCGTGAAGGATTCGACCAAAGTCCCGGCGACCGCCCCGGAACGGCAAGGCGCCCGCCTGGACGGGCGCCTGCGTGGCCGACGGGCGCGTTCAGCCGTGGTCGTGGCCGGCCGGCGCCGACGCGTCGCCCTGTTCCAGGCGGTCCAGGAAATCCACGGCGCGACGCAGATGCGGAATCACGATCGAACCGCCGACCACCAGGCCGACCGAGAACGTCTCGAACATCTCGTCCCGGGTCACGCCCGCTTCCTTGCACTGGGCGACGTGGTAGCTGATGCAGTCGTCGCAGCGCAGCACCAGCGAGGCGACCAGGCCCAGCAGTTCCTTCGTCTTCACGTCCAGCGCGCCGGCCTGGTAGGTCTGCGTGTCCAGCGCGAAGAAACGGCGCACGACCTGGTTGGGCTCGGCCAGGATCCGCTCGTTCATGCGCTTGCGGAAGGCGGTGAATTCGGCGACACGGTCGCTGCTGTCCTGGGGGTCGTGGCTCATGGGGGCGTCCGGGAAGGGATGGAGGAAAGTCTGTAACGAACCGGCCACGGTCCGCCAGACATCGCCTGGCGGCCGCGGCCGGATCGTCGTGCGAAGGAGCGGCGGGCTTACTGCGGGGACAGCAGCGGCTCCAGGCCGCCCGCGCGGTGAAGGGCGATCATGTCGTCGTAGCCGCCCACGTGGGTATCGCCGATGAAGATCTGGGGCACGCTCGTGCGCCGGGCGCGCGCCATCATGGTCTCGCGCTGCGCCGGATCCAGGTCGATGCGGATCTCGGTCCACTGCTGGCCCTTGCTCTTCAGGAAGTTCTTCGCGGCGACGCAATACGGGCAGATCGCCGTGGTGTAGATGACGATTTCCGGGCCCTTGCGGGTCGAACCGGCGCCGTGCGCAACGTTGGAACTGGTCAAGACGATCTCCCGATGAACTCGCGGATGGGGCTGTGGTCGAATATGGGCTCGGCTTCCGGCCATTTCCACCCCGCACGCGGAACACTGCCGCACGGTGGATGCATCCGGAGCCAGGTGAACGGATCAACCGCCGTCTGTAATGGACCTGTTCATCCCGGCATGATGGACGCGCCGCATCCTGCGGAGCGACCGCCGCCCGGATCGACGGTCCAGAGGGAGCCCCACTTGCGCCGCATCGTCCTGCCCGTCGCCGCCTTGACCCTTGCCGTCGCCAGCCTGTGCGCGCCGGCGCAGGAATCGCGACTGCCCGATATCGGCTCGTCCGCGGGCGAACTGCTGAGCCCGCGGCAGCAGGAAGAGTACGGCGCGATGATGCTGGCGCAGTTGCGCCACTACGACTACCTGCTCGAAGACCCGCTGATCGACAGCTGGCTCGACACCCTCGGCACGCGACTGGCCGCCCACAGCGACCAGCCGAAGCAGCCGTTCACCTTCTTCATGCTGCGCGAGCGGCAGATCAACGCCTTCGCCACCCTGGGCGGCTACATCGGCGTGAACTCGGGCCTCATCCTGGCCGCCGATCGCGAGGACGAAGTCGCGGGCGTGCTGTCGCACGAAATCGCCCACGTCACCCAGCAGCACGTGCTCCGCGGCGCCGAACGCGCGCAGCGCGACCAGTTGCCGATCCTGCTGGCGATGCTCGGCGCGATCGTGGCCGCGCAGGCCTCCGACAGCAACTCGTCCGACGACGCCGCGCAAGCAGCGATGGCCGGCGCGATGGGCCTGATGCAGCAGCGCCAGATCAACTACACGCGCGCCAACGAATCCGAAGCCGACCGCTTGGGCATCCAGACCCTGGCCCGAAGCGATTACGACCCGGAGGCGATGGCGGATTTCTTCACCATCATGCAGGCGCGCTCGCGCAGCAACGGCGCCAATTACTGGGGCGAATCGCCGGACTGGCTGATGACGCACCCGGTCACCATCACGCGCATCACCGAGGCCAAGGATCGGGCCGCGCGGATCCGGCGCGAGCGCGGCACCAGCCAGGTCTGCGTGCGCGATCCGGACGGCCCCGCGCAGTGCGAGGAAGAAAGCGCGCCGCGGCCGCAATTCGCCAGCGATGGCGCGATCAACCCGCTGCTGCCGCCGACGCTGCAGGCGAACCTCGGGAGCGCGTTCGGCGCCGGCGGCACGGGCCGCTTCGAGTACGCGCGCGAACGCCTGCGCGTGCTCAGCGCCAACACGCCCAGCGATGCGATCCGCGAATACGAACGGATGGGCGACGCAGGCAAGCGCACCGATGCGCAGCGGTACGGCCTGGCGTACGCGCAGCTGCGCGCGAACCAGCCCGCGGCCGCGGCGGCGACGCTGGGCACGCTGCTGCAGAAGAACCCGGGCGATGTGTGGATCACGCTCGCCCTCGCCGAAGCAGAATCGAAGAGCGGCAAGGCCGCATCGGCCGATGCGCGCTTCGAGTCGCTGCTGCGCCAGACCCCGCGCAATCGTGCCGTCGTGCTCAGCTACGCGGACGTATTGGCCGAGCGCGGCAACGCCGCCGCGGGTCGTCGCGCGCAGGAGATTTTGCGGCCGCTGCTGGGCAGTTCGGCCAACGATGCACAGTTCCAGCGTGTGTTCGCCCGGGCCTGCGACATGGCCGACGACCCGGTGCGCGCCGGCGAGGCGTATGCGGAAGCCGCCTACCTGAACGGCCGTCCCGAACAGGCCCTGGTGCAGCTGAACACGTTGAAGCGCCGGTCCGATCTGGACTATTACGCCCGTGCGCGGATCGAGGCCCGCATCGCCGCGATCACGCCGACGGTGCTCGAACTCAAGCGCCAAGGCATCCGCGACGAGGATCTGCGACGGCAGTAAACCTTTGCCGCTCGCGGCCTGGATGACCGTGTCACGGGTCCGTCATAAAACGGTAGTGTACTGATGCGGCTTGCCAAAGCCCCCCTACGCTCCCGGTGACCGCGTGCAGAAGCGCATCCTGATCGTCGAAGACGAACCTGCCATCCGCGACATGGTGTCCTTTGCCCTGCGCAAGGGCGAATACGAACCCGTCCACGCCGGCGACGCCCGCGAAGCGCAGGCCGCCATCGCCGACCGCGTGCCCGACCTCATCCTGCTCGACTGGATGCTGCCGGGCACCAGCGGCCTGGAACTCGCCCGCCGCTGGCGCAAGGACCAGCTGACGCGCGAGATCCCGATCATCATGCTCACCGCCCGCGGCGAGGAGAACGACCGCGTCGGCGGCCTCGAGGCCGGCGTCGACGACTACGTCGTCAAGCCGTTCTCCGCCCGCGAACTGCTGGCCCGCATCCGTGCGGTCCTGCGCCGCTCGCGCGAGGACGACGAGGACGGCAGCGTCGCCGTCGGGCCGCTTCGCATCGACGGCGCCGCGCATCGCGTCTTCGCGCACGTCGGCGAAGGCGACCAGCCGGTGCAGATCGGCCCGACCGAATACCGCCTGCTGCACTTCTTCATGACCCATCCCGAGCGCGTGTACACCCGCACACAGTTGCTGGACCACGTCTGGGGCGGCAGCGTGTACGTGGAGGAGCGCACGGTCGACGTTCACATCCGCCGCCTGCGCAAGACGCTGGAACCGCACCAGCTCGACGGCATGGTGCAGACCGTTCGCGGGGCGGGATACCGGTTTTCCGCGTCGGTCGAGGCGTGAGGTCCGACCCGGGATTCGAGATTCGGGATTGGGCATCCGGAAAAAGCGGCAGGTCAGCCGATTACCATCCGTAAACCGCCCCCTCTTCGCTTCCACCAATCCCCCATCCCGAATCCCGACCACCCCATGCCGCCCCGATCCCACTCCGCCTGGCTGCGAACCCTCGGCCAGCTCGCCCTGATCCTCATGGGCGCGGCGCTGCTGGGCCTGGCGATCGGCTATCCCTGGCCGGTCATCACCTTCGCGGCGCTGGGGGTGGTCGCGTGGCACTACTGGCGCCTTCGCAACGTGCTGTTGCGGCTCACTGCCCGCCAGCGACTCAAGCCGCCGCTGGGCGAAGGCATCTGGAACGAACTCGATCGCCTGCTTCACCGCAGCCAGTCCGAAATGCGCGCACGCAAGAAACGCCTCATCGAGATGCTGCGCGCCTACCGCGCCGCCGCGGCGGCGATGCCCGACGCCATCGTCGTGGTGGAACGCAACAGCCAGCGCATCCAGTGGTTCAACCATTCGGCCAACAGCCTGCTGCAGTTGCGCTACCCCCGCGACATCGGCGCCCCGCTGGCGGATCGGCTGCAGCCGCTGCAGCTGTCGCACTGGCTGGCGTCGGGACGCAATGCGGAGACGCTGGAGATCGCCTCGCCCTGGAACCCGGCCGTCACGCTCAGCCTTCGCCTGATCCCCTATTCGGACGACCTGTGGATGCTGGTCGCGCGCGACGTGAGCCGTCTGCTGCAGCTGGAACAGATGCGCCGCGATTTCGTCGCCAACGTTTCGCACGAACTGCGCACGCCGTTGACCGTGGTGCATGGTTACCTCGACATGCTCGATCCCGACGAACACCCGGACTGGGCGCCGATGCTCGCCGAGATGCAACGCCAATCGCAGCGCATGACGCAGCTGGTCGAAGACCTGCTGATGCTCTCGCGCCTGGAATCGCAGGACAGCCTGCCGGCCGAGGAAACCGTCGCGATGGCGCCGATGATCGCCACGCTGCGGCGCGAGGCCGCCGCGCTGAGCCAGGGGCGCCATGACGTGATCGTCGAGGACACGGCCGGCGTGGACCTGTGGGGTTCGAACAAGGAACTGCACAGCGCCTTCTCCAACCTCGTCAGCAACGCCGTGCGCTACACGCCGGCCGGCGGCACCATCCGCGTCCGCTTCCGCCGCGAAGACAAGGGCGCGGTGCTGGAAGTGACCGACAGCGGCTACGGGATCCCGGCCGCGCACCTGCCGCGCATCACCGAGCGTTTCTACCGCGTCTCCACCAGCCGTTCGCGCGAGAGCGGCGGCACGGGGCTCGGGCTTTCCATCGTCAAGCACGTGCTCAACCTGCACCAGGCGCGGCTGGAGATCACCAGCGAAGTCGGTCGCGGCAGCACGTTCTCCTGCCACTTCGGCGCCGATCGCGTGCGCCCGCGCGATGAAATCGCGTATTCCGAGGTCCTGCCATGAACGCCGCCGCCCTCGAGGCCACGCCGCTCGAAACCGACCCGCTGCGCGACAGCGCGCTGTACTTCAATCGCGAACTGTCCGCGCTGGACTTCAACTTCCGCGTGCTCGCGCAGGCGCAGGACCCGCAGGTGCCGCTGCTCGAACGCCTGCGTTACCTGTGCATTTCCTGCACCAACCTCGACGAGTTCTTCGAGATCCGCGCCGGCACGCTGCGCCACGCGCAGGATCTGGGCGTGCCGCCCGGCCCGGACGGACTCGCGCCCGCCACCGTGCTCGCGCGCATCCACGACCGCGCCGCGGAGCTGGTGCGTGCGCAGTACGAATGCTGGAACGACGTGCTCCGCCCCGCGCTGGGGGAAGCCGGCGTGCGCGTGATGCATCGCGATGGCTGGAGCGAGCAGCAGACGCAGTGGCTGCGCGAGTACTTCCGCGACGAGATCATGCCGGTGCTCTCGCCGCTGGGCCTGGACCCCGCGCATCCGTTCCCGAAGATCCTCAACAAGTCGCTGAACATCGTCGTCGTGCTCAAGGGCAAGGACGCGTTCGGCCGCGAAGGCCACCTGGCGATCGTGCGCGCACCGCGCTCGCTGCCGCGCATCATCCAGATTCCCGAGGACGTGTCCGGCGGCACGCACGATTTCGTGTTCCTCTCGGCCGTGCTGTCGGCGTTCGTCGACGAACTCTTCCCCGGCATGCAGGTGAAAGGCGCGTACCAGTTCCGCGTCACGCGCAATTCCGAACTCATCGTCGACGAGGACGAAGTCGAGAACCTCGCGCTCGCCTTGCGCGACGAACTCGTCGGGCGCGGCTACCTGCGCGCGGTGCGGCTGGAAATCGCAGAGCAGTGCCCCGACGACATCGTGCGCACGCTGCTGGAGAACTTCGACCTCACCGAGAACGCGGTGTACCGCATCAACGGGCCGGTGAACCTCAACCGCGTGATCCAGGTGTACGACCTGGTGCAGCGCCCGGACCTGAAATTCCTGCCGTTCCAGCCGCGCCAGCTGTCCGGCGTGGAGGCGATGTTCGACAAGATCGCCGAAGGCGACGTGCTGCTGCACCATCCGTTCGACGCGTTCACGCCGGTGCTGGAACTGCTCAAGCAGGCCGCCGAGGACCCGAACGTGCTGGCGATCAAGCAGACCCTGTACCGCACCGGTAAGGAGTCGCCGATCGTCGACAGCCTCGTGCAGGCGGCGCGCAACGGCAAGGACGTGACCGTCGTGGTCGAACTGCGCGCGCGCTTCGACGAGGAAGCCAACCTCGGCCTCGCGGACCGGCTGCAGGACGCCGGCGTGCAGGTCGTGTACGGCGTGGTCGGCTACAAGACGCACGCCAAGATGATGCTCATCGTGCGCCGCGAAGGCCGCAAGCTGCGTCGCTACGTGCACCTGGGCACCGGCAATTACCACAGCGGCACCGCGCGCGTTTACACCGACTTCGGACTGTTCACCGCCGACCCGGACATCGGCAACGACGTCCACCTGATCTTCCAGCAGCTGTCGGGGCTTGCGCCGACGATCAAGCTCAAGCGCCTGCTGCAATCGCCCTTCACGCTGCACGCGGGCGTGCTCAAGCGCATCGATCGCGAAACGCGCCACGCGAAGGCCGGAAAGCCCGCGCGCATCATCGCCAAGATGAACGCCCTGAACGAGCCGCAGGTCGTGCGCGCGCTCTACATGGCCTCGCAGGCGGGCGTGCAGATCGACCTGGTCGTGCGCGGCGCATGTACGCTGCGCCCGGGGCTTCCGGGCATCTCCGACAACATCCGCGTGCGCTCGATCGTCGGGCGTTTCCTCGAGCACCACCGCGTGTACTGGTTCGCCAACGACGGCGACCCGGACCTGTTCTGCTCCAGCGCCGACTGGCTCGAGCGCAACCTCCTCCGCCGCATCGAGACGGGCTTTCCGATCCTCGCGCCCGAGCTCGCGCAGCGGGTGTACGAGGAGGCGCTGGCGAATTACCTCGCCGACAACTGCAGCGCCTGGACCCTCCAGTCCGACGGCGGTTACGACCGCCTGTCGCCCGCGCCGGGCGAGACGCCCCACTCGGCGCAACTTTCGCTGCTCGGCAACGTCGGCGCGTAATACGGCGCGGCCATGGACCGGCGCGTGAAGGCAGGTCGTGAGGTTCGTCCCCATTTACGGGCGCCGGGGCGACCGGGGATCATGTGCGCATGAGCGACGCCTTCCCCACAAGCAAACTGCCGCTCGTCGATGGCGACCTGCTGGCCGCCGTCGACCTTGGTTCCAACAGCTTCCACATGGTCGTCGCACGTTACGTGCTCGGCCAGTTGCGCATCGTCGACCGCCTGCGCGAGACCGTCCGTCTGGCCGAAGGCCTGGACCGCAAGGGCGGCCTGGCGCCGGACGTGCGACAGCGCGCGCTCGAATGCCTGGCGCGGTTCGGCCAGCGCATCCGCGACATCCCGCCGCAGCGCGTGCGCGCCATCGCGACCAACACCGTGCGGCGGCTCGCGGTGCCGCAGGCGTTCCTGATGCCGGCGGAAACCGCGCTCGGCCACGCCATCGAAGTCGTCGCGGGCCGAGAGGAAGCGCGCCTGATCTACCTCGGCGTCGCGCACGCGCAGCCCGCGCGCCCGGGCGAGCTGCGGCTGGTGATCGACATCGGCGGCGGTTCCACCGAGTGCATCATCGGTTCCGGTTTCGAAGCGATCGAACGCGAGAGCCTGCAGCTGGGCTGCATCGCGACCACGCGGCGCTTCTTCGAGAACGGCAAGCTCTCGCGCAAGAAATGGAAGGAAGCGCTGACCGAAGTCACGGCCGAATTCCAGCAGTTCGCCGGCACGTATCGTGCGCTGGGCTGGAACGAAGCGCTCGGCGCCTCGGGCACGAACAAGGCCATCGGCGACATCTGCGCGGCGATGAAACTCACCAAGGGCGCGGTGACCGCCGAAGCCCTGCCCGTCCTGCGCGACCGGCTGCTGCAGGCCGACCGCATCGAAACGATCGACCTGCCGGGCCTCTCGTCCGATCGCCGGCCCGTGATTGCCGGCGGCGTCCTCATTCTCGAAGCCGCATTCGACGCACTCGGCCTCAAGCGCATGGCCGTGAGCAAGGCGGCGATGCGCGAGGGCGTGCTGTACGACATGCTCGGCCGCGGCGGTGCGGACGATCCGCGCGACGCGTCGGTCGCCGCGCTGATGCAGCGCTACGGCATCGACGACGGCCAGGCGCGGCGCGTGGTCGGCACCGCGCTGCGGCTGTTCGAACAGGTCGAACAGGCCTGGTCGCTGGACGCCGACGACAGCCTGATGCTGCAGCGCGCCGCGCGCCTGCACGAACTCGGCCTGGCCATCGCGCACAGCCAGTACCACGTGCATGGCGCGTACATCGTCGAGCATTCCGACATCGCGGGTTTCTCGCGACAGCAGCAGCAGTTCCTCGCCGCCCTGGTGCGCACGCATCGCCGCAGCATCCCCAAGTCCGCGTTCGATGCGTTGCCCGACCGGTTGCTGATGTCGGCACGACGCCTGGCGGCGCTGCTGCGGCTGGCGGTGCTGCTGCACCGCGCGCACGAAGCCGATCCGATCCCGCAACTGGAGGCGAAAGCCGACGGCAACACGCTCACCGTGTGCGTCTCGCGCCGCTGGCTGGACGCCCGCCCACTGGTCCGCGCCGACCTGGAAGGCGAACCGGAAGACATCGCGGGGCTTGGGATAGCGTTGAAGCTGGAGTTTGTTTGAGGCGGAATCCCAGTGAGCCGGGATGCCGTCGGTAGTGTCCGGGGTCGCTCCGGCGATCAACCACGCGAGCGTCATCCCGCCGAAGGCCGGGACGCAGGCGTGTAGCGATCGGGCACTCGCTCGGCGGTAAACAATCGCACCGTCATTCCAGCGAAAGCTGGAATCCATTCGTCTTTCGCTTTGTTTTCCTGCTCCGCGCGCGAGGAAACGCGTCCACAGAGCACGCGCCCGAGAGCGCAAGCGCACGTCCCGACCCTCACGCCCAACCCTCTCCCGCAGGGAGAGGGCTAAAGCGCACCCTACAAATGCGGCTCCGGCGGCTCCACGTGGTCCTGCACCTTCGCGCGCAGTTCCGCCGCGCGCACCAGCACCGCCGGCGGCGTGTGTTCTTCGGGGATCGAAAAGATCTTCAGCCTGCGAAGGAACAATCCCGGACCGCGCGCCGACGTGAACGCGACGATCGGGATCGACAACAGCAGCCCGAGGATCACCGGCGCCATCCAGGCGGCCAGCGACGGCGAGATGAGCCACGCACCGACGCCGGCGATCACCCCCAGCAGCGTCACCCCGCCGTAGCTGCGCACCAGGCCCGACAACGGCAACGTGCCGTCGTCGCGACGCTGCGCATCCCAACCGGAGTCCTTGCCGGCCAGCACTTCGGCCACGCCGCGCGATTGCACGTACATCGTCACCGGCGCCATCAACGCCGCCAGCAGCGTTTCCAGCAGCATGCTCAGGAACGAACGCACGATGCCGCCACAGCCCCGCCGCGTCTCGCGGTCGAAGAACAGTGTCAGCCAGCCCATGAACTTGGGTGCCAGCAGCACCGACATCGTCAGGATGAACACCCACAGGAAACGTTCGGGATCCTGCTCGCGCCAGTACGCCGATGGCGAAAAACCCGGGAGGAAGAACGTGTCCGAGCCCAGCCCTGCGTTGACCAGCGGAATGGCCAGGCCGACGAGCATCAGCATCGCCCACATCGGCGAAGTGAAGTAATGACCGATGCCCATCATGAGGTGCCAGCGGCTCACCCAGTGCAGGCCGCGCGCGGGCAATACCGCGCTGTGCTGCAGGTTGCCCTGGCACCAGCGGCGATCGCGCACCAGCATGTCGGTCAGTGACGGCGGACCTTCCTCGTAGCTGCCGCCCAGGTTGGGCACCATGTGCAGCGCCCAGCCGCCGCGGCGCAACAGCGCAGCTTCGACGAAATCGTGGCTCAGCACGGTGCCGCGAAACGGCTTGGGGCCGCGCAGTTCGGGCAATCCGCCCTGCTCGGCGAACGCGCGCGTGCGGATGATGGCGTTGTGTCCCCAGTAATTGCTTTCGGCGCCGTGCCACCAGGCGATGCCGTGCGCGATCACCGGACCGTACACGCGTCCGGCGAACTGCTGCATGCGCGCGAACAGCGTGTTGCCGTTGACGATCATCGGCAGCGTCTGCACCAGCGCGACATCGGGGTTGCGCTCCATCGCGCCGACCAGGCGCACGATCGTGTCGCCGGTCATCAGGCTGTCGGCGTCCAGGATGAGCATCTGCGGATAGGCGCCGCCGAAACGGCGCACCCACTCCGCGACGTTGCCCGCCTTGCGCTCGCGGTTGTCCTTGCGATGCCGGTAGAACAGGTTCGCGTGGCCGCCGGTGCGCTCGCGCAGCTTGCGGAACGCGCGCTCCTCGTGCGCCTGGATGGCCGGCCGCGTGGTGTCGCTGAGCACGTAGAAGTCGAACTGATGGATGCGCCCGGTGGCCTGCAGCGATTCGTGGATCGCCTCAAGCCCGGCGAGCAGGCGCTCGGGGTCTTCGTTGTAGGTCGGCATCAGCAACGCGGTACGCGTGCCGAGCTCGGGCAGCGGCGTCGCCGAATCCAGGCCGAGCCGCGCGCGATGACCGCCGACGATCAGCACGAAGCCCGCGAGCGATCCCACGAACGCCTGCGCGATCCATGCGAACAGGCCGACGAAGAGCACCAGCAGGATGCCTTCCAGGACATCGATGCCACCGCCGCGCAACACCCACCAGATCTGGTAGGTGGCGATCAGCGTCAGCAGCGCCGCGCCGCCGATGACGGCGAGCCGCCGCATCGCCATGCCGCGTGGGGTGGTCGGAAGCCGCCGGTTGCGCAACGCACCGGCGCGCAGCGTCTGCACCGGCATCTCCAGTGGCGATTCGGGCGGGAGGAGCGGCGCTGCGTCGCCCGTCGGACGGTCCGTCATCGGTGCGCGAACTTCCGTCACAGCGTCCACCGGTAGAGCCACGTTTCGGTGAGCGGGCCGCGCTCGTCGCCGAGCACCGCGCGCAATTCGATGCTGCGTTCGCTGCCAGGCACGAGTTCGAAGCCCAGGCGCCAGCCGCCCGCGCCCGGATTGGGATGTGCGGTGACGTTGGCGATGCGGCCCTTCGACGCGGTGACGTCGGCCTTGACCTTCGCGTCGTTGCCGAGGCCTTCCAGCCGTCCGCCATCGAAATCGATCACCACCAGCCGCGCCTTGCCCGCGTTCTCGCCGAAGGTGAGTCCGCCGATGCGCGTGCGCGTGACGGTCGCCAGTTCCGGCTTCCAGCTGTGCTGGTCGCACCAGTGCATGCGGTAGTCGAAGCGATGCTCGCGACCGGCGGCCAGCGGCTGCTTCGGGCGCCAGAAGGCGACGATGTTGTCGTGGAACTCGTCGGCCGTGGGCAGCTCGAACAGGTGCACCGCGCCTTCGCCCCACTCGCCCTGAGGCTCGATCCACAGGCTGGGGCGCTTCTCGTAATGCGCTTCGCTGTCGGCATAGTCGGCGAACGCGCGCTTGCGCTGCATCAGCCCGAAGCCGCGCGGGTTCACGTCCTCGAAGCCGCTTTCCTGCACGGTCGAGGGATTCGACAGCGGACGCCAGATCTGCTCGCCACGGCCGTTGATCATGCCCAGGCCGTCGGAATCGTGCACGGCGGGACGGTAGTCGTCGATGCCGACGCGGTCGTTGGAATCGAACTGGAACATGCTCGTCAGCGGCGCGATGCCGACCTGGTCCAGCGCCACGCGCGGGAACAGCCGTGCCGACGCATCGAACACCGTCTGCACACCGGGCGTGATCGTGAAGCGGTACGCGCCGGCCACGCTGGGACTGTCGAGCAACGCGTGCACGGTGATCTGCTTCGCGCCCTTGGCCGGACGCTCCAGCCAGAAGGCGCGGAACACCGGGAATTCCTCCTGCGGCCCGCCGGTCTTCAGCGCGAGGCCGCGCGCGGACAGCCCGTACGCCTGCCCTTTCGCGACGGCGCGGAAGTAGCTCGCGCCGAGGAACGCGGCGACTTCGTCGAAGTAGTCGGGCCGGTTGATCGGCGCATGCAGGCGGAAGCCCGCATAGCCCAGGTCGGTCTCGGTCGGCGCCTTCACACCCTGGAAGGTGAACTGCGACGGCTTGTAGACGACCGGCGTCGCGCGGCCGTCGGCCACCTGGTGGATGTCCACGCGATCGCGGAAGAAGAAGCCGCGGTGGAAGAACTGCGCCTGGAAGGGCAGCCCCTCGTTGCGCCACAGCGCCTGCGCCGGGTTGAAGCGGATGCTGCGGTACTCGTCGTAGCCGATGCGCTCGAGCGAGGCCGGCAGTTGCTTGTTCTGCGGAACGAAGGGCTTGGCGGCCAGCGCCTGCGCCATCTTCGCCACGGTGTCGGCATCGAACGCCACCGGCGCGCCGGCCGGGGCCCATGCCAGCGCCTGCGCGCCTCCCAACAACTCCCAGACGGGCCATGACAGGCCAGCCAGCAACACTTCGCGTCGGTGCACGCGCTCTCCTCGGGGAATGTCAAAGCGGTTAATTCTAGGCAGGGATTCGTTAATGCGAGCGCGTTCGCGGTCCGGCGACACGGGCCTTTCACGCGCGTCACAACGGGTAACCGTTTTCAGTCGCGGTTTTTGCAGGCCGCGTCATCCGCGCGTCATGCCGCTGCCATCGGCGGTTCACCGCACGCGGCCACGATTGCGCAACGGGCTTGCTCAGGCCGGGGACCGGCGCATGCGCTACGCGATCGTCAGCGAAACCTACCCGCCGGAAATCAACGGCGTGGCCCTGACCGTGCAGGGTCTGGAGCACGGCCTGCGCGCACGCGGCCACCACGTCCAGCTGGTCCGGCCGCGACAATCGGCGCAGGACGACGCCGCCCCGCACGAAGTGCTCGTGCGCGGCGCGCCCCTGCCCCGCTACCCGGGCTTGCGGCTGGGCCTGCCTGCCACCTCGCTCCTGATGAGAACCTGGAAGCGGGCGCGACCCGACGCGATCTACGTCGCGACCGAAGGCCCGCTGGGCTGGTCGGCACTGCGCGCCGCGCGTCGGCTGGGCATTCCGGCTGCCAGCGGGTTCCACACGCGCTTCGACGAATACATGCGCGACTACGGACTCCCGTTCCTCACCGGGGCGGCCCTCGCGTGGATGCGCCGCTTCCACAACCGCGCCGACGCCACGCTGGTACCGACGCGCGAGCTGGTGGATTTCCTGCAGGCGCAGCGGTTCGATAACGTCGTGCGCCTTCCGCGCGCGGTCGATACCGTGCTGTTCGATCCGGCACGACGCGACGACGCGCTGCGGGCGCAATGGGGCGTGGGCGAACGCACGCTGCTGGCGATCTATGTCGGCCGCGTCGCGCCGGAGAAAAACCTCGACCTCGCCGTCCGTGCCTTCCGCCAGATCCAGCACGTGCGTCCGGATGCGCGCTTCGTGTGGGTCGGCGACGGCCCCGCGCGCGCCAGGCTCGAACACGACCATCCCGATTTCATCTTCTGCGGCGTGCAGCGCGGCGAAGCGCTCGCACGCCATTTCGCGAGCGGCGATCTGTTCGTCTTTCCGAGCCTGAGCGAAACCTTCGGCAACGTCACCCTGGAGGCGCTCGCCAGCGGCGTGCCCACGGTCGCCTTCGACTACGGCGCCGCACGCGAGTACCTGCGCGACGGCGTGCACGGCGCGGCGGTCGCGCCCGACGACGAGGCCGGTTTCATCGCGCAGTGCGCGCGCATCGCCGGCGACGACGCCTTGCGCGAACAGATGCGCGAGGCGTCGCGCACGGCCGTGGCGGCGCTGCGACCCGAGCAGGTCAGCGCCGACTTCGATGCATTGCTCCAGCAACTCGCCGATGCGCGCCGCACGGGCGCGTCCGGTGCCCTCGCCACGACGGCCGAACGGGAGGCGTCATGAACCGTCATTCCCTGCAGAAACGTTTCATCGCCGGCGACTCGGGCTGGTGCCTGCGCGCGAATCGCTGGGGCGAGCGCGGCCGGTCGCGCTCGTACTTCGCAGCCGTGAGCCGGCTGGGCGACGGGGTGTTCTGGTACGTGCTGATGGGCGCGCTGATCGCCGCCGATGGGCTGGATGGGCTCGCCGCTTCCGCGCACCTGGCGGCGACCGGCGTGATCGCGCTGACGCTTTACAAGCTGCTCAAACGCTGGACGCGCCGGCCGCGTCCGTTCGCGTCCGACCGTCGCATCCACGCCTGGGTCGCGCCGCTGGACGAGTTTTCGTTCCCGTCCGGCCACACGCTGCACGCGGTCGCCTTCAGCATCGTCGGCATGGCCCATTACCCGGCGCTGGCGTGGGTGCTGGTGCCGTTCACGGCGAGCGTCGCGGCATCGCGCGTGGTGCTCGGACTGCATTACCCCAGCGACGTTTTGGCCGCGACGGCGATCGGGTCGGGGTTGGCGGGGGTTTCGTTGTGGATGGTGCCGGGGGTGACGTTGTTCTGAGCCATGTTGTCGTCACCCCAGCGAAAGCGGGACCAGGCCCGCAACGTCCGGGTACGCCCATGGGGGTGACCGGCTTCACCGTCATCCCGGCGAAAGCCGGGCACCAGGCACGTACCGGTGCGGGCATTGCCGGCGCGGAGAACGGCATCTCGTCGTGCCAGCGAAAGCTGGAACCCCTTTTGATCTTGCCTTTGCCATCTACGGGAAGCCGCAGCGCTGCGTCCCTACGCCGCCGCCCGCACCACCTTCGCCCGCGCAACGCTGGGAAAATACTGCGCCGACCAGTCGCGGTCGTTCGCCACCTGCGCGTGAACCCGGCTGGCTTCCAGTGCGGCGAAGTCCAGCGTCGCCACCGCCCAGTGCTGGTCGCCGCGCGTCTGCACGACCATGCCGTCGTGCGGCAGGCCGACGTCCATGGGAGCGATCAGCGCCGCCTCACCGGTGTTGACGTCGAGCGCCGGGCTCCACGGCGCTTCGCCAGCCGTGACCGATTGCGCCACGAAACACCGGTTTTCCAGCGCACGCGCGAGGCAGCCCACACGCACGCGCGTGGCGCCGGCTTCGGTATCGGTGCAGCTCGGGACGATCAACAGCCGCGCGCCGGCTTCGCACTGCGCACGCACGGGCAGCGGGAATTCGCTGTCGTAGCAGACCGCCACCGCGCTGCGCACGCCGTCGGTCTCGAAGACCTTCAACTCATCGCCCGATTCGATCACGCCGGTGCCCTTCTCGAAGCCGGTCAGGCGCAGTTTGTCCTGCCACACGTGCGCGCCGTCGGGCGCGAACGCGTAGCTGCGGTTGCGATAGCGCCCGCCGCCGACATCGAGCAGGAACGTACCGGCGACCACGTGCATCGCGCGCTCCCGCGCCAAGCGCGAGAACAGTTCGACGAAGGCGCCATGATGGCGCTGCGTCGCCGCGAGCGACGCGTGCAGGTCGCGGCTGATGCCCGTGTCGAACGTCGCCGCCAGTTCCAGCGACAGGTACTCCGGAAGCACGGCGATGCGAGCATCCAGCGCCTTGGCTTCGTCGAGCCATTGCGCCTGCTTGCGCGCGAAGGCGTCGAAATCGGCCGGCGCGTCGATCGTGTATTTCGCCACGGCGACCTTCAGGGCGGCCGCGGGTTCGAGCGGTGGGTTCATCGGGTGCGCTCCAGGGGTCGCAGCCAGAACGTGAGGGTGTGGTCGGTTTCGCCATCCTGTCCGACCTCGCGCCACGGCAGGCGGGCACGCAGGTCAGCGCGCGGGCGATAGCCGCGCTTGTTCCAGAACGCGTCGTTGCCCCGATGGAAGGCGGGGCGTCGCGGATGCGAAGGGTCGCGATCGACGGCACAGAACGCGGTCCAGCCGTAGTCGCCATAACTGCGTGCATGCGCCTCGCGTTCGTCGAAGAAGCGGTGGCCGATGCCCTTGCCGCGATAGGCCGGCAACAGCACCGATTCGCCGCAATAGAACACGTCGGTGACCGGAATCGAGGTATCAGCGAACGCGGCGGTGAATGCCTCCGACTCGTCCGCGAGCGGCAGTCCGGTGGACGCACCGACGACGAGATCGCCGTCGAACGCCAGCACGGCGACGCTGCGCGGGGAACGCAGGTAGGTCTTGAGGTATTCCGCTTCGTACTCCTCGTCGCCGTCGTAGAGGTACGGCCAGTCGCGGAAGACCGCGATGCGCAATGCGGCCAGGTGGCCCAGCCAGGGTTCGATCGACAGGCCGTTGTAGCAGCGGATCTGCACCGGGCGCTCGGTGGTGGCGGGTCTGACGTCCATGACATACATGTTAGGGCCCCCTGGCTGTGGCGCGAATGATGGATGCGGGCACGACGAAGGCGGCCGCGGGCTCACTCCGCCCGCGGCCGCATTCATTCATGCCTCACGCACCGCCGGGCGCGCACCGGCCAGCTGGTACCAGTCGACCTTGCGGGTGACCACCATCACCGTCGCCAACACCAGGAACAGCAGCCCCGCGCCGAGCACGAGCGCGTTGTCCTCCGACACGAGCAGTCCGTACAACGCAGCGTAGAGCGTGGCCAGCATCGCGGCGAAGCCGAGCCCTCGCGCGGCGCTGCGCAGCACCGCGCTGAGGTAGAAGCCCAGCAGGCCGATGCAGGCCAGGCTCGCGGCCAGGTAAGCGTACGGAAAGCGGATGTGCTCGCTCAGGCTGACCAGCAGCAGGAAGAAGATCGCCAGCGCCAGCCCGACCAGGCCGTACTGGATCGGGTGGATCGGCAACTGCTTGATGAGTTCGAACAGGAAGAAGCCCACGAAGGTCAGCAGCACGAACAGCAGGCCGTACTTGGTGGCGCGATCGGCCTGGGTGTAGATGTCGACCGGATCGATCAGCGACACGCTCACGCCCTCCTCGCGGGCGAGTTCCGACAGCGCGGAACCGGCGAGGAACTTGCCCTGCGCGTTGCTTGCGACCGACGCGATGTCCCAGTCGGCGCGGAATCCGTGCGCGTCGGCGTCCTGGCGTGGCGAGGTGCCGGCGAAGCTCGGATGCGGCCAGCTCGAATCGAGCGCGAAGCGGTTCTTGCGACCCAGCGGCACGAGCGACAGCGTCTCGGTGCCGCCGAGCACGACGTCCAGCTCGGTCGACAGGTCCAGCGTCTGCCCGGCGCGCGGTGCATCGAGCCGCACGTGCAGCCCCGAACCTTCGCGCGCCCCCTGGCCTTCCAGCAGCGGAATGTCGGCGCCGTTCACCCGCAGCACCGGCGTGGAACGCAGGCCACGCACGTCGGCGATGCCGTAGCTGAGCCAGGGCCGGCCGATGCTGCGCGTCGCCGGATCGCCCTCGTTCGGGATGACCGCGTTGAAGCGCGCGGTCGCCTTGCCCTTCCACTCGTACACGCGCACCTCGTGCAGGCCGCGCTTGCGCGTGTCCGGCGCGAGCGTGCCGCGCACGTCCAGCGCGGTCGGGAAGAACACCCACTGCGAGGTCTTCGCCCGGCGCACCTTGCGGATCACGTTGAAGCGGTCGGGCTCCTCGACTTCGACCTCTTCGGTGTAGGGCACCACCAGCACCGGGCCGGCGAACGACTGGGCGCCGGCGTAACTGCGCGAAATGTCGGCCACCGCCTGCGCACGATACATCTGCCGGTCGTGGATGACGCCGCGGATCATCGCCAGCGCGATGAGGATCGCGATGGTCATCGCGACGACGAAACCGATCTTCAGGAACAACCGCATGGTCCAGCTCCGTGGAATGGGACGGAGCGAAGCTTCGCCGTGCCACGTGGGGACACGATGGCGCGTCGGTGAAGCGAGGGTGAAGTGGGCCTCGTGCTCGGGGCCGCCTACGCCGGCAGCGACAGCACGGCCACCGCCCCGCCGCCTTCGCGGTTGTCCAGCGACGCATCGCCACCGTGCAGCGCGGCGACTTCCGCGACGAACGGGAGCCCGAGCCCGCTGCTGCGGCTGCCGTTGTCCGGTCGGGGCAGCGAATAGAAACGTTCGAACACGCGCGCGAGCGCGTAATCGGGAATGCCCGGCCCGCGGTCGCGCACCTCCACGTACTGACGGGCCGCATCGGCGCGCACGCGCACGTCGATCGCCTCGCCGCGCGGCGAGAAGTCCGCAGCGTTCTCGATCAGGTTCACCACCGCCTGGCGCAGGAGGAAACGATCGCCGCGTACGTCGGACAAGCCGGGCTCCACGTCCAGCCGCACCCGCACGCCCGCGCGCGACAGCCGCGTCTCGCATTGCGATGCGGCATCGGCGACCACGTCGGCCAGCGACAGCGTTTCCGGATGTTCGAGGCGACGGCGATGTTCCACCGCCGCCAGCGCAAGCATCTTGTCGATCATCTGCGCCAGTCGCTCGCTCTGCGCGCGGATCGTCGCGGCGAAACGCGCGCGGTCGGCGTCGTCCAGCGGACCTTCCAGCAGTTCGGCGCTGCCGCGGATCGCCGCCAGCGGGCTCTTCATCTCGTGCGTGAGCGTGTGGACGTACTGCTCGACGTACTGCTTGCCTTCCAGCCGCGTGCGCATGGTTTCGAGCGCGTGGCCGAGCTCGCCGAACTCGCCCGCCGTGCGCGGCAGCGTGGCGCGCTCGCCGGCGGTCACCGCGTTCGCGTATCGCCGCAGCGCGCCGAGCTGCCGCGACAGCCACCACGCGGCCACCAGGCCGATCGCCAGCGAAACGCCGAGCAGCACCGCGCCCCAGCGCCACACCGATTGCTGGCTGCGCTCGATGAACGGCGCGATGGCGCGATTGGGCTTGGCGACGGTGAGCACGCCGATGATCCGGCCGCCCGCGTCGCGGATCGGCGCGGCGACGTGCATGACGGTGGAGTTCGGATCGGCGTATTCGCTGCGCGTCGAGCGCGCGCCGTAGCGGCCGCGCAGCGTGAGGTAGACGTCGTTCCAGCGCGAATAGTCGCGGCCCACGTCGCGCCCGCTGCTGTCGAACACGACGATGCCGCGCGCATCGGTGACGTAGATGCGGTACTGCGAGGTGCGCTTCCCGAAGCCCCAGATCTGCGCGCCGTAGTCGCGTGCGGCCATCGCGCGGACGCGTCGCGCGAAGTCGCCGGAATCGATGCGGCCGGCGATGAAGTCGTCCGTCGCCAGTTCGGCGAGCACGTTGGCGGTGTCCACCAGCGTGTCCTCCATCGCCTGGCGCACGCCCGGTTTCACCTGCGCGACGAACACCTGCGCGAGCAGGAAACCGGCGATCGCGACGATCAGGAAATACCCGAGGAAGATGCGCAGGCCGATCTTCATGCGCCCACGTCCAGCGAATAGCCCATCCCGCGATGCGTACGGATCGGATCGTCGTCGGGCGCGACGTCGCGCAACTTCGCGCGCAGCGTCTTGATGTGCGTGTCGACGGTGCGATCGCCGCTTTCCAGCGCGTCGCCCCACACGCGGTCCATCAGTTGCGCGCGCGACAGCACGGCGCCGGGGCGCTGCAGCAACGCCGCGAGCAGGCCGTATTCGTAGCGCGTGAGGTCCAGCGTTCGACCGCGGTAGCGGATGCGGTGCCCTTCGGCGTCGTGCGCGAACGCGCCCGTGGCGGCATGCGGGGCCGACGGCGGCGACGGTTGCGTCCTGCGGAGCACGACGCGCACGCGCGCGACGAGTTCGCGCGGGGAGAACGGCTTGGTGACGTAGTCGTCGGCGCCGATCTCCAGACCGAGGATGCGATCGGCTTCGGCGTCCTGCGCCGTGAGGAAGATCACCGGCAGATCGCGCCCGCTTCGCAGCTGCCGGCACAGTGCGAAACCGCCGATGTCCGGCAGTCCGACGTCGAGCACCGCCAGATCGAAGTCCGTCGTCCCCGCGGCTGCAAGCGCCTCGCCTCCGGTCAGGCAGTGCACCGCGTCGAAGCCCTCCGCGCGCAGGGCATGCACCACGACCTGGGCGATGGCGGGTTCGTCTTCGACCAGGAGGATGGACGTGGGCCCGGGACCGGGCGTTCGGGACTCGGGACCCGTGAATGGAGCGGGCATCGTGAGTATCGGCCGATGGAAGGTTCGCTCAGAATAGTGCCCCGCACCTCTCACGGGTTCCCGGTCCCGGGTCCCGGCCCCGAACACATGAACTACCGCCACGCCTTCCACGCCGGCAACCATGCCGATGTGCTCAAGCACATCGCCGTGCTCGCCCTGTGCGACGCCCTGACCGCCAAGCCGGCCGCGGCCTTCGCGCTCGACACGCACGCCGGACGCGGGCTGTACGCGCTGGACAGCAATTCCGCCCAGCGCACCGGCGAGGCCGAGGGGGGCATCGGGCGGTTGATGGCCGAAGCGCCGAGGCACCCGGCCATCGCGCGCTACCTCGCCGCGATCCGCGCCTGCCGACACGAGCACGGCCCCGCGGCCTACCCCGGCTCGCCCTGGCTGCTCGGCCATGCGCTGCGCGAGCAGGACCGCATCGCCGCGTGCGAACTGCACCCGGAGGAAGCCGGGCTCCTGAAGTCGGCATTCGCGCGCGACGGCCGCGTCGCGGTGCACGAGCGCGATGGCTACGCGGCGATGAAGGCGTTGCTGCCGCCGCGCATCGGCGCGACGCGACTCAACCGCGGGCTGGTGCTGATCGACCCGCCGTTCGAAGCGCAGCTGGAGGAATTCGACACCGCCCTGGGCGCGCTGCGCGATGCCCTCGCGCGTTGGCCGCAGGGCGTCTATGCGTTCTGGTACCCGATCAAGCTGCGGCGTTCGCTGCAGCCGTTCTACCGACGCGCCGCTACCTTGCCGGCGAAGTCGTCCTTCGTCGCCGAGCTGCTCGTGCGCGCCGACGACTCGCCGCTGCGCATGAACGGCAGCGGCCTGCTGATCCTCAACCCGCCGTGGCAGCTGGACCAGACGATGGCCGGCGTGCTGCCGCTGCTGGCCAAGGTGCTGGGCGAGGATGCCGCGGCGTCGGGGCGCCTGGAGTGGTTGAAGCGCGAGTGACGACGCAGGCGCGGCCTACGGCCGCGGCTTGCAGTCCGGTTCGAAGAAGCTCCAGCGCACTTCCGGGAAACTCTGCTTCATCGCGCGCTCGATCACGTTGATCTGGTCCACCAGCGTCTCGACGTCGCGGCGCTCGTGCAGCTGCGCCTGCACCGAGACCATCACCTCGTTGCCCAGCTGCAGCGTGATCAGGCTGATCACCCGCTGCACTTCCGGGCGCGATTCGAGGAAGTCGCGCATCTGCTTCTGGCGCGCCGGATCCACGCTCTGGCCGATCAGCATCGCCTTGACCTCGATGGCGACGAACACCGCCACGACGATCAGCAGCGCGCCGATGGCGATGGTGCCGATCGCATCCCAAAGCGGGTTGCCCGTGTAGACGGCCAGCAGCACCGCGATCAGCGCGAACACCAGGCCCAGCAGCGCGGCGAGGTCCTCGCCGAAGATCACCACCAGTTCGGCCTGGCGGCTTTCGCGGAACCACTGCCACAGGGTCCGCTCGCCGCGCGCCTTGTTGACTTCGTGCAGGCAGGCGCGCATCGACACGCCCTCGGCGATGATGCCGAACACCAGCACGCCGGCGGCCCAGTACCAGTGCTGGAGCGGCTCGGGGTGCTGCAGTTTGTGGATGCCCTCGTAGAGCGAGAACATGCCGCCGACGGTGAAGAGCATCACCGCGACCAGGAACGACCAGAAGTAGATCGCCTTGCCGTAACCCAGCGGGTAATCGGGCGACGGCGGCGCCTTGGCCTGGCGCATGCCCAGCAGCAACAGCAACTGGTTGCCGCAGTCGGCCAGCGAGTGCACGGTCTCGGCCAGCATCGCGCTGGAGCCGGTGAAGAACGCGGCCACGCCCTTGGCCACCGCGATCGCGAAATTGGCACCGAGCGCGAAGAAGATCGCGCGGGTCGAATCACCACCACCAGCCATGCGTCGTCCTCGAAGAGTGGATCGATCAGGGGATCGAAAGCGGCGCGAGTCTAGCATCGGTGCCTGTGGCGCCGATGCAGGCGTGGCGTGTCGTTCCCGTCAAGACGCGCCGGCCGGCACCGTGCCGATCAGTCCGCAAGTTCGCGCTGGGTCTTCTTCGGCAGCTTCGCGCGCACCAGCTCGTAGCTTCGGCGCAGCAGCGCGCGCAGTTCCTCCGGGGCAAGGCGGCCGGGCTGCGCCACCATCACCCAGTGCGAACGCGCCAGGTACGGCGCGGGCTGGAAGCCGGGGCGCTCGGTGAGCTCCAGGAAGCGGTCGTCCTCGACCTTGAAGCTGACCGCTCCTTCGCCGTGGGCACGGGTGACGCAGAACATCTTCCCGGCGACCGAGAACACCAGGTCCTCGCCCCACTTGATGGAGGCCTCCACCCCCGGCCAGGCCCCTACCCAGCCTTGCAGATCAGCCCGGTCCATCGGCGCCGCGTCCCCGTGAAGAATGTGAATACGGGCAGTGTGCCAATATCCGTCCATGGCCGCGCGCGAACGACTCCCGCCCTGGCACGAAAGGATGCGTCTTCCCAACGGACGCGAAGTATTGATTCGTCCGATTCGCCCGGAAGACGCAGAGCCGATCCGTGCCAGCTTCTCCCTGCTCCAGCCGGAGGAGGTGCGTCAGCGCTTCTCGTCGGGCATCCAGCGCGACGCGATGTCGGAAATGACGCCCGAGGCCGCCGAGCGGATGACCCGCATCAACCCGAAGAACGAGTTCGCGCTGGTCGCGGCCGAACCGCTGCCCCCGGGCGAAGCGCTGATCGGCGCGGTGGCCCGCATTTCCGTCGACGACAACGGCCGCGATGCGGGTTTCGCGATCCTGGTCAGCCATTACGTCGCGAACATGGGCCTGGGCCGCTACCTGATGACGCGCCTGGTGAAATGGGCGCGCGGGAAGAAGCTCGACTGCGTGTACGGCGATGTCTTCGAGCACAACCAGGCGATGCTGTCGCTCGCCGAATCGCTGGGTTTCGAACGCAGCGGCCGGGACGACGCCGGCCTGGTCCGCGTGCGACTGGACCTCAAACCCAAGGCCGCCTGAGCCGCATCGGCTCGGCCTTCGATCCGCGCTCCCCTGACGAGCGGCCGTGGCTGGCCGCTCGCATCGCGTGTGCCCGTTGTAAAACAACGACCGGGGGGCCTTGCGGCAGGCACAACCGCCTACGGCCAGGGACGGGCCGCTTCCGGACGCAGCGATGAACACCATCAACGAAGAGCGCCTCAACCAGTTCCTCGGCCAGGCCGTGGGCGATCTCGGCGCGGCGATGAGCGCCGCCCTCATGCTGGTCGGCGACCAGCTCGGCCTGTACCGCGCGCTCGCGCAGGAGCCGATGGGCGCGGCCGAACTCGCGCGCCGAACCGGCACCCACGAACGCTATGTGCGCGAATGGCTCGGCAACCAGGCCGCAGGCGGTTACGTGGACTACGACCGCGCCAGCGACACCTATTCGCTCAGCGCCGAACAGGCACTGTGCCTGGCCGATCCCGGTGGGCCGGTCGATCTGCCCGGTGCGTATTCGATCGTGGAAGCGACCTTCCACGCGCTGGAGAAAACCAAGGCCAATTTCCGCACGGGCCAGGGCATGGAATGGGGCGAGCACCACCCCTGCCTGTTCCACGGCACCGAGCGCTTCTTCCGCGCCGGGTACAACGCGCATCTGGTGACCGAGTGGCTGCCGGCGCTGGACGGCGTCGTCGACAAGCTGCGCGACGGCGCCCGCGCCGCCGATGTCGGCTGCGGCCATGGCGCGAGCACCTCGCTGATGGCGCGCGCGTTTCCGAATTCGACCTTCTTCGGTTTCGACTATCACGGCGCTTCGATCGACGTCGCCCGCGAGCGCGCGAAGCAGGCCGGCGTGGAGAACGTGCGATTCGAGGCGGCGGACGCCACCGGCTATGCGGAAAAGGATTTCGACCTGATCTGCTTCTTCGATTGCCTGCACGACATGGCCGATCCGGTCGGCGCCGCGCGGCATGCCCTGCAGGCCTTGAAACCCGACGGCACCTGCATGCTCGTTGAGCCCTTCGCCGGCGACAGCGTGGCAGAGAACCTCAATCCCGTCGGCCGCGTCTATTACGGTGCGTCGTCGCAGATCTGCGTGCCGGTCTCGCTCGCGCGCAACGGTCCTGCGCTGGGCGCGCAAGCCGGCGAGGCGCGCCTGCGCAAGGTGATGACCGACGCCGGCTTCACCCGTTTCCGCCGCGCGACGCAGACGCCGTTCAACCTGGTGTTCGAAGCCAAACCGTAGGCGCGCACCGGTGCGGTAGCGAGGGGGCACGCGCGACGCGGGCATGAGGCCCGCGCCGCGCTTCCGCGCTCGCTTGGGCCTCGGCGCATCGCCCATGGAACCGGGCGGCACCGGGCCGCCCTGCGCGGCCTTCATCCGGGGGTGCCGTAAAATGCGGACTCTTTGCGCTGGGAGCGGGGCTTCCGGCGCTGTCTTGTTTTCGCCTCCCGGATCCCCCACGCCTTGCCGATGCCGAAGTCCGCCATTCCGACGCCTCCCCTGCCCCGCTCCGGTCAGCAGCGCGCCTGGTGGCGTGCACCGGCCTCGCCGTCCGCGCTGGCCTTCCACGTCGCCACGGCCGCGGCCGCCCACGCCGGCCCGCTGCTGGTCGTCGCGCGCGACAACCAGGGCGCGCACCAGCTCGAATCCGACCTGCACACGCTGCTGGGCGCGCGGTCGTCGGATCTTCCGGTGATCGGCTTCCCGGACTGGGAAACCCTTCCGTACGACGTCTTCAGCCCGCACCCGGACATCGTCAGCCAGCGCCTGGCCGCGCTGCATCGGCTGCCCACGCTCAAACGCGGCATCGTGATCGTGCCGGTGCAGACGCTGCTGCAACGCCTGGCGCCGCTGAAGCACGTGGTCGGTGGCAGCTTCGACGTGAAGACCGGCCAGCGCCTGGACCTGGATGCCGAAAAGCGCCGCCTGGAATCGGCCGGTTACCGCCACGTGCCGCAGGTGCTGGACCCGGGCGATTTCGCCGTGCGCGGCGGCCTGCTCGACGTCTATCCGATGGGCGCCGACCAGCCGTTCCGCGTCGAACTGCTGGACGACGAGATCGAAACCATCCGCGCGTTCGATCCCGAATCGCAGCGCTCGCTGGAGAAGATCGACGCCGTGCACCTGCTGCCGGGCCGCGAAGTGCCGCTGAGCGATGCCGCGCGCGGGCGCGCGCTCGATGCGCTGCGCGAGCGGTTCGACCTGGACACGCGGCGGAGCGCGCTTTACCAGGACCTCAAGGCCGGGCTGGCGCCGCCGGGCGTCGAGTACTACCTGCCGCTGTTCTTCGACACGACCTCGACGCTGTTCGATTACCTCGACGCGGACACGCTGCCGGTGATCGCCGACGGCGCGATGGAAGCGGCCGACCAGTTCTGGCACCACACCGGCGAGCGCTACGAGCAGCGCCGCCACGACCTGGAACGACCGCTGCTTCCGCCCGACGCGCTGTACCTGCCGCCGGACGCATTGCGCGAGCGCCTCAACGCCGGCTCGCGCGTGGAAGTCTGCGGCGAGGGCCACGCGCAGCGCGAACGCGCGAGCGCACTCGGCGACCAGCCGGCGCCGTCGCTGCCCGTCGCCGCGCGCGACCACGCGCCGGCCGATGCGCTGAAGTCGTTCCTCGCGAGCTATCCGGGTCGCGTGCTGATCGCGGCCGATTCGCCGGGACGTCGCGAAGCCTTGCTGGAAATCCTGCAATCGGGCGCGCTGAAGCCGGAAACCGTGATGGATTTCCCGACGTTCCTCGGCAGCGACGCGGCGCGTTTCGCGATCGCCGTGGCGCCGCTCGATGACGGCTTCGCGATCACAGAACCCGCGTTCGCCGTCCTCACCGAACGCCAGTTGTTCCCCGAACGCGCGAGCCAGCCGCGTCGCCGGCGTCGCGTCGGCCGCGAACCCGAAGCGATCATCAAGGACCTGGGCGAGCTGACCGAAGGCGCGCCGATCGTCCACGAAGACCACGGCGTCGGCCGATATCGCGGCCTGGTGACGCTCGAAGCCGGCGGCATGCCGGCCGAGTACCTGGAAATCGAATACGCCAAGGGCGACCGCCTGTACGTGCCGGTCGCGCAGTTGCACCTCATCAACCGCTATTCCGGCGCCTCGGAGGAAACCGCGCCGCTGCACTCGCTCGGCGGCGAACAGTGGACGAAAGCCAAGCGCAAGGCGGCCGAAAAGGTGCGCGACGTCGCGGCGGAACTGCTGGAAATCCAGGCCAAGCGGCAGGCGCGCGCCGGCCTTGCGATCGACATCGATCGCTCGGTGTACGAGCCGTTCGCGGCGGCGTTCCCGTTCGAGGAAACGCCCGATCAACATGCCGCCATCGAGGCGGTGCTGCGCGACCTCGCCTCCAGCCAGCCGATGGATCGCGTGGTCTGCGGCGACGTCGGTTTCGGCAAGACCGAAGTCGCCGTGCGCGCGGCCTTCGCCACCGCGATGGGCGGCAAGCAGGTCGCGGTGCTCGTGCCGACCACGCTGCTGGCCGAACAGCATTACCGCAATTTCCGCGACCGCTTCGCCGACTGGCCGATCCGCGTGGAAGTGCTGTCGCGCTTCAAGACCAAGAAGGAAATCGAGTCCGAGCTTGCGAAGGTCGCCGAAGGCACCATCGACGTGATCGTCGGCACGCACCGGCTGCTGCAGAAGGACGTGCGCTTCAAGGACCTCGGCGCGGTGATCGTCGACGAGGAACAACGCTTCGGCGTGCGCCAGAAGGAAGCGCTCAAGGCCCTGCGTGCGAACGTGCACCTGCTCACGCTGACCGCGACGCCGATCCCGCGCACGCTCAACATGGCGATGGCCGGTCTGCGCGACCTGTCCATCATCGCCACGCCGCCGGCGCATCGCCTGGCCGTGCAGACCTTCGTGGTGCCGTGGGACGACATGCAACTGCGCGAAGCCTTCCAGCGCGAGCTCTCGCGCGGCGGCCAGGTGTACTTCCTGCACAACGACGTCGAAAGCATCGGCCGCATGCAGCGCGAACTGCAGGAGCTGGTGCCCGAGGCGCGCATCGGCGTGGCGCACGGGCAGATGCCCGAACGCGAACTCGAACGCGTGATGCTCGACTTCCACAAGCAGCGTTACAACGTGCTGCTGTCGACGACGATCATCGAATCGGGCATCGACATCCCCAACGCGAACACGATCATCATCAACCGCGCCGACCGCTTCGGCCTGGCGCAGCTGCACCAGCTGCGCGGCCGCGTCGGGCGCTCGCACCATCGCGCCTACGCGTACCTCGTCGTGCCCGATCGCAAGGCGATGACCGAAGACGCGCGCAAGCGGCTGGATGCGATCGCGGCGATGGACGAACTCGGCGCGGGCTTTACGCTCGCCACGCACGATCTGGAAATCCGCGGTGCCGGCGAACTGCTGGGCGAGGAACAGAGCGGCCAGATGGCGGAGGTCGGTTTCAGCCTCTACACCGAGCTGCTCGAGCGCGCGGTGCGTTCGATCCGCCAGGGCAAGCTGCCCGACGTCGACATGGTCGAAGCGCGCGGGGCGGAAGTGGAACTGCGCATTCCCGCGCTGATTCCCGACGATTACCTGCCCGACGTGCACACGCGCCTGACGCTCTACAAGCGCATCAGCGGCGCGCGCGACGTGGACGAACTGCGCGAATTGCAGGTGGAGATGATCGACCGTTTCGGGCTGCTGCCGGACCCGGCCAAGTACATGTTCGCGGTGGCCGAACTCAAGCTGCGCGCGACGGCACTGGGCATCCGCAAGCTCGACCTGGGCGAAACCGGCGGCCGCGTGCACTTCGTCGAGAAACCCAACGTCGATCCGATGGCGATCATCCGCCTGATCCAGGGCCAGCCGAAGCTTTACAAGATGGAAGGACCGGACAAGCTGCGCATGACGCTCGATTTGCCGGACGCACCGTCGCGCGTGCTCGCGGCGAAGGGCATCCTGACGGCACTTCAGCCCTCGGCGTGAGGTCGGCTATGGTGGCGGCATGAAAAAGCTGCCGCTCACCGTCCTGCTCCTGTCGTCGTGCCTGTCGCTGCTGGCCGGCTGTGCGTCGGCGCGCAACGCGCAGCCGTCGGCCGATACGTCGGCAACGTTCCTGATCGTGCGGCACGCGGAAAAGGTGCCCGACGGCTCGGACGATCCACCGCTCACCGATGCCGGCCGCGTGCGTGCGCAGGCGCTCGCGCGGCGCCTGTCGTCGACGCCGGTGATCGCGGTGTACACCACGGCGTTCCAGCGCACGCGCCAGACCGCGACGCCCACCGCCCAGGAACACGGTCTGCCGCTGATCGCCTACGACGCGAAGCTGCCGGCGTCCGAGTTCGCCACGCAATTGAAGCAGCGGCATTCGGGGCAGACGGTGTTGATCGTCGGCCACAGCAACACGGTGCCCGGCATCGCCTCGGCGTTGTGTTCGTGCGAGGTCGCACCGATGAGCGAGGCGGAGTACGACCGGTTGATGACGGTGCGGATCGATGCGGCGGGGCGTGCGGTGCTGGTCGTCGGGCGGCAGTAGCGCCTGCTGTTTCCTTCTCCCTGCGGGAGAAGGTGCCCGCAGGGCGGATGAGGGGCAACGGAGGGACGGATTCGAAAAACTCTCAGTGCAGCGGTGCACTGCTTGTCTTGTCGTCAGGACTCCGTTACCCCTCACCCCAACCCCTCTCCCGTTGGGAGAGGGGCTCGACTACAACTGCGACTCCACCGGTAGCCAGCGCGCCACGGCGGCCATCGTGCGGCGTTTCCAGTCCGCGTCCGGCTCTTCCGTCCAGGTACGCGGCGGCTTCGCGGCCGCGTCTTCCCACCGCAACTCGTCGTTCTCGAGCCACAGCCGGTAGCTGTTCTCCTGGCCGATCTTCCACGCGTACAGGCGCATCAGATCGCGCGTGAGTTCGCGATCGGTGAACACGATGCCCATCTCGGTGTTGAGGTTGATCGAACGCGGATCGAAGTTGATCGAACCGACGAAACCCGTATCGCCGTCGACCATGAACGCCTTCGTGTGCAGGCTGGCTTCGCCCGACCTGGAGCCCAGCAGGCCGCTGCCGCCGCGTCCGTCGCCGGGACCGCGCGCCTTCAACTCGTACAGTTCGATGCCGCCGCGCAGCAGCGGCACGCGGTACGGCGCGTAGCCACCGTGCACCGCCGCGACGTCGGTCGCCGCCAGCGAATTGGTGAGGATGCCGATGCGCACGCCGCGATCGCGCATGCGCAGCAATCCCGCCACGCCCTCGTCGCCCGGCACGAAGTACGGCGAACTGATGAACACTTCGCGTTCCGCGCCGGCCAACGCCGGCGTGATCGCGTCGATCAGCCAGTCGCCACGCCGTGGCGCGCCTTCCGCCTTCTGCGGCGGATCGGAATGCACGCGCGCGTTGGGCGTCCATCGCGGTTCGCGGCTGCCGTCGAGCAGCGCCTGCACGCTGGGCGAACGGCGCAGTTGGTCGAGGTAGGGCCGCGCATCCCGGGATCGGTATTCCAGCGCCCCGACGCGTCGCAGGCGTTGCAGCGAGAGTTCATCGGCGTCGACGAGTTCCGACAGCGGAATGGCGGCCGGACTGTTCCAGTACGCGTCGAAGATGCGTGCGGCTTCGCGCACCGGCTCGCCGATGACCGCCAGGTCCGCATCGAGGAAGTTCGATTCGGACGCCGCACCGAAATACTCGTCGCCGATGTTGCGTCCGCCCACGACGGCGACGCGGCCATCGGCGATCCATGCCTTGTTGTGCATGCGCCGGTTGAGGCTGAACACGCGCAGGACCATCTCCACGCCGCGCAGAAAATACGACTGCCGCGCACGCGAAGGGTTGAACATGCGCACTTCGATGTTGGGATGCCGATCCATCGCGGCGAGCACGGAGTCCTTCGCGTGCGAGTTCAGATCGTCCAGCAGCAGCCGCACGCGCACGCCGCGATCGGCGGCGCGCAGCACTTCGTGCACGACCAGATTGCCGGTGAGATCGGGCTTCCAGATGTAGTACTGGAGGTCCAGGCTGCGTCCGGCTTCGCGCGCGGTGAGCACGCGCACGGTGAAGGCGTCGAGGTTGTCGGCGATCAGCGAAAGCCCCGCCTGTCCGGGGTGCGCGCGTTCCATCGGCGCGATCGCGCGGTCCAGCGGTGTCTGCACCGAGGTGGCGGCGATCGCCTGGGACGGCGCGCCGCGGGCGCGTTGCGCGAAACGTCCGTAGCTGTAGAGCGACAGCAGCGAAGCCGCCACCAGCACGAACACGGCCAGGCCGATCCACCGCAGCTTTCGGGTCATGGGGAGCCGGCGTTGTGCACTGCCGCGATTCTAGCCAGCCCCCCTGCAACGACTCATTCACGCCACCGCGATCACCGCGCCGTTGCGCGCAGCGGCTAGACTCGCGCCGTCCTCCACCTGCCGATCGATTCGATGACGTTCCGTTTCGCGCCCGTTCTGTCCATCCTGGTCCTGGCCGCCTGCGCCAGCGTGCCGAATGTCGCGCTGCCCGTGGAGGCGCGGCTGCATCCGGGCCATCGCATGTCGCTGCCCGAAGGCGCGCGGCTGACGTACATCGACACCGTCAACGACTCGCGCTGCCCGCCGGACGTGCAGTGCGTCCATGCCGGCGACGCCGACGTGCGGCTGCGCTTCGTCAAACCCGACGCAGTGCTGGACGTGGTGCTCAAGGCGTCCGAACAGGGCCAGCCGCGGGCGATCGGCGCATGGCGCGTCACGCTGGTCGGACTGGGCGCCGGCCCGCGCCCGCCGGCGACGCTGCGCGTGGACGCGATCGACCGTTGAACACGACGGTGCGTGCCACGACGGGACGTGCCGCGACGCGCCGGATGTGACACGCTCGCCGGACCCCACGTCGGAGTCCGGCCATGACCCTCATCGTTTCCCCGCGCGTGCACGATCTCGGCGGTTTCCAGGTGCGCCGCGCGGTGCCGAGCCTCCAGGCGCGCTCGATCGGTCCGTTCGTCTTCGTCGACCACATGGGCCCGGCGGCCTTCGAGGTCGGGCGCGGCATCGACGTGCGCCCGCACCCGCACATCGGCCTGGCGACGGTCACGTTCCTGTGGTCGGGCACCATCACCCATCGCGATACGCTCGGCAGCCTGCAGGACATCAATCCCGGCGACGTGAACTGGATGACCGCCGGGCGCGGCATCGCGCACTCCGAACGCACGCCGGCGACGCTGCGCGAGCACGAACATCCGCTGCACGGGATGCAGACCTGGGTCGCGCTGCCGCGCAGCGCCGAGGAAGCCGATCCGGGATTCTTCCACCATCCGGCCGCCACGCTGCCGCAGCAACGCCGCGACGGCAGCTGGCTGCGCGTGGTGGCCGGCCGCGGTTACGGCGAGGAATCGCCGGTGCGCGTCTACGCGGACACGCTGTACGTGGCGATCGATCTGGACGCCGACGCGGAACTCGCGCTCGACGACCGCCATGCGCAGCGCGCGCTCTACGTGCTGGAAGGCGATGCGCAACTCAACGGCGCGGACATTCCGGCGATGCACCTGGTGGTGCTCGATGCCGGCACGCGGCCCAAGCTGCGCGCCCGCACGCCGGTGAAGGCGATGCTGCTGGGGGGCGAGCCGCTCGATGGCCCGCGCCACATGTGGTGGAACTTCGTGTCCAGCTCGAAGGAGCGCATCGAGCAGGCCAAGCAGGACTGGCTGGACGGCCGCTTCGGCAAGGTGCCGGGCGACGACGAGTTCATCCCGCTGCCGGAGCGCTGACCGGCGGCGCGGCCGCGCCGGAACGGCGCATTGGTTTCGCGCGAAACCACTTGCGGGCCGCTGGATCGTCGGGATTCGGCCCGATCGCGCACGATGCCGGGCCGGAACGCGCCTCCCACGCCCGATCCATAAGCTCCGACGCCCGCCTATTAAGTCTGGTTATTTGTCAAGTGCCGTTTTCTGGACTATGTTCGGTCCAGATCGGCCGATCCGTCACGTTTTCGCCGGTCCCACAGCAGTCCGCCACGGGCTGTTTCGTTGCATGGGGTGTAACGGTCAACAGGGGGTTAGTCGTGAATACGACGGCATGGCGTATGTCGGCCCTGCTCGTGCTCGCCGGCGTCATCGGCAGCGCGCACGCGCAGGATTCTCAGGACGGTGGAAACTGCCCGCAGCTGCCGGCCAATTCGGGGCTGGCGTGGGAATACAAGGCCACCGGCGGTTCGGACTTCTGCCGCGCACTGCGCGCGGACGGCAGCGAGGCTTTCGGGCTGTACATCTCGCGCAAGGCCAACTTCGAGCCCAAGCGCGGCAACCGCGCCGAAGAAGCCGTGATCGATGGCCAGAACGTCTACTGGTACAAGGGCGAACTGGCGACGCGACCGGACGTCGAGGTCCGCGAAACGCTGGTCGAACTGCCCGACGGCCGGGTCGCGCACATCTGGCTGCAGGCCGATGCGCCGCTGCTGGCGCCGGCGCTGAGCCAGGTGCAGTCGATCCGCTTCCCCGCCACGCGCCTGAGCAGCAACTGAGCCGGCGCCGACCGGACGGCCCATCCGCCCGCGACGCCGGGCGGAGAGCCGTCAATCGGCTTGCGCGTGCAATCAGCTTCTTTCGCAGTTACCGTCGCTCCTGCCGCTCCTAAGATCCGAGCCCGTTTTGCCTGCGAAACCCGCGGCGCAAGCGGTATCCCTCAATCCCTGGGCAGGAGAAGTGCAACATGATCAGGAAGCTTGCGGCCGAATTCATCGGCACGTTCTGGTTGGTCCTTGGTGGCTGCGGCAGTGCGGTACTGGCAGCCAATTTCGGCGGCGACGGCAATCCCCTCGGTATCGGCCTGCTGGGCGTCTCGCTGGCATTCGGCCTGACGGTGCTCACCGGCGCCTACGCGCTGGGCCACATTTCCGGCGGGCACTTCAATCCGGCGGTGAGCTTCGGCCTGTGGGCCGGCGGCCGCTTCCCGGCGCGTGAACTGGTGCCCTACATCATTGCCCAGGTCCTGGGCGGCATCTTCGCCGGCTGGATCCTGTTCCACATCGCCAGCGGCACGCCGGGCTTCGCGATCGACCCGAACGCGGCCGGCGCCTTCGCCAGCAACGGCTACGGCTCGCATTCGCCGGGCGGCTACAGCGTCAACGCGGCGTTCCTCACGGAAATCGTGATGACCGCGATGTTCCTCATCGTGATCCTCGGCGCCACGCACGCCCGCGCGCCGGTCGGCTTCGCGCCCATCGCGATCGGCCTGGCGCTGACGCTGATCCACCTGATCTCGATCCCGGTCACCAACACGTCGGTGAACCCGGCGCGTTCGACGGGCGTGGCGCTGTTCGCGGGCTCGGCGGCGATGTCGCAGCTGTGGCTGTTCTGGGTCGCGCCGATCGCCGGCGGCCTGCTCGGCGGCGTGATCTACCGCTGGCTGGGTCAGTTCGGGCCGGACGTGACCGGCGCGCCGCGCTGATCGCGAACACCAACGCATCGAAACGGAAAGGCCACGCGCGAGCGTGGCCTTTTTTTGTGTGCCTCGATGCAACGTGCCGCCGCCTGCAAACGCGACGAGGCCGAAGGCCGCACCCGGGTCGCGCGATCATGCGCTCCCGGGGGCCCTTCGCCACCGGACTACCGCGGCGTCACGCCTCGTGATCCGGACGCGCGGCGCCCTGCGCTTTCAGCCGTTTGATGAAGTCGCCGAGGGGCGCCTTCAGTTGCTGCAGCAGCGGATCGTCGCGATTGCGCAGCACGGCCTCGCTGAGGAGCTTGAGCCCGATCGCGAACGCCGCCGCTTCGTCCTCGCTGCCGAAACGACCGCTGGCGCGCTGCAGCTCGACGATCCGGAACAGGTCGTCGTGATTGCCGTCTTCGAACGTCAGCGTGCCGCGCAGCGGCTGGTCCTCGCGCGGCGCGGCCAGGTGTTCGACGGTGATGCGGTAACGGTGTTCACGAACGGCCATCGATTCGGACTCCTCGACACATGCGCTTCAGAAACGTCCTTCCTGGTAATCGACGAAGGCCTGCATGATCTGCTCCTTCGTGTTCATCACGAACGGGCCATAGCGCGCGACCGGCTCGCGCAACGGGCGACCGGCGACCAGGATCACGCGCAGGCCGCCCTCGCCCGCCGTCAGGCGCACGGTGCGACCGCCGACGAGCACGGCGATTTCCTGCGAGGCGATCGGCCGCGACTGCGCACCTTCGCCGATGGAGCCGCCGCCCTCGAAGGCGTACGCGAAGGCGTTGTGGCCGTCCGGAAGGTCGTGATCCCACGTCGTGCCCGGCGCGAGTTCGATGTCGAGGTAGACCGGATCGGTCGCCGGCTGGCGGATCGGCCCGGCCACGTCGCCGACGCGTCCGGCGATCACCTTCACGCGCACGCCGTCGGCCGGCTGCAGCTGCGGGATGCGCTCGGGCGCGAATTCCTGGTACTGCGGCTGGGTCATCTTTTCCGCCGCGGGCAGGTTCACCCACAGCTGGAAACCGCGCATGCGGCCTTCCTGCTGTTCGGGCATTTCCGAATGCACCAGGCCGCGGCCGGCGGTCATCCACTGCACGCTGCCGGGGACGAGGACGCCCTCATTGCCGTGGTTGTCCTTGTGGCGCATGCGCCCGTCGAGCATGTACGTGACGGTTTCGAACCCGCGATGCGGATGGTCCGGGAAGCCGGCGAGATAGTCCTCGGGCTGGTCGGTGCCGAACTCGTCCAGCATCAGGAACGGATCGAGCATCTCCAGTTGCGGCGTGCCGATCACGCGCGTCAGGCGCACACCGGCGCCGTCCGAAGCGGGCATGCCGCGCAGGGTGCGGCCGATGTGGGCGAAGTCGGTGCTGCTCATGGGAACCTCCGGTGGCTGCTCGACACAATGTCGTGGCACCGGCGAACCGCGGCCAGTGCCGTGGGTGGAACGGTCCATGTCCGGCGCGTGTTTTCCGTCGCGAACGGGCCGCCGCATCGCCTTTGTGGCCCGGTCGCCGCTGCGCTCACGGGCACCAGAGCGATCGCTACAGCCGCGTCAGGCGCCAGCAGCGATGGATGCGCGCATCGCGCTCGAAATCCGGCGGGATCGTGCGGGCGCTGATGTCCTCGACCTTCGCGAACCCGGCCACGGCGCCCTCGTCCAGGCGGAAGCGTCGGAAGTTGTTGGAGAAGTACAGCACGCCGCCGTCGGCCAGGCGCGATACGGCCGCGCGCAGCAGCCGGACGTGCTGCGCCTGCACGTCGAAGTCCTGCGCGCGTTTGGAATTGGAGAACGTCGGCGGGTCGCAGAAGATCAGGTCGTACTGGTGCGTGTCGGCTTCCAGCCAGGTCAGCGCGTCGGCCTGCACGAGGCGGTGGCGCGTGCCGCCGATGTCGTTCTCGCGCAGGTTGTCCGCGCACCATTCCAGGTACGTGGTCGACAGGTCCACCGTGGTGGTCAGGCGCGCACCGCCGACGGCCGCGTGCACGGTCGCCGCGCCCGTGTAGCCGAACAGATTGAGGAAGCGCGTGTCGTGCGCTTCCTCGGCAATGCGCAGGCGCATCGGCCGATGGTCGAGGAACAGGCCCGTGTCGAGGTAATCGAACAAATTCACGCGCAGCAGCACGTCGCCTTCGCGCACGGTGACGAACTCGCCGCGCGAGTCCATCGCACCGTATTTGCTGCCGCCTTTTCCACGGGCCCGGGTCTTCAGCGCGACGTTCTCGCGCGGGACGCCGAACACCTCGCGCGCCGCGGCGAGCAGTTCGTTGAGGCGGCGACGCTGCACGTTCTCGGGAATTTCCTGCGGCGCGGCGTATTCCTGCACGTGCAGGAACGTTCGTGGCGTCCGCTCGTGCGTTTCGTACACGTCGATCGCGGCGGCGTACTCGGGAATGTCCGCGTCGTATGCGCGATAGCACGTGACGCCCTCGCGCTCGCGCCAACGCTTGAGCTTGTGCAGGTTCTTGCGCAGCCGGTTGGCGACCATCCGCGCGCCTTCCGACAGCGTCGGCGCGACCTCGGCGCCGGTTTCGTCGGTACGGCGACGCTGCAGCGGCGCGACGGGGTCGCACACGATCAGCGTGCATTCGATCGCGCCGTTGAACACCTGGTACTTCTTCTGCGCGCGAAGACCCGTGGCGAACGCGAGTTCCGCATCGCCGCACAGCAGGCTCGCGCGCCACTGGGGCACGGCGCGTTTGAGCGCGTCGCCCAGGGCGCGATACAGCGCGGGGTCGGCGTGCAGGCGCGCGTCGTAAGGCGGGTTGCAGACGACGAGGCCGCGTTTTTCATCGCCGCCTTGTGCTTGATCGTCATTCCCGCGAAGGCGGGAGTCCAGCGACTCCGCACGCGCATCGGAAGTCGCCGGGTCTCCGCTTTCCCGGGGATGACGGAGGGACATCGGCGCGTGCTCGAGCGAACGGATGTCGCCCACGTGGAAATCGATCAACCCCGCAAGGCCCGCCAGCACCGCGTTGTCCTGCGCGGCACGGATCGCGTGTGGATCGGTGTCGCGGCCGAAGAACGCCGGACGCAGCGCGTTCATGCCGGCCGCCTCGCGCTTGCGTGCGTCGTCCAGCAGCGCACTCCACGCCGCGCGGTCGAACCCGCGCCAGCCCGTGGGCATGTCGTGGCCGTGGCGCTGGAGTCCGGGCGCCACATCGGCCGCCATCAGCGCGCCTTCGATCAGCAGCGTGCCGCTGCCGCACATCGGATCGAGCAGCTCGCCGCCCCCGGCGTAGACCTTCGTCCATTGGCCGCGCATCAGCACGGCGGCGGCGAGGTTCTCCTTCAGCGGCGCCTCGCCCTGCTTCGTGCGCCAGCCGCGGCGGTGCATCGGGCCGCCGGACAGATCGATCGACACGATCGCGCGACCTTTGCGCAGCACGAGGTTCACCCGCAGGTCGGGCGATTCGACGTCCACGTCCGGTCGCGTGCCCGTCCTGGCGCGCATCACGTCGACGATGCCGTCCTTCACCCGCTGCGCGGCGTAGCGCGCGTGCGTGATGGCCTCGCCGGAGACGTGCGCATCGACGGCGACGGTGTGGTGCGGTTCGAGATGCTGCGGCCAGTCGATCGCGGCAACGCCGGCGTACAGCGCGTGCTCGTCGGGGCAGTCGAATTCGGCGATGGGCCACAGCACGCGGCTGGCCAGGCGCGACCACAGCACGGCGCGCTGCGCATCGGCGAGCGTGCCTTCGGTGTTGACGCCGGCGACGGCCGCGGTCGCACGCGTGCAGCCCAGTGCGGCCAGCTCGTCGGCGAGCAGGTATTCCAGGCCTTTGCCGCAGCTGGCGAAGAACTTCATCGATCGGTACTCAGTGCAGGCTCAAAGCGAGGCGAGCAGCGCGGAGAAGGCCTGTGCGCTCGCTTCGACGTGGTCGGTAAGCCGGTGGCTGTCGTCCACCAGCAGCAGGCGCGCACTGCGCGCGTACGCCCACGCGACGACTTCCGCCGGCGGGATGAGTTCGTCGTTCCAGCCGTGGACGATCGACGTCGGCACGTTCGCAGCCGCAAGCCGCGGCGCCTCGCCCATGCGCACCGGCGGGGCCATGAGGAACAACCCGACGGTGTCCACCTTCAGCGACACCAGACCGGAGATGTACGCGCCCAGGCTCGAACCGGCGAGCACCACGGGCCCGCGCGTAGCGGCGTCCTTCGCCCGCGCGAGCAGGCGATCGACGCGCGCGTAGACGTCGCCCACTTCGCTCACTTCGCGCTTCGCGTCGAGATCGGTGTAATCGGGGCGCTCGTGCGACCAGCCGAGGCGTTCGGCGACCGCGGCGAGCGCGGCGACCTTGGTGGCGTCGGGGCCGCTTTCGAAACCGTGCGAAAGAATGCAGTGACCGCGTGTGCTCATGCGTGGGTGTCTGTGAGGTCGAGGGCGACGACGGCGTCGCCGCGGCGGATCGTGCCGCCCTTCAGGATGCGCGCGCACAGGCCGCCGTGGCCGCGCATCGCGTTGAAACCGCCCGGGCCCAGCGCGGCTTCCATGCGCGAACACGGGTCGCACGCGTCGGTGCCTTCCAGCACCACCTCGCCGACCCGGAAGCGCCGTCCCTTCAACGCCACCAGCGGGATGCCGGACACGACGAGGTTGCGGCGCAGCGTGGCCGGTTCGACCGACGGATGGCCCGACAGCGCGGCGATCACCGGCAGGTGCTCGGCCTGGATCAGCGTGACGCCGCGCTTGCCGCTGCCGCCGACGTAACGGTCGCCGACGAGACCGGCGCCGGTTTCGGCGACGACCTCATCGACCTGGGCCATGGGGACGTCGCGCTTCGGGCGAAGGCCGATCCAGTCCACCTTGCCGGTTTGCGGCAGCGTGGCCATCAGCTTGCCGAGCACGGAGTCGGGCGGCGGGAGTTTCATGGGCGGTTCCGTCCGGGGTCGGATCGCGACGGGCGCGGGTGGAAGTCGGTCGGCAGGAGAGCCGGCGCCGCGCCGGGCGCGCGGGAGGCGAATGGTAGCATCCGGCCCCATGTCGCCCTCCCCGGCCCCGCCCATCGCCTTCGATCCGCTGCCTTACCAGGAGCGGCTGGACGCGCGGTCGTTGGACACGATCGACCTGGTCGTCATCCACTGCACCGAACTGCCCGACCTGGCGATGGCGCGCCGTTTCGGCGAGGAAGTGCTGTACGAAACCTCGCTCACCGGCAACAGCGGCCACTTCTATATCGATCGCGACGGCAGCGTGCACCAGTACGTCGCGCTGGATCGCATCGCGCACCACGTGCGCGGGCACAACACGCGCGCGGTCGGCATCGAGCTGGTGAACCGCGGGCGCTATCCCGACTGGCTGGCCGCGTCGCACCAGGCGATGGACGAGCCCTACACGCCGGCGCAGATCGACGCGCTGATCGCACTGCTGCGCTGGCTGCAGGACGAGTTGCCCTCGCTGCGCTCGATCGCCGGCCACGAGGACCTGGACACCACCGAAGTGCGCGCGACGGACGATCCCGACGTCCTGGTGCGCCGAAAGCGCGATCCGGGTCCGCTGTTCCCGTGGGAACGGATAATGGCAGCGGTGGGGCTGGTTCGGGTGCCTTGATCGGCAATACGAAGCATCGCCAGCGCAAGCGTGTCCGCGCGCCCGGCCCTCACCCCAACCCCTCTCCCGGACGGAGAGGGGCTAAATGCGTCGTCATTCCAGCGAACGCTGGAATCCATTTCGGTTCTGCGGTTTCGCGCCACCGGACGAAGCACCGCTGGCGCGAGCGTGTCCGAACGTCCCGGCCCTCACCCCAGCCCCTCTCCCGTGGGGAGAGGGGCTGAAATGCGTCGTCATTCCAGCGAAAGCTGGAATCCATTTCGGTTCTGCGGCTTCGCGCCACCGGACGAAGCGCCGCGAGCGCGAGCGTGTCCGCGCGTCCCGGCCCTCACCCCAACCCCTCTCCCGCGGGGAGAGGGGCTGAATTCCTCGTCATTCCAGCGAAGGCTGGAATCCGTTTCGGTTCTGCGGTTTCGCGCCACCGGACGAAGCGCCGCGAGCGCGAGCGTCTCCGCGCGTCCCGGCCCTCACCCCAACCCCTCTCCCGTGGGGAGAGGGGCTCAATGCGTCGTCATTTCAGCGAACGCTGGAATCCATTTCGGTTCTGCGGCTTCGCGCCACCGGACGAAGCGCCGCGAGCGCGAGCGTGTCCGCGCGGCCCCGGCCTCACCGCAATTCTTCTTTGGGCCGGAATGGCCCCAAACCGCACCGCCAACCCCGGAAAGGTCTCCCGACAGCCGCGGTTATACTTTCGTCCCGCCTTCGACAAAGCCTGCGCATGACCTCGCCCGCCAACGAGCAAGTCGTTCACGAACTGGTCGAACTGCTCTCGCTGGAGCGGCTGGAGGACAACCTCTTCCGCGGACAGAGCCGCGACATCGGCACCAAGTATGTGTTCGGCGGACAGGTGCTCGGGCAGGCGCTGTCGGCGGCACAGGCGACGATGCAGGCGCCGCGCGGCGCGCATTCGCTGCACGCCTACTTCCTGCGGGCCGGCGACATCGCCGCGCCGATCGTCTACCAGATCGACCGCACCCGCGACGGCGGCAGCTTCTCCGTGCGCCGCGTCACGGCGATCCAGCACGGCGAAGTGATCTTCTTCATGGCGGCCTCGTTCCAGCAGGACGAGGACGGCGGCGAGCACCAGTTGTCGATGCCCGAAGTCCCGAAGCCCGAGGACATCGACCCCGCGCCCGCCGTGCCCGAACACGTGATGGCGACGCTTCCGATCAAGATCCAGCGTTGGCTGTCGCGCAAGGGGCCGTTCGAGTTCCGCCACGTCTATCCGCGCGACGAACTGAACCCGCCCAAGCGCCCGCCGTACCAGCAGTTCTGGTTCCGCCTGACCGAGCGCGTCGGCGACGCGCCGGAACTGCATCGCGCCCTGCTCGCCTACGCGTCGGACTTCCACCTGCTCGGCACGGCGACCTTCCCGCACGGCATCAGCTACTACCAGCCGAACGTGCAGATGGCCTCGCTCGATCACGCGCTGTGGTTTCATCGGCCGTTCCGCGCTGACGACTGGCTGCTGTATTCGATCGACAGCCCCAGCGTGCAGAGCGCGCGTGGCCTCGCGCGCGGCCAGATCTTCGACCGTGCCGGCCACCTGGTCGCCAGCACCGCGCAGGAAGGCCTGATCCGCGTGGTGAAGGACGCCGCCGCGGCCGCCCACGTTCCGGCGAAGGAATGAGCGGTTCCGGAGCCGACGACGGGACACCCGGGACCCGCGCGATCCGAGCCGTGCCATCGCCCGACACCGACATGCATCCAAGCGCAGACATGACCATCCGGCTCACACCATCACGGATCTCCGGTCCCCGGTTCCCGGTCCCGGCATCGCAATGAGACAGGTCTTCTCCAGCCAGCGTCTCGAAAACGTCGAAACCGTCGCGCAGATGCTGCGCGATGCGGACATCGAGGTGCGCATCACCAACGGCCGTTCGTACAAGGGCGGACGCCGCGGCACGTTCAGCTATAGCGACAGCGACGGCGGCAGCCCGAAGCCGGCGGTGTGGATCGTGCGTTCGGAAGACACGGTGAAGGCGCGCCAGATCCTGCGCGAGGCCGGTCTGCTGGAAACCACGCGCGAAAGCTTCGCCGGGCCGAGTTTCCGCCTCAACGCGGACGACACGCCGGCGCGGGCGAAGACGCAGTCGCGCGCGTTGCGCATCAAGCTGGCGTTGATCGCGGGCATCGCCATCGTCGGCGCGCTGGCGATCCGGCACGTGGTGAAGACCGACATCCCGACCGAGGCGCTGAAGACGCATCCGCTCGACGGCTCGCTCGCGCAGATTCCGCAGCCGCTCGCGGCGGCGGTGTTCACGCAGGAACTGCCGAACACGCGCATCGACGTGGCGTGCCTGTCGATCGACGGTGCGGACGCGTCGCCGGAACTGGTGCAGGCGATGCAACCGCTGCTGGCGCAACCGCGCGGCCGCGACGTGGTGCCGGCCTCGCAGTGCGTGCGCAACAGCGACGACGAAGTCGGCAGCAGCCAGCGCGGCACCGGCAAACCGGCCGTCATCGTGGACGTGCACGCCTTCCGTCCCCAGTCGCGCGACGACGACGGCCGCGTGACGGGCACGCTTGAAGTCACCGCCTACCACCACCGGCTGTCGGGCTCGTACAAGACGCTGGAAGTGAAGCAGACCGACCAGGGCTGGCAGGTGGCGCGCACGTTGAAGCACGTGGCGATGTGAGTGGGGTTGCGTGCGTGCAGCTCCGAGCCGCGCCGACGCGCGTGAGCCCTCACAAAAGCTGTCATCCCGGCGAAAGCCGGGACCAGCCCCGTAACTTCTGGGAACTCCGGTGACGACGAACCGTGTCGCCGTCATTCCAGCAAAAGCTGGAATCCATTTTCGACCTTCAATCCGACAGGTCGGCTGGTCGATCAAGAAGCATCGCGAGCGAGCGCGTGATCGCGCGCCCCGACCCTCCCCAGCCCGGTCGCATAGCGCCCGGGCGTTCGAAGGCGCGCGAACCGGTGGTTCGCAAGCAGCGCCTTCTCACCCCCAGCCCCTCTCCCGCAGGGAGAGGGGCTGAAGCGTCGCGGTCCGAAGCTGCTGCGCGTCGCGACGGGCACACCCTGGACTAACGATCCGATCAATGCTTCCGCGGCGCCAGATCCGCGCGCGTCAGGAAGCCATCGCGGTCTTCGTCCATGAACGCGAACGCCTTCTCCAGGCGCGGCATCTTTTCGCTGACCTCCACGCGGCTGAGCTTGCCGTCCTTGTTGAGGTCGGCGGCGGCGAAGCGCTCTTCCGCGCGCTTGGCGCGTTCGGCCTCCTGCTGCGGACGCATGCGCTCGTGGTAGCGGGTGAGTTCGCTGCGCACGATGTAGCCGTCGCGGTTGGCGTCGATGTCGGCGAACTTGTCGCCGATGAAACGCAGCGAGCCGGCCTCGGTGCGGCTGATGCGTCCGTCGCCGTCGGCGTCGGCCCTGACGATGCGTTCGACGCCGCCGCCGTGCCCGCGATGACCGGGCCCCTTGCGATGCTGCGGACGTTCGGATGCATCGAGCTTGCCGTCGCGGTTCTTGTCGAGCTGGTCGAACGCGGCGGCCAGGCGCGGATGCGCGGCGGCTTCGGTACGGTCGATGACGCCGTCGCGGTTGGCGTCGATCTTTGCGCGGGGCGCGCCCGGCTGCGGCGCGGCGATGGCGGCGCCGGCGACGGTCGCGGCGACGGCGGTGGCAAGCAGAACGGAGAGGGTCGTGCGAGTCATGGAGGAACTCCTGGGAGCGGCACCGGATGGCGCCGATGCCCAGGTCAACGCGCGCCGCACCGGCCGGTTGACGTTGCGTCCGCCGCGTTCAGTCGCGCGACAGCGTTGTCCTCACGTGCGGCGGCGCTATGCTGCGCGCATGGGCACCGAACCGCAGGACAGCGACGACCTGCGCCTGTTCCACACGGGCGAACATGCATGCGGCTACTGGCCGGAGCGTGCGGCGCGCGACCTGGTGCTCGACCCGCGCGACCCGCGCCTGCGCCATTGGTACCCGCATGCGCTGAGCTGGGGGTTCCGCCGGTCCGGCGACATCGTCTACCGCCCGCATTGCGCCGGCTGCCGCGCCTGCGTGGCGGTGCGCATCCCCGTGGACCGCTTCGTGCCGGACCGCAGCCAGCGACGTTGCCTGGCCCGCAATGCGAACGTCGAGATGCGCGTCCTGCCCGCGCACCGCACGGCCGAACAACTCGCGCTGTACCGCCGCTACCTCGCCTCGCGCCATGCCGGCGGCGGCATGGACGGGCACGGCGCGTCGGAGTTCGACCAGTTCCTGATCGGCAGCTGGAGCGAAGGCCGCTTCCTGGAACTGCGCGAGCCGTCGCCGCAGGGTCCGGGCAAGCTGCTCGCGGTGGCGGTCACCGACTGCACCGAGGCGTCGCTGTCGGCCGTCTACACCTTCTATGATCCGGACCACGCCGCACGCGGCCTGGGCACGCTGGCGATCCTCCGGCAGATCGAATGGGCCCGGCGCGAGCGCCGTCGCTACGTCTACCTGGGCTACTGGATCGAAGGCCACCCGAAGATGGATTACAAGCGGCGTTTCCGCCCGCTGGAAGCCTTCGACGGCCGCCAATGGCACGACCTGCCCTGAGCGCCGCCCGCAGCCATTCGTCCGCGCATCCCGCGTCGCCACGCACTGTCATCCGGCAGGCGCGATCGCGTGACAGAATCGCGCGATGTCCAGACTCCCGCTCCTTCTCGCCGCACTGCTGCTTCCGGCCTGCATGCAGGTCAACGTCAAGGGCGATCCCGCCGCGTGGGCCCGCACGATGAGCACCGACACGACGCTGCGCGTGGCGACCTACAACACGTCCTTGTACGACGATGCCGCCGGTGGGCTCATCGGCCGACTGGAATCCGGCGACGGCGGCGCGCGCAAGATCGCGGCCGTGCTGCAACGCGTGCGCCCCGACCTGGTGCTGCTCAACGAATTCGATTACGACGCGCAAGCTCGCGCAGCCGATCTGTTCCAGCGGCACTACCTGGAGATCGCGCAGCCCGGCGGCGGCGATCCGCTCCGCTATCCGTACCGCTATCTCGCGCCGGTGAACACCGGCGTTCCCAGCGGCCTGGACCTGGACCGCAACGGCCGCGCCGGCGGCGACGGTCGCAACCGCGGCAACGACGCATGGGGCTACGGCCTGCATCCCGGCCAGTACGGCATGCTCGTGCTGTCGAAATACCCGATCGACTCCGCGCAGGTGCGCACGTTCCAGAAACTGAAATGGAGCGCGATGCCTGGTGCGCGCCAGCCGGTCGACCCCATGACGAATGCGCCGTGGTATGCGGCCGACGTCTGGTCGCAGTTGCGCCTGTCGTCGAAGTCGCACTGGGACGTGCCGGTGCGCACGCCGTCGGGCGTCGTGCATTTCCTGGTATCGCATCCGACGCCGCCGGTGTTCGACGGCCCCGAAGACCGCAACGGTGCGCGCAATGCGGACGAGATCCGCCTGTGGTCGGAGTACCTGTCGGGCGGCGGAACGCCGTGGCTTTGCGATGATCAGGGCCGATGCGGCGGCCTGCCCGCCGACGCCCGGTTCGTGATCGCGGGCGATCTCAACAACGACCCCGTCGACGGCGATGGTCGCCACGAAGCGATCGTCGAACTGCTGGAGCATCCGCGCGTCCTGCGCCACGCCACGCCGCGCAGCGAAGGCGCGACCGAGAAGACCGCGCAGTACGCGGCGGCGGGCTTGGTGCATCGCGGCGCACCCCAGCACGCCACCGGCGATTTCGGGCCCAAGGCCGGCACGATGCGGCTGGATTACGTGTTGCCGTCCGTGGGCTTCGCGCTGAAGGACAGCGGCGTCTTCTGGCCGCCCACGGCATCGCCGGACGCCGCGATCGCCGACGGCAGCGATCATCATCTCGTGTGGGTGGATCTGGACGCTTCGGCGGAGTAGCGAGCGCGCGCCCGTCTTCGCATGACGGGCAAGACCATCGCGAACAGCTTTACGTCACGCGCGTAACCGCAGCGCGTCGGTGGCGATCGCTGCTTCGATGGCGGCGCGGCTGCGCTTCGCACGGCACGGCGACCAGTTCGTTGCCCCGGGGGATCGGCGAACGGCGATCGGCAGACCGCGCGGCAGTGCCGCGCACGCGGCCGGCGTCATCCTTCCGGCGGCAGCTTCGCGTCCGGCGCCGGCGAGGCCGCGAGCGTCGGCGGCACCGGGTCCGCCTTTGGTTGCGCGAAGGCGCTGGGCATCGCACCCGGCTGGACCGAGGCCAGCGGCGCGGGCGGCAGAACCGTCGACGCCCCCGGCTCGGGCGCATACACGCGCGGGCCGAACCCGAACACCGCATCGCTGCGGGCCGAGACGATCATGCGCACCATGCCGGTGGGGATCATGAGTTCGATCTCGACCTCGTGGCCTTCACCCTCGCCGGTGCGGCCGCGCAGCGTCATCTCGATCAGCGCACCGCCCGTGTCGATCGCGCTGCACAGCACGTGCGGGCCGTGCGGGCCGTCGTGCAGATAGGGGCGGATCGCTTCGCCCAGGACTTCCAGCGCCTGCGGGTAAAGGAAGACCGCATAACCGTGGAAGCGCTCGCGTTTGGCGTCGTCGACCATCACGCCACCTCAGCGCAGTTCGAAGGAGAGCGCGGCGGCCGCGTCGCGGGCGCGCTGGCGGGCGGCGTCGACGTCCTCGCCCAGCGCCAGCGTCACGGCCACGCGGCGGTGCCCTTCCACGCGCGGCTTGCCGAACAGGCGCAGCTGCGTGTCCGCTTGCGCCAACGCCTGGTCCACATTCGAAAACACCGGCACGCCATGGCCGTGCGCGAGCACCGCGCACGACGCCGCGGCGCCGTACTGTCGGATCGATGGAACCGGCAGCCCGAGGATGGCGCGCGCGTGCAGCGCGAACTCGCTCAGGTCCTGCGAGATCAGCGTGACCAGCCCGGTGTCGTGCGGGCGCGGCGAGACTTCGCTGAACCACACGTCGTCGCCCTTCACGAACAACTCCACGCCGAATACGCCCCAGCCGCCGAGGTCGTCGGTGATCGCGCGCGCGATTTCCTGCGAACGCGCCAGCGCGCGCGGCGACATCGCCTGCGGCTGCCAGCTTTCGCGGTAATCGCCGTCGCGCTGGAGGTGGCCGATCGGCGCGCAGAACGTCGTGCCGCCTGCGTGGCGAACGGTCAGCAGCGTGATTTCGTAATCGAAGTCGATGAAGCCTTCGACGATCACGCGCCCCGCGCCGGCCCGGCCGCCGGTCTGCGCGTAATCCCAGGCCTGGTCGATGTCGGCCTCGCTGCGCACCAGGCTCTGGCCCTTGCCGGACGAGGACATGACCGGCTTGACCACGCACGGGATGCCGATGTCGGCCACCGCGGCCCGGTAATCCTCGCGCGTGTCGACGAAGCGGTAGGGCGACGTGGGCAGGCCGAGCGTCTCGGCGGCGAGCCGGCGGATGCCTTCGCGGTCCATCGTGAGGCGTGCCGCGCGCGCGGTCGGGATGACGCGCACGTCGCTGCCGCGCGCTTCGAACTCGCGCTCCAGCTCGACCAGCGTCTGCGTGTGGATCGCCTCGATCTCCGGAACGATCAGGTGCGGGCGTTCCAGTGCGATGAGGGCGCGTACCGCGGCGCCGTCGAGCATGTCCAGCACGTGACTGCGGTGCGCGACCTGCATCGCGGGGGCGTCGGCATAGCGATCGGCGGCGATGACCTCCGCGCCGAAGCGCTGGAGCTCGATGGCCACTTCCTTGCCCAGTTCGCCCGAGCCGAGCAGGAGCACGCGGAATCCGTGCGGGGACAAGGGCGTGCCGATCGTGACCATGCGACATCCGAAGGGGCGGGGAGGACGGCCAGTGTACCGGGCGGGACCGGACGACGATCCGTCGCGCAGCGGGGCGATGCGAAAAGCGGCCTGTTCCGGGCTGTCGGCGCCGCGTGCCGGCATGCGATGCTTGACCGCGATGCCCGGCCCCCACCCGCGCAACTGGATTCGATGGATGGTCGTCGCGCTCGCGATGACGCTGTCGTCGTGCACGCGCGAAGCCGAAGCGCCGCGCCCGGCCGAACACGGCACGCGCCTGGCCGGCGTGCTGCTCGACCCGCAGATGGACGAGATCAGCGGACTGGCGGCGTCGCGTCGTCATCGCGACGTGCTGTGGATGCACGACGACGGCGGCAATCCCGAGCGGCTGTTCGCGGTCAGCACCAACGGCACGCGGCTGGCGACGCTGCGCGTGGAAGGCGTCACCAAGACCGACTGGGAAGACATCGCGGCGTTCGAACTGGACGGCAAGGCCTATCTGCTCATCGCCGACACCGGCGACAACGGCGGCCTGCGGCGGAGCCTGCAACTGCACGTGATCGAGGAGCCGGCGAAGCTGGAGAACGCGCGCCTGCGTCCGGCGTGGTCGATCGCGTTCCGCTGGCCCGATGGCCCGCGCGATTGCGAGGCAGTGGCCGTCGATGCCGAACGCGAGCAGGTGCTGCTGATCTCGAAGAAGCGCCAGCCGCCGGAGCTGTTCTCGCTGCCGCTGCGGCCGTCGACCGGGACCGCCTTGCAGACCGCCCAGAAGCTGGCGCCGCTGGCCGGCGTGCCGCAACCCTCGCCCGAGGCACTGCGCCGCAGTCCGCAGCGCGCGCGCCTGGATGCCCAGGTCACGGCCGCCGACATCTCGCCGGACCACCGCACGTTGGCGGTGATGACCTATCGCTGGCTGCTGCTCTACCCGCGCCTGGGCGACGAAGGCTGGGGCGATGCGGTCTCGCGCGCGCCGCGCTTCCAGCCCCTGCCCTGGCTGCCGCAGGCCGAGGCGCTGGGGTGGAGTGCCGATGGGAAGGCGCTCTACGCAACCGGCGAGTTCGTCCCCGCGCCGCTCTACCGCGTCGTGCCCTAGCGCCGCCCGTCGGGCGGCCACACCGACCCGATTGCGCAGACTGATATCTTCCTGATATCAATTCTCCATCGACGAATGGAGATCGCCACGATGAAAGAGAACCCGATCCGCTCCGCGCCCGGGATCCCGGTCCTGCTCGTGCTGTTGGCGCTCATGGCAGCCGCAGCCTGGATGGGCCTGACCGGGCTGGGCATCGCCGGCGACGATCCTTCCGGCGTGCGCGTCGCCGGGGCCCTGCTGCTCGGCGCGATGAGCTTCGTCGCGCTGCTCGGCCTGTACATGGTCGAGCCGAACCAGGCGGCGGTGTTGAGCCTGTTCGGCAAGTACGTGGGCACCGTGAAGGAGAACGGCCTGCGCTGGAACAACCCCTTCTACGCGAAGAAGAAGGTCAGCCAGCGCGTGCGGAACTTCGAAAGCGGCAAGCTCAAGGTCAACGAACTGGACGGCAGTCCGATCGAGATCGCCGCTGTGATCGTCTGGCAGGTCGTCGACAGCGCGGAGGCGGTCTACAACGTCGACGATTACGAAAGCTTCGTGCACATCCAGTCCGAGTCCGCGCTGCGCGCGATGGCGACGAGCTACCCGTACGACCAGCACGAGGAAGGCCAGCTCGCCCTGCGCAGCCACGCGGCGGAAATCAGCCAGCATCTGCAGGACGAACTCGCCGAACGCCTGGCCGACGCCGGCGTGCGCGTGATCGACGCGCGCATCAGCCATCTCGCCTACGCGCCGGAAATCGCCCAGGCCATGCTCCAGCGCCAGCAGGCCAACGCGATCATCGCCGCACGCACGCGGATCGTGGCCGGCGCGGTCGGCATGGTCGAGATGGCGTTGGCCGAACTGCAGAAGAACGGCGTGGTCCAGCTGGACGAGGAGCGCAAGGCGCACATGGTCAGCAACCTGCTGGTGGTGCTGTGCGGCGAGCGCGGCACGCAGCCGATCGTCAACGCCGGCACGCTGTATTGAGGGCACGATGACCGACTACGTCATTCCGATCGTCCTGGCGCTCAGCAGCCTGCCCGCCTTCATCGCCGCCGCGCTGATTTCGCGCGGCCGCCCGCGTGGCGCGCCGGTGCCGCCGCTGGCGCGGATCATGCGGCTGGTCGGCGTCGCGATCCTCGCCGGCGCCCTCGGCCTGCTGTGGGCGGGCGAGGATGACACGCGCCGGCTGGCGGTGATCGTGGCGATGGTCGTCGCCGTCAACGGGCTCGGGCTGGTGCTGCTGTTCAAGCTCGGCCGCGGCCGCACCGGGCCACGCTGACGGAGGCCCGGTGAGCGAGAAGAAGGCCTTCCCGCTGCGCATCAACGCCGACGTGCTGTCGGCCGCGCAGCGCTGGGCGGACGACGAGCTGCGCAGCCTCAACGCCCAGATCGAGTACGTGCTGCGCGATGCGCTGCGCAAGGCCGGGCGCCTGCCGGGGCATACTTCCCCTTCCGCCCCCGACCCCGTATCCGACGAGGAATCGACGTGACCCAGTGGACGTACCACGTGTTGGAAATCGTGCCGCGCATGCTCGGCCCGGCCGTGAGCGAGCGGCTGCAGGAAGAGCTCAACCGGCTCGGCGAGGACGGCTGGGAGCTGGTCAGCCTCGTTCCGGTGACGCCGTTCGATCACCTGCGCGCCGTCCTGAAGCGGCCCGCCTGACGCCCTCGCGGCCGCCTCTCCGCCCCCGTCCCGCTACCCTGTCCGCATGCGCGCGCCCGTTCCGCTGAAAACCGCCCTGGTGAACACGCCCCGGATCGAGATCTGGCCGGCCGGCCTGTTGCGCGCGCGCAGCAATTTCGATGCACGCGCGTTGTCGCGGGCGCGACACGTGCTGCGCCGCAAGCGCGACGGCCAGTACCTCGCCGCCGACCTGCCCGAAGGCCTGCTGGCACTGGTGCCGCGCCTGCGCGGCGAACCGGGGCTGGACGCCGCGCTGGACGTGATCGACGCCGCACCGGCGCATCGCCGCGTCGGCCTCGAACGCGTGCACGAACTGCCGCTGGATCGGCTGGAAGCGCGGCTGGAGCGCCTCGGTCTGGACGACGCCTACGCGGAACGCACCGGCCTGGACCTCGTCGCCGAACCCGATTGGCTCGCCTTCGCCGGCTTCGACCGCTACCGCCGTCCGCTGTGGCTGCATGTCGACGCCGCCCGCGCGTGGCTGCACCTGCGCGAAGCCGCACTGCGCGACGACGTGGTGCTCGAAGCCATCTCGGGCTATCGCAGCCACGACTACCAGTTGGGCATCTTCGAACGCAAACTCGCGCGCGGGCTAGCGGTGGAGGAAATCCTCACCGTCAATGCGGCGCCGGGCTACAGCGAACACCACTCCGGTCTCGCGCTCGACATCGGCACGCCGGGCGAGCCGCCCGCCGAGGAATCCTTCGAACGCACGCGCGCCTTCGCGTGGCTGCGCGACCACGCGGCCGGCTACGGTTTCGTCATGACGTACCCGCGCGACAACCCGCACGGCATCGTCTACGAGCCTTGGCACTGGGCGTTCCGTCCCGCGTGACGTCGTCTTTTCGGATTGTCGCCGCGCAGCGGTTCTGGTCTCCTCCTTCGATGCTCACGTCCTTCCGCACGCTCGCCGACGGCGCGGCCCAGCGCGACAACAACTTCAACCTCATGCGGCTGTTCGCCGCGTGGCTGGTGATCTACGGCCATTCGTATCCGGTGACCGGCTCCGGCGGCTCGGACCTGGTGTCGCAACTGGTGAAGGTCCGGTTCTCCGGATCGATCGCGGTCGACATGTTCTTCCTGATCAGCGGCTTCCTGATCTCGGCCAGCTTCGAGCGCCACCGGCTGCGCGATTACCTGGCCGCCCGCGCGCTGCGCATCTTTCCCGCGCTGATCGTCTGCGTGTCGCTGAGCGTGTTCGTCATGGGCGCGCTGCTGACCACGTCGCCGGACTACTGGCATTCCTCGCAGACGTGGAAGTACCTGGTGCGCAACATCACGCTCGACAAGGCGCAGTACTTCCTGCCCGGCGTGTTCGAGGCATCGCCGACCAAGGCGGTCAACGGATCGATCTGGTCGCTGCCGGTCGAATTCCGCCTGTACCTGTGGCTGGCGGGGTTCGGCCTGCTCGGGCTGCTGCGCGGATGGCGCTGCAATACCGTCGCCGCGCTGGGTTTCGCGGCGGCGTTCGTCTTCATCGACGTCGAAAAGCTGCCGCCATGGAAGGTGGCGAACCTGTGGTGCCTGGCGTTCTTCGCAACCGGCGTGCTGGCGTGGGTGAACCGCGCGCGCATCCGGCTGGCGTGGCCGGTCCTGGTGGCCACCCTCGCCATCGCGGCGGTCATGCGCGAAAGCAAGTACGGCTATCTCGCCTATTTCGCGGCGCTGTCGTACGCCACGTTCTTCGTCGCGTTCGTGCCGAAGCTGCCGCGCATCCGGCATCACGACATCTCGTACGGCCTGTACCTCTACGGCTGGCCGTCGCAGCAACTGGTGCTGCATTTCGCGCCCGGCACCGGACCGCTGTTCAACACGTTCTGGGCGACGCTGCTGGCCGGCGTGCTCGCGACGTTGTCGTGGCGCCTCGTTGAGCGTCCCGCCCTGGACCTGAAGCGGAAGTTCGGCCGGAAGCCGCCCGCGGCGGCTCCGGCGCCCTCTCCCGCCGACGAGCCGGCTACTCGCGATCCAGCGTGATGCGCACGCCGGCGACGGTGGACTGGGCGATCGCCAGGTCGAAATCCGCGCCGCCATGGTGCTTCTTCAACAGGACGTCCTCGCCGTCGTCGACTTCGACCTTGTAGCGGTCGCCCAGCTTCGCGCGCAGGGTGTCGCGGATGAGGCGGGCGATGTGGTTCTCGCCGGCGTCCTTCGGCACCTGCACGGTGACGTCCACCGGCGCGGCGTTGGTGGGCGCGATGCGGAAGACGACGACACCGTCGCTGTCGGCATCGCTGCTCACCTGGATGCGCCATTTGTTCGAGGGCGCGGCCAGCGCGAGCGCGGGCGCGAGTGCGAGCAGGAGGGCGAGCGGAACGACGCGATTGAGGCCAGAGCGATGGAGCGATCGCATGACGAACCTCCGGAGATGGACGGCGCGGCGCCGTCCGCAGCACGAATCTAGGCACGCCGGGCGTCACGCCGATGTCGCGGCCGCGGCTTCCCCGACACAGGGCGCGCCTCAGTCCTGCGAACGCTTCGTCGGCTCCTTCGCGGCCGCCGCGAAATCGGCGATCCGCCACAGGTACAGGCTGGCGTAGGTGCGGTACGGACCCCAGCGCTCGCCGGTCTCGGCCAGCGCCTTCGGCGTCGGCATCTCGTCCAGCCCGTCCACGCGCTGGGCGCCCTTGCGGATGCCCAGGTCGTCCGTGGGCAGTACGTCGGGGCGGCCGAGGCGGAACATCAGCATCATCTCGACGGTCCAGCGGCCGATGCCCCGCACCGGCACCAGGGCTTGGACGATGGCATCGTCGTCCATGACGCTCATGCGGCGCAGGTCGGGGATCTCGCCCCGGGCCTCGCGGGCGGCCAGATCGCGCAGGGCCAGGGCCTTGTTGCCGGACACGCCGCAGGCGCGCAGCCCGGCGTCGTCGATGCGAGCGAGGGTGTCGGCGTGGAAGCGCGTCGCGCCGATCGCCGTTTCCACGCGCCCCACGATCGTCGCCGCGGCCTTGCCGCTGAGCTGCTGGTAGAGGATCGCGCGGGCGAGCGCGTCGACGGGATCGAAAGCCTTGCGCCACCGCGGGTCCGGCGCGATCGGGCCGATCTTCTTCATCCAGCGGGCGAGCCTGCGGTCGCGCCTGGCCAGGTGCGCGTGCGCCGCCTCCGTGTCGAATCCGCGCGAGAACCGGGGCACGTCAGCGCCTCAGCGCATCGATGGCGTAAAGCACCCACGCCAGGATCATCATGCTGCCGCCGATCGGCGCGAAACGCGTCGTCATGCCGGCGAACACCGAACCGGCGAGACTGCCGGAGAACACGAGGGTGCCCAGGAGCAGCAGCACCAGCGCGAGCGTACGGAACATGCGCGGCCGGCGCGGCACCAGCGCGGCCAGCGCGATGCCGTGCCCGAAGGCGAACAAGGCCGCACTGTGCAGGCGCTGCGCGTCCTCGGGCTGCGCGGCATGCGCGGCGTAGGCCGACATGGCCACCGCGGCGCCGGCCAGCAACGCGCCCGTGGCGGCGAGCAGGCGCGCCGGTACCGGCAGATGGTGCGTGCTCGGGTAGAGGCTCATGCGGGTGTTCCTTGCGCGAAGGCAGCACGATAGCGCCTCGTCGCGATGTCGCCAAACCCCGTTCGCCCGAACATGCGCATGCACCTGCGATCGGAAGCGGCCGATACGTCGTGCGCTCGATGCGTTTCCAGGCGCCGCGCCGCCCGTGTGAGCGGGCGATCCAGGCGCAAAAAAAAACGCGCCGCGGAATCCGCGGCGCGTTCGATGAAGCGTCGGCGTGAGCCTGTGGCCTTACTTGACGGCCCAGAACACGTCGAACGTGCCTTCTTCGGTGAAGGCGGCCGGCACGCCGGCGGTCCAGGCTTCGTACGGACGGTCCACCGTCTCGTAACCGTGCGTCAGCGCCCAGCCACGCAGCGCGTCGCGGACCTTCGGCAGGTTGGCCATGTGGCCCTTGAAGCCCGGCACGACGGCGACGCGCGCCGGCTCGTTGAACACCGCGGTCACCGGACCTTCCAGCTTGACGTCCAGCTTCTGGCTGCCGTCCGGCGCGCCGATCTTCTTGACCGGCTGGGCGACGTCGAAGGAGTACATCTCCGAACCGAACTCGTTGGTCACGATGCGGACCGGACCGGCCGGCTCCAGGCCGTTGGCGGCCATCACCTTCTTGATCCACTCCATGTTGGAGGTGATCTGGCCCATGACCTTGTCGTTGGTGCGCTCGACGGCGGCGGTGACGACCAGCAGGTTCTCGGCCGGGCGCTCGACGATCTTCGGCGCCTTGGACGGGTCGGCCTTGCTCAGTTCGGCGTAGTCGTAGTTCGGCACGGCGGCGAGCATGTTGGTCAGACGGGTCAGGCCCATCTTCATGTCTTCGCCGACGTTGCTGCTGACGTACAGACCGGCGTAGCGGCCGATCAGGTTCCAGCCGTAATCGACGTCGTAGGTCTGCGTGATCTGCACGTTGCGGCCACCGCGGCCGGTCGGCTGCAGAGTGAACTCGGTGCGCTTGTTGCGACCCGGCTCGATGTCGGTCAGCGCATAGGCGACGCGCTTGCCCGGCTCGCTGGCGGTGATTTCCCAGCTGCCCTGGCGCAGGCCCTTTTCCTTGGAGTCGTAGTCAAGACGTGCACCCACGCCGGACTCGGGGCCGGAAAGCTTCAGCTGGATCTTGGGATCGCGCAGGACGAGCGGGTTCCAGTCCTTGAAGCGCTTCAGGCTGTTGAGGCTGTCGAACACGATGGTGAGCTTGCGGTTGGTTTCAACCGAATGCTCCAGGTGACGGCTCGACGGCAGCGCGATGCCTACGATGAGGAACAGCGCGGCCACGATGGCCAGGGAAATCAAAATCTCGATCAGACGGGTCATTCAGGTTTCTCCGAGGGCCGGTACCCGGTTGACCGGGACACAGACCCGCAATCGTATCAAGGAAGCCGCGGGCGGGGCAGCTGTCCGGGCAAGAAAAGTAAGGTAGGGAAAAGGAGCGCCGGCGCGCCGCCGAACGGCTTCCGGCGCACCCGGACGCCTCGGGCGACGTACCGACAGGGTCGGCAAGGTGCGTGCGAGAGTGCGGACCGTCGTTCGTTCCCGTGAGCGCATCGAACCACCTTCCTTGGAAACGAAGGGCGTCCAGGACCGGCAAGTCGCCAGAGGCGTTAAGGCCCACTCAGACCAGTTGCAGCTCGAACGCCTTCAGCACCGCACGCGTGCGATCGCGCACGCCCAGCTTGGACAGGGTGAGCCGCCATGGCGTGCGAGGCACTGCCTCGCATGGCGGCGAACGCCCGGCGCGCTGCGCCGGGCCGGGCATCCTGCGTTCAGACCAGTTGCAGCTCGAACGCCTTCAGCACCGCACGCGTGCGATCGCGCACGCCCAGTTTCGACAGGGTGAGCCGCCATGGCGTGCGAGGCACTGCCTCGCATGGCGGCGAACGCCCGGCGCGCTGCGCCGGGCCGGGCATCCTGCGTTCAGACCAGTTGCAGCTCGAACGCCTTCAGCACCGCACGCGTGCGATCGCGCACGCCCAGTTTGGACAGGATGTTCGAGACATGGTTCTTGATCGTCCCCTCCGCGACGCCGAGGGAGTTGGCGATTTCCTTGTTGGAGAAGCCGCCGGCCATCAGGCGCAGGATTTCCGTTTCGCGTTCGGTCAGCGGATCGGGACGATCCAGGCTGACGAAATCGTTGCGCATGTGCTCCAGGCCCGACAGCAGGCGCTGCGTCACCGCCGGCTGCACCAGCGAACCGCCGTCGGCGACGGCCTGGATCGCGCTCACGAGCTGCTCGAGCGAGACGTCCTTGAGCAGGTAGCCCTTCGCGCCCGCCTTCAGGCCCGCCAGCACCAGCTGGTCGTCGTCGAAGGTCGTCAGGATGATCGTCGGCGGCAGCGTGTTGCTGCGTGCCATCGACTGCAGCGCCTCCAGCCCGGACATCACCGGCATGCGCATGTCCATCAGCACCACGTCGGGCTTGAGCTGCGGGACCAGTTCCACCGCCTGGCGGCCGTCGCCGGCTTCGCCGATTACCTCGATGCCGTCGGCCAGCGCCAGCAGGGAACGGACGCCCTGCCGGACCAGCGTCTGGTCGTCGACTATCAACACACGGATCATGCGATGGCTCCTTCGCAGGCGGCGGCCGCAGCCGCCGAGGCCGGCAGGGTCAGGTGCAGGCAGAAGCCTTCCCCCAGCCGGGTTTCGATCTTGAGGTCCCCGCCGTGCGCCTGCAGGCGCTCGCGCATGCCGCGCAGGCCGTTGCCGGCGACGAGGTTGTCGCTGCCGTTGCCGTCGTCGCGCGCGCTCATGACGATGCAGTCCGCGCGCCGGCCGGCGTTGATCCACAGGTTGCGCGCGCCGGCGTGGCGCACGGCGTTGGTGATGATTTCCTGGGTACAGCGCAGCAGCACGTGGGCGCGCTCGGGATCATCCAGCGTCAGCGGCGCCTGGATGTCCATGTGGATGCTCAGCGCGGGCACGTTCTCGGCCAGCGGCAGGAGCGCGGCCGACAGGTCGATCGCCCCGCCCTCGCGCAACTGGCTGACCGCCTCGCGCACGTCGGTCAGCAGCAATCGCGCGAGCGTGTGCGCCTGCTGGACGTGTTCCTTCACGCGACCCTCGGACAGATGCCCGGCGACTTCCAGGTTGAGGCTCAAGGCGGTCAGGTGATGGCCGAGCAGGTCGTGCAGCTCGCGCGAGATGCGGGTGCGCTCGTTCACGCGCACGCTCTCGCCCAGCAGTGCGCGGGTCGCCCGGAGTTCGGCGTTGAGGCGGCGCTGCTCCTCGCGGGCTTCGGCCTGCTGCCGCGCGACGAGCGCGGTGACGAACACCAGGCTGGAGAAGCCCATGTAGGTCACCGACTGCAGCACGGCAACCATCGGCGGGAAATCCAGTGCCTCGACGAACAGCGGGATGATCGCCACGTTGCCGCCGACCAGCAGCGCCAGGCCCCAGCGGACCGGCATCAGCCACGGGAGGAGGCCGGCGACCACCATCAGCAGGATCGAGCCCAGCCCCGTGCGCGAGAAGTAGCCCACGCCGATCGCACAGCCGGTGAGCACCAGCAGCAGGACCTTGTCGAGCGCACCGCTGGGGCGTCCGAGCTGGCGGCTGATCCACCAGTAGATCAGCCCGAACGCGAGGTAAACCACCAGCCAGCGCAGGATCTGCAGCGCCGGCGGGCCCTCGGTATCGGGACTGAGGATGGTCGGATCGAACCAGACGCTGAGCAGCCACAGGCCGACCGCGCCCCAGGTGAACAGGCCCGCGTAGCGCAGTAATCGGGTGTGGTTGAGGCGGGCCAACATGCCGGCATGCTAAACGCATCAAGGGCCTGGGGAGCCGTCCGAAAGTCATGTCTGAGCGGGACGATGCACCGCCCCGCAGCCTCGTCGCGGCGCGATGACGGGTCGCCGGGGGGAGACGGCCATGCGATAATCGCGACGCCGGCCGCGCTTTGCGCCCGGTCCGAAGCACAGCTGGAGCCTGGAATGTCGATCGTCGTCCGCGACGTGCGCGAGCACGAGCTGGATTCCGTCCTTGCCCTCAACAACGCCGCCGGCCCTGCGATCCTGCCGCTGGATGCGGCGCGACTGCGTCACTTCTTCGATACCGCCGAATACTTCCGCGTCGCCGAGCGCGACGGGGCCATCGCCGGCTTCCTGATCGGCGTGGGCAGCCACACGAACCACGACAGCAGCAACTTCCGCTGGTTCTGCGAGCGTTACCCGGATTTCTTCTACATCGACCGCATCGTGGTCGCCAGCCGCCGTCGCGGTGGCGGCGTCGGCCGCGCGTTCTATGCCGACGCCCAGAGCTACGCCGAACTGCGCTACCCGCAGATGGCGTGCGAGGTCTTCCTGGAAGGCACCAACGACCCCGCCCTGCTCTTCCACGGCAGCTTCGGCTTCCACGAGGTCGGCCAGCACGTCATGGAGGAAGCCGACGTCCGCGCCGCGATGCTGATGAAGCCCCTGTGCAGCTACCCGTGGGTCCGCGAGACCTACGGCGAAGCGCTGCCGCAGGTACCGTGGATCACCCGGCCGCGCAATGCCGTCGCCGCGCAACGCCTGACCGGTACCGCTCCGTGAGCGCCGCCATGGACTTCGAACTGGCCGGCGAACTGAAGATCGGCCAGGTCGGCATCGCGAACCTGCGAATCCGCACCCTCGACGTGGCGAAGCTCACCGAAGAGATGCGCGGCCGCGTGCAGCGCGCGCCGAAGCTGTTCGCGCGGGCCGCGGTGGTGATCGACTTCGGCGGCCTCACGCGCACGCCCGACGAGGCCACCGCGCGCGCGCTCATCGACGGGCTGCGCGACGCCGGCGTGCTGCCGGTGGCGCTGGCGTACGGGACGACGGAGATCGAGCGGCTGTCGGAAGCACTGGGCCTGCCGCTGCTGGCGAAGTTCCGTGCGTCCTACGAACGCGACGAACAGGCCGCCGCACCCGCGCCGGGCATCCGCGAACCCGAGCCGGCCCCGCCGCCGAAGGCCGCCAAGCAGGCGCCTCCCGCCGCGGCCGCGCCTGTGGCCGCCAACGTCGCACCGGGAATGATCCAGTCGGCGCCGGTGCGTTCAGGCCAGCAGATCTACGCCGAAAACCGCGACCTGACCGTTCTGACAACGGTGGGCGCCGGCGCGGAGGTCATCTCCGACGGCTCGGTGCATATTTACGGACCGTTGCGCGGTCGCGCCCTCGCCGGCGCGAAAGGCAACGAACAGGCCCGCATTTTCTGCCGCGAGTTCCATGCCGAACTCGTCGCCATCGCGGGCCACTACAAGGTGATGGAAGAAATTCCGAAGGAGCTGCGCGGCAAGGCCGTGCAGGTCTGGCTCGAAGACCAACAACTAAAGATCGCGGCTCTGGACTGAGACCGCATTACCGGAGGATTCGTTAGTGGCCGAAATCATCGTAGTCACCTCGGGCAAGGGCGGCGTCGGCAAGACCACGACCAGCGCCAGCCTCGCATGCGGTCTCGCCCGCCGTGGCCACAAGGTCGCCGTCATCGACTTCGACGTCGGCCTGCGCAACCTCGACCTGATCATGGGCTGCGAGCGTCGCGTCGTGTACGACTTCGTCAACGTCGTCAACGGCGAGGCGAACCTGAAGCAGGCGCTGATCAAGGACAAACGCTTCGAGAACCTCTACGTGCTCGCCGCTTCGCAGACGCGCGACAAGGACGCGCTGACGAAGGAAGGCGTGCAGAAGGTGCTCGACGACCTCGCCGCCGACGGGTTCGACTACATCGTGTGCGACTCGCCCGCGGGCATCGAAAAGGGCGCGTACCTGGCGATGTACTTCGCCGACCAGGCGCTGGTGGTGGTGAACCCGGAAGTGTCGTCGGTGCGCGACTCCGACCGCATCCTCGGGCTGCTCTCGTCCAAGACGCGCCGCGCCGAGAACGGCGAGCGCATCAAGGAGCACCTGCTGCTCACCCGCTACAGCCCCAGCCGCGTGGAAACGGGCGAGATGCTGTCGGTCGGCGACGTCGAGGAAATCCTCGGCCTGAAGACCATCGGCGTCATTCCCGAATCGCCGGACGTGCTCAACGCCTCCAACAAGGGCGAGCCCGTGATCCTGGAGACCGAATCCAACGCGGCCCAGGCCTATGACGACGCCGTCGCGCGCCTGCTGGGCGACACCCGGCCGATGCGCTTCATCACTGCAGAGAAGAAGGGTTTCTTCAGCAAGATCTTCGGAGGTTGACGATGGGCTTGTTCGATTTCCTGCTCGCCAAGAAGCAGACCGCAACCATCGCGAAGGATCGCCTGCGCATCATCGTCGCGCACGAACGCGCCGGCCGCGGCGGCACTAGCCCGGATTACCTGCCGATGCTGCAGCGCGAACTGCTCGAAGTGATCCGCAAGTACATCAACGTCGACGCCGAAGCGGTGAAGGTGGACCTGATCGGCGAAGGCGACAGCAAGGTGCTGGACATTTCCGTCGCGCTTCCGGAAAACCCGGCGCAGGCGTGAGAGAGCAGGCAGTGAGCGGCAGGAGTGAGGAGTGAGCGCAGGCCCGCTCCTGCTGTCCCGCGAGTTTTCCTGCCTTGCCCACGTCTCACTTCTCGACCCTCACTCCTGCCTCCTGCCTTGCTCACGCTCTCCGACATCGATTTCGGCGCCACCGCGACCCTGCTGGCGCGCTACGGCCTCACGCTGCACCGCGTCCCCGATGGCGAGGCGATTCCGGGCAGCTACTGGGGCGAATGCGAAGCGGGGCTGATCGGCCACAACGTCTACGCGCGCGGCGACACGCCCGTGCATTCGCTGCTGCACGAAGCCGCGCATCTGATCGTCCTGCCTCCCGAGCGCCGCGCGCAGGTCCACACCGACGCCACCGATTCGATCGAGGAAGAAGACGCGGTGTGCGTGTTGCAGGCATTGCTCGGCGACGCGCTGCCCGGCGTCGGCCGCGACCGCGTGCTCGCCGACATGGACGGCTGGGGATACACCTTCCGCCTCGGTTCGGCGAAGGCGTATTTCGAACACGACGCCCAGACCGCGTGGCAATGGCTGCACGTGCGCGGCCTCGCCGATTCGGCGACGCGTTCGCTCAACGTGCCTGTCTGACATTTCTGCCGTCATCGCCGCGAAAGCGGGGACCCGGTGCCTTTGACGGCTCTCTTCGTGGCGACGGGGAATTCAGCTTGGCGGCGGCACCCGCCGAACTGATGGCTTGATGGCCTGGGTCCCGGCGTTCGCCGGGATGACGGCCGGGAGGACTGGCGCGATCGATCTCACGCGCGACGGCCATTCCGCGCTGCACCGCACCAAACCGCCTTCCCTTGCGCGCGTCCCGCGCCGCCTCTAGCCTTCCGGAGCCGCCGTCCATGGCGGGCAGTTCAATCCGGAGAGAGCCATCATGAAACCCGTACGCGCGTTGCTCGCGCTCAGCATCACCGCGGCCGCGCTCGGCCTGGGCGGTTGCAAGAAGGAACCGACCCCGCCCGCCACGACGACCGGCACGGCCAGCACCACGCCGGCCGGCGAGACCGCCGACCAGTTCATCGCCCGGGTGAACGACGAATACCGCAAGATGTATCCCGAGATGACCGCCGCGCAGTGGCTGTCGTCCACGTACATCAACGACGACAGCCAGCTGCTGTCGGCCAAGGCGAACGAGCGCTACCTCGCGCAGCTCAACAGCTGGATCGAACAGGCCAAGCGCTTCGAAGGCCAGCAGATGTCGCCGGAGACGGCGCGCGCGATCCAGCTGCTCAAGCTCGGCACGGCGATGCCGCCGCCGAAGGATCCGGCCAAGCTGGAGGAACTGACCAAGATCGCCACGCGCCTGGAAGGCATGTACGGCGCAGGCACGTACTGCACCGGCGAGGGCGACGCGAAGCAGTGCCGCCAGCTGGGCGACCTGGAAGACGTGCTGCGCAACAGCCGCGATTACGACGAGCAGCTGCAGGCCTGGCAAGGCTGGCACACCATCTCCAAGCCGATGCGCGGCGATTACACGCGCTTCGTCGAACTGGTGAACCAGGGCGCGCGCGACATGGGCTTCGCCGACACGGGCGAGATGTGGCGTTCGGGGTACGACATGACGCCCGCCGAAATGGCCACCGAGACCGACCGCCTCTGGGGCCAGGTCAAGCCGCTGTACGAACAGCTGCACTGCTACGCCCGCACGCGCCTGGAGGCGAAGTACGGCAATGATCGAGGCCACGTCGCCGGCAACATGCTGCCCGCGCACCTGATGGGCAACATGTGGCAGCAGGACTGGGGCAACCTGTGGGACATCCTCGCGCCGTATCCGAACGCCAGCGTTCCGGAAATCACCACCGCGCTGGAATCGCAGTATCGCGCGACGCATGACGCGATGCTCGCCAAGCAGCCGGGCAAGCGCGCGCCGGCGGACCTGGCGCAGATCGAACAGGATGCCCGCCTCGCCTCGGCCAAGCTGATGAGCGAGCGAGCGCAGGACTTCTACACCTCGCTGGGCATGCAGAAGCTGCCGGAAAGCTACTGGACGCGCGCGCAGTTCATCAAGCCGCGCGATCGCGACGTGGTCTGCCACGCCAGCGCGTGGGACATGAACATGGCCGGCGACGTGCGCATCAAGATGTGCATCAAGCCGAACGAGGAAGATTTCACGACGATCTACCACGAGCTCGGCCACGTCTATTACTACATCGCGTACAACAAGCTGCCGCCGCTGTTCCAGCAGGGCGCGCACGACGGCTTCCACGAAGCCATCGGCGACACCATCGTGCTGTCGATGACGCCGCAGTACCTGCAGTCGATCGGACTGGCAGGCGAACAGCAGGTCAGCAACGAAGCGGTGGTCAACGCGCAGATGCGCATGGCGTTGGCGAAGGTGGCGTTCCTGCCGTTCGGCCTGATGATCGACCGCTGGCGCTGGGGCGTGTTCGACGGCTCGATCAAGCCGGCCGACTACAACAAGGCGTGGTGGGAGCTGAAGGCGAAGTACCAGGGCGTCGCGCCGGCGACCTCGCGTGGCGAGGAGTTCTTCGATCCGGGCGCGAAGTACCACGTGCCGGGCAACACGCCGTACACGCGTTACTTCTTCGCGCACGTGCTGCAGTTCCAGTTCTACAAGGCGCTGTGCGATGCGTCGGGCTACAAGGGCCCGCTGCACGAGTGCAGCTTCTACGGCAACAAGGAGGCCGGTGCGCGCTTCCAGGCGATGCTCAGCAAGGGCGCGAGCCAGCCGTGGCAGAAGACGCTGAAGGAGCTCACCGGCGGCGAGCAGATGGACGCATCGGCGGTGCTGGAGTACTTCGGCCCGCTGCAGACCTGGCTGAAGCAGCAGAACGAAGGCAAGACCTGCGGGTGGCAGGCCGATGCGGCGCCAGCAGCGGCCCCCGCCTCTGCACCGGCACCAGCAGCCGCAACGCCGACGACCCAGGGCTGATCGCTTCGCCCGGGCGGAAAGGAAGGCCGGCACATGCCGGCCTTTTTTTCGTGCAGCGCCCGGGGGCCGCTCGGACACTTCACGCCGGCTTACGCTCGGGTGCATGCACGATCGCGCCTACATGCGCCACCCACATGCCGGAGGCGGACGATGGTTTCGCATGACGTTCGTGCAGGGCTGTTCCCTCTCGTTCTGATCCTCGCGGCAGGATGCCAGCGCACCGACGCGCCGGCGCCTCCTGCATCGAGCGAACCACGGACACCCGTCGCCACGCAGACCGCCGCGCCGGGCGTCGACCCGGCCGAACGCGCCTTCCAGCGCCGCGCCGTGGAAGCCGTCAACTGGGGCATGCCGGCGGTCAACTTCCAGTTGATGTACGACGCGTTCGTCGCCAACGGCGGCCGCTGGAACCAGGTCCTGTACTGGTCGCGCCTTCCGGACTGGAAGAACCAGACGCTCACGCCCAATCCGGACGTCATCTACGCGATGCCCTCCTCCACCTACGCCGGTTACGCGCTGCTGCGCTCGAACATCGGCAGCGGAAGCGGCGCCGACATCGCCAGGACCTGGCAATTGCCGGATCTCGAGAAAGTGACCGCCGCTCGCTGACCGCGTGCACGACCTTCGCGATCGACCGATCGCTCCTGCGGAAAACCCGACGTTTCGACACGAGGACCTTGCCCATGAACGTCCGCCAGCCCTTGAGCCTCCTCGCCATCGCAATGGCGTGCGCCGGCTGCAATCGCCAGCCGCCGGCCAACGATGCCGCCACGGCGCCGGCCCAGCCGTCCGCGAGCGCGCCGGCGACCGCGGCAAACGCCACCGACGAACCCGCACCGGTGAAGGACGCCATCCGCGTGACGCCCGACAACTTCATCCGCGCCGAGTCCGATACCTACATCGCCGGGATCGTGAAGGAGTCCGGTGGACTGGGGAAGCTGCACCATCGCCGCGAGCCGGCGACGATCGACAACCAGAACGTCATCCGCCTCAACCGCGACACGCTGTACACCTCGGCCGTGTTCGACCTCGACGCGGGGCCCGCCACCATCACGCTGCCGGATGCGGGCTCGCGCTTCCAGTCGCTGATGTTCGTCAACCAGGATCACAACGCCTGGACCGAATACGGCGCCGGCGCGCACACCGTCACGCGCGAGAAGGCAGGCACCCGGTATGTGCTGGTCGGGATCCGCACCCTGGTCGACCCGACCGATCCGAAGGACGTCGCCGAAGTCCATCGCCTGCAGGACGCGATATCCGTGACGCAAGCCTCCGCCGGAACGTTGTCGCTGCCGGCCTACGATCCGGCCAGCCACAAGAAGGTGCGCGATCCGCTGATCGCGCTGGGCTCGATGCTGCCCGACTTCAAGCGCTCGTTCGGCATGCCCGGCCAGGTGGACCCGGTGCGGCATCTGATCGCCACCGCCGCCGGGTGGGGCGGCAATCCGGACAGGGACGCGGTGTACCTCAACATCACCCTCGAAGGTAACGACGGCAAGGTCGTCTACACGCTCGACGTGCGCGACGTGCCGGTCGACGCGTTCTGGTCGGTGAGCGTCTACAACGCCGACGGCTACTTCCAGAAGAACCCGTACGACGCGTATTCGCTGAACAACCTCACGGCGAAGAAGCAGGCCGACGGCGCGATCCGCATCCAGTTCGGCGGCTGCGACGGAAAGGTCCCGAACTGCCTGCCGACCACGCCGGGCTGGAATTACACCGTCCGCCTGTACCGCCCGCGCCAGGAGATCCTGGACGGCACCTGGACGTTCCCCGCGCCGCAGCCGGCGGCGTAAGGAAAACCGGCCAGGCGCGACGTCCAGCCGCTGTCGCCGCCGTACGGCGACCGCCGGACCGCCTGCCGCACTGCGGCGCCGAGGCATACTGGGCGAATGAATCGCATGGACACCGCCCTCGCGTCGCAGCCGCTCGACCGCGCCACCGCCCTGCCCGCGCGCTACTACGCCGATCCGGACATGGCCGCGCTGGATCGTCGCGCCATCTTCGACGCCGGCTGGCAGCTCATCGCGCACGTTTGCCAGCTGCAGGACGCGGGCGACCACGCGGTCGGCGACTTCGCCGGCCTGCCGGTAATCGCCGTGCGTGGCGCCGATGGCGACATCCGCGTCTTCCACAACGTCTGCCGTCATCGCGCCGGTCCGATCGCCAGTTGCGACGGCCTGGCCGCGAAGTCGCTGCGCTGCCGCTACCACGGCTGGACCTACACGCTCGACGGCGTGCTGCGATCCGCGCCGGAGATGGGCACCGCGCCGGATTTCGTCCCCGCCGACATCCGCCTTCCGCAGCTCGCCGTGCGCGTGTGGCAGGGCCTGGTGTTCGCGGCGGTCGATGAAACCCGCGCGCCGGCATTCGACGCGTTCGTCGAGGGCATCGATGCGCGCCTTGGCGAGAACCGGCACCTGGAACGCTACGGCCACCATCGCCGCGTGAGCTACGACGTCGCGTGCAACTGGAAGGTGTACGTCGACAACTACCTCGAGGGCTACCACGTCCCGCACATCCATCCCGGACTGAACAGGCTGCTGGATTACCGCAGTTACATCACCGAGACCGCGCGGTGGTACTCCTACCAGTGGAGTCCGTTGGAGAGCGGCGACGGCCTCTATGGCGACGGCGACGCGCTGTACTACTGGCTGTGGCCGAACACGATGCTCAACATCCTGCCCGGTCGGCTGCAGACCAACCGCGTCGTGCCCCGCGGCGTGGATCGCTGCCGCGTGGAATTCGACTTCTACTACGCACTCGACGACACCGACGAGGCGTGCCGACGTCGCGATGCCGACCGCGACTTCAGCGACGAAGTGCAGCTGGAGGACCTGACGATCTGCGAGGACGTGCAACGCGGACTGGCGTCCGGATCGTACGAACCCGGCCGGCTGAATCCGCTCCGCGAGAACGCGGTGCATCACTTCCACGAGCTGCTGCGATCGGTGTATCGGGCGGATGCTTACTAGCCGTCATTCCCGCGAAGGCGGGAATCCATCTGTGAACGTATCACGCTTTCCGGAAAGCGGAATGATCTCGGAGAGATGGATCCCCGCCTTCGCAGGGACGACGGCTTGAAGACAGAGCCCCGCCCAGCCCAACGATCGCCACTACGACAACACACTAGACATGACCCAACCCCGCCCCCTTGGCTTCTGGTCCGCCACCGCGCTGGTGGTGGGCAGCATGATCGGCTCCGGCGCCTTCCTGCTGCCGGCCGCGCTCGCGCCGTTCGGCGCGGCGAGCCTGCTCGGCTGGGGCATCACGCTCGCGGGCGCGATGCTGCTGGCGATCACGTTCGCGCGCCTGGCGATGCGCTGGCCGCAGACCGGCGGACCGTACGTGTTCGCGCGCAATGCGTTCGGCGAACTGCCGGGGTTCGTGATCGCGTGGAGCTACTGGATCTCGATCTGGTGCGCCACCGCCGCGATCGCGGTGGCGTTCGCCGGCAGCGTGGGCGCGATCTTCCCCGCGCTCACCGCCACGCCGCTGCGCGCGGCGGCGTGCGCACTGGGCGCGTTGTGGCTGTGCAGCGGCGTGAACCTGATCGGCCTGCGCGAAGCCGGCGGCCTGCAGCTGGTGACCACGCTGCTGAAACTACTGCCGCTGCTGCTGTTCGGGCTGATCGCGCTGTGGTTCGTCGATGCGAAGCACTACACGCCCTTCAATCCGACCGACCGCAGCCTGCCGGACGTGGCAAACGCCGCCGTCGCGCTGACGCTGTGGGCGATGCTCGGCCTGGAAGCGGCCACCGTGCCCGCCGGTTCGACCGAAAACGCGCAGTCCACGGTGCCGCGCGCCACCGTGCTGGGCACCCTGCTCGCGGGCGTGGCGACGATCCTCGCCTGCACCGCGGTGCTCGGCCTGCTGCCGCGCGAAGTGCTCGCGCAGTCGCAGGCGCCGATGGCCGATGCCGCGCGTTCGCTGTGGGGGCCGGCCGCGGGCGTGACGCTGGCCGTGGTCATGGCGATCTCGTGCTTCGGCGCGCTCAACGGCTGGATCCTGCTGTCGGCGCAGTTGCCGTTCGCGGCCGCGCGCGACGGGATGTTCCCGGCGCCGTTCACCCGGCTCGACAAGGGCGGCACGCCGGTGGTCGGCGTGATCGTCAGCAGCGTGCTGGCCAGCGCGCTCGTCGCGGCGAACTACAGCCGCTCGCTGGTGCAGGTGTTCACGTTCTCGATCCTGCTGTCGACCGCCGCGACGCTGCTGCCCTACGTCGTCAGCAGCGCCGCGTGGCTGGTGCGCGGCACCGGCGCGTTGAGCCGAACGCTCGCCGCACTGGCGCTGGCCTACAGCCTGTACGCGTTGTTCGGCATCGGCACCGAGGCGCTCGCCTGGGGCGCGGTGCTGATCCTCGCCGGTCTCCCGCTGTACGCGTGGATGCGTCGCCGTCGCGCCGAACCGGCAGCCTGACTACAGCGTTTCGCCCGGCACGGTCGACGTCGCCTCGCTGCCCGAGCGCATCCGCGACACGCGCGCTTCCCAGCGCCAGAAGCCGAAGGCGATCGTCAGGAACGCGATCGCCGTGGCGATCAGCCACAACGCGTGGTCGCTGATCAGCGGCGACAGCACCCCGGCGATGACCGCATTGAGCACCAGGCTGGTGAAGGCCTGCAGCGACGACGCCGAGCCGCGCTGGCGCGGGTACATGTCGAGGATGGCGAGCGTGATGATCGGGAACACCAGCGCGATGCCGAACGCGTTGAGCATCATCGGCAGCACCGCCCACGGCACCTTCGGCGCATCGGCGAGCAGGTTGTACCCCAGGTTGATCGCCATCGCGACCGCCGAGCACGCGAAGCCGATCGACACCAGCTTCGCGCCGCTCACCTTGCCCGCGCTGCGGCCGGACACGAACGCGCCCAGGATCATGCCGCTGATCATGGGCACGAAGAACCAGCCGAACTCGCGTTCGCTGAGTTTTAGGATGTCGAGGACGAACGCCGGCGCCGAGGCGATGTACACCCAGAGCGCGGCGAAATTGAACGCGGCCGCCGCGGACAGCCGCTGGAACCGCGGATTTATCACGATGGCCACGTAGTCGCGCAGCAGCCGACGCGGCGCGAGCGGAAGGCGCGCCTGCGGCGGATGCGTTTCCGGCAGCAGGCGCCAGGTCGCCACGATCAGCACCAGCGAGAACGCGACGAGGAACCAGAAGATCGCCGGCCAATGCGCGACGCCGAGGATCCAGCCGCCGATCACCGGCGCCAGCGCGGGCGCGACGCCGAAGATCATCGACACCTGGCTCATCAGGCGTTGCGCGTCGTCGCCGTGCAGCACGTCGCGGATCACCGCGCGGCCGACGATCAGCCCCACGCCCGACGACAATCCCTGCAGCGCGCGGAACGCGAGCAGCGTCGGCAGGTCCGTCGCCAGCGCGCAGCCGACGGAGGCGATCGCGAAGACGATCAGCCCGCCGAGGATCACGCGCCGCCGCCCGATCGCGTCCGACAACGGTCCGTGCACGATGCTCATCAACGCGTACGCGACCAGGTAGACGCTGATGGTCTGCTGCATCGCGAGTTTGTCGGCGCCGAACTGCGCGCCGATCGACGGGAACGCGGGGAAGATCGTGTCGATCGAAAACGGACCGAACATCGCCAGCCCGCCGAGCAGCAGGGCGAGGCGTCGGACGGGAATGGACAGCGAGGCGGGTTGCGCGGGCATGGGGCGATGTGGGTCCTGCAGACGTGCATCCGGCACGGGAGTACGAACGCGGCGCGGCATGGCGCCGTCGGGAGAAATCGTCAGGACGGCGCCGGCGGGCCCTTCAGTTCGACCAGATTGCCCTCCGGGTCGTAGAGGTACTGGGATGGACCTTCACCTTCCGCGCCGTAGCGCGAGCCGAACTCGCCCAGACGCACGCCGTGCGCGGCGAGGTGCGCGACGATGGCGTCGCGGTCGAACGGATCGGCGCGCAGGCACAGGTGGTCCATGTTGCGGCCCTCCGCACCCGGCGGCGCACCGCCCATGCGGCCGAGCTTGCCGTCCACGCCGACCAGATCGATCAGCGACGCACCGGCACGCAACTGGGTGAGCCCGATCCCCGCCTGCTCGCGCTCGACCGAGCAGCCGAGCACGTCGCGGTAGAAGGCGACCATCGCATCGACATCGCGCACGCGCAGGACCACGTGGTCGATCTGCTGGAGCTGGAATGGAATCACGGGCACGCCCTCCCTGACGCGGCGACAGGATACCGCCGCACGGCCTTGCCGAACCGGGCGCCCGGACCGGAAAAGACGATGCCGCGGCGCAAGCCCTTGAGGGCCCGCGTCGCGGCATCGGGGTGTCGCACTTACAAGGGAAGGAGGCTTACCAGCCGATGCCCACCGCCGCGCCGACCGAACGGTCGTCGCCGGTGAACGCGCCACCCAGCGAGAAGTTCGCACGGTCGCTCATGGCGCGCTGGTAGCCGACCGACAGCGCCTTCTCGCCGTTGACGAAGCCGGTGCCGACGGCCGCGCGGTTCTGCGTATGCAGGCCGCCCAGGCTGGCCGTCATCATCGACATCGCGCTGCTCATCGCACCCATGCGGTCGATGCGCTCGTCCTGGATGCTGAAGCGATCGTCCATTTCGCGGTGCAGCTCATCGACGCGCGAATCGGTGTAGGAACGCGACTGGTTCATCACGTCGGCGTTGCTCTTGACCAGCTTCTCGTTGAGAGACGCGACATTGCTTTCCACCGTGCTGACGCGGCCATCGAGACCGTCCACGCCCGAACGCAGGTCCGACACGTCGCCTTCGGTCTTGGTCTGGCGCTGGTCGAGCTGGGCGATGTCGCCTTCGTTCTTCGTGGTGCGGTTGTCGATGTTCGTCACGTCCGACTTCAGCGTGCTGATGTCGCCCTCGTTGGTCGTCACGCGGCTGTCGAGGCTGGCGATGTCGCCCTCGTTCTTGGTGACGCGGCTGTCCAGGCCGTCGATGGCGGCTTCGCTGGCGGCCACGCGCTCGTTGGTGGCATTGAGCTGCGAGCCGTTCACCGCTTCCTTGCTGCTCGCGGAGATCTCGCCCTCGGCCACGCCGCTGAGCTTGCGCTCGCCGGCGGTGCCCGCGAAGTTCACTTCGCTGCCGTCCTTGTCGGCGGCCACCGTGATCACGCGGCTGTCGGCATCCTGCTTCACCAGGCCCACTTCACCGTTGTTGATCTGCTGGTTGAGGTTGTTGACGCTGCCTTCCACGTTGGTCACGCGACTGTCGAGGTTGGAGATGCTGCTCTCCGCCTCGCCCATGCGACCGTCCAGCGCGGCGATATCGGACGTGTTCTGGTCCACGCGGTTGTCGAGCGCGGCGATGTCGGACGTGTTCTGCGCGATGGCGGCGTCGGCCTGCACGTCGTGCGCCTTCAGGTCGGCGATGTCGCTCGTGTTCTGCGCGACGGCGGCATCGGTCTGGTCGGCGCGGGTCTGCAGGTCGGCGATGTCGCTGGTGTTCTGCGCGATGTTCGCTTCCGCCGTGTCGACGCGACCGTCGAGCGCCGAAATGTCCGAGGCGTTCTTCTGGATGTCGGCCGTGTTGGCGGCGACGGCGGCGTCGGTGGCATCGGCGCGCGTCTTCAGCCCGGCGATGTCGGTCTCCGCCTGGTCCATGCGGCCATCCAGCGCACCGATGGCGGCGGTGTTGGCGGCCACGTCCTGGTTCGTCGCGTACAGCTGCGAGCCGTTGATGGCTTCCTTGCTCGTCGCCGAGACTTCGCCTTCGGACACGCCGACCAGCTTGCGGGTACCGGCCGTGCCGTTGAAGTCCACCGCGGCGCCGTCGGTCGCCTTGCCGACCGTGAGGTTGGCACCGGCCGCCGACTGCTCCACGAGCACGTTGGCCGACAGATTGTTCACCGTGGACTGCAGCGAATTGATGCTGTTGGTGTTGTTGGTGACGCGGGTGTCGAGCGTGCCCAGGGCGGCGTCGACCTTGTCGAAGCCCGCGCCGACGTCGGCGGCAGCGCCCGTCGTGCCGGCGATGGCGTTGGCCTTGACCAGGGCATAGCTCGGAGCGGAGACGAACCCGCTGGCGTTCACGCTGGAGCCGCCACCGAAGGCCGCCGAGATCGCCTTGTTGCTGTCGAACACCTGGTCGCCATTGATCGCATCCTGGCTGCCATCGACGATCGAGCCGGCGGCCAGACCCGTGATCTTCGTGGAGTTCATCTCAAGCCCGCTGTGGAAGCTGGCGAGTTTCCAGGCATCCAGGTAGCCGCCCAGGTTGAGGGAGTCCTCGTTGCCGTTGACCGTATCGCTGGCGTAGAAGACGGCACGCTTGCCCGGGTTGCCCTGCCCGCTTTCGCCCGTACCGCCGGCGACGAGGCAGGTCGTGCTCTCGGAGGAGGTATGCAGGGTCGGCGAATTCTCGTCCTGCAGGTACGTGCAACCGACGGCGGATTCGTTCGTGCCCGCGTTGATCACGACCTTGGCCTGGGCATTCCCGACGGCGGCAAGCGCGACGACGGCGGTCAGCACGGCGCCGGCAGCGGCCGTCTTCTTGCGGCCCTTCGCCATTTCGGAGGCCACCACATAGCGGCCGGTGGAAGCGTTGAAAACGATGCGGAAGATCTTGTTCATGACATCACCTTGAGAGAGCGAGAGAGAGGAGTTGGCGTTGGAGGCGTTGTGCTTCTCAACGAAGGTGATGCTCGACCCTGGCGACTTTTTCGCACATCAGAGTATTCGCCATGATTGATCGATCGTGTTCCAAGTCTTTGTTTTTTCTGGTGCCCGATTTGCACTTTTCGGAGCTTTCCTATGCGCGAATCAGTCGCCCCGGTTGATTTGAATTGCTATTTGCGCGAAGGAGGCAAGGACGCCCGATGCGCTTGTCGTTGCGGAGCTGAAAAAAGAAAAAACGGGGCGGTTTCCCGCCCCGTCTTCCTGCACGAAATCGGAATCGTCCGATTGCGCGCGACCGCTTACAGCTTGTGCGCGAAGCCCACGCCGATCGAGTTGTCGTTGCCGCTGAACGCCGCACCGAAGCTGATCTGGCTCTTCTTGCCCACCGGCTTGGCGTAGCCCGCCGACAGCGCGCCCTGGCCCTGCTCGTAGCCCACGCCGACCGACCACGCGCCGTTCGGGTTGCCCACCGCGGCAGCCGCCGCGCCGGAGGCCATCTGCGCGGTGGCCATCGACATCGCACCCTGCGAGCTGATGCGCTGGTCCTGCTTGGCCAGTTCCGTGCCGACCTTGTCCATCGTGTTCCACACGTCGTTGATGCGCGAATCGGTGTAGGTGTTGGCTTCCTGCACGATTTCCGTCGACGCCTGCTGCAGGCGGGTGTTGAGCTGGCCCACGTTGACCGCATCGTGGTCGGCCACGCCGTCGGCGACGTTGTGGATCGCCACCGGCTGGCTGCCATCGCCCAGCGTGATGCTGGTCTTTTCGCTGCCGTCGTAGGCGATGACCGGACGCGCCTGGCCATCGGCGGAGATCACGCCGGCCTGCTTCAGCTGGCCGACATTCACCGCGTCGTTGTCGGCAACGCCGGCGGCCACGCCCGTCACCGTGCGGTTGCCCGCGGTGCCGGCGACGTTGACCGACGTACCGCCGGTGTCCTTCGCCACCGTCACTTCCTTGGTCGCGGCGTCCTGCTTCACCAGGCCGACTTCACCGTTGTTGATCTGCGTGGTGATGTTGGCCACCGAGCCTTCGACGTTGGTGATGCGGTTGTCGATGTTGGTCACGCGGCTGTCGATCTGCGTCACCGCATCGCCCATGGTGTGGACCTGCGAGGTGGAGCCGTCGGCATTGGTGACCGTGAAGGTCGGCGCGGAGATCGTGCCGTCCGCGTTGACCTGCGAACCGCCGCCGATCGCCGCGGCCATCGACTGGCTCACCGCCTGCAGCTGGCCGCCGTTCACCGCTTCCTTGCTGCCCGCGGCGACCTGGCCGTCGGCCACGTTGACCAGCTTGCGCGCACCGGCCGTGCCGCCGAAGTCCACCGCCGCGCCGTCCGTGTCCTTGCCGACCGTGAGGTTGGCGCCGGCCGCCGACTGCTGCACCAGGCCGATCGTGCCGCCGGAGATCTGCGTGACGATGGTCTGGAGCTGCGTGGTGTTGTTGTACACGCGGCCGTCGATGTTGGAGATCGCGTCGCCCACGCCGTTGACCTGGCTGGTCGAACCGTCGGCGTTGGTCACCGTGTACGCCGGGCCCGTGTAGGCGCCGTTGGCGTCGTAGGTGGCCGTGCCGCCCATGGCGTTCTTCAGCTGGCCGACGTTGGCGGCGTCCTCGTCCTGCGCACCGGCGGCGACGCTCTTGAGGCGACGCGAGGCACCGGCGGCGTTGCGGAAGTCCACCGACGCACCGCCCTTGCCCGCGGCGACCGTCACCGCCTGCGCGGCATCGTCGTACTGCACCAGGCCGATTTCGCCGTTGTTGAGCTGCGTGGTGATGTTGGTCACCGAGCCTTCCACGTTGGTCACGCGGCTGTCGATGCTGCTGACGTTGGTCGTGAGCGAGGACAGGTCCGTCGTGTTCTGCGTCACGCGGGCATCGAGGCTGGACACGTTCGTGTTGAGCGTCGAGATGTCGCCTTCGTTCTTCGTCACGCGGCCGTCGATGCTCGTCACGTCCGTCTTGAGCGTCGAGATGTCGCCCTCGTTGGTGGTCACGCGGCTGTCGAGCGAAGCGATGCTGTCTTCGTTCGCGGTCACGCGGCCGTCCAGCGTGTCGATGTCGGCGGCGTTCTGCGCGACGGCGTCGTTGGTCGCCTTCAGCTGCGAGCCGTTGACGGCCTCGGTGCTGGTGGCCGTCACCGCGCCGGCGGCCACGCCGGACAGCTTGCGCGCACCGGCGGTGCCGGCGAAGTTCACCTCGCCGCCATCGCTGGCCTTGGCGACCGTGATCACGCGGCTGGTCGCATCCTGCTGCACCAGGCCCACTTCACCGTTGTTGAGCTGCGTGGTGATGCTGGTGATCGAACCTTCGACGTTGCTCACGCGGCCGTCCAGGTTGGACACGTTGGTGTTCAGCGTCGAGATGTCGCCTTCGTTCTTCGTCACGCGGCCGTCGATGGTCGTCACGTCGGACTTCACCGTGGCGATGTCGGACGTGTTCTGCGCCACCGCCTGGTTGGTCGTGTAAAGCTGCGAGCCGTTCACCGCATCGGTGCTGGCCGCCGACAGCGCGCCGGCCTTGACGTTGGTCACCTGCACCGGCGTACCGGCGGCGCCCAGCGTCACCTTGTCGTGCGCGGCGGAGTCGTACATCACCGCGTCGGCGACCGTGCTCCCCATCCCGGCGATCGTGCTGTTGATCGTCGCGATGTCGGTGGTGTTCTGCGTGACGCGACCGTCGATGCTGGTGACCTTGGTGTTCAGCGTGCCGATGTTGCCTTCGGCGGTCGTGACGCGGCCGTCCAGCGTGGTGACCTGCTGGTTGGTCGTGTACAGCTGGCCGCCGTTCACCGCTTCCTTGCTGCCGGACGCGACCAGGCCATCGGCGACGCCGGCGATCTTGCCGCTGTTGGAGGCGTTGACGACCACGTTGCCGAACTTCGGCGAATCGGCCATCTGCACGTTGATCGTGCCGGTCGCCGGATCGGTGACGGTCTTGAGGTTGGCGCCCGAGTAGGTGCCCGCCGTGCTCGCCGCGCCCTTGATCGCCAGCGTCTGGCCGAGGGTGCGGGAGACCACGCCGCCGGACGCATCGTTGGCGGTGAAGCTCATGGCCGTGGCGGCGACCGCGTCGAGCTGGCTCTTGTTCACCGCATCCGTCGCAGCCGTACCGGAGGCCACGTTGGTGACCTTGTTGGCGCCCATGTCGATCAGCTGCGAAGCGCCGACCTTGAAGCCGCCGTTGGCCGTGACCAGGCCGCTGAAGGTCGGGTTGGAGACCACGGACATCGTGATCGTGTCGCCGCTGCGCGTCACCGACGCATTCGGGCCGGCGCTGAACTTCACCGTGCCGCCCGGCGCGATGTTCTGGCTCGTGGCGCCCGCATCGGCGGAAATGTTGAAGCCCTTGTTCGCCGTGGTGTTGAGCACGCCCAGCGCGGAATCCACCTTCGCGAAGCCCGCGCCCACGTCCGCCGCCGCACCGGTGGTGCCGCCGATGGTGTTGGCGTTGGCCAGGGCGTAGCTCGGCGCGGAGATCGCACCGGTGGTGGCGCTGTAGGTCGCGCCGCCGCCCAGACGGGCGGCAGCATCGCCGCCCAGCTTGTCGACGGTGGCGTCTTCGGCCTGCAGCTGGCTGACGTTGACGGCATCGGTCGCAGCCGAACCGGCGGCGAGGTTGGTCAGGCGGCGTTCCTTGCTGGCCGAACCGATCGACACTTCGCCGTTGGCCGCCGACGCCGTGCCCGACAGCGTGGCGCTGCCCGGGTTGTACGCGGCACTGGCGAGGTTGGCGGTCGTGGTGGAGTTCGCGCCCAGCGCCACCGAGTTGGCGACGGAGGCCTTGGCCTGGTTGCCCACGGCTATGCTGTCGGTGGCCGACGCCGACGAATTGACGCCCAGGGCGACCGAATTGCCACCCGCCGCGCTGGCCTGGTAGCCGATCGCTTCGGCTGCGTAGCCGGCGGCCTGCGACGAGATACCCATCGCGATCGACTGGCGCGACGCGCTGGTGTCCGCGCCCGCGCCGATCGAGATGCCCGTGTAATCGGTCTTCGCGCTGTCGCCGATGGCGATGGCACCCGCACCGTTTCCGGTGTTTGCGTTGTGACCGATCGCGACGCTGTTGTTGTAGCCCGTGGTGTTGTAGGGCGTGCTGCCCGAAACCGCCTTCGCGCCAGAACCCACCGCGACGCTCGTACCCACGATCGAGGCATCATCGGTGCCGTCGTTCGCACCGCCGGCCTTGAAGTAGCGCGTGGCGTTGTTGAGCTGGCCAACGTTCGCCGCATCGGTCGCCTGCGTGCCGGCGGCGACGTTGACGATCTGGCGCTGGTTGGTGCTCGAACCCACCGAAACCGTGTTCGCGCGGTCGGCGACGGACTGATAACCGAGCGCGGTCGCGTCGGCCGCCGTGGCCGAGCTAAGCGCACCGAGCACCGTGGTGTGAACCTGCGTCCCCGAGGCCGAGTCGCCGACGGCGACGACGTAACCGAAACCGTTGGTGCCGTTACCCGCGGGGTTGGCCTTTGCGTTGCCACCGATGGCGACGCTGTGCCCGTAGTTCGCCACCGAGTTGGAACCGATGGCGATCAGGTCGGCCGTGTTCCCATATACGGTGTCCTGCGCGACGCTCGCTCCGACGCCCAGGGCGATGGTGTTGTTGCCGTCGGCCTTCGCGTTGTAGCCCATGGCGATCTGGGCGCTGCCGGTATTCGTGAGGCCGCCGATGGCCGTCCCTTCGCCGATCGCAATGCCGTTGGCACTGTAGTTTCCGATGACCGGAACCGCCCCGGCCTTGTCGTTGACGCGCAGGTAGCGGGTGGCGGTGTCGAGCTGGCTGACGTTGACCGCGTCGGTCGCCTGCGTGCCGGCGGCGACGTTGACGATCTGGCGCTGGCTGCTGCTCGTGCCCACCGAAATCGTGTTCGCGCGGTCGGCAACGGACGACGAACCCAGCGCCACGGAACTGTTGGCCGACGCACTCGCGGCGTCGCCCAGCGCCACGGAGCGCGCACCGCCGGCGCTCGCGGCGCCACCGATGGCTTGCGAATAATCGCCCGTCGCCTTGGCCGTATAGCCCATCGCGAGAGCATTGACACCCGACACATTGGCTTCATTGCCCACGGCGATTGCCCCATTGGCCGAGACCGCCGCCATACGCCCAACCGCGAGGCCGTAGCTGGTGTTTGCGTCGACGTAAGACTGCTGACCGATCGCAGTCGAACGATTGCCCGCCGCGCTCGCGGAGAAGCCCAGCGCGGTGCTGTTGGTGCCGGCCGCCGCGCTCATTGAGCCCACCGCGGTGGACTGCGGGCCGCTGGCGTTGGCGCCATAACCGGCGGCCAGCGTCTGACCACCGGTCGCGTTGGCCGCGCTGCCGATCGCGGTAGCGAACGACGCGGTGGCCTTCGCGGCGGCGCCCACGGCGACGCCGTTCTGGTAGGACACCGTGTTCTCGCCGACCGAGACCGAACTCACGTTCGTGCCCCCGGCGGTATTGCCACCCAGAGCGCCCGCACCGATCGCCACATTCCTCCCGCCGTACGATCCGATCGACGCGTCGTCGGTGCCGTCGTTCAAGCCGCCGGCCTTGAAGTAGCGGGTGGCATTGGTCAGCTGGCCGAACGTCGCGGCATCCGTCGCCGCCGTGCCGTTGGCCAGGCCGGTGATCTTCTGGCCGTCCATGGCGATGCCGCCGTGGAAGGTGGCGGTCTTCCAGACGTCAAGGTAGCCGCCCAGGTTCAGCGAGTCCTCGTAACCGTTCGAGCCGTTGGACGCGTAGAAGATCGCGTCAGTGCCCGGGTTGCCCTGGCCGCTGGCGGAGCCCGCGAGCGACGGCGCCAGGCAGGAGGCAGCGCTGTTGCTGACGGTCCAGGTCGTGGTGGCCGAATCGGTGATCAGTTCGCAGCCCACCGTGGCTTCCTGCGGGTTGCCGTTGACGACCACGCCCGCGTAAGACGCGCCCGACACCCCCGACAGCACGCCGATCGCGCCGGTCATCACGGCCATGCCCAGCGCGGTGCGCTCGCCACCGCCCGGCTTCGTGCGGCCCTTGGCCATTTCGGAAGCGACCACGAAGCGGCCGGTCGTGGTGTTGAAAACGATGCGGAAGATCTTGTTCATGACATCACCTCGAATGTGGGGGGCGTTGGGACGCGCTGTGCTTCTCAACGGAGGTGATGCTCGCGATATGGGAAATTTGCCCATATCAGACGACTCTTAATGTGGATTTTTCTCAGTCGGAACCCTTGATTTTCGGGGTGGAGCCACTTGCTTTCGGAATCGTCCTAGCCGCGGATTCGCCGGTTTCGGCAGCCCGGAAGGGGCAAATGCGCAAAGGGAACCTGCCCTGCGCCGCCAATGGCGCCTCCAGGGCATGGCGGGAGGGGCCCCGGGAATCGCGGCCATAAAAAAGCCCGCCTCCGAAGAGGCGGGCTGTCCAGGCCATTCAACCAGAGCTGGACAAAACTTACCGGGCGATCAGTTCCATGCGCACGCGGCGATTGGGCTTCAGGCACGCCTTGGTCGCGGCGCTGTTCGCACCGGGACATTCGACGACCGGCTCCGTGGCGCCGCGTCCTTCGACGTGGATCGCTTCGGCCGGCACGCCCTGCGAGACCAGGTACTGCCGCACCGCCTCGGCACGACGACGCGACAACGCCAGGTTGTACGCCGCATCGCCCAGGCGATCGGTGTAACCGATGACCTGCAGGCGCTCCACGTTCTGCACGCGCGCGAGCATCTGCGCGACCTTCGAGGAAATCGCCTCCGGCGCGTCGGCCGAGAGCGTGGCGCTGTCGAAATCGAACAGCACGTCCGCCGACAGATCGTCCGCGGCGGCCACGTGCGGTTCCGCCGCGGGTGCCGCGACTTCCGGCGTGGTCGCCCCGACGAATCGCGCACAACCGGCCGGATTCCAGAAGGCCTGGCGCGCCAACATCGCATCATCGAACAGGAGCTTGTACTGGCAGGTGGTCTCCTGCCCGTCTTCGCCCTGGAACTTGAAGACGTAGTCCCATTCGTGCACGCCGGCGATGCCCTCGCGGTACATCGGATGCCCGATCAGGCGGTAGACCTCGAGCTTGGGCATGCCGATGGCGATCTTGCGCAGCGCCTCCACGTCCGGATGCACCGTGGACGGGATGAGCGGATGCGCCTGTTCGACCGTCGGCCACACCGGCTGCTCGGTCTGACCGTCGCGGATCTGGCTGAGGTGGGTGGTGCCGCACGCGCCGAGCAGCGCGGCGGCGGTCAGGGCCAGGGCGAACCCCGACCATCGTTTGAGTGTGTACATGACGTTCATTCCTGTCGGTTCGTTCGACGGCGCCGGCGGAGCGCGAACGCTCCGCCGTGCCGTGCTTCGGCTGATCAGAAGACGTAGCCGATACCGACGCGGAACACCGGCTGGTCGTCCTTCGCCGCGGACACGCCCGCGTTGAGGTTCAGTCGGCCGTTCTCGCTCCAGCGCGACACACCGATGCCCAGCGCCGTCTCGCCGCGGTAGCTCGCCGCACCGGCGTTGACCGTGGTGTGACCCGGGACGTACGGCGTGACGTTGATCAGCGCCGAAGCCGCCGCGATACCGCGATTGGCCTGACGGTTGACCTGGTTGATCTCGTCGCCGAGATCGCTCCACACGTCGTTGAGGCGCTGGTCGGTGTAGTCGTTGGCCGACTGCAACGTCTCGCGCATCTGGCCCATCGTGGCGACGTCGCTGTCGGCATTGCCGCGGGCGACGTGGCTGATGGTGCGCTCGTGGCCTTCCGAACCGATGGACACGGTGTTGGCCGTGTCGGCCACCGAGCCGCTGCCCAGGGCCACCGAGTTGGTGCCCGCCTCGGTCACGCTCGCGCCGTTGCCGATGGCGGCCGAATCGCCCGCCTTCACCTGCGTGTCGTAACCCACCGCCACGCCCGCGTTCTCGCCGATCTGCGCCGGCGTCTTGGCGTCGCCGGAAGCCGGGTTGGCCGCGATGTACGGGGCGCTGCCGCCGGTGCCGTTGTTTTCCAGGTTCGTCACGCGACCGTCGAGGTTGGTGATCTGCTGGTTCAACTGCTCCTTGAGCTGGTAGATCTGGCCACCGTTGACGGCCTGGCGGCTGTCGCGGGTGATCAGGCCATCGGCCACGTTGTTGAGGATCGTGCCATTGGCACCGCCGAAGGTGACGGATGCCTTCGCGCTGTTGGCGTCGTACACGACCGCGTCGAGCGTGGAACCGCTACCGTCGACCAGGCCCGCATCCTTCAGCTGGCGCAGGTTGACCGCGTCGGTGTCGTCCACCGCATCGGCCACGTTCTTCAGCTGCACCGGCTTGGTCGCGTCCGCACCGCCCAGCGTCAGCGAGGTCTTCTCGCTGCTGTCGTAGGTCACCGCCAGCGGGTTGCTGCCGGTGGCGACGTCGGCCAGGGCCTTGTCGAGCTGACCCTTGTTGACGGCGTCCTTCGCGTTGACGGCGTCGGCGACGTTGGTGATGCGGCTTTCGGTCTCGTCCCCGTGCGCGGCGCTGTACGCACCGGCAGTGGCGTCCCACTTCAGCGCGTCGGTGGACAGCGTGTTCACCGTGTTGCTGATGTTGGTGACGTCGCCGCCCAGGCCGGCGATGGTGTCGTCCATCGTGCTGATCGCATCGCCCACGTTGTCGACGGTTTCCTTGCTGCCGTCGGCCTTGGTCACGTCGAAGGACGGAGCCACGATCGCGCCGGTGGTCGGGTCGATCTTCGCGCCGCCGCCGATGGCATCGGCGATGCCCTTCAGCTGCGAGACGTTCACCGCCTGCTCGTCCGTCGTACCGGCCTTGACGTTGTCGATGGCCGTGCCGCTGGCGCCGGCGAGCGTGATGGTGCCCTTGGCCGTGTCGTCGTACACCACGCCCAGCGCATTGCCCGAGCCGGCCTTGGCGTCGATCGCGGTCAGCGCATCGCCCACGTTGTTGTAGGTGTTGCCGCCGATGCTGTAGCTCGGCGCCTTGACGGTGCCGTCGGCATTGACCGAGCTGCTACCGCCCATGGCGCTGGCGACGCTCTTGGAGACCGCGTACAGCTGCGAGCCGTTGATGGCGTCGTGGCTGGTCTCGGACACGGCGCCGGCCGCGACGTTGATCAGCTGACGCGTACCGGCCGTGCCGGCGAAGTCCACCTGCGCACCATCCGTGTCCTTGCCGACCGTGAGCTTCGCGCCCGCGGCCGCCTGCTGGACCAGACCCGCCTTGCCCGTGGTGATGTTGTTCACCGTGGTGTTGAGCGTGGTGATGTCGCCGGCGTTCTTGGTGATCGCACCGTCGAGAGTGCCCAACGCCGTGCCGACGTCGTTGGCCGTGGTGCCCTGCACGGTGTACGTCGGCGCCTTGAGGGTGCCGTCGCTGTTCACCTGGGCGCCGCCGCCGAGCGCGGATTCCACGCTCTTGAGCTGGCCGACGTTCACTGCGTCGGTGTTGGCCGTACCGGCCTTCACGTTGGCGAGCGTGGTACCGCTGGCACCGGCCAGGGTCACCTTGTCCTTGGTGGCGCCGTCGTACACCACGCCCAGCGCGCTGCCGCTGCCGGCGAGCGATTCGACCGCTTCCAGCGCACCGGCCACCGTGTCGTACTTGGTGCCGCCGATGTCGAACTGCGGCTTGGTGATGGTGCCGTCCGCCGCCACGGCCGTGCCGCCGCCGATGACCGCCGTGACGCCCTTGAGCTGGCTCACGTTCACCGCGTCGGTATCGAGCGTACCGGCCTTCACGTTGACGATCTGGCGGGTGATGGTGCTCGTGCCGGACAGCTTGCCGGCCGAACCGACCGAGACCACGTTGTCGCGACCGTCGTCGGAGCTGCTCGAACCCAGGACGATCGCGTCCTTGCCCGTGGCCACGATGCTCGAACCGATGCCCACCGTGCCCGCACCGCCGACCGAGACCGCGCGGCCGATGGCCACGGCGCCCGTCGCACCGGTGTTCACTTCCGTACCGTCCGAACCGATCGCGGTGGCGTAGTCGGAGACCGACGACACCGTCGCACCGACCGCCACGGCGGACACGCCACCCACGGCGATGTTCTGGCCGACGCCGACGCCGTTGGCGCCCAGCACGCTGACGTTCTGACCGGCCGCCACTGCGTTGTTCGCATTGGCGTGCGAGTTCAGGCCGATGGCGATGGCCTTGTCGCCGATCGCGTCGGTCGGCGTGGTCGAGCCACCGTTCGGACCGGCCACGATCAGCTTGTCCGGCGTGAGGCTGGAGGTCGCACCCAGCAGGGTCGAAGCGCGCAGCACGCCGCCGCTCTTGAGCGTGGTGCCGTTGATGGCTTCGGCGATCTTGGTGTTCATCTGGCCCAGGGTGACCGCATCGGTCACGTTCACCGCATCGGCGACGTTGACGACGCGACGCTTCAGCGTCGAGGAGCCCACCGCGAAGGTGTTCGCGGCCGTGGTCGACGAACCCGCGCCGATGGCGACGGCGTTGTCGGCCATCGCACGGGCGTTGGCGCCGATGGCGAGCGCGCCGGTGCCCAGGGCCTGTGCGAAGCCGCCGATGGCGACCGCGTCGGTGCCCGAAGCCGAGGCGTCAAGCGCGGTGGTGTAACCGAACTTGATGTACTTCACCTTCTCCTGCAGTTCCGAGAACGTGTCGACGCGGCTGTCCAGGGCGCTGATCGCGCCGTCGACGCCAACCGCATCCTTGCCATCGACCTTGTAGGTCGGCTTGGTGATCGAACCGTCCTCAGCGACCGCCGCACCGCCGCCCAGCGCATCGGTGATGCCCTTGAGCTGGCTGACGTTCACGCCGTCGGTGTCGGCCGTGCCCACCGACACGCCCTTCAGCTTGCGGGTGCCCGCCGTACCGGTGAAGTCGACGGCCGCGCCGTCCTTCGCCTTGGCCACGGTGATGTCCGCACCGGCCGCCGCCTGCTGCACCAGACCGGCGGTGCCGTTGGTGATGTTGTTGATGGTCGTCTGCGCGGCCGCCGCCTTCTGGTCCACGGCGTACAGCTGGCCGCCGTTCACCGCGTCCTTCGACGTGGCGGTCAGGGCGCCGTCCTTCACGTTGGTGAGGGTGGTGCCGGACGCGCCGCCCAGGGTCACCTTGTCCTTCGTCGTCGTGTCGTAGGTCACGAAGGCGTTGGTCGGGGTGCCGCTGGTATCGGTCGACAGGCCCGCGGCCTTCAGCTGCGCCAGGTTCACCGCGTCGGTGTCGGCGGTGCCCGCCTTGACGTTGGTGATCTTGCTGGTCGTGGCCGTGCCGTGCTTGGCGTCGTAGGCGCCGGTCGTGGCGTTCCAGGCCAGCGCGTCGATGCTGTTGGCCTTGTTGCCGGCCGCTTCGATCGCCGAGGCGAGGTTGCTGTACGTCGTGCCGCCCACGGTCACCGTCGGTGCCTTGATCGTGCCATCGGCGTTGACCGCCGCGCCGCCGCCGATGGCGGTCGTCACGCCCTTGAGCTGGCTGACGTTAACGGCATCGTTGTCCTGCGTACCGCGCGCCACGTTGATGATCTGGCGCGTGCTGGTGCTGGAACCGACCGACACCGCACCAAAGCCGCTGCCGCCGGTGCCGGAAGCACGATCGGCGACGGAGCCGTCGCCCAGGGCGACAGAACGCGCAACGGAGGCCTTCGCCGCACCGCCCAGCGCCACGCCGTACTCCGCGGCAGCGGCCGTGGACGCGTCCAGACCGATCGCGATGCTGTTGGTCGCCGCGGCGTCCGTCTTGGCATTCGGGCCGATGGCGATGGAGCCGGCGGCATTGGCCGCCGAGTCGGCCGTCGTCGAGCCGTCCTTCGCGTGGAAGTACTTGATGCCGCCGCCGTTGGTGATGTTGTTGACGGTGGTGTTCAGCGTGGTGATGTCGCCGGCGTTCTTCGTCGTTGCGCCGTCCAGCTTGCTCAGCGCGCTGCCGACGTCGTTGTACGTCGAACCCTGGATCGAGTACGCCGGGGCCTTGATGGTGCCGTCGGAGTTGACGGTAGAGCCGCCGCCCAGCGCCGTCGTCACGCCCTTGAGCTGGCTGACGTTCACCGCGTCGGTGTCCTGCGTGCCCTTGCCGACGTTGACGATCTGGCGGGTGAAGCCGCCCGTCGCCGCCGACGAACCCACCGACACGGTGTTGGCGCGATCGGACACGGAGTCCACGCCGAGCGCAACGGACTTGTCGGCCTTCGCATCGGCGCGACCGCCGATGGCGGTGGCCATGTTCTGCTCGGCCTTGGCTTCCGCACCCAGCGCGGTCTGGAAGTTCCAGCCGGCGGTGTCGGCGGTCGAAGCGCGCGTACCGACCGCGATCGACGCGCCGCCGGAAGCCTTGGCGCCCGTGCCCACCGCCATGTTGTCGGTGTAGGTGGCCTTGGCGCCGTCGCCGATGGCGACCGTGTTGTAGCCTGCGTTCGCGTTGCGGCCCACGGCGATGCTGCCCGCCGAACCGGTCACGGCGTCGTCGGTGCCGTTGTTGGCGCCGCCGGCGACCTTGAAGTAACGGTTGGTGTTCGTGGCCAGGTTGTTGATGGTCGTCGTCGCGCCGTCCAGCTTGCTCAGCGCGCTGCCGACATCGTTGTACGTCGACCCCTGGATCGAGTACGCCGGGGCCTTGATGGTGCCGTCGGCGTTCACGCCGGCGCCACCGCCGAACGCCGCTTCGGCGCCCTTCAGCTGCGAGACGTTGACCGCGTCGGTGTCGAGCGTGCCCTTGGCGACGTTCGTGATCTGACGCTTGATGTTCGACGTGCCCGACACCGTGCCGGCCGAACCGACCGAGACCACGTTGTCGCGACCGTCGTCGGAGCTGCCCGAACCCAGGACGATCGCGTTCTTCGCGGACGCGATGATGTTCGAGCCGATGCCGACCGTGCCTTCACCGCCGACCGAGACCGCGCGGCCGATGGCCACGGCGCCCGTCGCACCGGTGTTCACTTCCGTACCGTCCGAACCGATCGCGGTGGCGTAGTCGGAGACCGACGACACCGTCGCACCGATCGCCACGGCGGACACGCCGCCCACGGCGATGTTCTGGCCGACGGCCACGCCGTTGGCGCCGAGCACGCTGACGTTCTGACCCGCGGCAACCGCGTTGGCTGCGTTGGCATGGGCATTCAGGCCCATGGCGATGGCCTTGTCGCCGATCGCGTCGGTCGGCGTGGTCGTGCCACCGTTCGGACCGGCGACGATCAGCTTGTCCGGCGTGAGGCTGGAGGTCGCACCCAGCAGGGTCGAAGCGCGCAGCACGCCGCCGCTCTTGAGCGTGGTGCCGTTGATGGCTTCGGCGATCTTGGTGTTCATCTGGCCTACCGTCACCGCATCGCTGACGCCGGTACCGTCGGCCAGGTTCACGATGCGACGCTTCACGGTCGAGGAGCCCACCGCGAAGGTGTTCGCCGCCGAGGTCGAGGAACCTGCGCCGATGGCGACGGCGTTGTCGGCCATCGCACGGGCGTTGGCGCCAATGGCCAGCGCACCGGTGCCCATCGACTGCGCGAAGCCGCCGATGGCGACCGCGTCGGTGCCCGAGGCGGAGGCATCCAGCGCCGAGGTCTGACCGAACTTGACGTACTTCAGCTTCGGAGCAAGTTCGGAGTTGATGCTGTCGATGCGGCCGTCCAGCGCGTCCACCGCGCCGCCGACAGTGTTGTAGGTCGTGCCGGCCACGTCGTACGCCGGGGCCTTGACGGTGCCGTCGGCGTTCACCGCCGAGCCACCGCCGAGTGCGGTCGTCACGCCCTTGAGCTGGCTGACGTTCACCGCGTCGGTGTCGGCCGTGCCCTTGGCCAGGTTCATGATCTGGCGCTGCGCGGTCGAGGTGCCCACCGAGACCGCATTGGCGCGGTCGGCGATCGAGTTGGTGCCCAGAGCGACGGAGTTCGCGCTGCTGGCCGTGGTACCCGCGCCAAGCGCGACGCCGTACTGGCCGGTCGACTTGGCGTTGGTGCCGACGGCCGTGCTCCACGCCTGCGTCGAGGTGTCCGCACCGTTACCGATCGTTACCGACTTGTCGGACGACTTCGAATCGCCGCCGATGGCCACCGAGTTGTTGGCGCCCGTGACGTTCTGGGCGTTGTTGCCCAGCGCGATGCTGGCCGCGCCGACGGCCTTCGCGCCGCCGCCGATGGCGACGGATTCGCCGCCCGTGGCCTGCGAATCGGCCGCCGTCGAGTTGACGTGGAAGTACTTGATGCCCGCGCCGTTGTTGATGTTGTTGATCGTCGTCTGCGCCGCGGTGGCCTTCTGGTCGACCGTGTACAGCTGGCCGCCGTTCACCGCGTCCTTCGAGCCGGACGCAACCGAACCGTCCTTGACGTTGGTGATCGTGGTGCCCGTGGTGCCGCCCAGCGTGATCTTGTCCTTGGCGGTGGTGTCGTAGGTCACGAACGCGTTGGTCGGGGTGCCGGTGGCGTCGGTGGTCATGCCGGCCGCCTTCAGCTGCGACAGGTTGACCGCGTCGGTGTCGGCCGTGCCCTTGGCCAGGTTGATCAGCTGACGCTCGCCGCCGGTCTTGCCGATGGAAACCGTGTTGTTGCGGTTGCTGTAGGAATCCGCACCCAGCACGACCGAGTTGGTCGTGTACAGCTCGGCCTTCGCGCCCTTGCCGATGGCCACGTCGCCCGTGCCCGAGCCCGGGACGAACGCACCTTCGCCGATGGCGATGCTGCCGGTGCTGTCCGCGCGGGAACCACCGCCGATCGCCACGGCGCCGTCGCCGCTGACGACCGAATCGGCCGCGGTCGACTTCACATGGAAGTACTTGATGCCGCCGCCGTTGGTGATGTTGTTGACGGTGGTGTTCAGCGTGGTGATGTCGCCGGCGTTCTTCGTCGTTGCGCCGTCCAGCTTGCTCAGCGCGCTGCCGACGTCGTTGTACGTCGAACCCTGGATCGAGTACGCCGGGGCCTTGATGGTGCCGTCGGAGTTGACGGTCGAGCCACCGCCCAGCGCCGTCGTCACGCCCTTGAGCTGGCTGACGTTCACCGCGTCGGTGTCCTGCGTACCGCGCGCCACGCTGATGATCTGCCGCGTCGTCGTCGCGACGCCCGTGCCGCCGCTGCCGACGGACACCGCCCCCATGGTGCTGCCACCGCTGCCCGAAGCACGGTCGGCCTTGGAGGCATGACCCAGAGCCACGCCGTCCACGGCGCTGGCAGACGAATCACGGCCGATTGCGAGCGCGTCGTTCGCATCGGACGTGGCACCCGAAGCGATCGCCACGCCGCCGTAAGTGGCCTTGGCCGTGACCGAGGCGCTGCGCCCCAGGGCGATACCGCCGCCCGCAGCCGAGTTGACCGAGGCCGACGGGCCGATGGCCGTCGAATCCACACCGCCGGCCGCGGAGTCGGCCAGCGTCGAATTGACATGGAAATACTTGATGCCGCCACCGTTGGTGATGTTGTTCACCGTGTTGGTGACATTGGTGACGTTCTGGTTGGTGGTGAACAGCTGGCCGCCATTCACGGCTTCCTTCGAACCGGAGGCGACGTTGCCGTCAGCCACGTTGATGATCTTGCTTGCGGTGCCGCCGTGCGTGGCGTCGTACGCACCCGCGCTGGTGCTCCATTTCAGCGCGTCGCCGGACGTTGCGGTGGAAAGCGCCGTCAGCGCCGCACCTACGTTGTTATACGTGGTGCCGTTGATGGTGTATGCCGGGGCAGTCACGGCGCCGGTGGAGCTCACAGCGGCGCCGCCGCCGAGCGCATTGGTCACGCCGGTGAGCTGCGAGACGTTGACCGCGTCGTTGGCCGAGATGCCCTTGGCCATATTGACGATCTTGTTGCCGGCCATGTCCACCTGGCCGTACATGAAGATGCCGTTGCGTGCGCGCAGCGCGATCGAGTGCGAGCCGACACCATCAGGCGTGTTCACATTGCCGCTGTTGACGATCATGTACGTCGGATCGCCTCCATTCGAAACCCAGTTGACTTCACCCTCGATATTGCCGCCACCGATGTAGTTGAACTGGGCACCAGGCGCACAGGCGGTTCCGCCGTACGTCACGAGACCGTTTGTCGTCGTCCAGTTGACGAAGCCTTGTCCCGTGCCCGAGGTATTGCACCCGTAGATGTCGGCACTTGAGGCCAGCGCCTGCGGCGCGTAGCCGATCGACCCCATTACGGCCACTGCCGGCACCATCAGCATCGCCATCGATGCGCCGGACTTCGCCTTCTTCTTCTTGCCCTTCGCCACTTCCGACGCGACCACCCACTGGCCGAGCTCGGCATTCCACACAACACGATAAATCTTGTTCACAGCAAATCACCTGGTTGAATTTGGACAATCGTTGAGACAACTCTCAACTAGGCGGCGATGCTAGGAACGCAAGACCCTGCTCTTAATCAGATAAGTCTTAAAGCAAATTCTGTAAATCGTAAGTGGTTGATCCCCATGGCCTAAACGCGACGATTTGAGACAAATTCGCACCCGAATTCGTCTCTCGCGAGAACAGTCTTGTTGACGGCGAACGCGCTTCTGCGGCTACGGCACGTCTGGTCTGTGGCGGTCACCCGAACAGCGACGTAACGGCGTCGCGTTATGTGAGGCAACCCGAGGCGATTACAGAAAGTTCTGATGGGATTGCAGGCGCAGCCGTGATGCACCGCGCGGCACGCGACATCGGATCGAACGCGGCCAGTGATGTGCGGGGTTCGAACACCGCAGGCGCCGAAACGATGAGCGGCAAGCCCGGACCGCCGGTGTCGCGGGCATTCGGCAAGCGATCGCGCTGACGCGTGCCTGGGCGGTTGCCGACCGGACGAATGGGCAAAAAAAAGCCCGCCATGCGGCGGGCTTGAGGGGCACAGGGCCCAAGATGGATCAAGACGTCAACGCGCCATCACTTCGATCCGCACGCGACGATTCGGAGCAAGGCACGCGATGACCGCAGGACTCTTGCCGCCGGCGCACTCCTTGACCGGATCGGCGATGCCGCGACCTTCGGCCAGGATGGCCTCGGCCGGGATGCCGCGAGAGACGAGGTACGTCTTCACCGACTCCGCGCGACGCTGCGACAACGCGAGGTTGTACGCGGCAGAACCCAGGCGGTCCGCATAGCCGATGACGCGCAGGCTTTCGACGCGTTCGGCCTTGTTGAGGACCTCCACGACCTTGGCGTCGATCGCCGCCGGCGCTTCCGGCGACAAGCGGGCGCTGTCGAAGGCGAACAGGAAGTCGGCCGACACCTCGGTCGCGGCCGCGACGTACGGTTCGGCTTCCACTGCCTTCGGAGCTTCCGGCTCGCCGACGAACCTCGCGCATTCGGCCGGGTTCCAGTAGGACTGCTTCGCGAGCATCAGATCGTCGAACAGGACCTTGTACTGGCAGGTCGTCTCCTCGCCCGTACCGGACTCGGCGAACTTGAAGACGTAGTCCCACTCATGCACGCCGACCATGCCTTCGCGGTACATGGGATGGCCGATCAGCCGGTAGACCTCGAGCTTCGGCGTGCCGACGGCGATCTTGCGAAGCGACTCGACGTTGGGATGCACCGTGGCGGGGATGAGCGGGTTGGCTTTCTCCACCGCCGGCCATACCGGCGCGTCGGTCTGACCGTCGTGCACCTGGCTGAGGGTGGTCGTGCCGCAACTGGTCACAAGGGCCAATGCGGCGATCGTCAGGGCTGCGCCCGACAAACGTTGGATGGTGAACATGGCAATTCCAGTTTGGAGGCGGACGTGACAACGGCGGAGCCCGAGGGCCCCGCCGTGTCATGACGGGCTACATCAGAAGATGTAGCCGACGCCGACGCGGAACACCGGCTCGTCGTCCTTCGCCGCGGACACGCCCGCGTTGAAGTTGACGCGGCCGTTGTCGCTCCAGCGCGACACACCGATGCCCAGGGCCGTCTCGCCACGGTAGTTCGCCATGCCGGCGTTGACCGTGGTGTGGCCCGGAACGTACGGCGTGACGGTGATCAGCGCCGACGCCGCCGCGATACCGCGGTTGGCCTGACGGTTGACCGCGTCGATCTCCTCGCCCAGCCCCTGCCACACGTCGTTCAGGCGCGAATCGGTGTAGCTCTTCGCTTCGGTCAGCGATTCGCGGACCTGGCCCATCGTGGCCGCGTCGGTGTCCGCGTTGCCGCGGGCGACGTGGCTGATGGTGCGCTCATGGCCTTCCGAACCGATGGACACGGTGTTGGCCGCGTCGGCCACCGAACCATTGCCCAGGGCCACCGAGTTGGCAGCGGTTTCGGTCACGGTCGTGTTGTTGCCGATCGCCACCGAGTCCTTGGCTTGCGCCACGGCGTGGTCGCCCATTGCCGACGCGCCGTCGCCCGATGCGGAAGCGCTGTAGCCCATCGCGATGCCCGCGGTATCGCCCGCGTTGGCCGGCGTCGGCTTGCCGATGTCGGCGGCCTGCGGATTCGCGCTGATGTACGGGGCACTGCCGCCGCCACCGTTGACCTCGATGTTGGTGACGCGATTGTCGAGGTTGGTGATCTGCGAATTCAGCTGCTCCTTCAGCGCGAAGATCTGGCCACCGTTGACGGCCTGACGGCTGTCGCGGGTGATCAGGCCATCGGCGACGTTGTTGAGCACGGTGCCGTTTGCGCCGCCGAACGTGACGGACGCCTTGGACGTGTTCGCGTCATAGACGACGGCATCCAGCGGCTTGCCGTCTTCGTCGAACAGCCCGGCGCGCTGCAACTGGCCGAGGTTGACCGCCTCGTCGCCCGCGGTGGCATCGGCGACGTTCTTCAGCTTGACCGCCTTCGTGGCGTCGCTGCCGCCCAGGGTCACCGACTCCTTGGCCTCGGTGTCGTACTTCACTGCGAGCACACGGGTCGACGGATCGGTCAGGGCGTCGGAGATCGCCTGATCCATCTGCCCCTTGTTGACCGCGTCCTTGGCCTGCGTGGCGTTGGCAACGTTGGTGATGCGGCTTTCGGTTTGCGTACCGTGCGCGGCCGAGTAGGCAGCACCGCCCGCGGCGTTGGCGTTCCACTTCAGCGAATCGCTGGCCAACTGGTTGTAGTTGTTGGTGATCGTGGTGACCCGGTTGTCGACCGTGGTGATGCGGCCATCCAGGCCCGTCACCGCTTCGGCCACCGAATGCACGTCCTTGCCGGCGACGGTGTACGTCGGCGGGGTGACGTTGCCTTCGTCATCGATGCCCGCGCCACCACCCAGCGCATCGGCGATGCCGCGCAGCTGGCCGACACTGGCCGCGTCATCGTCCTCGACGCCCGCGGCAAGATTGCCGATGGTCGTTCCGTTCGCACCCGCCAGCGTGATCGCGTCCTTCGCGTCGGAGTCGTACGCCACGCCCAGCGAGCTGCCGGTTTCGATCAGGTCTTCCAACGCACCGATGGCATCGGCAACGGAGGTCTTGTCCTGCCCGTCCACCTTGAAGGTCGGCGTCTTGATGGAGCCGTCGTCGTTCAGACCGGCCTGCGTACCGCCGATGATCTCGGACACGGCCTTGTTGGTGGCATACAGCTGCGAGCCGTTGATGGCATCCACGCTGGTGGCCCCGACGGTACCGGCGGCCAGGTGGGTCACCTTCGCGTTCGCCCCGCCATGCTTGGCGCTGTAGGCGGCCGCGGCGGTGTCCCACATCAGCGCGTCGGCGCCCGTCTCGGACGCGAGCGCGCTGAGCGCGTCGCCGACGTTGGTGTAGGTCTTGCCACCGAACTCGTACTTCGGCCCCATGACGGCGCCGTTGGTCGAATCGACCTTGGCGTTGCCACCCAGCGCCGCGGTCACGCTCTTCAACTGGCTGACGTTGACCGCATCGGTGTCCTGCGTACCGGCCTTGACGAAGATGACCTGGCGCTCGCCACCTGACGAACCGACCGAGACGATGTTGTCGCCGCGCTTGCCGTCGCTCGCCTTGTTGCCGAGCAGCACGGCGTTGGACACGGACGAGACGATGTTGTTGCCGATCGCCACCGTATCGGTGCCGCCAAGCACGGTCTTGTAGCCGATGGCCGTGCTGCGTGCGCCGGTATCGGCCACCTGCGTGCCGCCGGTACCGATGGCGATGGCGCTCGCACCGAACGACTGGACCTGCGAGCCGATGGCCACGGCCTGCACGCCGTTGGAAACGACGTTCTGGCCAATCGCCACGCTGTCCACTTCCGCTGCATTGGCGACGTTGCCGATCGCGATCGCACGGTCCTTCATGGCCCGCGTTTCCAGACCGGCTGCCAGCGAATCCGCACCCGAAGCCGTCGCACCCGTCTTGATGGTGTCGCCGGACTTGATCAGGTCGGTCGATGCCAGGGTAGCGCCCAGCAGCGTGGAGGACTTGAGCATGCCGCCGTTCTTGACCATCGAAGCCGACTTCATGGCTTCGGCGAACTTGTTGTTCAGCTGGCCAACCGTCGCGGCGTCGGTGTCGTCGACACCGTCGGCGACGTTGACGATGCGGCGGTGCTGGTCAGGCAGGATACCGCCCACTGCGAACGTATTGGCTTCGCCGGCGCTCGAACCGAAGCCGATCGCCACCGAGTTGATGGCGCTGGCACTGGCATTGGCGCCAATGGCAAGGCCCTTGTCGGCGGTGGCGAACGCGTTGCCGCCAATGGCGATGGTGTCCTGGCCATTCGCGAAGGCATCAGCCGCGTTCGTACCGCCAAAGCGGACGTACTTCAGCGCAGGCAGAAGCGGGGCGACCGTCTTGTCCAGCTGTGCCTTATTGATCGCATCGTTGGGATTCGTGCCATCGGCAACGTTGATGATCTTGTTGAGCTGCGCACCGTCGTGGCTGGCGCTGTAGGCCTTGGACACCGGATCCCACTGCAGCGAGTCGGACAAGACGTTGTCCATCTTGCTGTCCAGGGCGGCGATGGCGCCATCAACGCCCATGACCTTGCTTCCGTCGACCGTGTACTCCGGCTTGCTGATGGAACCGGTCTCCGGATTCACCGACGCGGTGCCGCCCAGTGCAGTCGCCATCGAATTGGCGGTGTTGAACAGCTGCGAGCCGTTGATGGCGTCCTTGCTCGATCCGCTCACCGCGCCTGCAGCCACGTTCGTGATGCGCGCATCGTTGCCGCCGTGCTTGGCGCTGTAGGCCCCGATGCCGGCGTCCCACTTGATTGCATCGACATCCACCGCATCGCCGATGCCCTGGAAGGCTTCATTGACGGAGTTGTAGGTCTTGCCGCCGACGGTGAAGGTCGCAGGCTTGATCGTGCCGTCATCGTTCAGGACCGCGCCGGTCCCGAGAAGCGCATCGGACACGGCCTTGTTGGTCGCATACAGCTGCGAGCCGTTGATGGCGTCGACGCTCGTGGCGCTGACGGCACCCGCGGCCAGATTCGTGATCTTCGCGTTCGCGTCCCCGTGCTTGGCGCTGTAGGCGTTGGTGTCCCACATCAACGCGTCGGTGGTGATCTCGGTCGTCTTGGCGTCGAGGGCGGCAATCGCCTCACCCACGGTGGCCTTGTCCTCGTCGCCCACGGTGAACGTCGGGGCCTTGATCGTGCCGTCCGCGTTCAGACCGCCTTCGTTGCCGCCCAGAATGTCCGCGACGGCCTTGTTGGTCGTGTACAGCTGCGAACCGTTGATGGCGTCGACGCTCGTGGCGCTGACGGCACCCGCGGCCAGGTTCGTGATCTTCGCGTTCGCGTCCCCGTGCTTGGCGCTGTAGGCGTTGGTGTCCCACATCAGCGCGTCGGTGGTGATCTCGGTGGTCTTCGCGTCGAGGGCGGCAATCGCCTCACCCACGGTGGCCTTGTCCTCGTCGCCCACGGTGAACGTCGGGGCCTTGATCGTGCCGTCCGTGTTCAGACCGCCTTCGTTGCCGCCCAGAATGTCCGCGACGGCCTTGTTGCTCGTGTACAGCTGCGAGCCGTTGATGGCGTCGGCGCTGGTGGCGCTGACCGTGCCTGCGGCGAGGTTCGCGATCTTGGCGTTCGCATCGCCATGCTTGGCGGAGTACGCGTTGATGCCACTGTCCCACTTGACCGCATCCACTCCCACGACATCGGACGCGATGCCCGCGAGCGCGTCACCGACCGAGGCGTAGGTCTTGTCGCCGATCTCATAGGTCGGCGCCTTGATGGTGCCGTCGGCATTCAGGCCACCGTCCTTGCCGCCCAGCACGTCGGACACGACCTTGTTGGTCGCATACAGCTGCGAGCCGTTGATCGCGTCGACGCTGGTGTCGCTGACGGCGCCTGCGGCCAGGTTGGTGATCTTCGCGTTCGCGTCGCCGTGCTTGGCGCTGTAGGCGTTGGTGTCCCACATCAGCGCGTCGGTGGTGATCTCGGTCGTCTTGGCGTCGAGGGCGGCGATCGCCTCACCCACGGTGGCCTTGTCCTCGTCGCCCACGGTGAAGGTGGGGGCCTTGATCGTGCCGTCGGTGTTCAGACCGCCTTCGTTGCCGCCCAGAATGTCCGCAACGGCCTTGTTGGTCGTGTACAGCTGCGAGCCATTGATGGCGTCGGCGCTGGTGGCGCTGACCGTGCCTGCGGCGAGGTTCGCGATCTTGGCGTTCGTGGTGTCGTGCTTGGCGGTGTAGACGCCATTGGTCTCGTCCCACAGGAGCGCTTCGGCTGCGGCGGGCAGATCGGTGATGCGCTGATCGAGCTTGCTGATGCCATCGGCCAGCGTACCCGTGGTGTCGGTGCCATCGATCTTGTAGGTCGGCAAGGTCACCTTGCCGTCCGCATCGACCGCGGAGCCGCCGCCGATTGCCGCCGCGACCGTCTTGAGCTGGCTGACATTGACCGCGTCCGTATCCTGCGTACCGGCCTTGACGAAGATGACCTGACGCTCGCCGCCCGACGAACCGACCGAGACGATGTTGTCGCCGCGCTTGCCGTCGCTCGCCTTGTTGCCGAGCAGCACGCTGTTGGACGCCGAGGACGCGATGTTGCCGCCGATCGCGACCGTGTTCGTGCCGCCGAGCACCGTCTTGTAGCCGATGGCCGTGCTGCGTGAGCCCGTGTCGGTCACCTGCGTGCCGCCGGTACCGATAGCGATGGAGCTGCCGCCGAACGCCTGGACCTGGGAGCCGATGGCCACCGCCTGCACGCCGTTGGACACGACGTTCTGGCCGATCGCCACGCTGTCCACTTCCGCGGCGTTTGCCGCGTTGCCGATCGCGATCGCACGGTCCTTCATGGCCTTGGTTTCCAGGCCCGCCGCCAGGGAATCGACGCCGGCGACCGTCGCACCGGTCTTGATGGTCTCGCCCGCCTTGATCAGGTCGGTGGCCGCCAGGGTGGCGCCCAGCAGGCCGGAGGATTTCAGCATGCCGCCGCTCTTGACCATCGAAGCCGACTTCATGGCTTCGGCGAACTTGTCGTTCAGCTGGCCAACCGTTGCGGCGTCCGTATCCTCGACACCGTCGGCGACGTTGACGATGCGGCGGTGCTGGTCAGGAAGCGTGCCGCCCACTGCAAAGGTGTTGGCCTCGCCGGCGGTGGAGCCGTAGCCGACCGCGACCGAGTTCACGGCGCTGGCGTTGGCGTTGGCGCCGATCGCGATGCCCTTGTTGGCGGTGGCGAACGCATTGCCGCCGATGGCGATGGTGTCCTGGCCGTTGGCATAGGCGTCGGCGGCCTCGGACTGGCCGAACTTGAGATACTTCAGGGCCGGCATTAGCGGCTGCACGGCCTTGTCGAACTGCCCCTTGTTGATGGCGTCGCTGGCGTTCACGCCGTCGGCCACGCCCGTGATGCGTCGGGCTTCGCCTTCGCGCGTGGCGTTGTAGGCAGCACCGTCCCAAGTGAGCGCGTCGGGGCTGGGGCCGAGATTGTCGATGCGACCGTCCAGCGCGGCGATCGCAGCGTCCACGCCGACCTGTTCGGTCTTGTTGACCGTGTACTTGGGCGCGCTGATGGTGCCGTCGTTGTTGACGACCGAGCCGCCGCCGAAGGCATTGGCAACGGACTGCGCCGTGCCCTTCAGCTGCTGGACGTTCACCGCATCCGTCGAATCGATGCCCGCATCGAGGTTGGTGATGCGGCGCTTCAGGAGATCGTTGCCAAGCGACACCGTGTTGCTCGCCGTTGCCTCGGAATCCGCACCCAGCGCGACGGAGTAGGTCGCGCTCGCGTCGGCATAGGTGCCCAGCGCGAGCGAACCATTGCCGGTCGCCGACGTGCCATAGCCCAGTGCGCTGGCGCTTTCGGCGCCCGTCGTGGCACCGCCGCCGAGCGCGACCGTGCGCTCACCCTTGGCCGTGGCGGCACCACCGATCGCCACGGAGTCGGTGCCTTCCGCGGAGGCGGCCGCCGCCGTCGAGTTGGCCTTGAAGTACTTGTTCAGGCCCTCGACCAGCGGATTGATCGTGTTGAAGTTGTTGGTGAGGTTGGTGACGTTCTGGTTGGTCGTGAACAGCTGGCCGCCATTCACGGCTTCCTTCGAACCGGAGGCGACGTTGCCGTCAGCCACGTTGATGATCTTGCTTGCGGTGCCGCCGTGCGTGGCGTCGTACGCACCCGCGCTGGTGCTCCATTTCAGCGCGTCGCCGGACGTTGCGGTGGAAAGCGCCGTCAGCGCCGCACCTACGTTGTTATACGTGGTGCCGTTGATGGTGTATGCCGGGGCAGTCACGGCGCCGGTGGAGCTCACAGCGGCGCCGCCGCCGAGCGCATTGGTCACGCCGGTGAGCTGCGAGACGTTGACCGCATCGTTGGCCGAGGTGCCCTTGGCCATGCTGACGATCTTGTTGCCGGCCATGCCCACCTGGCCGTACATGAAGATGCCGTTGCGTGCGCGCAGCGCGATCGAGTGCGAGCCGACACCATCAGGCGTGTTCACATTGCCGCTGTTGACGATCATGTACGTCGGATCGCCTCCATTCGAAACCCAGTTGACTTCACCCTCGATATTGCCGCCACCGATGTAGTTGAACTGGGCACCAGGCGCACAGGCGGTTCCGCCGTACGTCACGAGACCGTTTGTCGTCGTCCAGTTGACGAAGCCTTGTCCCGAGCCCGCGGTATTGCACCCGTAGATGTCGGCACTTGAGGCCAGCGCCTGCGGCGCGTAGCCGATCGACCCCATTACGGCCACTGCCGGCACCATCAGCATCGCCATCGATGCGCCGGACTTCGCCTTCTTCTTCTTGCCCTTCGCCACTTCCGACGCGACCACCCACTGGCCGAGCTCGGCATTCCATACAACCCGATAGATCTTGTTCAAAGGATCACCTGTCTCTTTGGAGAATGCGGTTTCTGGTTGAGATAAATCTCTAAGAGAACTCTCAACGCGGCGCGATCCTATGAACGGGTGTCTCCGCTCACATCAGATTCGTCTTAATTTGCGGCATTCGCGAAAGTGGCAAAGAAACGCTTTATTGATCGGCAGAATTTGGAAATACCAAACACAAGAAAGGTCATTGCGTTCGTCGTTCGCACACGAAAGTTTGGATTGCGGACTTCTGTTCGCAGGATTTCGATCAGTAGCCGGAAGGCATGGCCGAAGAACTTAGACCGCTTTCGCAAACGTGCGATACGAATTCGACAACGGACGATGGCAAGATCCGTCAATCGAACGCACGGTGGACTCTTCGGGCGAACGTGCACGGCGCATGCGCTCGTCCGCCGTACCGCCCGCAGTACAGTCGGTGCCAACGGGCGGTCGGCTGCCTTGCGACGGGTTCGCTGCCACGCAGTGCGGTGACCTTCGAGTTCGGGTCGCAACCCGGTCAGGCCGTCCGCACCGCGGATCGGATCGCGGGCCTCTCCCGGAAAGCCCGGCCCGCCCGGTAAGAGACCGGACCCGGTTCGGCGGTCGGCCTGCCCCGCGCCGAAGCCATCCCCCTCTGCAACGGGGTATCATTCGCACCCAGCAGACGGTGGGAGAAGCGGTCCAACCTGAACGGGTCGGAGCCGCTGCCGAAGGCGCAAACGCCCGGAATCGCTCAGGCCCCATTACCGCCGTCGGCTCACACTCTGGAGAGACCGCCCGCCCCCGATCCCTGGGGCCGGAACCGGCGCCGAAGGGGCAAGAAGCCAGCGGGGTCACCTCCCCGCCCGCGCTTTGAAACTCTCAGGCAAAAGGACAGAGGGGCACTCCACGTGCGCGATCGCGCGCGCCCCGGCTTTCGAGCCACCTACGGATGCCCCCGTCACATGAGCCAGAAGACCTCCCTGCGCGCCCTCGAGCACCACGACGCCTTCCTCGAACGCCACATCGGCCCCAACGACGCCGAAATCGCGCAGATGCTCGGCGTGATCGGGTTCGATTCGCTGGACGCCATGACCGACGCGATCGTCCCCGCGTCGATCAAGTCCCCGAAGCCGCTGGACCTGCCGGCGCCGATCACCGAAGTGGAGGCCATCGCCAAGATCCGCGCGCTCGCCGACCGGAACCAGGTCTTCCGCAGCTTCATCGGCCAGGGCTACTACGGCACCCACACGCCGAACGTCATCCTGCGCAACATCCTGGAGAACCCGGCGTGGTACACGGCCTACACGCCGTACCAGGCGGAGATCTCGCAGGGCCGCATGGAAGCGCTCATCAACTTCCAGACGATGTGCGCCGAACTGACCGGCATGGAGATCGCCAACGCCTCGCTGCTCGATGAAGGCACCGCGGCGGCCGAGGCGATGACGCTGGCCAAGCGTTCGGCCAAGTCGAAGTCCAACACCTTCTTCGTGTCCTCCGGCGTGCACCCGCAGACGCTGGAAGTGTTGCGCACGCGCGCCGAACCGCTCGAGATCGAACTGGTGATCGGCGACGACAGCGAGGCCGCCAGCATCGACAGCTTCGGCGTGCTGCTGCAATACCCGAACACCTTCGGCCAGATCCACGACTACAAGGCGCTCGCCGACGCCGTGCATGCCCGCGGCGGCCTCGTGTCCGTGGCGACCGACCTGCTCGCGCTGACGCTGATCGCCGCGCCGGGCGAATGGGGCGCCGATATCGTCGTCGGCAACACGCAACGCTTCGGCGTGCCGTTCGGTTTCGGCGGCCCGCATGCGGCGTTCATGGCCTGCCGCGACGCCTACAAGCGCTCGATGCCGGGCCGTCTGATCGGCGTGTCGATCGACGCCGAAGGCAAGGCCGCGTACCGCCTGACCCTGCAGACGCGCGAGCAGCACATCCGTCGCGAGAAGGCCACCTCGAACATCTGCACCGCGCAGGTGCTGCTGGCGGTGATGGCATCGATGTACGCCGTCTACCACGGCCCGGACGGCCTGCAGCGCATCGCGCGCCGCACCCACCGCCTGGCGTCGATCCTTGCCGCCGCGCTGCGCAATGCCGGCGTCACGGTCGGCCCGGACTTCTTCGACACGCTGCACGTGGTCGACGTCGACGCCGACGCGATCCACGCCAAGGCCGAAGCGGCCCGCATCAACCTGCGCCGCATCGACGGCCGCAGCCTGGGCATCTCGCTGGACGAGACCACCACGCGTGCGGACGTGATCGCGCTGGCCGCGCTGTTCGGCGCGACGGTCGACGACATCGACGCGCTCGATGCCGCCACCGGCGACGCGCTGCCGGACGGCCTGCTGCGCACGAGCGCATTCCTGACGCACCCGGTGTTCAACACGCACCACAGCGAGCACGAACTGCTGCGCTACATGCGGTCGCTGGCCGACAAGGACCTGGCGATGGATCGCACGATGATCCCGCTGGGTTCGTGCACGATGAAGCTCAACGCCACCGCCGAGATGATCCCGGTGACGTGGCCGGAATTCGGCAACCTCCACCCGCTCGCGCCCGCGCAGCAGGCCGCCGGTTACCAGCAGCTGATCGCCGAACTGGAGGCGATGCTGGTCGAGTGCACCGGCTATGACGCCGTCAGCCTGCAGCCGAACTCCGGCGCGCAGGGCGAGTACGCCGGCCTGCTGGCGATCCGCGCCTATCATCGCTCGCGCGGTGAAGCGCACCGCGACATCTGCCTGATTCCGGATTCGGCGCACGGCACCAACCCGGCGTCGGCGCAGATGTGCGGCATGAAGGTCGTGGTGACCAAGACCGACAGCAACGGCAACGTCGACGTCGAGGACATCCGTCGCAACGCGGAGAAGTACAGCGACCGCCTCGCCGCGATCATGATGACCTACCCGTCCACGCACGGCGTGTTCGAGGAAGAGGTCGTCGAGATCTGCGAGATCATCCACAAGCACGGCGGCCAGGTGTACACCGACGGCGCGAACATGAACGCGCTGGTCGGCGTCGCGAAGCCGGGCAAGTGGGGTTCGGACGTGTCGCACCTCAACCTGCACAAGACCTTCTGCATTCCGCACGGCGGCGGCGGCCCGGGCGTCGGCCCGTGTGCGGTGAAGTCGCACCTGGCGCCGTTCCTGCCGGGCGCGCTGAACGGCGACGGCGTCAGGACGCAGGGCGTCGGCAACGGCGACGTGGGCATGGTGTCGGCGGCGAGCTTCGGCTCGGCCTCCATCCTTCCGATCAGCTGGATGTACGTGACGATGATGGGCGCCGCCGGCCTGCGCCGCGCGACGCAGGTCGCGCTGCTCAACGCCAACTACATCGCCCGCCGCCTGGCGCCGCATTACGAGACGCTCTACACCGGCCGCAACGACCTGGTCGCGCACGAGTGCATCCTCGACCTGCGCCCGCTGAAGGACGCCACGGGCGTGTCGGCCGAGGACGTCGCCAAGCGCCTGATCGACTTCGGCTTCCACGCACCGACGCTGAGCTTCCCGGTCGCCGGCACGCTGATGGTGGAGCCGACCGAATCCGAATCGCTGCACGAACTCGACCGCTTCATCGACGCGATGATCCAGATCCGCGATGAGATCCGCGCCGTGGAGGAAGGCAAGCTCGACCGCGAGGACAACCCGCTCAAGAACGCGCCGCACACGGCTAGCGCGGTGTCGGCGAGCGAATGGACGCACGCGTACCCTCGCGAACTGGCGGCCTTCCCGCTGCCGGGCCTGCGCCTGCAGAAGTACTGGCCACCGGTCGCGCGCGTGGACAACGTCTACGGCGACAAGAACGTCATGTGCGCGTGCATCCCGGTGGACGCGTACAAGGACGACGAGGCGGTCGAGGCCTGATCGCGTCGTTGTCGCGCCTGTAACCGGTCGACGAAAAAACGCCCCGCACCTGCGGGGCGTTTTTTTTGTTTGCCGCATGCGATGCCCGTGGATGCCGGGCCCTATCCCGCCGGAAGACGCATCGGGGGTGAGGGTTGCCGCGGCAGGTCGCCGTGGTAGTCCTGCCATAGCGTCATTGCACGGCATGCTGCGAAACGCCGATGCTTGAGCCCCTCTCCCACCGGGAGAGGGGTTGGGGTGAGGGGCGGCACGTGCGAGGCGCGTGCACTCGCGGTGCTCATCGCTTGTCTCTGCACGAACGCGCAAGATCAAATGGATTCCAGCCTTCGCTGGAATGACGATCACTCGCGTCGTGATCGGCGTGCGGGACGATGACGCACTTCCTCGTGATGCAACGCGCACGCGCAAGATCAAGTTGGATTCCAGCCTTCGCTGGAATGACGAAGATGGTCGGTGTCGCGGGGGGGGCCGTGGTAACGGTGCCTGCCGAAGAAGCCATCGTTGCAGTGAACGACAGACAAAGAAACGCCCCCGCAACAGCGGGGGCGTTGGAACAACGAACGGCCGATGGTTCAAGGAAGGCGCATCGAACCGCGCCCGCCTCTAGGTTCAGCGTGCGACGACTTCGATCCGCACGCGACGGTTCGGCTTCAGGCACGCGATCACCTTCGCGCTCTTCGCGCCCGGGCACTGCACGACCGGATCCGCTTCGCCGCGGCCCTTCGCCATGATGGCTTCGCCGGGCACGCCACGCGCGACCAGGTACGCCTTCACGGCCTGCGCACGACGCTCGGAAAGCGCCTGGTTGTAGTTCTCGTCGCCGAAGCGATCGGTGTAGCCGATCACACGCAGCGCTTCCACGCGCTCGGCCTTGTCCAGCGCCGTCATGATGCGGCTTTGCAGCGCCGCGGCACCCTGTTCCGACAACACGGCACTGTCGAAGTCGAACAGCGCGTCGGCCTCGACCTCGAACGCCTCGGCGACGTACGGAGCGGCGGCCGGAGCCGGCGCGACCGGTTCCGCCGGAGCGCCGCCGAGGACGTCGGCGCACCCTGCCGGGTTCCACAGCGTCTGGCTGGCGTGCATGTCGTCGTCGAAGAGCACCTTGTACTGGCACTGCACTTCGCCGTCGGCCGTGGCGAACTTGAACAGGTAATCCCATTCGTGCACGCCGGCGATGCCCTCGCGGTACATCGGGTGGCCGATCAGCCGGTAGATCTCCAGCTTCGAGGCGCCGAGCTGCACTTTGCGCAGCGCCTCCAGATCGACGTGGACCTTGGACGGTTCGAGCGGGTTGGCCTTCTCCGGCTGCGGCCAGACCGGCTGGTCGGTGTGACCGTCGCGGACCTGGCTCAGCGTGGAGGTGCCGCAGGCGGACAGCAGCGTGCCCGCGGCGAGCGCCAGGACGAATCCTGGCAATGGTTTGAAGTTGAACATCGTTGGGTTCTCAGTCTCCGCGACCGCAGCCGCGGAATGGGTGATGGCGAAAAGAGCGGTCGGGACACGACGGGACCGAAGTCCCGTCGCGCCCTTCCCCTCCGCTCTCGTCAGAAGACGTAGCCGATGCCGACGCGGAAGACCGGCTCGTCGCCCTTCGCCGCGGACACGCCCGCATTGAAGTTCACGCGGCCGTTGTCGCTCCAGCGGGACACGCCCACACCCAGCGCCGCTTCGCCGCGGTAGCTGGCGACACCGGCGTTGACGGCGGTGTGGCCCGGCAGGTACGGCGTCACGTTGACCAGGGCAGACGCCGCCGCGATGCCGCGGTTGGCCTGCTGGTTGACCTCGTTGATCGCGTCGCCCAGGTTCTGCCACACGTCGTTGACCATCTTGTCGGTGTAGCTGTTGGCCTGGTTCAGCACTTCGGTGTTGCTCTGCGACAGGCGCTGGTTCAGCTGCTGGACGTTGACGGCGTCGTGATCGGCCACGCCGTCGGCGACGTTGTGGATCGCCACCGGCGTCGAAGCGCCCTCACCACCCATGGTGATGCTGGTCTTCTCGGCGTTGTCGTAGGTCACCACCGACTTGGAGTTGCCGCTGGCGTCGATGATGCCCGCGTCCTTGAGCTGCTTCACGTTGATCGCATCGTTGTCGGCCGAGCCGGCCGCCACACCCGTCAGCACGCGGTCGCCGGCCGTACCGGTGAAGTTCACCGCCTTGCCGTCGGTGCCCTTGCCCACGGTGATGTCCTCGCCCGGAGCCGCCTGCTGCACCATCCCGATCCCGCTGTTGTTGATCTGGTTGGTGATGTTCTCGATCTTCGTGGTGTTGCTGTAGGTACGCTGGTCGAGGTTGGTCACGGCGTCGCCCACGTTGTGGACTTCGGTCGTGGTGCCATCGACGTTGGTGACGTTGTAGGTCGGCGCGGTGATCGAGCCGTCCTTGTCGACCGTCGAGCCGCCGCCGATGGCGTCGGCCACCGACTGCGCGACCGTGTACAGCTGGCTGCCGTTCACTGCGTCATGGCTCGTCTCGGAGACCGTGCCGTCCTCGACGCCCGTCAGCTTGCGATCGCCCGCGGTGCCGGTGAAGTTCACCTCGGCGCCGTCGGTGTCCTTGCCGACGGTGAGCTTCTCGCCCGCGGCCGCCTGCTGGACCAGACCCACCGAACCTTCGTTGATCTGCTGGTACAGGTTGGTCACGCGGCCGTCGATGGTCGTGAACGCGTCGCCGACGTTGTGGACCGTCACCTCTTCGCCCGCCTGGTTGATGATGGTGTAGCTCGGGCCGACGTAGTTGCCGTCCTCGTCCGTCGTCGAACCGCCCAGGGCGTCGCGCAGCTGCGAGACGTTGACCGCGTCTTCGTCCTCGGTACCGTCCGCCACGTGCTTGAGCTGACGCGACTCGCCGTCGACATTGGCGAAGTCCACCATCGTGCCGCCCTTGCCGGCCGCCACCGTCACCGTTTCCGTCTCATCGTCGTACTGCACCAGGCCGACCGAACCCTCGGTGATCTGCTGGGTGAGGTTGGTGATGTTGGTGGTGTTGTCGTACGTGCGCTGGTCGAGGTTGGTGATGGCACCTTCGACGCCGTCCACCTTGGTGGTCGTGCCGTCGTCGTTGGTGACCTCGTACTTCGGCATGGAGATCGTGCCGTCCTCGTTCACCGTCGAACCGCCGCCCAGGGCGTCAACCACCGAGTTGGCGATGTCGTAGGCCTGGCCGCCATTGATGGCTTCCTTCGAGCCTTCCGTGATCGAGCCGCCGGCCACGTTGTCCAGCACCACGGCGTCGCCGTCGGCGTTGAACGTGACCTTGTCATGGTCGGCCGTGTCGTACTTGACCACGTCTTCCATGTCGGCGTTCAGGCCGTCGATGCCGTCCTTCACGTCCTCCACGCGACCGTCCAGGTTGTCGATGGCGTCGGCCACGCTGTCGGCCTTCGTGCCATCGGCCAGTTCGAACGTCGGCGGCGTGATCGCACCGGTCGTCGGGTTGATGGCCGTGCCGCCGCCGATGGCATCGGCGATGCCCTTCAGCTGCGAGACGTTGACCGCGTCGGTGTCCTGCACGCCCGCCTTCACGTAGACGATCTGGCGGGTGCCGTCCTTGGAACCGACGGAGATGGTGTTCTCGCGGTCGGCCAGGGAGTTGGAGCCCAGGGCCACCGAGTTCTTCGCGTTGGCGATGGCGTTGCCGCCGATCGCCACCGACTCGACGCCCTTGGCCTGCGAATCGGCCAGCGTGGAGTTCGCGTGGAAGTACTTGATGCCGGCACCGTCCAGGATGTCGTTCAGCGCATCGGTGTTGGCCGTGGTGCGGTCGTCGAGGTTGTCGATGGCATCGCCGACGTTGTCGACGACGGTCTCGCCGTCTTCCAGCGAGAACTCCGGCTTGGAGATCGTGCCGTCCTCGTTCACCGTCGAACCGCCGCCGATGGCTTCGGCCACCGAGTTGGCGATCTCGTACGCCTGGCCGCCGTTGATGGCTTCCTTCGAACCTTCGGCGATCGAGCCACCGGCCACGTTGTCCAGCACCACGGCGTCGCCGTCGGCGTTGAACGTGACCTTGTCGTGGTCGGCCGTGTCGTACTTGACCACGTCTTCCATGTCGGCGTTCAGGCCGTCGAGGCCGTCCTTCACGTCCTCCACGCGACCGTCGAGATTGTCGATGGCGTCGGCCACGCTGTCGGCCTTCGTGCCGTCGGCCAGCTGGAACTCCGGCTGCGTGATCGCACCGGTGGTCGGGTCGACCGCCGTGCCGCCGCCGATGGCCTCGGCGATGCCCTTCAGCTGCGAGACGTTGACCGCGTCGGTGTCGGCCGTACCGGCCGCGACCTTCGTGATCTTGTTGCCGCCCATGTCGACCACCTTGCCCGCACCCACGGTCAGGCCGCCGTTGGCGGTGACCATGCCGGAGAACGTCGGCGCATCGGCCACCGAGACCTTCAGCTGGTTCTTCGACGAATCGAAGGCGACCTTGGTGTTGGTGCCGTCCACGACATTGAGCGTGTCGCCGCCCTTGATCGTGCCTTCAGCCGAGGTGTTGGCCTTGATCTTCCAGCCCGCACCCGCGCTGATCACGGCCGCGTCCAGCTGGCCCTTGGTCACGGCGTCGGTCGCCGCGGTGCCGTCGGTCAGGCCGGTGATCTTGCCGCTGTCGTTGATGGTGATGTTGCCGAACTTCGGCGCCTCGGCCATCTGGATGCTGATCGCACCGGTGGTGCCATCGGCCACGGTCTTGATGTTGTTGCCCGAATAGGTACCGGCCGTGGAGGCCAAGCCCTTGATCGTCAGCGTCTCGCCCAGCTTGCGCTGCACGGTGCCGGTGTTGCCGCCGAAGGTCAGGCCCTTGTTGCCCAGATCGGTGATCTTGCCGTCCAGGCCGTCGATGCCGTCCGTCGCTTCCTGCACGCGGCCGTCCAGGTTGTCGATGGCGTCGGCAACCGTCTTCGGCTGCGTGCCGTCGGCCATGTCGAACGTCGGCGGGGTGATCGCACCGGTCGTCGGATTGATGGCCGTGCCGCCGCCGATGGCGTCAGCGATGCCCTTCAACTGCGAGACGTTGACCGCGTCGGTGCTGGCCGTACCGGCCGCGACCTTCGTGATCTTGTTGCCACCCATGTCGACCACCTTGCCCGCACCCACGGTCAGGCCGCCGTTGGCGGTGACCATGCCGGAGAACGTCGGCGCATCGGCCACCGAGACCTTCAGCTCGTTCTTCGACGAATCGAAGGCGACCTTGGTGTTGGTGCCGTCCACGACGTTGAGCGTGTCGCCGCCCTTGATCGTGCCTTCGGGCGAGGTGTTGGCCTTGATCTTCCAGCCCGCACCCGCGCTGATCACGGCCGCGTCCAGCTGGCCCTTGGTCACGGCATCGGTCGCCGCGGTGCCGTCGGTCAGGCCGGTGATCTTGCCGCTGTCGTTGATGGTGATGTTGCCGAACTTCGGCGCATCGGCCATCTGGATGTTGATCGTGCCCGTGGTCGTATCGGTCACGGTCTTGATGTTGTTGCCGGAGAACGTGCCAGCCGTGGACGCAGCGCCCTTGATGGTCAGCGTTTCGCCCAGCTTGCGGTCCACCTTCGTGCCGCTGTTGGCCGAGAAGCTCAGCGGCTTGGACGACAGCGTGTCCATGCGGCTGTCGAGCGCGTCGACCGCGCCGCCCACGTTGGTGTAGGTGGTGCCATTGACGTCATACGCCGGCGCCTTGATGGTGCCGTCGGCGTTCACCGCCGCGCCACCGCCCAGGTCCGTCACTACGCTCTTCAGCTGGCTCAGGTTCACCGCATCGGTGTCCTGCGTACCGCGTGCCACGCTGATGATCTGGCGCGTGCCCGTAGCAGCGCCCGTGCCACCGCTGCCGACCGAGACCGCCCCCATGGTGCTGCCGCCGGCGCCCGACGCGCGGTCGGCCTTGGACGAATGACCCAAGGCCACGCCGTCGGCCGCGCTGGCAGACGCGTCGCGGCCGAATGCGAGCGCATCGTTCGCGTCGGCCTTGGCCGCAGTGCCAATCGCCACGCCGCCGTAAGTCGCGTTCGCCGTCACCGAGGAGCTGCGGCCCATGGCGATGCCGCCGCCGGCCGACGCATTGACCGACGCGGCCGGACCGATCGCGGTGGAGTCCGTACCGCCCGCCGTGGAATCGGCCAGGGTCGAGTTGACGTGGAAGTACTTGATGCCGCCACCGTTGGTGATGTTGTTCACCGTGTTGGTGACGTTGGTGACGTTCTGGTTCGTGGTGTTGAGCTGGCTGCCGTTCACCGCATCCTTCGAGGTGGACGACACCGTGCCATCGGCAACGTTGACGATCTTGTTCGTCGCGGACGATCCATGCGCGGCGTCGTAGGCGCTCGCGGTGGTGCTCCACTTCAGCGCATCGACATTGCCGCTCGACGCGGCGGCGGCGCTGAGCGCCGAGCCCACGTCGTTGTAGGTGTTGCCGTTGACGGTGTACGAAGGCGCCTTGACAGTGCCGTCGGCGTTGACGGTCGAGCCACCGCCCAGTGCGGTCGTCACGCCCTTCAGCTGGCTGACGTTCACCGCGTCGGTGTCCTGCGTACCGCGTGCCACGCTGATGATCTGGCGCGTGCCCGTAGCAGCGCCCGTGCCACCGCTACCGACCGAGACCGCCCCCATGGTGCTGCCGCCGGCGCCCGACGCACGGTCGGCCTTGGACGAATGACCCAAGGCCACGCCGTCGGCCGCGCTGGCGGAGGAGTCTCGGCCGAATGCGAGCGCATCGTTCGCGTCGGCCTTGGCCGCAGTGCCAATCGCCACGCCGCCGTAAGTCGCGTTCGCCGTCACGGAGGAGCTGCGGCCCATGGCGATGCCGCCGCCGGCCGACGCATTGACCGACGCGGCCGGACCGATCGCGGTGGAATCCGCACCGCCCGCCGTGGAATCGGCCAGGGTCGAGTTGACGTGGAAGTACTTGATGCCGCCACCGTTGGTGATGTTGTTCACCGTGTTGGTGACGTTGGTGACGTTCTGGTTCGTGGTGTTGAGCTGGCTGCCGTTCACCGCATCCTTCGAGGTGGACGACACCGTGCCATCGGCAACGTTGGTGATCTTCTTGCTCGCCATGTCCAGGCCGCCCTGCGCGGTCACCAGGCCGGAGAAGGTCGGGTTGTCGACCACGCCCACCGTCAGCTTGTTGGCCGTCGCGTCGTACGCCACGGTGGTGTTCTTGCCGTCGGCGACGTTGATGGTGTCGGCCGAGGTGATGGTGTCGGCCGTGCCGGCGTTGGCCTGGATCTTCCACTTGCCGGCGTTGCTGACCGCCGTATCCATCTGGCCCTTGGTCACGGCGTCGGTCGCGGCCGTGCCGTCGGTCAGGCCGGTGATCTTGCCGCTGTCGTTGATGGTGATGTTGCCGAACTTCGGCGCATCGGCCATCTGGATGTTGATCGCGCCCGTGGTCGTATCGGTCACGGTCTTGAGGTTGTTACCCGAGTAGGTGCCGGCCGTCGACGCCGCGCCCTTGATCGCCAGCGTTTCGCCCAGCTTGCGGTCCACGTTCGTGCCGCTGTTGGCCGAGAAGCTCAGCGCAGTTCCACTCTTGATGGCGTCGATCTGGTTCTGTGCATTCGTCACCTTGGTATCGACGGCCGACATCTGCCCGAAGTTCACCGCATCGCCCGGATTGGTGCCGTTGGCCAGATTAGTGATCTTGGTGTTGGCCATGTCGACGCCGCCGTGGAACGTCGCCGTCTTCCAAGTGTCAAGATATCCGCCGATGTTGACGGAGTCTTCATTTCCATTCGTGTCGTCCGACGAATAGAAGAGAACTCGCTTGCCCGGATCGCCCTGACCGCTAGCGCTCGATCCGGCGGGCACGAGGCATCGTGAACTCGCCTGCGAAGCGTCCCAGTCGGATACCGGGTTCTCGTCCAGAATGTAAGAGCACCCGATGCCCGTCTCCTGCGGGTTGCCATTGATGACGATCGACGCGAATGCGCTGCCCGGCAGCACAATCGACGTCGCGACTACGGCCGAGGCGACGAGCACGCCCGAGCCGGAGGCCTTCTTCTTACGCCCCTTGGCCATTTCCGAAGCCACGACCCACTGGCCGGACTCCGCATTCCATACCACTCGATAAATCTTGTTCATTGCGAAAACCTGTTGTTGACGAGAAAGGGAGAGAACGTTGGGCATGAGCACCGCAACGGATGCGCATGTTGGTTCTCGTCGAACAGGCGTCCCATTGGATAAATCTGAGGGCCAAGGTCGCAGAAAGGCGCGGGCGGCCCTGGCGCGGATCGCGCTCGCTTCGTTGAGATAACTCTCAGCGAGAAATTCGAAAGCGATTAAGGCAAATACCGCGATGCGTTGCCTTCTGGCGAATCGTCTGATGCATCGCGGCGGGCGACATGACGCCTTGCGCGGGCCGCGTGCACAGGAATCGGCGGATCTCACAATCCCGGCGCGCAGTGACATCCCCTGCGGACGCTGCGAGCGCGCAGGCGTCGCATCCCGCTCCCGAACGCACGGGGTCTGAGTTCCATCGTTGCCGCTACGTCCGCCCGGATACGAAGAGGCCCCGCAATGCGGGGCCTCTTCGAGTCCACTGCCGAACGCCTCATCGTCGTCGCTCGAACGCCGCCACTGGCATCGCCACACCCGCCCCGGCGCGCGTCACAGCAGCGCCATCGTTGCACGGCCGCATCGGCCACACGCGATCCAGGCGTTGGCGCAGCGCACAGCCGAGCGCGATCCAGCGGTCGACGCGTTCGTCGGCCTGCACCGTCGTCACGCGCTCCGCCGCAATGCCGCGCCGCGACGAACCGCGTGGAATCGCCAGCGAAGCGCGACGCGCGACCGCCGCACGCATCGCGATCGCCGGACGGCGAAGGTCGGCGACGTCGCGCTCATCGCGAGCCGCATGCACGCGCACCGGGGGGAGGTCGTGGATGCGCGGCGGCTGCAGCGCGAGTGCGTGCTCATCGTGCGACGCGCGCTCGACCGTGGCGTGGACGCGCACGGTGGGCAGGTCGAAGGTGCGGATCGCGGGCGCGGCGGTGGTCGTCGCGTCGCTTGCCGCGGCGGTGCGCGTGGCGATGGAATGGGTCGCCGCGAGCATCGCCAGCGCGGCCATCAGGGTCATCGTTTTCATCGTTGCAGTCCTGTCGGGCGGCGGCCGGCAGCGGTCGCCGTGTGGGGCGTGAAGCAATCGGGGGAATGTCTCTTGTCGGATCAGTCGTCGGGCGCGATCGAGGCCAGCGCCGCGTCGAAGCGCGTGCGCTGCGCCGGCGTGGCCAGTTCCGCCAGCACCTGCACGAAACGCGGGTGACGCGCGCCGGAGGCGATGTACTGCCACCGGTACGCGCACCGCAGCACGTCGATCACCTGCAGCTGCTGGCGCATGCCGAAGGGACGTCCGCACGCCGCGATGAAGTACGCCGCATCCGCGTCGGCCTGCGCGCGCAGGAGGTCGTCCACCGCGCCGAGCAGCGCGATCAGGTCGTCGACGGCACCGTCGCGTTCGGCGTGATCGATGCGGGCGTCCTCGGCGCGCCATTCGATCTCGTCCAGCACCGAGTGCTGGCACTCCTCCCTGAAATGGAACAGGAACACGTCCTTCCAGAGCGGGCACAGGTCCTGCATCGGCGCGATGCTTTCCTCGTAATGACGCTGCACGAACAGTTCGATCATGAACACCAGCGCCAGCACCGCCCAGCCATGGCGCGAGAGCACGAACTGCGCGACCGCGTTGGGTTGCGCCGTCTTGACGTGCCCGTCGGGCATGCGCGCTTCCAGCAGCGCTTCAAGCCGGCGGAAGAGCTCCTGGTGCTTGATCTCCTCGTCCGAGAAGCGCACCAGCGCCTCCAGCGCCGTCTGGTCGCCGAGCCAGTGCAGCCCGGAGGTCTGCAGCAGCTTCGCGCCGATGAAGCGCTCGCACAGGCCGAACATCCACGCGTACGTGCGGCCCTGCACCTGGCTGAAGAAGCGGCGCTCGTCCGCATCGAGGAAATCCAGTCGATCCACCCGCGACAGACCCGCCGGCAGGAACGTGCGGCCGAAATCGAAATCGCGGCCGCGGATCACGTCGCGGTCGATGTCCCAGCGCACGCGCCGCGATATTTCGATGCAGCGGGCGTACCGCGCCCGGTCGGCGTCCGCCACTTCGGCATTCCATTGCGGGGCGGTGGTGCGGGCAGTTGCAGCGTTCATTCGTGACTCCACAGGTGTTTCGTCGCGTCGGCGTCACGCCGGCGCCAGGGTGGGATCCAGCACGGCCTTCACTTCGGCGATGGCGTTCGCCGGAAAGCCGGACCGCCTGGCGTGTTCGTGGATCAGCGCCTCGTCGCGCGCCATGTAGACGCAGTACGTCTTGTCGGCGGTGACGTACGAATGCAGCCACTGGATGTCGGTACCCAGTTCGTCCAGCACGTTGTTGGACTGCAGCGCGACGCCGCACAGCGCTTCCATCGGCTGCGTGCCGATGCCCTGGATGTTCCGTTCGATCACGTATTTCTTGAACATGACGAGCCTCCGTTGTGCGCCATGACGGCGCGGATGGCCGGTGGCAACCGGCCGGATCAGGGGTCTGCAACGTCAACGCCTGGACGCAAGCACGTTGACGCCGTACGCGTGCAGGTGCGCGTGGAACTTGCGGTCGATGTCGGTGCCGGCGAAGCATTCGAAGCGCTCGATCACGCGCGCTTCGCGCAACCCGCATTCGTCCAGCAGCGCCATCAGCAGCGGCTCGGTCACCGCGCCGCCGATGCACGACGCCCACAGGTCCGCGTTGCCGCGCACGCCCGGGGCGAGTTCGCGATCGAGCACCACGTCGGCGAGGAACAACCGGCCACCGGGCTTGAGCACGCGGGCGATCTCGCACAGCACACGCGGTTTGTCGGGCGCGAGGTTGAGCACGCCGTTGGAGATCACGACGTCGACGCTCGCGTCGTCCATCGGCAGGTCTTCGAACGTGCCCTCGAAGACGCGTATGCGATCGAGCAGTCCCGCCTGCGCCGCCGCACGCAGCGCGCAGGCGCGCATGCCAGGCGTCAGGTCGACGCCGATCGCGCGTCCTTCCGGGCCGACGAGCTTCGCCGCGAGCAGCAGGTCCATGCCGGCGCCGCATGCGTGGTCCAGCACCACCGCCCCGGCAGGAATCGTGCCGATGCGCAGCGGATTGCCTATTCCGGAGAACCGCTCGGTGCACGCGGGCGGCAGCGCGGCGAGTTCGGCGGCGTCGTAACCCAGCTGGCGCACCGCGTACTGCGCGCCGGTGTGGAAGTGGAAGCCGCTGGCCGGGGCGCGCGCGACGCGCTCGTAGGTCGCGCGAACCTGCCTGTTCAGGTGCATCGTGTCCAGCGCGAGCGGGCAACGGCTCATCATGGCCTCTCTTCGCCGGCGCGCTGCCGGCATGGGGCCAATCTACGGACGGCCGGTATCGGTCCGATGTCCCGTCACGATGAGTTTGTAACGGCTGGTAACAGCGTCCGATACTGCGCGCAGCATGCGGCAGGATGCCCACCCGGCAATTCCCTGGCGAAGACAGGTACGGCGATGGCCCACACGCCCTGCGTCCTGGTGGTCGACGACGACGCACCCACGCGCGAGATGCTGCTCGAAGCGCTCGCGACCCATGGTTTCCGCGCGCTCCAGGCGGGCGACGGCGCGGGCATGCGGCGCGAACTGGAGCGCGAGGCGCCCGACCTGGTCCTGCTCGACATCCGCCTGCCCGGCGAGGACGGCCTGACGCTGGCGCGCTTCCTGCGCGAGCGTTACGACGTGGGCATCATCATGGTCACCGGCTCGGGCGACGTGATCGATCGCATCGTCGGCCTGGAGATCGGCGCGGACGATTACGTCGCCAAACCCTTCGATCCGCGCGAACTGCTGGCGCGGGTGAAAAGCGTGCTGCGCCGCATCCAGGCGCGCCCGGACGCCGCGGCGTCCGCGCCGCCGAACCCGCGCCGCGTGCCGTTCGGACGCTGCCTGCTCGACCTGGATTCGCATCAGTTGTTCGACGCCGACGGCAGCGAGGTCATGGTCACGCACATGGAGTTCGACCTGCTGCGCGTGCTGCACGAACACGCCGGCAAGGCGCTGTCGCGCGACCAGATCCTCACGCTCACGAAGAACCGCGAGTGGGAGCCGTTCGACCGCTCCATCGACATCCGCATCGCGCGCCTGCGTCGCAAGGTGGAAGCCGACCCGGACAACCCGCGTGCGATACGCACGGTGCGGGGCGTGGGCTACATGTTCGTGCCGTAGATTTGACGCCCTCTCCCTGCGGGTTTCGAGCTCTCCCGGAGGGAGAAGGGCTAAAGCACCGCAATCAAGCGTTTTTTGTTTCAACCCTGTAACACCGCCTCCGCAGCACGAAACCCGCTCCTATACTCCCCCCACGCACACCGCGAGCCACGCCATGAACGCCGGCTCTTCCCCGCACGTCGACGACCGCGAGCGCGCCCTGCGCGAAAGCGAGCTGCGACTGCAGCAGGTGCTCGACAACACCTCCGCCGCGGTGTTCGCGAAGGATCGCGCCGGCCGCTACCTGTTCGTTAACCGCGAATTCGAACGGCTTACCGGCCGCGACGCCGACTCGCTCATCGGGCGCAACGATCGCGACATCTTTCCGCCGGAAATGGCCGCCGCGCTGCGCCGCAACGACATGCTCGTGCTGCTGGAGGCGCGCGCGATGGAGTTCGAGGAAAGCGGCATCTTCGCTGGCGAGCAACGCACGTTCCTGTCGGCGAAGTTCCCCCTGCTCGACATCGACCAGGTGCCGTACGCGGTGTGCGGCATCGCCACCGACATCACGCGGCGCAAGCAGGTCGAAACGGCGCTGAGCAGTTCCGCGCTCGCGGTCTCGGGCGCCTACGGCCGCAACCTGTTCGTCGAACTGTCGCGCTATCTGGCCGCAATCCTGGATGTCGACGTCGCCTTCGTCGCGCAGATCCGCGAGGACGATCCGGCGATGATGCACATCCTCGCCTTCGTCGCCGACGACCAGCCGCGCGAGCACTTCGATTACGCCATCGCGAACACCGCCTGCGCCACTGTGGTCGGGCACGGCTTCCGCCTTTACCCGGCCGGACTCGGTTCGCTGTTCCCGCTCGACGACGATTTCATCGAGATGGGCGCCGAAAGCTATGCCGGTTACCCGCTCAACGACGCACAGGGCCGGCCGCTGGGCATCATCTCCATCGTCTCGCGCAGGCCGCTCGAACAACCGGAGTTCATCGAATCGGTGATGAAGATCTTCGCCGTTCGCGCGGCAGCGGAGATCGAACGCCAGCGTGCGGAAGACATCGCGCACCGGAACGCCGAGCACCTTCGCGCGACCGTGAACGCCGCGCTCGACTGCATCATCGCGATGGACGAGCGCGGGACGATCGTGAAGTTCAACCCCGCCGCGGAGGCGTGCTTCGGCATCCGCGAGCAGGACGCGCTCGGGCGATCGCTGGCCGAGACGATCATTCCCGAACGCTTCCGCGAACGGCACCAGTTCGGATTGAAGTTGTACCTGGAAGGCGGGCCCGGCCCCGTGCTGAAGAAGCGCCTGGACGTCACCGCGCAGCGCGCGGACGGCACCGAGTTTCCCGCCGAGCTGGCCGTGGGCGTGGACGACAGCCCCTCGGGCAAGGTCTTCATCGGTTATCTGCGCGACATCACCGAGCGCACCGAAGCCGAGCAGCGCCGCCGCCGGCTGGAGGCGCAACTGCTCCAGGCCAAGAAGATGGAAGCGCTGGGCCATCTCACCGGCGGCATCGCGCACGACTTCAACAACCTGCTCGCGAGCATCATGGGCTACGTGGCGCTCGCGCACGAACGCAGCCAGGACGGCGACGATGCGCGGCTTTCGGGCTACCTCGACCAGGCGCTGCAGTCGTGCGAGCGCGCGCGTGATCTGATCCAGCAGATGCTGATGTTCAGCCGCGGCCAGAAGGGCCAGTCGCAGGCGATCGACGTCGCCGCGTGCATCGAGCAGAACCTCGCCGTGCTGCAACCCACGCTCGCCGAAGGCATCGAAGTGGAGCAGGACGTGCAGCCGGGCGCGTGCGCCGTTCAGTTCGATCCCGTGCAGCTGGGCCAGGTGTTGCTGAACCTGTGCGTGAACGCGTGCGACGCGATGCAGGGCGAAGGTCGGCTGCGCCTGACGCTGCGCGACGCACGCGTGGACGGAAGCGAATGCGCCGCGTGCCGGCAACCGGTGGAAGGCGCGTACGTCGAGCTCGGTGTCGCCGACTCCGGCCCGGGCATCGAGCCCGCGGTGCTGGAGCGCATGTTCGATCCGTTCTTTTCGACCAAACCGCCCGGCAAGGGCGCCGGCATGGGGCTGGCGACGGTGCACGGCATCGTGCATGAACACGGCGGACACCTGCTGGTCGACACGGCGCCCGGGCGCGGTGCGTCGTTCCGCGTGTTGCTGCCGGCGTGCGCGGGCGCGGCGCGTGCAACGCCGTCGCGCCGCCGCTCGGATCGCGCCGGCGCCGCACGCCGGGAAGGCCGCGTGCTGGTGGTGGACGACGAACACAGCGTCGGCGAGTTCATGTGCGAACTGCTGTCGAACTGGGGCCTGGAGGCGCATTTCGTGTCCACGCCGGAACTCGCGCTCGCGCGCGTGCGCGAGGCGCCAGCGCATTACCGCCTGGTCATCACCGATCATTCGATGCCGTCGATGACCGGCGTGCAGCTCGCGCAGGCGCTGGACAACATCGCGCCACGCCTTCCGGTGTTGCTGTACACGGGCCTGGCCGATCGCATACGCGAGCGCTCGCTGCCCGCGAACATGCTGCGCACGGTGCTGCGCAAGCCCATCGACCACGCACGGCTGTCGCGGATCGTCGACGACGTGCTCGCCGAACGGGGCGAACGCGACGCGGTTATGTGAGTTCCCGCTGAATCGTGCGCGCGGCAACGCGCATCGACATCAAATCGTGACGCTGCCCTTACGAACCGATCCGGCACCATGCGCGCTGGCATGCGGCGGCGGGCGTATTCATGAAGCACAACGTGTTGATGGTCGAGGACGAGGCGTACCTTGCGATGGCGCTGCAGGATCTGTTGACCGACGCGGGCTACCAGGTGTTCGGCGCCGCGCGTCTGTCCGATGCGCTGGAAATCGCCGACCACGAACGCGTCGACGTCGCGCTGCTCGACATCAACCTGCACGGCGAAGCGGTATATCCGCTCGCCAATCGGCTGCGCGAGTCGGGCGTGCCGTTCGCGTTCGCCTCGGCGTACTCGAAGGACACGATTCCGCCGGACTTCCACGACTGCGAACTGGTGCGCAAACCGTACACGTCCGAGCGGATCATCGAAGCGGTGGAGTCGATGGTGGAGCAGGCGCGGCCGCATTGAGGATCTTTGCGGGCCGGGTGCAGTTCCGACGTCTCGCTTGCGCTGTCATCCCGGCGTAGGCCGGGACCAGGCCCGTGAGGCCCATGGATCCGCTCACGGCAAGCAACGCTACTGTCATCCCAGCGAGAGCTGGCTCCATGCAGTCTTGCAGTCCCCTTTGCTCTTGCACGGAGCAAACGCGAGCACTGAACCGCAACGGCCGTTCACTACAATCGCTTCGTTGCCCTTTCGCGGCCCGGACGCATGGCGTTCGGGCGTTCGAAGGCGCGCGAACCAGTGGTTCGCAAGCAGCGCCTTCTCACCCCCACCCCCTCTCAGCTCTGCACTCCCTGCGGTCGCCGAGGGGAGAGGGGCAGAAGCGCTCACCCCTTGTGTCTGGCCAACCACGCATCGATCGCCGGTAGCCGCTCCTTCTTCACGCCCACGCGATAGGCGATGTTCGCCGCCGCGTTCTCGGTGGCACGGCGCGAACCCGGCGCGACGTAGGCATCCGCATACGCCTGCAGCTTGCCGATCATCGCCGGGTCCAGCGAGTTGTTCGCCAGTCGCGGGTAATAGCGCGAGCGCGAGGTGGAATCGACCTTCGCATCCACCTGTTCGCGGTGCGCCACGGCGAAGTCGAAGGCGAGGTCGGGATGCAGGCCCGCCACCGTGCGGATCATCCCGGCGCTGTTGGTCGCACCGGGCTCATCGGTGAGGGCGAGGTCGAGCGCGCGTTGCGCCAGCGTGGCGTCCTGCGCGGACGACAACAGCATGTACAGCTCGTCCTTTACCAGCGGCGTCTTCTCGGCTTTCGCGGCGGCGTGCAGGCGATCCCACGTCGCCGCGTCGGCATGCCGTGCGACGACGCCCAGCACGCTGCGGCGCAGTTCGCCCGGCAGCGGGATCGAATCCTGCGCGGCGTAGCGGCGGCGGGCTTCCTCGATCACCGTGCGATCGCCCAGCGCGCCGAGCGCTTCGATCAGGTCCGTGCGCAGCACCTTCGTCGGGTCGGCCTCGCCTGGCTTCGCTTCCCAGCCGACGCGGGCGAACACCGGCGCGAGCTGCGCGATCGCGAAACGGCGGAACGTCGCCTGCCGCGCCGCGTTGCCGCGGTAGTACGCGTCGAGGCTGCGCAGCGCGCCGGCAATGTCGCCCCAGATCTGCGGATCGGCATCGCGCGGCGTCGCCTGCACCAGGTCGAGGTAGTCCGACGGCGCCTGCAGGCCGGCCATGCCGAGTGCCCAGACGTCGTTCATCACGCCCAGCTGGTCGATCGCGTCGAGCTTGGCGAAACCGTCGCGGAGCGCGGCGAACTGCGCGGGCGCGTACAGCGTGCGGTAGTAGCCGCTCTGGCCCGCATTCACGACCACCGGCCCGCAGCCGGGCACATCGAGCGTGCCCTGCCCGCCTTCGACCAGCGTGCGCACCTGTTGCCCGCCGACGCCCTGCGCGATGACCGGCACCCGCCAGCGCAGCGGCGTCTTGCCCGGGCGATCGCGCGTGAACTCGTCCTGCGTGAGCGTCAGCGTCGTACGGCCGTCCTCGCAGCGCCCACCCGCGACGCGCAGCATCGGAATGCCCGGCTGCAACGTGAAATCGTGTGCGATGTCGAGCACCGGCTTCCCAGCGGCGGACTGGATCTCGCGCCACAGATCGTCGGAGACGGTGTTGCCGTACGCGTGCTGCTTCATGTAGCTGCGCACGCCGTCGCGCCAGGCCTCGCCGCCGACATAGCCCTCGAGCATGCGGATCACCGCGCTGCCCTTTTCGTAGGTGATCGAGTCGAACGCCTGGCTGGCCTGCTCGACGGTTTCCACGTGCTGCACGACCGGATGCGTGGATGCCACCGAATCCAGCGCCATCGCCGATTCGCGCGCGCCGATCGCCTCCAGCTGCGTGTTCCATTCCGGATGCAGCTTCTGCGTGGTGCGCGACGCCATCCATGTCGCGAAACCTTCGTTGAGCCACAAATCGTCCCACCAGCTCATCGTCACCAGGTCGCCGAACCACTGGTGCGCGATCTCGTGCGCGGCCACGGCGAACACGCGCTGCTTGTCCGACTGCGTGGAAATGCTCGGATCCAGCAGCAGCGTGTGCTCGAAGGTGAAGATCGCGCCCCAGTTTTCCATGGCGCTGAAGAACTGGCTCGCACCCGGCGAAGCGACGTTGTCGAGCTTGGGCAGCGGATACGGCGTGCCGAAGTAGTCGTTGTACTCGCGCAGCACGTCGACGGAGGACTCCAGCGCGAAGCGCGCCTGGTCGATCGCGCCGCGCTGCGTGACCACGCCGATCTCGACGCCGTCGGCCTGCGTGGTCGCGCGTTCGAAATCGCCCACCGACAGGAACAGCAGGTACGTCGACATCTTCGGCGAAGGCGCGAATGCCACGCGCGTGGTGCCGTTGCCCAGGTCCTTCTTCGACGTGGCCGGCATGTTGCTCACCGCCATCTGCCCGGTCGGCACGGTGGCCGTGAGCGTGAAGGTCGCCTTGTGCGCCGGCTCGTCCCACGAGGGAATCATGCGGCGCGCGTCGGAGTTCTCGAACTGCGTGAACAACGCGCGACGGCGGCCGGCCGCGGTGTCGTAATCGATCGCGAACAGGCCGTTGGCCTGCGTGCCGATCCGACCCGTGTAGTCCATCGCGAGGCGGTACGCACCCGGCGCGAGCGGCGCGGCGAAGGTGAACGTCGCGGTCTGCGCGGCGGTGTCGACCGACACCCTGGGCGTGAGCGCGCGCCCCTTGCCGCTGGCCGGCGTGAGCGCCACGTTCGAGAACGCCATGTCGAGCGCGTTGAGCGTGATCGTCGGCGTGGCTTCGAGCACCTCCAGCGAGATGACCGCCTTGCCGGCGAGCGTCAGCTTCGCGATGTCGGGCGTGATGGCCACGTCGTAGTGCGTGGGCACGACGTTGCGCGGCAACTGCGTCGTCGTCTGGCTCATGCGCGCGGGCGTCGGTTGCGGGGCGGCTGCGGACGAAAGGCCGCTGACGCCGGCCAGGGCCAGCGCGACGGCGGTTACCAGGGTACGGCGCATCGACAACCTCGTGAGTCGGGTGTTGGAGGACACAGTGCCAGAGGCGCAGTGTGCCCGTCCTGCCGGCAGCGCGCGCCCGCGAGGATGCGGCACCGATCACGAAGAGAGAAGGAAGGAGGCCGCGACGTCGGGCCGGAAACACAAAGTCTGCATCTCCGCGACAAGGCGCCCGGCGTGCGGCCTCCATGGAGACATCCGCGCAAGAGGCGTGCCAGCGTTCGGCGCCGCCCTCGCCGCGCCGCGAAGCGGCCCGCTCCGGCCGACGCGAAGGCTTTTCAGGACGCGGTAAAGAGTTGCGCGCAGACGGGTTCGCGTTCACCTACATCAACGTCCTCCAAGGATTTCGCATCGGCTTGACGCGCATCGAACGAAACCGCGCGCACGCTCCGGCGTACCTAGACCACCAGCCTGGGAGGGCGCGATGAAACCGGATATCCGTTCGAACAAACGCCTCGCCTTGTGGATCGGCGCGCTGCTGCTGGCGCCCGCCGCCGCGATGGCGGGCGACGACAAGGCGAAGATGATGGACACCGACGGCGACGGCATGGTGAGTTCGGCCGAACACGCCGCGGGTGCGAAGACGATGTTCACCCGCATGGACGCGAACAGCGACGGCAAGGTCACCGCCGCCGAGATGGACGCGCACCACGCCGCCAAGATGGCCGGAAAGGGCGACAAGATGAAGATGTCCTCCGCCGACAAGATCAAGAAGATCGACACCGACGGCGACGGCGCGATCACCGCCGCCGAACACGACGCCGGCTCGGCCCAGATGTTCACCAAGATGGACACCAACGGCGACGGCAACCTCACCGCGGCGGAAATGAAGGCCGGCCACGACAAGGAAATGCGCTCGGCAAAGAGCGGGCCGTGATTGAAGTGAGCGTCATTTCGCCGGTGATGCCGCTGTCGTGCGTGCAATAGCAACGTGGATTCCGGCGTTCGCTGGAATGACGGGCGCACGGGGAATGACGGGCACGGCAATGACGAGCACATGCAAATGACGAGCGCACGGCAACGACGAGCACGCCGGTGCTCAGCCCCTCTCCCGCCGGGAGAGGGGTTGGGGTGAGGGTTGGGAGCCGTGCGGTGATGAAACTCGATGCCACGGCCTAGCGTGCAACAGCAAATGGATTCCAGCTTTCGCTGGAATGACGAGCACACGGGCAATGACGGGCGCACGGGCAACGACGAGCAGACGGGCAATGACGAACACACGCGAATGACGAGCACACCGCTGCTTGGCCCCTCTCCCACCGGGAGAGGGGTTGGGGTGAGGGTCGGGGCGTGCCGTGCGGTGATGAAGCTCGATGCCACGGGCTAGCGTGCAACAGCAAAATGGATTCCAGCTTTCGCTGGAATGACGAGCACACGGGCAACGACGAGCACACGGGAACGACGGGCGCACGGGCAACGACGAGCAGACGGGCAATGACGAACACACGCGAATGACGAGCACACCGGTGCTCAGCCCCTCTCCCACCGGGAGAGGGGTTGGGGTGAGGGTCGGGGGCGTGCCGTGCGGCGATGAAGCTCGATGCCACGGGCTAGCGTGCAACACGCAAAATGGATTCCAGCGTTCGCTGGAATGACGAGCACACGGGCAACAACGAGCACACGGGCGGTGACGGGCACACGGGGAATGGCGGGCACACCGGCAATGACGAGCACACCGCTGCTTAGCCCCTCTCCCACCGGGAGAGGGGTTGGGGTGAGGGTCGGGGCGTGCCGTGCGGTGATGAAGCTCGATGCCACGCGCTAGCGTGCAACAGCAAAATGGATTCCAGCTTTCGCTGGAATGACGAGCACACGGGCAATGACGAGCACACGGGCGGTGACGAGCACACGGGGAACGACGGGCACACCGGCAATGAACAGCACACGGTTACAGCCCAACCAGCCTCAGACCGGCTAATACACCTCGCGCATCGGCTCGCCGACCGCAACCGGCACGTCCGCCACCGCCACGCGATCGCGCCCCTCGTGCTTGGCGCGGTACAGCGCGCGATCGCCGGCACGCATCAGTTCCAGCCCGACCTCGCCGTGTTCCGGCATCAGCGCCACGCCGATCGACACGGTGATGCGCAGCATCGCGTCGCCCGCATCGCCGATGCGCAGCATCGCCGCGCCGGCGCGGATGTCTTCTGCGCGCTCCAGCGCGGTCGCCAGATCGGTTTCGGGAAGGATCAACGTGAACTCCTCGCCGCCGTATCGGCAGGCGATGTCCTCGGGCCGGCAGCGCGTCTTGAGCATCCGCGCGAAGGCCGACAGCGCGGCGTCGCCCATCGCATGGCCGTGGCGGTCGTTGAAGGACTTGAAGTGGTCCACGTCGAGCATCAGCACCGCCAGTGGCTGCGCGCGGCGCTGGCACCGCGCGATCTCGCGCGCGAGCGATTCCTCGAGGTAGCGCCGGTTGAACAGGCCGGTGAGCGGATCGCGCACCGCCTGGTGGCGCAGGCTTTCGCGCAGGCGCACGTTCGCCAGCGCCAGCGAGAGCTGCTCGCACAGGCGGATCGCCAGCGATTCGTCCGGAATGCGCCCGCGCCCTTCCCCCTGCAACGACAGCCAACCCACGACTTCGCCGTGCGCGCTGAGCGGCACGCACAGCCCATGCACGTCCTCGGCGCCGTGCGGCCGGCCGATATGCGAACAACGCAGCCCGTGCCGCAAATCGTCCATCGCGAACGGCGCGTGTCGGCGCACCGACCAGCACGCCTGCAGCGCGGGCGCGGGATCGTTCGGCGCCACCGCGCCGCCCCATTGCGCGACCAGTTCGGCGTGGTCGCGCGAAGCGCGGATGACGTACAGCAGCCCGCCCAGTCCCGGCAGCAGTCGCCGGAACGTGCTCGCGGTGATCTCGTAGAGCTCCTGCGCGTCGGATGCGCCCTGCAACATGCTCGAGTACTGGCTGAGCGCGGCCATGCTGTCGGACAGGCGCGCGAGCTGCTGCACCGTCGCGTTGAGTTCGGCGTTGGAATCGGACGCCGCGGCTTCGGCCTGCCGGCGCACGCGGTTCTCGCGCGCGAGCCGGCGTTGCGCGTGGCCGATCAGCAGCAGGCTCAGCGGAATGCCGATGCCTGCCGCCAGCAGGGTCAACCACGCCGAGCGTTCGGCGCGCCTGGAGCGGGTGGACAGCAGCGCGTTCTCGGCGCTGCGCAAATGCTCCAGGCGCATCGCGATATCGCGGTCGCCGTGGCGGATCGCCATCAGCAACGGCGCGTCGCCGGGCATCGTCGCGCCGGCGCGCCAGGACTGCATCGCCTGCACGCTCAGGCGCAGCCGCGCGTCGAGCGCACGCCGCAGCGCCACCGCGCGGCCATGCTGGGCGTCGTTGTCGATGACGTGTTCGGCCAGCACGTCGGCTTCGCGCTGCAGGGCGCCGCCGATCCGCCAGAAGCTGTCGCGGTTCTCGGCGCGTCCGGCGAGCAGGTAACCGCGCGATTCGGCCACGACCTGATGCTTGAGCGATTCGATGCGATCCAGGTGCTGCAGCACCGTGTAGGTGTGCGTGACCGCGCGGTAGTCGGACGCGAACTGGATGGCGTTGGCGACCACGTACAGCCCCAACGACACCAGGATCACCGTGGCGGCGAGGAACACGCGCAGCGGCGAGAGATTGCGAAGGACGATCATGGAGGCGCGGTAGTCCGGCGCGATGTCGACGCGCGTGTGGCTTCCATGCCGTGGATGAGGGCGATCCGTCGGCCGGGCGGCCCGTCGCATCGCGGTTTGTCGGACATTTTATCGGCCGGGCGCATTCAGTCTTGAGACGCAGCCCGCACCTTCCCGACCCGGCGCGTACGATGCGCCCATGATCGCCGTCGACGTCCTGCTCGAACCCGACCCGGCCACGCAGGCCCGCGCCCGCCGGACCAATGCGGCGCTGCGCGCGGATCATCCGGCCGGCTACGCCTTCGACGCCACGCACCTGCCCCACGTGACGCTCGTGCAGCGCTACGTCCACGAGCACGATCTGGACGCACTGCGGTCGGCGATCGCGGCCGTAGCCGAAGCGCACGACCCGCTCGCGCTTTCGCTGGAGGTCGTCGGCGTGCAGGTGCGCATCGACGGCGACACCGGAAGCGCGTCATGGTGCATCGCGCCGACGTCGCGATTGCAGGCACTGTCCGACGACTGCCTCGCCGCAGCGAAGCCGCTGGCCGTGGCGGGCGGGACGGCGGAGGCGTTCGTGCCCAACGACGACGGATCGGCGATCCGCCAATCGACCATCCGCTACGTCGAGCGCTTCGTCCCCGACCACAGCGGCGCCCATTACGCGCCACACCTGACGCTGGGGCATGCGCGGGCCGCGTTCCTGCGCGATCTGGAAGCGGCGCCTTTCGAACCGTTCGCGTTCCCGCCGGTGGCGGTGGGTGTTTACCAGCTGGGGAATCACGGGACGGCGCGGCGGGCGATCTGGCGGTGGCCGGTCACGATGTCTCGCGATAGCGCTTGAAGAATCCTCATTGTGTCGAACGGCGGGACGTAGGCGCGCAGCGTTTGAGCACTCTGGTGTCGGCGGTCGACTTCACCTCGTCATTCCGGCGAACGCCGGGATCCAGCCGGTAGCGTCTGGGCACTCTGATGTCGGCGATCGACTTCACCTCGTAATCCCGGCGAACGCCGGGACCCAGGCCGGTAGCGTCTGGGCACTCTGATGTCGGCGGACAACCTCACCTCGTCATTCCAGCGAAAGCTGAAATCCATCTTAATTCTGCGCCTTCGCACCTCCGCGCCATCGGACGAAGCATCGCGAGCGCGAGCGTATCCGCGCGTCCCGACCCTCACCCCAACCCCTCTCCCGACGGGAGAGGGGCTCCAGCTCGTCATCCGGGCGAACGCCGGGACCCAGGCACGTAGTGTCTGGGCACTCTGATGTCGGCACTCAACCTCACCTCGTCATCCCGGCGAACGCCGGGACCCAGGCTCGTAGTGTCTGGGCACTCTGATGTCGGGGATCAACCTCACCTCGTCATTCCAGCGAAAGCTGGAATCCATCTTGATTCTGCGCCTTCGCACCTTCACGCCGTCGGGCCAAGCAACGCGAGCGCGAGCGTATCCGCGCGTCCCGACCCTCACCCCAACCCCTCTCCCGGCGGGAGAGGGGCTCAGGTCGTCATCCCGGCGAACGCCGGGACCCAGGCCCGTGGCGTCCGGGCGTTCTGACGCCGCCATCAACCTCAATTCGTCATTCCAGCGAAAGCTGGAATCCATCTTGATTCTGCGCCTTCGCACCTCCGCGCCTTCGCGTCATCGGACGAAGCATCGCGAGCGCGAGCGTATCCGCGCGTCCCGACCCTCACCCCAACCCCTCTCCCGACGGGAGAGGGGCTCCAGCTCGTCACCCCACCGAAGCGAGGGCTGGAAGCAGCGGATCACTTCTCCGGCACCCACACGAACGCATCGCCCTGCGCCTTCACGTGGCCCAGGCCCGGGAACGGGAAATGCACGGCGTACACGCGCAGGTTGCCGTCGGCGGCGCGCTTGAGCAGGGCGCGGCGGGCGGCTTCGGCCTTCGGCGCGTCCACGTCGTAGCCGATGGTCCAGTCCGGCCGCTGTACCGACACGACGTGGTGATGCGCCGCATCGCCGATGTAGAGCAGGCGTTCCTCGCCCGATGCGATTTCGTAGGCGCTGTGGCCCGGCGTGTGGCCTTCCAGCGCGACGGCCGTGATGCCCGCCAGCACCGCCGCTCCCGGTTCGAAGGCCTTGACCTTCGGGCCGATCGCCGCGACGAGCGTCGCCGCGTTCGGGTTCTTCTGCATCGCCGCCCATTCCGGTGCCGACAGGTGCACGGTGGCGTTCGGGAACGCGAGTGCGCCGTCCTTCGCCAGCAGGCCGCCGACGTGGTCGGGATGGCCGTGCGAAATGAAGATGTCGGTGACCTGCGACGGCTCGACACCGGCCGCGCGCAGCGACGCCTGCAGCTTGCCGGCCTTCGCCCATTCCACGTCGCCCGCGCCGGTGTCGAACAGCACGGTGCGATCGCCGACGCGCAGCAGCAGCGGCTGGACGCTCAGGTGCAGCACGTCGGTCGGCTGTCCGTTGGCGGCAAGCAGCGCGGCGACGTCCTCGGTCTTCTGCCCGACGCCGAAGGTCTTGCCGTCGTTGGGGGTATCGATGGTGCCGTCGTGCAGCGCGACCGCGTCGAGCTCGCCGACCTTGAAACGGAAGATGTCGGCGCTCTCCTCCGGCGCGGGCGCGGGTTCGGATGCACCGGCCGCGGGTGTCTGGGCGGCCGGCGGATTCGTGGCCGCAGCTTCGTCGGACGCCGGCTTCGCGCAACCGGCGAGCGTCGCACCGGCCAGCAGCAGGGAAACCGCGAGGGAAAGGGAACTGCGCGTCATGGGAACTCCCGGAGTGTGGGGCGGGCGGCGTGCCCGGGCTGCGCGAGCTTAACGCGGGCGTCGGGTCGTGGTGACGTGGTGTGGGCGTGCGCGGGTCGCTTCGCCGTTGCTGTTCGTCATTCCCGCGAAGGCAGGAAGGATGGTGGGAGATCACGAATCCCAATCTCACCCCCTGAGACACCCAAGCCCTACAACGCCCTGCCCTTCCGCACGACGAACCCGCATGAGCCAGCCGGCGCGCAGCCCGTCCGACCTCTCCGTCTTTCCCGAGGTCGCCCGTCCGCGACCGCCTGGCGACGGGCGCGCGCTCGCGCAGCGCCTGGAGAACAAGTACCTCTCGCGCATCACCGGCGTGCACACCGTGCCCGGCCGGCCGGAGCGCAGCGTGCCGATGCCGGACGACGTTCCCGCCGGCGTCGTGCAGGCGCTGGCCGCGCGCGGCATCGACCGCCTGTATTCGCATCAGGCGCAGGCGTGGGACGCGGTGCGACGCGGCGAGGATGTCGTGATCGCCACGGCCACCGCGTCGGGCAAGAGCCTGTGCTATCTGCTGCCGGTGCTCGCCGCGGCGTCGACGCAGCGGTCCAAGGCGCTGTTCCTGTTCCCGACCAAGGCCCTCGCCCAGGACCAGGTCGCCGAGCTGCTCGAACTCAACGCGGCCGGCAGCCTGGGCGTGCGCACCTTCACCTTCGACGGCGACACGCCGGGCGATGCGCGGCAGGCGATCCGACTGCACGGCGACATCGTGGTGAGCAACCCCGACATGCTCCACCAGGGCATCCTGCCGCACCACACAAAGTGGGCGCAGTTCTTCGAGAACCTGCGCTACGTGGTCATCGACGAAGTGCACAGCTACCGCGGCGTGTTCGGCTCGCACGTGGCGAACGTGATCCGCCGCCTCCAGCGCATCTGCGCGTTCTATGGATCGAAGCCGCAATTCATCCTGTGCTCGGCGACGATCGGCAACCCGAAGGCGCACGCCGAAGCGCTGACCGAACGCGACGTCACCGCCGTCACCGAATCCGGCGCGCCCAGCGGCGACAAGCACGTGCTGCTGTGGAATCCGCCGGTCGTGAACCCCGACCTGGGCCTGCGCGCATCGGCGCGGTCGCAGAGCAACCTCATCGCGCGCCTGGCGATCAAGGCGGGCCTGAAGACGCTGGTGTTCGCGCAGTCGCGCCTGATGGTGGAAGTGCTCACCAAGTACCTCAAGGACGTCTTCGACAGCGACCCGCGCAAACCCGCGCGCATCCGCAGCTATCGCGGCGGCTACCTGCCCACCGAGCGCCGCGAGACCGAACGCGCGATGCGGGCCGGCAGCATCGACGGCATCGTCTCGACCTCCGCGCTGGAACTGGGCGTGGACATCGGCGCGCTGGACGCGGTGATCCTCAACGGTTATCCGGGCTCGATCGCCGCGACGTGGCAACGCTTCGGCCGCGCGGGGCGGCGCAGGCAGGCCTCGCTGGGCGTGCTGGTCGCCAGTTCCGATCCGCTGGACCAGTACGTCATCCGCCATCCGGAATTCTTCGCCAACGCATCGCCCGAGCACGCGCGCATCCATGCCGACCAGCCGGTGATCCTGCTCGACCACATCCGCTGCGCCGCGTTCGAGCTGCCCTTCCACGCGCGCGAACTGTTCGGCCCGGTCGACCCGCAGGTGTACCTGCAGCTGCTGGCCGAAGACGGCGTGGTGCACAACGAGCAGGACCGCTGGGAGTGGATCGCCGACAGCTATCCGGCCAATGCGGTGAGCCTGCGCTCGGTGGCCGACGGCAATTTCGTCGTGGTCGATCGCACCGAAGGGCGGCAGACCATCATCGCCGAAGTCGATTTCTCCTCCGCGCCGCTCACGCTGTACGAAGGCGCGATCTACATGGTGCAGGCCACGCCGTACCAGGTGGAAAAGCTCGACTGGGACGGCCGCAAGGCGTTCGTCACGCGCACGCACGTGGACTACTACACCGACGCCATCGACTACACCAGGCTGAAGGTGCTCGAACGTTTCGGCGGCTCGCCCGCGGGCCGCGGCACCTGCCATCACGGCGAGGTGCACGTGGTACGCCGCGTGGCCGGCTACAAGAAGATCCGCTACTACACGCACGAAAACATCGGCTACGGCCCGGTCACGCTGCCCGACCAGGAACTGCACACGACCAGCGTGTGGTGGCAGCTGCCGCCGGCGGTGCTCGAATCGGAATTCGCCTCGCGGCAGGAAGCGCTCGACGGTTTTCTCGGCGCCGGTTACGCACTGCACGTCGTCGCCAAGCTCGCGGTGATGGCCGAAGGCGTCGATCTGCAGAAGGCGGTGGGCGACGGCAACGGTGCGTGGTTCGCCAGCGCGGACGGGCGCGGACGCGGCCAGCTGCGCGGTACGGGCGATGACGCCGTCTCGCTGGACGACGGCGAGCGTTTCGTGCCGACCGTCTACCTGTACGACAACTACCCCGGCGGCGTCGGACTCAGCGAGCCGCTGCATTTCCGCCAGCGCGAACTCGTGCAGCGCGCGGTCGAACTGGTGGAACGCTGCGATTGCAAGGCCGGTTGCCCGGCGTGCGTGGGCCCCGTGCTGGCGATCGACGAAGACGCGAACGTCGCCCCGCGTGCGCTCGCGCTGCGCGTGTTGAAGGCGCTGTCGCCCGCATGAGCCTGACCCTCGCGCGACTGCAACAACTCAAGCGGCAGGCCGGCGCGACGGGGCCCGCGAAGGATGCGGCGCCCGCCCCTGCGGCGACGCCGAGCATCGACGATCTGCGTCGGCACCTGCGACGGCGCGCGCCCGAGCCGGTGTCGCGCATCGCCTCGGCCGACCGCCACGTGCCCGGCGAAGAGATCGCGCCGGGCCTGCGCCTGATCGAATCGCGGTTGCCGTTCGCGCCGCCGCAGGCGTGGATCGACGGCCGCTTCGATCGGCGCGATGCGCTCGACGCGCAGCGCCTGATGTTCTTCGACACCGAGACGACGGGCCTGGCCGGCGGCAGCGGCACGCGCGCCTTCATGATCGGCGCCGCCGACTGGCACGACGGTGCGCTGCGCGTGCGGCAACTGCTGATCACGACGATGGCCGGCGAAGCGGCGATGCTCGACGTGTTCCGGCAATGGCTGCGCCCGGAGACGACGCTGGTCAGCTACAACGGCAAGTGCTACGACGCGCCGCTGCTCGCCACGCGTTTCCGCCTCAATCGCATGGGCACGCCGCTGGCCGACCGGCCGCACGTCGACCTGCTGTACCCCACGCGTCGCCGCTATCGCGGTCGCTGGGAGAACTGCCGCCTGGCGACGATCGAGCGCCGCGCCTTGAACGTGGTCCGCGAGGATGACCTGCCCGGCTCGGAAGCGCCCGCCGCGTGGCTGTCGTACCTGCGTGGCGGCTCCGCGTTCAACCTGCGTCGCGTGCTTGCGCACAACGACCGCGACGTCGCGACGCTGGCGGAACTGCTGCTGCATCTGTCGAAACTGAGCGCCGGGGAAATCGACGCGGCGGCGCTGGAGATGCCGGGCGCCGCGTGACACGGCATCGACCGCGCGATCACGTGCGCTCGTGCGGATCGCCGGCCCCTTCCACCGCTTCGTGCCGCGCTTCCAGCGCCGCGACGACCGCCTGCCGGCGCGCGCCGCCCACCATCGCGCCGAGCCAGTCCTGCAGCAGATCCGCCCAGGCGCGCCTGGCATCCGGATGCGACAGCTCGTGGTCGGCGCCGGCGATCGTCCGCGTCGTGATCGACGACGCGCGCACCAGCGCACCGCGGAAACTTTCCGCCACCGTTTCCGGCAGCACCTCGTCGTCCTGCGACGACACCAGCAGCACGTCGCCGCGGAACTGCGCCAACGCGGACAGCGCACGGTTGCCGCCAGGCGGCTGCACGTGGCGACGGTATTCGGCGAGTTCGACGCGCGCTTCGAGTTCGTGCTTCGGCACGTTCCAGCCGTCATCGGGATACAGCGCCGGCGAGCGCAACGCGAGCCACTGCACGCGCCGCCGCGCGGTGAGCAGCGCGGCGAGGTAGGCGCCGTAGCTGAAACCCACGACCGCGACGGCGCGCCCGTCCACGTCGTCGCGGGCGATGAGCCAGTCGTATGCGGCGAGCAGGTCGCGCAGGTTTTCCTCGCGCGTGACGCGCTCGTGGCGCGGGTCGTCGCGATCGTGGCCGCGCAGGTCCACCGCGAGCACCACGCAGCCCACGGCGACGGCGTCGCGCATGTGGCCCAGGTCGAACTCCTGCGTGCCGTTCCATCCATGCACGAAAATGACCGCGGGCAGCGCGGGCTCCGGGGTCGCGAGCGTCGCGCAGAAGTGGTCGTCGTCCACCGCCAGGCGCTGCGATTGCACGCGCGCCTGCATCGGCGAACGTGCGCGGGCCGCGACCGCTTCGTCCCGCACCGACGCGTCCTCCGCCTTGCGTTCGTTCATGCGCGCATGCTCGTCCTGCGCTCGTGATCGCCTCGTCGGCGGCGTCCTGCGCAGGACGGGCAAGCACATCACGCCGTCTTGAAGAACGCTGCCATAAGGTCGAAGTCCAGCCAGCACAAGCAGGCCGCCGGACCCGCCCGTTCACGCGGGCCCCGGCCGACGAGGGCGCCCAACAGAAACGACGCATGAAAATCGCGCAGATTTCACCGTTGTACGAGGCGGTTCCGCCGAAGCTGTACGGGGGAACGGAACGCGTGGTGGCGCATCTTTGCGATGCGCTGGTCCAGGCCGGGCACGACGTGACGTTGTTCGCCGCGGGCGACGCGCAGACGCGGGCGACGCTCGCGCCGATGCGCGACCAGGCGATCCGGCTGGATCCGGCGCCGCTGAAGAGCGACCTGGCCGCGCATCTGGCGATGCTGGACGAAGTGCGCCAGCGCGCGGATGAATTCGACATCCTCCATTTCCACATCGACCTGCTGCATTTCCCGTTCTTCCAGGACATGCCGTGGCGCACGCTGACCACGCTGCACGGCCGGCTGGACCTGAAGGATCTGCCGCAGGCCTACGCGTGCTGGCCGCAGTTCCCGCTGGCGTCGATCTCCGACCACCAGCGCCGTCCCCTGCCCTCGGCCAACTGGGCCGGCACCGTGTATCACGGCATGCCGCCGGAGCAGTACGAATTCAGCCCGACCCCGCGCGGCGGCTACCTCGCCTTCCTGGGCCGCATCTCGCCGGAAAAGCGCGTCGATCGCGCGATCGAGATCGCACGGCGCGCCGGCCTGCCGCTGAAGATCGCGGCCAAGGTCGACACGGTGGATCGCGCGTACTTCCACGACGAGATCGAACCGCTGCTCGACGGCCCGGGCGTGGAATACATCGGCGAGATCAGCGACGCGCAGAAGAGCGGTTTCCTCGGCGGCGCCGTGGCGCTGCTGTTCCCGATCGACTGGCCGGAACCGTTCGGCCTGGTGATGATCGAGGCGATGGCGTGCGGCACGCCCGTGATCGCATGGAACTGCGGTTCGGTGCCGGAAGTGCTCGACCACGGCATCAGCGGTCTCATCGTCGAGGACATGGACAGCGCGGTTCAGGCGGTGCATTCGGTCGCGCGCTACGATCGGGGCCGCATCCGCTCGCGCTTCGAGCAGCGCTTCTCGTCCACCGCAATGGCGCGCCGCTACGTCGAGCTGTACTGGCGCGTCCTGGAACAGGGTGGTACCCGCATCCGCCTCACCGCCTGACCTTTCCCGAACGACGGGCTGAGCCATGGACCCCGCTGCAGCCGCAACGCTGTTCTCAAGTTACGTCCTCAAGGACGGCGACACCTTCCTCATCGCGAACGGCTCGGGCGACGTCGTCGGCGATGGCGATGGCCAGTTCCACAACGACACCCGCATCCTGTCGCGGTATCGCCTCACGCTCGGCGATACCGCGCCTGCGTTGCTGAGCTCGATGGTCTCGCGCGACAACGTGTTCTTCGTCGCGCACCTGACCAATCGCGCCCTTCCGCCGCTCGGCGGCGACGCGACGCCGCACGGCCTGGTGCACATCAAGCGCACCCGGTTCCTGTGCGCGGACCGCTTGTTCGAGCGCGTGGCGCTGACCAATTACGGCACCGAGTCGGTGCGACTGAGCCTGGTGTTCGACTGCGATGCGGACTTTCGTGACATGTTCGAAGTGCGCGGGACGCATCGCGCGGCGCGCGGCCAGCAGTTGCCGCCGCATCCGCGCGAGGACGGCCTTACCTTCGGCTATGTCGGTCTGGACGGCGCGCCGTGCCGCTCGTCGATCGTGTTCTCGCGCGCGCCCCGTCGCATGGACGACGGACGCCTCGCGTTCGACGTCACGCTCGCCCCGCGCGAGCGCGACGAACTGCATCTGGAAGTCAGCGCCGACGACGATCCGCCGCCGGCCACGCGTTCGCGCTATCGCGCGGCGGCGAGCGTGGCGCGTACGCGCATGCGGCGGAGGCAGCGCCGGCTGTCGCGCGTCCGCAGCGAAGCGCCGCTGTTCAATTCGTGGATGGAACGCTCGCGTGCGGACCTCGCGCTGCTGACCAGCGAACTGGACACCGGACCGTATCCGTACGCCGGCATTCCGTGGTTCTCCACGCCGTTCGGTCGCGATGCGGTGATCACCGCGCTGCAGACGCTGTGGCTGGACCCGCAACTCGCCCGCGGCGTGCTCGCGTTCCTCGCGAAGAACCAGGCGAAGGAAGAGTCGTCCTTCATGGACGCCTCGCCGGGCAAGATCATGCACGAGACGCGCAAGGGCGAGATGGCGCGCCTGCGCGAGCTGCCGTTCGGCCTGTACTACGGCGGCGTGGATACGACGCCGCTGTTCCTCGTGCTCGCCTCCGAGTACGCGCGCCGCACCGGCGAGGTGACCTTCATCCGCAGCATCTGGAACGAACTGAAGGCCGCGGCGGCGTGGATCGAGCGCGTGTGCGACGCCAATCCGCTCGGGCTGCTCGACTACGCGCGCGGCGAAGCGACGGGGCTGGCGAACCAGGGCTGGAAGGACAGTTTCGATTCGGTGTTCCATGCCGACGGACGTTCGCCGGAGGGCCCGATCGCGTTGGTGGAAGTGCAAGGCTACGTGTTCGCCGCGATGCGCGGCATGTCGCGTCTGGCCTTGGCGCTGGGCGAGGTGGAAGCCTCCAAGCAATGGCAGTGGCGTTCGGAACGCATCGCCGAGGCCGTGGAGCGGCATTTCTGGATGGAGTCGGGTTTCTACGGCATCGCCGTAGACGGCGAGAACGCGCTTTGCGCCGTGCGCGCGAGCAATCCCGGCCACCTGCTCTACATGGGCCTTCCCAAGCACGCGCGCGCGCAGGCCGTGGCCGCGCAATTGATGTCGCAGGACTTCTTCAGCGGCTGGGGCATCCGCACGCTCGCCATCGGCGAAGCGCGCTACAACCCGATGTCGTACCACAACGGCTCGGTATGGCCGCACGACAGCGCATTGTGCGCGGCGGGTTTGGCGCGCTACGGCCTGCGCGAAGCGTCGGTGCGCCTGCTACGTGCCGCCTTCGAGGCGGCGGTGGGCTTCGACATGCGCCTGCCGGAACTGTTCTGCGGCTTTCCCCGCGTGCCCGGCGGCGCCCCGGTCGCCTATCCCGTCGCGTGCCTCCCGCAGGCATGGGCCGCCGGTTCGGCGTTCATGTCGCTGCAGGCGTGTCTGGGTATCGACATCGACGGCCCAGCCGCGGAAATCGTGCTCGACCATCCGCGCCTGCCCGCCGGCGTGGAGGAGTTGTCGATCCGCAACCTCACGCTCGGCGAACGACGCGCGCACCTGGTGCTCAAGCGCATGGGCGATCGGGTGGCCGTGTTCGTCGAAGGGCCCGATGCGGCCGGGGTGGTGGCGCGGGTTCGGGGGTGAGCGAGTCGGCCAACGCAGCGCGGCGAGGACCGGGATGCAGGCGGATAGCGCCTGGGCGCTCCATCGCGGGCGAACAAGGCCTTCGTCATTCCAGCGAAAGCCGGCTCGCGTTTCGCTTCGGCGAAGCCGAACTTCCCTGTGCTTTTGCTTTCCGCGTGATGGCTGAATGGCTGAGCACCTGGCGATCGCCAACGTAGTCGCACGCCCCGACCCTCACCCCAACCCCTCTCCCGGTGGGAGAGGGGCTAAGCGCCGCCAGGCCTGACGAACGCGAACGCGCCTTTTCGGGCGAGATCGCGGTGAGGCCTAGGCAAGCAGAAAACCTATCCGCGTTCCCCCGCGCCCAACGCGCGCTCCACCGCACGGAACACCGCGCTCATCCGCAACGGTTTCTGCAGCACCGCCGCCACGGCGTTGGACGGGAGCGCGTCGTGACGCAGCGGATCGGCCGGATCGCCCAGCGTGATCACCGGGCCGTCGAAGCCGGCATCGCGCAGCGCGAGCAGCAGGCTCACGGCGGAAAGCATCAGGATGTCGCTGTCGATGATCGCCAGCGCCGGCAGGCCTTCGCGCGCGAGCAGGCGCAAGGCGGCGGCGCCGTCGACGGCGATCAGCGGTTCGTAGCCCTGGCTGTCGAGTGCGTTGGCGAGCAACGACAGACGCGTGCCATCGCCGTCCACCAGCAGGATGCGCTGCCCATGGCCGACGGCGAACCGCTCCTCCGCGGCGCCATCGGCGTCCACGTTCGCCCGCAGCGGCAGGTGCAGATCGAACGTGGTGCCCTGCCCGACCTCGCTCTCCACCACGATGCGACCTTGCAGCGAATCCACGAAGCGCTTGCACGACAGCAGCCCCAGCCCGGTGCCTTCGGGCTTGGTGGTGAAGAACGGCGTGAACAGCTTCGCACGCGTGTCGGCGTCCATGCCGCAGCCCTCGTCGGAGACGCGGATGCACAAGCGCTCGCCGCCGTCCTGCAGCGCGCGCCGCGCGGAAAGCCGCAGTTCGCCGCCGCGCTCCGCCATCGCCTGCACGCCGTTGAGCGCGAGGTTCACCAGGCACTGCTGGAACTCGATGTAGTTGCAGTGGACGACGAGGTCTTCCTGCAGCGGCTCGCAGCGCAGCGTGACGTTGCGCGGCAGCGTGCCCTGCAACAGCAGCGACACCGCCTGGAACAACTGCGCGACGGCCACGTCCTCGCTCGCGCGATGCGAGCCGCGCACGAAGGCGAGCATGGATTCGGCCATCTCGTGGCCGCGACGCCCGCTTTCGGCGACGAGCGCCGACAGCCGGTGGATGTTCGGATCGTCGCTGTAGGCGTTGAGCAGGTCCGGCACGATCAGCAGCGGCTGCAGCACGTTGCGCAGGTCGTGGCTGAGCCCGGCCGCGAGCATCGCCAGGCAGTCGAGCCGCTGGGAACGCATCAGCTCCTGCTCGGCGCGTTCGCGTTCGCGCGCATTGCGCGCCTCGCGCACCGCACGCGCCACCGCGTTGGGCAGGCGCGCGGGGTTCTGCTTGAGCACGTAGTCGTTCGCGCCACGATGCAGCGCGTCCACCGCCGTTTCCTCGCCGATGGTGCCGGAGACGAAGATGAAGGGCAGCTCTGCGTCGCGTTCGCGCAGGATGCGCAGCGCCTCCATTCCCGAAAAGCCGGGCAGCGAAAGATCCGACAGCACCACGTCGAAGCGCTCGCGGGCGAGCGCCTCGCGCAGCGCGGATTCGCTGTCGACGCGGTGGAACGTGGCCTGGAGCCCCGCCTCCAGCAACTGCTCGCTGAGCAGTTCGGCGTCCTCGCTGCAGTCCTCGATCATGAGGACGTGCAGCGGCCCTGGCACTGGCGATCCCTGCGGTGGCGAGCCATTGGGCGGCATGTCAGTTCTTTTCGGGCGCCTGGTTGATCACGGCCCAGAACGTGCCGAGCGTCTTCACCGCCTGGAAGAACTGGTCGACGTCCACCGGCTTGACGACATACGCGTTCACGCCCATGTCCCAGCTGCGCGCCAGGTCGCTCTCCTCGCGCGAGGACGACAGGATCACCACCGGCAGGCAACGCAGGTGGTCGTGCTCGCGGATCGCCTGCAGCACTTCCAGCCCGTCCATCCGCGGCATCTTGATGTCCAGCAGCAGCACGGCCGGCATGCCGTCGTTGCGGTGCTCGAACTTGCCGCGACGCAGCAGGTAATCCAGCGCCTCCACGCCGTCCTCCACGTGCACGATCGGGTTGATGAGATTGGCCTCGCGCAGCGCGTCGATCGCCATTTCGGCATCGGCGTGGCTGTCCTCGGCCAGCAGGATGGTGCGGTAGTCGGTCATGCGGCGGTTCGCTCGTAGGTGGGCGCATCCAGCGCCGCGGGAAGGGTGAAATGGAAGCTGGATCCGGCGTCGGGCGCGGATTCGGCCCAGATGCGGCCGCCGTGGCGCGACAGCACGCGGCGCACGCTCGCAAGGCCGATACCGGTGCCCGGGAATTCGGTGGGTTTGTGCATGCGCTGGAACACGCCGAACAGCTTGCTCGCGTACGCCATGTCGAAGCCGGCGCCGTTGTCGCGGACGCTGAACTCGTGCGTGCCGTCGTCGAGCACGCGATGGCCGACTTCGATGAGCGCGACGTCGCGGCGCGAGGAGTACTTCACCGCGTTGCCCAGCAGGTTGCCCCACAGCTGGCGCATCATGTTCTCGTCGGCGACGAGGATGGGCAGCGGCGCGATGCGCCATTCCACGCGCGGCGCACGCGCTTCGGCGCCGGCATCGAGCATCGCGCGGGTTTCGGCCACGACCGACTGCATGTCCACCGCCTGCAGCCGCAGCGCGCTGCGGCCCAGGCGCGAATACACCAGCAGGTCGTCGATCAGTTGCGACATGCGCCGCGCCGAATTGCCGATGACGTCCAGATAATGCTGCGTCTTCTCGTCGGCGCCGGCCGCCAGATGCCGCGCGAGCTTGTCGGAGAATCCGGCGACGTGGCGCAGCGGCGCGCGCAAGTCGTGCGAGACCGAATAGCTGAAGGCTTCCAGCTCGCGGTTCACTTCCGACACCTGCTCGACCTTGCCTTCCAGCTGCCGGTTGAGTTCGGCGATCTTCTGGTTGGTGGCTTTCTGCGCCGAGACGTCGGAAATCGTCATCAGCACGACGTGGTCGTCCACGTCCGGCAGCGGCATGCGGCGCGCGTTGAGCATCACCGTGCGCGGCGGGCCATCGGGCAGCGCCTGCTCGTGTTCGAAATCCCACAGCTCGCGCCCGCGCAGCAGCACGTCGCGCAGGCGCTGGCGCAGCACCGGGTCGTTCCAGGCGCCGTGGCCGATGTCCGACAACGACAGCGCGGCGCCGTCGCCCGCGATGGCGTACATCTCGGCGAACGCCGCGTTGTGCATGACGATGCGCTGGTCGTCGTCGAACAGCACGATCGGTTCGCGCACCGTCTGCAGCACCGCCATGGCGCGGGCGCTGGCCTGCGTGGAGCGCTGTTCGGCGCTGATGCGGCTGGCGATCTGCCGGCCGAGCACCAGCATCACGATGCCCATGAGCAACAGTTGCGCGGCCATCGCGCCCCAGCCGAGCCAGGTGGCCTGGCGGCGCTGCCGTTCGGCGTTGAAGTTGCGCCGGGCGAGCAGCTCGCGTTCGTTTCGGCGCATCTCCTCCAGCGCGGGGCGGATCGCGAAGCGGTCGGTCAGCGGCGCGAGGATCTGCGCGCTGCGGGCAAGATCGCCGCGCACGGGCTCGCGCATCAGGTCGTCCATCACGTCCATGCGGTTGTCGACCAGCTCGCGCAGACGCCCGATCAGCACCTGCTGCGCCGGGTTGTCCGCGGTGAGCGCGGTGAGGCGATCCAGGTTCGGACCGATCGCGGCCTTGCTTTCGCGCAGGCGCTCGCGCGCGAGCGGGCGATCGTGGCCGAGCGCGATGGACATGGCGGCCGATTCGGCGTCGCGCACGCTCAGCGCGAGCGTGGCCACCGCCGCCTCCACTTCGTGGGTGTGCGACACCGCGTCCGCCGCGGCCAGGTTCTGCTGCGACAGGCGCTGCAGCAGCAGGAAGGGCGCGACCATGATCAACACGATGCCGGCCGCCAACAGCGGCAGCCTCCATCGTCCCCACTGGATGCGAGTCGTGACTGGTTCCATCGTTCCCCGGATCGCCGGCGGAGGCGCCGGCGCGTTGTGCGTCGAGCCGCCCTGGCGGGGCGGGCTCAAAAACGCGGGCGATGCTAACGGATGGCCGCGCGTGCGTCAGGTGAAGGCGGCTTCGCTTTGCCGCATCGGGCCGGAAAACCCGCGGGCCGTCACGCAAGGGCCGGGCTTCACTTGCCGTGGCCGCGCGGTGTGGTCACCTTTAGGCCCTGGCACATCGCGGGCGCACGCCATGAGCAAACTCCATCGCGACCACCCCGGGCTCGACGAAGCGGACACCCGCAAGGGCGAACTGCGCAAGCCCGACGATCGCGACGACCAGCCCGGGCAGGGCGCGGACCTCACCCCACCGTTGCGCGACACGGCGCTGGATGCGCAGTACGACCTGCCCGACAACGGCACGCCCTCGCTTCCGGAACGCTGAGCGCGGTAAATACGGCCGCGTTGCACGGAAATTTAACGGTGGGCGCACTAGGCTCGTGCCCAGAAAGGGGGATGTGACTTTGGTTGACGCAATTCCCACGCCGGGTGAAGCAGGCGTGGTCCTTGGCGATCCGTCCGGCCGGGGTCTCGACGACGAGGCCCGCCAGTTCGCGCTGCTCATCGGCAGCGTGACGGACTACGCCATCTACATGCTCGATCCGAACGGCGTCATCCGCAGCTGGAATCCCGGCGGCGAGCGGATCAAGGGCTATACCGACCGCGAGATCGTCGGACAGCACTTCTCGCGCTTCTACACGCCGGAGGACATCGTCCGCGGCGAGCCGCAGCGCGGCCTGGAATCGGCGCGCACGCTGGGCAAGTTCGAGGCCGAGGGCTGGCGCCTGCGCAAGGACGGCACCCGCTTCCGCGCCAGCGTCGTGATCGATCCGATCTGGCAGGACGGCGAGCTGATCGGCTTCGCCAAGGTCACGCGCGACGTGACCGAGCGCTACGAGGCGGCGATGCGCCTGCAGGCCGCGCAGAAGGCGCTGGCGCAGTCGCAGAAGCTGGAGGCCATCGGCAAGCTCACCCTGGGCCTGGCGCACGACTTCAACAACCTGCTGACGGTGATCGTCAACAGCCTGGACCTGATCGGCCTGAAGAACACGCAGGACCCGCGCACGCTGGAATGGATCGAGGCGGCGCAGCGCGCCGCCGATCGCGGCACCCTGCTCACCCGCCAGTTGCTGACCTTCGCGCGCGGGCAGAACCTGGCGCCGGAACCGTACGACATCAACGAGCTGCTCGCGCGATCGGCCGAACTCTACCGGCGCGCGTGCGGGGCCTCGATCCAGTTCCGGTTCGACCTCGGCGACGACGCGCCGCCGGTCGAGGTGGACGCCGCGCAGTTCGAGGCCGCGGTGCTCAACCTGGTGGCCAACAGCCGCGATTCGATGATGCCCGCGGGCGGGACGATCACCGTGCGCACGCGCCGCGTCCGCTGCGCGCGGCCGGAAACGCCGGACGAGGCCGACCACGATTACGCCGTGGTGGAGGTGGTCGACGACGGATCGGGCATGAGCGCGGAGATCGTCGAGCGCGCCGCCGAGCCGTTCTTCACCACCAAGGAAGTCGGCAAGGGCAGCGGCCTGGGCCTGAGCCAGGTGTTCGGCTTCGCCGCGCAATCGGGCGGTTTCGTGATCCTGCAGAGCGAGCCCGGCCAGGGCACCCGGGTGGGCATCCACCTTCCCGCGAAGCCGGCCCGCGAAGACGCGCCCGCGAACGGAGAACGCGGCGATGTGTGACGTGCGCGTGCTACTGGTGGAAGACGAGGACGACCTGCGGCTGCTGATCGGCGAAGCGCTACGCATGACGGGTTATCGCGTCATCACCGCCGCGGACGGCCCGCAGGCCGTGGCGGCGATGGAGCGCGAGGTCTTCGACGTCGTGGTCAGCGACGTGAGCATGCCCAATGGCATGTCGGGCATCGAGCTGTCGGACCACGTCGTGCGCCTGCAGCCCAAGGCCCGCGTGATCCTGGCGTCCGGCTTCGCCCGCGCGCAGCTTCCGGCGCTGCCGGGCAACGTGATCTTCCTGCCCAAGCCGTACCGCATCCCGCAACTGCTGGCGCTGCTTCCCCAGCGCGCCGCGCCCGGCGATGCGCCGCTGCCCGCGTGACGCACTGAAGATGAGCGCGGCCGGGCCGATACCGGACGAGAGGTGCAGATGATGGCGGTGTCGCTGCGCTCACGCGCTCACAACGTTGTCACCCCCGCGCGCACTGAATAGGACCGACCCCGGACCACCGCCGGAGAGCCACGCGACGCGATGCCACCAGCCGAACGCTCCCGTCCCGCACGTCGTCGCACGCAATCGGCCGCCGCCGTGCTGGGCTTCGGCCTGGCGCTGGCGGTGGTGCTCGCCGCGACGCTGTTCGCGGTGGCCGCGTCCGATCGCAGCAACCGCCTGGCCGCGGCCGAGCAGCAGAACCTCGCCCTCGCCGCCGGCGCCGAACGCCTCGTGTGGTTGCAGTTGCGCAACCTCGAACGCGCGATGCGCGGCATCGCCGGCGACGTGCAGCGCGTGGCCGTTGCCGCGCCGGAACACCTGCCGCACCTGATCACCGAATTCTTCAACGGCGTCGCGCAACGCCAGCAGGAACTGGAAAGCCTCGAGCTCACCGACGCGAACGGCATGCCGCTCAGCGGCGGTCGCGGCGAACCGGGGCTGGCCGACTGGCCCGACCGACGAACCCCGCAGCCGCATGCGCAATCGATGCTCGTCGGCCCGCTCGCGCGGCATCGGGGCGAGTGGCTGCTGCCGCTGGCGCTGCCGATGGACGACGGCCGATGGATCGTCGCGCGGCTGCGCACGAGCGAGTTGCAGAAGCTCGTGCTGCACCTGGACGCCGATCGCGCGCGGCTGATCCAGCTCGCCGGCAACGATGGACGGCTCGTCGCGGACACGCGCGGCGAGGCGCACATCGGCGAGCCCGACGACGCCGTCGTGCCGACGAGCGTCGAGCCGCAGGTGATGCCCGAGGACGACGACGATCGTCGCGACGGCATCAAGCGCATCACCGTCGGGGGCGTCGTGCCGGACTATCCGCTGCACGTCGACGTCGCCATCGCGCGACAGCGCGTGCTCGCGCCGTGGTGGCGGCTGGTCGTGGCGGGCGTCGCGCTGTACCTGATCTATCTCGCCGGGCTGGTCTACCTGGTGCGCATGGTCCGCCGCAACGCGCGCGCCACGGCCCAGTTGGTCGAACGGCTGACCGAGGCGGCCGACAACCTCCGTCGCGCGCAGCAGCTCGGACGCACGGGCACGTGGATCGCCGACCGCAACGGCACGGTGTGCTGGTCGGAGCCGGTGACCGAGCTGCTCGGGCTGCCGGAAGGGCAATCGGCCGCGTCCATCGACGAGTTCTATGCGCTCGTGCATCCGGACGATCGCGGACGCGTGTCGACGCATTTCGGTGAGGCCTGGCGCAGCGGCGAGCCGTATTCGCTGGACTACCGCATCGTCCGCGGCGACGACGGCCGGGTGCGCTGGATATCGGCGCGCGGCGCCGCCACGCGCGATGCCGACGGCACGCTGGAAATGGCCGGCACCGTGGTGGACGTCACCGACCGCATGGAAGTGCAGCTGGCGCTGGAGGAAACCGAGCGCCAGTTCCGCATGCTGTTCGAACGCAACCCGCTGCCGTTCTGGGTGTTCGATATCCGCACGCTGCGCTTCGTCGAGGTCAACCAGGCCGCGATCGAGCAGTACGGCTACACGCGCGAGGAGTTCCTCGCAATGACCATCTACGACATCCGTCCCGAGGAACACCGCGGCGCGGTCGCCATCGACCTGGAACGCCACCGGCCGGGCGAGCGCGACGAAGTGCGGCTGTGGGTGCATCGCAGGAAGGACGGCCGCCTGCTGGAAGTGCGCGTGCACGCGACCGACATCGACTTCCGTGGCCGGCCGTCGCGCCTGGTGCTGGCCGAGGACGTCACCGAACGGGTGGCACAGCAGCGCGAACTGGCCTATCGCGCGACGCACGACATGACCAGCGGCCTGCTCAATGCCGATGCGCTGGCCGATCGCGTGGATGCGATGGACGCCGGTCCGTGCCGCATCGCCTGCGTGCAGCTGCGCGGGCTGGAGCTGATCGAGGACAGCCTGGGACGCGAAGCCGGCCACGACACGCTGCGCGTCATGGCCACGCGCATCGCGCGCCTGGGCGAACGCTTCGGCGTGGCCGGCCACGTGCGCAGCGACGAATTCGTGCTGGCCGTGCATCCGGTCGACGCGTGGGACGAAGCGCTCGAATGCCTGCTGCAGGAACTGGGGCGGCCGATTCCCGGCGAGGACACGCTGCACCGCCTGGAGTCGTGGATCGGCGTGGCCGACCTGCGCACCGGCGAACGCCAGGCGGCGCAGGCGATCGCCAACGCGGGGCTCGCCGCGCACGTCGCGCGCACGGAACATCGTCCGCTGGTCGTCTTCGAGCCGAGCATGGCGCGGCATGCGGGCGACCGCCTGCGACTGGCCGGACGCATCCATCGCGCCATCGACGCGGGCGAATTCGAACTGCATTTCCAGATCCTGTGGGACGTGGCGTACGCGCGCCCGGCCGGACTGGAAACGCTCATCCGCTGGCCGCAGCGCGGTGGCGATTACCTGCCGCCGTCGCAGTTCATCGGCCTGTGCGAAGACACCGGCCTGATCGTGCCGCTCGGCCGCTGGGCACTGCGCGAGGCGGCCGCGGCGCAGCGCCTGCTGGAGCGGGCGGGATTCGGCGACCTGCCGATCGCCGTCAACGTCTCGCTGATGCAGTTCCTCGACGGCGACATCGCGCACGACATCGAAAGCGTGCTGCGCGAGTACGCGCTTCCGCGCGGCGCGCTGCACATCGAACTGACCGAAAGCGTGCTGATGACGCGGCCGGAACAGGCGCTGGAAACCCTGCGGCGGCTGCAATCGTTCGGCGTGTGCCTGTCGCTGGACGACTTCGGCACGGGCTTTTCGAGCATGTCGTACCTCAAGCAGCTGCCGCTGGACGCGATCAAGATCGACCAGTCCTTCGTGCGCGACGTGGATCGCGACGAACGCAGTGCGTCGATCTGCCAGGCGTTGCTCGCGCTGGGGCACGGGCTCGGCCTGAAGGTCGTCGGCGAAGGCGTGGAAACGCAGGCCCAGTACGAGTGGCTCGCCATGCACGGCTGCAACCAGGTGCAGGGGTTCGGCATCCATCGCCCTGCCCCGCTGACGCAGGCGATCGGCACCCTGCGCGAAATGCGCGAATGGCAGGACGGCCCGTGGCGGGGGTTCGCTACGGCTTCGCCGAAGTGAAGCGCGAGGTCGCCTTTGCGGGATGACGAGCAAGAGCAAGAGCAACAGCAAGAACAACAGCAAGAGCAGGATCAAGATGGGTTCCAGCTTTCGCTGGAATGACGAGCAAGAGCAACGGCCGCGGCAACGGCAACGGCAACGGCAAGAGCAGGATCAAGATGGGTTCCGGCTTTTGCTGGAATGACGAGCAGGCGCAACGGCAACAGCGACGGCAACAGACAAAAACCCCTCCACCCATCGGCGGAGGGGTCGTGCAGTCCATCCGCGGATCGCGGCATTACCTCGCCGCCGTCGCCCGCGACAGATCCTGCTGGATCGTCACCGCCTGCCCGGCTTCGATCCGCTCACCGCCGCGCACGATCAGCCGGTCGCCCGGCTTCACCGCGCCCTGCACTTCCACCAGGCCGCCGACCTGCGCTCCGGTTTTCACCGGAAGGCGCTCGGCGATGTCGTTCGCCGCCACGCGCAGCACGTAGTCGCCGTCGCGACGCAGGATCACCGCATCGCGCGGCACGGCCACCACCGCGCGCTTGCGCGCGTCGGGAATGCCGACATCGACTGCGGTGCCGACGGGCAATTCGCCGTCGTCCATCGCGATGCGCAGCTCGAACTGCCGCGAGGCCTCGTCGCCGACCGGCACGAGCGCGCTCACCGGATGCGATCGAATGGTGCGGTCTCCCGCTTCCGCGCCGCGCTTGCCGACGCTCACTTCCACCGGCACGCCGACCGCGAGGTGCCGCGCCAGGTCGACCGGCGCGCGCACGCGTACTTCCTGCGCACCGGTATCGACCAGCCGCGCGACCGGCGCGCCGGTCTCGACGTACTCGCCCAGTTGCACCGAGCGCTCGGCGACCACGCCGTCGAACGGCGCGCGCACCACCATCTGCGTACGACGCAAACGCGTCTGCGCAAGCAGTGCCTGCGCCCGCGCGCGCTCCTGCGCGAGCATGTCGCGGTCGGCGCGCGTCTGTTCGTACTGCGCGCGCGCGATGTTCTGCTGCGCGGCCAGCTGCGCGTAGCGCTGCTCCTGCCGCGCGGCCATGTCCAGCTGCGCCTGGATCCGCGCCAGGTCCGCCTCGCCCTGTTGTTGCTGCAGCGCAAGCGTGCTGTCGTCGAGCACCGCGAGCGGCTCGCCGGCGCGCACCTTCTGCCCGACTTCGGCCACGCGCACGACGCGGCCTTCCTGTTCGCTGGCGACCTTGGCGTCGCGGCGGCTGATCACGCTGCCCGGCGCCCAGTGCGTCGGCGCGAGTTCCGTCGTCACGGCCTGCGCCACGCCGACGACCGCCGGCGGCGTCTCGGGTTTGGCGGGCGGCGTGGCGGCCACGTCCCATTGAATCAAGGGGACGAGCAGCACGGGGACCAGCGCGAGCAGCAGGATGATCCTGCCGGGCACACGGGACGGGGTCTTCATGGCATGCCTCCGGGGGAGAAGCGAGGGGAAGTCGAAACGAGCAAGGAGTGAGTGCGAGTGGCCGGACGGCGCGGCGATCAGTCGGGAAGGAGTGCGCCAAGCTCGCTTCGCGCGACGCCTTCCTCACGCCTGTTCTCGAACAGGCGCAGCAGCGCGGGCACCAGCACGACGATGAACACCAGGCTCAGCGCGACGCCGCCGACCGACACGGCCGCGAGCCCGCGATAGATCACCGCGCCGGGACCGGGATTGATCGCCATCGGCAGGGCGCCCAGCACGCCGGTCAGCGCGCCGATCAGGATCGGACGAAGGCGCTGGTCCAGCGCCTGCTTCAGTGCGTGCTCCAGCGTCGCGCCCGCGGCCTGGCCTTCGCGCGCCTGCGCGACGAGCAGGATCGCGTTGTTGATCACCATGCCCAGCAGCATGATGAAACCGATCATCGACAGCAGATCCAGCGTCTGCCCGGCGACCAGGTCCAGCACGCGCAGGCCGATCACGCCGCCGAGCACCGCCATCGGCAGCGTCGCCATCACGTACGCCGAATCGCGCAGCGAACGGAACATCGCGGCCATCAGCAGGAAGAGGACCACCAGCGCCATCGCGAAGTTGGTGCCCATGCTGCGCACCACTTCGCCGAGGCGATCGGCGCTGCCGGACACGCGGATCGCCGCATCGTCCGGCAGTGCATCGCGCAGCACCGGCACGACATCGTTTTCGACGATGCCCAGGGCTTCTTCCAGCGACATCGCCGGCGGCGGATCGACGGTGAGCGTGACGGTCCGGCGGCGATCGACGCGGCGCATCTGGTTCGGCGCGAGCACCGTGTCCACCTGCGCGAGTTCGGCCAGGGTGAGCGTACCGCCGTTCGGCGTTGCCAGCGGCGCGGCGCCCAGGCGCTCCACGTCGTCCTCGCGATCGCTGCGCAGGATGATCGCCAGGCGACGGTCGCCGTCGAAATACTCGCCGAGCCATTGCCCGTCGCCGAGCGCACGCACGGCCGTGGCGAGCTCCGGCCGGCGCCAGCCGACTTCGGCCAGCCGGCGATCGTCGGGATTGATGCGCAGCTCCGGCGTGCCGGCATCGGCGTTCGGCCAGGCCTGCACGTTCGCGCCGGCGAACTTCTCCGACAGCAGTTTCCGTCCGGCTTCCGCCGCGCGCGTGAGCGCGTCGCCGTCTGCGTGTTGCAGGTGGATCGCGATGGCCCGCGCCGAGCCGCCGAAGCTGCCGAACAGCTCGCCTTCGCTGGCGAACGCACGCGTGTCGGGGAAGCCGACGACCACCTCGTCGCGCACGATGCGTTCGAGCTCGCCGATGTCGTCCGGATCGACCACGCGCGCGCCGATGGTGCCGCCGCCGGGCCAGAGGTTGAGGTACCAGTTGCTCAGCTGCGGTGCCTTCTCGCCGTCCATGTACGGCTTCATGCGCGCCAGCAGCGCCGGCGCGATCTCGGCGTTCACGCGCTCCGGGCTCATGCCCGGCGGGAAATTGAGGAAGGCATCCACGGCTGCGCGCTTTACCGGCGGCAGATAGTCGATCTTCGGCATCAGCACGAGCGTCAGCAGGATCGGCGCGACGACCAGCGCGCCGACCCATGCCAGCTGGTTCCTGCGCCCGCTCGTCACGCGCATCGCCCAGTCGCTGACGCCGCTCCAGAAGCGATGCTGCTGTTGTTCGGCTTCGCCGTCGCGGCCGCGCAGCCAGCTCTTCGCGGCGGCGGGCAGAACGATCATCGCGACCAGCAACGAGATGCCGACGGCGATGGAGATCGTCAGCGCCAGGTCGGCGAAGAGCTGGCCTTCGACGTCCTCCATGAAAACCACCGGCAGGAACACGGCGATGGTGGTGAGCGTGGACGCGACCAGCGCGCCGCCGACCTGGCGCGTGCCGTCCAGCGCGGCCTGCGTGGCGGGCACGCCTTCCTCGCGCAGGCGCACGATGTTCTCCGCGACGACGACAGCGGCGTCCATCACCATGCCGACCGCGAAAGCGAGCCCCGCGAGCGAGATCACGTTGAGGCTGCGGCCGGTGAGGTTGAGCACGATGAACGTGGCGAGCAGCGAGATCGGAATGGCGCACGCGATCAGCGCGGTCGCGCGCACGTCGCGCAGGAACCACCACAGGCAGCCGACCGCGAGCAGCACGCCGGCGCCCAGGCTGCCCGACAGCAGCCCGATCGCGCGGTTGATGAACACCGATGCGTCGAAGCTCTGCCGGATGTCGAGCCCCTGCGGCGCGAGCTCCTTCACGCGGATGTCCTCGACGACGGCCTTCACGCGATCGAGGGTGTCGAGCACGTTCGCGCCGCTCTCGCGCAGGATGCGCAGGCCGATCGCGGGATTGCCGTTCTGGTACGCGTAGAAGCGCTGCTCGGGGCGTTTCACTTCGACCGTGGCGACATCGCCCAGCCGCACCGGGCGACCGTCGCGCCAGGCGAGGATGAGGTCGCCGAGCGCTTCGGGGGAATAGCGCCCGGCGAACCTCAGAACGTATTCGCGACGCCCGGCCTCGACCACGCCGCCGGAGACGTCGGTGGCGCGCGCGGCCAGGTCGGCGACCTGCGGAATCTGGATGCCCAGCGCGGCGGCGCGCTCCAGATTCATGGTGATGGTGAGTTCCTCCGGCGCGCCGCCGTTGATCTCCACGCCGGCCACGCCTTCCACCGCCGACAGGCGCGGCACGATGCGGTCCTCGATCGTCTGCCGGCGGTCGAGGATGTCGCCCGGCGTGTCCGGCAACTGCTGCACGAAGAAATAGGTGAGCGAGTTGTTGGCGTTGTCGGCGCCGGCCTGCACCACCGGCGGCGTCGCGTCGCGCGGCAACGGCTGCAAGCGGTTCATGCGCGAAAGCACTTCGACCAGCGTCGCGTCCATGTCGCTGCCCACGGCGAAGGTCAGGTTGATGAAACTGTTGCCGGCGTTGATGTTGGATTCGATCTCCTCCAATCCCGGCAGCCCCTGCATGACCGCTTCGATGGGCTCGACGATCTCGGACTCCATCTCCTGCGGCGATGCGGCGCGCCACTCGGTCTGGATCGACATCTGCGGCCGCTCGATGTCCGGAAACAGCTGCAAGGGCAGTTTCAGAAGGCTCAGCACGCCGAAGGCGCACACCATCGCGACGGCGACCGCGACCGCGGCGGGATTGCGCAACGAGGCTTCGGTCAGTTTCATCGTGCGGCTCCGCGCGAACGAGTGCGGGGCGCACGATGCGCCTGCGCGACGTTGCCCGGATGGTCCGGAAGTCACGCATGCCCCGGCTTTGCGATCAGCGGTTGGGTCGTCGCGGTGAAGCGTTCCAGGCCGGGTGTTGGTGTTTCTTCGGTGCAACGCGGAGCGTTGCGTGCACCCGACCAATGGCAGGGGTGGTGGGGGTGCGGGCTTGCACGCGGTCGTGACGGGCTTTATGCGTTGCCGCATAGGTCTGGTACGCGCCGCGGATTCGGCGCCCGATACGTCCGTCGCCCGTAGCCGTCATCCGTCATGCCGGCGAAGGCCGGGATCCAGGCCGGTCGTTTCCGGGCACTCCGCGTCGCGGCGAACAACGCCACCGTCATTCCAGCGAATGCTGGAATCCACTCTGGCTTGTGCGTTCTGTCTGGAAGCCACCGCACAGCGCTGTGCGGGAATGATTGTTCAACGCTGTGTCTTCGTTACCCCTCACCCCGACCCCTCTCAGCTGTGCACTCCCTGCGGTCGCCGATGGGAGAGGGGCTCAAAAGCCGTCGCTCCGGCTGTTGCTGTTGCCGTGGCTGTTGTTGTTGCTTTGCCTTTGCCTCTGCCTTTGCCTTTGCTTTTGCCGTTTGCCCTTGCTCTTGGCAGCGACTTAAAGCGAGCCGAGCACCGGAGCCAATCAGGGGCGAAGAGTCGCCCACTGTTTGAGCGCAGCGCAGCGTAGCGAGTTTGGGCGACGCCCCCTGATTGGCGAGGAGCGCAGGGAACCGACGACGCGCAGCGGCGTCGGCTCGCGTCTCCCGACGCGAGCCGACGCTGCGCGGCGGTGCCCTGCGCTCCTCACTGGAAAGGGGCCGCCGCGCAAACTCGCTACGCTACGCTCCGCTCAGACAGTGCGCGGCTCTTCGTCCCCTTTCCAGCTCCGGTGCTCGGCTCGATTTAAGTCGCTGATGAAAATCAAGGACGAGAGCACGAGGAACAGCAACAGCGGGTGCTAAAGCAAGACCTAGGGCAAGAGCAAGATCAACAGCGACAGCTCAGATCAACAGCGCCAGCTTGTCGCGGTGCGTCCGCGACAACTTCAATTCCTGCCCGCAATCCAGTCGAAGGAACCCCTCGCCATTCGTGTGCGGCCGCAACTCGACCACGCGGCGCGCGTTCACGATCGTCGATCGATGGATGCGCGGGAAACGCTGCGGGTCCAGCTGCTTCTCGAGGTCGCGCATCGTCGCGCGCAGCACCAGCGTTTCGCCCTGCGGCGCGGCACGGTCCGACGGCCCGTCGACGTGGATGCACATGTAATCGCCCGCGGCGTCGATCCAGCGGATGCTCGCCAGGTCCACGCGCACGGTGCGGCCGCCGTCGCGCACGGCGAGCTTGTCGTCGCGGCGCAGCTGTTCGAGCGCGTCCGGTTTCAGCGCCTCGTCCAGGTCGAGCAGCGGACGCCCGCTCAACTCGCCGAGCAGGCCGAGCAGATGCGCGCAGTGCCCGCTCGCTTCGCGTTGCGAACGCGCCTGTTGCACGCGCGCGAGCGCCTGCGCCAGGCGCGTCTCCTCGACGGGCTTGAGCAGGTAATCGGTCGCCGACGCTTCGAAGGCGCGGATCGCGTAATGGTCGTACGCGGTGACGAACACCACCAGCGGCATCTCCTGCGCCGGGATGCTGCGCAGGGTTTCGAAGCCGTCCATGCCGGGCATCTGCACATCGAGGAACATCAAGTCCGGACGATGCTCGCGCAGGCCCGCGATGGCCGACAGCCCGTCGCCGTACTCGCCGACGATCTCGACGTCCGGATGCGCCTGCAGGCGGATTTCCAGGCCACGGCGCGCCAGCGGCTCGTCGTCGACGATCAGGGCGCGCAGACGCGTGTTATGCGCCGCAACGGACGCGCCCTCCGCGGTGCGTTCGCGTTCGATGGCCCGGCTTCCGACGGCTCCGTTCATGTCAGTCTCCGCCCAGTTGCTTGGTTTCGAACGGCAGGCGCAGCTCCACCTCGATGCCGCGTTCGCGATTGCGCACGGCGAAGCTGCTGTCCTCGCCATACAGCACGTTCAGTCGTTCGCGCGTGTTGCGCAGGCCGACGCCCTTGCCCGGCGGCAGCTGGTTGCCTTCCAGGCTCGTGCAGCCGGGTCCGTCGTCGATCACGCGCAGCACGAGCTGCCCGCCGTCGCGCTCGGCCTCGATGCGCAGCAATCCGCCGGCTATCTGCTTGGCGACCGCGTACTTGATCGCGTTCTCCACCAGCGGCTGCAGCAAGAGGCTGGGAAGCAGCGCGCGCCAGCAGTCCTCGTCGATGTCGGTTTCGATGCGCAACCGTTCGGCGAAGCGGATTTTCTCGATGTCGAGATAGAGCGTGAGCGCGTCCAGTTCCTGTCGCAGCGTGACGCGCTGCATCGGATCGTTGTCCAGCGAATGCCGAAGGAACGACGACAGCCCCTGCACCATGCGATTGGCCGTGGCGTTGTCGCGATCGAGCACCAGCGTGGAGATCGCATTGAGCGTGTTGAACAGGAAATGCGGATTGAGCTGGTAGCGCAGCATCTTCAGCTGCGCCTGGTGGGCCATGGTGCGGGCCGCCAGTGCGCGCTGCGTTTCGTCCTGCAGTTGGCGGTAGTACTTGATGCCCAGGTACAGCCCGACCCACGCCAGCACCACGTAGATGTAGGTCAGCGAGTAGGCGATGTACGCCACGCGGCTGGTCGGGGCGCAGGTGTCGCAGAAGCGCACGAGCATCGTGCGCGTGGTGAGGTCCATCACCGCCGAACTGGCGAGGATGGGCAGGATCATCGTCATCAGCAGCTTGCGCGGCGACAGGCCCCAGCACGCGCGCAGCAGGTAGCGAAGCCCCAGCGTGACCACGAAGCCCGTGCACGCGGCCGTGAACGGGACGATCCAGTAACCCGACGGCTTGCCGTAGGCGATCGCCGCCAGCCAGCTCTGGCCGAAATAGCCGAGCCAGCCGGCGCTGTGGAAGATCCAGAACAGGTGCTGGCGGGGCAGGTCCAGCGGGTGGGTCGCGGTGATGGCCATGGATGCCGCAGGAGCGAGGACGCGGTGGACCGATGCTAGCCCGTCGGCCGGCCGCCGCGGCAACGGTTCGTCGGCGGTGGGGCACGGTTCGGCGCGGCACGCGGCGTGCCGTTGAGCCCCTCTCCCCGCGGCGACCGCAGGAAGTGCAGAGCTGAGAGGGGTTGGGGTGAGGGTCGGGGCGCGAGGGCGCGCCGGCGCTGGACATGCTTCGCGGGCATGCGGAAAAAGCGAAATGGATTCCAGCTTTCGCTGGAATGACGGGGAGGTGGGGAGCCGTCACGTGGAGTGCCCGGAGGCTGCGAGCCTGGGTCCCGGCCTTCGCCGGGATGACGTGAGCGTGGTCGGCGGGGCGGCCTCAGCCGTCACGCTTGGCGGCAGCCACCTCACCCCGCTTCTGCTTGCTCCGCTCGTCGATCACCGCGGTGATCAGCGCACCGATGAACACGATCAGCGCCGCGTAGTACATCCACACCAGCGCCAGCACGAGGGCGCCCATCGAGCCGTAGGCCGAGCCGGGGTTGGAACGGTGCAGGTACCAGCCGATCAGCCAGCGGCCGAACACGAACAGCAGCGCGGTGATCGCGCCGCCGCCCAGCGCGCGCTTCCAGCCGACGGAACGGTCCGGCAGGTAGTGGTACATCAGGGCGAAACTGATCGCGTAGACCAGCCACGTCGCCACGTTCATCACGATCGGCAGCGCCCACTCCACGCGCGAGAACGCCAGCTGCACGAGCGTGGAGACGGTCATCGACACCAGCAGCAGGAAGCCCATCGCCAGCACCAGGCCCATCGAGAACACGCGCTTGCGCAGCCAGGCCATCGCGCCGGCCAGGCGCGTGGCGTCGGTGCGGAAGATCTTGTTGAGCACGTCCTGCAACTGCGCGAACACCGCCGTCGCGCCGACGAACAGCAGCGCGACGCTCCACCATCCGGCGATCGAACCGGTGTCGGGCCGCTCGCGGGCGTTGTCCACGATCGTGCGCGCGACGCGTTCGGCCTCGGTGCCGGCGAGCAGGCCGATCTGCTGCATCAGCGATTCCTGCGCGCCCGGCAGTAGCGCGCTGGTCAGCCACACCAGGATCAGCAGCAGCGGCGCGAGCGACAGCATCGCGTAGAGCGCGAGCGCGGCGGCCTGGGCCATGAGCTCGGTGTCGACGAACCGTCGCACCAGGTCCGCGGGAAGGCTGCCCTGCGCGCGCCGCACCAGCGCCTGCATCGCGGGCCGCCGGAACGAGTCGCCGCGGTCGGGCTCGGTCCTGCGCGGCGCGGTGGGATCGAGCGTCTCGGCGGCCTTTTCGACCGGGTTGCTGGCGGTTTCGTCTGGCATCGGATGAGCAATAGCGCGACCGGCGTGAAATCGGGATGCGCGAAGCGCGGGCGCCCCGTTTCCGATTGCATCACGCGACTTCCACCCTGCGGCACGGCGGAACGATGCGCTCGCGCGTTCGACGGGAACGACGACGCCTTGCGCCGGCTGCCTTAGCATCGCCCCATGCCGATCGAACCCCTGCCCCGCCGCTTCTACGCGCACGATTCACGCGACGTCGCCCCCCTGCTGCTCAACAAGGTCATCGTCACACGCGATGGACGGGCCGGTCGCATCGTCGAAGTGGAGGCCTATCGCGGCGGCGAGGACCCGGCCGCGCATTCCTTTCGCGGACCGACCAAGCGCACGCAGGTGATGTTCGGGCCGCCCGGGCATCTGTACGTGTATTTCATCTACGGCATGCATTGGGCGATCAACGCGGTGTGCGGCGGACCCGCCGGGCACGCGGTGCTGATCCGCGCATTGTCGCCGCTGAAGGGCCTGGATCGCATGCGTCGCGCGCGCGGCGTGGAGGATGTTCGACTGCTCGCAAGCGGACCCGGCCGGCTCGCGCAGGCGCTGGGCTTGAGCGGCGTGCACAACGGCGTGGACATCACCGACCCCGCCGCGCCGGTGTGGTTCGGCGACGACGGCACGCCGCCGCCGGACGCGCCGGTCGCTTCGCCGCGCATCGGCATCAGCAAGGCGGCGGACGTGCACTGGCGATGGCACGTCGCGGGCGATCCGCACGTCTCGAAGGGTGGAAAGCCGAAGCAGCGCAGGAAGGCGTGACAAAAAGAAGCCCCGCGTTCGCGGGGCTTCTCGCATTGCAGTTGCGTGATGCGGATGCGGCAGCGCGCCTCAGCTCGACGCCCGACAACCCTGCACGAATACCTTGTTGTCGGTTTCCACGCCCCAGCGACCGTCCAGTTCGCGACAGCCGGCGGTCCACGAACCCACCAGCACGCCTTCATCGTCGTAGTACAACCACGTGCCCTGCCAGCTCGCGGACGTACTGAACGATGCGAGGCCCAGCACCGAGGCCAACGCGAAGATCCTGAAACGACGCATGCTCATCTCCTTTGAAGTCGCGGCAAGGTTCCGCCCGGGCACGGTAGGCGATGCGGCGGGCCGTTTTTGTTAACCAGCCCGCAGTCCGCGCGTGAACGCACCTTCACATGCAGTGCGCGTCAGTCGTACTGCGCGGTCTTCACCAGCATGTGCTTGGCGAGCAGCGCGTGCAGGTAGCCCACGCCGCGCGCGATGTGCAGCGTCACGAACAGCAGCAGCACGCCGGCGAGCATCACGATCGGCCACATCCACGGTTCGCCGTCGATAGCGAGGTACCAGTTGTCGAACACCAGGCCGCTGCCCAGCCCCAGCATCAGCCCAACGGGCGCGACGATCAGCGACAGCGACACGGCCAGGCACGTCACCGCGATGGTGAAGTACGCCACGCCCAGCGGCAGCATGAACAGGAAATACAGCTGCGTGGCCCAGATGCGCGGATCGGTGAACAGCTCGCCGATCCGCTTGAGCAGCGGCTGGCCGCGGCTGCTGTACAGCGGCCGGCGCGGCATGCGCTCGCCGAGCATGGTTTCGACGATGCGGCCTTCCACCAGCGACAGCACGCGGATCGAGCCGAAGTACAGGATCACGAACGGCACGCCGATGATCAGCACCGCCAGCCCCGCCGACAGCGACAGGCCGGTGACCACCCAGGTGAAGTAGAAGATGCCGATCGCCAGCGACAGCAGCATGTAGAACAGCGCGCCGTACGTGCGCGGTTCGGCGATCACGCCGAAGAAGCGGCCCATCCACGAGCGGCGCGGATTCGGCGCGGGCGCGCGCAACGCCGTCTGCACCTTCACTTCGGTATCGCGGTAGATGTCGGCCACTTCGTCGGGCGCGCCGTAGCTGCCGGCGACGGCGACAATCACCTCGGCCTCGCTCCTGCCGGGATTCTCGGCCAGTTCCGAACGCAGGTATTCCTCCGCGTCGTACAGCGCGTCCTGCACCAGCGCCGGATCGGCACCGGCGAGCGAGCGGCGCAGGTGCTCGAGGTATTCGGGAATCGTCGTCGGCAGGCCGCCGGGGCGGACCTCGTTGCGCGAATCAAAGGCGTTCATGGCTCAAGTCCCCCCAGGACGGAATCGACACTGTCGCGGGTCGCGCGCCACGCGGCGGCCCATTCGTGCAGCACCGTGCGACCGGCATCGGTGATGCGGTAATAGCGCCGCGGCGGGCCGGTCATCGACGGCTCGACATGGCTGTCCAGCAACCCCGCCCCTTCGAGGTTGCGCAGCACCGGATAGAGCGCGCTCTGCTTGCCGGCGAGCACCCCGCCGCCGATGCGTTCGAGCTGCTTGGCGATCTGGTAGCCGTACAGCGGCTCGCCCGCCGACGCGAGCACCGCCAGCAACGCGAGCGACACCGTGCCGGCGCTGAGCTCCTTCTGGAATTTCCGCAGCTGGGGTTCGAGTTCGATCATGGCGGTCGGCTGGCCGGTAGGCTGGACTCAACACTACTGCGAAGTTCCATATACCGAACCTGCCATTAGTCACGCGCCTTGCCGCAACGTCCACCGCGCGGCTGCTATGACCGGTCCGATGCCGCATGCCCCGCGGCGGAGGACGAAGCGATGCCCAGAGGCGACAAATCCGCGTACACCGACAAACAGCAGCGCCAGGCCGAGCACATCGAGGAGAGCGAACGCAAGGAGGGCCGCTCCGAGGAAGACGCCGAGCGCATCGCCTGGGCGACGGTCAACAAGCAGGACGGCGGCGGCAAGCGCAGCGGCTCGGGCCGCAAGAAGTCGGCGAAGAAGGCCACGAAGAAAGCCGCGAAGAAATCCGCCGGCGGGCGCAAGAGCGCCGGAAAGGCGACGAAGAAGGCGGCAAAGAAGACCGCGAGTAAGACGGCCAAGAAGACGGCGAAGAAGGCGACCAAGAAGTCCGCCGGCGCCCGCAAGACGGCCAGGAAGGCCACGAAGAAGACCGCGAGAAAGGGAGCCAGGAAGACGGCGAAGAAGACGGCGAAGAAGGCCGCCCGGAAGACCAGCGGCCGCAAGACCGCGAAGAAGGCGGCGAAGAAATCCGGTCGCACGTCCGCCTCGCGCAGTGCGGCCGCCAAGAAGGCCGCGAAGACCCGCGCCCGCAAGCGCAGCGGCAACGGCGCCTCGCCCTGACCGCGTTCCGCGGCCTGCCACGGGGCGGGCCGCGGTGGCCGCTCGCGCAACGGCCATCACGTTCCCACGGCATGGGGCTGGTCGCCCGTGGGCGCGGTGAGCCAGAATCCGCGTGTCAAGCGATCCGGATCAAGGGGAGTTCCGTCGTGCGCAAACCCGTCGTGTCCAAGCCGGTGGCATCGCAGCCTGCCGCATCGGGCCCTCGCAACGCCCGCTGGTGCAGCGCTCTCATGATCGCCCTGCTCGCCGCGCTGCCGCTGGCGCCCGCGTTCGCCGAGGACGCCGTGCCGGGCAAACCGCGGTCGATGCAGGAAATCCTCGACGCCTCGCAGCCCTCGGACTGGCGCACGCCCGAGAACAAGAACCTGCTGTACCTCGATCTCGATTCGGGGCGCGTGCTGATCGAACTGGCGCCCGCCTTCGCGCCCGCGCACGTGGCCAACATCCGCGCGCTCGCGAAGAACGGCTACTGGAACGGCATGAGCATCAACCGTGCGCAGGACAACTTCGTCGTGCAATGGGGCGATCCGGCGCAGGAGGAGAAGGACCGCAAGCCGCTCGGCCGGGGCGCCAAGGCCAAGCTGCCGGCGGAGTTCGCGCGCAAGACCAAGGGGCTGCCGTTCGATCGCCTGCCCGACGTCGACGGCTGGGCGCCGGAAGTCGGCTTCTCCGGCGGGTTCCCGGCCGGCCGCGATCCCGCCGCCGACGCGGCCTGGATGGCGCACTGCTATGGCGCCGTCGGCGCCGGCCGCGACATGGCCGCCGATTCCAGCAACGGCACCGAGTTGTACGTCGTGATCGGACAGTCGCCGCGCCAGCTCGATCGCAACATCACTGTCGTCGGCCGCGTCCTGCAGGGCATGGAGCTGCTGTCGGTGCTCCCGCGCGGCACCGGTCCGCTGGGCTTCTACGAGCAGCCGTCGCAGCGCACGCCGATCAAGTCGATCCGCCTGGCCTCGGAAGTCCCGAAGAAGGAACGCGTCGGCATCGAAGTGCTGCGCACCGACACGCCGTTGTTCGCCGAGCTGGTCGAAGCGCGGCGCAATCGTCGCGACGAGTGGTACAAGCACATGGCCGGCCACATCGATCTGTGCAACGTCCCGCTTCCGACGCGCGCGCCGCCGCCGAAGCCGGTGGCCGAAAAAGCGAAGCCGAAGCCGCGCGCGAAGAAGCCGCGGTCGGGTGCGAAGCCGGCGGGTGCTTCGAAGTCGTAGCGGTTTATCGCGGGGCGATCAGCGACGTCGTTGCACCGAAAGCTGGATTTCGCATCTTCTAGGCACGAAGTAACGGCGCGGCGCTGTACGGCACGGTTCGTTCACCGGTACGGCTTCGTTGCCCCTCACCCCAACCCCTCTCCCGATGGGAGAGGGGCTAAGGCGCGCCGTCATTCCAGTGGAAGCAGGAATCCGTTTGTTGTGGCTGTTGCTGTTGCTGTTGCTGTTGCTGTTGCTGTTGCTGTTGAACGGCCTAATTCGTCGCTAGCCCCGGAGGGCGCCGCACAGGATGTGCGGCGGTGAGCGCTGAGCCATGGAGTGAGGGCGATGCGTGCTTGCGAGCCACTGGCTCGCGCGTCGCCCGAACGCCCGCGCCGCAAGCGCGGGCCAAATGAATCGCGAACGCGCCTACTCGCTTTCCGGTCGTGGGATTGATCTGGGCAAATGGAAGGCCCTTTCTTTTGGTTACTTTTGACCGAAGGGAATCCAGTCGGACTTTGGGCAAGCAAAGAAAAGTGACCCGAGCGCCGCAGGCGATCGGAAGCTTGGCCGGTGATTCTTCTTTGCTCTACGCATTGTCGGTAAAGCGTGGAACGTCCATGGATGTTCGGCTTCGCCGAAGTGAAGCGCGAGCCCGCCTTCGCGGGAATGACGAGCAAGAGCAACGGCAAGATGAAGCCTACGGCGGCGCCGTGCGCTCCTCCACGCCTGCGCCCGTCTCCACCCGCTCGTCGTCTTCGCGCAGCACCTCGCGCTGGAACAGGCACATCCGCACCACGTCGTGGTAGCGGCCGTCGCTGAAGAACTCGTCGACCAGCACGCCTTCGCGGCGGAAGCCCGCGTCCTCGTAGATCCGGATCGCGCGCGTGTTGTCCACGTCCACCAGCAGGTACAACTTGTAGAGATTGAGGACGCGGAACGCGTAATTGATCGCCAGGCGCGTCGCCGCGCGCGCGTATCCGCGGCGCTGCTGGTCGGGCGAGATCATGATCAGGAACTCGGCGCGGCGATGAAGGTGGTCGATCTCCACCAGTTCCACCAGGCCCACGCGTTCGTGCGCCGCGTCCTCGACGATGAACCGTCGCTCGGATTGATCGTGGATGTGCTTGCGGTACAGCTCTTCAAGTTCGACGAACGATTCGTACGGTTCTTCGAACCAGTAACCCATCACGCTGCGGTTGTTGTTGAGCACATGCACGAAATGCAGGTCGCCGCGTTCGAGCGGCCGAAGGGTCACGCCGGTCACGGGAAGCTTCGCATTCATGCGATTTACCCTACTCCACGCGCATGACAAGCGCACGCGGCACGCCATCACGCCGCCTTGCCCGGCCGCTCAATAGCCTGCCTCCAACGGCCCCACAGATCGAAGGTTGCACCCCATGCCCCTGATGCGCCTGCGCGTGACCGGCAGCGACGACGACGTCCGCGCCATCGCCAATCTGCTTACCAGCCTGGACGGCGTCGAGCACATCGAGGAAGTCGACGACCTGATGCCGCACATGGACGACGACGATTCCAGCTCCGCCGGCCTGACCGACGACCAGGGGCCGGGCCAGCACGCGCTGGAGATCGAGGCGCCGAACCAGGCCACCGCCAACCGCGTGCGCGATGCGGTCGAGGCGCTCGCGTTCGACCTGGACGTGCTGGTGGAGTTCGACAACGACGAAGGCTGAATCGCCTCGCGAACGGGACATCCGCGCCTGCGGCGTCAGCGCAGCGCCACCGGGCTCAGGCGCCGCACCGTGAAGCACACCCGCCACTGGCCGTAATCGATCGCCACCAAGTGCGAGGTGAAGCGCTTCACGCGCCTGAGCAGCCAGTTGTGCGCGGGCCACGCGAAGCCGCGCATGACCGACTGCGGCGCCCCGTGTTCGGCCACGAGATCGGCGATGGAACGCGACGTCAGCTCGATGCCGCCGATCATCGTGCCCGAGCCGATGATCAGGAAGATCAGCCCTTCCATCGCGTCGCGATCGTCCTCCGGCAGCGCGTCGATGCCGGCCAGGCCGTCGAGCATCCCGTCCTCGTCGTAGGCCTCGGGCACGTTCTCGTAGCGATAGCCGCAGTCGGTGCACTGGTGGTGGCGCACCGGCTCGCCGGCGAGGCGCAGCGTGCGCACGTTCGCGCCGCAGCGCGGGCAGCTTTCGCGAGGTTGGGTGAAGCGCATCCGGCCGTCGTCCCAAGTCCGAACAAACGGCCATGGTCGACAGATCCCGGACGGGCTTGAATCGGACGGGTCTGATTTACCGCGGGCGCGGCGTCAGGGGATCGACTGCAGCGCCGCGATCACGCCGGGAAGGACCAGGCGCGCGCGTCTGTCGGTCGACCGGTCGGCCTCGACGTACACCGCCTGCAGGAACGCGACCAGATCGTGCCGGCGCGCAAGCCAGTGGGGTCCTTCCACGCCAGCGCCGGATCGCCCAGGCGCGGCGGCAGTGCGGCGAACCAGTGCGTCCAGCCGGCCTCGTCGCGCACGCCACGCTGCGCGGCCGAGACGATCGGGGCGGCGAGGCGCTGCGGTTCGCCGAACACGTACGCCACGCCCACCGGCGGCACCGCCTGGGTGGCGATCGCTTCGACGATGCGATGCAGTTGCGGCGCGTCCAGCGCGGGATTCAACGTGAGCTGCATGAGCCAGTCGGCGCCGTGCGCCACGCCGTGCCGCCAGCCCTCGCCGGGTTCGAAGCCGCGGTAATCGCGCACCGATTCGAGGTAGGTGACGGCGCGCAGCACCATCGCGGTGCGCTCGGCGGGCGTCATCCACGGCGAGAGGCGATCCGTGCGCGCCACTTCCGACAGCGCCAGCGCCGCGAACGGCCATGCGACGCCGTCCGGATCGGGCTCGCCGAGGATGGCGTAGAAGCGGTCGCGCAACGCGCGAAGCGTGTCGGGCGCCAGATCGCCCTTGCGCATCCACGTCGACAAGGCTTCGTAGGCCACCTCGTCGCGAAGGTGCGGATCGGCGGCGGCGAGGCAGTTCGCCAGCGCGACCGCCAGCGTCGCGCGCTCGCCCGGATCGGCGACGGCGAAGCCGCCGTGCCGCAGCGCGTTGAGCCGTTCGGCCGGCCAGCCTTCCGGCGGGCAGGCCGGCGCCGCGAATGCGGGCGCGCCCAGGCCCAGGGCGAAGACGATAAGCGCGAGGCGACGCAGCGGCGAAAGACGCATGTGATCGGGTTCCGTGCGTGGGCGAACCGGGGCGAGGCGCCGGTCCGGGGCCTGCGACTATGCCATCGCGTCCGTCCCGCCCGCATCATCGAAGCGCCGCCGCAAACCTCATCGCCCCGCCGCGCACGCGCGCCTATGATGCGGAGGCGGCGCCGGTCGATCCGCCACACTCCCGTACAGCACCTGGTGCGCAGCAGCACGATGTCCGACAAGAAATCCATCGAACTCTACGTGAAGCCCGCCGGCGGCTGGGACGCGCTGCGCAGCTCCTGGCAGGCGTTGCGCGACCAGCAGGTCGTCATGAAGGGCGCCGGCACGCTGTTGCACGCCAACCAGCCGCGCGGCTTCGACTGCCCCGGCTGCGCCTGGCCGGACCGCAATCCGCATTCGACCTTCGAGTTCTGCGAGAACGGCGTCAAGGCGGTCGCCAACGAAGCCACCTCCCGGCGCGTGACGCCCGCGTTTTTCGCGCAGCACACGGTCGCCTGGTTGAACGAACAGGACGACCGCTTCCTCGAAGCGCAGGGCCGCCTCACCGAGCCGATGCGCTACGACGCGGCGAGCGACACCTACCGCCCCATCGCATGGACCGATGCGTTCGCCACCATCGCGAATGCGCTCGATGCCCTCGCCTCGCCCGACGAGGCGATCTTCTACACCTCCGGGCGCACGTCGAACGAAGCGGCCTTCCTCTACCAGCTGTTCGTGCGCGAATACGGCACGAACAACCTGCCCGACTGCTCGAACATGTGCCACGAAGCCTCGGGCGTGGCGCTCACCGAACAGCTGGGCAGCGGCAAGGGCTCGGTGACGCTGGAGGATTTCGAGCAAGCGCAGGCCATCTTCATCTTCGGCCAGAACCCCGGCACCAACCATCCGCGCATGCTGGGCGAACTGCGCGGCGCCGCGCGTCGCGGCTGCCGCATCGTCGCGTTCAATCCCTTGCGCGAACGCGGACTGGAGCGCTTCGCGAACCCGCAATCGCCCGCGGACATGCTCGCCGGCACCAGCACGCAACTCGCATCGGAGTACTACCAGCCACGCATCGGCGGCGACCTCGCGGTGGCCACGGCGCTGTGCAAGGTGGTGATCGAATCGGGCGCGGTCGACCACGCCTTCGTCGAGGCGCACACGCACGGGTACGAGGACTTCGCCGCGAGCGTACGCGCGACGCCGTGGGAGGCGCTCGAGCGCGAGTCCGGACTGTCGCGCGCGGACCTCGAACAGGCCGGCCGCACGTACCTGGCCAGCGACGCGACCATCGTCTGCTGGGGCATGGGCATCACGCAGCATCCGCGCAGCGTGGCGACGATCCAGATGCTCGCCAACCTGCTGCTGTTGCGCGGCAACATCGGCAAGCCCGGCGCGGGGCCGTGCCCGGTGCGCGGGCATTCCAACGTGCAGGGCGATCGCACGATGGGCATCTACGAACAGCCTTCGCCGGCGTTCCTCGACCGCCTCGGCGCGGCGTTCGATTTCGCACCGCCGCGCACGCACGGGTACGACACGGTCGCCGCGATCGAAGCGATGTCCGACGGCCGCGCGAAGGTGTTCTTCGCGATGGGCGGCAACTTCGCCGCCGCCACGCCCGACACCGCGCGCACGCACGCAGCGCTGCGCCGCTGCGACCTCACCGTGCACGTGAGCACCAAGCTCAACCGCTCGCACCTGGTGCATGGGCGCGACGCACTGATCCTGCCGTGCCTGGGCCGCACCGAAATCGACCTGCAGGCCGCCGGCCTGCAGGCCGTCACGGTGGAGGATTCGATGAGCATGGTGCACCTGTCGTCGGGCATGAATCCGCCGGCGTCGACGCTGTTGATGTCCGAGCCCGCGATCGTCGCGCACCTGGCCGTGGCCGTGCTGCCACGCAGCCGCACGCCGTGGCTGTGGCTGGTGGAGGACTACGACCGCATCCGCGACCGCATCGCGCAGGTGATCGACGGCTTCGACGACTTCAACGCCCGCGTGCGCACCGACGGCGGATTCCACCTGCACCATCCGGGCCGCGAGCGCGTGTTTCCCACGCGCAGCGGCAAGGCCGGCTTCTTCGCGCACGCGCTGGACGGACGCGATGCGCAGGCGGACGTGCTGCAACTGATGACCGTGCGCTCGCACGATCAGTACAACACCACCGTGTACGGCATGGACGACCGCTATCGCGGCGTGCACGGACTGCGGCGCGTGGTGTTCATCTCGCGCGCCGATCTGGAGCGGCTCGACCTTCGCGACGGCGAGCACGTCGACATCGCTTCGGTCTGGCATGACGGCGAGCGCGTCGTGCGCGATTTCCGCCTCGTCGAATACGACATCCCCGCCGGCTGCCTCGCCGCGTATTTCCCCGAAACCAACCCGCTGGTGCCACTGGACCATCACGCCGAGCGCGCGCGGACGCCGGCCTCCAAATCCATTCCCGTGCGCCTGCGGCGGAGCGCGGCATGAGCGAGGAAACGGCGCTCGCGTTGCTGCGCCTGTTGCGCGAGGAAGACGGACAGTCGATCCATCGCGTCGCCAGGCGGCTGCACCTGGGAATGAGCGAACTGCAGCGCGTGCTCGCCGCGCTGGGCGACGACCCGCGCTTCGACGGACTCGACCTGGTCGAGCGTCGCGAAGACGGCGACCGCACGCTGCTGTGGCTCACCGACAAGGGACGCCGGCTGGTGGACGCGGCATGAACGAGCCCCTGCAACCGGTGCGCGCCTGGCGTCTTCGCGCCGACGATCGGGCCTCGCACGAGGACCGCGTGATCGTCGAAACGCCCGTCGCCCTGCTCTACAACGGCGATTCGTTCGCCGTGATGATGGCCACGCCCGATTCGCTGGAGGACTTCGCACTCGGTTTCGCGCTGGGCGAAGGCATCGTGCGCGATGCATCGGAGTTCCGCCTCGTCGATGTGGTGCGTCATGCGCAGGGCATCGCGCTGCATGCGGCGATCCCGCAAGCGCGGTTCGACGCACTGGCCGAACGCCGGCGCGGCATGGAGGGCCGCAGCGGTTGCGGACTGTGCGGCGTGGAACGGCTGCAGGCCGCGATGCGCCCGGTGCCGCGCGTGACATCAAGGATTCGGGTGGACACCGCGGCGATCCACGCCGCGCTCGATGCGCTCGCCGCACAGCAGCCGCTGAACGCGCTCAGTGGCGGCGTGCACGCGGCCGGCTTCGCGCATGCGGGCGGGCTGCTCGTGCGCGAGGACGTGGGGCGCCATAACGCGCTGGACAAACTCGTCGGCGCGATGTCGCGCCAGGCCATCGCACCCGGCGCGGGGTTCGCGGTGATCACCTCGCGCGCGTCGTACGAGATGGTGCACAAGGCGGCCACGGCGGGCATCGGCGTGATGGTGGCGATCTCCGCGCCCACCGACCTGGCGATCCGCACCGCCGACGCGGCCGGCGTGACGCTGGCGGCGTTCGCGCGCGGCGACTCGCTGAACGTGTACGCCCATCCGGAGCGCATCGCCGCCACGCCGTAAGCGCTGCGGCCACACTCGGCAAGCCGCGCGCCCACCCAACGGCCCATGCAGGCACGGGGGCACAGGCGATATCCTCGGCCGACCGCGGCCCCGCCGCCTGATCCAAGCCACAGAGACCGTCCATGCCCTCGTTGCGCCCCACCCTGCTTGCTGCCGCCGTGCTGAGCGTCGGCCTCGCCGCCTGCCAGCCGCAGACCACGCCCGCGCCTTCCGACGCGAAGCCCACCGCCGCCGCGCCGGCGTCCGATTCCGCCACCGACGCGCGCTTCGCCGAGATTTCGCAGCAGTGGCTCGATGGCTGGCTGCGCCTGAACCCCGTCGCGGCCACGCAGATCGGCAAGCACGATTTCGACAGCCAGGTCGACGACCTCAGCGCCGCCGGACGCCAGGCGCAGGTGGATTTCGCGAAGAAGATCCTGGGCGAACTCGACGGCATCGACACGGCCAAGCTCTCGCGCGAGAACCAGATCGACGCGGCGATCCTGCGCAACCAGGTGCAGGGCGATATCTGGAACATCGACACGCTGCAGAGCTGGGCGTGGGATCCGCAGGTCTACAGCGGCCTGGCCGGCGGCGCGATCTACAACCTCATGGCGCGCGAGTTCGCGCCGATGCCGCAGCGCCTGAAGTCGGCCACCGCGCGCATGCAGAAGATCCCGGCGATCTACGCGCAGATGCGCGAGAACCTCGATCCGGCGCGCGTGCCGAAGATCCACGCCGAGACGGTGGCCAAGCAGAACGTGGGCATCCTCAGCCTGATCGACACCTTCATCACGCCCAACGCCGGCCAGCTGCAGGGCGAGGACCGCAAGGCGCTCGACGACGCCGTCGCGAACCTGCGCAAGGCGGTGGCCGAGCAGCAGGCGTGGCTCGACAAGACGCTGGTGCCCAACGCGAAGGGCGACTTCCGCATCGGCCAGAAGCTGTACGACGAGAAGCTGAAGTTCTCGCTGAACTCCTCGCTGTCGCGCGCACAGATCAAGCAGCGCGCCGAGGCCGAGCTTTCGCGCGTGCGCGGCGAGATGTACGCCATCGCGCAGACCGTGCTGAAGGACAAGCCGGGCGCTCCCGAGATGCCGGCCAACCCGTCGCCGGACCAGCAGCAGAAGGCGATCGAAGCCGCGCTCGAACTGGCCTACGCCGACAAGCCGGCGCGCGACCAGGTGGTGGACTTCGCCAAGAAGACGCTGGCCGACGCCACCGACTTCACCCGCAAGCACGACCTGGTCACCGTGCCGAACGACCCGGTCAAGATCATCCTCATGCCGGAGTTCCAGCGCGGCGTGGCCGTGGCGTATTGCGATTCGCCCGGCCCGCTCGACAAGGGCCTGGACACGTACTACGCGATCTCGCCGATCCCGGACGACTGGAACGCCGAGCAGGTCGACTCGTTCCTGCGCGAATACAACAGCCGCATGATCCACCTGCTGTCGATCCACGAAGCCATGCCGGGCCATTACCTGGAAGGCGCGCATTCGGTGAAATCGCATTCCACGCTGCGTTCGGTGCTGCGCTCGGGGCTGTTCGCCGAGGGCTGGGCGGTCTACACCGAGGACATGATGGCCGACGCGGGTTACCTGGATAACGATCCGCTGTTCCGACTGGTGCAGCTGAAGTTCTACCTGCGCACCATCGCCAACGCGATCCTCGACCAGGGCGTGCACGTGGACAACTGGACGCGCGAGCAGGCGATGGAACTGATGACGAAGCAGGCGTTCCAGCAGGAACGCGAGGCCGCCGGCAAGTGGGTGCGCGCGCAGCTGACCAGCGCGCAGCTGCCGACGTACTTCGTCGGCGCGCAGGAGCACTTCGACATGCGCAAGGCCGTCGAGGCCAAGCTCGGCGACAAGTTCAACGCCAAGGCCTACCACGACCAGGTGCTGAGCTACGGCGCTCCGCCGGTGCGCTTCGTGCGCCAGATGATGCTGGACGAGCCGATCCAGTGACGAACCGGCCCGCGGCCGCTTCTGCGGCCGCGGCTTTGCCGGTCCGTCATCCCCGTGCAGACGGGGATCCAGGTGTCCGGTAATTCAAAGATCGAGGCCGCGGCTGCCACAAGCCGCGGCCATTCTTGTTGTCATCCCCGCGAAGGCGGGGATCCAACTGTCCGACGCATCACGCTCTCCGGTAACCGTGCGAGCGCGCAGGCATGGATTCCCGCCTTCGCGGGAATGACAGTGAGGGTGTCGCAAGGGAATCAGCGCGAGCGCCCGTCGAAGTGCATCACCTTCAGCGACGCCGGCTCCACGCCTTCCAGGCAACGCGCGTTGATCGCCACCATCGGCGTGCCATCGGGCATCTGGCCTTCGGTGAAGGGCGAAATGCCGCACTCGGGGCAGAAGTGGTGCTGCAGCTTGTGCGTGTTGAAGGTGTACGTGCGGTAGTTCGATTCCGGCGTCTTCAGGTCGAACGCGGTGCGCGGGACGAACCACAGCAGGCCGCCCCGCTTGGCGCACAGCGAACAGTTGCAATCCAGGACCTGGTCGATTTCGCCCTCGACTTCGTAGGCGATGCCGCCGCAGTGACAACCTCCGTTGTAGTGCGCCATGTCGCGTCCTCGTGCCCGTTGGTGGAACGGCGATTGTGCCCCAGCGCGATGCCCGCCGAATGTGCCCGACGCGACATCGGCTTAACCGGCAGGCGCTATGCTGCGGCCCCGCACCGAATGTCCCGGGAGTCGCCATGCCTTCGTCACGCCGCGGCAGCACCGTCATTCCCACCCTGAGCTACCGCGACGCGCCGGCGATGATCGACTGGCTCGTGCGCGCGTTCGGCTTCCACAAGCAGGCCGTGTACATGGACGGCGACGTCGTGCTGCACGCGCAGCTGACCTTCGGCGACGGCATGGTGATGCTCGGCTCGGCCAGCAAGGACGGCGACTGGGCGCGCCTGATGGCGCAGCCGGACGAGATCGGCGGCCGCTCGACCCACGGCGTGTGCGTGGTGGTCGACGACGCGGACGCGCATTACGCCCGGGCGAAGGACGCTGGCGCGCAGATCGTCATCGACATCGCCGACCAGCATTACGGCGGGCGCGGCTACGCGGCGCGCGATCCGGAAGGTTACGTGTGGTGGTTCGGCAGCTACGATCCCTGGAACGAAGACGAAAACGGAACCGCCTGAGCATGGAACTGTTCGAGGAACATCCCCGCCCCGTCGCGGGCATCCGCGTCGGCATCGGCGGCTGGACGTTCGCGCCCTGGCGCGACAATTTTTATCCGAAGGGCCTGGTGCAGCGTCGCGAACTGGAATACGCCAGCCGCCGGCTCACCGCCATCGAGGTCAACGGCACCTATTACGGCGCGCAGAAGCCGGCGACCTACGCCAAGTGGGCCGCGGAAACGCCGGAAGGCTTCGTGTTCTCGGCGAAGGCGCCGATGCGCATCATGCAATCGCGCTCGCTGGAGAAGACCGGCCCGCAGATCGAGGATTTCCTCGGCGGCATCGCCGCGCTCGGCGATCGCCTGGGGCCGATCGTCTGGCAGTTCGACGCGAACCAGAAAATCCAGCGCGAACGCTTCACCGCGTTCCTGTCGCTGCTTCCGGACGAGATCGACGGCCGCCCCTTGCGCCATGTGCTGGACGTGCGCGATCCGGACTTCGTCGACGCCGATTACGTCGCGCTCGCGCGCAAACACAACATGGCCACGGTGTTCACCGATTCGGACGAACATCCCTCCTTCGCCGATGTGACGGCCGATTTCGTCTACGCGCGCCTGATGCGTTCGCGCAGCGACGTGCCCACCGGCTACACGCCCAGCGAACTGTCCACGTGGGCCCAGCGCGCGCACGAATGGGCGAAGGGCGGCCTGCCGTCCGCGCTGCCGACGCTGTCGAAGGACGCGGCGCCGAAGCGCGCGCGCGACGTCTTCGTCTTCTTCATCAGCGCCGCGAAGGAGCGCAATCCGGCGGCCGCGATGGCGTTGATCGAGCGGTTGTGAGGGTTGGGGATCCGGGATTCGCATTCGACGTCCTGCCAGCATCAGCGCTTCCGTACTTCCATTCCGCGTCACGCCCGCCTGAGCCGTCGAGGCGTGCGGGCGTGGAAACCTGGGCACGACCGGCCCGTCGCCGAACGCTTCATCGCGCCAACCCGGCGCTTCGTCGCAAACCCCGACCTTGGACCGTGCCGAACGGCACTGCCCTGCGCGCGCTCTCGACACTATCAACGGCAGTATCCGGCTTCCGCCGTCGTCAAGAGAGAGAGCCCCATGACCAGCCGTCGCGAGTTCATCTCCACCGCCACCCTGGCCGCCGCCGGCGTCGCACTGGCGCCCTTGGCCGCGTGCAGCCAGGAACGCGCCGCCGCGCCCGCGGCCACCGCCGCCGCAGCCAAGCCGTTCAGCGGCACGCTGATCACCCGCGCGATTCCGTCCACCGGGGAGAAGATTCCCGTGATCGGCATGGGCACGTCCGGCAGTTTCGAAGTCGGCGCCGAGGCGGGCGAACGCGCGCCGCTGCGCGAGGTGCTGGAAGCCTTCGTCGCCGCCGGGGGAACGCTCATCGACACCGCGCCGACCTACTCCACCGCCGAGGACGTGCTGGGCGACCTCGTCGCGCAGACGAAGACGCGCGGCAAGCTGTTCCTGGCGACGAAGCTGTCGGGCGTGACCGGTCGCGAGGAAGGCCTCAAGCAGTTCAACGACACGCTGCGCCGGCTGCGCACCGACAAGGTCGAGCTGCTGCAGGTGCACAACCTGCGCGATACCGCGACGCAGATGGCGCTGATCGGCGAGCTCAAGCAGCAGGGCAGGACGAAATACAGCGGCATGACGCATTACCGCGAGGACGGCCAGGCGCAGCTTGCCGACGAGATGCGCAAGCACAAGCCCGACTTCATCCAGATCAACTACTCGCCCGTGTCGCGCGGGGCCGAGCAGACCGTGTTCCCGCTCGCGCAGGAGCTGGGCTGCGCGGTGATGATCAACCGCGCGTTCGAGGATGGACGCCTGATCTCGCAGGTACGCGACAAGCCGCTGCCGCCGTGGGCGAAGGAGGTCGGCGCGGACTCGTGGGCGCAGCTGTTCCTCAAGTTCGTGCTCAGCCATCCCGCGGTGACGGTGGTGATTCCGGCGACGTCGAAGGTGCGCCACCAGGTCGACAACCTGCGCGCGGGCACCGGGCCGCTGCTCGACGCGAAGCAGCGCCAGGCGCTGATCGCCGCCCTGGCCTGAGCCCGGACGCCGCATGAGCCTGTCCACGCGCATCGCCCGCACCTTCGGGGTCGCCGAAGGCGAAGCCCGCCCCGTCCTCACCGGCGCAACGCTGTTCTTCGTGATGTTCGCCGGCTACTTCATGCTGCGGCCGGTACGCGAGACGATGGGCGTGGCCGGCGGCGTGGACAACCTGCAATGGCTGTTCACCGGCACCTTCGTGGCGACGCTGGCGGCGATGCCGCTGTTCGGCTGGATCGCCTCCAAGGTGCCGCGCCGGCGCATCCTGCCGTGGACGTTCGGCTTCTTCGCGGTGAACCTGGCGCTGTTCGCGCTGGGCTTCCAGCGCGAGCCGGAAAACGTGTGGATCGCGCGCACGTTCTACATCTGGATCTCGGTGTTCAACCTGATCGCGATCTCGGTGATCTGGAGCGTATGCGTCGACCTGTTCCCGAGCACGCAGGCCAAGCGCCTGTTCGCGCTGATGGCCGCCGGCGCGAGCCTGGGCGGGCTGGTCGGGCCGCTGCTGGGCATCGCGCTCGTCGGTCCGATCGGGCACGCCGGGCTGCTGTGGCTGGCGGCGGGGCTGCTGCTGGTCGGCATCGTCATCGCGCGCCAGCTGCAGCGCTGGCGCGATGCGCAGCCGGTCCGCGACGAACTCACCGCGCAGGCACGTGCGCGGCCGCTGGGCGGCCACCCGTTCGCCGGCATCACCACGGTGCTGCGTTCGCCGTACCTGCTGGGGATCTCGCTGTTCGTGCTGCTGCTGGCGAGCGTGAGCACGTTCCTCTACTTCGAGCAGGCGCGACTGGTGGAACTGAAGTTCCCCGATCGCGAGGACCAGACGCGCGTGTTCGGCACCATCGACGCGATCGTGCAGAGCCTGACGATCCTCTCGCAGCTGTTCATCACCGGCCGCCTCGTGCAGCGCCTGGGCCTGGCTGCGCTGCTGGTCGCCGTGCCGGTGGTGACGATGCTGGGCTTCGTGTGGCTCGCCTTCGCACCGACGTTCGCGGTGCTGGCGGCGGTGATGGTCGTGCGTCGCGCCGGCGAATACGCGTTCGTGCGGCCCGGACGCGAGATGCTTTTCACCGTCGTGCCCACGGAAGCGAAGTACAAGGCGAAGAACTTCATCGATTCGGTCGTGTATCGCGGCGCCGACGCCGTGAGCGGCTGGGCGAAGGCGCTGGTCGACATGCTCGCGCAGCAGCCCGCCATCGCCGCCCTCCTCGGTGCGGCGATCGCGCTTGCGTGGGCATTGACCGGCGCCGGCCTTGCGCGTGCGCAGGCGCGCGTGGAGAACGCCGAACCGCTGCCCGGCGGATTCGACGTGGCAGGAGAAGGCCTGCGGCGCTGAGCGCGCGGGAGCGCGGGAGCACGGGAGCGCGGACAGCGCCGGCAACGTGGGCAAGAGCAGAATGGATTCCAGCTTTCGCTGGAATGACGGGGCATTTGAGCCCCCCTCCCCACGGCGACCGCAGGGAGTGCAGAGCTGAGAGGGGTTGGGGTGAGGGTCGGGGATGCGCGATCACGCTCGTGCTCGCGATGCGCGGCGCAGGCCTGGGTCCCGGCGTTCGCCAGGATGACGAACGAAACAAAGCTGCAAGAACAAAGTGGATTCCAGCTTTCGCTGGAATGACGGGGCATTTGAGCCCCTCTCCCCTCGGCGACCGCAGGTAGTGCAGAGCTGAGCGGGGTTGGGGTGAGGGTCGGGACGTGCGACCACGCTCGTGCTCGCGACGCGCGGCGCAGGCCTGGGTCCCGGCGTTCGCCGGGATGACGAGCGAAACAAAGCTGCAAGAACAAAGTGGATTCCAGCTTTCGCTGGAATGACGAAGCTTCAAGCCCCTCTCCCCACGGCGACCGCAGGGAGTGCAGAGCTGAGAGGGGTTGGGGTGAGGGTCGGGGCGTGCGACCACGCTCGTGCTCGCGATGCACGCCCCACTTTCGAAAACGCGAAGATCAAAACGGATTCCAGCTTTCGCTGGAATGACGAAGCTTCAAGCCCCTCTCCGCACGGGAGAGGGGTTGGGGTGAGGGGCGGGACGAGCGATCACGCTCGTGCTCGCGCTACACGCCTTTTCGAAAACGCGAAGATCGAAATGGATTCCAGCTTTCGCTGGAATGACGGTGAAGTGGGTCACTCATACCGAAGTGCCCGCGCGGTGCAGGTCCGGGTCCCGCCCTTCGTCCCGACGAAGGCTTCCCCGACCAATCACCGCAACCGCGCCATCGCCCGCACCGGGAACGTCCCGGCGCCCTTTACCTTCGGCGGCATCGCGCTGAACTCGAATCCCTCGTCGGGCAGCGCCGCCAGATTGCACAGGTGCTCGACGATGAGGATGTCCGCGCCGAGCAGCACCGAATGCACCGGGCGCGACGTGCCGCGTGTGTCGTCGATGTTCATCGAATCGATGCCGACGAGCCTGACGCCGCAGTCGCGCAGGTATTCGGCCGCGTCCTGCGTCAGGAACGGATGCTCCACCGCGTACGAGGCCTCGCGCCAGTGCGCGTCCCAGCCGGTGTGCACCAGCACGGCGCGGCCGCGCAGTTCGCGGTCGCGGAACCACGAGGCGTCGATCGCGCGCACGTCGCGGTGATCGGCGCGGATCACGATCGCGTCCAGATCGCAGAACGCCTCCGGGCCGATCTGCGACAGGTCGTGCCCGTGCTCGTAACGATGGAAGGGGCAGTCGAGGTAGGTGCCGGTGTTGGCGACCATCTCGATCTTAGCGATGTGGAACTCCGTGCCCGCCTCGTAGATCTCGCGCGAGCGCTCGCGGCTGAGGTAGTCGCACACGCGCGCGGCGGGCAGGCCGGGATACGTCACCAGGCCGTCCTCGATGTCGTGGCTCAGTTCGACGTAGACGCGACGGCCGCCGTCCGCGCGCGCCTTGCGCTTGTGCGGCTCGACGATGATCTTCTTGTTGAGGATGCGTGCGGGGCCGACCATCAGCAGGCGCAGGTCGCGCACGATGTAGTCGACGAGCGCGGCGTCGTCGATGTCGTCGATGTCGTCGCCGTCGATGTCGAGGCGGAAATCCTGCCCCTGGATGCCGCCGCCGTTGGTGAACTGCAGGTCGAAGTCGAAGACGACGCGTTTTTCGGTCATGGGGCGATGGGTGTCGAGGTCAGGGAACGGAATCAGGGCGTTGCCGGATGCATCTTTCGAACGAGTTTGACGCTGGATCCCGGTCTTCGCCGGGATGACGGGGCGGCAAAGGCAATGCCGCTCCGCGCTTCGCGTCGGCTCGTTACTTCGCAGCGCGCTGGCTGAAGGCCACGCTGCCCAGGATCATCGCGCCGGCGATGCCCATCTTGATCGTCAGCGGTTCGTCCAGCAGCAGCCAGGCCCACGCGACGCCGAACACCGGGATCAGGTACGTCACCGTCGAGGCGCGGCTCGCGCCGATGCGCGCGATGAGGCGGTAATACATGACGAACGCCAGCCCCGTGCAGACCACGCCGAGCATGCCGACCGACAGCCATGACTTCACCGGAACGGCGTGCGTGGGCCACGTCGCGATCGCGAACGGCAGCGTCAGCAGCGCCGAGGCGCCCAGCGTCGCCGAGGCCACCGCCGCCGGCGGCAGGCCGGTCAGGTGGCGGCGCACCAGGTTGATGCCGATGCCGTAGAGGAACGACGCCGTCGCGCCTGCCGCCACGGCCCAGCCGACCTGCTCGCCGCCGGCCGTCTTGTCGCTGGCCAGCACGACCACGCCGGCGAAACCCGCCACCAGTGCGATCGAACGTCGCGCGCCGATCTTCTCGTGGAAGAACAGGAAGCCCACCAGCGCGGTGAACAGCACCGTCATCGCGTTGGAAATCGCGCCGATGCCGGCCGGCGCACGCTGCGCGGCCCATGCGAACAGCATGAACGGCACCGCCGAGTTGATCGCGCCGATGATCGCCAGCTTCGGCCACAGCTTCAGCGGGAACTGCGAGCGCGCGCGCCACAGGAACGGCAGCAGCACCAGCGAGCCGAGCGCCAGTCGCAACTCCACCAGCGGCATCGCGCCGAAGTCCTTCGCGGCCACGCGCATGAAGAGGAACGAGGCGCCCCAGATCGCGCCCAGCAGCGCGAGTTCCAGCGGCGTCAGCCAGCCGCGTTCGCGCGCGTCGGGCACTACGGGAGCGGTTACGGCGGTGGTCATCGCAAACCTCGTGGGGGAAGGGGAACGGACACGGATCAACCCTGGGTCGGGTGGTAGCAGTGCGAGATCGATTCCGGGCTGCCGCCGGCCGCGAGGAACGCGGCATCGCCCAGGTTGAAGCCGAACAGCCGCACGCCGGTTTCGGTATGCGGGCGGTGGCGGCTGTCGGGCGCGAAGTACACGTAGGTGCCGGGACCGAAGCGCGCCTCGCCCTCCATCACTTCGCCGGCGATCACGTAGTACGACTCGCCCGTCTCGTGATGGTCGAACACCGGCCACTGCGCGCCCGGCGCCATGTCGACCACCCACGCGCGCACGCCCGGGCCCGCGGGCAGGTCGCGCCGGGTGCAGCCCTCGCCGATCGCGAGCGCCGGCACGGCGTCGACATTCCAGGCCTGCATCGCGGCGGGCATCGGCGCCGGCGGATCGGCGGCGAAGTCGTCCGGCGCGATGTCCTGGCGTTCGGTGTCGTTGAAACGGTCCATGTGCGGCTCCGACCGCGCCGCCGCCCGGGGCCGGGCTCGGGCGCGGCGGCGGCGATCAAGAAATATGGCTCAGCCCGAACCGCCATTGTCGTTCCGGCGGAAGACCTTACAAGCGCATACTTTCGAACACAGACACAAACGAAATTTGAGGCTCACATGGCCCTGCGCGCGGACTGGCTCCCGGCCCTCACGGCGTTCGAATCGGCAGCCCGGCACCAGAATTTCGCCCATGCCGCCGAGGAGCTGCACCTCACCGCGAGCGCGGTCAGCCATCACGTGCGCAAGCTGGAATCGCGCCTGGGTGTCGCGCTGTTCCAGCGGCACGCGCGCGGGGTCTCGCTGACCGCCCAGGGCCGCCAGCTCGCCGATGCCGCCGGCACCGCGCTGGCCGACGTGGACGGCGTGCTGCGCAGCCTGCGCGGCGCGCGCGAAGACGAGAACCGCGTGCGCATCACCACGCTGCATTCGCTGACCTACACCTGGCTGTTGCCGCGGCTGCCGGCCTTCACCCGGGCGCATCCGGGCATCGCGCTCAACGTGGACACCGAGATCGCCCTCACCCGCTTCGACGACGGCGGCCCGGACCTGGGCATCCGCCACGGCCCGGGGCACTGGCCCGGGCTGACCGCGCACTTCCTGATGGACGAGGCGCTGTTCCCGGTGACCTCGCCCGACTACGCGGCAGCGAGCGGCATTGCCGGTCCCGCCGACCTCGCGCGGCATCCGCTGATCGCCGACCACGCGCGACAGGGCTGGCACGACTGGTTCCGCGCCGCGCACGTGCACGGCGCGAAGTTCGAGGAGCGCTACACCTTCAGCGACACCACCGACGCCATGCGGGCCGCCGCCTCGGGCCTCGGCATCGCGCTGGCCCGGTCGCGCATCGCCGTGCCGTACCTGGCGCGCGGCGAGCTCGTGCGCCTGCCGGTGCCCTCTATGCCGGCACGCTGGGGCTACTATGCGGTGTACCCGGCGCATCGGCGCCTGCGGCCGGCGGCGCAGGTGTTCCTGGCGTGGTTGCTGGAAAGCCGGGATCCCTGAGCAGAAGCTCGCCGGAAGGCCGGGGCGACTTCACGTTACCCCGGCTTCCAAGGCCGGACGGGCGGCCATCGCGTGCGACCGGAAAAAATTTTCGGGGACCGTGTCGATTTCACCCGCGTCCCTTCGTCGTCTCCACAGATGCGCGCAAAACGCGCGCCCAAACGGAGGCACGACAATGAAGTTCATGGTGATCGTCCATGCAACGCCGGAAAGCGAAGCCGGTGCGCCGCCGAGCGCGGAACTGATGGAGCAGATGGGCCGTTACAACGAGGAACTGGCCAAGGCCGGCGTGATGCTCGACGCGGCCGGGTTGTACGCCAGCGACAAGGGCGCGCGCGTGCGTTTCGACGGCAACCGCCGCACGGTGATCGACGGCCCCTTCACCGAATCCAAGGAACTGATCGCCGGCTTCTGGCTCTTCCAGACCGCGTCGCTGCAGGAGGCGATCGAATGGGTCAAGCGCTGCCCGAACCCCGGAGGCGGGCAGAGCCAGATCGAGATCCGCCAGGTGTACGAAGGCTACGGCTGCGGCGGCGAGGTCACGCAGGACATCCAGGCGCAGGGCGAACGCATCCGCGCGCACATCCAGCAACACGCGCAGTGAGCGCGATCCCACGAAGAGACCCGGCCGATGAAGATCAACGCCTACCTGGGCTTCGACGATCAGTGCGAAGCCGCATTCCGCTTCTACCACCAGTGCCTGGGCGGCACGCTGGAACAGCTCAGCCGCTTCGGCGACACGCCCGCGTGCGAGCACGTCCCCGCGTCGCACCGCGACCGGATCATGCACGCGCGCCTCGTCGTCGGCGACCAGGCCATCATGGGCTCGGACTCGGTCCCGGAGCATCCGTTCGAAGGCATCAAGGGCGTCTCGCTCGCGATCAACGTCGATTCGGCCGAAGAAGCCGAGCGCGTGTTCCAGGCGCTCGGCGACGGCGGGCAGGTGTGCATGCCGCTCGCGCCGACGTTCTGGGCCGCACGCTTCGGCATGCTCGTCGACCGCTTCGGCGTGTCGTGGATGGTGAACTGCGAGAAGGAATGAACCGCCGTTCCGCCCGCTTCGACCCGCTTCAACCTGCTAAGGACCCCGCAATGTCGACCCAGATCTTCGTCAACCTTCCCTGCCACGACCTTCCGAAAGCCAAGGCTTTCTACGAGGCGATCGGCTACCGCAACAACCCGCAGTTCACCGACGACAAGGCCGCGTGCATGGTCGTCAACGACAGCATCTACGTGATGCTGCTCACCCGCGAGTTCTTCGGCACGTTCGTCAAGAAGCCCATCGCCGAAACGCGGCAGGTCGTGGGCGCCATCAACTGCCTCTCGCTGGACAGCCGCGAGGCCGTCGACGAGATCCACGACAAGGCGGTGAAGGCCGGCGCGACGTCCGGCGGCGATCCGCAGGACATGGGCTTCATGTACTCGCGCGCCTTCGAGGATCCCGACGGCCACCATTGGGAATTCGTGCACATGAGCGGCACGCCGGACGCCGCTTGACGCCATCGCACCGAACCGGAGACACGACCATGCGTTTCATGATGCTGATGATCCCGAAGGGCTACGAGGACGCGGCGCCCGGCACGCTGCCGCCGGCCGACCGCGTCGCGACGATGATGAAATACAACGAATCGCTGCAGAAGGCGGGCGTGCTGCTCGCGCTGGACGGACTGCATCCGCCGTCGATGGGCGCGCGCGTGAGCTTCGAGGGCGGCCGGCCCCACGTGACCGACGGGCCGTTCTCCGAAGCGAAGGAGGTGCTCGGCGGCTACTGGATGATCCAGGTGAAGTCGCGCGAGGAAGCCATCGCGTGGGCCTCGCGCTGCCCGGCGTCGGAGAACGAAACCATCGAGATCCGCCAGGTGATGGAGTTCGAGGATTTCCCCGACGAACTACAGCAGGCCTCGCCGGCCTACGACCGGATGCTGCAATCCAACACCTACCCGCAACGCGACTGAGGAACGCATCCATGTGGAAGATCATCGGACTGATCGTGCTGGTGGCCGTCGTGGCCGTGCTGGTGTTCGCGGCGACGCGGCCGGACACGTTCCGCGTCGAACGCAGCATCGTGGTGAACGCGCCGCCGCAACGCGTGTTCGAACAGGTGAACGACTTCAACCGCTGGCGCGCATGGTCGCCGTTCGAGACGCTCGACCCGGCGATGAAGCGCGAGATCGCCGGCACGCCGCACGGCAAGGGCGCGGTGTACACGTGGGACGGCAATTCGAAGGCCGGCGCGGGGCGGATGGAGATCGTCGAATCGGTGCCCGCTTCCGCGGTGCGCATCCGGCTCGACTTCACCCGCCCGATGGAAGCGCACAACATGGCCGAGTTCCTCATCGTGCCCGAAGGCCCCGGCGCCAGCCGCGTGACCTGGGCGATGCATGGCCCGCAGCCCTACATCGGCAAGCTGATGTCGCTCGTGTTCAGCATCGACCGCATGGTCGGCCCGGATTTCGAGCGTGGTTTGGCGAATCTGAAGTCGTTGGCCGAACAGGGGTGAAGCGCTGTCGAGCCCCTCTCCCCTCGGCGACCGCAGGGAGTGCAGAGCTGAGAGGGGTTGGGGTGAGAAGGCGCTGCCTGCGAACCACTGGTTCGCGCGCCTTCGAACGCTGGAACGTTACGCGTTCGGGCCGGGAAGGGGCAACGAAGCGGGTGCGGTGAACAGTCGTTGCCCCGTGGCGCTGGGGTACTGCATTGCGTCGCGCAAGAACCTCAAGATGGACCACGACACCCACAGCGCGCCTCCGCTTCAGTCCGCCGCACGACAGCCCCCGCACTTGCACCGCCACGCCCGCGATGCTCTCATCCGTCGCCATGACGGCGACCGACATCCATCGCACCATCGATGCCGTGTGGCGCATCGAATCCGCCCGGCTCATCGCTTCGCTCGCGCGCATGCTGCGCGACGTCGGGCTGGCCGAGGAACTGGCCCAGGACGCGCTCGTGGCCGCGCTGGAAAAGTGGCCCGAGAGCGGCGTGCCCGACCAGCCCGGCGCCTGGCTGATGGCCACCGCCAAGCATCGCGCGATCGACCGCCTGCGTCGCAGCAAGCTGCAGCAGCGCAAGCACGAGGAGATCGCGCGCGAACTGGAAGACGAGCAGTCGCACGCCGACGACGCGCACCTGGACGCGCTCGACAATCCGTTCAACGACGATCTGCTGCGGCTGGTGTTCACCGCATGCCATCCGGTGCTGCCCACGCATGCGCAGGTCGCGCTGACGTTGCGGCTGCTCGGCGGTCTCACGACGGACGAGATCGCCCGCGCCTTCCTCGTGCCCGAGCCGACCATCGCCCAGCGCATCGTGCGCGCCAAGCGCACGCTCGCCGAGAAGCAGGTGCCGTACGAAATGCCGCGCGGCGACGAACTGAACGAGCGGCTGTCGTCGGTGCTCGCGGTGATCTATCTGGTTTTCAACGAGGGCTACGCGGCCACCGCCGGCGACGACTGGATGCGTCCGGGCCTGTGCGAGGACGCGCTGCGGCTGGGTCGCATGCTCGCCGAACTGATGCCGAACGAGCCGGAAGTGCACGGCCTGGTCGCGCTGATGGAGATCCAGGCGTCGCGTTCGGCCGCACGCGTCGGGCCCGACGGCGAGCCCGTGCTGCTGCTCGAGCAGAACCGCGCACGATGGGATCAGCTGTTGATCCATCGCGGCCTGAATGCGCTCGATCGCGCGCAGAAACTCAGTGCCGCCCGCGGCACGACACCCGGCGGTCCGTACACGCTGCAGGCGGCGATCGCGGCCTGCCATGCGCGCGCGGTCACCGCGGAAGAAACCGACTGGGCCGCCATCGTCGGACTGTACGGCGCGCTCGCGCGCATCACGCCGTCGCCGGTGATCGAACTCAATCGCGCGGTCGCGCTGTCGATGCTGTTCGGGCCGGAATCGGGCCTGGCGGTGGTCGATGCGCTGACCGACGAGCCGGCGTTGAAGGATTACCACCTGCTCCCGGCGGTTCGCGGCGATCTGCTGAAGAAGCTCGAACGCTGGGCCGAGGCGCGCGACGCGTTCGAGCGCGCCGCGCAGATGACGCGCAACGCGCGCGAACAGGCGCTGCTGCGCCGGCGCGCCGCCGAGTGCGAGGCGGCGGCCGGCGCGGCCGACGCGCCTACTCGGCCGTCATCGATACGATCGGCTTGAAGCCGCCCCAGAACATGCGCTTGCCGTCGAACGGAAGCGACTTGGGATCCATGCCCGCCAGGCGCGGATCCTTCATCACCTGCGCGTTGATCCTGTCGCGCTGCTTGCGCGACTTGTAGACGATCCACGAGAACACCACGACCTCGTCGGGCTTGAGCTTCACCGCCTGCGGAAAGGACGTGACCTTGCCAGGCTGCACGTCGTCGGCGAGGCACTCGTGGTATTCCAGCGCACCGTATTCCAGCCAGATCTTGCCGGCCATGCGCGCGAGCTTGCGGTAGGCGTCCACGTTGTCGCGCGGGACGGGCAGGACGAATCCATCGACATAGAAGGCCATCGTTCACTCCTGTGTTGGCGCGGCGGAAAGCCGCAGCATGGGGGACGCGGTGTTATCGGAAGGAAAAATCAGGGCTTGCGCGAGGCTTCGACCTGGATGCGCAGCGACACGGTCATGTCGAAACCGTAGTCCTTGCCGGCGTCGATGCCGAACGCATCGCGCTGGAAGTCGCCGTAGGCATCGGCGCCGCACAGTTCGCGCTTGTGCAGCGGATGCGGGATGCACTTGAAGCGCTTGATGGTCAGATCGACCGGCCGGGTCACGCCGTGCAGGGTCAGTTCGCCCTTCACGCGCGTCGGCGCGCCGTCGCGGAAATCGGCCAGCGTTCCCTTGTACGTCGCCTGCGGGAACTTCGTCGTGTCCAGCAGCGTGTCGTTGCGCGCGTGATCGTTCATCGCATCCAGGCCGTAGTCGATGCTCGCGGTGTCGATGACGACGTTGACGCTGCCGGTCTGCTTCTCGCGATCGAGCACGATCTCGCCGCTGCTGCGATTGAACTTGCCGCGCCACACGGAGATGCCCATGTGGTCGGCTTCGAAACTGGGGAACGTGTGGGCCGGGTCGATCTCGTACACGGCCGGCGCGGCCACGGTGGCGGCGGCGGAGAGCGACAGCGCGGCGGCGAGCAGGAGCTGCGGAAGCGGCTTGCAGGTGGACATGCGATTCCTCATCGAAGGTGGCCGCGGTGTGCGGCCTTCCTGTGTTCGACGAACGGGGCGGGCGGAAATCGACATCGGCCCGGCGGGCCAGATTTGAGCCCCTCGCCCTCCGGGAGAGGGGCTGCGGTGAGGGGCAACGGAGAGGAAGCGGTGACCCGTTGCTGCCGCGAAGCGCTGCGGTGTCGCTTTCCGCAACGCATGCAGAAAAGCCCAAATGGATTCCAGCTTTCGCTGGAATGACGGTGAGGTGGTTCACCACACCGGAGTGCCCG
>JARUHG010000006.1 GCA_031216755.1 Lysobacter arvi | reverse complement strand
CCGAAGTGCCCGAGGGAGCCGACTACTATACAGCGAATTTCGATTCCGTCAACACCGTGTCGAGATCTTTTTCGCTGCCCCCGCCTTCCGTTCAGTGCCTCTTTCGAAGCCGTCCCCGGGAGCGGGCCGCGCATCTTACAGCACCTTCGAAGTTCGTCAACCGCCCTTCGAAATCCGCTGCTTCAGCTGCGCCCCGCAATCAGTGATTCACCTCAGCGGGGCGCGCATTGTGCACATGCACAACGCGAATTGGAAGAGGCTCGCGAAGAAATTTTTTGTCGATCTTCATGAACCGTCGGCACATCGCATTCCCCGACGGGAAACGTGTGTTTCGCGCGTCAGGCAGACACCAGGCGAATGCGCGCGAACGTGCGCTTGCCCACTGCGAGCACGCCTTCGAAGCCCGGGGCGAACACGCGCTGCGCGTCTTCCACCACCTCTCCGTCTATGCGAACCGCGCGCTCCTTGAGTTTGCGGTTTGCTTCCGAGTTGCTCGGCGTCAGGCCCGCGGCCGTCAGCAACGCCGCGATGCGCACGCCATCGGCAGGCACGACCACGTCGTTGATCGGCAGCGACGCGATATCGCCCTCGCCACGCACCGCGGCATTCCAGCCGGCGATGGCCTGTTCCGCAGCTGAATCCCCGTGGAAACGCGCCGTCAGCTCACGCGCCAGGCGCAGCTTCAGGTCACGTGGATTGAGTTGGCCGCCCTCGATGTCCCGCTTGAGCTGCGCCGCCTCGGCGATGCCGATATCGAAGCTGAGCAGATCGATCCAGCGCCACATCAGCACGTCGTCGATCTTCATCGTCTTGGTGACCATGTCGATGGCCGGCTCGTTGATGCCGATGTAGTTGCCCAGCGACTTGGACATCTTGTTGACCCCGTCCAGGCCTTCCAGCAGCGGCATCGTGAGCACGATCTGCGGCGGCTGGCCGTAGTGTTCCTGCAGCCCGCGCCCCATCAGCAGATTGAACTTCTGGTCGGTGCCGCCCAGTTCGACGTCGGCCTTGAGCGCCACCGAGTCGTACCCCTGCACGAGCGGATAGAGGAACTCGTGGATGGCGATGGACTGCTGCGCGGCGTAGCGCTTGGCGAAATCGTCCCGCTCGAGCATGCGCGCCACGGTGTGCTGCGCGGCGAGCTTGATCATGTCGGCCGCGGCCATCTGGCCGAACCACTCGGAGTTGAAGCGCACCTCGGTGCGCTCCCTGTCCAGTACCTTGAAGACCTGATCGGCGTAGGTCTGCGCGTTGGCGAGCACGTCCTCGCGGGTGAGCGGCTTGCGGGTGACGTTCTTGCCGGTCGGGTCCCCGATCATTCCCGTGAAGTCGCCGATCAGGAAGATCACCTGGTGGCCGAGGTCCTGGAACTGGCGCATCTTGTTCAGCAGCACCGTGTGCCCCAGATGCAGGTCGGGGGCGGTCGGGTCGAAGCCGGCCTTCACGCGCAGCGGGCGGCCGAGCTTGAGCCGGGCTTCGAGCTCCTCGCGCTTGAGGATTTCGTCGGCGCCGCGGCCGATCAGGTCGAGGGCGTCTTGGACAGAGGCGGAAATCTGGGGGGACAAAGTGGGACTCACTGGTGAATGGTGAACGCGCAATGCGATCACGATCATGGATTCGGGTTAAATCACGGTTAAACATACCCGCCGGGGCGCGTGAAGAAAAACCCTATTCAGTTCAAGGGTTTGACGCACACTGCTCGCGCCTCTATGGTAGCGCCGCTACATGGCCTTCACACCTGCGCGCGGGACACACACATGACGACATCCGAGACCGGTACGGATCGGCGCCAACGGCTCAAGGCGCTGCGTGAAGCCGCTCTGCATCGTCCCGTGTCCGCCAGTCAGGTGTCCCGCGGGTTCAATGGCCGCTGGACGCGTCGTCACTGGGCACACGCGAGCCTGTTCGCCACGCTTGGCGTGCTGGTCGCCGCGATTGTCCCCGGCTTCGGCCCCACCTCCACCGCACAGCCGCCGCTGCATGCACAGCGCAGCTCGCTCGCGCTCGCGCTGCCGCCGCTGCCGCTCGCGCGCCTGAAGGGCCACAACGGCGACAGCTGGCAGATCGTACGCGTCGAACGCGGCCAGACGCTGGGCGCGGTGTTCGAGGAACTCGATCTGCCGGCGTCGACGATGCACCGGATCCTCGATGCGGTTCCCGGCGACAAGAAAGCCCTGACCCGCCTGAAGCCCGGCACCGAACTCGCCTTCGATCTTCCGGTCAGCGGCGAACTGCGGACCTTCCGTTATGACCGCGACGACAGCCACCGCGTGGAACTGTCGATCGCCGGCGACAAGGTCACCGAGAAGGTGACCGTGCGTCCTACCGAGACGCGCACCGTGGTGATCAGCGGGAAGGTGGGCAAGTCGCTGTTCCGTTCGGCGCGCAAGCTGGGGCTGTCGGGCAGCAACATCAACACGCTGACCGACGAGATCTTCAAGTACGACATCGACTTCAACGAAGACGTCGGCGCCAACGACCGCTTCAGCGTGGTGGTCGAGCAGACCTGGCGCGAAGGCGAGCTGCTGCGCACCGGCCCGGTGCTGGCAGCGACCTTCACCACCGGCGGCAAGCTGCACACCGGTTTCCGCTTCGAGCGCGACGGCAAGGCCGAGTACTTCACCGGCGACGGCCGTCCGCTGAAGAAGAGCTTCATCCGCATGCCGATTCCGTATGCGCGCCTGACGTCGAACTTCGGCACCCGCAGGCACCCGGTGCTGGGCCGCACGCGCATGCACAAGGGCGTGGACTACGCCGCCCGTACCGGCACGCCGATCATGGCCGCCGGCGATGCGCGCGTCGCCTCGGCCGGCTGGCAGGGCGGCTACGGCAACGCCGTCGTGCTCGACCACGGCCGCGGTTACACCACGCTGTACGGCCACATGTCCCGCATCGGCAAGATCCGCCCCGGCCAGCGCATCGCGCAGGGCACGGTGATCGGTTACGTCGGCAGCACCGGCATGTCGACCGGTCCGCACCTGCACTACGAGTTCCGCGTCAACGGCGTGCACCGCAACCCGCTGTCGATCACCATGCCGCCGCCGGAACCGCTGTCGGGCAGCGCGCTGGCGCAGTTCCGGGCGCAGACGGCGGTGGCGCTGGCGCGCATCCAGAAGGTCGAGAACATCATCTACGCCGACGTGTCCGAGCCCTCGCCGGCCGCACGCAAGCCGGCGAAGTCCGCCAAGACCAAGGCCTGACGTGCCGGTCTCCGCGGCCGGGCCCCTGGGCCCGCCGGTCGACGGACTCTTCGTCGGCCTGATCTCCGGCACCAGCGCGGACGGCATCGACGCCGCGCTGGTCCGTTTCGAACGTGCTTCTCAAGCCCATCCGCAGGGCCGCGCGACGGTCGAACTCCTGCTGGGCCGCACCTACGCCTGGGACGACGCGCTGCGCGCGCGGCTGGTGGCGCTCGGGCAAGGCTCGGACGCCCAGTCGCTGGATGAGCTGGGTACGCTGGACGTGCAGATCGCCGACGCCTTCGCCGACGCCACGCTGCGCCTGCTCGACGAAGCCGGCGTACCGCCCGGCGACGTACGCGCGATCGGCTCCCACGGGCAGACGGTCCGCCATCGCCCCGAGGGCGCGCGGTTCGACGGCCGCCACCCTTTCACCTGGCAGATGGGCGATGGCGGCTTGATCGCCGAACGAACCGGCATCGCGACGGCCTGCGACTTCCGCCGCCGCGACGTGGCCGCCGGCGGGCACGGCGCGCCGCTGCTGCCGGCGCTGCATGCGGCACTGCTGGCCGACGCCGACGAAGACCGGGCCGTGCTGAATCTCGGCGGCATCGCCAACTTCACCCTGCTGCCGACGGAGGGCCCCGTGCGCGGCTTCGACACCGGCCCGGCCAATTGCCTGCTCGACGCATGGTGCCTGCGCCATACCGGCGCGGCCTACGATGCCGGCGCCGCCTTCGCGGCGCAGGGCGGCGTGGACGCGGAGCTGCTGGCCCGGCTGCTGGACGAGCCGTGGTTCATGCTGCCGCCGCCCAAGAGCACCGGCCGCGAACAGTTCCATCTGCGTTGGGTGGAGCGCCGTCTCGACGGCGAGGAATCGCCCGCCGACGTGCAGGCGACGCTGCTGGAATTGAGCGCGATCACGATCGCCGATGCCCTGCGCGCGCATCAGCCGACGACACGCCGCGTGCTGGCCTGCGGCGGCGGCGTACACAATCCGCGTCTGCTCGAGCGCATCGCCGCCCACCTTCCGGAGGCGACTGTCGAATCCACCGCACGGCACGGCGTGGATCCGGATTTCGTCGAGGCGATGGGCTTCGCCTGGCTCGCGCGGCAGACGGTCTCGGGCTTGCCCGGCAACCTGCCCGGCGTGACCGGCGCGCGTGCGCCGCGCGTGCTCGGCGTGGTGCATCCGGCCGCCTGAGCCGGCGCCGCGGCCTCAGCCCCGCTGGGCGTAGGCCATGAGATCGCGGTCGACGTCGGTGAGGCCGCCGCTTTCCAGCGTCGCGACGTTGACGTCCGAAGGCCGCTCGACGCGACCGATCATCGAAAACCCCGGATCGCTCGGGATTCCTTCCAGGGCGGCGATCGCCGCCTGCAGCGCGTTCGCGTCCGAATCGTTGAAGCGCGCGGCCAGTTCGGCCTCGCACGCGAACAGACCGTGCTCGAGCAGGTGCATCAGCGCTTCCTGCAACGGCCAGTTGCGCTGCTGCGCGACGCGCTTGACGCGGTCGAGCAGCAGCGGATCGATGTCGTGAAGGATGATGTCGGTCATTCGGGTGTCCTTCCAGGGCGATGCCTGGTCATTCCGCCGCCGGCGCGCGAGTGGCCGCGCCGGTTCGGCGAGCGGCGAGGACCAGGCACAGCAACAGTGCAGGTATCCCGATCAGGGCCGTTCCGGCGAAGAATAGCGAATACGCCTCGAGCAAACTGCGGCCCACTTCCAGTTGTTCGATCGTCCAGCCCGACAAACCCTTCAGCACCTTGCCCGGCAACGCGTAGAACGAGCTCAGCAAGGCGTACTGCGTGGCGGTGTACCCGACGCTGGTCAGGCTCGACATGTAGCCGATGAGGGCCACCCCGGCGAACCCCGAGCAGAAGTTGTCGATGATCATCACGGCGGTGAAGACGCCCGCGTCCGCGCCGTGCAGCGCCAGGTACGAGAAGGCGAGGTTGGAGCCGGGCCCGAGCACGGCGCCCGCCAGCAAGGTCGTGAAGAAGCCGAAGCGCACCGCGCAGAGCCCGGCCGCGGCGATGCCCAGCGTCGTCGCCAGCAGGCCGAAGCTGCCGCGGACCGCGCCGACGGTTTCCTTGTGCAGTCCCAAGTCGGCGTAGAACGGGTTGGCCATGGGGCCCAGGACGAAATCGGGCAGGCGGTAGAGGCTGATCGCCAGCAGCATCACCAGCGCCCACTTCCCGTGTTCGCGGAAGAACACGACGAACGGCGCCACGATCGCGTCGTACAGCCCCTGCGCGGACAGCACCGACGCATGCGGAGCGGCCGACGCCTGCACGCTGGCGACAGGCTCGCGTGCCAGGCACGTGGCGAGGATGCCGACGCCCATCAGCGCGCCCATCACCCCGTAGGACATCGACCAGCCGATGTGCGCGGCGAAGATCAGGATGAGCGAATCGGTGACCAGCAGGGCGCCGCGATAACCGAGTGCCGAGGTCGCCGTCAGCAGGCCCTGCTGCTCGTTGCTGGCGGCGCTCTCGATGCGCCAGGCGTCGATCACGATGTCCTGCGTCGCCGATGCGAACGCGACCACCAGCGCCAGCACGCCGAACACCACGAGCTGGTCGAGCACCTGTCCGGCGAACACCAGTTGGCCTTCCTGCGGCTCCACCTTGGCCATGCCGACCAGCGCGATCGCGCACACGATCTGCGACAGCAGCATCCAGCCGCGTCGTCGCCCCAGCAGTTTTCCGAGCAGCGGCGCGTCGAGCTTGTCGACCAGCGGCGCCCACAGGAATTTCAGCGAGTACGCCAGCCCGACCCACGAGAGGAAACCGATCGTCGACAGCTCGATCGCGTTCTCGCGCATCCAGTAGCCGAGCGTGTTGCCGACGAGGTAGATCGGGATGCCGGAGCTGAAGCCCAGCAGCAACATCACCAGGACTTTCGGCTCGCGCAGGTTCGCTGCGACCAGGCGCCAACCCTTGCGTGGCTTCGGCGCCCCGGACGGCGCGTGCTCAGAGGTCATAGTCGACGCTGAATGGCGCGTGGTCGGAGAAGCGCGGCTCGCGCAGGATCGAGCAGGCCTTCAGCTTCGGCGCCAGCGATGGCGTGCACAGCTGGTAATCGATGCGCCAACCGACGTTGTTGGCGCGCGCGGCGCCGCGGTTGCTCCACCAGGTGTAGTCCTGTCCCTCGGCGTGCAGCGCGCGGTACGCATCGACCCAGCCCGTCGTGTCCACGCACAGCCCGTTGAGCCACTCGCGCTCCGGCGGCAGGCAGCCGGAATTCTTCTGGTTGCTCGACCAGTTCTTGATGTCGAGCTTCGAGCGCACGATGTTCCAGTCGCCGCACAGCACGTAATCGCGGCCGCTGGCGAGCCACTGGTCCAGGTGGGGCTTGAGCCATTCCATCACTTCGAACTTGAAGCCCTGCCGCAATTCGCCCGACGAGCCGGACGGAATGTAGAACGACACCACGCTGAGGTTGCCGAAGCGCGCTTCGATGTAGCGGCCCTCGTCGTCGAACGGCGCCCAGCCCATGCTCGTGCGTACCTCGTCGGGCTCGCGCCGGCTGTAGATCGCCACGCCGCTGTAGCCCTTCTTCGTCGTCGCGTCCTTGAACCACGCGCGATAGCCCTCCGGCAGGAATTGCGGGCCGGCGAGCTGGTGTTCCTGCGCCTTGGTTTCCTGAACGCACAGGACGTCGGCGTCCTGCGTGCGGAACCAGTCGAAGAAGCCCTTGTTGGCGGCCGAGCGCAGGCCGTTTGCGTTGAAACTGATGATGCGCATGCGCACTCCACGACGATGTGCCGGCGATCATAGCCCCTCGCGCGGCGCCGCATGGATCGGCGCGAATGCCGCCTCGCGGGGGCCGGCTGGAATGGGCGCGGCGCTATCATGCCCGCCATGTCCGCCGTCACTGCCCGCGTCCGCGTCGAACCGATCGCGGACCCCGACTCGCCTGTCGCCCGCGCCGTGCGCGCGCTGCGCGTAGCGCCGGACCAGTACCGCTACGTGGGCGACACGGCCTTCAACCTCGGCGACACGCTCCGCGACCGCATGAGCGAAGCGATGGCGGTGATCGCGGACGATGCGGTCGTGGGTTTCTACCGGCTGGATTTCGCGCCCAACGCGGTCGTCGGCCGATCGCTCGGCATGCCCAGCGTCGGACTGCGCGCCTTCGTGATCGATCACCGCCACCAGGGCCGGGGCTACGGCCGCATGGCGATGACGGCTTCGCGCGACGACCTGCGCCTGCGCCATCCCGATCGCGCGGTGGTGGTGCTCACCGTCAACTGCATCAACGCGCCGGCGATTTCGGCGTACCTCAAGGCCGGCTTCATCGACACCGGCGAGCTTTTCCACGGCGGCAGCGCCGGCCCGCAGCACGTGATGCTGCAGTTCCTCCATCCGCACCCGAGCCCATGACCCAAGACCACCGCGCCCGCTTCCTCGACCTGGCCCTGCGCGCCGATGCCCTGCGCTTCGGCGAGTTCACCCTCAAATCGGGGCGCCAGAGCCCGTACTTCTTCAATGCGGGCCGATTCGATTCGGGCGCGGCGCTGGCCGGGCTTGCCGCGTGTTACGCCGACGCGATCGACGCGCACGGCGTCGCGTTCGACCTGCTGTTCGGCCCGGCCTACAAGGGCATTCCGCTGGCGACCGCACTGGCATGCGAGTACGCGCGCCGCGGCCGGGACCTGCCGGTGGCGTTCAACCGGAAGGAAGCCAAGACCCATGGCGAAGGCGGCAACCTGATCGGCGCCCCGCTACAGGGCCGTCGCGTGCTGATCGTCGACGACGTGATCACCGCCGGCACCGCGATCCGCGAGGCGCTGGGGCTCATCCGTGACGCGGGGGGCGAGACGGCGGGAATCGTGATCGCGCTCGATCGCCAGGAAGCCATCGACCCGGCCAAAACCCGACGCTCAGCGGCACAATCGGTCGCGGCCGACCATGGGCTGCCCGTGATCGCGGTCGCGACCCTGGCCGACCTGCTGGCGTTCGCCGGTGGGCACGCCGGGTTGGCCGCACAACGCGAGCGCCTGCTCGCCTATCGGCAGGCCTACGGCAGCGACGAGAACCCCTGAGCGAGCCTGGCCGCGATTCGGCCGGCGATGGCGTGACTCTTGCATGACTACGGGGGAATTCCCGACAGTTCTCTCGGACTTTGCCGACGTGACGAATCGCATCCTGATGAATCGCACTCTGCCGTTGCTCGCCTGCTCGCTGATGCTCGCCGCCAGCGGCGTCGCGATCGCCCAGAAGAAGCCGGCCGGGGACAACGGCGCCAAGAAGCTCTACTGCTGGAACGAGAACGGCGCCCGCGTCTGCGGCGACGCCCTGCCCGCCCACGCGGTGGACAGCGCGCGGACCGAGATCAGTGCGAAGAGCGGCCTGGCCACGAAACAGGTCGGGCGGGCGCTGACGCCAGAGGAACGCGAAGCCGCCGAAGCGCAGGCGAAGCTCGACCGGGAAAGCGCCGCCATGGCCGAGGCGAAGAACCGCCGCGAGCACGCGATGGTCGAGTCCTACGCCACCGAGGCCGACTTGCGCCGCGCCTTCGGCGAACGCCAAGCCGTGATGGACGAGGCGATCAAGGCCTCGCGCCTGGGCGTGGCGGGCCGCCGCGACACGCTGGTGGCGCTGCTGCGCCGGGCCGGCGAGAACGAACTGTCCGGCAAGCCGGTGCCGAAGCCTGCGCAGCAGAACGTGCGTATCCAGCACGATCAGCTGCTCCGCCAGCAGGAACTGCTGGTGCAGCAGATCGCCGAGCGCGAAGTGATCGACGAGGAGCTCGCGGCCGCACTGGAGCGCTACCACGCGCTGAAGCAGCCCACGAAGGGTTGACGCAAACCACGCCGATTCGCCGCGCGCCGAGCCGCCGCGCACGACGGCGACCCGGAAACGCAAAGGCCGACGGTTCGCACCGTCGGCCTTTCTCTTGGGCGACGAAGGCGCTTAGAACGGCAGCGCCAGGTCCGGACGCAACGCCAGCAGCTGGGCGCGGAAGTCGGCCTTGATGCGCGCGAGCGCTTCCGGCGAATCCGCGTCGAACCGCATCACCAGCACCGGCGTCGTGTTGGATGCACGCACCAGGCCCCAACCGTCCGGGAAGTCCACGCGAAGGCCGTCGATCGTCGAAAGCCTCGCGCCCTCGAACTTCGCCTCGTCGCGGAACCACTCCACGAAGCTGTGCGGGTCGCCGTCCGGCGCATCCACCTTGATCTCGGGAGTCGAGACACCGTTGGGCAGCGCATTGAGCGTCTCGCTGGGCGTGCGCGGCTGCGCGGCCAGGATCTCCAGCAGGCGCGCCGCGGCGTAGATGCCGTCGTCGAAGCCGTACCAGCGTTCCTTGAAGAAGAAGTGGCCGCTCATCTCGCCGGCCAGCTCCGCGTCGGTCTCGCGCATCTTGGCCTTGATCAGCGAATGCCCGGTCTTCCACATCAGCGGACTGCCGCCGTGACGCAGGATGTGGCCCGGCAGGCGGCCGGTGCACTTCACGTCGAACAGGATCACCGCGCCCGGATTGCGTTCGAGCACGTCCGCGGCGAACAGCATCAGCAGGCGGTCCGGGAAGATGTTCTCGCCTTCGCGCGTGACCACGCCCAGGCGGTCGCCGTCGCCGTCGAACGCGATGCCCACGTCCGCCTCGAGGCGCTGGACCATGCGGATCAGGTCCGTGAGGTTGTGCGGCTCGCTCGGATCCGGGTGGTGGTTCGGGAAGGTGCCATCGATGTCGCAATACAGCGGCGTGACGTCGGCACCGATCGCGGCCAGCACGCGCGGGCCGATCTCGCCCGCCACGCCGTTGCCGGCATCGACCACCACGCGCAGCGGGCGGTCGATCTGCACGTCGGAGGCGATGCGCTGGACGTAGTCCTCGGAGATGTCGCGCTGGGTCAGCGAACCCAGGTCGCCCAGGTGCAGGCGGTCCTCGGCGATGCGCGCGTACAGGTCGGTGATCGTGTCGCCGGAGAGCGTCTCGCCGCCGACCACGATCTTGAAGCCGTTGTAGTCCGGCGGATTGTGGCTGCCGGTCACCGACACGCAGGAGCCTGCACGCAGGTGGTAGGCGCCGAAGTACACGACCGGCGTCGGCGCCAGGCCGATGTCGATGACGTTGCGTCCCGCCTTGCGCAGGCCCGCGATCAGCCCTTCGACCAGCGCCGGGCCGGACAGGCGACCGTCGCGGCCGACGACGATGTCGGTCAGGCCCTTTTCGTGCATCAGCGAACCGATGGCGTGGCCGATGAGTTCGGCGACGCCCGCGTCCAGCGTCTGTCCGACCACGCCGCGGATGTCATAGGCACGGAAGATCCCGCGATCGATGGCGACGGAGGGAACGGGAGCGGCGGGCTTGGGCGAAGTCACGGGAGCGGTTACCGGCATAGGGGGATTGGCCTCTATGCTCTCCGCCAACGTCTGAACGACCCCTTCATCTTCCTGTTCAGCCCCCTTGCGCCGCGCGGCGAATTTCGGTGCGCGCCATGCCAGGAACGCCAGCAACACGAACACCGCCGCGGCGATGAAGCAGCCCAGCGCCTCCATGCCGAACGGGCCACCGGCGACGTCCGGCACTGCCGCGGCCACGCGCAGATCGCTGCCGGGCACCTTCGCCGCCAGGGCTTCCGCACCGCCGGACAGCGACTTGTCGCCGCGTTCGATCGCGCTGTAGCCGCCCTGTCGCAACGCGAGATAGCTGTCGTCGGAGACGGCGACCTGCTCAAGGCCTGCACCGATCCGGCCAATGGGCAGGCGCACGTAGGCCACGCCAGCGACTTTTTCACCCACGCGCGCCGGTGCGGCCAGGGCCAGCTGCGGGCCGCCGTTGTGCTGGACCAGGCCGGACACCGGGCGGTCGGCCGCGATGGCCGCTTCGATCACGCCCAGGCGGCCGTAGCCGCCCTTCGGCAACGCGGCGTATTCGGCCGCGAGATCCAGCGGCAGCACCGCCACATCGCTGGCGCCGTTCCAGCCTTTCGCCAGTTCCTGCGACGCCGCGGCAAGATCGCCCGCGGTGAGCGCGGCCTGCAACGTCGGCGCGGCGAGGCGCTCGGTGAGCTGCTTCTGCTCGACGCCGAGCGCCTTCACGGCGGCTTCGACGGCCGCATTGCGCGATTCGGTGATCGCCAGCCTGCGCGCGCCGTCCCGATGCAGCTGGTAGCCGCTCCAGGCGAAGAAGGCCGCCAGCAGCGCGAACAGCACGGCCACCGCCGGCAGCAGCACCTTCAGCTGCGCGGCACCGGCGGTGAGTTGTCCCTTTTCCAGACCCTTCATTCCCATCCCCTTTTCAGCGCACGCCGGTGTGGCCGAAGCCGCCGGCACCGCGCACGCTGGTTTCGAATTCGTCCACCACCGCAAGCTCCGCCCGCACGATGGGCAGGATCACCAGCTGCGCGATGCGGTCCCCCGGCTGGATCGTAAAAGCCTCGCGACCCCGGTTCCAGACGCTGATCAGCAGCGGTCCCTGGTAGTCGGCGTCGATCAGTCCCGTGCCGTTGCCGAGCACGATCCCGTGCTTATGCCCCAGACCGGAACGCGGCAGGATCACCGCGCACATCGCCGGATCGCCCAGGTGGATCGCAAGCCCCGACGGCACCAGCGCCGCGTCGCCGGGTTCCAGCGCGAGCGGCGCTTCGAGCGCGGCCCGCAGGTCCAAGCCGGCGCTCGCCGGAGTGGCGTAGGTCGGTAGCGGCCATTCATCGCCGAATCGGGGGTCCAGGATCTTCAGCTCGAGCGTGTGCTTCATGCGGTCCGTCGTGAGGAGGCGCGCGGTCGGACACCGACGCGGTGGTCGTGGAAGGTGGTCGTGACGAACGTCGCAAGCATCGTGCCAACCCGCAGGTCAGCCGGGCAGTCGCGCCGCGATCAGTTCGAGCAGGTCGTCGGCCAGCGCGGTTTTCGGCGCCGGGCCGAGGACGTGGCTCGCGCCGTCGGCGGCGTAGACGGACAGCGTGTTGTCGTCGCTTTCGAAGCCGCTGCCCGACACGCCCACGCGATTGGCGGCAATCAGGTCCAGGCGCTTGTTCTCCAGCTTGCCCCGCGCGTAAGCCTCGACGTGATCGGTCTCCGCCGCGAATCCCACGACCAGGCGCGGCCGCTGCGGATGCGAGGCGATCTCGGCCAGGATGTCGCGGGTGCGCACCAGCGTCAGGGTCAGCGTGTCCTGGCCGGTGGTCTTCTTGATCTTGTTCGACGCGGCCTGCGCCGGGGCGAAATCCGCGACCGCGGCGGCGCCGATGTAGATGTCGGCCGGCAGCCGCGCGAGCACCGCCTCGTGCATCTGCGCCGCGGAGCGAACGTCGACGCGCGTGACGCCCTCGGGCGTCGGCAACGACACCGGCCCGGCGACCAGCACCACGTTCGCCCCCAGCCTCGCGGCGGATTGCGCGACGGCGAACCCCATCTTCCCGCTGCTGCGGTTTCCGATGAAGCGGACCGGATCGATGTCCTCGTACGTGGGGCCGGCGCTCACGACGACGCGCCGTCCGCGCAGGCGTTCGAGCGCGCTCATGCGTGGACCTGCCCGAGCGCGGCGACGATCTCCGCCGGCTCGCTCATGCGCCCGGGGCCGGATTCGCCTTCGGCAAGCGGCCCATCGTTCGGGCCGACGATCTGCACGCCGCGCTCGCGCAACGTTGCGATGTTGGACTGCGTCGCCGGATGCAGCCACATGCGGTGGTTCATCGCCGGGGCGACCGTGATCGGCGCCGTCGTCGCCAGGCAGAGCGTGGTGACCAGGTCGTCGGCGAAACCGTGGGTGAGTTTCGCCAGCGTGTTCGCCGTGGCCGGCGCGACCACGATGCGATCGGCCCAGCGCGCCAGCTCGATATGCCCCATCGCGGCCTCGGCGGCGGCGTCCCACAACGAGGTGCGCACCGGAACGCCCGAGAGCGCCTGGAAGGTCGTGGTGCCGACGAACTGCTGTGCGTTCTGCGTCATCGCGACGGTCACCTCGCAGCCGGCCTCGCGCAGCCGCCGCACCAGTTCGGCCGATTTGTACGCGGCGATGCCTCCGCATACGCACAGCAGGATTTTCGTTCCGCGCAGGGAGCGGGGCTCGACCATCTGGGAAATACCTACCGCCGAATCAGCGTTTAGCTTACCCGAACGACCTGTCCAGCCCGCCTGTGCGTGCCGCGCGAACGCGATGGAATACGCAGACGGCGGGCGGCCGTCACACGAGCGCGGTGGTGCGGGCTCGATCGCGACGCAGCGGCGGTGTTCAGTGGTGCATCGCCCGCGGCGCCATGACGGCGGCCGCCCGCCTTTCCTGCAACTGCATCCGGGGTTTTCGGTCGACATGGATCCCTCCAGCCGTCCCATGCACATCCGCGAGTGGCCGCCGGACGAGCGCCCACGCGAACGCCTGCTCGCGCTCGGCCCGGGGTCGTTGTCGGACGCGCAGTTGCTGGCGATCTTCCTTGGGTCCGGCCTGCGCGGGCGCGATGCGGTGACCACCGCGCGCGACCTGCTCCACGCGCACGGTCCCCTGCGCACGCTGCTGGAGCAGCCCGCCAGTGCATTGGCCAAGCTTCCCGGCCTCGGGCCGGCACGCGCGTGCCGGCTTGCCGCGGCGCTGGAACTGGGTCACCGCTTCCTCGGCGCGGAACTCGAACGCGGCGCCCTGCTGACCGACCCGCATGCCGCCGGGCGTTACTTCGCGCAGCGCCTCAGAGCGCGACCGCACGAGGTCTTCGCCGCGCTGTTCCTGGACACGCGCCATCGCGCGATCGCCTTCGAGGAACTCTTCCAGGGCACGATCGATGGCGCCCACGTCCACCCGCGCGAAGTGGCGCGTCGCGCCCTTGCGCTCAACGCCGCCGCCGTCATCTGCGGACACAATCACCCGAGCGGAAACCCCGAGCCCAGCGGCGCCGACCGCGGCATCACCGCACGCCTGAAGGAGGCCCTGGCGCTGGTGGACGTCCGGTTGCTGGACCACATCATCGTCGGCGACGGCGCGCCGGTGTCGCTGGCCGCGAGAGGTTGGGTATGAACGGCCGGCCCGTCGCGCCCGCTCGCGTACAATGCGCGGTCCCGCAGCACCCCGCCGAATCCCGTGAAATCCACTCTCCGCGCCCTCGTGGCGCAGGCGATCGACGCCCTCCGCGCCGCCGGCACCCTGCCGGCCGACCTGGCCACGCCCGAGTTCGTCATCGAGCGTCCCAAGAACGCCGGCCAGGGCGACTTCTCCACCAACGCCGCGATGCTGCTGGCCAAGCCCGCACGTTCGAACCCGCGTGCGATCGCGCAGGCGCTGGTCGATGCGCTTCCGGCCACGTCCGATCTGGCGAAGGTCGAGATCGCCGGCCCGGGCTTCATCAACTTCCATGTCGACGAAGCCGCGTGGCGCCGCCAGATCGGGCGCGTGCTGGAACTGGGTGCCGCCTACGGCCGGAACGAGAGCGGCAAGGGACATCGTGCGGGCGTGGAATACGTGTCGGCCAACCCGACCGGTCCGCTGCACGTGGGCCACGGCCGCGCAGCGGTGATCGGCGACTGCATCGCGCGCGTGCTCGATGCGAACGGCTGGAGCGTAACGCGCGAGTTCTACTACAACGACGCCGGCGCACAGATCAACAATCTCGCCATCTCGGTCCAGGCGCGTGCGCGCGGTCGCGGACCGGAACATCCGGACTGGCCGGAGGACGGCTATCGCGGCGACTACATCAAGGACGTCGCGGCGGCGTACCTGCGCGGCGACAGCGTCGAGGTCGAGGGCCACGTCGTGACCGGCGCCAAGGACGCGAACGACCTCGACGCGATCCGGCAGTTTGCGGTCGCCTATCTGCGCCGCGAACAGAACCTGGACCTGGAAGCGTACGGCGTGTCGTTCGACGTCTACTTCCTGGAGTCCTCGCTCTACACCGACGGCAAGGTCGAGGAGACCGTGCGCGAACTCGTCGCCCACGGCCACACCTACGAGGACGGCGGCGCGCTGTGGCTGCGCACGACCGACTTCGGCGACGACAAGGACCGCGTGATGCGCAAGTCCGACGGCACGTACACCTACTTCCTGCCGGACGTCGCCTATCACCTGAGCAAGTGGCAGCGCGGCTACGAACGCGCCATCACCGAACTGGGCGCCGATCATCACGGCTCGCTCGCGCGCGTGCGCGCCGGCCTGCAGGCGCTGGACTGCGGCATCCCGCAGGGCTGGCCGGAGTACGTGCTGCACCAGATGGTCACCGTCATGCGCGGCGGCGAGGAAGTGAAGCTCTCCAAGCGCGCGGGGAGCTACGTCACCCTGCGCGATCTGGTCGACGAGGTCGGGCGCGACGCCACGCGCTGGTTCCTCATCGCGCGCAAGCCCGATTCGCAGCTCACCTTCGACATCGATTTCGCGCGCAGCCAGTCGCTCGACAACCCGGTCTACTACGTACAGGTCTCGCACGCGCGCATGCACGGCCTGATGCGCCAGCTCAAGGAGCGCGGCCTGTCGTTCGATGCCGCCAACGGACTTGCGCAGGCGCTGGACCTGGACGACGTCGCCGCCCGCGAGCTCATCGCCACGCTGCTGCGTTACGCCGACGTGGTCGAGACCGCCGGTCGCGACCTGGAACCGCACCAGATCGCGGCCTACCTGCTCGAACTGGCGCAGACGTTCCAGACGTACTACAACGACCACCAGTTCCTGGTCGACGACGCCAACACCCGCGACGCACGCCTCGTGCTCGCGATGGCGACGCGGCAGGTGCTGGCGAACGGTCTCGAACTGCTGGGCGTTAGCGCCCCCGAGGTGATGTAAGTGGCGGCCAAGCGAGGCAAGACCCAGGCACGGCGCAACTCCGGCGGGGACAGCAGCCTGCCCGGCTGGGCGTGGATGGTGCTGGGCATCCTGCTGGCGGTGGTCGCGATCCTGGTCGCGCCGAAGTACCTCAAATCCGGCGGCGACGGGTTCTTCCGTCCGCAGCCGAACCCCGATGCGCAACCCGCGCAGGTCAGCAGCGCCGACGAGGAAGCCATCGCCGAGGACGCCGCGCCTGCCCCGTCCAAGGGCAAGCGCGAACCCGAAGCGCCGACGAAGAAGGACACCGACTACGACTTCTATACGCTGCTTCCCGGCCGCGAAGTCCCGATGTCCGATGCCGAACTCGCGGCCAGCGAGAAGGCGGAAGCCAAGCGCGCCGCCGAGCGGGAAAAGCGGGCACGCGCATCCGACGAGGCCGAGGCCGCGCCGACCCCCGCATCGGATGCGCCGACCGCCACCGCGCCGCTGCCGCGTCCTGTCGAGACCGAGACGGTGCCGTCGCGGACGCCGTCCACCGGCAATGCAGCCGCTCCCGCGACGGCCGCGACCCCGACCGCTCCCTCGAAGCCCGCGACGGCCAGCACGGCGCCGGCGTCGCCCGATGCCAGCACTGCTTCTTCCGACGACGGCACGCGCTACCTCTTGCAGGCGGGCGCGTTCCAGGCCTCGGGCCAGGCGGAGGAAATGAAGGCGCGCATCGCGATGCTCGGCCTCAGCGCGCGCGTCGAATCGGCGGCCATCAACGGCAGCACGGTCTACCGCGTGCGCATGGGCCCATACGGCACCGCGAGCGATCTCGCCGACGCGAAGCGCAAGCTCGCCGGCGGCGGGTTGCAGGCGATGGCGATCAAGGTGAAGTAAGCGCAACTGGCGCGGCCTGGTTGGCGCGCCGGCACGAATCGAAGGGCCCGCACGCGCGGGCCTTTTTGTTGCGTCCGCGAAGCCGACCGTTTCGCACCGTTTGAACGACGGCCTGCAACCGATCAGCGCCCGCAAACCACCGCTGGTCCAAACCAACTTCCGACACACGGGCGAGCCGCGACCGCGGTCACCGCTCCCGTCGCATTCCCCGGCTAGACTGCCGCGATCCCGCAACGGGAGTCTGGGGAACGGATGGACAAGCGCATTCTTTCGGGCTGCATCGCCTCGGTCATCGGGCTGATGTTGTTCGCTCTCATCGCCTTCGCGTTCGGCGCGAAGCTGCAGCACGTCCAGGCCACGCCGTGGGGCGAACTGCCGCTGCTGGACCTCACCGGCGTGTTCGTGTCGATGCTCGCCGGCGGTGCGATCGCAGGCCGCCGCTACGTCTGGTTCGCGATGGGGCTGATCGCGCTGATGTGGGCGGCGACCGTGTTCGTGCTCGTATCCGTGCAGCCGGAGATGTCGCTTGCCAAAGTGCTGCGCTTCAATCGCCTGGCCATCGCATCGAGCCTGCTGCTCGCCTGGCTCGGCGCGTTCGTCGGCGCGCGCCTGCTGGACAGCCGACGCGGCCGACGCGCGACCGCGTGAACGGACGCGCCGGCGAGCGCCTCAGCCGCCGCGCTTGAGCGTGATCAGCGCCGAGGTATCCGACTCGCCCTGCCCTCGTTCGATCAGCTCGGCGTAGTCGGCCAGCGCCTGTTCGACGGTGCTCATGCGCACGCCGGTATCGCGCGCGATCGCCGACACGATGCGCAGGTCCTTGAGCATGTGCGCGCACTTGAAGCCCGGATTGAATTCGTCGCGCAGCATCGTCGCGCCGCGCTTGTCGAGGAACCAGTTGCTGGCCGCGCCCGCCATGAGCGTCGGCAGCAGCTTTTCCGCGTCCAGGCCGAGCTTCTCGCCCAGTGCGAGGCCTTCGCACACGGCTTCGTTGATGCCGGCCACCAGCACCTGGTTCACGGCCTTGGTCGCCTGGCCGGCGCCCGTGGCGCCCATGTGGCTGATGCGCGCGGCATAGGTTTCGATCACCGCGCGCACGCCGTCCAGCACGTCCGCGTCGCCACCGACCATCACCGACAGCTTGCCGTTGCGCGCGCCTTCGACACCGCCCGATACCGGCGCGTCGAGGAAGCCGATGTTGTGCGTCGCCAACAACGTGGCGCAGCGCCGTGCGGTCTCGACCGCCACCGTCGAATGGTCGATCACCACCGCGCCGGGCTTGAGCACCTCGGCCAATGCGGTGACGTTTTCGAGCACGTCGGCATCGAGCGAGACGCACAGGACGACCACGTCGCAGTCGGCGAAGTTCGCCGCCGAGCGTGCGGCGCGCACGCCCAGTTCCGCGGCGAGCGCGTCGGCCTTGGCCTGGGTGCGGTTGCCCACCGCGGTGAGCAGCCCCTTGGCGTGCACGTAGCGGGCCATCGGAGCGCCCATCGCGCCGAGGCCAATGAAGCCAACTTTCATCTGCTTGTTCCGTTGGTTGATAAGGGGAGCGCGTGCGCCACTCAGGGCGCGGCGTTCCATTCATGCACGGTGGCGTCCGACGCACCGGTGATATGCAGCGGATGCTTCAGGGCAACGCTCCTGCCCGCCGTCGTCGCCCATCCTCGCGATGAACGCGCCCCGCTCCTGTCTGGGAACGGCCCCGCCAGGTCGGGACGGCCTTCGCCGCTCGACGCGTCCGTCGAGTTCCGTCGAGCCAGGAGCCGGTCGCGCCTTCGCTCCTCGCTCATGCCAGGGGCACGTCGTCGAGGTAGGTGTAGCCGGTGAGCCCGCTTTCCAGCGCGGCGTCCAGCCGCGCCGCCTCGTCGGCCGGCAGCGCGGCGGCGGCGACCTTCTCGCGGTACGCCGCGCGCAGGTCGTCGAGCCGGTAGCCGACGTAATCGAGCATCACGTCCGTGGTGTCGCCGCGGCGCTGCTGCGTGAGCCGGTAGCTGTCGCCGTCGATGCGGACTTCGACCGCATCGGTGTCGCCGAACAGGTTGTGGATGTCGCCCAGGATTTCCTGGTACGCGCCGACGAGGAAGAAGCCGATCCGGTACGTCTCGCCGGAGCGGGTCGCGTGCAGCGGCAGCGAGGTATCCAGGCCTTCGTTCTCGACGTAGGTCTTCACCGTGCCGTCGGAATCGCAGGTCATGTCGGCGAGCACGCCGCGGCGCGTCGGCGCTTCGTCCAGTCGCTCGATCGGCAGGATCGGGAACACCTGGTGGATCGCCCACACGTCCGGGATCGACTCGAACACGCTGAAGTTGACGAAGTATTTGTCGACCAGGCGGTCGTTGAGTTCGTCGAGCAGTTCGCGGTGGCTCTTCTCGTCGTAGCTCAGGCGGCGGCGCACGTCGTGCGCGATCGCGTAGAACAGGTCGTCGATGCGCGCGCGATGCACCAGGTCGAGCTGACCCAGCGCGTACAGCTGCAGGCCTTCGGCATGGTGATGCTGCGCTTCGTGGAACAGCTCCACCGGCGGGCGCTGCGCCAGTTCGCTGTGGACCTCGCGCAGGTGGCGGATCACCGCCGGCTCGTCGTCGTGCACGTCGGGGATGCGGCCTTCCGGCGCTTCCTCGACTTCGGCCACGTTGGCCACGAGCACCGCGTGGTGCGCGGTCATCGCGCGGCCGCATTCGGTGACGATGCGCGGCGGCACGAGTCCGTGTTCGGCGCAGGCGTCCGAGAGCGGCTGCACGATCGAATTGGCGTACTGCTGCACGCCGTAGTTGATCGAGCAGAAGCCGCGCGAACGCGTGCCTTCGTAATCGATGCCCAGGCCGCCGCCCACGTCCATGTAGCGCACGTTCGCGCCCAGGCGCGAAAGTTCGACGAAATAGCGCGTCGCCTCGCGCATGCCGTTGGCGATGTCGCGCACGTTGGAGATCTGCGAGCCCATGTGGAAATGCAGCAACTGCAGGCAGTCGGTCATGCCCGCGTCGCGCAGCTTCTTCCACAGGTCCAGCACCTGGCGCGGCGAGAGGCCGAACTTGGCCTTGTCGCCGCCGCTGTTCTGCCACTTGCCCGCACCCAGCGACGCCAGGCGCATGCGAACGCCCAGGCCGGGCTTCACGCCGAGCGCCGCGGCCTCGTCCATCACCAGCGCCAGTTCCGACGGCTTTTCGATGACGATGAAGGTTTCCAGCCCGAGCTTCCGGCCGATCAGCGCCAGGCGGATGTACTCGCGATCCTTGTAGCCGTTGCACACGATCAGCCCGCCCGGACGCGAGAGCGCGAGCACGGCCATCAGCTCCGGCTTGCTGCCGGCCTCCAGGCCGAAGCCCTCTCCGGTGTGTGAGGCCAGCGTGCCGGCGACGCCGCGGTGCTGGTTCACCTTGATCGGGTACACGGCCGTGTAGCCCCCGGCGTAGCCCCAGTCGGCCTGCGCCTGCGCGAACGCGGCCTGCAGCTTGCCCAGCCGATCGCCGAGGATGTCCGGGAAGCGCACCAGCAGCGGCAGCTTGGCGCCGTTGGCCTTGGCGGCATCGACGACCTGCGGCAGCGAAATCGCCGGCCCCTGCTCGCCGCGCGGCCGGACGACGACCTGCCCGTCCGCACCCACGTCGAAATAGCCTTCCGACCAGTGCGGGATCGAGTAGGTCTTGCGGGCCTGATCGAGCGACCAGTCGGACATCGGCGCGGTTCCGGGGGAGGCGGGGGGACGCGCATTCTACAGCCCGGGGGCGCACGGTCCCGTTCCGACGGACGATCGGCCGGCCGTCCGGCCCGTAACACGCTCTCCGCTACAATGCCGCCCCTTTTCCGCCGCTCCGGCCCGTCGACGACGGCGCTCCGGACGGCCTTTCCCCTGGGACGCGCGCATGAGCACCAACACTTCCTGGCACTACGAGAACTTCGACCCGACCGGCTCGGCGATCGGCTACCGCATCACCAGGAAGCTGGACGAGGTGCAGTCGCCGTTCCAGAAGATCGAGATCTTCGAGAGCACCGACTGGGGCAACCTGATGCTCATCGACGGCGCGATGATGCTGACCACGAAGGACAACTTCTTCTATCACGAGATGATGTCCCACCCGGCGCTGTTCACCCATTCCCGGCCGGAGAACGTGGTGATCATCGGCGGCGGCGACTGCGGCACGCTGCGCGAGGTGCTCAAGCACAAGGGCGTGAAGAAGGCCGTCCAGTGCGACATCGACGAGCAGGTCACGCGCATGGCCGAGAAGTGGTTCCCGGAGCTGTGCGAGGCCAACGACGACCCGCGCGCGACGCTGCTGTTCGACGACGGCATCGCCTACATGAAGAACTGCGAGCCGAACTCGCTCGACGTGGTGATCGTCGACTCGACCGATCCGGTCGGTCCGGCCGAGGGCCTGTTCAACAAGGCGTTCTTCGAAAGCTGCTTCCGCGCGCTGAAGGACGACGGCATCCTCGTCCAGCAGTCCGAATCGCCGCTGATGCTGCTGTCGCTCATCAAGGAGATGCGCGCCGAGATGGGCAAGGCCGGGTTCACGACGTTCCAGACGCTGCCCTTCCCGCAGCCGTGCTATCCGACCGGCTGGTGGAGCTGCACGCTCGCGCGCAAGGGCCAGGGGTTCGACTTCCGCGTCGCGGACGCGCGCGCGAAGGACTTCGACACCCTGTACTACACCGCCGACGCGCACCAGGGCGCCGCGGTGCTGCCGCCGTTCGTGGCGGCGGAGCTGGAGCAGCGCTGAGGCGCTGCACCTTCCGGCGATGTCGAAAAGCCCCGCTTCGGCGGGGCTTTTTATTGGCGCTCATTGGCGCGAAGCGGCGCAGGCCTTGTGCCGAATGTGGTGGGGCCGCGGAACGGTGAGTGCCGCAAGGGCGCGCCCGACGATCCCGTTCGCGACATTAAAATTTCGATAACTGAACCGTCCGGTTCAGTGAACCGCCGCGCCGCCCTCCCCCGAGCACGACGCGCGTCGCCGGATCGCCCATGAACGCCAATGCCCTGCCGCGCGACCCCCGGTCGCTGCCGCCCGATGTTCGCCTGCTCAAGCGCGGCGAACGCTTCCTCGAACCGGACGTCTACGTCCTCGACGTGGACGGTCGCCCCGCCGTGGTCAAGGACTACGGGCGGTACCGCCGCTCGCCGCTGTCGCTGCTCGCCCGTCTGCTGGTGCGGCGTGAGGCGCGCGTCCTCGACCGGCTGCGCGGCTGGCGCCATGCGCCGGCGCTGCTCGGGACCATCGGTGGACTGGCGCTGGGCATGGAGTTCATCGCCGGGCAAACCCTGGGCGAAGCCGCGCTCGACGCCGGTTCGCACGTGTTCCAGCAGTTGCGCGGCGCTGTGGCCTCGCTTCATGCGGCCGGCATCACCCACAACGACCTGCACCCGGCCAACGTGCTGGTGGCGGGTTCGACGCCGGTGCTGATCGACTTCGCGTCGGCCATGCGCACGCCGCGCTGGCTGCGCGGGTTGCCGCTGGTGCGGGAACTCCGCCGCAGCGATCTGGCCAACCTAGTGAAGATGCGCCAGCGCCTGACCGGCCAGCCGCCGAGCGCGCGCGAGGCCGAACTGCTGGCGCCGCCGCGGTGGGTCGATGCGATCCGCCTGGGGTGGAAGCGGGTCTACCGGCGGCTCAAGGGCGCCTGAACTCAGGCTGCGGCATCGGCCGGTCGCAACCGCGCCGCATGGCGGCGGCGTTCGCGCAAACGCAGGAAGGGACGCTCGACCGCGTAGTGGAGTGCCGCGCCGCCGGCCAGCGTGGCGCCCGCATAGACGGCGAACATCCCCAGCCCCTGGCCCCAGAGCGCATCGCCCCACATCCGGTCGACGGCGGCGAACACGAGCTTGTGACTTAGATAGAGACTGTAGGAGATCGCGGCAATCCACCCCGCGCCTGGCAGCGCGCGGCGTCCGATCCAGCTTCGCGCGCTCGCACCGGCGACCACAAGACAGGCGATGGACCACGACAGCACCGGCCAGCCGACCGCGTTCCCGAGCAGGCCGGTGCGCTGCGCGAACAGCCAGAACGCAAGCGCCATGCCGGCGAGGCCGAGCATCAGGAACGCGTTGCCAGAGCGCGTCAGGCGTTCCCACGTCACGGGCCGGTAGACCGCGACGACCGCCAGCACCACGCCCGCGAGCAGCCCGTCAAGGCGGCACCACGTCGGGTAATACAGGTCTTCCACGAACCAGGGCCGGTCAGGCTGCACAGCGTCGTTGTGAAGCCACGTGCCGGCGCGCACGACGATCCCGGCCACCACGAGGAACACGCACAGCCCGACGAACGTCGCGACCGAAGGCCGCTTGGCCATGAACACGGCCAAGGCGGGAAACACGAGGTAGAAGTGCTCCTCCACGCACAGCGACCACGCGTGCGAGAACGCCTGCTGCGAGCCGTAGTCGACCAGCAGATTGAAGGTGAAACTCGCGAACATCCACCACGGCGCCAGGCCTTCGGACTCGCGCCATGGCGGGAAGGCGAGGTAGATCGCCAACACGACCAGGAATGCCGGCAGGATGCGCCACGCACGCCGCGCGTAGAAATCGCCGAACGACAGGCGCTCGCCCCGCGCGAGCGGCGCCAGCACCTGGCGGCCGATCAGGAAGCCGCTGAGCACGAAGAAGATGTCCACCCCCATCCAGCCGTAGCGCTCGAGCCACTTGAAGTCCGGGCCGAGTCCGCCGACGAGGAAGGAATGGAACAGCATCACCCACACCACGGCGATCGCGCGCAGCAGGTCGAGTCCGGGAAGACGCGTCATGACGTCCTTACGATGGATGGCCTGTCGGCGTCGCCGACGAACGGCGGAGTGGATTTACAGCGCGTCGCCGTCCAACTCGCCGGTGCGGATGCGCACCGCGCGTTCCAGGTCCCAGACGAAGATCTTGCCGTCGCCGATCTTGCCGGTGCCGGCCGCCTTCATGATCGCCTCGACCACCGCGTCGACCTGTTCGTCGGTCACGGCGACTTCCAGCTTGATCTTGGGCAGGAAGTCGACCACGTATTCGGCGCCGCGGTAGAGCTCCGTGTGGCCCTTCTGGCGCCCGAAGCCTTTCACCTCGGTCGCGGTGATGCCCGCCACGCCCGCCTCGGCGAGCGCCTCGCGCACGTCGTCGAGCTTGAACGGCTTGATCACCGCCATGACCATCTTCATCGGTTCGTTCTCCTGCGCCGAGCCTGCGAGCGTGGCGGGAGGATAGCGAAGACCGTGCCGCCCCGGGTGCCCTGGGGTAGAGTGACGCCACTTTCGGACTTCCCCCACCCTAGGCCGCGGCCCACGCCGACGGCGTCCTCACGGCCGACCCTCCACTCTGGCGGGAACGCCCGAGGACCTACCCTCATCATGATCGACCTGAACCCCATCGACGATCTCGCCCGCCGCCTGAGCACCCTGGTTCCCCCGAGCGTTCGCGAGGGCCGCGAGGAGCTGCAGCAGAACTTCAAGGCCGTGCTGCAGTCCGGGCTGGCCAAGCTCGACCTGGTCACCCGCGAGGAGTTCGAGGTCCAGCGCGCGGTGCTGTTGCGCACGCGGGAGAAGCTGGAAGAACTGCAGCGAACCGTCGCCGAGCTGGAAACGCAGCTCTCCCAGTCCGACTCGCTGTCGCCGCCGCACCACTAAGCGGCGCCCCTCCATGAACCTGGCACTCGTGCACAGCCGTGCGCGATCGGGCGTTCGTGCGCCTGCGGTACGCGTCGAAGTGCATCTGGCGGGCGGATTGCCGGCGATGTCGATCGTGGGCCTTCCCGAGGCCGCGGTCCGCGAAGCCAAGGACCGCGTGCGTGCCGCGATTCTCTGCGCCCAGTTCGAGTTTCCGGCGCGTCGCATCACCGTCAATCTCGCGCCGGCCGATCTGCCGAAGGACGGCGGGCGATTCGACCTGCCCATCGCGCTGGGCATCCTCGCCGCGAGCGGCCAGATCCCGCTGGAGGCGCTGGCCGATGGCGAGTTCCTCGGGGAACTGGGCCTCACCGGCGAACTGCGCGGGGTCGACGGCGTGCTCCCCGCGGCGCTGGCGGCCGGCGACGCCGGACGGCGGCTGATCGTCCCGGCGGGCAACGGCGCCGAAGCCGCACTCGCCAGCCGCGTCGAGGTGCGCACCGCACGAACCCTGCTGGAAGTGTGCTCGCACCTCACCGGTCGCAAGCCGCTGCCCTACGCCGAAGCGCCTGCGCTCGAACGCGCGCCCGGGCCCGACCTGGCGGACGTGCGCGGCCAGGCGCAGGCGCGACGCGCGCTCGAAATCGCCGCGGCCGGCGGCCACCATCTGTTGCTCATCGGCCCGCCAGGTTGCGGCAAGACGCTGCTCGCCTCGCGACTTCCAGGCTTGCTGCCCGAAGCGACGGAGAGCGAGGCGCTGGAATCGGCGGCCATCGCGTCCGTCAGCGGCCGTGGCCTGGACCCGGCGCGCTGGCGCGAGCGCCCCTTCCGGTCGCCCCACCATACGGCCAGCGCCGTGGCTCTGGTGGGCGGCGGTGCGCAGCCAAGGCCGGGCGAGATTTCGCTCGCGCACCAGGGCGTGCTCTTCCTGGACGAGCTCCCGGAATGGGACCGCCGAGCGCTCGAAGTGCTGCGCGAGCCGCTCGAATCCGGCGTCATCACCGTATCGCGCGCAGCCCGCAGCGCGGAATTCCCGGCGCGCTTCCAGCTGGTCGCCGCCATGAATCCCTGCCCGTGCGGCTGGGCCGGCGATCCTTCGGGCCGTTGCCGCTGCAGCGCCGACGCCGTGCGCCGCTATCGAGGTCGTGTGTCGGGGCCACTGCTCGACCGCATCGATCTGCATGTGGAGGTCGCGCGCCTCCCACCTGCGGCGCTGAGACCCGATGCGCCCGCCGGCGAGTCCACGCAAACGGTGCGCGCGCGGGTGGTCGAGGCCCGCGCACGGCAACACGCGCGCGCCGGGAAAACCAATGCCGTCCTGGATCAGCCCGAAACGGCGGCCGCGTGCCGCCTGGCCGACGCCGACCGGCTGCTGCTCGAGCGCGCCGTCGACGCCCTGCAACTGTCGGCGCGCTCGATGCACCGGATCATGCGCGTGGCGCGGACCATTGCCGATCTGGAAGGCGTCGACGCCATCGGCACCGCGCACCTGACCGAAGCGATCTCACTTCGCCGCGCCAGCCGGGGACTCGAAGCGGCCGTCGCATGAGCCTGCGACCCACGCGCAGCATGGGGAGCCCGCAAGGAAGCGCCTGATGGGGAACCACGGAGCTGGCGTCGCGGTGAACCGGCTAAACCCCTCGCCGGGCTCAGACGGGACACCGATAGGAGTCGCCGGGCTGGTCAGCCGCAGCGATCGCCGCACACCTTCGGGCGCTCCAGGAAATCGCGCGCACCTTCACGGGCTTCCCGCATTTCCGCCTCCGTTCCGCAGCGCGTGACCTTGGTGTTGCTGCCCGACATCCGCTCACGCCAGCAGACCTGCTTTTCGTCCCGTCCGGTCCGCGTGTTCTTCACTTCGGCGTTGATGCGCTCCAGCGCGTTCTCCAGGCGCACCTTCTCGTCCATCGACAACTGATCGAGCGAGGTCTTGCCGTCCGTCACCGCGAACACCTCGGTCTGCGCCTTGCGGATCGCGTTGACCTGCCGCGTCGTCATGCCTTCGGGCCGACCGGCATCGAGATCGCGCTTGAGTTCCTGCTGCTGCGCGAGGATGCGATCGAGCTTCTGCGGCGCTGCGTCATCCTGCGCGAACGCCGCGAGCGGCGCCCACGCGATCGCCGCTGCAAGCACCCATCCCCAGCGCGGTTGCATGTTCATGTGTCCCCCTGTCGATGCCGGACGACGGTGCGGCGCCGCGTCGAACGCGACGCGTCGCTCAGTTGCTCTTGCAGTCCATGCAGCTGCCGCGCGAGTCCATCATGTTGCGCGCGGCCTCGCGCTCCTCGCGCCACTGCGACGCGGTCTTGCAGATGCGTTCCTTGCGCGTGCTGCCGAGCACCGGGCGGCGCTCGCACACCATGCGATCCTCGCCGTCGTCGTTCACCACCGCTTCGATCCATTCCAGCGTGTTGAAGACTTCCGTCTTCTGCTGGTCGTTGAGTTCATCGGTCGAATGCTTGCCTTCGATGGTCTGCAGCATGCGCGCCTGCTTGCTCAGCAACTCGCTGCGCTGGGCGCTCGACAGATCCTTGTAGCGACCCGTGCGCGATTCGACGCCGTCGCGGATCTCGTTCTGCTGGGTGCGGATGTCGTCGAGCATCAGCACGCGGCTGTCGACGGATGCGAACGCCGGGGCGGCGAGCGCCAGGCTCAGGACGATGGCGGAAGCGAAGCGGAGGGCACGCATTGCGACAATCCTTGTGATGGGTCCTCAAACATAGCGCGCCCGATTTGGCAATGTCGACTGCCACCCGAGGCAAAGTCGGCCGTTCAGCCGCGATGCCGCCCGTCCTGGCGCCTCAGGCGTCCGCCCGCCGCCAGACGCGCTCGGCCGGGTCCAGTTCGGCCGTCTCCATCACCGGCCCGCGCCAGCCGAAGCCGCAGATCGCCAGCGCCCCCTGGTGGATCGGGTCGAGGCCGAAGGCCTGCTCCAGTTCGACCTCGTTGATGGCGCCCGTGATGAAGGCGCCCAGGCCGGCGTCGGTCGCGGCCAGGTAGAGCGTCTGCGACAGGTGACCGCCTTCCAGCGCGACCACCCGATACCCCTTCGCGTGATGGCGGTACTTCCAGAACGTGCGGTCGAAGCGCGGCGACAGCAGGACGACGACGTGCGCGTCGGCGAACCAGTGCTGCTGCGCGACCATGTCCATCACGAAGTCGCGCAGCGGCTTCGCGGGCGATGGCAGCGGTTCGAGCGCGTGTTCCTGTGACTGGTAGTGGTACAGGCCGGGCGCGACGCCATCGACGTGCTGCACGATCAGGTAACACTCCATCGGATGCAGGCCGCCGCCGGAGGGCACGTTCTTCTTCAGGAACACCGTGTCGTCGGTGACGCGCACTTCCGCCTGCGCGGCGAACACGCGCTGCAGCACCTGCGCGAAAGTGTCGAACGGCAGCGAACGCGACGCATCGAAGTTGCGGCACGTCGCCCGGCGCGCGAGCAGGTCGTCGAACGCGGTCGGTGCGATGCGCGGCAGATGGACGCGCGCATCGTGGTCGACGCGGCGCGCGGCTTCCACCGGCGGCGCGCCGAGCACCTGCCGCATCGCCACCGCGGTTTCCGTGCCGCTGTCCTTCTGGTTCTGCACGGTGTCCACGCCGCTCCATCGCGTGAACGCATGCAACGTCGCGGCGAGCGGATGCCAGTACGTGCGACGCAGCGATTCGTCGCGTTCGCGCAGGTCGGCGTGTTCGGCCGCATCGCTGACGATGAGGCCTTCCCGCAGCAGGCGCGCGACCACGTGCTTATCGGCCTCGATCGAATCCGCGTCGATCCATTGACCGGGGCTGAGCACGCCGAGCAGTTCGCGCTCTTCGCCATCTACTTCCACTTCCTTGCCCAGGTGCGGCGCGAGCGCGAGCCAGCGACGTTCGCGATTGAGCCCATCGCCGCCGGTCAACAGGAGAGAAAGGTCGAACTCGACCTGCTCGCGCGGCTCGAAATACACCACTGCACAACGGCGGATGCGCATGCCTGTCCCCTTCGACGTAGACGCTACTTTGCTTGCGGGCGCGGATTCCGGAAAGAGGCGAGCTCGCGCCCCTTGCCTGCATGTGGCGGGCACGTTTTCCGAGCCGGTTCGACCGCTTGCGCTCCGCACGTCGGCGGGCTTGCCGCCGCGGTTGTGACCGCACGCACATACCGGTTAGATTTTGCCGGATTGGCCCGCAACGGGCTCTTTGACGGGGAAGATTGGGGATGAACAAGCCGCTGACCGCACCGCTGGACCCGGCCCTGGCCGACCGGCTCCTGGACCTTTTGAGCACCGACGACCTGTTCCGCGAGCGCTTCCAGCGCGATCACCTCGCCGCGCTGCGCTCGATCGGCTATGACGCGCCGACACCAGGCCAGATGACGGCGTGCGGCGAAGTGTCTCCGGCGGTCGCGATGGAGCCGTTCCGGGATTGCAAGGTACGTGACCTGGTCTCGAAGGAAGTGGTCAAGGCCGCACGAGAGGAAATTCGCACGATGCTGCTAAGGGGCTTGAATCAGACCGTTCCCAACCTGGACGTGGTCACCGCTGACTCGCGCTGGGTGCGCAGGTAACTCGGAAGGGCTTCGGTCGCCCACCAGGCGTCGAAGCTCTTCAGCTTGGCATTGGCCTCGTTCGCCTTACCCATTCTTTTCAGGAACTGCGCTTCCAACAGCGCAGCGATGTTGCTGTCGGCCACATTCAGCGCCTGCAGGCACTGGCCGCACTTGAGTTCCATGAAGGCCGCGCCTCGCTTACGTTGCAACCACTGGGCGTGTTCGACGGCTTCGGCGAACTCGCCGGCATCCGCGGCAGCGTGCATCAGGACCACCCTCGTCTGGTACCGCTCGTTGCCCGTCAGATATGGGCGTAGCAGCGTCAGCGCTTCCTTGGGCTTCTTCTGAGCACGCAGTCGGGCGGCGCGCATCACGTCGGAGAGCTCGCGCAGGCTGGTCGCGACCATGAGGGAAGATCGGCGCTGCAGCGCTTTATCCACCTTGGCCGCCACGGAATCGTCGCCGACACGCAATGCAATCAGCGCGGCCCCAATGGCGAGCGCGGCGTCATCTTCCGCATACGGGTTGGCGCTGTCGTTCAAGGCCAGTATCGCTCGCTCCGCGGCCTGCCGAGCCATACGTCTGGCACCGGACTCGTCGTCGGCCAGCCAGCTCGCGGTAGCAGCAGGGATCAGGAAGGCGCGAGCATCGAAGCCACCAGCCTCCTCTGCCATCTTCAGTGCGATTCGAGCCGACTTTTGCGCCTGGTTCCAGTCGGCCCTGTCCACGGCGACCGACACCTTTTCGATGTAGCCGTGGAGGTCCTGCAGCGAGACCTTCTGCAGCGCCTTTTCGGCGCTGTCGTAGCGTCGTTGCGTGGCACTCAGTGCAGCCTGCCTGCGAAGACTGCCCTGGCGCCCCAGCGCGACCGCACGATCGAACGAGGTGGAAGCATCGGCGTATCTTTCAGTCGCCAATTGGAGGCGTCCGAGGATATCGAGGTTGCTGCCGATGTATTCGTATTGTTCGGAAGTCGCGGCCTTCGCATAAGGCAACGCTTCTTCGTAACGGTTGTCCTCGTAGAGCCATAGGGCAGCGTTGCCCTGGGCCGGGTGGTAGTCAGGATAGACCTTCGCCAGTTCGATCCACTTCGCTGCGGCCTTCGCCGGTGCGTCAAACCGCGCCGACCACGCATCGAGATACATGCGTTCGCGCGGCGCCAGGTGGTCTCGGAATTTCTGAGCCTCGCGGAGCGGCATGAGCGCCTTGTTCAGGTCTTCCTTGCCGAAGGTGACACGCACTTGCCCCAGCCAGGCCAACGCGAACTTCGGGTCAAGGGCGGTCGCGCGTTCGAAGAATTGCTGGGCCTCGTTGTAGTCGCCGCGCGAAAGCGAGCGCTGACCGAGGCCGAATGCCCGCAACGCGTCGAGGCTTCCGGTGGTGACCGTTGGCAGGGGCGCTGAATCATCCTTTATAGAGGCAAGCTGCTCTCCGAGTCGCTCGCGTAGGACACTTGTCACCGAATCGATGGATGTCAGCGTCGACTCGGCTCCGACGCCTTCGGTTGATTCGGCATAGATCGTCGTCTGCGTATGCGGATCGATGATCTCCGCACTGACGCGCACCTTACCGCCCACTTCGGCCACGGTGGGCAGGATCACCGCACGCGCTCCATCACGCAGGGCGATTTCCGAAGCGATGGCGCGGTCGAGGATGGTGTCGGGCTTGAGCTGCATGCGCGCGAGCGTGTCGCGCGCCTTCAGGTCGCTGAGCACGTTGACGTAGCGCGACTGCTCCAGGCTGATGCGGAACGCCTGTTCGAGCGAGTCGTCGAGCACGCTCTGGCCGGTGAGGTTGCGAAGATCGGCAACGACAACCCAGTCGCGCTGGTTGAACGCGATCGCCGGCGCAGGCCGTGTGATCAACCACACGCCCACGCCGATGCCCGCGATGATCGCGGCCTCGGCAGCGAGCGCGGCAGGGCGACGCCACAGCGGCAGGTCGCGCCAGGCCTTGGGCGTGTTCGGCGGCATGCGCAGCGGCGCGATGCCGGGCTCGCCGACTTCGTAGATCTGCTGGCCGTCGGGCACGCCCTTGAAGCGCCAGCGGCCGTGCGACTTCCACAGCAGGTGCTGGCCGCGTTCGCCCAGTTCGCGCGCGGCGCGATGGGCCAGCGGTTCGGCGACGGCCGACAGCAGGATCTGCCCGGGACGCGCCATCGCCATCAGGCGCGCGGCCATGGGTTTGGCGAGACCTTCGACTTCCAAAGGCTTGGCGCCGACCTGCACGGCTTCGTCGCTGTTGCGCCAGGTGAGCACTTCGCCGACGTGGAGCCCGGCGCGCGCGCGCAGTTCGAGTCGGCGCGCATCGCCCATCTCGCGCAATTCCCGCACGTAGTCGAGCGCGAAGCCCAGGCCGTCGATCGGGCGTTCGAACAGCAGCAGCAGGCCGTCGGACCGGTCGATCAACCGGCCGCGCCAGCGCTGCTGCAGATCCAGCACCAGTCGATCGTGGTCGCGGAACAGCGTGGCCGCCTGCACGTCGCCGATGCGCTCGACCAGCGTGGTCGAATCGCACAGATCGGTCAGCAGCAGCGTGCGCAGCTGTGGCGCTTCGATCGAGGGGCGATGGGTCATCTCGTTCATCGCGTCCTTCCGCTCCGTCGGCTCAGGCCGAAGTCAGTTCGATGTCGTGCCAGTGCACGCGGTTGCCGCCCAGGCGCTTGGCCTGGTACAGCGCCGCATCGGCGTGGGCGTATCCGTCGTTCCAGTCGCGCGTGGGGTCGATCAGGCAGGCTCCGACGCTCAGCGGGCACATCAGCGGCGTGCCGTGCGACATCTGCATCAGGCCCTGCGCGGTGGAGACGATGAAGTCGCCGAAGCGCATCACCTCCTCGCGCTCGTCGGCTGCGACCAGCAGGCAGAACTCGTCGCCGCCGAGGCGGCAGGCGAAGTCCTCCGGACCCGCGACCGAGCGGAGGATGTTCGCCACGCCCTGCAGCACGCGGTCACCGATGAGGTGGCCGTGGTCGTCGTTGACCTGCTTGAAGCGGTCGCAGTCCACCAGCAGCAGGCCCATGCTGCGGTGCGCAGCCACTTCGCGGCGTTCCTGCAGGTGCAGCGTGAGGCCACGCCGGTTGTACAGGCGGGTGAGTTCGTCGGTGCGGACGAGCTCTTCGGTCTGGGTGAGCTGGTGCGTCGCCGCGTACAGGCTGTCCAGCGCGGACTGCAGTTCTTCGTTGCGACGGCGCAGGCGACGGATCAGGCTCTGCTCGTTCAGCACCACGCGCAGGATCGCGCGGCGCAGGAAGTACGACACCAGGCCCGGATCGCGATCGACCAGACGCTGGAACTCTTCGTGGCGCAGTTCGATCAGCAGGCCGTCGCTGGCAGCCACGGCATCGGCGCTGCGAACGTGGTCGCCGATCAGCAGGCCGAGCTCGCCGAAGAATTCACTCGGGCCCAGGCGCTTGCCGACCAGGTCGTCGCCGAAGTCGAGGTCGACCACGCCGCGGGCGATGACGAACATCGTCGTGCCCAGTTCACCCCGGCGGAACAGCAGTTGCCCGGCTTCGACGCGGCGGGGACGCCCCAGTTCGGCGAACAGCTCGTATTCCGCTTCGGTAAGCACCGCCGTCGCCACGTCCGCAGGCGCCGAGCCGTACTTGCCGGAGTTGATGGAATCGCGCGTCCGGAGGGACGCGGCGCTGTCGCGAGTCATCCAACGAGGGCCCAGTCCCTGGGGAGGCTGGAGAATAGCACCGGAACTGAATGTCTAACGCGGGACAGCGGGCCGAGCGGACGGGCCCGTGCTGAATGGCGGCAGGGCGCGGTCGCACGGGCTCCGGCGGTCGCCCTTCCTCGAGGGAGCGAAGCCCCTCTCCGGCGCCAGAGAGGGGTCCCGTCGCTCCGCCCTTGTCCGCCGCCCTACTCTGGCGCGCGGGAAGGACGAGGCCGCTTCGAATCGACTTGCGAAGCTGACAGTTCCAGACCTTAGGCAGCGGCGGCCCGCTTCTCGTGGAACTGCTCCTCTTCGGTCGAGCCCTTCAGCGCGACGGTCGACGACTGCCCGCCCTGGATCGTCTGCGTCACCGCATCGAAATAGCCGGTGCCGACCTCGCGCTGGTGCTTCACCGCGGTGAAGCCCTTTTCGGCGGCGGCGAACTCGGCTTCCTGCAGTTCGACGAACGCGCTCATCTGGCGGCGCGCATACCCGTGGGCCAGGTTGAACATGCCGTAGTTCAGGCTGTGGAAGCCGGCCAGCGTGATGAACTGGAACTTGTATCCGTACGAGGCGATTTCCTTCTGGAACTTCGCGATGGTCGCGTCGTCCAGGTTCTTCTTCCAGTTGAAGCTCGGCGAGCAGTTGTAGGCCAGCAGCTTGCCGGGGAACTTCGCGTGGATCGCCTCGGCGAACTTGCGTGCGAATTCAAGGTCCGGCTTGCCGGTTTCGCACCACACCAGGTCGGCGTACGGCGCATACGCAAGGCCGCGGCTGATCGCCTGGTCCAGGCCCTTGCGCGTCTTGTAGAAACCTTCGACGGTGCGCTCGCCGGTGCAGAACGGCTTGTCGTTGTCGTCGATGTCGGAGGTGATCAGATCGGCGGCTTCGGCATCGGTGCGCGCGACGATCAGCGTCGGCACGCCCATGACGTCGGCGGCCAGGCGCGCGGCGACCAGCTTCTCGACGGCCTCGCGCGTGGGCACCAGCACCTTGCCGCCCATGTGGCCGCACTTCTTCACGCTGGCGAGCTGGTCTTCGAAATGCACGCCGGCCGCGCCGGCTTCGATCATGCCCTTCATCAATTCGAACGCATTGAGCACGCCGCCGAAGCCGGCTTCCGCGTCGGCAACGATCGGCTGCAGGAAGTCGACGTCGCCGGTGCCTTCCGCGCACTGGATCTGATCGGCGCGCAGCAGCGTGTTGTTGATCCGGCGCACGACCTGCGGGACGGAGTTGGCCGGGTACAGCGACTGGTCCGGGTACATCTCGCCGGCGATGTTGGCATCGGCCGCCACCTGCCAGCCGGACAGGTAGATCGCCTTCAGGCCGGCCTTCACCTGCTGCATCGCCTGGTTGCCCGTGAGCGCGCCGAGCGCGTTGACGAACGGCTCGGTGTGCAGCGAGTTCCACAGCTTCTGCGCGCCGAGCTTCGCGATGGAGTGCTCCACCTGCACGGTGCCGCGCAGACGCACGACGTCCTGCGGGCAGTACGGGCGGGTGATGCCGGCCCAGCGCGGGTTGGTCGCCCAGTCGTGGCGAAGTTGTTCGGCGGTCTGCAGCGGGGTACTCATGGCGGCGTTCCTTTCGTTTCGATGAGGGAAGTGCGGAACAGCGGATTCGTGCAGGGGTGAAGCGGAATCAGTCCAGCCGCGCGTACGCGGGCAGCGTCAGGAAGTCCTCGAGCACATCGGCCTGCGTCAGGCGATCGAGCACGCCGATGGCCTCATTGATGCGGCTGCCGCCCGGGATGCGCGAGCGATCGCCCAGGCGCGTGGGCAGGTTGAGGAAGGCGCGTTCGAGCAGGGCGAAATCGACCGGCGTGCCGTCGTCGAGGAACAGGCCATCGCTATGCAGCCACTGCCACAGCTGCGTGCGCGCGATTTCCGCCGTCGCCGCGTCCTCCATCAGCCAGTGGATCGGCACGCAGCCGTTGCCGTCGAGCCACGCGGCGAGGTAGCGCACGCACACCTCGACATTGCCTTCGAAACCCGCGCGCGTGATCGTGCCCAGCGACGGCTTGATCAGATCCTCGCGCGTCACCCACACGTCCTCGCGCAGGACGTGGCGCTGGTTCGGCGTGGGCATGCGCTCGTCGAAGATCTGCTGCGCGAGCGGGATCAGCGCCGGGTGCGCGACCCACGTGCCGTCGTGGCCCGCGGTGACTTCGCGCAGCTTGTCGGCGCGCACTTTCGCCAGCGCCGCGTCGTTGGCCGCTTCGTCGCCGCTGATCGGGATCTGCGCCGCCATGCCGCCCATCGCGTGCGCGCCGCGCTTGTGGCAGGTCTGGATCAGCAGTTCCGAATACGCTTTCAGGAACGGCTGCGTCATCGTCACCTGCGCGCGTTCGGGCAACACCTTGTCGCGATGCGCGCGGAAGGTCTTGAGGTACGAGAACACGTAATCCCAGCGGCCGCAGTTGAGGCCGGCGATGCGCGTGCGCAGGGCGTGCAGGATCTCGTCCATCTCGAACACGGCCGGCAGCGTCTCGATCAGCACCGTGACCTTGATCTGCCCCGGCGGGAGGCGCAGCTCGCGTTCGATGTGGTCGAGCACGTCGTTCCACAGCTGCGCCTCTTCCATCGACTGCAGCTTGGGCAGGTAGAAGTACGGGCCGCGATCCAGCGCGGCGAGCTCGCGCGCGTTGTGGAACGCGAACAGGCCCAGGTCGAACAGGCTGGCCGACATCGGCACGCCGTCCACGCGCACGTGCTTCTCGTCCAGGTGCCAGCCGCGCGGGCGGACCATCAGCACCGCCTGCTCCTCGAACGGGCGCAGCGCGTAGTGCTTGCCGGTGTCGCTCACGGTGAATTCGAGCGTGCCCCGCACGGCGGCGTGCAGCGCGCGCTGGCCGGCGATCAGGTTCGGCCAGGTCGGCGACGTGCTGTCCTCGAAGTCGGCCATGTAGACCTTCGCGCCCGAGTTCAGCGCGTTGATGACCATCTTCGGATCGACCGGCCCGGTGATCTCGACGCGGCGGTCGAGCAACGCCTTCGGCAGCGGAGCCACCTTCCAGTCGCCGGCGCGGATCGCCCGGGTGTCCTCACGGAAGTCCGGCAGGCCGCCGGCGTCGAAGAACGCCTGCCGTTCCCGGCGCGCTCTGAGACGAGCCTGGCGGGCCGGCTCGAAACGGGTATGCAGCCCCGTCAGGAACGCCAGCGCGGCCGGCGTGAGGACGTCCGCCTGCCCGGGGGTCTGCGCGGTGACGTCGAGGTCCGCTTGCTGGGGCTGCGCCATGACTGCCGACATGCTGTAACTCCGTGGTAACCGTGGAGGGCCACCATGCGCTGGCGTTTGTTATTTGACAATGAAGGTTTATCAATGCATATCATTTAAGCAACTAATACGAGGCTCGCAGGATGAGCTCCAGCGCCCCCGGGACGCCCCGTTTCGCCTACAAGGGCGACCGCCTGAAGCCGCTTCGCGCCTTCTGCCAGACGGCGCGGCTGGGCTCCGTCTCGCGTGCGGCCGAGGCGCTGTATCTCAGCCAGCCCGCCGTGACCCTGCAGTTGCAGGCGCTGGAGCGGGAAATGGGAGTGCGGTTGCTGGAGCGCAGCGGGCGCCGGATCACCCTGACGCGCGAGGGCCAGGAGCTGTACGACCTCGCCCGCCCGCTCGTCGAAGGGCTCGACGGCCTGGATTCGACCTTCCACGAGCGCATTCGCGGCCTGGATGCGGGCGAGCTGAACGTCGCAGCGGGCAGTTCGACCATCCTCTATCTGCTGCCGCGGATCGTGGAGGCCTTTCGCGCCACGCACCCCGAGGTGCGGCTGAGCCTGCACAACGTCACCGGCGCCGGCGGCCTGGATCTGCTGCGCTCGGACGGCGTGGACCTGGCGGTCGGTTCGATGCTCGACGTGCCGGCGGACCTGAGCTACGAGCCCGTCTACCGGTTCGAGCCGATGCTGATCACCCCCCGCGACCATCCCCTGGCACAGAAGGCCTCGATCACGCTGGACGATCTGTCGCCCTACGGCCTGATCCTGCCGCCGCAGCGGCTCACGACCTATCGCCTGATCGACCTGGTGTTCCAGCAGAACCGCGTGCCGTACACCGTGGCGCTGGAGGTTGGCGGCTGGGAGGTGATCAAGCAGTACGTGGCGATGGGGCTCGGCATCAGCATCGTCACGGCGATCTGCCTGACCGAGGCGGACCGCGAGCGGCTGTGCGCGCGCTCGCTGGCCGAGTATTTCCCGTCGCGCACCTATGGCGTCGTGGTCCGAAAGGGGAAGTATTTATCCCCGCAGGCCCGGGCATTTGTCGAGCTTATAAAGCCCGCGCTGTTCGAACGCGAGGATTATTACTCGACCGGTCCGTCCGAACGCTGACGTTCAAGCCGCGATCAGCGACCTCACCGCGGCGTGAGGATCAGGCGTCGTGGTTCTTGCCGTTGGAGACGCTGCGATACCACTCGCGGATGCGCGCGACGTCCGACTCGTAATGGTCGGTCAGCTCGAACGGCGCGCCGATGCCGATGATCCGGCGCCCGTAATGGAAGTACGCCGGCACCACCGGCACGGCGGCGGCCTTGGCGATGCGCCAGAAGCCGGGCTTCCACTTCTCCACGACCTTGCGCGTGCCCTCCGGCGCCAGCCCGTACCAGAAGCGGTCGGCGCTGCGGATCATCTGCGCGGCCTGTTCGACCACGCCCTGCGCGGCCTTGCGGTCCACCGGGATCACGCCCAGGCGCTTGAGGATCGGCCCCATCACCGGGACCTTGAGCAGCGTGTCCTTGCCGAGCACCTTCAGGTCCAGCCCGAGCGCCATCAGCGCCGCGAAGCCCCACACGCCATCCCAGTTGGACGAATGCGGCGCCCCGATCAGCACCAACTTGGGCAGGTCCGGGAACGCGCCTTCCATGCGCCAGCCGCCGAGCCGGAGGATGGTCCGCCCGATCCAGCGAACAAGGGCGTTGCGGTGGATGCGCGGTGCGCTGGGCGGCAGCGGCAGCACCGGAAAAGCGGCGTCGGACATGTCCCCTCTTGGAATCCTGCGTGGTTCGGTACGGCCCTTCGAGGGCTCTTGCTTCGGTCAGTCCCAGTCGCGCCGGGTCCGCTCGCGCTTGATCGTACCGCGTTCGCGCTTTCCGCTGAGGCGGCGCTCCTTCGATGCGCGCGTCGGACGGGTGGCGATGCGCGGCGCGGCGACCTGCAGGCCGGCGGCGATGAACGCGGCGAGCCGTTCGCGCGCGTCCTCCCGGTTGCGCTCCTGGGTCCGGAAGCGCTGCGCGCTGATCACCAGCACGCCATCGTCGGTGATGCGGCGGTCGCGGCGGGCCAGCAGGCGTTCGCGCAGCGAGTCGGGCAACGACGGGGAACCGGCGATATCGAAGCGCAACTCGACCGCGGTGGCGACCTTATTGACGTTCTGCCCGCCCGGCCCGGACGCGCGCACGAAGCGCTCGACCAGTTCCGAGTCGGGAATCGACAGACGGGGCGTGATCTCCAGCATGGGGCGCGACTTTAGCGGACTCGCGATTCGGGAGTCGAAGAGCGTATTGCGTCCCTCATGTCATCCCCGCGAAGGCAGGCGGGACGTGTGCATGCGCCGCTCCCGGCTCGACCGACGGCGGGGCTGAGCAGACGGGCGAACCTCATTCCAGGACGAAGCCGTCAAACAACGCCAGCGCCTTCGCGAACTCCGCATCGACCGGCGCCACGGCTTGCACGCGCACGCCGCTCGCCGGGTGGACGAACGCGAGCCGCCTCGCGTGCAGCAGCATGCGATGGATGCCGAGCATGCGGAAGTTGCGGTTGTGGCGACCGTCGCCATGGCTGGTATCGCCGATCAGGTGGTGCGACAGGTGCTTCAGATGCCGCCGGATCTGCCGGAAACGCCCGGTGTCGAGCGTCGCGCTCAACAGCGCGTAGCGCGAGGTGTCGAAGCCGGCGGACGGTATCGCCAGCTCCGTGGTCGCCAGCCGCCGGAAGTGCGTGATCGCCGGCTTCTTCTGCGGCTTGCCGGGCCCGCCGTCGAGCGGGTGGTCGACGGTGAAGATTTCGTCCGGCCAGCCACGGCACACCGCCCAGTAGTCCTTCTCCACCTCGCGCGACATCAGCACCTTGCCGAGCGCCGAAGCGGTGTCACGATCGAACGCCAGCAGCAGGCAGCCGCTGGTCGCGCGATCGAGCCGGTGCACCAGAAAGATCGGCCGCCCGAACTGTTCGCGCAGGCGATCGGCGGCGAAGTCGGTTTCGCCTCGCGCCAGTGCGCTGTCGTGCACCATCAATCCCGCAGGCTTGTTGACGATCGCGAGTGTGTCATCGGCGTGGATGACGTCCAGCGCTGCGAACGTCTCGCTGGCGAACTCGGGTCCGCCCGCTTCTGCTCCCACCCCTGCTTGCAGGGGTGGGTTGGGGAGGGATGAAGCGTTCACCGAGGGCGCTTCCGCGAATGACGCAGGACTTCTTCAAGCACGAGGTCTGCCCTCACCCATACGTCGTCGTTCCAGAACCGCGGTACGTGATAGCCGTTGGTGCTCATGCGTTGCGCACGCCGGTCCTTGAGGTGATAGCAGAGCAAACGCTCGGCGTCGGTAGCGGCGCGACGCAGGCGGCCTGCGAAAAGGATGCGGGTACCCACTTCACCCCCGGCCCTCCCCTGCAAGCTGGGCAGGGAGCAACCGTGCGTCGCCGTGCGTCGCATCGTCGTGTAGGAATCACTGCCCGCGCGGCCACGCCGCGAGCAGCGCCCACGCACCGCCCAGGCCGGCGATCCATGCCGACGCCGGGACCGACCAGAAACGCGGGCCGCCCGCTTCCAGGCCGTAGAGCACCGCAGCGCAGATCAACAGGCCGACGCCGAGCACCGCCGCGACGGTCTTGCGTTGCGCGGTGCGGATGGTGCGGTTGAGTTCGACCAGATCGCGCGAACGCAGGTTCAACTCGTGCTTGCCTTCGACCTGCTGCGTGAGCCACGCATGCAGCAGTCGCGGCATTTCGGGCGCGTGCGTGACCAGCTCCGGCAGGCGCTTGCGGAACTCGCTGGCCAGCCGCTGCGGGCTGTAGCGTTCGACGAGGATGCGCTGCAGCACCGGCCGGGCAACGGCCCAGATGTCGAGCCTGGGATCGAGCAGGCGACCGACGCCCTCGATGTTCAGCAGCGTCTTCTGCAGCAGGATCAGCTGCGGCTGCAACGTGAGCTCGTAGCGCTGCGCGGTGCGGAACAGCTTGAGCAGCACTTCGGCCAGCGAGATCTCGCTGAGCGGCCGCGTGAAATACGGCTCGCACACCGCGCGCGCGGCAGCTTCAAGTTCGTCGATGCGGATGTGCGACGGCATCCAGCCCGCGCGCACGTGCAGTTCGGCGATGCGACGGTAATCGCGGTTGAAGATCGCCATGAAGTTTTCGGCGAGGTAGTACTGGTCCTCGTCCGAAAGCTGCCCGACGATGCCGAAATCCAGCGCGATGAAGCGCGGGTTGGCGCGGCGCCCCGGATCGCTGTCGACCCAGATGTTGCCGGCGTGCGCATCGGCGTGGAAAAAGTTGTCGCGGAACACTTCCGTGTAGAACACGCGCACGCCCTTGGCCGCAAGCGCGCGACGATCGATGCCCGCCGCGTCGAGCGCGGCGATGTCGTCGGACGGAATGCCGTATACGCGCTCCAGCGTCAGCACGCGTTCGGCCGTGTGCGACCAGATCACCTCCGGCACATAGAGGTCGTCGCTGTCCTGCCAGAAGCGGCGCAGCACGCTGGCGTTGGCGCCTTCGCGCTGCAGGTCGAGCTCGGCCGCGAGCGTGTTCTCGATTTCCTCGACGATCAGGTGCGGGCGGATCTTGTCGGCTGCCGGGTGCGTGCGGTTGACGATGCCGGCCACCGCCTTGAGCAACGCGATGTCGCCCGCGATCTGCTTTTCGATGTCCGGCCGCAGCACCTTGACCACGATTTCGCGCGACACGCCGTTCGCGTCCGGCGGCAGCGTCGCCGCGTGCACCTGCGCGATGGACGCCGATGCGAGCGGCGTGGTGTCGAACTGCGCGAATGCCTCGGCGATCGGCCGCTGCAGTGCATTCTCGACGATGGCACGCGCGGCCTCGCCGTCGAACGGCTGCACGCGATCCTGCAACAGCGCGAGCTCCTCGGCGACGTCGGGCGGCACGAGGTCGCGTCGCGTCGAAAGGATCTGCCCGAACTTGACGAAGATCGGCCCCAGCTCCTGCAATGCCATGCGCAGGCGCGCACCGCGCGACAGGCGGGCGACATCGTTCGACGCACGCGGGACGAACGGTCGCGCGAGCTTCAGCCAGCCTTCGACGGGCGTGTCGTCGAGCAGGTCGTCCAGGCGATAGCGCAACAGCACGCGGCCGATGCGCCAGGCGCGGAAGACCGGCTTCATGCGGCGCCTCCCGCGCGCGTGCGCAGTCGCGACACGCGAGCGGCCAGGCGCTCGACATCGTCGCGCAGCGTGTCGACGTCGTCGTGGAAGGCGTTGAGTTCCTCGCGCGGCACGACGTCGCGCGATTCCTCGGTCACGAACTCGGCGGCGTTGGTGGCGAACGCGCCGGCCGCGCCGCGCGCATGGCGAAGCCCGGCCGCGACGGCGTTGGCGATCTGCACGCCGACGATCTCGCCGAACACGCGCACGAACGGCTGTTGCCAGTCGGGATCGAAACGTTCCGCCAGCCGCTGCAGGCGGCGCGCCAGATCGGCATCGCCTTCGATGCGCAGCTTGCCGACCGGCGGCGCGTCATCGTTGCGCAGGAACGGCAGTTGCGAGATCAGCCCGCCCAGCGTCGCGCGCACGGACAGGTCGGGTTCGTCGTCGGGAACGGGGCCCACTTCGAGGCGCTCGCCGGCCACGCGAATCTGCAACGCGAGCGCGGGCGCGGACAGGCGCAGCACGACGCGGCGTCCGTCGAGCGCGCGCAGCTGGTTGCGGGTATCGGGATCGAGCGCGAGGGCGCGGTTGAGGGCGGTTTCGAGGGCGCGCCCGGCCAATGGCTTCAGTGCGGCCAGCGGCGAGGAGGTCGGGTCGGTCATGCGGTCATTGTAGCCGCGGCCCGGACCCGGTCCCCGCTCCGGCCCCTCTTGCCGGACGGCCCCCTCGAAGCGGCCGTCCGGCGCGGTGTTTCAGGAGCAGCTGTTTCAGGATCAGCTCATGCCTTGCGGCGTGTCAGACCCTGCGGCCCCGCAGCATCGAGATGACGGCCAGCACCAGGAACACGACGAACAGGATCCAGGCGATGTTGCTGGCGGCGCCGGCGATACCACTGAAGCCGAGCACCGCGGCGATGATCGCGATGACGAAGAAGATGACAGCGTAGCTAAGCATCGGTGCACTCCGTGGCGCGGTGCGCCTGACTGGGTGTAATCGATGCTAGGCACGAGCCGGTCGGCAAAAAGTGACGATCCGAATGCTCAGGCGGTGCCCATGCAGGCCGCCTTCAGTCGGGTGAGTCCCTCGTGAATGCTGACCTTCGGTACGTAGCCGAAATCGTGTCGCGCGGGCGCCATGTCGTACCAGTGCGTCGTGCTCAGTTGCTCGGCGAGGAAGCGCGTCATCGGCGGTTCGCCCTTGAGCGGCAATGCGTGCCAGAGGCCCTCGCACGCGACGCCTGCCGCGTACGCGACGCCGAACGGAATCGTCCCGCTCACCTGCGGCGCGCCGGCGGCATCGAGCAGGCCGTTGAGGATCTCGCGCACGGTGCGCGGTTCGCCGTTGCTGATGAAGTACGCACGGCCCGCACACGCCGCGCCCGGTCGCAGGTGATCGAACGCATCGAAATGCGCCTGCGCCGCGTTGTCGACGTACGTCGTGTCGATGCGATTGTTGCCGTCGCCCACGAAACGCAGGCGCCCGGCCTTCGCACGTTCGACCAGGCGCGGCAGCAGCTGGTTGTCGCCCACGCCCCAGATCAGCCGCGGGCGCAGCGACACGGTGGCCAGGGTGGCGTCGTTGGCGGCGATCACGCTTTTTTCGGCGAGCTGCTTGGTCGCCGCGTACGGCGCTTTCAGATGATCGCCATAGGGCACGGTGTCGGCCGTGCCGCCTTCGACCGGATGCGTCTTGCGGTGCGTCACGCTCGGCGTCGAGGTGTAGACCAGGCGTCCGATGCCGTGCGCGCGGCAGGCGTCGATGACGTGCTGCGTGCCGACGACGTTGGCGAGGTGGTAGCTCTCGTAGCTGCCCCAGGCGCCGGCCTTGGCGGCGTTGTGGAAGATGGCGTCGCAGCCTTCGGCCGCGGCGATGACGGCGTCGCGCTGGGCTAGGTCGCCCTGCACCTGCGTCACGCCGAGCCGGTCGAGCGCGTCGTAGCGGCCGCGATTGAAGCTGACGACCTCGTGGCCGCGTTCCCGCAACCCGCGGCAGAGCACCTGCCCGAGGAAGCCGCCGCCGCCAGTCACCAGGATCTTCATCGCGCCGCTCCGTCGCAAAGGGGAGACACCATAACGGGGCGGGAAGCCGGTTCCAACGCCCCGCATGCAGGCGATGAGGCGCCGCACGCGCGCCTTCATGAATCTTCATTCGCATTTCAGGCGCTTCATCCGCGACTCGAGGCCAATAGCGGCTCCCACCACGGAGCCTGCCGATGCGCCGATTGCTCGCCCTGCCCCTGATCGCCCTGCTCGCCGCCCATCCCGCCGTCGCGGCTCCGCCCGCGTCGATGGACGACGGCTGGCGCGTCGCCGACCCTGCAAGCGAAGGCTTGCGTCCCGATCGGCTCGCCGCCATGGAGGCGGCCATCGCCGCGGGCGCGGCGCCCGACACGACCAGCATCCTGATCGCACGCGACGGACGCCTGGTGTACGAGCGCTACTTCGGATCGGGCGGTCCGGACGTGCTCAACGACACCCGCTCGGCGACCAAGTCCGTCACCGCGTTGCTGGTCGGCGCAGCGGTCGACCGCAAGTTGATCGAAGGCGCGCAGGCGCGCGTCTACGGCTACTTCCCCGACCGCCATTGGGCGCATCGCGACCCGCGCAAACGCCGGTTCACCGTCCAGGACCTGCTGACGATGAGCTCCCAGTGGGAATGCGACGACGACAACGCGTTCTCGGCCGGCAACGAGGAACGCATGTACCTGGCCGAAGATTGGACCCAGTTCGCGCTCGACCTGCCGATCAAGGGCTACGCGCCGTGGATGAAGCGCCCCGAGGAGAGCCCGCACGGGCGCGCCTTCGCGTACTGCACCGCCGGCTCGTTCCTGCTCGGCGCGATGCTCGAACGTGTCAGCGGACAGCCGCTGGCGACCTTCGCGCGCGAGGTGCTGGAGGCGCCGCTGGGCATCCGCGAAAGCCAGTGGCAACGCGCGTCGGAAGGCGTCGGCATGGGCGGCGGCGGCACGCGTTACCGCAGTCGCGATCTGGCCAAGCTCGGGCAGCTGCTGCTCGATCGCGGGCGCTGGAACGGACGGCAGGTGGTCTCGGCCAATTGGATCCATGCGATGACGACCGTGCATGCGCAGGCGCGTGAAGACGCGGACTACGGTTACCTGCTATGGCGCTTCGGCTTCGACGTGGATGGCACACAGCGCGATGTCTGGGCGATGTCGGGCAACGGCGGCAACTACGTGTTCGCGGTGCCGTCCGAACGCCTGGTCGCGGTGATCACGCGCACGCGCTACAACCAGCGCGACATGCATGCGCAGTCGCAGCGCCTGATGACGGACTACATCCTCAAGGCCCTGCCGTGACGTCGAGCTTGCGCGTCCGCACGGCCTCGCGTTCGCGCGCGACGGCCGCGTCGACAGCGGCGACCGCCTCGCCGAAACGCGGCGACCGGCGCAGCCCGGCGAACAACGGCGACGCACGCAGATACGCGGCATCGCGGTAGCCCGCCGCGATCGCCTGCGACAGTGCGGCCAGGCCCGCATCGCGATCGCCGGCCGTTTCCAGCAGCAATGCGGCATCGAGGCCATCGACCGGATCGCTGCCTTCGCGCAGGCCCGCGCGCAGGGACTCGGCCCTCGCGTGCAGGGCGGCGGCTGGCGGACGCACCGGCGCCAGCATCGACTCCACCGTGCGCGGAAAGCTCCCCTGCGGCCTCAGCGCCACCGCGCGCGCTGCCGCGGCGCGGGCTGCGTCGCGATCGCCGCGCAACCACGCCAGCTCCGCGGCGAGCAGCTGCAGGCCGGCGTGATCGGTGCCGCGCGTCATCGCCTCGTCGAGCGCCGCCTGCGCCTCGGCGTTGCGACCGTGGCGCATCAGGAACGCGGGCCACGCGAGGTTCGAGAACACGTTGTCCGGATACAGCTGGAAGCTGCGCCGATAACGCGACTCGGCCGCGGCCGTGTAGCCGAGCAGATCGAGGTTGCCCGCGATCTGGATCGGCAGGAAACGCGCGCGCGAGGGATCGCGCACCGCGAGGTTCGCGGCGAGCGCGTCGGCCAGCCGGCCGCGTCGTTCGTACAGGTACGCGGCCGACGCACGGGCCGCATCATTGGACGGCTCCAGCGACAGCGCGCGCTCGTAGCCACGCAGTGCGTCGTCGATGCGGCCGCGGCAATCGTACGAATAGCCCAGCGCGACGTGCGCGGCGGCGTTGCGCGAATCGGCGGCGATCACGCGCTCGGCCATCGCCTGCGCGCGATCGAGTTGCGCCGCGTCGCCGTTGTAGAGGCATGCATCGGCACTGAACGCGCGACTGAGGCCGATCATCGCCTCGCGATCGTCCGGGGCTTCCTGCAGGCGCTGGCGATAGAGCGCGATCGCCCGCTCGTTGTCGTCGCGTTGTCCGATGCCCGCGTAGTAGGCCGCCCGTTGAAGCAGCGCGGACGGCGGCGACGCGGGTCTGGCGTCCGTGGAGCGCTGCTTCGAGCCGACGATCGCCGCGGCGAGGAGACCCAACGCAATGCAGGCGAGCACCACGCCGCGCAGGGCGAATCTGCGCGGCTTCGCGTCGGCCCGTGACTCGTCGACACGCGATGGCATCGCGCACAACTGGTAGCCGCGACCGCGCACCGAGCGCAGATAGCGTGGATTGCGCCCGTCGTCGCCCAGCGCCTGCCGCAGCAGGCGCACGCGCTGCGTCACGGTTTCCTCGTTCACCACCGCCGGGGCCCAGACGCGCTCGATCAGTTCGTCGAAACCCACCACGCGCTGGCCTTGTTCCAGCAGGTACTCCAGCAGCCGGAAGCTCAGCCCGCTGACGTCCAGCGGCAGGCCGTCGCGCTCCACGCGCTGGCGCGGCACGTCGATGGCGAGATCGTCGAGCCGGAAACGCGTCATGCGTCAGCGCACCCGGCCCGTCGCCCACACGGCCAGCTTCTCGCGGCCGATCTTGGCGTTGTGGCGGATGTCGACCGGGAACTTCGGGTGGCGCAGGAACACCTCGATGCCCGACGTATGCGGATGACGCGATCCGATGTCGCGCAGTTCGCGTTCGATGCGCGGCCATTCACGCGCATCGACGCCGGCTGCGAGTTCCACGCACAGCACCGGTCGCTGCGCGCCTGTCGTGCCGACGCCGACGAGCGCGGTGCGCCGCACCTGCGCATGCGTGTTGAACACCGGCTCGACCTGTTCGGTGTACAGCGGGCCTTGCGCGGTTTCCACACGGTGCGTCTTGCGCCCGCAGAACCACAGTCGGCCTTCCGCATCGAGATATCCGACGTCGCCCATGCGGTGCACGATGCGCTCGCCGCCATCGGCCAGGCGCTCGCGGATCTTCGCGGCCTTCGTCTGCGCGGGCCGGTTGAAGTACGCGTCGGTCGCGGTGGGTCCGGCCACCGTGATTTCGCCGACGACGCCGGTATGGACGATGCGCGCGTCGTTCCAGTGCTCGATCGGATCGTCGGTGATGGCGATGATGCGCACCTCGTTCGGTGCGACCGCGCGCCCCACGCAGGTGCCCGCGCCGTTCTCCGTCGCCTCGCGCGTGGACTGCAGTTCGCGGCTTTCGATCACCGCCACGGGGAGGCATTCGGTCGCGCCATAGGGCGTCCAGAAGCGCGCGTCGTCGGGCAGCAGTTCGCGCATTCTCGCCACGACGTGCGCCGGCACGGGGGCACCGGCGGAGGTCACGCGTTTCACGGTCGGCAACTTGGCGCCGAAGTTCGCCAGCACCGCCATCAGCGCCGGCGAGCCGAACAACTGGTCGACTTCGAAGCGCGCGATCGCGTCGTGCAGTTTGCGCGGATCGGCGAGCGCCGGCTTGGTCGGGTCCATGTCGGGAATGATCGAGGTCAGCCCCAGCGCGGGATCGAACAGCGCGAACGGCGGGAACGTCGGCAAATCCACGCCGCCGCCCTCGATGCCCAGCGCGTCGCGCAACATGGCGATCTGCGCGACGAAGTGCCGGTGCCGGTACACCACGCCCTTCGGCACGCCGGTGGAGCCGCTGGTGAACAGGATCGCGGCGACTTCGTCAGGCTGCGTTGCGGCAAGTTGCGAGCCGGCGTTCGCGCCATCGCGCTCGACCTGCGCGAGCGTGGCATCCGCGAGCCATGGGCGTTCGCCGGTGGTGATGCGGATGCGCGCCGAGCTCGCCCAGCGCAGCACGGAGCGTGCGACGTGCGCGAGCGGAATGCCGATGAACGCGGCCGGCGCGGCTTCGTCCAGGCATTGTTTCAGCGCGCGCTTGTCGATGCCGGGATCGACCAGGACCGGGACGGCGCCCGCCTTGAACAGCGCGAACATCAGCAGGAAGAACTCCGGCGACGGCCGCACCATCACCACGGTGCGCGTGCCGCGCACGATGCCGCGCCGCGCGAGGCCCGCCGCGATCGCGTCGCTGCGGACGTCGAGATCGCGGTAGGTCAGGGCCAGGTCGAAGCGGGCCATTCCGTCGGGACCGCGGGTGCCGGGGCAGCGCAAGGCGATGCGGTCCGGGAAGCGGGCGGCCAGGCCCGGCAGGGTCGCGGCGATGTTGCACACGTCGTTCATGACTTCATTTTGGCCTGAACGGCGGGGCGGCGCCCGGCCCGCTTGCACCGGGCGTGCAAAGCCTCAGAATTCCGCACCCGGCCGACATTCGCCGGACCCTGTGACGGTCCCCTCATGCATCACCCCTGCCTGACCTGCGGCGCCTGTTGCGCCTTCTTCCGCGTGAGTTTCCACTGGTCGGAGGCCGATCCGGCGCTCGGCGGTCAGGTGCCGCCCGAGCTGACCGGAACGCTGCGCACGCACGAACGCGTCATGCGCGGCACGTCGCAGTCGAACCCGCGCTGCATCGCGCTCGATGCCGACATCGGGCGTTACAGCCGCTGCACGATCCACGACCGCCGGCCGTCCGTCTGCGCGCTGGTGCCCGCGTCGTGGGAATTCGGCCAGGCCAGCGCGCAGTGCGACAAGGCGCGACTCGCGCATGGGCTCCCGGTGCTCACGCCGGACGACTGGGTCGGCGTGGGCGAGGACGAGAAGAACCCGTTGCCGGAGATCTGAGGCTGCGGCGGCGCACCGATGCGAGGGCCTCGCGCGAGCGCGCTTGATCGCGCGGACGACCCCTCACCGTGAAAGGGCCGACACCTCAGAGCGGGTTCGCGTCCAGGAACGCCCGCATCCTGGGCACCAGCACGTCCGCCTTGTCTTCCATCACGTAATGCCCGGCGTCCTCGAACGCGTGCACCTGCGCGCCCGGCAATGCGTCGGTGAAGCCCTTCAGGAAGTGCCGGTCGAACACGAAGTCGCGCAGGCCCCACGCAATGAAGGCCGGACGGTCGGCGTATTCGGGCAACTTGCGGCCCATGGCCTGCACCAGCGGCCACGCGGCGTCGCCTTCGCCCAGCGGGATGTCCTGCACGAAGCGCGAGGTCGCGATGCGGTTGGCCCAGCTGTCGTACGGCGCGACGTATGCGCGACGAACGTCGGCGGGCATCTTCTTCTCGACGCCCACGTACGATGCGACCGAAGAGAACGCATTGAAGCCGCGGATGAGCAACGTCCCCAGGCCCGAATCGCGTCCGAACTTCAGCGATTTCGGCAACGGCTTGCTCGCCGGCAGCGGGAACGAACCGGTGTTGGTGACGATGAGCCGGCGGATGCGCGCCGAATGCTTCAGGCCCCAGCCGAAGCCGATGCCGCCGCCCCAGTCGTGCACGGCGAGCGTCACATCGCCGTCGATGCCAAGGTGCTCAAGCAGCGCTTCGACATCATCGATGCGCGACTGCAGCGTGTAGCGGTAGCGATCCTCCGTCGGTTTGTCCGACAGCCCCATGCCGACGTGGTCGGGCACGATGCAGCGGTAACGATCGCGCAGCCCGAGCACCAGCTTGCGCCAGTAGAAGCTCCACGACGGATTGCCGTGCAGCATCACCACGACCTCGCCGTCGCGCGGGCCTTCGTCGAGGTAACGCATCGCGATGCCGGGCCGCACCTCGTAGCGCTGCGGCGTGAAGGGGTAATCGGGCAATGGGAGGTGGATCGTCATGGGCTTTCCCGCTCGTTGTCGTCCGCGCAGCGCGGGGGGCGACCGGTGCCCGCATCCGCGGGCGACATCGACATCTTCGTGAGGGTGTCCCGTGCGACCGTCGGACGCCGGGCAAGAAAAACCCGGCGCGCGGCCGGGTTCTTCGGTGATGCGTCCGCGCCGCTTACCAGACCACTTCGGCCATCGAGCAGTTCAGGCCCGAGCCGATGCCCAGCAGCGCCACGCGCGTGCCCTTCTTCAGGCGGCCGCCTTCGCGCAGCTTGCTCAGCACGATCGGCACCGAGGCGGGGCCGATGTTGCCGTGCTCGCCGAAGATGGTGAGCACCTTCTTCGGGTCGATGCGGAAGGCCTTCAGGAACGCCTTGGTATGCGCCTTGCTGACCTGGTGGATGACGAACTCGTCGAGCTCCTCCACCACCCAGCCCAAGGCGGCGCGCGCGGCGGCGAAGGTCTTCTGGCCGAGCTTCAGGCCTTCGATCATCAGCATGCGGCCGTCGGCGATCATGCGGTCGTGCACGAGGTCGCCGCGGCAGAGCTGGTTCCATTCGGTCGCCGAGCGGGTGACGCTGCCGCGGTAACGCGGTGCGCCCGGGGCGAGTTCGCTGCGCGCCAGCACCATCGCGGCGGCGCCGCTGCCGAGCGTCAGCGTTGCCATCTCGTCGCGGAACTGCTCTTCGGTGACGTCGTCGCGGCTGAGGCGGTCGAGCGTCTTCTCGTACGCCAGGTCGGCGGTTTCGCCGTTGACGACGAGCGCGTAGTCGATCTCGCCCCGCTCGATCATGCGACTGGCGATGTCCATGCCGTTGAGGAACGCCAGGCACGCGTTGGCGACGTCGAAGTTCTGGCAGGTATCGGGCAGGCGCAGGTTGCCCGACACGATGGAGGCCGTGGACGGCTCCAGGTAGTCGCGGCTGACCGAGGTGTTGACCAGCAGGCCGACGCGGTCGGCGTCGATGCCGGCATCGGCCAGTGCCTTGACGCCCGCAAGCGTCGCGGCGTCGGACGCCTTGACCTCGCCGTCCCACAGGCGGCGCTCGCGCACGCCGGCGACTTCCTCGAGCACGTTGTACTTGATGCCGAGACGATCGAGCGTGGGCTTGAGGCGGGCGTGGATTTCGTCCGAGGTCAGCCGGCGGGGAGCATCGATATGGGCAAGACCGGCGATGGCAACGTGCTGGAACAACATGGGCGGCTGACCGGAAACGGAAAAGAACACGCCATGTTAACGCTTAAATCCCTCCGGCCGCCATCCGGTTGCGTATGGTGACCGCCGTCCCCGAACACTCGGCGTGGAGGGATTAAGCGCTGTGAAGTTCAGCCGCCCAAGGGGTACGTCTGGGCGCTGCCCGCCGCCGGCTGCGCGGCCGGCGCGACAGCCCCGCGGCGCGCGCCGCCGCAACGCCAGGCGGCAAAGCGCTGCGACCCGTTGAGCGGACCGCCCATCGGCTGGACGGTGTCGGCCTGCAGCCCGATGGCCTCGTTGCGCGCCAGGGTTTCGAGTTCCTCGCGGACGCGCAGCTGGTTGCGCTCGTAGAAGGCGACCTTGTTCTTGACGGTGACCTCGACCTCGCCGCGCTTCTCGCATCCGGCCGGCGGACCGCTGCCGTCGATCACGCGCACCGACGACGCGCCCGGGGCCATGTCGACCCACGTGCAACCGCCGGCGACCAGCGCCGAGACCAGAACCATCCCCACCATCGACTTGCGCATCGCTACCCCGTGATTCGCGCGACGCATCGCCGCGCAATGAAATGGACGGGCGCGATTGTCGCCGCACCCGCCGATGTTGTGAACGCCGCGCGGTGAACCGCGACTGAGGCTGCCGTCGCGGTTTGCCGTTCCGGTCCGACGACGGGTCGTCAAACGCCGGAGGCGTCGCAAGCGCGTTCTGCCAGACGCCGCGTCACGGGAGGGCGACGGCGCCGGCGACGTTCACGGCTGGCCCGTCACCGGGTTGCCGTCCGCATCGAGCACCTGCACGTCGCCCAGCTTCAGCGCACGCACGGGCTTCTCGATCTGCTTGAGGTCGCCGACGACCACCCAGGTCAACGCGTCCGGCTCGATCGTCGCCGCGGCGGCCTTCACCTGCTCCGGCGTGAGCGCCTCGATCTGCGCCTTGCGCTGGAAGACGTAATCGTCCGGGCGGTTGTAGCGGACGATGCCGCTGATGGCGCCCACCACCGACGCCGCGGTCTCGAACGCACCCGGCAGGCTCAGGATTTCCGTGGCCTGGATCTTCGCCACTTCCTCCGGCTTGGGCGGCGCCTTGCCGCGGGTGTAGTCGACGATTTCGCGATTGAGCTCCTTGAGCGAATCGGCGGTCTTGTCGATCTGCACCGGCGCGAACGCCATCCACGGGCGCTGGCCCAGCGCGTTGGCCGCGAAGCTGTAGGCGCCATAGGCCCAGTGCTTGTTCTCGCGCAGGTTCATGTTGAGGCGCGAGGAGAACTCGCCGCCCAGCACCGAGTTGGCGATGTCGAAGCGGACCGAGTTCTCGTCCTTCGTGGAGGGCACGACCTGGCCGGCGAAGATGTTGGCCTGCACGGCGCCGGGCTGGTCGATCAGGTACACGCGCGGCTTGGCCGGACGTGCGACCTCGCCGATCTGCGGTCGCGCGGGAGCCTCGCCCGTGGCCTTCCAGTCGCCCAGATGCCTGTCCAGCAGCGGAACGATGTCCTTCAGCGTGGTGTCGCCGACGACGATCAGCGTCGCGCCGTCCGGCCGCACCCAGTCGCGATGGAACGCGACCAGGTCGTCGCGCGTGAGCGAGGCGATGGAGGCTTCCGTGCCGCTGCCGCTGAAGGGAATCGCGTACGCGTGGCCGGCGCCGTACAGCAGCGGCGGCAGCACGCGCATCGCGGCGCCGTTCGGGCGGGCCTTCTCCTGTTTGATGCCCGCGATCCAGCTCGCCTTCACGCGGTCGATTTCCTTCTGGTCGAAGCGCGGCTCGCGAAGCATCTTCGCGAACAGCGCCACCGACGGATCGAGGTTCTGCTTCAACGCCGACAGGTAGGCCTTGGCGCCGTCCAGCGACGCTCCGGCGCCAAGGTTCGCACCCAGCGATTCGGCGCGGTCGCCGAAGGCCAGCGAATCCAGTTCGCCGGCGCCCTCGTCCATCATGCCCATCGCGAAACTCGACGTGCCCAGCTTGCGGCCCTGGTCCGCGCTGAAGCCGCCGGCGAACTCGTAGCTCATCTGCACGACGGGGATGTCGTGGCGCTCGGCGAGGATCACGGTGGTGCCGTTCTTCAGCGTCGCGCGTTGCAGCGACGGGAACTTGAGGTCCGGGAACCGGCTGGTCTTCGGCGGGCCCACGCTGCGGTCGACCGCGGTCGGCAACGTCCGGTACTTCGGATCCACCGCCGGCAACTGCATCGGCGCCGGCGTGACCGACGCATCCTCGGCGACGAGCGTGCGGTCGCCGGGCACGACGACCAGCGTATGGCTTCCCTTGGTGAGCCACTGGTTCGCCACCGCGGTGAGATCGCGCGCGCTCGCGGTGTCGATGGTCTTCAGGCTGTCGCGGAAGCAGCCCGGGTCGCCGGTGTAGACCGTGCATTCGGCCAGCGCATCGGCCTTGCCGCCGAAGCCACCGATGCGTTCGATGCCGCGCACGAAGCCCGCCTTGAACACGGTGCGGGCCTGCTCCAGCTCCGCCTTGGTGGGGCCGTCCTTGAGCAGCTTCCGCACTTCCTCGTCGATGATCGCCTCGACCTTCGCCGGGTCCACGCCCTGCTTCACGTCGGCGGTGATGACGAAGTTGGAGCTCAGCTGCATGGCGTACGCGGCCGCGGACACATTGTCGACCAGCTTCTCCTCGTGCAGCAGGCGCTTGTCCAGGCGCGAGGACTTGCTGCCGCCCAGCACCTGCGCGAACAGCTGCAACTTGTCGAGGTCCGGCGTGCCCGCCTGCGCGACGTTCCACACGCGATGCACGCGCGCCTGCGGCACCTTGTCGGTCATCGTCGAGCGCGTGGACGTGGCCAGCGGCGCGACATCGACCTTCGGCTGCGCCATCGTCGGCGTGGCCGGAATGTCGCCGAAGTACCTGGCGACCTTTTCCTTCGCGGTCGCGACGTCGATGTCGCCGGCCAGCACGAGCACGGCGTTGTTCGGGCCGTACCAGGTGCGGAACCATCCCTTGACGTCGTCGAGCGAGGCGGCGTCCAGGTCCGTCATCGAGCCGATGGTGCTGTGGTGGTACGGGTGCGCCTTCGGATAGAGCGCCTTGCCCAGCGCGTCCCAGACCTGGCCGTAGGGCTGGTTCTCGCCCTCGCGCTTTTCGTTCTGGACGACGCCGCGCTGCTCGTCGAGCGTCTTCTGGTCGATCGCGCCGAGCAGGTGGCCCATGCGATCCGACTCCATCCACAGCGCCATGTCCAGCGCGGTGGTCGGCACGTTCTGGAAGTAGTTGGTGCGATCGGAGTTGGTCGTGCCGTTCATGTCGGTCGCGCCGACCAGCTCGAACGGTTCGAAGTATTCGCCGCGATGGTTCTCCGAGCCGTTGAACATCAGGTGTTCGAACAGGTGCGCGAAACCGGTGCGGCCGGCCGGCTCGTCCTTGCTGCCCACGTGGTACCAGAGGTTCACCGCCACGATCGGCGCCTTGCGGTCGGTATGCACCACCACGCGCAGGCCGTTGGGGAGGGTGAATTCCTCGAAGGGGATGTCGACCGCCGCCTTCGGCGCGGCCAGCGCGGTCGCCGGCGTGAACGCGGCGACGCCGCCGAACGTGGCGGCCAGGGCGAGGGCGAGCGCGGCCAGGCGCGGGCGGGACGAAGCGGACATGACGGACTCCTGTGATTCGAATGGGCATCCTAGCCGTCGCCCGCGAGAGGGGGCACTAGGCCACAAGTCCCGTCGCATGTCGGAGTTTGGCTCGTGTTGGGATCGGAGACGTGGTCCGGGCGCTCACGCGGACGCCCCTACACTGCCGGTCCCGACTGCCGGAGCCATCGCGATGACGCCCTCCCGACCGCCACGCCGCAGTCTGGTCACCGGTGCCAACCGCGGGTTGGGGCTGGAATTCGTGCGACAACTGCTCGCGCACGGCGACCATGTGGTCGCGACCTGCCGCCACCCCGGCCGCGCGAACGCGCTGAACCAGCTGGTCGGCGAACACCCAGGCCGGCTGCACGTGCTGCCGCTGGACGTGGGCGATCCGAAATCCCATGCCGAGCTCGCGCGCGAACTTCCGCTGGTGATGGACGGCATCGACCTGCTGGTCAACAACGCGGGCGTGCTGCATTCGGGCGAGCGTTTCGGCCACGTGCCGCCGGCGAACCTCGACGACAGCCTGCGCACGAACGCCAGCGGTCCGTTCCTGCTCACGCAGGCGCTGGCCGAACGGCTCGTCGATGGCGCCACGGTCGCCAACCTGTCGTCCGTGCTGGGATCGATCGCCTCCGTGGGCGGCTTCCACACGCCCAGCTATGCGATGTCCAAGGCGGCGCAGAACATGGCCACCGCGTTGCTCGCCACCGCGATGCGCGAGCGCGGCATCGCGGTGGTCGCGCTGCATCCGGGCTGGGTGCAGACCGACATGGGCGGCAGCGGCGCGCAGATCACGCCGGACGCGTCGGTTCGCGGCTTGATTAAGGTGATCGACGGGCTCGGCATCGACGACACAGGCAAGTTCTTCGATTACCGCGGGCAACCCGTGCCCTGGTGACGCGGCCGCGCGCGGCGGCGATCATGGGCGCATGTTCGACGTCATCCTCTTCCAGCCGGAGATCCCGCCCAACACGGGCAACGTGATCCGCCTGTGCGCCAACACCGGTGCGCGGCTGCATCTGGTCGAGCCGCTCGGCTTCACGCTCGAGGACAGGCAGCTCAAGCGCGCGGGGCTGGATTACCACGAGTACGCGACGCTGCAGGTGCATGCCGACCTGCCGACGGCCATCGCGTCGATCACCGCCGCGAACCAGGCGCCGCCTCGGCTGTTCGCATTGAGCACGCGCGGCACGGTGCGCTTCGACACGCCACGCTACCAGCCGGGCGATGCGTTCCTGTTCGGGCCCGAGACGCGCGGGCTTCCGGCCGACGTACTGGAAAGCGTCCCCGCTTCGCAGCGCCTGCGCCTGCCGATGCGTCCGGACAACCGCAGCCTCAACCTGTCCAACGCCGTGGCGGTGTGCGTGTTCGAGGCGTGGCGGCAGCACGGGTTCGAAGGCAGCGTTTGAGGCGCGCGGCGCGCCGGATCCACACCATCGCCCTCTCCGTCCTTTGAAGGAGAGGGCTTGAAGCGGGATCACCGCGCGTCGACGACCGCGGTGGCCTGCGTGGGCGAATGCAGGTAATCCAGCGTCACCTGCAGCAGCGCGCGCAGGCCGAGGTCCAGCGACGCTTCGTCCAGCGCGAACCTGGGCGAGTGGTTGCTCGGTGCGGTCACCGGATCGATGCCCTTGGCGGTCGCGCCGACGAAGAAGAACATCGACGGCACTTCGCGCGCGAAGAACGAGAAGTCCTCCGCACCCATCTGCAGCGGCGGCTCGATCACGTTGTCGGCGCCGGCCACGGCCTTCAGGCTCGGCATCATGCGTGCGGTGAGCGCCGGATCGTTCACGGTGACCGGATTGCCGTCGTTGTCGGGCACGCTCGCCACCGCCGTCGCGCCGTTGGCCGCGCTGACGTGCTCGGCGACGTTCTTCAGATCGCCGAAGATCTTCTGGCGCATGCCTTCGTCGAAGGTGCGGATGGTGCCGACCAGTTCGACCTCGTCGGGAATGATGTTGTAGCGGATGCCGCCCTTGATTGCGCCGAAGCTCACCACCGCGGGCAATTTCGCGATGTCGGTGCGACGGCTGACGATGGTCTGCGCGGTGCCGATCACGTCGGCGGCGGCGACGATCGGGTCGATGCCGCCCCACGGGCGCGAGCCGTGCGTCTGTCGACCCTTCACCTTGATGGTGAACTTGTCCGACGCGGCCATCAGCGGTCCCTGGCGCACGCCGATCTGGCCCACCTGCAGCGTCGAGAACACATGCAGGCCGAACATCGCGTCGGGCTTGAAGTCGCGGAACAGGCCTTCCTCCAGCATCAGCGAGGCGCCGCCCTCCTCGCCGTCCGGCGCGCCTTCTTCCGAAGGCTGGAACACCAGCATCACCGAACCCGGCAGGTCGGCCTTCATCTTTACCAGCGCATCGGCGATGCCGAGCAGGATGCCCGTGTGCGCGTCGTGGCCGCAGGCATGCATGACGCCGACGGTCTCGCCGCGGAAGGTCGCCGTCGCCTTCGACGCGAACGGGACATCGACCTGCTCGGTCACCGGCAGCGCGTCCATGTCGGCGCGCAGGGCGACCTTCGGTCCGGGCTTGCCGCCCTGGATGATCGCGACCACGCCATGGTGCGCGATGCCTGTCTTCGGCTTGAGGCCCAGCGCGCGCAGGTGCTCGGCGACTTTGGCCGCGGTGCGCTCCTCGCGGTTGGACAGCTCCGGGTGCTGGTGGAAATCGCGTCGCCACGCGACGACCTTCTGCTGCACGGCCTTGGCGGCGGCGGCGACTTCCGGCCGCTCCTGCGGCACGGCGGCCTGCGCGTGGACGAACAACGGCGTGGCAAGCAGGGCGCTGCTCAGCAGCGCGGGCATCAGGCGCATCGACGGTGACTCCCCGGAGTGATGCGTCGATCCTAGCCGAAGCGGCCGTGCGGCGACGGGCGGCGATCACGAACGCCGCACCGCTGCGACACAACCGGCCTCATCCGCAGCGCTACTTCGCGCCGAGGTAGTCCAGCGCCACGTGCAGCATCGCGCGCACGCCGACATCGAGCGACTGCTCGTCGAGCAGGAACTGCGGCGAGTGGTTGATCGGCGCCTTCGTCGGGTCGGTGCCCTTCGCAGTCGAACCGACGAAGAAGTACACGCCCGGGACCGCGTTGGCGAATTGCGCGAAGTCTTCGGCCACCGTCACCAGCGGCATCTCGATCACGTTCGCCTCGCCCGCCGCGCGTTGCAGCGACGGACGCACGCGCGCGGTGAGTGCGGGATCGTTGACCGTCGCCGGTGCGTTGGCGGCCACGTCGAGCGTCGCCGTCGCACCGCTCGCGCGCGCGAAGTCCTCCGCCGTGCGGCGGAAGCGCGCGATGATGTCCTCGCGCTGCGCCGCATCGAACGTGCGCAGCGTGCCGACCAGCTTCGCTTCGTCGGGGATGATGTTGAAGCGCACGCCGGCATTGAACTGGCCCGCCGTGAGCACCGCCGGCGATGCGGCGACGTTCACCTGGCGCGCGATCAGGCTCTGCGTGCCGAGCAGGATCTGCGCCGCGACCGTGATCGGATCCACACCGTCCCACGGGCGCGAGCCGTGCGTCTGCGCGCCGCGCACGGTCAGGCTCCATTCGTCGGCGGCGGCGAGCATCGGCCCGCTGCGCACGCCCACCTGTCCCACCGGCAGGCCCGCCCACACGTGCAGGCCGAACACGGCGTCCGGCTTGAAGTCGCGGAACACGCCCTGGTCGAGCATGAGCTTCGCGCCGAAGTTCTCGCCGGCGTTCGGCGGCCCTTCCTCGGACGGCTGGAAGACGAACATCACCTCGCCCGGCAGCGTGGCCTTCCGCGACGCGAGCGCGGTCGCCACGCCAAGCAGGATCGCTACGTGCGCGTCGTGGCCGCAGGCGTGCATCACGCCGACGTCCTGCCCGCGATAGGTCGTCTTCACCTTCGACGCGAACGGGAGGCCCGTCTGTTCGGTGACAGGGAGCGCGTCCATGTCGGCACGCAGCGCGATGCGCGGACCGGGCCGGCCGCCTTTCAGGACCGCGACGACGCCGGTGTGCGCGATGCCGGTCTTCACCTGCAATCCGAGCTTGCGCAGCTGATCGGCGACGAGCTTCGCGGTGCGAACCTCGTGGTTGCCCAGTTCCGGGTGCTGGTGGATGTCGCGGCGCCACGCGACGACGTCCTTCTGCACGGCTCGTGCGGCGGCGTCGATATCGGACTGCGCATCGGCCTCTTGCGCGAAGGTCGGTGCGGCGAGCAGGGAGGCGATCAGGAAGGACAGCAGCTGGTGGCGCATGGCGGAACCCGTCGGAGAACTGTGGCGATCCTAGCCCGGTGCGCGCCCGCGGACGATGCCGCATGTGGCGCGCGTCGTGCGATGCAGGACTGGCGTCATGCGTATTCGCCATGTACCGGACCGATCGGCTCGGGTTGCACGGATATCGTGACGTCCCTGCCTCATCCGCGGCCGGCCCCTTCTCCCGCGTGCGGGAGAAGGGCTTCATGGAAGCGGAATGAAACCGCCGTCAGCTCTTCTTCGCCTTCGCGAACGCCGCCGCCAGCGCGTTGTTCATCGGCGGCGGGGTGTTCGCGCGTGCGGCGTTGAAACCGCCGCCGCGGGCATCGCGGCCGCCGTCACGGCCACCGCGCGGTGCACCGCCGCGCGCATCGCGATCGTCGCGCCCGCCCGCACGCGGCGCGGGCGCGCTGTCGTCGAGCCGGCGCGTCAGCGCGATGCGCTTGCGCGCGACATCGACCTCGAGCACCTTCACCTTGACGATGTCGCCGGCTTTCACCACTTCGCGCGGATCCTTGACGTACTTGTCCGACAGCGCGGAGATGTGGATCAGGCCGTCCTGGTGCACGCCGATGTCGACGAACGCGCCGAATGCGGCGACGTTGCTCACCACGCCTTCCAAGACCATGCCTTCGCGCAGGTCCTTGATGTCCTCCACGCCGTCGGCGAAGCGCGCGGCCTTGAACTCCGGGCGCGGGTCGCGGCCGGGCTTTTCCAGCTCCTTCAGGATGTCGCGCACCGTCGGCACGCCGAAGGTCTCGTCGATGAACTGCTCGGGCTTGAGCGTGCGCAGCAGCGACGCATCGCCGATCAGCTGCTTCACCTCGCGCCCGCACTGCTTGAGGATGCGCTCGACCACCGGATAGGCCTCGGGGTGCACCGACGAGGCATCCAGCGGCTGGTCGCCGTCGGCGATGCGCAGGAAGCCCGCGCACTGCTCGAACGTCTTCTCGCCCAGGCGCGGCACCTTCAGCAGTTCCTTGCGCGACTTGAACGCGCCGTTGGCGTCGCGGTACACGACGATGTTCTGCGCGATCGTCGACGACAGGCCCGACACGCGCGTGAGCAGCGCGGCCGATGCGGTGTTCACGTCCACGCCGACCGCGTTCACGCAGTCCTCGACCTTCGCGTCCAGCGCGCGCGCAAGCTTGAACTGGTCGACGTCGTGCTGGTACTGGCCCACGCCGATCGCCTTGGGTTCGATCTTCACCAGCTCCGCGAGCGGATCCTGCAGGCGGCGCGCGATCGACACCGCGCCGCGCAGCGACACGTCGAGGTCGGGGAATTCCTTCGCCGCGAATTCCGACGCCGAATACACCGACGCGCCGGCCTCGCTCACGACGATCTTCTGCATCTTCAGCTCCGGCGCGAGCTTGATCAGATCGCCGGCGAGCTTGTCGGTTTCGCGCGATGCGGTGCCGTTGCCGATGGCGATCAGCTCCACCGAATGCTTCGCGCACAGCGCGCGCAGGGCCATGAGCGACGGTTCCCACTGGCGCTTGGGCTCGTGCGGATAGATCGTCGCGGTGTCGACGAGCTTGCCGGTGCGATCGACCACCGCAACCTTCACGCCGGTGCGCAGGCCCGGGTCGAGGCCGAGCACCGCCTTCGGACCCGCCGGTGCCGCGAGCAGCAGGTCCTTGAGGTTGTCGCCGAACACGTCGATCGCCTCGGCTTCGGCCTTTTCGCGCGCCTGCGAGAAGAGATCCAGCGTCAGGTGCAGGTGCAGCTTGGCCTTCCACGTCAGGCGGCACGTGTCCATCAGCCACTTGTCGGCGGGACGCCCCTGCGCCTTGATGCCGGCGTGGTGCGCGACGCGGCCTTCGCCCTGCAGGTGGCCGGCGTCGGCATCGGTGCCCGGGTCCAGGTCGAGGAACAGGAATTCCTCGCGACGTCCGCGGAACAGCGCGAGCAGGCGGTGCGACGGGATCTTCGACAGCGGTTCGGCGTGATCGAAGTAATCGCGGAATTTCTCGCCGGCCGCTTCCTTGCCTTCGGCCACGCGCGAGCGGATCACGCCGACCTCGGCCAGCCAGTTGCGCAGTTCGCCGACCAGCGTGGCGTCCTCGCCCCAGCGCTCCATCAGGATCGCGCGCGCGCCGTCGAGCGCGGCCTTCACGTCGGCGACGCCCTTTTCGGCATCGACGTAACCGGCGGCGACCGCCTCGGGAACCTGCGTCGGATCGGCGAGCAGTCCGTCGGCCAGCGGCTCCAGTCCGGCTTCGCGCGCGATCTGCGCGCGCGTGCGGCGCTTCTGCTTGTACGGCAGGTACAGGTCTTCCAGGCGCGCCTTGCTGTCGGCAGCGATGATGTCGGCGCGCAGCGCATCGGTCATCTTGCCCTGCTCCTCGATGCTGGCCAGCACCGCCACGCGGCGGTCTTCCAGTTCGCGCAGGTACGTCAGGCGCGTTTCCAGGTTGCGCAGCTGGGTGTCGTCGAGGCCGCCGGTGACTTCCTTGCGGTAGCGGGCGATGAACGGAACGGTCGCGCCCTCGTCGAGCAGCGCGATGGCGGACAGCGCCTGCTGCGGCTGTGCGTTGATTTCCTCGGCGATGAGGCGGGCGATCTTTGCGGCGACTTGCGGGGTGTGCTGCATTGCTTCCAATCGTCAGGGCCCGGCGAATCCGGGAGAGGGGCCGATTGTCGCAATGTGCATCCCGGGGCGGTACCCGTTGACATCGGCGCCGGGCGTGTTTCGCCGTTCAGCCGGTGAGGTCGAGGACCGGCCAGCCATGGCGCCTGCAATGGTCGAGGTAGGACTCCCATTGCGAATGCGCGTCCGCGCGCGACTTCACGTTCCCGGCGGCATCGACGAACTCCACCGCGCCCATCACCACCACCAGCGCGACCATCTCCTCCGTGCCGGTGACCTTCCACCAGTCGGTATTGCCGGGCGGTTCGTACACGTAATCGCCGGGCCCGACGACTTCGCCCGTGCACAGGGTTCGCGACCCGGTGAGGTTGTAGGCATGGATCTCGCCGGTGTGGCGATGCAGGGGCATCACGGCGCCGGGGGTCATGCGCAGCAATTCGACGAAGCCGCGACCGTCCGGCAGGAAGCGCAGCGGTTTCCAGGATTTCTCGGCGGACACCGGGATCCAGGGCGTGTCGCCGGCGGCGGCCACGCGCGCCGGGAGGAAATCCGGCAGTGGGGTTCGGGACGAGGCGTTCATGGCAGCTCCGGGGTCAGGCCCTTGTGGCCCTTCGCCGATACCGTAGGCTGGCGCTGGCTCCAGGAACGCACCAGTCGCGATGACCTCACAGGAACCAGTCTTCGAGTTTCCGCTCGAGCCCGGCCCGGCCGGCACCCGCGGACGCGTGCACGCGCTGCACCAGCAACTGCGCGCCGCAATCCTGGACCTGCGGCTGCGCCCCGGCACCGAGCTGCCCTCCACGCGCCGCGTCGCCATGGCGTACGGCATCGCGCGCAACACCGTCATCGCGGCCTACGACCTGCTGGTGGCCGAGGGGTACGTGATCACGCGCGCCGGCGCCAAGGCGGTGGTTGCCGAAGTCGCCACGCGTGCGGCCGCGCCCACGCCGCGCCTGGCCGACGGCCATCTGCGCACGCGCTGGCAACCGCCCTCGTGGAGCAGCGCGGTGTCGAGCGGCGACGCGTGGACGCCGGACTTCCGCCTCGGCGTGCCGGACCATCGCGAGCTCCCGTTCGACGTGTGGCGTCGCCTGCTCGCGCGGGCCTTCCATCCCCGTCACGGCGCATCGTTCGGCTACCAGCCTCCGCACGGGCGACCGCGGTTGCGGGAGGCGATCGCCGGGCACGTGTCGTTCGCGCGCGCGGTGGCGTGTCGCGCGGAGGACGTCATCGTCACCTCAGGTGCGCGGCAGGCGTTCGACCTGCTCGCGCGGCTGCTCGTCGTTCCCGGGCGCACCGTGGTGGCGGTCGAGGACCCCGGATATCCGACCGCCGGCGCGGCGATGGCCGCGGCCGGCGCGGACGTCGTTCCCGTTCCGGTGGACGACGAAGGCCTGTGCGTCGACGCATTGCCGCCGCAGGCGCGCGTCGTCTACGTGACGCCTTCGCACCAGTACCCGACGGGCGTGGCGATGTCGATGGCGAGGCGGCGCGCGTTGCTGGCGTTCGCCCGCGAACGCGATGCGCTGGTGATCGAGGACGATTACGACGGCGAGTTCCGCTACGGCACGCGGCCACTGGACGCACTGCAGACGCTCGATCGCGACGGTCGCGTGGTGTACGTCGGCACGTTTTCGAAAAGCCTGTTCCCGTCGCTGCGCATGGGCTACGTCGTCTCGCCCGAATGGCTGCGCGATGCGCTGGCGGCAGCGAAGGAGCGCGCCGATACCTGCGGCAATGCGCAGGTGCAGGACGCACTGGCGGATTTCATCCTCGAAGGCCATCTGGCCCGGCACGTGCGCCGCATGCGCCGCGTGTATGCAGCGCGACGCACGGCGTTGTGCGGCATGCTCGACGGGCCGTTGTCGCCGTGGTTCGCGGCGATTCCCTCGGAGGCCGGCATCCACGTGGCGGCGCGATTCGTCGATGCGGAGCGGGCCGACGCGTTGCTGCCCCGCGTGCGCGAATACGCCGCCGGAGCGATCCCCTTGCACGCGTTGTCGCGGCGCGACGACGGCGTGCGCGGCGTGGCGTTCGGGCTGGGGTGCGTGGGGGAGGCCGAGATCCGGGAGCGGTTGAAGACCTTGGAGAAGGCGTTGAGGCGCTGAGTGTTGTGCGCGATTCCGATGGCGCAAGCGAATGCCGGCGTGATCGCGCGCCTACCCACGCCCCAACCCTTCTCCCGGTGGGAGATGGGCGAAGGCATCACGCCGCGATGGCCGCCAGATGCCGCTCGAAGGAGGCATCCACCGCCGCGCGTCCGCCGCCCAGGATGTTGCGCCCCCACGTGAAGCCGTACACATCGGCGAAGCGGAGCCCCTCGAGCAGCACGCGCATCGCGCGGACGTCGCGCGTCTTCATCGGGATGTAGTTGGGATAGCTGTACATGAAGGTGACGTGGCGGCGATCCAGCACGACCTGCAGCGCGTCGCCGGGAAACAACGCGCCGCCTTCGCGCGGGCCGTCCTTCCAGTGCAGCGCGGTGCTGCCGTCGAAGTGACCGCCCACGCGCAGCAGCGTGACGTCGTCGGAGAGGCGGAGCGAGTCGCCGCGCCAGAATTCGATGCGATCGCTCGGGCGCTGCACCCATTGGCGATCGGCCTCGTGCAGGAGGATCGGCACGCCGCCCAGCGCGTCGCTCCACTCGACCATCGCACTGTAGAAGTGCGGGTGCGAGATGACGATGCGATCGACCCCGCCGCGGGCGTTCAATGCGGCCACCGCGTCTTCGGTCACCAGGCTCACGCATTCCCACATCAGGTGCCCCGCGCCAGTGGGCAGCAGCAGCGCCCGCTGCGGAATCGCGAAATCGCCGGCCACGCCGATGCCGAGCAGACCGGCGTCTTCCTCGATGCGCAGGCGGTATCGGCGCGCGAGATCGTCGTGGGTGGTCCATCGCTGGCCGGCCCAGCCGACGTACTGGCGTTCGTCCTCGCAGATCGGGCAGTGGGACGGCGGCATCGCGCTGGGCGCGAACTGGGTACCGCAGGTCTCGCAGATGAAACAGGGCATGGGCGTGGCCTTGGAGGAGTCCGGGCCAGCGTAGGAAACGGGCGGCGCGGCGGGTGGACCAATCCGCCGGGATGCACAGGAACCAGTTCGTCGCGTTACTGCGGCGGCGCCAGCAGTTCCTGCGCGTCGAGGTAGCCGTCGCGGTTGCGGTCCTGCCGCGCGAACCGTTCGGCCACGGTCTGGCGATGATCGGCGAGGCTGACCGGCTTGCCGCGGCCGCCGGGGAGTTCACTGGAGGCCAGCACGCCGTCGCGGTCGGCGTCCATGCGCGTGAAGGCGTAACTCAGCCAGTCCTGGTATTCGGCGAGCGACACGCGGCCGTCGCGGTCGGCGTCCATGCGCGCGACGTAATCGGTGCTGGCGTCCACCGCACCGGCATGCGCTTCGTCCGGCGACGCCGGTGCGGTTGCGCTTGGCGACGCGGGGGTCGCGGGCGCGCGGTTCAGTCGCAACGGAATCGTCTGCGCGCCCGCCTCGCCGATGCACGCCAGCGCGAGCAGCAAAAAGCCCGCGCTTTTCCACGCGGGCTTGTGCATGACGAAGCGATCCATCGCGGTCATCGGGCGTGCGAGGCGATCAGGCCGCGCGCGCGGGAGCGATCGCGTAGCCCTTCAGGCGCGCCGAGAACTGCTGCAGCGCGTGGATGCCGCTGGCTTCGGCCTCGGTGCACCACGCGTGCAGCTTCTGCAGCGTGGCCTGCGCGTCGTGCGAACGGTCGTCGAGCACCTGCGCGAGGCGCTGGCGGAACTCGGCGAGCGTGGCCATCTTCGGCCGTTCGGCGAGCCACGCCTGCAGCTTCGCGCGCTTGTCCTCGTCCAGCCAGCGGCCGTCGTCGGCCAGGCCCTGGCGCAGGTTGCGCGGCAGCTTCAACTTGGCCTCGCGCAGCGCCGGCAGGGTGACGTTGCGGTAATAGTCGGTCATCGCCTGGAAGCGGATGGCCAGCAGCGCCTTGAGCGTTTCGCCGTCGGGCATGGCGATGTTCGGGCGCACGTCGAGCGTCGGCGCCACGCGCAGCACCTTCGCCAGGCGCACCTTTTCCAGCAGCTTGATCGCGCTCCAGCCGATATCGAATTCCCACTTGCGCAGCGCGAACTTCGCCGACGACGGGAACGCATGGTGGTTGTTGTGCAGTTCCTCGCCGCCGATCCAGAACCCCCACGGCGTGAGGTTGGTCGCCGTGTCGGTGGTTTCGAAGTTGCGATAGCCCCACCAGTGGCCCAGGCCGTTGACCACGCCGGCAGCCCAGAACGGGATCCACAGCATCTGCACGGCCCACAGCGCCACGCCCCACAGGCCGAACAGCGTGGCGTTGATCGCCAGCATCAGCACCGGGCCCATCGTCGCGTGCGGCGTGTACAGGTGGCGCTCGATCCAGTCGTCCGGGCAGCCCTTGCCGTACTTCTCGATGTCCTCGCGCTGCGCGCGCGCGTCGCGATACAGCTCCACGCCGCGCCACATCACCGTGTCGATGCCCTTGAACTGCGGGCTGTGCGGATCTTCCTCGGTCTCGCACTTGGCGTGGTGCTTGCGATGGATCGCCGTCCACTCGCGCGTGATCATCGAGGTGGTGAGCCAGCTCCAGAAGCGGAAGAAGTGCGCCAGCACCGGATGGAAATCCACCGCGCGGTGCGCCATCGAACGATGCAGGTAGAGCGTGACGGAGAAGATCGTCAGCTGCGTGACGACGAGCAGGTAGATCAGCAGTTCGCCCCAACTGGCCTGCATGAGGCCGCCGGCGATCAGATCGATGAGGGACAGGGACATTCTTCGACTCCGGTAACGCCGGTGCAGCACATTGCCGGCAGGAAGAGAGACCGGCTTTCGCGCGGTACGAGGGGATCATGCCAGCCGCGCGGCACCGTTCGCGCCGGTATGGCGTGGAGTTGTGATGGGGTTGTTCAGTCGCTCGTGCAAGCGTCGCGGGGTTGCGCGCCGCGACGCGCGATCCGCCGCCTCGCGCGACGCAACGCGGGCCGCGCACGGGCGCGGAGCGCGACGCGGTCGTCCTTGCTGAACGGGGAATCGCGGCGGCAGTGATCGAGCAGCAGCGACAGGTCCTGCATCTGGCCGAGCCGGTGCGTGGTCCGCGGGTCGAAACGGTCCGAATCCCCGGGCACGGGCAAGCCGATGGCCTCGAGCGCACGGCGCTGGTGCGCGGCGCGGCGGGCGCGACGGCGCCAGCGGTGCCAGTCGTCGTCATCGCCCTCGTACGCGCGCAGGCGCGCCTCGTGCGAGGCAAGGTCGCTGTCGGCGACGGCCATGCGCAGTCCGGCCGGCGTCGGGCGCGACCAGTCGAGCCCGGCCAGCGCGGCGCGCAGCACGTCGAGCATCGCGCGCCGCGAGGCCAGGCCCGGATCGGACCTCGTGGCCGCATCGGCCGTGCGCGTTCGCGCATCGACGGCCGCCGCGCGGGCGCGATGCAGCACCTGGCGCGCGTCGTCGCCGCGTTCGCGCCTGAGCAGGCGATCGATCACTTCCACCAGCGCGTGCGCATCGCGCAACCCGGACAGCCCGGCGTTCAGCGCGCGCAGTTCACGGTCGATCAGGCCCGCACCGGGACCGAGGAGCCCGTCGCCCAGCGCGAGCACGGCGCGGGCGCGGCGGATCGTCTTCCGCGCCTGGTGGACGCCCTCGTGCAGGTCGGGATCGCCCAGGGCGGCGTGGGCCCGGTCCAGCTCCCCGCGCACGTAGGCGCCCAGCGCCGGACCCGGGGCCGGCGGCGCGATGGCCTTGTCGTTGCCCGTCTCCGAACCCATCCATCGGACTCCGGTCGCCAAGCCGGACAGCACGTTTCCCGATAGTACCCTCGCCCCATGCCCGAGCTGCCCGAAGTCGAAACCACCCGTCGCGGCCTGGCGCCGCATGTCGAAGGCCGCCGCGTATCCGGCGTGGTCCTCCGACGCCCGGACCTGCGCTGGCCGATCCCGTACGAGGTCGTCAGCCTGCTGCCCGGCCAGCGCGTGGAGGCGGTGCGCCGTCGCGCCAAGTACCTGCTGCTGGACACGGCGGCCGGGAGCGCGCTGCTGCACCTGGGGATGTCCGGAAGCCTGCGCGTGCTGCCGGCCGACACGCCCGTGCGCGCGCACGACCACGTCGACATCGCGCTGGACCCGATCGGCCGGCAGGGCGCGCGCGTGCTGCGCTTCAACGACCCGCGCCGGTTCGGCTGCCTGCTCTGGCAGCCGCCCGGCCAGACCCATGAACTGCTCGCCGACCTCGGCCCGGAGCCGCTTTCGGACCGGTTCGACGGCGACTACCTCTTCACCCTCAGCCGCGGGCGCAGCGCGCCGGTGAAGACGTTCCTCATGGACCAGCGGGTCGTTGTGGGCGTGGGGAACATCTACGCGGCCGAGGCGCTATTCGCCTCCGGCATCTCGCCCCTGCGCGCCGCGGGGAAGGTCTCGCGCGAGCGCTACCGGCGACTGGCGGACGAGATCCGACGCATCCTGGGCCATGCGATCGAACGCGGCGGCACGACGCTGCGGGACTTCCTGGCGCCGGACGGGGCGCCGGGCTACTTCGAGCAGGAGCTGTCCGCCTACGGTCGCGGCGGCGAGCCGTGCCCCCGCTGCGGGCGGCCGCTCAAGCAGGCGGCGATCGGCCAGCGCACCACCGTGTGGTGCGGCCACTGCCAGAAGTAGGTCGGATCGCCCTTTTTCCGTAGCGTGTCGGAAAAAACTGAAAGCCATCGCGCCGAATCCCTACACGACTAATTCGTGGTGACAGTCACGGAAAAGCGTATAGTCCGGAGCACTGCGCAGGGGGCGTCCCATGGCCGATACCGCCGATATCACGCTGCTGCTGGATGCCGCACGGGACGGGGACCGGGGTGCCCTGGACCGCGTACTGGCCACGCTCTACCAGGAACTGCACACGATGGCCCGCCGGCAACTCGCCGGGCAGCATGGCCAGACGCTGGACGCCACCGCCCTGGTGCACGAGGCCTACCTGAAGCTGATCGGCCGCCGCGAGGCGCAGTTCGACGATCGCGCGCACTTCTTCGCCTATGCCGCCTCGGCGATGCGCAGCGTCGTGGTCGACTACGCGCGGCAACGGCTGGCACAGAAGCGCGGCGGCGACCTGCATCGCGTGACGGAGTTGCCCGACGACGTCGAAGGCGGCCTGCGCCTGGACGAGGACACGCTCGGCCTTGATACGGCGCTGACCAAGCTGGCCGCGGTCGATCCGCGCCTGGCCCAGGTCGTGGAACTGCGCTACTTCGCCGGCCTGTCGGAACTGGAGATCGCCGCGCTGCTGGAGCGCTCCGAGCGCAGCATCCGCCGCGACTGGCAGAAGGCGCGGCTGTTCCTCCTCGCTTCGTTGAAGGAGTGAGCGCACAGGAGCGGGAAGTGAGCCGAGCTCACGCCTCTCCCATCGCTCACTCCTCACTCCTCCACACTCCCTCCTGTCCGAATGGATCCCGAGCGCTGGCAACGCATCTCCCCGCTGCTCGACGCGCTCTTCGAACTGGAGCCGCCGGCGCGCGAGGTGCGCCTGGCGCAGCTGCGCGAGGAGGATCCGGCGCTTGCCGACGAGTTGCAGACGCTCATCACGCTGGACGAGAGCCATGAGGATTTCCTCTCCCAGCCGCTGATACCGCCGCTGTCCGCGCTGCGCGCCGGCGGCGAGGTCGGTCCCTATCGCCTGGAACGCCTGCTCGGCGAAGGCGGCATGGGCCAGGTGTGGCTCGCCGCGCGCGCCGACGGCCTCTACCAGCGGCGCGTCGCGCTGAAGCTGCTCCGCCCGGGCCTGGCCGACAGCAACCTGCGCCTGCGCTTCTCGCGCGAACGGCAGATCCTCGCGCGCCTGGCGCATCCGCACATCGCACGGCTCCTCGATGCGGGCATCAGCAGCGACGGCCTGCCGTACCTCGCGCTGGAATACGTCGAAGGCGAGCCGATCACCGACTACTGCCGCAACCACCAGCTGCCGGTGGAGCAGCGGCTGCGCATGTTCCACCAGATCTGCGACGCGGTGAGCCACGCGCACGCGAACCTCATCGTGCATCGCGACCTCAAGCCCTCGAACATCCTGGTGACGCCGAGCGGCGACGTGCGCCTGCTCGATTTCGGCATCGCGAAGCTGCTCGATTCCGACGCGCCGATGATCGAGCAGACCCGCACCGGCGTGCGCGCGTTCACGCTGCACTACGCCGCGCCGGAACAGGTGCGCGGCGAGCCGGTCACCACGATGACCGACGTCTACGCGCTGGGCGTGGTGCTGTTCGAACTGCTCACCGACACCAAGCCGTACCGCCTGAAACGGCAGACGGATGCGGAATGGGAGGAAGCGATCCTCGCCGCCGATCCGCAGCGGCCTTCGCACACCGTGCTGCGCCGCGCGGAGGACGCCGGCGCCGACGTGCACGCGTTGCGCCGGCACGCGCGCATGCTCGCCGGCGACCTGGACAACATCGTGCTCAAGACGCTTTCCAAGCGTCCGGAGCATCGTTACCCGTCGGTGGAAGCGCTCGCGCTTGACCTGAGCCGCTACGAAGCCGGCCGCCCGGTGCAGGCGCGTCCGCAGAACATCGGCTATCGCTTCAGCAAATACCTGCGCCGCCATCGTTGGGCGCTGGCGACCGGCACGCTGGTCGCGATCGTGCTGACCGCCGCGCTGGCGATCGTCGCGTGGCAGGCGCGCCAGGCCGTTGCCGAAGCCGGCCGCGCGCAGGCGATGCAGGATTTCATGGTCGGCGTGTTCGAAAGCGCGCGCGGCACGCCGGAGGGCCAGGCGCTCGACCTGCGCGGGCTGCTCGACGATTCGCTCGATCGCGGCAATCGCGAACTCGCACTGCAGCCGCGTGCGCGCGCCGAGTTGCTGGGCGTGATCGCGCGGCTGCGCATCGGGCTGGGCGATTACCGCGAAGCGCTGGCGCTGCTGAACCGCCAGGCGGGCATCCTGGAATCCGCGACCGACGCGCCGGTGAGCCTGCAGCTGGAATCGCTCACCCAACGCGGGCAGGCGCTGCGCCTGCTCGGCGAGGCCCGGCAGTGCATCGGCCTGATGCAGCCGGCGCTGCCGACCGCGCGCCGCGAACAGGCGCAGCTGCCACCGCAGGTCAGCGACTTCTATTCGCAGCTCGGCCGCTGCCGCCGCGACAACGGCGAACGCCAGGGCGCGCGCCAGCTCTTCGAGCGCTCGCTCGCGTTGCGACGCGACGATCGCGACGACGTCGGCACGGTCGAGAACCTGATCGACCTGGCGAACCTGCAGGCCGATGCCGGCCAGTCCGGCGCCGCGCTGCAGGGCTACGAGCAGGCGCGCGTCCTGTTGCAGCAGAAGGTCGGCGCGCGCCATGCGCTGATGGTCGAGATCGGCTCGCACATGGCCTCGCTCCAGCAAGGGCTGGAGCAGACCGATGCCGCCGAGCGTTCGGCCGCGAGCGCGTTCGCGCTCGGGCTGGAGGTGTACGGCGCGCAGCATCCGGCCACGCTTTCGCTGCGGCGCCAGCTGGCCGCGTTGCACATCGAGCAGGGCCGCTACGCGCTCGCCGAACGCGAACTGCGCGAGGCCATCGTGCTGCAGGAGCGACGCGCGCACGCCGGCAGCGATGCCGCCGAGTCGCGGCGCGGCGCGAGCGAACTCGGCCGGCTGAATCGCCAGCTCGGCCTGGTCGCATGGGAGCGCGGCGACACGGCGACGGCGCTGGCGTCGATGCAGCATGCGGTCGCGCTGGCACGCCGCGAAGGCGACCCGGCGCGGCTGGCCGATGCGCTGTTCGACCAGGCGCGGGTGCTGCACGCCGCCGGTCGCGATCGGGCGGCGTTGAAATCGCTCACCGAAGCGCGCGCACTGCGCATCGCACGCTACGGACCGCGCCATGCGCTGATCGGCGACAGCGACCGGCTGCTCGGCGCGATCGAACTGTCGCTGGGCGAACACGACCGCGGCATGGCGCACCTCGCGCAGGCGGTGACGCTCACGCGCAGCGGCTACGGCAGCACGCATCCGAACACGCGCGAAGCGGAACTCGCGCTCGCTCGCGCGCAGGCGCTGGAGGGCGACGACGATGCGCTTACCCGGCTCGACGCGCTGGCCGGCCTGTCGCACGGCGATCCGGACCTGCGCCGCACCGCCTGGCGCGCGCAGGCGTACGCCGCGCAGTTGCGCTGCCACGGACCCGATCGCGCGTCTGCGCTGGCGCGACTGCAGGCCTTGCAAGGGCAACTGGGCGACGCGCAGCCGGACGGCGGTGCGATCCCGCGGGAAGTGGCGGCGATCGTGCGCGGATGCGGATGATTCCGTCGCCCGGCCCGGGCGATGCGCGCGCTACAACGGCAGCGGCGGCTGCAGCGGCTCGATGGTTCCCTCGCCGCTCATCACCTTCTTGTACTCGGCGCGCGAGACGGAGATGTAGCGGTCGTTGCCGCCGATTTCCACCTGCGGACCCTCGCGCACCGCACGGCCCTGCGCATCGACGCGCACGACCATCGTCGCCTTCTTGCCGCTGTGGCAGATGGTCTTGATCTCGGTGAGTTCGTCCGCCCACGCGAGCAGGTACTGGCTGCCTTCGAACAGTTCGCCGCGGAAATCCGTGCGCAGCCCGTAACAAAGCACCGGAATGCGCAGCGCATCGACGACCTCGCTGAGCTGCCACACCTGCGCGCGCGTCAGGAACTGCGATTCGTCGACCAGCACGCAGTGCAGCGCGCCTTGACGCGCGATGTCGCGGCGCACGATCGCGTCCAGATCGTCGTCGCGCTCGAACGCGAGGCCTTCCGAACGCAGGCCGATGCGCGAGGCGACCACGCCCGCGCCGGCGCGATCGTCCAGGCGCGGCGTCAGGATGGCCACGCGCATGCCGCGCTCGCGATAGTTGTGCGCCGACTGCAACAGCGTCGTCGTCTTGCCGGCGTTCATCGCCGAATAATAGAAATAGAACTTAGCCACAAGTATGAATTTCTAAGTTATTGAGTTTAATGACGAAAATACTACTTCCACGGGCACAAAATTCTGCCCATACCCTGTGACCTGCCCGGTTTGTCCGACGCTACCCCGATTTGGGAGACCAGTGACGCCCTCCATTTTGCCCTAGGCCGGTGCCACCCTCCGGACTCGTCCATGCAACCAGTTGCATGGGCTGGCCCGTTACAGTCGAAACGATCCCCAGACGCACCATTCAGAAACGTTAAGATCGACTCTGAACCGTTCAGGCAGCTCAGGGGGAGCTATCGGACTGGCTAATTGCCCGACTTGCGGCCATAGCGTCGCCACATCTGCTACTGCCTGTGCCAATTGTGGGGCCAAGCTAAAGCCCACCTTGGACCCAGCAGAACGGAAACCCCAGGCCGGAAGACGCATTCCGGCCTTGGATTCAAGTCCTGTGGCGCATGCCGCGTGCGCCGTACACTGCGCGCATGGCGAAGCTCTAGAGCTATTAGTATGCTGCGGCGGAATCAGGATTCTTTCAAAGAACCCTGCAATTAAAGGGTTTTGATTGCGTAGGCATCAGAAGGCATCCGGTTCCGGATACCCGGAATAAAGCCGAAATCCGGGTAGAAACCGGCAGCGGCACCGGGCCTGTTTGCCTTGTCCGCGATCTCGGGGCTTCCGACGATTCAAACCGTTGTGCCTGCCGAGGCGTGGCACTTCCACGGCGCTAAACCAGCCCGCGACTATTCCGACGATGAAGTGACAGCGCGGGCGCGGGAAGCTATGGACCTCATAGGTCCGGGTACTCCTCTCCCAAGTCTTGCAGAAAGGGAGATTGACCCAAAACCGGACCAAACCTAAGGTCATAAACGACCCGGTTAAGGATGATCTTGTTCAAGCAATCAACCCTCAGGAGTCCGTCGCCAATCGGCCTGCCAAACAATCCGATGTTTGGTACTACGTGAGACATGGCGTGTGCGCGAAGCTCTTTTATTCGCCGAATTGAGATGCCGTAGACCGTCTCAAACGGCATGGCTCCGGTCCTAGCAAAGCTGAAGTAAGAAGGATAGATAACGCCGTCGAATCCTTGGGCCTTGGCTGCTTTCGCAATTTCGCGGGTGATGGGGTAAGCGTGGCGTGCAGCCAGAAACAGCATGTGCAACGCCATATCGAGGCTCTCAAATTCGGTGGCGTCTTCATCTAGGAGCGCGCTGAGGTCGAGTAAGCGTAAATCGCGGGTTGGCTTTAGCGTTGCTAAGTAGGCTTCATCATCAACGGTCGTGCGGCATTCGTGAACGCAGACTTCAATATCTTGCGAGCCGTACAAGATTGGAAGATCAGAGGAATCTAGACGCCCCTGTCCAAGGAACTGATCTGGAGGGCTATCGTATTCGTGGTGTGCTCCCGGCTCTTGTGGGGCCAAGCGAATCCGATAGAGGACATCAGCTGTCTTAAATGGCACTGCTGGATATTCAGTAACAACTCGCTGGATGACCGCAGCGCGAGTTGCTTCATCTAGAAGCTCATTCAGCGGCGTCACTTCGCCCACCATCCAAAGACGCGGGCCATAATAGAAGAAGCCGATGCCAAGCGTTTTCTCGAATAGCTTTACGTCTTCGGCTAGCTGAGGGGTAAGGTCGATGGATGTTTCTTGGTGTTGATTGAACTGGACTAATGGGGCACCGCCGTAGTCCGTCCGGAAGACCGTGCCCCTCACAAAGAAGCGATGTGCCAACTCTTCGATGTGGGGAAGATCAAGTTTCTTCCCCTCAGCCTTATGGCAGTTGGGGCATTCCGCAGGATCGTCGAAGCCGCCGAGCGCGGCGTCTAATCGTAGCCCTTGGTCATGAAAGCATTCGGAGCACAACTTCGCTTCAAATTCTGGATTCATGGGCTTCCTTGCTGAGTGGATGGAGCGCCGTGGCCATTTGCAGCTTTGTGGTCGCCGTATTTCTCAAGAATTGGAATGAGGATCTCGCATAGCTCAGAAAAGCAGGCGGCCACTTCGGACCAGCTAAATTCAGGGTAGTGCGTGTCGAACTGACTTAGCATCATGCCAATGCTTCGGCCGCCCTCATCGTCTTCCATGGAAGTGACTGAAGCGAAGAACTGCTTTTCTGAGAAATGCACGTCGCCGGACGTGGAGTTGTAGACGGTCCGCACCCAATCATGCGTTTCTGTCATACGGTCGATTAGGTAGTCATCCCTAAGCGGTTTTCCTTCCCGGCTCTTGAACTTCTTGAGAGGGGTTCCCCCGATGACCGCTTTAGCTACCTCTTCGGGGTCGGAGACATAGGTGTAGGCCAGAAGTCGGCTCACGGTGTCGATTTGCATCCGGACCAGTGCGCGGCTGCATGTCATGTTCCGTGCTTCGATCATCGAGAGCAGCCCATGTCCAAGGCTCAGGGTCCGCTTGATTGCTCCAGAGATGATGAAGTCGAGGATGAAGAGAGATGCACCGCTCCCGCCTAGAGCGTGCATGCCCGCCGTGGGAATCTGGTCGAGTAGGGCGTTTAGCTTCTTGCGCTCTTGGTCGAGAGTCATATAGCAAAGGCTCCTGCGCCTGATATTCCCGATGCTGGAGCCGGTGGTCACTAACCTTTTGGCTTCCTCAATGACCACTTGCCATCAGCGTCTTCATTCCACGCTCTGGATTGAATGCGATACCCGCCATTCTTGCTCTTACAGACCACGTCCATGACGTACTGCCCTGATTGGATGGCAGAGAATGGCAGGGCTTTCCATTCGCCATCGCGACGGTCCATTTGACTGAGCGCGCGTTCTACTTCGGTGTACCCGGCGCAAGCCAATGCCTCTTCTGGAGACTTCGGCGAAGGATTGAGCTTGCTGCATCCCCACGGGATAGCGATAAACAACACGACAGCAACGGCTATCAGCCCTAGGCAGCCGGTGTTTGTGGCTTCACGCTCGGGTGCGACGCTGCGCCCGCAGCCGTGCGGCCGTCGCCCAGCGCTGCGCGACGGCCGGCGAGGTGATGCAGACCGCATCGAAGGTGACCGTGGTGACCGCGCGTTCCAGCAACTGGATGTCCGCCTCGTGTTGTCGCGCCACGTGCGGATCCTCGAAGAAGATCGCGCGCTGGCACTGGCGCTCCAGCACGAGGTCGGCGATCTGCGCATCGCCGCCCATCGGGCCGCTCTCGAATCGCTGCACCCAGGCCTGGCCCTGCGGCCAGCCGTGGCTCCACGCCAGCTCGTTCAGGCGCTGGCCCGTGGTGCCGGTCGCGACGCGACGCTGGAAGCGCGACAGCACGTCGAAGTGCTCGGCGGCGTACGCCATCATCTGCGGCTTCATCGCGTCGTGCGCGATCAGCGCGAGCGTCTGCGTTTCGAACGCATGCAGTGCATCGGCGCCCGGATCGGGCGCCAGCCCGGCGTGCATGCGCTCCACTTCGATCCAGTCGCGCGCCGACGCGACCGTCGAAATGAACGGCTTTCCATGGATCACGCACTGGCGCTTGAGGGCCACGGCTTCGGGGAACACGGACGAAGGATCGACCGGATCGATCAGATAGATCGCGCCGTCGAGCGTGCGCTCCGCGCTGCCGAGGCCGACGACTTCGGCCACCAGTTTCATCAGACCGCCCTCGCGCCCGTACGGGTAGCGGCGAAGGCCCGTGTAGCCGGCGAGCAATCCCGCCGCCGCGATGGCGTCGAAGGTGCGGCCGACGGTGTGCAGTTCCAGGCCGAGCTCGCGTATCGCCGGCTCGCAGGCCTGCAGCCAGCGGAACAGTGCGGCGTCTTCGCGGAGATGGTGCAGGCGGTTGGCGGCCAGGCCCAGGCGCATGGGAGATCCGTCGTCGACAGGCGGAGCGCGCAGTCTAGCCGCGCCGGTCGCCCGACGCAGATACGGAGGAGCGAGGATCGCGCGGAGTCGTTATCGCCCCGGGGCACGCTCCGCGTCGCCGACCTCCACGCTGCCCGCGGCCCATATCGCGTCTTCGACGGCCCAGTACCGGGCCGGGTCGCGGCGCCATCCGGCGTACATCGGCGCGAGGTCGAAGTTGCCCGGATCGCCGGCGAAATGCGGGCCACCGCCCGGACCGATCACCTGCAGACGCCCGTCGAAGAAGCCGGTGCGACTGCCGGTGATCTCGCGCACGCCGGCCAGGATCGCGCGGGCCAGACGGGGCTTGGCGACTTCGTCGGCGTATTCGTCGTAGAGCGGCTGGCCGACCTGCAGTGCGCGTGCGCGCTCGGTCTCGTCCAGCGCCATCCACATCTTCTCGCGCAGCACGACGAAGTTGGGATACAGGCGTTCGGCAGCGAGGTCGGCCCACGCGTATGCCAGCGCCGGATCGCGCTCCACGCCCACGCCGTGCCAGTACATCAGGCTGATCCGGTGCTGCGAATACTTGTCGGCATAACGCGCCGCCAGCCTGAACTGCTGCAACGCGGTGGTCCAATGACCGCGTCCCGCCGCCTCACTGCCGTACAAGCGATGCAGTTCGTTCGGGAAGTTGGCGGACATCCGCGTGCGCTCGTCGAGTTCCTCGCGGGTCATGCGATCGCTCGAGGCGATCACCGGATGGGCCGCATCTGCGGACGGCGCGGTCGGCCCGGCGGCCAGCGCGGTGGCGATGAGGATCGAGGCGAGCGTTTCCATGGGCTGCTCCGGGTGCGTCTGGCCGCGGGCGTTCGCGCCGACGGCGGGGCTAACGGTCCTGCCGGGGTGAAGGCCGGCGCCGATCGTCGCGCCGCACCATCTCCATCTCGCCCACTTCGACGTTCCCGTCGAGCAGGCGGTCCTGCTCCTGCCAGTACGTGTCCAGCCGCTTCAGGCCGCCTTCCTTTCCGTACAGTTCGTCCGGCGAACCGGCGACCGACACCGCGTACGCGGCGGCATTGCTGCCGACCTCGGTGAGGAACACGCCGTTGACGGGCCCGCCGCCGGTTTCGAACCGCTGGTTGCGATAGCCCACGCGGCTGCCGGTCATGTCGCGCGCGAACCGGCGGAACTCGGCTTCGGCGCGCGGCTTGGCGACGTCATCGCCATGGCGCGCGTAGTAGGCCTGCCCTTCGCGCGGCACCCGCGCCTGTTCCTGCGTGCTCAGCTGCGTCCACATCTTCTCGCGGATCGCCAGCAGCCGCGGGTTGCCGCGCTCGGCCGCCAGATCGCTCCAGATGTACGCCCGCACGCGATCCACGGGCGTGCCCACGCCATGCCAGTGCATCAGGCTGAGGTAATGCTGCGAGTACTTGTCGGCGTAACCGGACGCCATTTCGAAGCGCTGGATCGCCTCGTCGTAGTGGCGCTGCTGGTAGGCCTTCAGGCCCTGCACGCGGTATTCCTCGTTCGGCCGGCCGCGCAGGGACGGAAGCATCGCGTCCAGTTCCATGAACGTCGCGCCGGTGAGCGGCGGCGGATCGGCCGACTGCGCGTGCGACACGAACGACGACGCGAGCAGCAGCGGCGCGAGGAGGAGGCGAACGACTGGCATGGCGGCCCTTCCTTCGGACGGAAGCGGGACATCACACGACACACGACCGGAGTGTGCCGCTGCCGCGTTCAGGCTGGCGCGGCGCCCATCCGAAAGTCGCTTCCGGCACAATACGCGGCCGCCACCGCGGCAGCAAACACGCCACATGCACGGCCTCAATCCTCCTCAACGCGCCGCCGTCCTGCACACCGACGGCCCCCTGCTCGTGCTCGCCGGCGCGGGCAGCGGCAAGACGCGCGTGATCGTCGAGAAGATCGCGCACCTGATCGCCTCGCGCACGATGCCGGCCAAGCGCATCGCCGCCATCACCTTCACCAACAAGTCGGCGAAGGAAATGAAGGAGCGTGTCGCCAAGCGCATCAAGGGCGACGCCGCCGACGGCCTCACCGTCTGCACCTTCCACGCGCTGGGCCTGAAGTTCCTGCAGATCGACCACGCCAAGGCCGGCCTGCGCCGCGGTTTCTCGGTGTTCGACAGCGACGACAGCACGGCGCAGATCAAGGACCTGATGCCGCCGGGCAGCAAGCCCGACGCGATCGACGACATGCGCAACCTGATCTCGCGCGCGAAGAACGCGGGCCTGTCGCCGGAGGAAGCGCTCGCCGTGGCCAGGAGCCCGCGCGAGATGGAAGCGGCGCTGATGTACCAGCGCTACCAGGCGCGCCTGTCCACGTTCAATGCGGTGGATTTCGACGACCTGATCCGCCTGCCGGTGCAGATGCTCGAAGGCGACGAAACACTGCGGCTGGCATGGCGCGAACGCATCGGCTACCTGCTCGTGGACGAATGCCAGGACACCAACGACGCGCAGTACCGCCTGCTCAAGGCGCTTGCCGGCGAGAAGGGCCTGTTCACCTGCGTGGGCGACGACGACCAGTCGATCTACGCCTGGCGCGGCGCCAATCCGGACAACCTGCTGCAGCTGGGCAAGGATTACCCGGCGCTGCAGATCATCAAGCTCGAACAGAATTACCGCTGCTCCAATCGCGTGCTGCGCGCGGCGAACGCGTTGATCGCGCACAACCCGCACGAGCATCCCAAGACGCTGTGGAGCGACCAGGCCGACGGCGAACGCATCCGCGTGTGGGAATGCCGCGACGCCGCGCACGAAGCGGAGAAGGTCGCCGCCGAGATCCACTTCCTTGCCGCCGCCAAGCAGGCGCCGTGGAGCGATTTCTGCATCCTGTTCCGCGGCAACTTCCAGAGCCGCCCGCTGGAGAAGGCGCTGCAGCTGCTGCGCGTGCCGTATCACCTGAGCGGCGGCACGGCGTTCCTGGAGCGCGGCGAGGTGAAGGACGCGCTGTCGTGGTTGCGGCTGATCGCCAACCCCGACGACGACGCCGCGTTCCTGCGCGCGGTGCAGTCGCCCAAGCGCGAAGTCGGCGCCACGACGTTGGCCAAGCTCGCCGAGCTGGCGCAGCACGCGCACATGCCGATGTCGCGCGCGGCCGAGCAGATCGGCGTGCTCAAGCAGCTGCAACCGCGTGCGGCGAACGCGCTGGACGGCTTCGTCAACATCGTGCGCCACCTTCGCGGCGAGGCCTTCAAGATTCCGCCGGCCGAACTGGTGCGCGTGCTCGCCGACAAGAGCGGGCTGCTCGCGTCCATCCGCGCGCAGTGCAAGGACGAAGCGAGTTACCAGCGCCGCAAGGAGAACCTGGAGGAACTGTCGGACTGGTTCGACGGCGGCAAGGGTTCGGGTCCGGGCGAACTCGCCGCGCAGCTCGCGCTGCTCTCGCACGCCGACAAGGGCGAAGCCGGCAACCAGGTGCGGCTGATGTCGCTGCACGCCGCCAAGGGCCTGGAGTTCCGCTACGTCTTCATCGTCGGCATGGAAGACGGCACGCTGCCGCACGAGATGGCGCTGGAGGAAGGTTCGCTGGAAGAGGAACGCCGCCTGCTGTACGTCGGCATCACGCGCGCGAAGGAGCAGCTGTGGCTGTCGCATTCGCGCGAGGCGTCCAAATGGGGCGACAAGCTTCGCCTCAAGCCCAGCCGCTTCTTCGACGAGCTGCCGGCCGCGGAGATCCAGCGCGACGGCGCCGATCCGGTCGCCGACGCGGCGCGCAAGCAGGAACGCGCGGCCGCGGGCTTCGCGGCGATCAAGGCATTGCTCGGCGAGGGTTGATGCCACGCCTTCGGAAGCAGGACCCGTCAGGACACACGCGCCCATGAAACTCCACCGCATCCACCATGTCGCGATCATCGCCTCCGACTACGCGCGTTCGAAGGACTTCTACACGCGCGTGCTGGGACTGCGCGTGATCGCCGAGGCGTACCGCGAAGCACGCGATTCGTGGAAGCTCGATCTCGCCCTGCCCGACGGCACGCAGCTGGAGCTGTTCTCCTTTCCGTCGCCGCCGTCGCGGCCTTCGCGCCCCGAAGCCTGCGGCCTGCGCCATCTCGCCTTCGAGGTCGCGGACGTCGCCGCCTGCGCGGCGGAGCTGCAGGCGCAGGGCATCGAGGTCGAACCGATCCGCATCGACGAGTACACCGGCCGGCGCTTCACCTTCTTCGCCGACCCGGACGATCTGCCGATCGAGCTCTACGAGGCGGGCGCATGAGCCTCGCAATCCGCCCGGCGGATGCAGCCGATCACGCGCGCATCCTCGCGCTGAACCTCGAATCGGAGGAGATGCTCAGCCCGATGGATGCCGCGCGCCTGCGCGAGCTCGACGCCATGGCGGCGTATCACCGCGTGGCATGCGAGGGCGACGAGGTCGTCGCGTTCCTGCTCGCGTTCCGCGAAGGCGTCGCCTACGACAGCCCGAACTACCGCTGGTTCGCGCAGCGTTATCCGCGCTTCCTGTACGTCGACCGCATCGTGGTGGCCGGCACCCATCAGGGACGCAAGCTCGGTCCGCTGCTGTATCGCGACCTGTTCGGGTTCGCGCGCGCATCGGACGTCGGCATCGTGACGTGCGAGTTCTACACCGTCCCGCCTAACGAAGCCTCGCGTCGTTTCCACGCCTCGTTCGGCTTCACCGAGGTCGGGTCGCAATGGGTCGCCGACGGACGCAAGCAGGTGTCGTTGCAGGTGGCATCCGCCTGAGGCGAACCGCCCGTCCGTGACACGGCGGCGTAGTGCGGCTCGGCTAGAATCGCGCGTCCTTTCGAAGCCCGAACCGCCATGTCGCCTCGCGTCCTCACGTTGTCCGTCCTCGCCTGCGCGGTTGCGCTGGGCGCCTGCAAACGCGCCGACACGCTGGCGCCGCACGCGCCCGCACCTGCAGCGGCGCCCACTGCGGCCAAGACGGCCACGCCGGCCGACGACAACCTCAACGCCGTGCTGTGGATGCAGGCCAGCGCTGAGTATCCCGCCGTGACGACCACGATCTACCGCGCCGCCGCGGACAAGCTGGACGTCGCGTTGAAGGAGAAGCATTGGGACGCGCTGGTCACCGGCGAGCGCGGCAATCCCGCCACCGGTCTGCCGCCGGCCGTGATCATGGACGTGGACGAGACGGTGCTCGACAACTCGCCCTACCAGGCGCGCCTGGTGCGCGGCGGCAAGGAGTACGACGAGGTCACCTGGGACGGCTGGGTCGCCGAGAAGAAGGCGAAGGCGGTGCCGGGCGTGGTGGAGTTCGCCAGGGCCGCGGCCGCGAAGGGCGTGACCATCGTGTATCTGTCCAACCGCGCCGTGCACCTGAAGGACGCGACCATCGCCAACCTGAAGGCGGTCGGCATGCCGGTGAAGGACGACAGCGTCTTCCTCGGCCTGGGCACGGTGGTGGAAGGCTGCGAGCAGAGCGGCAGCGAGAAGGATTGCCGTCGCCGCCTCGCCGGCCAGCAGTACCGCGTGCTGATGCAGTTCGGCGACCAGCTGGGCGATTTCGTGCAGATCCCCGCGAACACGCGCGAAGGCCGCGCCGGGTTGCTGGGCGAATACGGCGACTGGTTCGGCGAGCGCTGGTACATGCTGCCCAACCCGACCTACGGCAGCTGGGAACCGGCGGTGTTCAACAACGACTGGGCACAGCCTCGCGACTCGCGCCGCGACGCCAAGCGCGCCGCGTTGGATGTCGCGCCCTGATCGTATATCGGAAAATCAATGGCTTGCGACCTCGTTCTTCAGAGGTTGCATTAGGTTTTGCGGGCCGGTAGTCTGCCCTCCGTCCGGCGCGAGCCGGAGCCATGCCACAACTCGAAGTCCTCCGGCCCCGGCCGGATTTGAAGGAGGCTCCGGCCTCCTTTTTCTTCGCCCCCGGCGCGCCCACGCCGGACCTGGCCGAGCCCCGGCCGCGCCAAACACACCGCCGTGACCGCGACTGCGCTTCGCTGTCGGGGCGGCACGCGGCCGCGCGGAGCGGAAATGTGATGCCGGTTGCAGTTCTTTGACGCCGACCGGGCGGGAGCCTTCAGGAAGCTTCAGTCCGGCCGATGGAGCGAACAGGCGAACTACGCGCAGTGAGGCGCAAGGAAAGGCCATGAAGCGAGTCAGAGCCACGGTGGGCGCCGTGCTCTGCGCAATGGTGGTAACGGCAGGCGCGAACGCGCACGCGGCCGGCGGCCGCATCACGTTCACGGGCCGGGTGGTGAATCCCACCTGCGCGCCCGCCGCGATCCCATCCCCTGCACAGACGGTGCCGCAACACCTTCGATCGCAATGCGCCGGGTCGGCGAACCCGAGCCGCTACACCCTGCAGCTGGAACCCGCCGCGGCACACGCACGCTCGCAGCTGGTGAGCTACTACGCGGGCTATCTCCGCGAAGGCGGCAGCACCGAAGCCGTCTGGGTCGCGACGCAGATCTACGACTGACCTCACCGATTTACGACAGCAACGCGCGTGGCTTTAGCGCCGCGCGTGCGGTCACTGGTAGGTCATCGTGAACTGCAGCGTTCCGCGGACGTCGCCGGCGGTGATCGCGTTGTTGCTCGTGCGGTAGTACTGGGCATGGAACGGCACCGACCACGCACCGTTGGGCGTGGCGCCGAGGGACTGCGTGGCGTTGAACGGCACCGGCGCCGACGCCGCGCCATTGAGCAACTGGATGCCGACATTCCGCGCGACGCCACCGCCGCCGGCGGGCGCGATGACGCCGTTGGCGTCGTTGAACGAGGCGCCCGGCGCGAAGCTGATGCTCGCCGTCGTGCCGGACTGGCAGGTGAGGTTGATGTTGAAGCGCGTGCGGCCCGCGGTCGAACCGACGCTCGGCAATGCGGACGTGCTGATGTTCGGCAGCGTCACGGCCAGGTTCTGCGATCCGGTGTCGACGCTGCAGCCCACGGCGGCGACCTGCGCACCGCCGTTGACCGTCAGCGCCGTGCCCATCGGGCCGCTGCTCGCGGTGGTGCCGTACTCGTACCACCAGAACTGCATCAGCGGCTTGCCCTGCAGCACGCCCGGCGTCACCGGTCCGGTCTTCACGAACTGCGCGGTGAAGGTCTGCGTGATGGTGGCCGTGCAGACCTGCACCCAGTTCCAGCCCTGGAACACCCAGGAGCACGAACGGTTCAGCGGACCGATTTCGAAGCCGGCCGTCGAGCCCGGGCCGCAGCGAAGGCACTGGCTCGCCGACGCCTGGTCCGGGCTGCCGGTGATCTTCAGCGCGATGCCCGCGATGCTGGTGTCGAACAGGATGCCGTTCGCGCCGGTATCGGCCGGATCGCGCACGGCGAGGTTGCCTGCCTGCACGTAAAGGTTGTTGCCCGCCGCATTGCTCGGCACATCGGTGCAGTTGAACGTCATCGTGAGCTGCACCGGCGTGCCGAGCGCGGTGCCGTTCGCGGCGCCCACCGGCACGCTCACGTTGCCCATCGACAGGCTGCCGGAGGAACTGGTCGTGCAGCGCGAATCCGCCGCGAAGGCGTCCGACGGCATCGCCGCGTACAGGAAGCCGAGCATCAGCAGCGCCCAGCACACGCGGAACACGCGCATCAGCGTGGAGGTCTGGGCGATGTTCGGGTTCGGAACGTTCATTCGGTAAGCCACTCGATCACAGGCTGGCGGCGGCGAAGGTGACGGTCGGGGTGCAGCGCGCGTCCACCGACGGCAGGTCGTTGGATGCCGCGCCGGCCTTGGGCTCCGGCGTCCGGTAGGTGAAGGTGCACTGCATCGGCTTGTCGTTTTCCTGCCAGCTCAGCGAGACCGTGCCTTCGGTGGTTGCGCCGCGCAGCAGCAGGCGGCCGCCCTGGCCGACGGTGCCCAGCGCGAGGCCCTGCATGTCGGTGACTTCCGCGCCGAACGGCACCGGCTTGCCGTCGGCCAGGCGCACGCGCAGCAGCAGCGCGCGACCGTGTTGGGTTTCGAACGTCAGCAGCGACACGCCGCCGGCGCGCGGCGCGACGCGGACGCTGGTGGACTGCAGTTGCACGTCGAGCGGCAGGCCCTTCGGATCGAGCTCGATCGAATTCATCTGGTACGGCGTGAGGTACGGCACCAGCGCCTGGCCGAAGCGGTTGATTCGCACGCCCGGTGCATTGACCACGCGCGCGCCCTTCGCGTTGGGCGCGGAGACGATCGCGATGGTGTCGCCGATCGGCTGGCCCGCGATGACGCCGTGCGGATGCGCGACCAGCGTGCCCATGACGCCGACCGACGCCTGCGAATAGCCGTCGCCTTCGCCGTAACTGCCCGACAGCACGCCCGCACTGCCGCGCCAGCTGCCGTTGACGCTGCCGTAGGATCCGACGTCATCGCCGTGCGCGCCGGTGACGCCGTAGCTGAAGCGTGCGTCTTCGCCGGCGGTGCCGTTCACGCTGAGCTGCGTCTGCTGCTGGCCGTCGTCCTGGCGCACGATGCCGGCGGTCAGGTTCGGCGCGCGCGGCGAGGTGCCCAGCGGCACGCTGAAGCTGACGAAGAACTGGTTCTCGTACTGCCCGTCGTAGCTGCGAAGACGACTGGCCGAAACGCTGTAGTTGAAGGCGCGGAAATGGTGGTTGTAGCCCACCTGGAACTGCGTGTCGGTGCCTTCGCGGGTCCAGTAGTCGCGCGCGGACGCCGTGGCGTACAGCTGGCCGCCGCGTTCGCCCAGGCGCTGGCTCACGTTGATGTCGAACCGGTTGCGCTGGCGGTCGAGCGCGTCGACGTAAGCGTCCAGGCGGCCGTCGCGGCCCTGCAGCGCTTCGCGCTCGGCGGGCGTGAGCACGCCGGGCAGCGCTTCGTCCAGGCCGTCGTCGACCGGGCGTCCGAGCGCGAAGTCGCGCGCGGCCAGCGACTCGCGCAGGCTGTAGTAGCCGCGGGTGGAATAGCGGTACGACGCCAGGCTGAAGGACGTGCCGGAGTTCGGCAGGATCTTGCTGTAGGTCGCGCGCAGGCTCTGGCCGGTCTCGGCCTGCTGCGTCGGCAGCTTGGTGCGCGCCGCGGTGAGGTCCAGCGCGATCGCGCCCAGGCGCGTGTTGAGCGCGACGCCGCCGAGCCCGGCAACGTAGCCCTCGGTGGTCAGCGCGCCGGCATAACCGGTCACGCGGTTGGTCAGGCCGCGTTGCAGCGTCGCCTGCACCAGCATCGGTTCGTCGTCGGACGCGTCGTCGCGCACGGCGCCCACGGCCACGGAGAACCGCGACGACCCCGGACGCAACAGCTGCGGCACCGACGCGTACGGCACCTCGAATTCACGGACGCGACCGTCGGCTTCGGTCACGGTGACGGCCAGGTCGCCGCCGTAGCCGGTCGCGTACAGATCGTCGATCAGGAACGGGCCCGGCGTCACCGTCGTTTCGTACAGCAGCACGCCGTTCTGGCGGATGCTGACGCGCGCGTTGGTTTCGGCGACGCCGCGTACCGTCGGCGCGTAGCCGCGCTGCGATTCGGGCAGCATGCGATCGTCGGTCGACAACTGCAGGCCACGCACGCCGACGCTGTCGAACAGCTCGCCGCTGGTGAAGCTGTCGCCCAGCGTGAGCTGCGCCCGCCACGCGGCGATGTCGCGGCGGGCGTAGGTCGCGATCGACTGGTACTGACGGGCCGACGGCAGGTCGCCGACCGCCGAGCGCCAGTTGAGGTTGCCGTCGTGGCGCAGGCGCCAGGCGCCGAGATTCAGGCCGGCGTTGAGGCCGACGAAACCCGAGGTCTGCTCCAGTCCGGCGCTGCGCGTGCGATAGAGATTGGCGTTGTAGTTGAACAGCGCGGCGGTCACGCCGGCGTCCCACTGGTCGGGGCTGACGTAGCCGCGCGCGCGATAACCCAGCCACGCCTGCGGCACGGTCACGTCCAGGCGCAGCTCGGACTGATCGTAGGTAGCGGCGGCGTCGGGAATCAGGTCCGGCAGCACGGCGCAACCCGACTGCAGGCGCGCACGCGCCGGCTCGTCGAGCTTCTCCACCGGCAGGCCGAGCACGCCGAACAGCTCCGGCGTCATGCACGGCACGGCGTTGGCCTCCGGCGTGGGCGATTCGAACCGCACGTCGGCAACGCCGGCGTACTCGCCGGCCAGGAACAGCGCCAGGCGGTACACGCCCGGCATGACGACGTTGCCGCGCTCGAAGCGCGACAGGTCGGCCTGCTGGCTGCCGCCGACCAGCAGCGACATGTCGAACTGCGCGTCGGCCGGCGCGGCAGGCGCGGGGCCCGCCTGGGCCGCGTTCGCGGCCAGCAGCGCGCAGGCGATCGCCGCGCCGAGCAGGGCCCGACGCGTGGGTACCGGCACGAGCTGGCCGGTGGCCGCGGTCACGGGGCGATCGCGCCCACGAACGGCGACGGGGCGCCGAAGTCGTTGATCGCGTTGAAGCGCACGACGGCGCCGGCCGGCGCGCCGGCCAGGCCGGTCGCGGCGAGGCGCAGTTCGGACTTCGGCGAGACCATGCCGCCTTCGACGGACACGGTCTTGCCGCCCACCTCGACGACGAGGTCGGTCAGCGTGACGTGGAAGGCGGTCGGGTTGTTCACCACCAGCGCGTTGCCCGTGGCGTGGAACGCGAGTTCCGCCGGCGCCTTCTGCGCATCGCCCTGCAGGCCCTCCGGGCGGAAGAACAGCTTCAGGCGCGAGCGCAGGGCCAGCTGGAGGTAGTTGTTGCCGTCGGCGCCGCGATCGGCCGGCTTCGGCGGCACTTCGAGCACGTTGAGCCAGAACAGCGATTCGCGGTCCGCCGGCAGCGGTTCGCGGGTATAGAGGATGCGCAGGTTCTGATCGCGTCGCGGCTCCATGCGGAACATCGGCGGCGTGATCAGGAACGGCGTGTCGACGTTGTCGGGCGTCGACTTCGCGTCTCCGGTGTCGATCCACGCCTGCACGAGCGCGGGCGTGTCGTTGTCGTTGGTGAGGCGCAGGGTGACCTCGCCGTCCTTCGCCGGCAGGATCACGCGGGTGCCGCCGACCAGTACGTTGGCCTGGACGGCCGGAACGAAGGCGCACGCGGCGAGCAGCGCCACGGCGGCGGCGCGGAACAGGGAGGGCATGGGAGGTTCTCGGTCAGGGTCGGCGCGGGGGCCGCCGAAGCGGGCGCGGCCGGAAAGCCGCGCCCGTGTTGCGACTTACTGGTAGAGCATCGTGTAGATGACGCTGGTGGTGACGTCGCCGGCCGTGGCCTGGCCCGTCGCGTAGTAACCGGCGTAGAAGTTCATCGGGCCGGCGGCGCCGATGGTGACCTGCTTGGCGTTGTTGCTGGCCAGGTTGATCGGCGTCAGGTCCGAGTTGTACAGCTGGACCTGCACGTTGGTCGCGTTGGTGCCGCCGGTGGCGTTGCGCAGGTTGCCCGTGGTCGCGTCGATGTTCGCGCCCGGCTCGAAGTACGCCGTGGCCTTCGTGCTGGCCGCGCAGCCGCTCAGGTTCAGGGCGAACGCCTTCTGGCCGGCGACGGCGCCGTTGGTGGCCAGCGAGGTCGTGGAGACCTGCGGCAGGGTCACGGTCACGTTGCCGTTGTTGGCGATCGAGCAGGTCGTGCCGGTGACCTTGCCGGTGACGGTGATGGTGCCGTCGGCGGCGAAGGCCGGGGCGATGGAAGCAAGGCCGGCAACGGCGGCCGCGACGAGGAGGATCTTCTTCATGCGAGTGGAGCCCTTGGAGTGGAAACGGTCCGGCGCGTGGCTGGACGCTTGCGCCGGCGGGAATGCCGGGTCAGGGCTACAAAAGCAGAAACTGTGCCAAAGGTCTCAAAACGGGCTCGAGCCCGTTATGACCGCGTGAAACCGCCCGCTCCGGCAATCCTGAACGAGATTTCGATCACAATTTTTGGCTGCGAAGACGGTTTTGGACACGTTGCGTCACTTTTTGACACACGAAATTGTGACGTATGCCGATATTCCGACACCCCACCTCTTTTCCCAATCCGGGACGGTCTTGGCTTGCCGGCTTCCTGTCGCGCCCCCAAGATGCCGCCAGCGACTTGGGGGGAGCCGCACCCGCATGACATCGATCGCACGCGCCATCGCTGCGCTGACGCTACTGGCCGCCCTTCTGGCGGCCGGTTGCCAGCGCGCGCCCGCGCCGGTGGTCGAACCGACGCCGACCGAGCCCACGCAGGCGGTCGAGCAGCTCATCCGCGACCTGCGCCGCAACGACCTGGTGAGCTACTCGCGCCATGCCGTCCCGCCGGCGCTGCACGCGCGGCTCGACACGGCCTGGACCGAGGGCCGCACGCGCTGGCCGCTCACCGATCTCCCGCTAGACGATCGCCTGCCCGCCTTCATCGACGCCCTGTCCGCGCCCGGCGCGGAGAAGCAGCTGCTGAGCGTCTACCGGCGTCAATTTTCCGGCGCGAACGCCGAGCTCCGCTCCGCTGCGGCCACGCTGGGACTGTTCGCGACGCAATACCTGCGTGCGGAAGGCGACTACAGCGACGACGAACGCGCCCACTACGTGCAACTGGTGAATGCGATCAGCCGCTGGGCGCAGAAGGCGCCACTAGGCGACCTGCAACGGGCGCGCCAGACGATCCCGCAGCTCGTCGCCGGCGCGCGCCACACGGGCCTGGCCGGCGGCCCGGAGCGATTCCGCGAACTGGGCATGCGCCACAGCCTGGAGCGCATGGGCCCGTTCTTCGAACGCATGAAGCGCGTGCTGAAGGTGTACGGCCTGGACGTCGACGCCGACCTGGCGACGGCGCGCGCCACGCTGATCGAACGCAACGGCGACCGCGCCCGCGTGCGCCTTGCCTACACGCTGGCCGGGAAGGCGATCGAAGCCGAACTGGCGGTCGAACGCCGCGACGGGCACTGGTACCTGAGCGACGCCCTGCGCCACGCCGAGGCCGAAGCGGCGCGGCCGCCCGCCGGCACGGCACCGGCACCGAAGGCGGCCAAGAAAGCGCCGGTCGCCCGGGCACAGACCGCCGCCGAGGCGCCGGCCGCCGCTGCCGCGCCCTGAACGCGCAGGTCGCGGAAGGCATAATGCCGGCGATGCCGAACCAGACGCCCCTGCCTTTTCCGGACGCCGACAAGGACGCGACGACCGCCACGCCCCCCGCCCGCGACGACGCGGCGACGGCGCCCGTTGCCCCGGCCGATGAGGCCCGGACGCTGGACGAAGCCGGCCACGTGCCGTCGCCCGAGCCCGATCCGGCGCAGGCCGAGCTTCCGATCGATCGCCCCGCCGCCGCGCAGGACGACGACCGCGGACGCCGCCCCGGCGGCCCGCGCCGCGCGCCGGTGCGGCGCCCGTGGTGGGCGAAGCTGCTGGGCCGGATCATGGCGCCGTGGGTGCAGGTCACCGTCGAGCCCCGCCATCCCGCGGCCGACGTCCCCGAGGAATGGAGCGGCCGTCCGGTCTGTTACGTGCTCGAGGACTACGGCCTGTCCAACGCGCTCATCCTGGAGCGCGCCTGCCGCGAGGCCGGCCTGCCGTCGCCGCTGCAGCCGCTGCCGGGCGATCCGCTCAAGCGCAAGCGCGCCTACCTCGCGCTGTCGCGCCGCAACGTCAACACGCTGACCCAGCTGCAGCAGTCGCTGGGCACCGCGCCGCCTTCGCGCAAGACGCATTCGGGATCGCTGGCGCACCTGCTCGACGCGCACCGCGCCGATCCGACGCTCGACGTGCAGCTGGTGCCGGTGTCGATCTTCGTCGGCCGCGCCCCGGACAAGAACAGCGGCTGGTTCTCGGTGCTGTTCTCGGAAAACTGGACGCTGGTCGGCCGCTTCCGCCGGCTGCTGGCGATCGCGCTGAACGGTCGCGACACGCTGGTGCGCTTCGCGCCGCCGGTGAGCCTGCGCTCGATCGTCGACGAAGGCCTGCCGCCCGAGCGCACCGTCCGCAAGCTCTCGCGCGTGCTGCGCGCGCACTTCCGCCGCATCCGCGCGGCGGTGATCGGCCCCGACCTCTCGACGCGCCGCCTGCTGGTCGACCAGGTGCTGGCCTCGCCGTCGGTGAAGGACGCCATCGCCGACCAGGCCGCGCGCGACAAGAGTTCGCTCGCCGACGCCTGGAAGAAGGCGCACGGCTTCGCGTACGAGATCGCCGCCGACTATTCGCATCCGGTCGTGCGCTCGGCGAGCTTCCTGCTCACGCCGGTGTGGAACCGCATCTACCGCGGCGTGCTGGTCCACCACCTGGACAAGCTGAAGGACGACGCGCCCGGCTACGAAGTGGTCTACGTGCCCTGCCACCGCAGCCACATGGACTACCTGCTGCTGAGCTACCTGCTGTACACGCGCGGCATCGTGCCGCCGCACATCGTGGCGGGCATCAACCTCAACCTGCCGGTGGTCGGCACGCTGCTGCGCAAGGGCGGCGCGTTCTTCATCCGCCGCAGCATCCGCGGCAGCGCGCTGTATTCGGCGGTGCTGAGCGAGTACGTCGCGCAACTCGTCGCGGGCGGGTATTCGATCGAGTATTTCGTCGAAGGCGGGCGCTCGCGCACCGGTCGCCTGCTGCCGCCCAAGGGCGGCATGGTCGCCATGACGGTGCGCGCCTTCGTGCGCCAGCCGACGCGCCCGGTGCTGTTCCAGCCCATCTACATCGGCTACGAGAAGCTGATGGAGGGCAACAGCTACCTCGACGAGCTGTCGGGCAAGCCGAAGGAAAAGGAATCGATCTGGCAGCTGCTGATGGGCATCCCGAAGGTGCTGCGCAGCAACTACGGCCAGGTGGTGGTGAATTTCGGCGAACCGATCCGCTTGGGCGACGTGCTCGCCGAACACGCGCCCGACTGGGACGGCCAGCCGGTCGGCGACGAGGAAAAGCCCGCGTGGCTGTCCAACACCGTCGACGCGCTCGCGCAGCGCATCCAGGTGAACGTCAACCGCGCCGCCGACGTCAATCCGATCAACCTGCTCGCGCTCGCGCTGCTGTCCACGCCCAAGCACGCGATGGGCGAAGGCGACCTGCGCGCGCAGATCCAGCTGAGCAAGACGCTGCTCGCCGAACTCCCGTATTCGGACCGCGTCACCGTCACGCCGCATCCGGTCGAGGAGATCATCGCGCACGGCGAGGAAATCAACGTCCTCACGCGCATCCGCCACCCGCTCGGCGACGTGCTGGGCGTGAGCGGCGACAACGCGGTGCTGCTGAGCTACTTCCGCAACAACGTGCTGCACCTGTTCACGGCGGCGTCGTGGATCGCCTGCTGCTTCCAGAACAATCGCCGCATGAGCCTCAACGGCGTGCAGCGCCTCGGACGCAGCGTGTACCCGTTCCTGCAGGCCGAACTGTTCCTGCCGTGGACGGAGGAGGAGTTCGCCGATCGCCTCAACCGCACGATCGACGTCTTCATCCGCGAGGGCCTGCTGGAGAAGATCAGCGACGACGAAGGCGGCATCCTCGCGCGCAACGCCGGCCAGACCGACGAGGTGTTCCGCCTGCGCGCGATCGGCCACTCGCTGCAGCAGGCGTTCGAGCGCTACTACATCGCCATTTCGGTGCTGGTGAAGAACGGCCCGGGCACGCTCACCGCCGCCGAACTCGAAAGCCTCTGCCAGCTCGCGGCGCAGCGCCTGTCGCTGCTGTATGCACCGGCGGCGCCGGAGTTCTTCGACAAGACCCTCTTCCGCGGCTTCATCCAGAAGCTGCGCGAAATGCGCCTGGTGTGGCCGGACGAGAACAGCAAGCTCACCTTCGACAGCCGACTGGATGCGTGGGCGAAGGACGCCAAGTTCATCCTCGGCCGCGAGCTGCGCCACACCATCGAGAAGATCAGCCCGGAGAGCACGAAGCCGGCGCCCGAGGCCGCGGAGGGAGCGGCGTAGCCGCTAGCGGGTTGACCGTCTGCCTATCGCGGCGGTTGCGGTGGCTAGCCTCGAGTCGAGCGCCGCAGGCGATCGCGGGAAGAGGAGCGCGACGTCGAGCCACCGCAAAGACAGCACGATCGGAATGGATTCCAGCTTCGCTGGAACGACTGGCTCCGGCTTGTCGCCGCAATGAGGATGGTTTGCTCTGCGCTCCTCTCCGCAGGGAGAGGGGATGAGAGGCAACCAGGCGAGCGCGGTGAACGCTCCGTGCGGCGCGGACGCAGAGACATGCCTTGCCGTTTTCGCCGGAATGAAGGCGAGAGGCGGCACCGCCAACGCAGCGCCGAACGTGACGGGCCTGGGTTCCGGCGTTCGCCTCGATGCCGGTGAACGGATATCCCGATGACGGGATTCGCCGGGCCGAGGGGAAGTCCTTTACGCCGGCTCGTCCGGAATCAGCGCGCTCTCCAGACGGGCGATGCAGTCCTTCAGCCACAGCTTGCGCTTCTTCAGGCGCTTGACCGTCAGCTCGTCCGCGTCCGGCATCCGCGCCAGCCGTTCGATCGCCGCGTCCAGGTCGCGGTGTTCGAGCCGGAGTTCGGCCAGCTGGTGCGCGAGCACGGCGGGATCGTCGCTTTCGGTCATGCCTGAAGCTTAACGCGACGCCGCGGCCAGCGTCACCGCGGCCGCGCCGGTAGAATGGACGGTCCATGAGTACCGTCCTGCCACTGCTGGAACCCCAGCCCCTCGCGCAACGCGCGCAGCGTCGCGCGCACGAGAACAACAAGCTCGCCAAACGCCTGCGACACCAGGTCGGCCGCGCGATCGCCGACTTCGGCATGATCGAGGACGGCGACAAGGTGATGGTGTGCCTGTCCGGCGGCAAGGACAGCTACACCATGCTCGACATCCTCCTGCAGCTGCAGCAGAAGGCGCCGGTGAAGTTCGAGCTCGTCGCGGTGAACCTGGACCAGAAGCAGCCGGATTTCCCCGAGCACGTGCTGCCGCAGTATCTGGGATCGATCGGTGTGCCGTACCACATTATCGAGCAGGACACGTATTCGGTCGTCACGCGCGTGGTGCCGGAAGGCAAGACGATGTGCTCGCTGTGTTCGCGCCTGCGGCGCGGCGCGTTGTACACGTACGCCGAGGAGAACGGCTTCACCAAGATCGCGCTGGGCCACCATCGCGACGACCTGGTCGCGACGTTCTTCCTGAACCTGTTCTTCCACGCCAAGCTTTCGGGCATGCCGCCCAAGCTGCTCAGCGACGACGGTAAGCACGTGGTGATCCGTCCGTTGGCCTATGTGCGCGAGGACGACATCGCCGCCTACGCCGACGCGAAGGGCTTTCCGATCATCCCGTGCAACCTGTGTGGTTCGCAGGAGAACCTGCAGCGCAAGCAGGTCAAGAAAATGATGGATGCGTGGGAACGCGAAACGCCCGGCCGGATCGAGACCATCGCGCGTGCGCTCGGCGACATCCGCCCCTCGCAGCTGAGCGATCCGAAGCTGTTCGATTTCCTCGCGCTCGGCCGCCACGGGGACGCCCCGATGCCCGACGCGCACGCGTGGCTGGCGGGCGAGCCGCACGACGCCCGGGATCCGGGATTCGAGATCCGGGATCCGTAAGCGCCCGTCGTCGTCGAACCCTGCTTTTCCGAATCCCCCATCCCGAATAACGAATCCCGGCCCTCAATGTTCTTCCGCAACCTGACGCTGTTCCGCTTCCCCACCACCACCAAGTTCGACGACCTCGACAACGGCCTGACCGAATGCCAGCTTCGCCCGGTCGGTCCGCTTGAACTCTCCAGCCGCGGTTTCATCTCGCCGTTCGGGCGCGACTCCGACGAGATGTCGCACAAGCGCAGCGACGCGACGTGGCTCGCCGTCGGCGGCGAGGACAAGATCCTGCCGGGGTCGGTCGTCAACGACATGCTCAACAAGAAGCTGTCGGAGATCGAGGCGAAGGAAGGCCGCAAGCCCGGCGGCAAGACGCGCAAGCGCATCAAGGACGAACTCATCACCGACCTGCTGCCGCGCGCCTTCGTGAAGCCCAGCCGCACCGACGCCCTGATAGACACCGGCCTGGGCGTGGTCGCGGTGGACACCTCCAGCCGCAAGTCCGGCGAAAACGTTGTCAGCGAGATTAGGCGCGCGCTCGGCAGTTTCCCCGCGCTGCCGCTGAATGCCGAAGTCGCACCGCGTTCGGTGCTGACCGGATGGGTCGCCGGCGAACCGTTGCCGGAGGGCCTCTCGCTGGGCGATGAATGCGAACTGCGCGATCCGATCGACCAGGGCGCCGTGGTGAAGGTGCAGCGCATGGAGCTGCAGAGCGACGAGATCACCAAACACCTGGAATCGGGCAAGCAGGTCACGCGCCTGGCGCTGAACCTGGACGACCACGTCTCCTTCGTGCTCGGCGAGGACCTCGTCGTGCGCAAGTTCAAGCTGCTCGACGGCGCCGTGGACGAGTTGGAATCGACCGAGCGCGACGACCTGCGCGCCGAGCTCGACGCCCGCTTCGTGCTGATGGCCGGCGAGTTCCGTCGCCTGTTCACGGTGCTGGAAGGCGCGCTGAAGCTGTCGAAGGCCGAGGCCTAGTCGCGCCGCGCCCGTACCGCGCGTCGGGAAGGCTTGCCGATCGCGCAAGTCGCGCGATGTACGCGCGATCGGGGCGCACATCGTCACGCGGCATCGCTAAGATGCCTCCATGCCGTCTCCGCTGCGCCCACTCGCCCGCCTGTTCGCGCCCACGCCGCGCACGGTGGAGCGCGAGACGCTCGACATCGAGCTGCCCGACGGCCGCACCGTGCCGCTGCAGCGCGTGCGCGATCCGCGCGCGCGGCGCATGAAGCTCTCCGTCGACGAACGCGGCGCGCGGCTGACGGTGCCGCTGCGCGCCAGCCTCGCCGCGGCCGACCGCTTCGTGACGCAGCATCGCGACTGGCTTGCTGCGCAGCTGGAGCGCTTCACCGTCGATGGCGTGCCCACGCTCGAACCGGGAACGCCGGTGCAGTTGCCACTGCGGGGCGCGCTCCACGACGTGCGCTGGCAGGCCGGGCGCTACACGCGACTGGACCACGCGAACGACGGCACGGGCGCGTTGGTGTTCACGCATCCGGCGCGCGCCGGGGACACGGCCGTGCGGCGCGCCGTGCGCGATTTCCTCGAGGCGCAGGGCCGCGCCGACGTCGGCCGCTGGATGCCCCGCTACCTGCCGGCGTTGCCGCGCGCGCCGCGCCGGGTGACGTTCAAGATCATGTCGTCGCAATGGGGCTCGCTGGCTCCCGACGGCTCGATGGCGCTGGATCTCTCGCTCGTGCTCGCACGGCCGAGCGCGTTCGAGTACGTGCTGGTGCACGAACTCTGTCATCTGATCCACGCCGACCATTCGCGTTCGTTCTGGCGGGAAGTCGAAGCCCGCTGCCCGCGCTGGCGCGAGGAACGCGATTACTTCCACGCCGAAGGACGGCGTCTGAAGGCCACGCTGCGCGCGTTGTGCGGAAAGGTGTAGCGGCGTCGGCGCGTCAGCCGCGCACGAAGAAATCCCCGATCGCCTCGGCGATGCGGGCCGGCTGTTCCATGTGCAGGTGATGGCCGCCTTCGATCACGATCAGCTCGCCGGCCGGCAACAGCGCCGCGCGTTCGCGGCGCAGCGGATCGGGCAGGTACGGCTGCGCGGGGTCGGCGAAGATCACGCGCGTCGGGCATTCGATTCCGGCGACCAGGTCGCGGATCTGCGGCTCGGTCATGCGCTGCATCGTCGGCAGCGTCAGGCGCGGGTCGCTGGACCAGGTGAAGCCGCCCTCCACCGGGACGACGCCGCGTTCGACGAGCAGGCGGGCAGCGCGTTCTTCTAACCGGCTGCCGACGTTCGCCCCCGCGGCCATGCGCGCGCGGATCGCGATGGCGAGGTCGGGAAACACGCGCAGGGATTTGCCGCGGAGCGCGCGATACGCCGCGATCGCCTCGCGCAGGCGCGACACGGTGCGTTCGGGTACTTCGGCCAGCGCGCCGAGGGCTTCGATCGCGACCAGCCGCTCCACGCGCTGCGGGCACGCGGCGGCGACCAGGCTCGAAATGCCCGCGCCCATCGAATGGCCGAGCAGCGAGAAGCGCTCCCAGCCCAGTGCGTCGGCGATGTCGAGCACCGCGTTCACGGCCGCGGCGAAGGAATAGTCGGCGCCAGGCGCGAGATGCGCGCTGGCGCCGTGGCCCGGCAGGTCGGGCGCGACCAGTTCGATGCCGTGCAGGTGCTCGGCCAGGGGCACGAAGCTGGCGGCGTTGTCGAGCCAGCCGTGCAGCGCGATCACGCGCGCGCCGCCGGGTTGCCCGCGCAGGCCGGCGATCCGCCCGATCGGCGTGTCGAGGGTGAATTCGTGCAGGCCGCGTGCGGGCATCGTGCTTCCCTGTATCAGCGCCAGATCAGCGCCAGTCGTCCAACGCGCGCCGGGCGATGCCGGCCAGCGCGACGGCATGCGGCCGCGAGTCGTTGAGGCAGGGGATGTAGCGCAGCGTGCCGCCGAGCGTGGCGAACTCCTCGGCCAGCATCATCGCCACTTCCTCCAGCGTCTCGATGCAGTCCACCGCGAATCCCGGCGCGACCACGTCGACATTGCGCACGCCGCGCCCGGCGAGCGCATGAAGCGTCTGCTGCGTGCTCGGCTCCAGCCACTTGTCGCGACCGAAACGCGACTGGTAGCTCAGGCTCCACGCGTCGTCCGCGAGCCCCAGGCGTTGCGCGATGGCGCGCGCGCCGGCCTCGCAGTGGCGCTGGTAGGGATCGCCCGCGTCGACGAGGCGTTGCGGCAATCCGTGGAACGAGAACAGCAGGTGTTCTCCCGAGCCGTCGTGCAACCGCTGCGCGCGGATCGAATCGGCCACGGCGTCCAGCCAGCCGTCGTCGACGTGGTAGTCCTCGACCAGGCGCGTGGGCAGCGCGCGGTCGCGGGCGAGCACGTCGTCCACCGATGCGGTGGTCGTCGTCGAGTACTGCGGGTACAGCGGCAGCACCAGCGCGCGGCGCACGCCGGCCTCGCGCAGCTGGCGAAGTCGCGCGGCCAGCGACGGTGAGCCGTAGCGCATCGCGTCGATCACGCGAAGCTGCGGCAGCTCGTTCTGCACGGCCCACGCGAGCCGGCGCGTGTACACCGCGAGCGGTGAACCGCCGTCGTCGCCGCCCATCCAGATGCTCGCGTATTTCTTCGCGACGACCTTGGAGCGCAGCGGCAGCACGACCAGGTGCAGCAGCGGCAACCAGAACCAGCGCGGCAAGCCGACGACGCGGCGGTCGCTGAGGAATTCGGCGAGGTACCGGCGCACGCCGGCAGGGGTCGGCGCGTCGGGCGTGCCGAGGTTCACCAGGACGAGGGCGGTGTCCGGCGGGGCGCCGGACGGCGAGGACGAGGCGCCGTCGAAGGCGGCGTCGGTGCTGGCGGAAGCGGGCATGCGCATAGGATGACAGCTGCGCGGCCCGGCGCGAATCACCTGCGCGCATGCATCGGCATCGCTCGGGGATCGACCGGCTGCGACACGATCCGCACGCCGGATTACTCAGGATAGGCGAGGCCACTGCACTTGCGGCGCTTGACGCACGCGCCGATTCGGTAAGGATTCATTGCCGTATCACTAGCCTGAACCGACTGCCGCGCCGGCGGTCGAATGCTCGAACCTCCCCTGCTGCGCATCGTCGAGTCTTCATTGGAGTACGCCATGTCCCGCCTGCCGCGCCCTGCCCTCCTGCGTATCGCCGCCCTGTCCATCGCCCTCGGCCTCGCCACTTCGGCCGTCGCCGGCCCGCAGGAGGACGATCGCGCGCGCCAGGCCGTGCGCGTGCTCACCGACATCCAGCAGATCCCCGAATCCGGCATTCCCGACAAGCTGCTCGACGAAGCGCGCGGCATCGTGGTGGTGCCCGACGCGCTCAAGGTCGGCCTGGTGCTCGGCGGCCGACGCGGCCACGGCCTGCTGTCCGTGAAGAACCCGGACGGCACGTGGTCGAACCCGAGCTTCGTGAAACTCACCGGCGGCAGCATCGGTTTCCAGGCCGGCGTGCAGTCGGCCGACATCGTGCTGGTGTTCCGCAGCGACCGCGGCCTGGACAACATCGTCAACGGCAAGGTCACCCTCGGCGCCGATGCCGGCGTGGCCGCCGGGCCGGTCGGCCGCAACGCGGGCACCGCGACCGACGGCCAGCTCAAGGCCGAGATCTGGTCCTGGTCGCGCGCGCGCGGCCTCTTCGCGGGCATCGCGCTCGACGGCGCGGTGCTGTCGATCGACGACGACGCGAACGAATCGGTCTACGGCCGCGACACCACGCCGCGCATGATCTTCGAAGGTCGCGCGAACGGGCAGCCGTCGACGGCGGTGGTCGATTTCCGCGACCGCCTGGAAGAAGCCAGCAACATCGCCCGCACCGCCCGCTCCAACGCGAGCGCCGATGCGAACGCCCGCGCCTCCGCGCCCCGTCCGGCGAGCTCGACGGCGGGTTCCGCTGCGCCGGCCAGCGTTCCGGCGGCGGGCGCGGCCACGACGGCGCCGCTGCACGCCCCGCAACAGGCGCCGCAGCCGTCGGCCTTCGAGACGGTGGAAAGCCCGGTTCAGGCCGAGCCGCTGCCCTGACCGGCGTGCGGCCGTCACGTTCTTAACCCTCCGCACGCGCGCAGATGACAGCGACCGTCATGACGCTGCGGTATCCTGAACCTCCATTTCCCCGCGGACATTCCTCATGGGCGGTTTGAGTCTTTGGCACTGGCTGATCGTGCTGGTGATCGTGGTGCTGGTGTTCGGCACCAAGCGCCTGGGCAACGTCGGCAAGGACCTCGGCGAAGCCGTGAAGGGCTTCAAGAAGGGCATGCGCGACGGCGACGACGATGCGGACAAGCCGTCCGCGCAGCTGCGCGACGAGCGTCGCGACGAGACCCGCTCCGGCGAAAGCACCAAGCACGACGACCGCACCCCGCGCTGACGCGGCGCGGCGTCCTGGCGGTCGGCGGCCATGTTCGACATCGGGTTCTCCGAGATCTTCGTCATCGCGATCGTGGCCCTGCTGGTGCTGGGGCCCGAGCGCCTGCCGAAGGCCGCGCGTTTCGCCGGCCTGTGGGTGCGGCGCGCGCGCGCGCAATGGCACTCGGTGAAGTCCGAGCTCGAGAACGAGCTGGCCGCCGAGGAACTCAAGCGCAGCCTGCACGAGACGCAGGAATCGCTGCGCGAAGCCCAGCAGGGCTTCAACGAAGGCCTCGACGAGGCCCGCAACCGGATCAAGCGCGAGCAGGAATCGCTGCAGCGCGAACTGGACGCACTCGATCGGGACGTGCGCGGCTCGGCAGCGCAGTCCGGGGCGGCGGCCGCCGCGGCATCGGAGCTGTCGTCCGAATCCGTACCCGAATCGCCAGCGCTTCCTGCCGACATCGAGGAACGCGCGCTGGCGTCCACCTCGGACCCGGATGTCTCCTCGCGCGACGAGGCGATCGAACCCGGCGTCAGTGGCGACGACGTCTATGCGCGCGGCCTGCCGGTGGAAACCGATTCGGAACGCGAACCCACGCCCGTCGCCCGTCCGAATCCGTTCGCTCGCGATGACGGGGCGCCGCAACGATGAACCGCGACCACGACCCCTATTCGTCGCACGCGCAGGCCGCCGACGGCGCCGAGCCGCGGCTGATCGACCACCTGATCGAACTTCGCGCCCGCCTGCTCCGCGCCGTCGCCGGGTTGATCCTCGTCTTCGTCATCCTGCTGCCGTTCGCCGCCGACATCTACGCGGTGCTGGCGCAGCCGCTGCTGGGTTCGCTGCCGGAAAGCGGACGGCTGGTGGCCGTCGATCCGGCCGGCGGTTTCTTCGTGCCGGTGAAGCTGGCGTTCTTCTCCGCCTTGCTGCTCACCATGCCGTGGCTGCTGTACCAGGCGTGGGCCTTCGTGGCGCCCGGCCTGTACCACCGCGAGAAGCGGCTCGCGATGCCGCTGCTGGTGTCGGCGGTGGCGCTGTTCTACACCGGCTGCGCGTTCGCGTTCTTCCTTGTGCTGCCGTCGGTGTTCGGCTTCCTGGCGCGGTTCACGCCCGAAGTCGTCGCAATGACGCCCGACATCGCCAAGTACCTGGACTTCGTGCTGGTGATCTTCCTCGCGTTCGGTGCGAGCTTCGAGCTGCCGGTCGCCTTGGTAATCCTGGTCCTGCTCGGCTGGGTGACGCCGCAGCAGTTGAGGGAGTCCCGCGGTTACGCGATCGTCGGCGTGTTCGTCGTGGCGGCGATCATCACGCCGCCGGACGTGGTTTCGCAGCTGATGCTCGCGATCCCGATGTGCATCCTCTACGAGCTGGGCATCGTGGCGTCGCGCTGGCTCAAGCCCCGTGAGGATGCGGGCACCACGCCGGGGCAGACGCCCACCGCGTGACCGCGCCCGCGCGCCTGCTGCCGCGCTATGCGGCCTGGTCGCTCGACGCGGCGCTGATTGCCGCGTTGATCGCGCCGTTCCTCCGCGGCCGCGTGGCGCGCGACCTCCACGCACTCGAAGCCGCGTTCGTCGGCGTCCTCGATCGCTTTTACGGCGCGCTCGCGCGGCAGCTGGACGCGGGGGGCGCGCCGGATATCCTCGCGCTGCTCTCGGATGCGTCGAGCGAACGCGCGATCACCGCGCTCGAGACGGCGCTGCTGCGCGCAGCGGCCGTGCCCGTAGTTGCGTTCGCCATCGCGATGCTGGTCTGGCAGGTGGCCGGCGAGCGGTCGCGCTGGCAGGGAAGCCTCGGCAAGCGGGCGCTGCGCTTGCGGGTGGTCGATCGTGATGGCGGACCGCCGGGCCTCGGCCGATCGATCGCGCGGCAGCTCGCCGGCCTGCTGTCCTGGCTCACGCTCAACCTCGGTCACGCGATGGCCGCCGTTGCGCCGGCGCATCTGGCGCTGCACGACCGTCTGAGCGGCACCCGCGTGGTGCGCGAGGACGCGCCCCTGCCGCGATGGGTGCGCGGCTGGATCCTACTGCAGGCAGGCGTGGCGGCGGCGCTGACCATCGCGTTCACCGGCCGCCTGGCGTCGCTGGCGCAGGCGGCGGTGGAACGCGCGCTGGGTTGATTACAGCTCGATCTGATGATGGTTGGTCGGCGGCGCCGGCGGCGATCGGCCGTCCTGCGCGTCGGCCGGACGGCAGACGTCGCGCCACAGGTAGTACATGACGCCGAACATCACCACGTACATCACCACCATCAGCGCCAGGTAGAGCGGAAGGATCAGCGCCGCGCCCAGGGTCGGATGGATGACCCCGCCGATCAGACCGACGATGCCGAACACCACCGCCAGCACGAGGCCGACGGGAATCGAGGCGAGCACGAGCACCACTGCCAGCAGCAGGATCGGCAGCAGGTTCTTCGCCGTGCCGACCACGCCGTCGGCCATCGCCAGGCGCACCGGGCGACCGCCAAGCGCTACCTGGCCGAATCCGATCGAATACACGCCGGCGAGGAACAGGAACAGGATCGAGCCCAACCCCAGCAGGCTGCCCAGGCCCTCGGGCGCTTCGGGCACCTGCGACGGATCGATGCGGCCATTGCCAGCCTGCTGCAGGGTCATCACCTTGGTCAGCCATTCCAGCAGGCCGTCGCCGAACACGGTGATCAGCGCCACGCCGATGATCACGTAGTACAGCGTCATCAGCAGGCCGAAACCGATCAGCCGGCCGGCGTCGCCCCCATGCCGGAAGGGCTTGAAGACGTCGCCCGCCGACGCGGGGCGCGCGTGCTCGGTGTCGTCGATCAGGCGCAGGAAGCCGCCCATGAACGGCGACAGCAGCACGATCGAAAGCAGTTGCGCGCCGGCGGCCACGGCCATCGCGCCATTGGGGTCGGGCTTCAGGATCGACAGCACCGCCAGCTGCAGCAGGCTCGGCAGCGTCGCCACCATCATCAGGATCGCCGCCGCGCCGAACACCGCGCGGGCGTTGTGGCGGCCGAGGTTGATGCCGCGCTTGAGCCAGGTGAGGCCGGCGAGCGGGCCGGTCGCGTGAGTCGTCATGGGAATGGGGGTCGTGGGCGGCGCGTGGGGGAAGGGCGTGCGAAACGTCGCACGCGAACGTGATCGTCAGGAAGAACTCAATGCCCGTGCAGGCCGCGCGCGTGACGCACGAAGCGTCGCAGCACGCGGCGCGCATGCGGCGTGGCGCTCACCGCGCGCGCCAGCGACTTCGCGCACCGGCCTTCGCCGTGCAGCGCGTCGCGTCGCGCGTGGACGTAGCCGCGCATGTGCGTGGCACTGAATTCGGGATGGAACTGCACGCCCCAGGCACGCTCGCCCCAGCGGAATGCGTGGCAGTCGTCCTGGCTCGAACGCGCCAGCACGGTGGCGCCCTGCGGCGCGCGCAACACGGTCTGCAGGTGCGTGGCCTGGGCGGCGAACTGCGCGGGCAACCCCTTGAACAACGGATCCTGCTCGGCGTGCGGATGCAGTTGCAGGTCGATGGTGCCCATCTCGCGACCAGTCGGGTTGTCGCCGACCTCGCCGCCGAGCGCATGCGCGAGCAGCTGGTGACCGTAGCAGATGCCGAACAGCGGCATGCCGTCCTGCGCGGCGTCGCGCAGCCACCGGGCGCTGCGCTCGCTCCAGTCCCGACGCTCGGTGACCATCGCGCCGGAGCCGGTGATGATCGTGCCGGCGAAACCGTCGCGCACCGGCAGCGCGTCGCCGCCTTCGACGTTCACCACCACCGCCTCGTCGGCATCGAGTCCGGCGGCGACGCGGATCCAGTGCGGAAAACCGCGATGGCGACGCATCGAAGCGACCGGTTGTCCGGTTTCGAGGATGAGGAAGGGCCGGGTGTGTCGGGTGTTCACGGCGATACGGAGGCAGGCGTTTCGGAAGACGTTGCGGGCCGCGCCACCGAACCCCTCGGAAGTGCGAAAAAACCAGCGGCATCAAGGCCCGCGGCTATACTAACCCGCTTTGCGGGACCCCCACCGAGACCATGGCCGCACCTACCATCCAGGGACCGACTTTCCAGGAGCTCATCCAGCGGCTGAACGCCTACTGGGCGCAGCAGGGCTGCACGCTGATCCAGCCGCTCGACCTGGAGGTCGGCGCCGGCACCTTCCACCCGGCCACGTTCCTGCGCGCGCTCGGTCCGGAGCCGTGGAATGCCGCCTACGTCCAGCCCTGCCGCCGTCCCACCGATGGCCGCTACGGCGAGAACCCCAACCGCCTGCAGCGCTACTACCAGTACCAGGTGGCGATGAAGCCCAGCCCCGACAACATCGTCGAGCTGTATTTCGATTCGCTCAAGGCGCTGGGCGTGGATCCGCTGGTGCATGACCTGCGCCTGGTCGAGGACAACTGGGAGTCGCCCACGCTCGGTGCCTGGGGTCTGGGCTGGGAGGTCTGGCTCAACGGCATGGAGGTCACGCAGTTCACCTACTTCCAGCAGGCCGGCGGACTGGAATGCAAGCCGGTGCTGGGCGAGATCACCTACGGTCTCGAGCGCCTGTGCATGTACCTGCAGAACGTCGACAACGTGTACGACCTGGTCTGGACGTACGGCCCGGACGGCACGCCGGTCACCTACGGCGACGTCTACCACCAGAACGAAGTCGAGCAGAGCGCATACAACTTCGAGCACGCCGACGTCGCCGAACTCTTCCACCGTTTCGACGCCTGCGAGAAGGAAGCGCTCAAGCTGATCGAGCTCGGCCTCCCGCTGCCCGCGTACGACCAGGTCTGCAAGGCCAGCCACAGCTTCAACCTGCTCGATGCGCGCCGCGCGATCAGCGTGACCGAGCGCCAGCGCTACATCCTGCGCGTGCGCCGCATCGCCCAGGGCGTGGCCGAAGCGTATTACGCGCAGCGCGAGAAGCTGGGTTTCCCGGTGTTGAAGAAGGCCGCGAAGGCGGCCTGATGTGAGCCCCTCTCCCCCGGGAGAGGAGTTGGGGTGAGGGTCGGCGAAGTGTTGTCCGTAGTGGCGACGCTCCAATGAGAACGCCGGGCGTTGTTCTGCGATCCTCTTCCCGCCGCCGACCCTCATCCGCCCTTCGGGCACCTTCTCCCGGAGGGAGAAGGGAAGAGCAAAAACAAGGCAACTGCATGAGCACGACGTCCCCCCTCCTGATCGAACTCGGCACCGAAGAGCTCCCCGTCAAGGCGCTGCCCGCGCTGGCGCAGGCGTTCTTCGATGGCGTCCTCGACGGCCTGGCCAAGCGCGGCACCGCCTTCGAACGCGACGGCGCCAAGCCCCTGTACACGCCGCGCCGGCTCGCCGTGCGGCTGCCGGCGGTCGCGCTGGAGCAGCCGGAGCAGCGGTCCGAGGTGCTCGGCCCGTACCTCAACATCGCGCTCGACGCCGACGGCCAGCCGACCAAGGCGCTGCAGGGTTTCGCGGCGAAGGCGGGCATCGACTGGACCGCGCTGGAGAAGACCGCCGACAACAAGGGCGAGCGATTCGTGCATCGCGCCGTGAAGCCGGGCGCGAGCACCGCCGCCCTGCTGCCGGAGATCCTGCGCGAGGCCATCGCCGCGATGCCGATCCCCAAGCCGATGCGCTGGGGCGACCACGATTACGGCTTCGCGCGTCCCGTGCACTGGCTGGTGATGCTGCTCGGCAAGGACGTGGTGGACGCCGAACTGTTCGGCACGCGCGCCGACCGCATGAGCCGCGGCCATCGCTTCATGCACGACAAGCCCGTGTGGTTCTCCACCCCGGAGGACTACGTCGAATCCCTGCGCGGCGCGAAGGTGCTGGTGGATCCGGACGAGCGCCGCGAGCGCATCGTGCTGGAAGTGAACGAGGCCGCGCGCGCCGGCGGCGGCGTGGCGCGCATCGACGAGGGCATCCTGGACGAGGTCAACGGCCTGACGGAATGGCCGAAGGCCGTCGCATGCAGCTTCGAGCGCGAGTTCCTCGCCGTCCCGCAGGAAGCGCTGATCGCCACGATGGAGGCGAACCAGAAGTTCTTCCCGGTGCTGGATGCGGACGGGAAGCTCAGCGAGCGCTTCATCGGCATCGCGAACATCGAGTCGAAGGACGAGTCCGAAGTCCGCAAGGGCTACGAACGCGTGATCCGCCCGCGTTTCTCCGATGCGAAGTTCTTCTTCGTCGAGGACATGAAGCAGGGACTGGCGTCGATGAACGACGGCCTGGCGAACGTGAAGTACCAGGACAAGCTCGGCACGATCGCCGACAAGGTCGCGCGCGTGGCGGCGCTGGCCGAAGCCGTGGCCGCGCACGTCGGCGTCGACCCGGCAACGGCGCGCCGCGCCGCGCAGCTTTCGAAGGCCGACCTCCAGTCGCGCCTGGTCGGCGAATTCCCCGAACTGCAGGGCATCGCGGGCCGTTACTACGCAGCGGTGGAGAACGAGCCGCTGGACATCGCGCACGCGATCGACGAAGCGTACATGCCGCGTTTCGCCGGCGATGCGATCGCGCCGTCGAAGCTCGGCCAGGTGCTTGCCATCGCCGAACGCCTGGACACGCTGGCGGGTGGTTTCGCCGCCGGCCTGAAGCCGACCGGCAACAAGGATCCGTTCGCGCTGCGCCGCAACGCGCTGGGGCTCGCGCGCACGCTGCTGGAAGGCGGGCACGACCTTCTGCTGCACGGGTTGATCGAGCAGGCGCTTGCGCTGCAACCGGCCAGGCATGCCGAGATCGGCAGCTACGACATCACGCAATTCGTCTACGACCGCCTGCGCGGCTACTACGCCGACCGCGGCGTCGCGTCGGTGCAGTTCGATGCGGTGGAGAACGTCGCGCACGATTCGCTGCCCGACTTCGACCGCCGCCTCACCGCCATCGCCGAGTTCGCCAAGCTGCCCGAAGCGCAGGCGCTGGCGGCGGCGAACAAGCGCATCCGCAACATCCTGAAGAAAGTCGAAGGCGAGGTGCCCTCGACGCTCGATGCCTCGCTGTTCGCCGAGAACGCCGAACGCGAACTCGCCGACGCGGTGGACGGCGCCATCGCCGACACCGATCCGCTGCTGGACTCGCGCGATTACGTCGCCGTGCTCGGGCGCCTCGCGCGCCTGCGCCCGCAGGTCGACGCGTTCTTCGACGGCGTGATGGTGAACGTGGACGACGCGGCCGTGCGCAACAACCGCCTCGCCCTGCTCAAGCGCCTGTCCGATCGCCTGGGCAGCGTGGCCGCGATCGAACACCTGTCGATCTGACGATGCACGGCGCCGCCGGCCCCTGGGAACGCGCGCAAGCGGCCCTGGGCCGGCGCGATCTGCGGCAGGCACGCGCGGCGCTCGAAACCGTGCTGCAACAGGACCCGGCGCACGTGCCCGCGCGCGTGCTGCTGGCGGGCGTGCACCTGGGCGAACAGCGCCTTCGCGATGCCTCGGCGCAGTTGGTGCTCGCCGCACGCACGCTGCCCGACGATGCGGCCACGGCATGCCGCGTGGCCCAGGCCCTGATGCGGGTCGGCGAGTCGGCCGCCACGCGCGACGTCCTGCAGCATCGCTCGATCGCGCAGTGCCGCGACGCCGTCGTGCTCGCGTCGCTGGCGCACGTCCACCAGAGCCTCGGCCAGCACGAGCAGGCATTGGCGTTGATGGACCGCGCGCGTGCGCTGGGCTTCGATCATCCGGACCTGCGCTATTTCCGCAGCATCCAGTTGCAGTTCAACGGACGGCTGGAAGAGGCGCGCGAGGAACTCGAAGCCTGCCTGCGGCTCGGTCCCACCTATGGACGCGCGAGCCTCACCCTGGCGCGCTTGCGCAAGGCCTCCCCGGAGGCGAACCAGCTTGCGTACATCGCCGACCAGCTGCAGCGCGTGGCGCCGGGCAGCGAGGACCACGCGGCATTCGAATTCGCGCGCTACAAGGAACTCGAAGACCTCGGCCGGTACGACGAAGCCTTCGCGGCCTTGTCCCGCGGCAACGCCCTCATGTACCGCCGCGTGCAGCACGATCCCGCCCGCGACACGCGGCAGGTGGAGGCGTTGATCGCACGATGCACGCGGGAGCTTCTCGCGCCAGGGGGCGACGGAAACGACGACGGCCCGCAGCCGATCTTCGTCATCGGCCTGCCGCGCTCGGGCACGACCGTGCTCGATCGCATCCTGGGCAACCATTCGCAGATCGTCTCCGCCGGCGAACTCGGCGACTTCGCGCACCAGCTGCGCTGGTCGGCCGACCTGCCGGGCCGCTCGCTGCTCGACGATGCGCTCATCGAGCGCTTGCCGGACCTGGATCTGGACGACGTCGGCCGACGTTACCTCGCGCAGACGCGATGGCGCGCCGGAAGGCATCGGTATTTCGTCGACAAACTGCCGCCGAATTTCCTCGTCGCGGGCCTCATCGCGCGCGCGCTGCCTCGTGCCGTGCTGCTGCACCTGCATCGCGAACCGATGGACGTGTGCTTCTCGAATTACCGCGCGCTGTTCGGCGACGCGTACGGCTACAGCTACGACCTGCAGGCGCTTGCCGCCCACCATCGCAACTACCGCCGCGTGATGGCGCATTGGCACGCGGTGTTGCCCGGCCGCATCCTGGACGTGGACTATCGCGAGCTGGTGTCGCAGCCCGATGCCGTGGCCGCGCGCGTGTTCGCCTTCTGCACGCTGCCGATGGAGCCCGGCGTGACGGACCTGTCGCGCAATGCCGCGCCGGTGGCGACGCTCAGCAGCGCGCAGGTGCGCGAAGGCATCCATGCGCGCGGGTTGTCCGAATGGCCGCGTTACCAAGCGCAGCTGGAACCGCTGCGTCGCGCGTTGTAGGCGAGGGCGCGCTGCGCGGCCCTCGCCGCACCGGTCACTGGAAGCGCCAGTTCACCTCGAGCATGTACGAGCGCCCGTAGATGTTGTAGTTGAAGTTGTTGTAGTACGGGTAGACGTCCCAGGTCGGATCTTCCGGCGGATCCTCGTCCAGCAGGTTGTTCACGGTGAACGTGAGCGCCACGTTGTCGGCGAACTCGTAGCCGAGCGTGCCGTTGAAGCGGTACATCGCGTCGACACGATTAGCCCCTTCCACCGCGTATCCGGCTTCGTTGATCTGCGCGCGATAGTTCGGCGTGCGGCTGTAGCGCACGCCGTACAGGTTGGCGTTCCACGGCCCGCGATTCCACGACAGCGACGCGCTGCCGATGCTGCGGAACTCGGACGAGTAGAAGGGCTCGCTCAGCAGGTCGAGGACCGGATCCTCGGGGTACTGCTGGCTTTCGTGATCGAGCGTCACGTTGTACGACATGCGCAGGTTGAAATCGCCCCAGCTGCCTGTCTGCCAGCCATACGTGAGGTCCGCGAGGATGCCCGACACCTCTTCCTTGGAGATGTTGATCGGGTTGGTCAGCACCGTCTCCACCTGGTTCGGTACCGGCGCGGTCGGCGCGGAACGGCCGATGCGCGCGAGCGCGTCGACGCAGGTGGGCGAGCCCGCATCGAGCTGGCCCAGGCGGCAGGCCGCTTCCTCCTGCATGAGCTGGTCGAGGTTCAGGTCGCTGACCTTGTTGTCGATCTTGATGTGGTAGTAGTCCGCGTTGATGCTGAAGTTCGGCGTCGGCGACCACACCACGCCGCCGCCCCACGACTCGGCGGTGATCGACTCCAGGTCCGGCGCGCCGCGACGCGTGCCGAAGACCTGCTCCGCATCGAACGTGCAATCCGACACGGGCACGCCCGGCTCTTCGACCGCGCAGCGGTAGTAGTCGCGCACGGTGGTGAAGTAGCCGCTTTCGCCCGCGAACACGTACGCCATGTCGGGCGCCTTGAACGCGGTGGCGTAGTTGGCGCGGAACAGCAGCGACTCGATCGGCCGGAATTCCAGGCCGACCTTGTAGGTCGTGTCGTTGTCTTCGTTCAGGCCTTCGTTCTTGTACTGGTCGTAACGACCCGACAGGTTCGCCGTGAGCATGCTGAAGATCGGCACGCGGAATTCCACCGCCACCGCCTGGTTGGTGCGCTTGCCTTCGCCCTGCGTTCCGGTGAGCCCCCAGAATTCGCCGTTCACCACGCGCGGATCGGTCGGGTTTTCCCACTTCTGCTCGCCCGCCTGCAGCACCGCGGCGAATCCGACCGGGCCGCCCGGCAGCTCGAACAACTCGGTGTTGGTCAACTGCAGGTTGAGGTTGTGCGTCCAGGTTTCCGAATCGGTGCGGATCTCGCTGTTGAAACTGCGGTACTCATCGGGCGTGAGCGGACGGTAGAAGGCCGCTTCGTCCGGCGCGTAGATCGGGTAGCCGTAGTACTCGCCCAGCTGCGGCCCGAGGAACGCCTCGCGGAAGAAGTCCTCCACGTTCTGCGCCAGCAGCCAGTTCTGGCGGCTCTTGATCTTGAACTGCGAGCGCGCGTAGTACGCGTCGTAGCCCCACGCGGATGCGCCGAAGTTGCCGCGGATGCCGGCGGCGAAGTTGTACGAATCGCTGGTGAGGCGCTCGTTGTTGTAGTCCAGGTCGCCCGTTTCTTCCGGCGCGAAGATGTGCTGGAAGCTTTCGAACTGGCCCGTGTTCGCATTGACGATGAAGCCGCCGGTGTCGGTGGACGGCTGCCAGAAGCGCGAGCCGGAGTTGGATTCGGACTTGTCGCGGTTGACCAGCAGCGTGCCGTAGAGCTCGGCGTTGTCGTTGAGCAGGTAGACCGCGTTGAGGTAACCGGCGATCGACTGCTCCTTGTTCATGATGGTGCTGTAGCCCACTTCCTCGCGGCTGCCGCAGTAGAAGCCGCGCCCGGGACGTTCGTCGTAGATCGTGCTGCCGTTGAACAGGCGCGACAGCGGTGCGCACTGCGACGGATCGGGGCTCACGTAGGTGCCGTCAGCGAGGCTGCGCAGGAAGGTGCGCGAGCCGTAGCGCAGATCCGGGTCGGGATTGTCGTTGGTGGAATCGATCCGGTCGCGATCGAAGCCGTAGATCGGGTCCTGTTCGCTGTACTGCAGGCCGAACACCAGGCTGAGGTCGCCGAATTCGCGGCCCGTGGTGAACTGCAGCCGCGTGTTCGCGCCGCCGCCCTGGTCGTACGCGCCCACGCGCAAATTCACCTGGCTGCCGTCCATGCGCTTTTTCAGGATGATGTTGACCACGCCGGCGATGGCGCTGGAACCGTAGACCGCCGACTGGTTGCCCGGCGCGATGTCGATGCGCTCGACCATCGCGGTGGGAATGCTCGACAGGTCGACGAAGTTGCTCTGGCCGTTGTAGAGCAGCGGATAGTCGGCCATCGGGCGGCCGTCGATGAGCACCAGCGTGAAGCCCGGATCCAGTCCGAGCAGGCTGATCGGCTCGGCGCCGGGCGTGAAGCCGCCGCTGAATTGCGCGTCCTGCACGGCGCCGGTGGCCAGCGGCTGCGAACGCAGCACGTCGTAGACGTCGCGAAACCCCTGTCGCTGGATCTGTTCGGCGGTGATCGACTGGATCGGCGTGGCCGTCTCGATCTGCACCTGCGGGATTAACGACCCGGTGACGACGACCTTGTCGATCTCGGTTGCGCTTTCCGCCTCCTGGGCGGGCGCGGCGAACGGGACGGCGAGCACGCCGCAGACGGCGGTGGTGAGCAGTTTTCGATTCACGATGGTTCTCCGGTGGGAATGGAAGCCCGCCGGCAAACCGTCCTTGTCCACGGCAGCCGCGCTGGTGCAACGAGTTCTTAACGACACTAGAAGGCGCGCGGTCGAAAACCGGTGAAGAATTCTCCGCGCGCGGTCACGTGACGATGCGCCCTCGCGGCGCGAGGCTCGTGCGATCCGCATGGGCCCGGTATCCTTTCGCGATGCACGGGACGCACCGCTTCGCACTCGCCGCCGCACTGACCCTCTTCGCAGCTGGCGCGCAGGCGGCGACGGTGAAGGCCGTCAACATCCAGGGCCTGGACGAGACCAAGACGGCGAACGTCCGCGGCGCACTGTCGCTGGTCGATGCGATCGGCGACGACCTGCCCGGCCGACGCCTGGCCTACCTGGTCCGCGAGGCCGAGGACGAAACGCGCGAGGCGCTGGAACCGTTCGGTTTCTACTCGCCGAAGATCGAAGTCACGCGCGAAGGCAACGGCGACACCGGCGTGACCGTCACCGTCAAGGTGACGCTCGACGAACCCGTGCGCGTGCGCCGCGCCGACATCGCCATCATCGGCGACGGCAGCGACGATCGTTACCTCTCGCAGGACCTTGCCGCGTTCCGCCCGCAGACCGGCGACGTGTTCGACCACCAGCTGTACGAAGCCAGCAAGACGCGCATCACGCGTCGCCTCGCCGAACGCGGCTATTTCGATGCGGACTTCAGCTCGCGTCGCGTGGAGATCACGCGCGCCGAGCGTGCGGCGGACATCGACCTGGTGTGGAGCAGCGGCGGCCGCTACGACATGGGCCCGATCGACATAGAGCAGACGCCGAACGCGATCATCCGCGACAGCCTGCTCGACAAGCTCATCTACTGGGAACAGGGCAGCTACTACCACCAGGGCAAGCTCGACCGCTTCCGCGAATCGCTCGCGCGGCTGGATTACTTCTCCAGCATCGAGATCGAGCCGCGCCCCGACGACGCGGTGGACAACCAGGTGCCGGTGACCGTCACGCTCACGCCGGCCAAGCGCACGATCTACACCGCGGGCCTGAGCTACGGCACCGACAGCGGCCCCGGCGTGCGCCTGGGCATGGAGCGCCGCTACGTCAACGATCGCGGGCACAAGGCACTGGGCCAGATCGACTGGGCGTCCAAGCGCAAGACCGCCACCGCGCAGTACCGCATCCCGGCGTTCGCGTGGCTCGACGGCTGGTACACCTTCAGCGCGCAGTACTACGACGAACAGACCGACTACATGGACACGCGCAAGGTGGAGCTCGTCGCCAGCCGCAGCGGCCAGGTCAGCCGGCGCCTGACGGTGATCGCCGCGCTGCATGCGCTGCGCGAACGCTGGGCGTACGCGGCGTTCGAGGGCGGGGCCGACGGTCCCGATCCGGGCACCGACGAAGCCAACAATGCGCAGGAAAACGACGAGCTCGTCACCACCGCCTACAACTACGCGACGTTCCTGTATCCGTCGCTGCGCGCCGAGTACATCGACACGGACGACCGCATCTTCCCGCGCCACGGCATCGGCGTGACGCTGGAAGTGCGCGGCGGCCTGGAAGGCGTGGGTTCGGATGCCAACTTCGCCCAGGCGTGGGGCCAGGCGCGCTGGTACCAGGCCTTCGGCACGGGCAATCGACTCATCGTGCGCGGCGAAGCCGGCGGAACCTTCACCAATGCGCTGGTGAACATGCCGCCGTCGCTGCGCTTCTTCGCCGGCGGCGACAACAGCATCCGCGGCTACGGATTCCGCGAGGTCGGCCCGAACACCATCGGCATGGACGGAAAGAAGTACGCGATCGGCGGCAAGTACGTGCTCACCGGTTCGGTCGAGCTCGAGCACTACTTCAACGACGGCCCCTGGGGCGCGGCCGTGTTCGTGGACGCCGGCGACGCCTTCAACAAGTTCGGCGGCGAGGTGTCCGATCCCAACGATCGCGACCAGAATTTCGATCTGCACACCGGCGTGGGCATCGGCGCACGCTGGCGTTCGCCGGTGGGCCCGGTGCGCGTGGACATCGCGCGCGGCCTGAACGATCCGGATTCGGATTACGAGATCTACCTGAATATCGGTGCGACCTGGTGAGGCGCCCATGAGCCAGCCCAGTTCCGACAACCCGGCTCCGAAGGACCCGCGCGAAGCCCGCATCGCCGAGCTTCGCGCGCGCCGCTTCGCGCGCATGCGCTGGCTGGCGATCCGCGCAGGCATCGTGTCGGTCGCCATCGCGCTGGTCGCCGGCGTGTTCCTGTATTGGCTGCTCACCAGCATCGGCGGCCGCGACCTGCTGCTGTCGCAGATCGTCTCGCGCCTTCCGGAAAACGCGACGCTGTCGTGGCGCAGCGTCGAAGGCCCGCTGTCGGGCCCGTTGACGTTGAACGGCGTGCGCTTCACCTACGACCGCATGGTCTTCACCGCGGACCGCGTGCACCTGGATCCCGCGCTGCGTCCGCTGTTCCGCAAGCGCCTGCGCCTGGACGCGCTCCAGGTCGCGAACGCGAAGCTCGAGATCCCCAGGTCGGACGAACCGTTCGAGCTGCCGCGCTGGCCCGAGGTGCTGCCGCAGATCGCGCCGCCGCTGGAACTGCAGGCCGACGACGTGCGCGTGGACGGATTCCTGCTGACGCAGGCGGGCGAAAAGCTCATCGACGTGCGCACGCTGCGCGGCGGACTGGATGCGCGCCAGGGCGAACTGCATGTCGAGCGCCTGTTCGTCGACAGCGACCTCGGCCGTTTCAACGTGCACGGCGATTACGTGCCGCGCGAGGATTTCCGCACCGACCTCACCGCGAGCGCCGTGCTACCCGCGGCCGACGGTCGCACGCCGGCGCGGATCGGACTGGTGGCGCGCGGCGATCTGTCGCGCATGAACGTCGCCATCGCCGGCCACGTGCCGCAACCGCTGCGCGCGAGCGTGACGCTGCACGGTCGCGACGAACCGAAGTGGCGCCTGGACGCGGACGCCGAAGGCCTCGACATCGGCCTGCTCACCGGCGCCGAGGCGAGCGAGGACGATCGCCCGCTGGTCTTCAGTTTCAGTGCCGACGGCATGGGCGGCGCGGCGAATCTGCGCGGCGAGTTCCGGCAGGGCGATCTGGTCGCGACGGTGCTGCCGTCGAAAGTGCGCGTGGAGAACCAGGTGCTCGACGTGCAGCCGCTCGCGCTGCGCATTTTCGGCGGCAGCGCGACGTTGCGCGGCAAGGCGGATTTCACCGATGCGCGGAACGCGAAGTTCCGCTTCGCCGCGAACGCGCGCGGACTCACGTTCGGCGGCGAAACCACGCCGCCCGCATCGCCCGCCGCTGCAGGCAATCCGCCCGCGAGCGTGAGCGCGCGGAAACTGCAGAAGGTCACCGCGCCTGCACCCGCCGCGCAGAGCGAGGCGGTGGCGATCGGCGTCGATGCGGATCTCGGCTTCGCCGGCACGATGCAGTCGTGGGCGGCGATCGGCAACGCGACGCTGCGACGCGACGACACGCAGGCGACCGTCACCTTCGACGGCCGCGGCAACGACGAGCGCATGACGCTCAGGACGCTGCAGGCGCGCATGCCCACCGGCACGCTCGACGGCCGCGGCGAGGTCGCATGGGCGCCATCGCTGGGATGGAACATCGACGCGACGCTCGCGGGTTTCGACCCGGGGTATTTCGCGCCGGACTTCAAGGGCTCGATCAACGGCCGGCTCGCCACGCAGGGCAGCACGCGCAGCGACGGCGGACTGGACATCGCGGCGACCGCGAGCGATCTCGGCGGCCGGCTGCGCAATCGGCCGCTCGGCGGGAACGCGCGCTTCAACATGCGCGGCGCGGGCACGGCCGGCGGCGAAACGACGCACCAGGGCGACGTCGCGCTGACGCTCGGCGGCAGCCGCATCGATGCCAAGGGCACGATCGGCAATGCGCTCGACATCGACGCGAAACTGACGCCGCTGGTGCTGTCCGACCTGCTGCCGGGCGGCGCCGGCACGCTGCGCGGCACGGCGCAGGTACGCGGCCCGCGCAACGCGCCCGACATCACCGTCGACCTCACCGGCAGCGGGTTGAAGTACGGCGATTACCAGGCGCAGGCGTTCACCGCGAAGGGCCGCCTGCCGTGGCAGCGCGGCAGCGGCGACATCGCCGTGCGCGCGACCGGGCTGGACGTCGGGATGCCGCTGTCGTCCGTCGCGCTGAACGCGCGCGGCGCGGTCGAAGCGCTGCAGGTGCAGGGCGACGCGCGGGGCGATATCGGCGCGCTGTCGCTCGCGGGCAACGTCGCGCGCCGCGGCAACACGTGGCAGGGCGCGCTGTCGGCATTCGAACTGACGCCGGCCCGCGGCGCGTCGTGGCGGCTTCGCGAGGCGGCACGCTTCAGCTGGGACGGCCGTAACGGCGCCCTGAGCAACAGCTGTTTCGTCGGCAGCGGCGGCGGTTCGCTGTGCGCGAACGCCGATTGGCCGCGACGCGGCCTCGCTGTGAAGGGCGATGGCCTGCCGCTGAGCCTGGTGGTGCCGTACCTGCCCGAGCGCGAGGGCGGCCGTCCGTGGCTGCTGCGCGGCGAGATCGCGCTCGACGGCACGCTCCGACCGGCCGGCAACGCGTGGAGCGGCCAGCTCAACGTGCGCTCGTCCGGCGGCGGCATGAAGAACAGCGAGCGCTCGCGCCGCGAAGTGCTCAGCTACGAGAACCTCGCGCTCACGGCGACGTTCGATCCGCGCCGCATCAACGCCGAACTCGGCACCGCGTTCAACAGCGGCGGACGCATCGACGCGCGCGTCCAGACCGGCTGGGACGATTACGCGCCGCTGGCCGGCGAGCTGTCGGTGAACACCTCCGAACTCGTCTGGCTCGAGCTGTTCTCGCCGGACATCATGGAACCCAAGGGCACGCTGGACGCGCGCATCACGCTCGGCGGCACGCGCGCGCGCCCGCAGCTGGGCGGGCAGGCGCGACTGACCAACTTCAGCACCGAAATCCCGTCGCTCGCGATCGTGCTGGAAGGCGGCGACGTCCGCCTGGATGCGCTGCCCGACGGCACGGCGCGCATCGCGGGGCAGATCCGTTCCGGCGAAGGCACGCTGCGCGTGGACGGTTCGCTCAACTGGCAGAACGCGAGTGCGCCCTTGCTGCTCACTGCCACGGGGCAGAACGTGCTCGTGTCCGACACGCGCGACCTGCACGCGGTCGCCAGCCCCGACGTGCAGGTGCGTTATGCCGCCGGCCAGCCGATCACCGTGACCGGCACCGTGACCGTACCGTCGGCGCGCATCGACCTGGAGCGGCTCGACCAGGGCGTATCGGCGTCGCCGGACGTGGTCGTGCTCGATCCCGAAGACCCGGAAGCCAGCGCCGCGTCGCCGTTGGACCTCGATCTCACGCTGGCGCTCGGCGACGACGTGCAGCTCAACGGCTTCGGCCTGGAGGGCGCGCTTGGCGGCCGCATGCGCGTGCGCTCGCACCCCGGCCGCGAGATGACCGCGAGCGGCCAGCTGCAGGTCAGCGGCCGCTACAAGGCGTACGGGCAGAAGCTGGACATCACGCGTGGCGAGCTGTCGTGGTCGGGCGGGCCGGTGTCCGATCCGATCCTCAACATCCGCGCCGAACGCGTGGTCGGCGACGTGACCGCCGGCGTCGACATCCGCGGCCGCGCCGGCGCGCCCAGCGCGACCGTGTGGTCCGATCCGGCCAGTTCGCAATCCGAGGCGCTCGCCTACCTCACGCTCGGCCGCCCGCTCGCCAGCGCCAGCAGCGACGAAAGCCGCCAGGTCAACGCCGCCAGTGCGGCGCTCTCGGCCGGCGGCAGCCTGATCGCCTCGCAGCTCGGCGCGAAGCTGGGCCTGGACGACGCCGGCGTCAGCGACAGCCGCACCCTCGGCGGCAGCGTGCTCGGCTTCGGCAAGCACATCTCGCCGCGCCTGTACGTCGGCTACGGCGTGTCGCTGCTCGGCACCGGGCAGGTGCTGATGCTCAAGTACCTGCTGCGCAAGGGCTTCGACGTGCAGGTCGAATCCAGTACGGTGGAGAGCCGCGCCTCGCTCAACTGGCGCAAGGAAAAGTAGGCTTCGCGCCCGCGCTCCACGCCGCCCTCGACTCGGGCGCGCGGATGCGGGATCGTCACCGTCAACCCAATCGTCGCAAGGGAAACGCCGATGCAGGTGCTGGAAACGCAACGCCTCGTACTGCGCGAGATCGAAGCGGCGGACGCGCCGTTCGTCCTGGAACTGCATACCGATCCGTCGTTCCTCGCCAACATCGGCGATCGCGGCGTGCACGACCTGCCATCCGCCGAGAACTACATCGAGACCAACCCGCGTGCGAGTTACGCGCGCAACGGCTACGGCCTGTGGCTGGTGGTGTCGAAGGAGACCGGCGAGCCGCTCGGCATGGCCGGCCTCGTCCGCCGCGACACGCTGCCCGACGCCGACATCGGCTACGCCTTCCTGCCGCGCCACTGGTCGAAGGGCTATGCGGTCGAAGCCTGCACGGCCGTTCGCGATCACGCGATGCGCACGCTCGCGTTGCCGCGGCTGCTTGCGATCGTTTCTCCGGGGAATGCGGCGTCGGTGAAGGTGCTCGAGCGCATCGGCCTCACCTTTCGCGATACGGTGCGGATGGGATCGTCGGACCTGCAACTGTTCGCGATCGACGCCGGTGCCTAGGTTTCATTGCGCTGGCGTACGTGAAGCCGCCGCTACAGCGACAGTGACGGCGACCGCGACGGCAGGGCTAACGGCGACCGGGCCGGGGCGAATGCATCGAACCACCGCCGTGTCGCAGCGCTACGGTGTGGCGGTGACCTCGCGAAGCCCACGACACGCAGAGTGGAGGCCAGCCTTCTCTGGAGCGACGCGGTGGAGTTCTACGGCGCGATAGTTTGAGGGCCGGCTTCGCCGGGATAACGGTGCGGGCTCGATGCGTCGGCGAACGCGGCCGGGCCGCGCGCAAATGAGGCCGACTTCCCGACGGCGGATCGTCAGTCGTCCGCGTCCACGATCCGCACATCCGCGAACCACAGCGTCGTCCACCGTTCGCGTTTCTCCTGCGGGGCGAGCTTCTGCGGCGAGGCCGGCTGCTCATCGGCGAACGGTGCGGCCCCGGCCAGCGCGCGCACGTTCACCGCCGCGTGCACGCGGCCTTCGTGCTCGTGCCGCACCAGCACCAGCACCGCGCAGTGCGCGCACGCGATGAAGTCCGCCTGCGCCGAGCCTTGTCGATAGACCACCGGTTCGCCCCGCAATCGCACGCGCAACGATCCCCCGGCGTCCGACAGCCAGGCCGCGCCGTGCTTGCGGCAGAAGCTGCAGTCGCAGGCGCGCGGCGTGTACTCGGACGCCGGCTTCGACAGGACGACGTCGAGCGCGATGCGCCCGCAGTGGCAGCCACCGTGCAGCGAGGCCGTCATGGCACTTTCGCGTAACGCGCGCCGTGCAGCGACGGCTTGCCATCGATGACGTCGGTCCAGACGACATATGCCGTGCCATCGACCAGCGCGATCTTCGGCATGCCCGTGCCGCGGCCTTTACCCCGCAGCGTCGCGACCTCGCCACGCTGCATTTCGCGCGAGAGGTCCGGCGCGAAGCGCGCGAAACGGAGCGCCTGGCCGTTTGCATCCTCGATCATCCACAGCGCCCATGCGGCGCGCTCGTCGAGGGCGGTATCGACGCGTCCCTGCACCGCCATGCCGCGTTCGAGCACCAGCGGCGTGCCGAACGTGGCGCCCGCGTCCGCGCTGCATGCGAGCTTCACCGTCGGCGTATCGCCCGCCGCGGTGTACCAGGCGACGGTCGCGCTCGTCGCGTACGTCGCCACCGCCGGCCCGTTCACGGGACACGCGGGCATGGTCCAGTCGTCGACGTGCACGCGCGTGGGCGCCTGCCAACCGGTTTCGTCCGCGCGTGCGACGAGGATGTCGCGCACCTCCGCCGGCGTGCGGCCGCGATACACCAGCAGCGGACCGCGCGCGGTGAGTGCGGCGTCGGTCTGGCAGCAGTCGCAGGTCATCGCGTCGAGCTCGCGTTCGTCGGAACGCTGGAGCGACGCGTCGAACACCGCCGTGCGCAGGGTCATCGCGCCGGGTGCGTGCTTCGCGCCCGACGCGTGGCCGCCGTGCGCCGAATGATCGCCGCCGCCGGTGTTGCGGCCGTCGAGCCACGCCACGCCGACGCGGTCGTCGCCGACCGGCCACATCGAGACGAAGCCGTGTTCGGTCGGCGTGCCGTCGGTGTTCACCGGAACGGGCTTCGACCACGTGGCCCCACCGTCGCCGGAACGCGCCAGCACCACGTCGTAGGCGTACGTCGCCCTGGCCGTCTTGCGCAGCCAATGCGCCCACAAGGCGCCGTCGCGCGTGGCCGCGATGTGCGGCGTGTCGGCCCAGTTCACGAACCAGTCGCCGCCGCGTGCGATCTCGCGCACTTCGCTCCAGGCGCCGTTCGCGTACCGCGCGAACTTCAGCGCATGCGCGGCTTCGCCACGCGCCGCATCGCCCTGTTCGATCCACGACAGCAGCAGGCTGCCGTCCGGACCGCGAATGAGGTCCGGCTGTGCGGCAGATGCGGCGATCGACGGCAGCGGCCATTCGTCTCGCCGTACAGGCGGCACTGCGTTCGATGCGGCGGCCCTGGTCGCGTCATCGGCAGTGCGCGACGTCGATGTTCCAGGCGCACCGCGGTCACACGCGGCAAGGGACAGCAATGCGAGCGACAGCGCGGCGGCGGAGAGCAGCGGAGAGGTCTTCATGGCACGAAGCGTACCCCCATGTCCCCCGCGTTGCCGCGATCCGGCGAAGGCCCGGATGACCGGATGAATCGAACCGGGCCGACCGGAACGCCAGACAGCGCGATTCCGGCGCCGTTACGCCACCCGGCTCCGGCGCGCGCGCGTCAGGTGCACCAGCAGCAGCGAGATCGCGGCCGGCGTCATGCCGGGGATGCGCTGCGCCTGGCCGACGGTCTGCGGACGGACGCGTTCCAGCTTCTGCTGCACTTCGGCTGAAAGCCCGCGCACCGCGGCGTAGTCGAAGCCGTCCGGGATCGGCGTCGCTTCGTGGCGCTGCTGCCGCGCGATTTCCTCGCGCTGGCGATCCAGGTAGCCGGCGTACTTCACGCCGATCTCGACCTGCTCGGCCACGTCGGCGTCGTCGACCGACGGCCCCAGCGACGGCACCGCCATCAGCTTCGCGTAGTCCAGTTCCGGACGCTTGAGCAGGTCCAGCGCGCTGGTTTCGCGGCTGATCTCGATGCCCAGCACGTCCATTGCCGCACGGCCGAGCGCGTTGTTCGGCGCGGTCCAGAGGCCGGACAGGCGCGCGTTCTCGCGTGCGATCGCCTCGCGCTTGGCGTCGAAGCGCGACCAGCGCGCGTCGTCGACGAGCCCGAGTTCGCGGCCCACCGGCGTCAGGCGCAGGTCGGCGTTGTCTTCGCGCAGTTGCAGGCGGTATTCGGCGCGGGAGGTGAACATGCGGTACGGCTCGCTGGTGCCGTGCGTGGTCAGGTCGTCGACCAGCACGCCCAGATACGCCTCGTCGCGGCGCGGGCTCCAACCGTCCCGGCCATGCACGAACCGCGCGGCGTTGACGCCGGCGAGCAGCCCCTGCGCGGCCGCTTCCTCGTAACCGGTGGTGCCGTTGATCTGCCCGGCGAAGAACAGGCCGGCGACGGACTTGGTTTCCAGCGTGGTCTTCAGGCCGCGCGGATCGAAGAAGTCGTATTCGATCGCGTAACCCGGCCGCGTGATGTGGGCGTTCTCGAAGCCGCGAATCGAACGCACCAGCTCGAGCTGCACGTCGAACGGCAGCGAGGTCGAAATGCCATTGGGGTAGATCTCCACGACCTCCAGCCCTTCGGGCTCGACGAAGATCTGGTGGCTCGCCTTCTCCGCGAAGCGCACCACCTTGTCTTCGATCGAGGGGCAGTAGCGCGGCCCGATGCCTTCGATCTGGCCGGTGTACAGCGGCGAGCGGTCGAGCGCGCCGCGGATGATCTCATGCGTGCGCTCGGAGGTGTGCGTGATCCAGCACGACACCTGGCGCGGATGATCGGAGGTGCTGCCCATGAAGGACATCACCGGGCGCGGGTCGTCGCCGGGCTGTTCGTCCATGACCGAGTAGTCGAGCGTGCGCCCGTCGATGCGCGGGGGCGTGCCGGTCTTCAGGCGGTCGACCACGAACGGCCCCTCGCGCAGGCGGTGCGCGAGCGCGACGGCCGGGGGATCGCCCGCGCGGCCGGCGGCGTAGGTCGTCTGCCCCACATGCACCTTGCCGGCGAGGAAGGTGCCGGCGGTCAGCACGACGGCCGGGGCATCGAAGCGCAGGCCGGTCTGGGTGACCACGCCCGTGACCTTGCCGCCTTCGAAGGCGATGTCGTCCACGGCCGCCTGGAACAGGGTCAGGTTCGGCTGGCGCTCCACGGCGCGGCGGATGAAGGCGCGGTACAGCGCGCGATCTGCCTGGCAGCGCGTCGCGCGCACGGCCGGCCCCTTGCTCGCGTTGAGCCGGCGCCACTGGATCCCGGCGGCGTCCGCGGCCTTCGCCATGACGCCGCCGAGCGCGTCGATTTCCTTGACCAGGTGGCCCTTGCCGATGCCGCCGATGGCGGGGTTGCAGCTCATCGCGCCGACGGTTTCCACCGAATGCGTCAGCAGCAGCGTGCGTGCGCCGGCCCGCGCCGAGGCGAGCGCGGCCTCGGTGCCGGCATGGCCGCCGCCGACCACGATCACGTCGTATTGGTAGAAGTTCTGGCTCATCGGGGTCTGGTCGTTCGCGGGTCCGGACGCATCCGGGCGCGGAATTCTAGGTCAGCGCCGCCTCGTCCGCCGTGGAGAATGAACGGCAGGTGAAAGTTGGCACGGTTCCTGCGACATACTCCTTGCACCCAGCGGGGCAGGCGCTAGACGCCGGCCGGAATTGGAACAGGGGCTGGCCAAGCGCTCGCAGGGGAAGCACGGGGGCCGAATGTCGGGGGACGTTCGGCCCCCTTTTTATTTGCTTGCCGGCACGTGCCGGATACACAAAAGGCGCCGCGAGGGCGCCTTTTGCGTTTCTGGCGGGCCGTGACGCCCGCCGGGATGGGCGCCGACGCCCGATGGGGACGGAACAGGGGGGATCCGTGGTTCCTCATCGGGCGCCGACATGGAGCTTTCGGCCTGGGGCCGACTTTCACGAATTACGTCCAAAAGCGACGCAATCGGTCAATGACCGCAGATTGCCGTCAGTCGGCGTCGAGCGCAAGCGAAAAAATGTGACTGCGCCCTAGAGCCTGCAACGTGGCGGTCAACGCTCCTGCTGGCGGACGCCCCGGACCGCGTTCGTCGGTCGCGGCGGCGATACGCGCTGCGGGCGCGGCTGGGCGTCGGCTCGCGGCGGCTGGGCCGGACGCGGACCCGCGCCGGGGCGCGGGCCGGTGCCCGGCATCGTCGGTCGCGGATGGCCGGCGCCGGGCATTTGCGGACGCGGGCCGTCGCCGGACCAACCGTGGCCCGGCGGACGCGGACCGTTCCAGTGCTGGCCGGGGCGGCCGTCGCCCTTCCAGTGGTACCCGGGGTGACGGTCGTAGCGGTACGGATAGCGGTACACGGGGTAGCGCGGGTACGCGTACGGATAGCCGTAGTACCCGTAACGGTACGGGTAACCGTAATAGCCGTAGCCGCCGTACCCGTAGGGGTAGCCGTAGTACCCGCCGTATCCGCCGTAATAGCGGTATTCGACCGAAGGCCGGCCGTGGTAGTAATCGCCGCCGCTGGCGGCGCCGCGATAGGTGTAGCCGGTGACGCAGCCGGCCAGCATCGTGGCGGCCAGCGCAGGCAGGATGAATTTGCGGATCATGGTGGGACCCCCCGGGTAGGCTGCCAGCTTCCGGCCGATGCTTTGAACTCGGCCTTAATTTTCCCGGCGACCGCGCCGCCGCACCGACGGGGTTCAGCGTAGCGCCCGCGAACCGCGCACAACGTGCATTGCCGGGCGTTTCGCGCGATGACAGCATGTCACGCCCGACGCGACGGACGCGCCAATGAACCTGCATCGCGCCTCCGGCCAGTGGCGGCTGGGGCTGACGCTCACCCTGATCACCGCCGCATGCTGGGCGACGCTGCCGATCGCGTTGAAGCTGGTGCTGCAGTCGCTCGATCCGATCACCCTGACGTGGTTCCGCTTCCTCGTCGCCGCGCTCGTCACCGGCGCCTGGCTCGCGCTGCGTGGACGGCTCGGCGGTTATCGCGCGATGCACGGGCGCGGCTGGTCGATGCTGCTGGTCGCCGCGCTGATGCTGGTGGGCAACTACGTCTTCTATCTGCTGGGCGTGCAGCACACCACGCCGGCGAACGCGCAACTGCTGATCCAGCTCGCGCCGTTGCTGATGGCGCTGGGCGGCATCTGGGTCTTCGGGGAGCGCTTCCGTGCGGCGCAATGGCTGGGCCTGGCGATGCTCGTCGCTGGCATGGCGCTGTTCTTTTCCGACCAGCTCGCCGCCAGCGCGACCTCGCCCGGCTACGTGCTCGGCTCGGCGCTGGTGATCGTCGGCGCGATCGTCTGGGCGATCTACGCGCTGCTGCAGAAGCAACTGCTGGTGCGCCTGGGCTCGATGCAGATCCTGCTTTTCATCTACGTCTTCGCGAGCCTGGCGCTGCTGCCGTTCGCGCACCCGGCGCAGCTGCTGCGGCTGGACGGCCTGCACTGGGCGCTGCTCGCCTACTGCGCGCTCAACACGATCGGCGCCTACGGCGCGTTCGCCGAAGCCCTGGCCCACTGGGAGGCCTCGCGCGTGTCCGCGGTGCTGGCGACCACGCCGCTGCTGTGCATCGCCGCGGCGACCGCCGTGCACGCGCTGTGGCCGCAGTGGCTCGCGCCCGAACGCATCACCCCGCTGGGCTGGGCCGGTGCGGGGCTGGTGGTCGCCGGATCGGCGGCGGTCAGCCTGCTGAAGGCGCGTACACCTGCCAAAACCGCTTGAGCCCTACCATCGCCCCATGAACGACATCGCCCACGTGACGCCCACCTTCGAGGATGTCCTCGCCGCCGCCGCGCGGATCGCGCCGCACGCGCATGCCACGCCGGTGCTGCGCTCGCGCACGCTCGATGCGCTGGCCGGCTGCGAACTGCACTTCAAGGCCGAGCACCTCCAGCGCGCGGGCGCGTTCAAGTTCCGCGGCGCGTGCAACGCGATCTGGTCGCTCGACGACGCCACGGCGGCGCGCGGCGTGGTCACGCATTCCTCGGGCAACCACGGCGCCGCTTTGGCGCTGGCGGCGCGCACGCGCGGCGTGGCCTGCCACGTCGTCGTGCCCGAGGGCGCGGTGGCGGCGAAGCTCGCGGCCATCGAGGCCTACGGCGCCACCCTGCACCGCTGCGCACCGACCATCGCCGCGCGCGAAGCCCGGTGCGCGCAGTTGCAGGCCGAACTCGGCGCCGAACTCGTCCATCCGTACACCGACCCGCGCGTGATCGCCGGCCAGGGGACGGCCGCGCTGGAACTGCTGTGCTCGCCGGACACGTTCGACGCGATCGTCGTGCCGGTCGGCGGCGGCGGGCTCGCGGCGGGCACGGCGCTGAGCGTGGCCGCCCGCTCGCCCGGCACCCGTCTGTTCCTGGCCGAACCGGCGGGCGCGGCGGAGACCTTCGCCTCGCTGGAGCGCGGCGAGCGGGTCACCGACTTCACGCCCGACACCGTGTGCGATGGCCTGCGCGGCACGCTTGGCGACATCAACTTCCGCATGCTCCGCGCGCACGGCGCACAGGTCCTGACGGTGAACGACGCCGACACCGTCGCGGCGATGCGCCTGTTCTGGCAGCGGGCGAAGCAGATCGTCGAGCCGTCTTCGGCGGTGACGCTGGCCGCCGTCCTGACGCATGCCGACCGGTTCGCGGGGCAGCGCGTCGGCATCGTGCTGTCCGGCGGCAATGTCGATCCGGATGCGCTTCCGGCGCTGTTCGCACGGGCCGGCACGTAGTAGGGAACGAGGGCGCGGACGCATCGGCGCTCCTCGCAATGGCTTGCTTTCCGTGACGGATTGACCAGAATCGCTTTGCCGTTTCTGGCGTAAAGCCGGCGACGACCGCATCGCCGACGGGCGGGCCGGATGGGGATCCGGCCACGCAGTTCCCGCGCGCGACCGAAGACATCGCGCCATGGGGGTGGCAGGTGGTGGTGGACGTGGAATTCCGCGTGGTCTCGGACCGGCGCGAGGGCCTGCTGCTGGCGCTCGGCCAGACGGCGATCGCCCATGGCTTCGCCCTGCTGCGCCAGCGCATGGCCGGTGGCGAGGACGGTGTCGTGCTCACCATGCTGGTGCGCGGCCCGCAACGGAACCTCGCCGCGCTGGAGGACTGCGTCGCCACGCATCCGCTGGTGTCGAGCTTCGAAGCGACGCGGCCCGAAGGCGCGGCGCGTGCCGACTCACCCGCGCCGAGGCCCCTTCCCCACCGCTGCGCCCCCACGCCGTGCGCGGCCGATTCGCACCGCGTCGAGGCGCTCGTCCCGCTGCTTACGCGGGACTACCCCAACCTCTTCGTTCCGCTGCTCGAACTCGCACGCGAGCTTCCCGCCGAACATCGCGAGCCGGCCTTGTACGACCTCGGCCGTCGCATCGGTGCGTGGGTGCAGGCGCGCGACTTCGCCGCGCTCGGCACGCTCTCACCCTGCGAGGCGGTGCGTCGGGTCGCGTTGCCGGCACTGCGCCAGATCGTGCAGGCGCAGATCCACGGCGACGCGCTGCATGTCAGCGACAGCCCGTTCTGCCATCGCGGCGAGCGCGGGGCCTGCTGCCATTTCCTGCGCGGCATGCTCGTCGGGCTGCTCGGCGCCGCACATGGACCCGACGCCCCGCATGCGGTCGAGACCCGATGCCGCAACGACGGCGCGGAGATCTGCGCCTTCGAGTTCCGCACTGCGTAACGACCGTTGCGCGGTGCGAGGCCGCGCCCCCCGCGAACCGCGCGCTTTTAGGGCGGACGTCACGGTCGGGGTCGCGCGGGTGCCGGCTATCATGGCGATTCCGCCGCGCCTGCCGGCACCTGTGGTTCCGCAAGGACTCGCGATGAAGATCGACGGCACCCGCACCAACGACCGCGCCACCGAACTGATCCTCGCCTACTACGCCGCCTTCAATCGCGGCGACTGGGACGGGATGATCGCGCTGCTCGGCGAGGACGTGGTGCACGATCTCAACCAGGGCCCGCGCGAAACCGGCCGCGAGGCGTTTGCCGCGTTCCTGCAGCGCATGCACCGCAGCTATCGCGAGCAGCTTCACGACATCGTGGTGATGGTTTCGCCCGATGGCGCGCGCGCCGCGGCCGAGTACATCGTGCACGGCGAATACCTCGCGGACGACACGGGCCTGCCGCCGGCGCGCGGGCAGAAGTACGTGCTGCCGGGCGGCGCGTTCTTCGAACTGCGCGACGGCCGCATCCACCGCGTGACCAACTACTACAACCTCGAAGACTGGATCGCCCAGGTCCGGTGACCGCGCGGGGCGGCATCGTGCGCCTTCCGACGCACCGCCGACGCGGTCCCCGCTAGGCTGAGGCCGGTTTCCATCGGGCCGGGCCCATGCACCAGCTCCTTCGATCGCCGGCCCTGTGGATCGCCGCGCTCGCGACGGTGCTGGCGCTGGCGTTCCTGGGCTCGCGCGGCATCTGGGATCCCGACGAAGGCCGCTACACCAACGTCGCGCTGAACATGCTCGACAGCGGCGACTGGCTCAATCCGCGCCGCAACGACGAGGTCGGCCACTGGACCAAGCCGCCCCTCACGTATTGGGCGATCGCCTCCAGCGTGTGGGCGTTCGGCACCAACCCCTGGGCCGCGCGCCTGCCGGTGGCGTTGTCGTACCTGCTGTGCACGTGGCTGGCGTGGCGCATCGCCGCGCGCCTGGCGCCGGGGTCGCAGCCTCTCGCGGCCGTGGTCTACGCGACGATGCTGCTGCCGTTCGGCGCCTCGCAGATGATCACCACCGACTATCTGCTCAGTGCGTGGATCGCGCTGGCGATGTGGGCCTTCGTGGAAGCGCGTTTCGCGCCGGCGCCACACCCGCGACGCTGGATCGCGCTGATGTGGACCGCGCTGGCGCTCGCGTTCGTGACGAAGGGCCCGGCGGGCCTGTTCCCGCTGCCGATCGTGCTGGCGTTCGACTATCTGATGCCCGGGCGGCGCGAACATCGCGTGCTGCAATGGTCCGGGCTGGTGCTGTTCGCGGTGCTCGCGTTGCCGTGGTACCTGGCGGTTTTCCACGGGAATCCGGGGCTGTTCTCGTATTTCGTCGGCGACGAAATCGTCAACCGCATGACGACCGGCGAGTTCGGGCGCCATGCCGAGTGGTACGGCTGGCTCGAGATCTACGTGCCCACGCTCGTCGTCGGCACGCTGCCGTGGACGCCGGCGCTGTGGCGCTGGGGGCGTGGTCTTCCCGCGATGCTCCGTCCGTGGTGGCGCGATCCGCAGCGCCGGCAGCAGGACGCGCACTGGGTGCTGCTCGCACTGTGGCTGCTGCTGCCGCTGGCGGTGTTCTTCGTGGCGCGCTCGCGCATGCCGCTTTACCTGCTGCCGCTGTTCGTGCCGATCGCGGTGATCGTGGCGCTGCAAAGGCTGCGCGAAGGACGCGGGCTGCCGTCGTGGCCGAAGCTGCTCGCGTGGGCGTTCGTGCTGTTGCTGGCGAAGGCCGCCACCGCGTATTGGCCGACGCACAAGAATGCCGAGGCGTGGGCGCAGGCGATCCGCGAACGCGCGCCCGGGGCCGTGCACGAGATCGTCTTCGTCGAGGACATGGCGCGCTACGGCCTGCACCTGGAGCTCGGGGGCGGCACGCAGATCGAGAAGATCTCGCTCGACACGTTGCGCCAGCCGCGCTTCAACCCGGAGTACGACGAGCCGCTCGCGGTGGAGTTGAGCGAGCACGAGCACGGCGTCGTCTGGGTGACCAAACAGGACGACTGGCCCGTCGTTCGCGCCCGCATCGAAGGCTACGGCTATCGCGCGACCACGCTCGGCACGCCGTTCCAGCGGCGCGTGATCTTCCGCGTCGAGCCGCGTCGCTGAGGGCGCCTCAGCGCGGTGCGCCGGCGCCGGTCGACAGGTAGTCGATGCCCTGGCTCAACAGCAGCCGCATGACCGACGCGCGCTCCGCGACGGGCCGCGATGCCATCGCGTCGATCAGCCAGCCCACCGAGCGACAGCGCGCGTCGTGATCGCCCCCGCTGAGGCCGGCGAGGAAGCCGTCGTTGAGCAGCGCCGCGCGCACGCCCGCGGCCTTGAGCGCCTGCGTCGCCAGCGCGGCGTCGTACGGCTGGCGCGGGCTCTGCGCCGCGGCGATGAAGAAGTCCGTCGCGGCGTTGGCGAAGCGGACGCGACTGGGCTCGCTCAGCTGCGTGGCGATCCGGTTGTAGCCCTCGAGGCTGCGCGGCGCATCCGGGTCGAACAGCGTGCACAGCGTGCGCGCATCCTGCGGCGAACGCGCGCTCGCGTGCACGGCCTGGAACAGCCCGTCGATGCTCGCGTCGGGCGCGCGCATGAGCAGTTCGCGGCCGTCGGCGACCAGTGCGCCGGGATCGAAACTCCAGCCGCCGAAGTCCTGCGCCGTCGCGGGCAGGGTCGTGAAGCCGAGCAGCGCAGCTGCTGCGATACCGAGGGGGAATCGGGCCATGTCGATGCGGGGACGGTGTGCGATCCGGCGATCGTAGGACGCGGTCGCTGAACGATGCTTCGTCCGCGGAAGCCCGCGTCAGGCCCCGCGATCACCCGAGGCCTCGGCGACGACGCGCGCATCCCCCGCACTCGCCCGCGCCGCGACAATGCTGAAAACCACGATGCCCACCACCACCAGCACCGCGCCGGCGAGCGCCCGGCCCTGCGGCCACGCCTCGCCCAGCCACAGCACGCCGATGAGCGTGGCGAACAGGATTTCCGCCGCCTGCATCGCCTCGGCCGCGGCCAACGCAGTGGGATTGCTGCGCACCATGCCGGTCGCCTGGAAGAACAGCACGGTCGCGATCACGCCCGCACCCAGCGCGACGCCCGCGGCGAACGATACCTGCGCCAGTGGCGGCGGGCCGACCTGCGCCAGCGTGATCGCCGCGACGGCCAGCCACATCGGCTGGCTGGCGAGCGTCATTCCGAACACGCGCTGCGTGGCGTTGAGTTCCACCCCGCAGCGCTCCAGGTGCAGCATCAGGCCGCGGTTGCCGAGCGGATAGGCGAACGCGGAGATGGCGACCAGCACCAGCGCGATCCAGCCGTCGCGGTCGAGCGAACCGCCGCCGTGACCGAACTGCAGCAGCAGCACGCCGGCGACCACGAGCAATCCCGTCGCCAGCGCCGGCAGCGGCACGCGGCGGCGTTCGTCTCGATAGAGGAACGGCGCGCAGAGCATCCCGGCGATGACGGTGAGCTGGAATGTGCCGGCGATCAGCCACGACGGGCCGCTCGATGCGGCGTAGCTCAGGCAGAGGTAGAACAGCACGAAGCCGATGCCGCTCCACAGCAGCCACGGCCCCGGATGCGCGCGGATCGCCCGCCACACCGGCGCGATGCCGCCCTGCCACGGCATCACCGGCAACAACAGCGGCAACGTGATCAGGTAACGCAGGCACGCCGTCCACGCCCAGAAGCCGCCCTCGCTGGCCGCGGCGCGATTGAGCACGTAGGTGCAGGTGAAGAAGAATGCCGACGCGAGCGCGATCGCAACCGCCGCGAGCGCCATGCTCCGCGCCTTCACGAACGCTTCCGCACCGGGATGCCGTGGGCCGGCACGCGCACTTCGTCCACCCCGCCGACGCGGATCGGCGTGCCCGGCTCCGGGCCCCATGCGTGCGCGTAGATCACTTCCCACGTCGCGGGCAGGCGGCCATCGCGACGCCACGGTTCGTACGCCTGCGCCGCGCGCGTGAAGCGCGAGCGCCCGGTGAGGCTGCGACGGCGGTCGTGCATCGCATTGGTCGCGCCGAGCGTGCGCAGTTCGCGCATCAGGCCGGCGAGGTCGTCGTGACCGAGCACGAACTCGTCGCGGTCGAGCACGGGGTTCTTGAAGCCCGCCGCGATCAGCGCATCGCCGAACTGCGCGATCGACGCGAACGGGCTCACGTGCGGCGCGTTGTCGGCCTGCGCGAACGCCTCGCGCAGCTCGTGCAGCGTGTCGGGCCCGAAGGTCGACACCAGCAGCAGGCCGTCGGGCTTGAGCACGCGGCGGAATCCGGCGAACACCGCGGGCAGATCCTCCACCCATTGCAGGCACAGGTTCGAGAACAGGATGTCGACGCTGGCGTCGCGCAACGGCAGCGCGCGCGCATCGGCGCACAGCCAGTCGGGACGGCGCGCGACGCCGGGCAGGCGCACGTTCGACAGCAGGCCCGGCAGCCAGCCGCCTTCGCCCCGTGCCTGGCGCAGCATCGGCTGGGCGAGATCGAGGCCGATCACGTGCGCCTTCGGCCAGCGCTTCTGCATCGCCGCGCTCGCGTGGCCGGGGCCGCAGCCGACATCGACCACGAGTTGCGGCGGCGCGCGGTTGAGCGCCGGATCGTCGAGGTAGTCGAGCTGTTCCATCAGGCGCGACGCCACTTCGCGCTGCAGCGCGGACGCGTCGTCGTAGTGGTGCGCGGCACGCGAGAAGGCGCGGCGGACCTGGCGGTGGTCGAAGGTGTCGGTCATGTCTGCATTCTCCCTCCCCGCTCGGGGAGGGCCGGGGGAGTGATGGTGGGCGTTCCGATCGCGCCGGTCACGCCGGTGCGGTCACCGCGCGCATGAACGTGTCGATCTCGGATGCGACCTCGTCGGCGGCGCCGAGGAACGGCGCATGGCCGGCGTTGGCGATGACCACGCTGCGCGCGCCCGGCGTCATCGCCGCGGCGGCAGGCATCGCGCCGGCGGGGATCAGGCGGTCGCGGCGCCCGGAAATCCACAGGCTCGGCACGCGCAACTGCGGCAGTTCGCCCCGGAGGTCGAGCCGGTCGAGCAAAACCAGTCCGTCCTGTAACGCGCGCGCCGCCGGTTCACCGCGCTCGAACGCCTGCGCCTTGAGGTTGCGCAGTTCTTCCTGCGCGTAACTCGACCCGAGGGCCTCCAGGGCGAGGAAGCCTTCCAGCGTGCCGCGGAAATCGCGGCCCAGTGCTTCACCGAAATCGCCGAACAGGCTCGGCTTCACGCCGTGCGGCCAGCCCTCGTCGGTCACGAAACGCGGCGAGGAGGCGATCATCACCAGGCCGCGCACGTCCTCGGGGAATTCCAGCGCGGCGCGCAGCGCGAACTGCCCACCCAGCGACCAGCCGAGCCACACGGCGTCGGGCACGCGCGCGATCAGCTGGGGTGCGAGCGCTTCGGGCGAGAGCGGCGTGGCGTCGTCGCGCGCGCGGCCGTGCCCGGGCAGGTCGATCAGGTGCAGCGTGTAGCGGTCCTGGAGGCGTTCGACCAGCGGCGCGAACAACCCGCCGTGCATGGCCCAGCCGTGGATCAGTGCCAGCGCGGGACCCTGCCCGCGCGTTTCGATGTACATGGGTGCAGCCGATGGGGGATTGAGTGGAACGGGTCGTTACGCACCGCCGCCGCGGGCGAGATCGGCCAGCACGGCCAGCGCATCGTCGCGGCGGTCGGCCGGCACCAGCAGATGGTCGTGGTGGAAGCCGGCGAGCACGTTGCAGGCGATGCCGCGGCGCGCCAGGGCGGAAGCGAAGGCGGCAGTCAGGCCGACCGCATCCAGCGCCGAATGCACGCCCAGCGTGAGCCAGGCGGCGCGGAAATCGTACGGCAGGCCGCGCGCGTCGGCGACCTCGCAGGGGAGCACGTAGGTGATGCCCTCGTCCTCGGTGACCATCGCCAGCGCCAGCGCGGCGAGCGACGGGTCGGCCGCGGGCCGCGCGACGAAGGCGAACTCGCCCGGCCGCGCCGTGACGTTCAGCGTGGCGAGCAGGCGCGCGAGGTCGCGCTCGCCGCTCATCGCGCGAAAACGGCCTCGCGCCGGACCGTCTCGACCAGCCCCAGGCGGATGCGCTCGCGCGCCTTGGCCATCGCGTCGACGAGGCCGTCCACGTCGGCCACGCCATGCAGCGCGGAAAGGGTCACGCGCAGGCGCGCGCGGCCTTCGGGCACGGTCGGCGGGCGGATGGCGGCGACCCAGTAGCCGGCCTGCTCCAGACCGGCGGCCATCGCGAGCGCGGTGTCGTCGTCGCCGCAGATCACCGGCTGGATGGCGGTCTGCGAGTCCATCAGTTCCAGCCCGGCGCGCTGGGCGCGTTCGCGGAACCGCCCGACGAGTTCGTCGAGCTTGGTGCGGCGCCAATGCTCGGCGCGCGCCAGCTTCACCGCCGCGAGCGAGGCGGCGGCCTGCGCCGGCGGCAGCGCCGTGGTGTAGATGTACGAACGCGCGGTCTCGGACAGGTGCTGGATGAGGTCGGCGTCACCGGCGACCACCGCGCCGTACCCGCCCAGCGCCTTGCCGAGCGTCGCCAGTTGCAGCGGCACGTCGGCCACGCCGAGCTTGCTCGCCGCGACGCTGCCGCGGCCGTCCGGGCCGACGACGCCGACGCCGTGCGCGTCGTCGACGTACAGCAGCGCCTTCTGCACGCGCGCGACCAGCGCCAGTTCGCGCAGCGGCGCGATGTCGCCGTCCATGCTGAACACGCCGTCGGTGGCGAGCATCGCCGCGCCTTCCGGCAGGCTGCGCAACTGGCGGATGGCACCTTCGGCGTCCGCGTGCGGATAGCGTCGCAGGCGGCAGCCGGCCAGGCGCGCGGCGTCGATGAGGCTGGCGTGGTTGAGGCGATCCTGCACGCAGACGTCCTCGTCGCCGAGCAATGCCTGTACCACGGCCAGGTTGGCCAGGTAGCCGCTGCCGAACAGCAGCGCGCGCGGCGTGCCGAGCCAGTCGGCGACTTCGCGCTCCAGTGCGTCGTGGAGCTGGTGGTGGCCGCACACCAGGTGCGAGCCGACGCCGCCGGCGCCTTCGCGCGAGGCGGCGTCCTGCAGCGCGCCGACCACGCCGAAATGCTGCGACAGGCCGAGGTAATCGTTGCCGCAGAAGTTCAGCAGGGAGCGGCCTTCGACCAGGCAGCGCGCGCCGTCGCGCAGGGTGACGCTGCGACGCACGCGCACCCGCGAGGCCGCTTCGCGCTGGGCGCGCGCGGCCTCGATGCGTTCACGCCAGGCGGGGCGGCTCATGGCCGCACCGGCAGGCCATCACGCGGCGCAGTGGTGCGCCGCTTCGACGATGTCGGCATGGACGGTCTCCCCTTGTTCGACCACGGGCATCGGACGCAAGCCCAGTCGGTCGAACAATGCCATATCGCGCTCGGTGTCGGGATTACCGGTCGTCAGCAATTTCTCGCCGTAGAAGATGGAGTTGGCGCCGGCGAGGAAGCACAGCGCCTGCAGCTCGTCGCTCATCGACTCGCGCCCGGCCGAGAGGCGGACCATCGAACGCGGCATCAGGATCCGGGCAACTGCGACGGTACGCACGAATTCGAAGGGGTCCAGCAGCTCCGTACCGGCCAGCGGGGTGCCTTCGACCTGCACCAGGCGGTTGATCGGCACCGAATCCGGATGCGCCGGCAGGTTGGCGAGCGTCTGCAGCAGTCCCGCCCGCTGATCGCGGCGCTCGCCCATGCCGACGATGCCGCCGCAGCAGGTCTTCATGCCCGCGTCGCGCACGTGCGAGAGCGTGTCCAGGCGGTCCTGCATCTCGCGCGTGTGGATGATCTGGTTGTAGAACTCCGGCGCGGTGTCGAGATTGTGGTTGTAGTAGTCCAGCCCGGCATCCTTGAGCGCGCGCGCCTGGTCGGCCGAGAGCATGCCGAGCGTGGCGCAGGTCTCCAGGCCGAGCGCCTTCACCTCGGAGATCATCGCGGCGACCTTCGGAATATCCCGATCCTTCGGCGATCGCCACGCCGCGCCCATGCAGAAGCGGCTGGCGCCGGCCGCCTTGGCCTGGCGGGCCTTTTCGAGGACGGCTTCGGTGCTCATCAGCTTCGTGGCTTCCACGCCGGTGTGGTAGCGCGCGGCCTGCGGGCAGTAGCCGCAATCCTCGGGGCAGCCGCCGGTCTTGATCGACAGCAGCGTGCTGACCTGCACCTCGGCGGGGTCGAAGTTCGCCCGATGCACGCTGGCGGCGCGGTGCAGCAGTTCCGGGAACGGCAGGTCGAACAGCGCGCGGACCTCGGCACGGGACCAGTCGTGGCGGGGTTCGGACGACTCGACGACAGGCAACGGGCTGACAACGGTCATGGCGGGAATCCGATGTTTTCGGCGACACAGGCCGGGCAGTCTGGAAACCATGCCCGACCCTGTCAACCAAACTGCAGCGCACGGAGTTTACGAATGGACGGCGCGCGCGCTGGTTCGCCTGCTGCCGTGCCGATGCCTGGTCTGCAGCGAACGCGGCGCCAACGGCGGCGATCTGTGTCGAACCTGCCGCGATGAACTGCCGTGGCTGAGGGACGCATGCACGCGATGCGCCTTGCCGTTGGCCGTTGGCGCCGACCTGTGCGGCGATTGCCTGCGTCGACCGCCACCCCAGACGCTCGTCCGAGCGGCATTCGTCTACCGCACGCCGGTCGACCGCCTGCTCCCCCGGGCCAAGTTTCACGGCGACCTCGCCAGCCTGCGGCTGCTGTCGGAGTTGATGGGCGACCGCCTCGGCGACGCGGAACAGCCCGAGGCGCTGGCGCCAATCCCGCTGCACCGGGAGCGCCTGCGACGGCGCGGCTACGACCAGGCGTTGGAACTGGCCCGGCCGCTCGCGCGCCGGCTCGGCGTGCCGCTGCGCGACGACCTGCTGCGGCGCGTGCGCTCGACGGCAGCGCAGTCCCGCCTCGACGCGGGCGCCCGACGCCGCAACCTGCGCGGGGCGTTCGAAGTGCGGACGCGTGCTTCGCTGCCGGCGCACGTGGCGCTGGTCGACGACGTGATGACGACCGGCGCGACGGCACGGTCGGCGGCGCTGGCGCTGCGCCGCGCGGGCGTGCAGCGCGTGGACGTGTGGGTGTGCGCGCGTGTGCCGTGATCGCCGTGCACCGCACGCACCGGTGCCGCCATCACTTCGTCGCGGGCATCGGGATCGACGCCTTCGCCCTCGCGCCGGAACCGACGATCGCCTCGGCCCGGATCTCCATGGGCGCATCCTTCGAGAACAGCGCAGTCGTGCCCACCGCCGTCCATGCGGGGTAGTGATCCTTGAAGAACTCGCGATGCACCTTCAGCACCGGCTCGACGCGTCTGCGGAAGTCGTCGTGGTCGCGAGAGACGTGGAAGCTCTGCAACTCGACGACGTCCTCCATCGTTGCGCCCGCCTTTTCCAGATGGGCCCGCAGCTGCTCGAAAGCCCAGCGGATCTTCGCCTCGTCGGTCTCGCCTTCCGATGCCGGAATGCCCGAAACGATCACGCGATCGCCGACGCGAACCACCGGCGTGTAGTGCAGCCCGTGGTACGAGCCCTCCCAGCCGGGCGGCGCGAAGTGCTCGCGCACGGGCGCCGTCTGCGCAGCGGCATCGAGGGCAAGCAGGCACAGGACCAGCGACAGGCACGTGCGGCGCATGGCGGACTCCGGAAGGAATGGGAATCGCGATTGCACCATCGGCGCGCGCCACGGGGCAGTGCCGTTGGGGGGAACGCGGGGCCGTGTTCCGCCCCGTCACTCCGCCTTCACCTGGCGACGACCCCGCGGCGCTCACGCTCCGCCGCAACCCGGCCACGGTACCGACCTCAGGGTCAAGGAGCGCGTCATGAACGCAGGTCTGTTGCGGACGATGGGTCGCAGTTGGTGGGTGCTGGTGCTCTATGGCGTTGTCGGCGTGCTGTTCGGCCTCGCGGCCTTCCTGTGGCCGGCGAAGACCGCCGTGGCGATCGCGTGGGCGTTCGGGGTGATGGCCATCGCCGAGGGCGTGTTGAGCCTGCTGGCGTTGTTCGACCGCAACGTCTCGGTGTCGAAGGGCTGGCTCGTGCTGTACGCATTGGCCTCGCTGGTGTTCGGCGTGCTGGCCGTCTCGAATCCCGTGGCCACGGCCGGCGTGCTTCTGCTGATCCTCGCCGCGTGGCTGCTGGTCGCCGGCATCTACCGCATCGTGCTCGCCATCCGGATCCGCAAGGCCATCACCGGCGAGTGGATGATCGCCCTGAGCGGGGTGCTCGCCATCGTGCTGGCGGTGCTGTTCTTGATGCGCCCGGCTGCGGGCCTGGTGACGGTCGCACTGTGGATCGGCGTGGCCGCGCTGTTCTACGGCGTTCTGCAGATCGTCGCCGGGCTGCGGCTGCGCAAGCTCGCCGACGTGGCCTGACCGCTCAGGCGGCCGGCCCGCGCAGGGCGAAGTCGGCGGCGATGCCGACGAAGATCGCCAGGCCCACCCAGTGGTTGTGCAGGAACGCGCGGAAACACGCGGCCCGCTCGCGCGTGCGGGCGATGCCGAACTCGTAAACCACCAGCACCACGGCGACCGCCAAGCCGGCCCAGTAGTACGCGCCCATCGCCGCGCGCTGGCCCACGAACACCAGCGCGACGAAGAACAGCGCGTACAGGAGGCCCTGTGCGATCAGGTCCATCTCGCCGAACAGGATCGCCGTCGATTTGCTCCCCATGCGCAGGTCGTCCTCGCGATCGACCATCGCATACCAGGTGTCGTAAGCCGTGGACCAGACGATGTTGGCCGCATACAACAACCACGCGACCGCGGGCACCTCGCCCTGCACCGCCGCGAACGCCATCGGGATCCCCCAGCCGAACGACAGCCCGAGGTATACCTGCGGCAGGTGCGTATAGCGCTTGAGATACGGATAGCTCGCCGCGAGCGCGACACCGACGAAGCTCATCAGCACCGTGAGCCGGTTCAACGTCAGCACGAGCCCGAACGCGACCAGCATCAGCACGGCGAACAGCGCCAGCGCCTCGCGTCCGCGCACCGCGCCGGTGGCGAGCGGGCGGTTCTTCGTCCGTTCCACGTGCGGATCGAGCCAGCGATCGGCGTAGTCGTTGATCACGCAGCCGGCCGAACGCGTCAGCCACACGCCGGCGCTGAACACGAAGAGCGTCCACAGCGGCGGCATGCCGCCGGCGGCGATCCACAGGCCCCACCACGTCGGCCAGAGCAGCAGCAGCCAGCCGATGGGCCGGTCGCCGCGCACCAGCTGCCAGTAGAGCGCCAGCCGTGTCTTCCACGGGGAATCGGCGGGAGTTTGGAAGCGTTCGTAGCTCATTGCGGGGGAAAATCGAGAAAAGTGGGAGCCCAAGCGGCGCCGGAGGCGACGTCGTCGCGGCCGGATCGAAACCGTCGGCCGCACGCCGTCGCGCTTTGCCGCTAGAATGCCAGCCCCGCACGGTGCGACGTGATCGCTCGATCAGGCCGTATCACGGGACATCCAGGCGCCCGTAGCTCAGCCGGATAGAGTAGTGGCTTCCGAAGCCATTGGTCGGGGGTTCGAATCCCTCCGGGCGCGCCATCCTGCGCACCGTGCCGTCATGGCACGGTCGCGGTGCGAGGCAGCGGCGACCACGTCCTGCATCACATGCACCGGGAAAACGGCAGCCTCGCGGTTGCCGTTTTGCTTTTCGGAGCCCGCATCGGGCAATCGCTGCGCGCCTTTCGATGCATACGGCCGCCGCCCCGCGGCGATGGACGACGTCGAAGCGGCGCGAACGCGTGGCCGGACCGGCCAAGTCTGAACCTAGTGGAGCAGCCTAGCGGGCCGTATACTGGCGCGCGGCCGCTTGGGGCGGTCGATCGTCGATGGCTTCGCGTGACCCGCAAGGGCGCGCCATAGGTGGGTTTGTGCGCAATTACGACCTCGAATTCCTGAAGAAATTCTCGATGGTGATCGGCTTCCTGATGCTGGTCACGCTGGGCCTGATCGTCGCGGCCATGTTCGTGCACAGCCAGATCCCGGCCGAGATCAACCCCGACGTCGCCAAGCGCACCGAGCAGCGCATCGCCCCGGTCGGCGCCGTCTACGCCGGCAGCACGGGCGCCGCCGCGCAGCAGGCCGCTGCGGCCGCCGCTGCCGCGAAGGCCGCCTCGCAGGTCGCCTATGGCGGTACCACCGATGGCGCGGTGATCTTCAACAACCTGTGCACCGGCTGCCACACCTCCGGTGCCGGCGGCGCGCCGACGCTGGACCAGGCGCACTGGGCCGCCCGCCTGCCCAAGGGCAAGGACACGCTGCACAAGCACGCCATCGAAGGCTTCACCGGCACCGCCGGCGTGATGCCCCCGAAGGGCGGCAACCCCGCGCTCACCGACGAGCAGGTCATCGCCGCGGTCGACTGGATGCTGGCGAACCTGAAGTAGTCGGGCTCCGATCCGCTCCGCACGACGCCGCCTCCGGGCGGCGTTGTCGTTTCCGGGGTTCGAGGACATCGCGCGCGCGGCCGTTCCCGCCTCGTCGCGCCAAGCCGGCGACATCCGCCCGGCACGCGCGCTCGCGATAATGCGCGCCTCTTCCGCGGCGAGCGCGCCATGATCCTTCCCCTCTTCCCGCTTCGATCCGCCCTGTTGCTGGCGCCCTGCGTGCTGGTCGGCTGCGCCTCGATCTCCGGTGCGCGCGACGCGCTGGCGATCGGCGCCGTGCAGGGCCATGCGGATCGCAGCGCCCTCGTCGGCGAAGCGGTGATGGTGCGTGGCGTCGTCAGCGCGGTCCGCGACGGCGGCTGGTTCCTGCAGGACGCGGGCGACGGCGACGAAGGCACGTCCGACGCGATCTTCGTCCAGGATGCGACGGCGACCGTGCGGCCGGGCGACGCGGTGCTCGTGCGAGGCACGGTCGCCGAACTGGCGTCCGGCCGCGCCACGCGCACGTCCCTGGTGCAGGCGAAGGTCGAACGCACCGGCCACGGCGAAGTCGCCGCGCTCCCGCTCGCCAGCGCGCCGACCGATTGGGAACGCCTGGAAGGCATGCGCGTCCGCCTCGACGGCGCCGTCTTCCTCGCCGACAGCGGCGACCTCGGCAAGCGCGGCCGCGTGCAGGTCAGCCTCGACGAACGCCTGTGGCAGCCGACCGAACGCCATGCGCCGGGCAGCGACGGGTATCGGTCCGCGGTCGACGCCAATGCGCGCCGTACGCTGTGGCTCGACGCCGCGCACGCCGATTGGCCGCAAGGTCTGGCGCAGGCCCGCAGCGGCAGCCGCATCGGCGGCGCCGTGGGCGTGGTCGATGAAACGAACGACGGCGTCGCACTCCATCTGGACACGGCGCCGACGCTCGACCCGGTCGAGCGCCCCGCCGCGCCGACCGTGCCCGGCGCGCTTCGCGTGGCCGCGCTCAACCTGGAAAACCTCTTCAACGGCGACGGGCGCGGCGGCGGATTCCCCACGACGCGCGGCGCGCGGACGCCGCAGGAACTCGCCGCGCAGCTCGCCAAACACGTGGCGATCATCGACGGCCTGGACGCGGACGTCGTGGCGCTGATGGAGCTGGAGAACGACGGCTACGGCGCGGATTCCAGCATCGCGGCGCTGGTGGGCGCGCTCAACGCCGACGGCGGCCGTTGGCGCTTCGTCGATGCGAAGCAGGGCCCGGGCGACAACCCCATCCGGGTGGGGCTGGTCTATCGCGCCGACCGCGTGCGCACGCTTGGTGCACCCAGGACGCTGGAAGGCGGCCCCTTCGGCGAGCACAGCCGCGTGCCGCTGGCGCAGGCGTTCGCGCCGATCAAGGGCGATGCGAGGCGGCAGGGCTTCGTCGTCGTCGCCAACCACTTCAAGTCGAAGGGCTGCAAGGATGCCGAAGGCCCGGACCGCGACCGGCACGACGGCGCCTCCTGCTACGACGCGACGCGCACCGAGTCGGCGCAGCAGCTGCATGCGTGGCTCGCGTCCGATCCCACCGGGTATGGCGCGCGCACGCTCATCGTCGGCGACCTCAACGCCTACGCGCAGGAATCGCCCGTCCGCACCCTGCGCGAGGCCGGCTGGAAGGACGCCTTCGCCGTCGCCGGCGTCCACGCGCCCTACAGCTACGTCTACGACGGACAGCTCGGCCGCCTCGACCACGCGCTGCTGAGCCCCGGCTTCGCCGCGCGCCTGCGCGGCGCGGCGGAATGGCACGTCAACGCCGACGAGCCGGACGCGTCGGGTTACCGCGCGGGCGGCGCAGGCCCGTGGCGCAGCTCGGACCACGATCCGCTGGTGCTGGGTTTCGATCCCTGACCGGCACGGCGACGGGGCCTGAATACCGCACCCCGTATCATGGAACGCATGAGCCAACCCGCTTTCCCGAACGACGCGACCGCCACGCTGGCGCTGCAAGGCCCGGCCGGTGCGCTGGAAACCATCGTCGAGGCCGCCGAAGCGCCCGTGCGCGACGCGATCGCCATCGTCTGCCATCCGCTGCCCACCGACGGCGGCACCATGCACAACAAGGTCGTGACGATGGCCGCGCGCGCGCTGCGCGAGTCCGGCATCGCGACGGTGCGCTTCAACTTCCGCGGCACCGGTGCATCCGAGGGCAGTTTCGACCAGGGCCGCGGCGAAGCCGACGACCTGCGCGCCGTGGCGGCCTGGGTGCGCGAACAGCGCCCGCGCGCGCGCCTGTGGCTGGCGGGCTTCAGTTTCGGCTCCTACATCACGCTCAAGTGCGCGAACGAACTGCACCCGGGCATGGTGATCTCGATCGCGCCGCCGGCGGCGGGCCGCAACTGGGACTTCAGCACCATCGCGCCGCCGCCGTGCCCGTGGCTGGTGATCCAGGGCGAGGAAGACGAAATCGTCGATCCGCAGGCCGTCTATGCGTGGCTCGACAGCCTCGCGCCCGAGCAGTCGATGGAACTGGTGAAAATGCCGGAGACCAGCCACTTCTTCCATCGGCGGCTGATGGACCTGCGCGGCGCGATCAAGAACGGCATCAAGCCGTACCTGCCGCCCACGACGGAAGGCGCGCCGTTGGCATGAACGCTGCAGCCCCGGCCGCGAGCGCGGCGGCGCCCGCGTCCGCGCCCTCTTCCCTGTACGCCGCCGGCGTCTCGCGCGGTGACTGGAACGACGATCCGGCGCAACGCCCCGCGCTGCGCGAACTCGACCGCCTCCATGCCGCGCTGCTCGATCCGCCCCGGCGCGGCCTGTTCGGCCAGCTTTTCGGCCGCAAGCCCGAAGCCCCGCGCGGCCTGTACCTGTGGGGCGGCGTCGGCCGCGGCAAGACCTTCCTCATCGACCTTTTCTACGACGCGTTGCCGTTCGAGCAGAAGCGGCGCACGCACTTCCACCGCTTCATGCGCGAGGTCCACGCGCAACTGCGCGCGCATGCCGGGCAGAGCGATCCGCTGGCGACGATCGCGCGGGAATGGGGCGCGAACCTGCGCGTGCTGGTGCTCGACGAGTTCTTCGTCAACGACATCGGCGACGCGATGCTGCTCGGCCGCCTGATGGAGCGCCTGTTCGCCGAAGGCGTCGCACTGGTCACCACGTCCAACACCGAGCCGAAGCACCTCTACAAGGACGGCCTGCAGCGCGCGAGCTTCCTGCCGGCGATCGCGCAGATCGAAGCGCACTGCACGGTGCTGTACCTCGACAGCGCCCAGGACTACCGCCTGCGCGCGCTGACGCGTTCGCCGGTGTACCGCACACCGCTGGACGACGCCTCCGATTCCTGGCTCGCCGAGCGCTGGCGCGAGCTCACCGCGACGTGTCCGCATGAAAACGGCCCCCTCGTCATCGAAGGGCGCGAAATCCCCGTGCGCGCGCTGGCCGAAGGCCACGCGTGGTTCGATTTCGCCGCATTGTGCGAAGGCCCGCGCGCGGCGAGCGATTACATCGAGATCGCGACCGAATACCACACCGTGCTCCTCGGCGGCATTCCGCTGTTCGACGGCCGCAACGACGATCCCGCGCGCCGCTTCGTGCACCTCATCGACGAGTTGTACGACCGCCACGTCAACCTGCTCTGCACGGCCGCGGCCGCACCGCCCGCGCTGTACACGGGCCACAAGCTCGCGCACGCGTTCGAACGCACCGCCTCGCGGTTGATCGAAATGCAGTCGGCGGAGTTCCTGTCGCTGGAGCACCGCGGCTGAGCGAGGCCGCCACAGCACACGGCCCTTTCCTTTGCCCTACCCTGCGTCGTTCCAGCGGAAGCTGGAACGACGGTGACGCATGCGGCAGTGCCAAAGAGCGCACGCAGCCCGATGCCTGACGCCTCACGCTGCACGTACACTCGCCGCTTTCGCGCGGACCGCACCGAATGAACCTCGCCCTGTTCGACTTCGATGGCACGCTCACCACGCGCGAGCTCATGCCCGACTTCGTGCGCATGGCGACGACGAAGCGACGCTTGGTGGTCGGGCAGATCGTGCTCGCGCCGGTGATCGTCGGCTACAAGGCGCGGGTGGTGAGCGGCAACGCGGTACGCGAACGGATCGCCGACTTCGCTTTTCGCGGGCTGCCGCAACGCATGCTGCAAACCGCCGGCGAGCGCTTCGCGCGCGAGACGATCCCGGCCGCGCTGCGCCCGGACGCGATGGCGCGCGTGCAATGGCATCGCGAGCAGGGCGACACCATCGCCGTCGTGTCCGGCTCGTTCGATCTGTACCTGTCGCACTGGTGTGCGCAGCACGGGCTGGCGCTGCTGTGCTCGTCGCTGGAAGCGCGCGACGGCGTGATGACGGGGCGTTTCGCCGGTGCGCAATGCGTCGGCGCGGAGAAGGCCAGGCGCGTGCGCGAACATTACGATCTGTCGCGCTATTCCGTCGTGTACGCCTACGGCGACACGCACGAAGATCGCGACCTGCTCGCGCTGGCGCATTGCCGTTGGTACCGCGGACGCGAGATCACCTGACGTCGGACAAGACGGCCGGGGCCATGCGCATCGCCGGCAGAGCGCGGACGACTCCAGCGCGGGCTCAGCGCGGCCCGGCCGCGCGTCGCCACACGAGGCAGCGGTTGTTCGCCGGCATCGCGACGTCCTCGACGAGACGCAGCCCGATGCCTTGCGCAAGTGTGTCGACGGCTTCGAAATCGCGGATGGCCGACTGCGGATCGCGTGCCTTCAGCCACGCATCGAACTCGCGGTTGCTGTCGCTGGTGTAGTCGCCGCGGTAGTTGAACGGTCCGTAGACGGCGAGCGTCGCGTCGCCGGCCAGCGCGTCGTCGAGCCCGGCGAAGAACGCCTCCACCTGCGGCCAGCCCATGATGTGCAGCGTGTTCGCGCTGAACGCGGCGTCGAAGCGGCCGTCGCCCGCGTCGGAACGTGGCCACGGACCGCGCGCGACATCGAGCTCGACCGCGGCCGGCGTGTTCGCCAGCGCCGCGTGTTCCAGCCATGCGCCGATGCCGGGAAGGTTGTCCGCACGATCGCTGCACTGCCAGCGCAGCCACGGCATCGCCGCGGCGAAATGCACGGCGTGCTGCCCGGTACCGCTGCCGATTTCCAGCACGTCGTGGCGATCGGCGAAATGCCGTCGCAAAACGCCGAGGATCGGCTCGCGGTTGCGCTCGCAGGCCGGGGCGTTCGGCAGCGCGCTCATGGCGATCCGGTCAGCGGCCCGGGCCCACGTCGATGAACTGCAGGAACTCCGCACGCGTGCGTGCGTCGTCGCGGAAACTCCCGAGCATCTTCGACGTCACCATGCTCACGCCGCGCTTGTGCACGCCGCGGGTGGTCATGCATTCGTGCGCGCCTTCGATGACCACGCCGACGCCGCGCGGCTGCAGCACTTCCTGGATCACCTGCGCGATCTGCGCCGTCATCTTTTCCTGCACCTGCAGGCGACGCGCGTAGGTTTCCACCACGCGCGCGAGCTTGCTGATGCCGACCACCTTGCCGTCGGGCAGGTAACCCACGTGCGCCTTGCCGATGATGGGCGCCATGTGGTGCTCGCAGTGGCTTTCGAATTCGATGTCGCGCAGCACGATCATCTCGTCGTAGCCCTCGACTTCCTCGAACGTGCGCTTGAGGTAATCCGCCGGGTCTTCGCCGTAACCGCTGAACCAGTCCTGGTAGGCCTTCGCCACGCGCTTGGGCGTGTCGAGCAGGCCTTCGCGCGCCGGATCGTCGCCGGCCCAGCGCAGCAGCGTGCGCACGGCGGCCTCGGCCTGCTCGCGGGTGGGCTTGTCGTCTTGCGCCATGGCACGGACTCGGTCTGACGGGGGGACGGGAATGCTACTCCACCCGGCGCCAGCGGGAAAAAAGGCGCCGCCGGACGGGATGAGTTCCGGCGGCGCGAACGGGCAACGCCATGTGGGGAAAACCGATCGACCGACGACGCCACGTGAGGGAGGGGAAAGCGTGGCGCCGTCGGCCGTCGGCCAGGGGAGCGTTGGACCTCAGCGCGCGGCGACGTCCTCGCGCACCGGCACGCGCGTGGGCCAGCCGCCTGCAAGCGCCTTGTACAAGGCGACGGCGGAACTGGCGCTGCGCGTGCGCGCATCGGCGAAGGCTTCTTCGGCCGTGAGGCGCGTGCGTTCGGCGTCGAGCACTTCGAACAGATCCGCCGCGCCGGCGTCGTAGCGGACACGCGCCAGTCGCGCGGCGGTCGCGCTGTCGGTCGCGGCCTGCGCGAGGTGCTGGTCTTCCACGCGTGCGCGGGCGTAACGCACCAGGGCGTTCTCGGTGTCTTCCAGCGCGAGCAGCACCGACTGCTGGTAGCGCGCCAGTTCGCCCGCGGCGTCCGCGTCGGCGGCGGCGATGCGCGCGCGCACGCGGCCGATGTCGAGGAACGACCAGTCGATGCCCAGGAACGCCAGCCGCGTTTCGCTGTCGCGTTCGAACAGGGAGCTGGTGTCCACGGCCTGGCTGCCGATGAGTCCGCCGAGCGTGAAGCGCGGGAACAGGTCGGCCGTCGCCACGCCGATGCGCGCGGTGGCCGCGTGCAGCCGGTGTTCGGCGGCGATCACGTCGGGCCGATGGCGCAGCAGTTCGCCGGGCGAACCCGGATCCAGCCGCGCCGGCAACGCGGGCAGCGGCTTCACCGGCGTGAGTTCGGCGATCAGCGCATCGGGCGTCTGACCCGTGAGCACGGCGAGACGATGCATCGTTACCGCGACCTGCGCTTCCAGTGCCGGCACGCGCGACAGCGTGGCTTCCAGCTGGGCGCGTGCACGCGAGGTGTCAAACTCGGTGCCGCGGCCGGCGTCGAAGCGCGCGTTCACCAGGCGCAGCGTTTCGCGCTGGTTCTCGGCGTTTTCCTGCGCGACGCGCAGGCGCTCCTGCAAGCCTCGCAGTTCGACGTAGCTGCGCGCGACCTCGCCGACGATGGCGACCTGCAACGCATCCAGGTCGGATGCGGCGGCCCAGGCTTCGGCACGCGAGGATTCCACGCTGCGACGCACGCGGCCGTACAGGTCCAGTTCCCAGCTGACGTCGGCCTGCACGCTGTAGCTTTCGCCATCGCGGTCGGCGCGCGACACACCGGGCGCCTGATCGGCGCTGGCGCGCGAGTCGCTGCCGGTGGCGCTGGCGGTCACCGTCGGAAAGCGGTCGAGCTTGGCGTTGCGAAGCAGCGCGTTGGCGCGGTCGTAGCTGGCCAGCGCGATGCGCAGGTCGTGGTTGGCCGCGAGCGCATCCTCGACCAGCCGCGTGAGCAGCGGGTCGTTGAAGCTGCGCCAGAACTCGGCATCGGCCTGCGGCGAGGCGGCCTGCGACGAGGACGCTTCCACGCCGGTGGCGATGTCGGCCGCGCGTGCGTCGCTGGCCGCTTCGTCGCGCGCGAAGTTCGACGGCGTCTGGATGGTGGGACGGACGTAATCGGGGCCGACGGCGCATGCGGCGAGCAGCGCGGCGGCGACGCCGATCGTGAGGGTTCTGATCACCATGGCAGGGTTTCTCCCAGGTAGACGAAGCCGCCGGAGGGGCCGTCGGCATCGATGAGCGCCATCTGGACGCTGGTCCTGGCGCCGGTGGGCACGTCGATCTCGCCTTCGCCCGCGTTCATGTCGGTCTTCACGTAGCCCGGATGCACGGCGTTGACCTTGATCGGCGTGTCTCGCAGTTCATAAGCCAGATGCACGGAGTACGAGTTGATCGCGCTCTTGGACGCGTTGTAGGCGGGGATCGACTTGAAGTCGTAGATCGGCGATCCCGGCTGCGTGTGCAGCGTCAGCGAGCCCAGGATGCTGGACACGTTGACGATGCGCCCGGCCGGCGACTTGCGCAGCAGCGGCAGGAAGGCCTGCGTGGTTTCGACGACGGCGAAGACGTTGGTCTGGAAGGTTTCGCGCCACGCGGCGACGGATTGACGCGACGGCGCCAGCGTCTTGTCTTCGACGATGATGCCGGCGTTGTTCACCAGGATGTCGAGGCGGCCGAACTTGCGATCGACCTCCTGCACTGCGGCGGCGATGCTGGCGGTGTCGGTGACGTCGAGCGCGATCGCCTCGACCGGCAGGCCGTCGCCCTGCAGCTTCAGCGCGGCCTCGACGGCCCGGCTGCGATCGCGGCCGGCCAGCAGCGTGTGCACGCCGGCCTGCGCGAGCTGCCGCACGGTCTCGAAACCGATGCCGCGCGTACCGCCCGTGACGAGGGCGACCTTGGAAGTGTTCTGGGACATGGGGGTGTTCCTGGAAGTGAGGGAGAGGAGTGAGCAGCGAGCGGTGCGTCGGAAGAGTGGAGGGAGTGACGGAGAAGCGTTGTGCTCACTCCTCACTCCTCTCCACTCGCTCCTGCCTCACGCCTGCACGGGCGAATGCGTGGCCACGGTGGACGGCCCATGGCTTACCAGCGGCTTGCCGGCCAGCTTGCGCAGCGCGACGTAGAACACCGGCGTCAGGAACAGGCCGAACAGCGTCACGCCGATCATTCCGGAGAACACGGTGATGCCCGTGGCCTGGCGGACTTCGGCGCCGGCGCCGTGCGAGAGCACCAGCGGCACGGTGCCCGCGATGAAGGCGATCGACGTCATCACGATCGGACGCAGACGCAGGCGGCAGGCTTCCAGCGCCGCTTCGACGATGCCCTTACCCTGCATCTCCAGTTCGCGGGCGAACTCGACGATCAGGATCGCGTTCTTGCACGCCAGGCCCATCAGCACGACCAGACCCACCTGCACGAAGACGTTGTTGTCGCCGGTCAGGTACACGCCCAGCAGCGCCGAGAGCATGCACATCGGCACGATCAGGATCACCGCCAGCGGCAGGGTCCAGCTTTCGTACAGCGCGGCCAGCACGAGGAAGGCGAGCAGCACGGCGAGCGGGAAGACGATCAGCGCGGCCTTGCCCTGCGTGGCCTGCTGGTAGCTCAGGTCCGTCCACTCGATGTCCATGCCGTTGGGCAGCACCTTCTGCGCGAGCTCTTCCAGCTTCACCATCGCCTGCGCGGACGACAGCATGTTCGGATCGGCCTCGCCGAGGATGTCCGCCGCCGGATAGCCGTTGTAGCGGATCACCGGGTCCGGGCCGAAGGTCTCGGTGACCTTCACCATCGAACCGATCGGCACCATCTCGCCGCGATCGTTGCGCGTGCGCAGGTTGGCGATGTCCTCGACGCTGTCGCGGAACGGGCCGTCGGCCTGCGCCACGACCTGCCAGGTGCGGCCGAACATGTTGAAGTCGTTGACGTACGCCGAGCCCAGGTAGGTCTGCAACGTGTCGAACAGCTCCGTCAGCGGCACGCCCTGCGCCTTGGCCTTCACGCGGTCGACCTCGGCGTCGAGCTGCGGCACGTTGGCCTGGTAGCTCGAGTTCGGGAAGCCCAGCCCCGGCGTCTGCGAACCGGCGCCCTGGAAGGCCTGCACCGCGCTCTGCAGCGCGCCGTAGCCCAGGTTGCCGCGGTCCTCGATGTAGAGCGAGTAACCCGAACCGTTGCCCAGGCCCTGGATCGGCGGCGGCTGCAGCGAGAAGGCGAAGCCTTCCTGGATGCCGCTGATCTTCGCGCTGAGTTCGGCGTTGATCTCCTCGGCGCTGCGCGTGCGCTGGCCGAAGGGCTTGAGGTTGATGAAGGTGACGCCGTAGTTCGGCGTGTTGCTGAACTGCAGCGGGTTCAGGCCCGGGAAGGCGACGTCGTTCTGCACGCCGTCGATGCTCATCGCGATCTCGCCGATCTTCTTCAGCGCCGCGTCCGTGCGCTCGATCGAGGAGCCTTCCGGCATCTTGATGCCGGCGATGAGGTAACTCTTGTCCTGCACCGGCACGAAGCCGCGCGGCACCAGCTGGAACATCAGGCCGGTGGCCAGCAGCAGGCCCGCGTACACCACGAACACCGCACCGCGACGGCCCAGCACCTTGCTCACGCCGTTCTGGTAGCGCTCGGCGGCGGTGCCGAAGAAGCGGTTGAACGGACGGAAGATCCAGCCGAAGCCGCGTTCGATGCCACGGCTGAGCAGGTCCTTCGGTGCGCCGTGCGGCTTGAGCAGGCGCGCGGCCAGCGCCGGCGACAGGGTCAGCGAGTTGATCGCCGAGATCACCGTCGAGATGGCGATGGTCACCGCGAACTGCTTGTAGAACTGGCCCGTGACGCCCGACAGGAACGCCATCGGCACGAACACCGCGCACAGCACCAGCGCGATCGCGATGATCGGCCCGGACACTTCGCGCATCGCCATGTGCGCTGCTTCCAGCGGCGAATGGCCGTCCTCGATGTGGCGTTCGACGTTCTCCACCACCACGATCGCGTCGTCCACGACGATGCCGATCGCGAGCACCAGCCCGAACAGCGTCAGCGTGTTGATCGAGAACCCGAGCAGGTAGAGCGCGGCGAACGTGCCCACCACCGACACCGGCACCGCGATCAGCGGGATGATCGACGCGCGCCAGGTCTGCAGGAACAGGATCACCACCAGCACCACCAGCAGCGTGGCTTCCAGCAGCGTGGTCACGACCGACTTGATCGAGTCGCGCACGAAGATCGTGGTGTCGTAGATCGACTTGTACTCGATGCCCGGCGGGAAGCGCTTGGACGCCTCGTCCATGCGGCGGATCACTTCGTCGCGGATCTGCAGCGCGTTGGCGCCCGGCGCCTGGAAGATGCCGATGGCCGCGGCGTTCTGGCCGTCCAGGCGCGCGCGCATGGTGTAGTCGCCGGCGGCCAGTTCGATGCGCGCCACGTCCGACAGGCGCACCACTTCGCCGCTTTCGCCGCCCTTGAGCACGATGTTGCCGAACTCTTCCGGCGTTTCCAGGCGGCCGCGGGCGTTGATCGGGGTGAGGAACTGCGAGCCGTTGGGCATCGGTTCGGCGCCGAGCTGGCCGGCGGACACCTGGATGTTCTGCTCGCGCACGGCGCGCAGGACGTCGCTGGCCGTCATGCCGCGCGAGGCGACCTTGTCGGGATCCAGCCACAGGCGCATCGCGTAGTCGCCGCCGCCGAAGGGCTGCGCTTCGCCGACGCCGGGAATGCTCGCGAGCTGGTCCTTGATGTGCAGCCGCAGGTAGTTGCGCAGGTACAGCGTGTCGTACTTGCCGCTGGGCGAGGTGAGGTGCACGACCATCAGGAAGACCGGCGACTGCTTCTGCGTGGTCACGCCCTGGCGACGCACGTCCTCGGGCAATCGCGCCAGCGCCTGGCTGACGCGGTTCTGCACGCGCACGGTGGCCTCGTCCGCGTCCACTTCGGGGCGGAAGGTCACGGTGATCTGCAGCACGCCGTCGGAGCTGGCGACCGACTTGACGTACATCAGGCCTTCGACGCCGCGGATGGATTCCTCCAGCGGCGTGGCGACGGTCTCGGCGATCACCTTCGGGTTCGCGCCCGGGTACACGGTGCGCACCACGACCGAGGGCGGGACGACTTCGGGGTACTCGCCGATGGGCAGCAGCGGGATCGAGATCAGGCCGGCGGCGAAGATCACGATCGACAGCACGGCGGCGAAGATCGGCCTGTCGATGAAGAACTTTGAAAAGTCCATGAGGGGTTCCTTGTGTCGCGGCTTTCAAGCCGGGCCCGAAGCCGCAACGGTCCTGGGCGATGCGGCTTTCGCATCGCCGTATGTCTGTTCCTGCCTGTTTTTCCGGCTCCCTCCCCTGATCGCAGGGGAAGGAGCCTTGCCGTCAGGTCGCGCGTTACTTCATCGCCACCTGCGGCTGCGGCGCCGGGGCGCCCATCGCGATGACCTTCGGCTGCACCGGCATTCCGGGGAAGAACACCTTCTGCACGCCGTGCACGATCACCTTGTCCGACGGCGCCAGGCCCGAGGTCACCACGCGCAGCCCGTCGATCACCGGGCCGAGCTTCACGTCCTTGCGCGTGGCGGCGTTCTTCTCGCCCAGCACGTAGACGTACTTGCGGTCCTGGTCGGTGAGCACGGCCTTGTCGTCGATGAGCATCGCCTTGAACTGGCCGCTGCCCTGCAGCTGCACGCGCGCGTACAGGCCCGGGGTGAAGATGCGGTCCGGGTTCTTCAGCACGGCGCGCGCGCGGATGGTGCCGGTGCTCGGATCGACCTGGTTGTCGACGAAATCGACCGTGCCTTCGTGCGGGTAGCCCTGCTCGTTGGCCAGGCCGACGCGGACCGGGTTCTTCGTCTCGGCGCGCTCGCCCTTGCGGGCCAGTTCCTGGTAACGCAGGAAGCTCTGCTCGTCGGATTCGAAGTACACGAACACCGGATCCTGCGAAACGACGGTGGTCAGCAGCGTCGCGTCGGCGGTGGCGAGGTTGCCCTCGGTGACCAGCGCGCGGCCCGCGCGGCCGTCGATCGGCGAACGCACCTGGGTGAACTGCAGGTCCAGGCGGGCGTTGTCGAGCGCGGCCTGGGCGGCGCGCACGGCGGCATCGCCCTGCGTGCTGGCCGCGCGACGCGTCTCGAACTCCTCGCGCGAGATCGCCTTGGCTTCGACCAGCGTCTGCGCGCGCTTGTCCTGCATCTGCGCGAGGCGGGCTTCGGCACGGGCGCGCTCCAGGTCGGCTTCGGCCTGGGCGAGGCGCGCCTTGTACGGGCGCGGATCGATGACGAAGAGCAGGTCGCCCTTCTTCACTTCCTGGCCTTCCTGGTAGGCGACCTGCTGCACGTAGCCGGACACGCGCGGGCGCAGTTCGACGGTCTCGATGGCGGTGACGCGGCCGGTGAATTCATCCCAGCGGCTGACGTCCTTGTTGAGCACCTGCGCGACGCTGACTTCCGGCGGCGGCGGCATGCCCGCGCCGGGCTCGGCCTGGCTGCTGCACGCCGTGGCGACGGCGGTCACCAGCAGGCTGGTGACCAGTGCGAGGGTGGGTAGTCCGGTTCCGGACCGGGCGAGTGCTTTGCGTGGGGTCATGGCGAGTCTTCCTGGTTGTTGTTGTTATGCGAAGCGTTGTGAGCTGGAGCGATCAGGTTCCGGAGCAGCGTGCGCGCGTCCTGTAGACACCGTGATGGCAGTAGTCCGACAGAAGACGGCTCGTGCATCGCCTGCGACCTGGCGGCGCCGCACGCCGGCGCGGACGCGACCGGCGCCGCGTCGTTCCCGGGTCCTTGCTGGATCGTCGAAGCAGGGGACGGCGAATCGACATCCGGCGTGACATCCGCCGCGATCGCGCCTTCCTGCGACGGCCAGAAGCTCACCTTGGAATACGGCACGACGGCCTCGGCCGGCTGCAGGCCGTCGCCGGCTTCGGTCAGCGCGTCGATCAGCGCCAGCGCACGCTGGCCGACCGCGAGCGCGCTCGGCCACTGCTCGCAGGCGTTCGCGCGATTGAGGTCGGTGCACACCGGGCTGTCGATCGCCAGCAACTGCACGCGGACGCCGATCGTGCGGGCCTCCTCGTGCAGCACGCGCGCGAGCATGCGAAGCGCTGCGGTCGCGATGGAACGGTGGCCGTAACCGGCCCAGGGGCGGTCCGCACCGGGGCCGCCGATCAACACGTACGTACCGGTACGTCCGCCCTGCGCCAGCATCGGCAGCAGGTGTCGCGCGGCGGCCAGGTGCGGAAGCAGGTCGTCGTCGAGCGTCTGGCGCAGGAACGCGGCGGGGTGGTCGAGCAGCCGGCCTCGCGACGCGCTGCCGCACACCGCGGCGACCACGCCGTCGATCGGCCGGCCGAGCTTGCGCAGCGCGCGCGCCAGGCGTTCGCCGTCGCCGTCGTTGCTGACGGAGCCGGGGACGATGGTCAGGTCGGCCTCGGGGAACGAGCCGCGCAGGCACTGCAGGCCGGCCTTGTCGCGCGCGACCGCGATCACCGGCCGGCCGCTGGCCAGCGCGGCCTTCACCACGCCGCGTCCGACCCCGCCGGTCGCGCCCAGCACGACGACGGCGGCGCGGGCGATGCGGCGGTTCGGACCGGCGTTCTGGGCCGATGCCTTGGGGGCGGTGGCGTTCACCGGCGACCCCACTGTCCCGCATCCGGGATGTTTACTCCCGCCAGCGGGACGGTCTCGTGCCGGGTGGCCGCGCGAAGGACCGCGCTCACCACCGGCAGCAGCAGCATCGCGCCCGGCAGGGCGAGCACGAAGGCCAGCACCCAGGCCAGCATCCAGAACTCGTCCGGACCGGCCGCCAGCCCTTGCTGGAGCGCGACCAGCGCGACGCCGACGAGGACCGCCATCGCGACCAGCATGGCCGGGAGGAAGGCATATCGGGCTTGGCGGGGCGTCAGCATGGCGGCGGGACCGGGGGAAGTTGCCGCAAAGGTTAGGCGCCCAATCGGCACTTGATTAGTCCGATTTGGAGGGAATAATTGTCCCGTCATCGGTCCAAATGCGGTCGGGCGACTTGCCCGGCCTGTCCGCACCCTTCCCCGCCGCGTCCAAGGAACCCCCCACATGGCCCGCGATCTCAACGACACCCTGATCTTCGTCAAGGTGGTCGAGCACGGAAGTTTCATCTCCGCCGCCCGCGCCCTGCAGCTGCCCAAGACCACCGTCAGCCGCAAGGTGCAGGAACTGGAAACCCGCCTCGGCGCGCAGCTGCTGCATCGCACGACGCGCAAGCTCGGCCTCACCGAAGCGGGCAACATCTACTTCGAACATTGCCAGCGCATCTCGCGCGAACTCGACGAAGCCGAGAGCGCCGTCGGCCAGCTGCAGGGCGGCCCGCGCGGATGGCTGCGCTTCACCGCGCCGTATTCGGTCGGCATCACCTGGATCGCGCCGTTGCTGGGCGAGTTCCACGCCCGTCATCCCGAAGTGCGCGTGGAAATGGTGCTGACCAACGAGCCGCTGGACATCATCGACCAGGAAATCGACGTCGCGCTGCGCGTGGGCAGCCTGCCCGATTCCAACCTCATCGCGCGCAAGCTCGCGACGTTCCGCACGCAGGTCTACGCGAGCCCGAGCTACATCGCGCGCCACGGCGAACCGCTGCACCCCGACGACCTGGTGCACCACCGTACCGTCGCGATGCCCAAGCACCGCCGCAACGGCCAGTACACCTGGGCGCTCAACGACGGCACGCGCACGGTCGATTTCCGCGTCGATCCGGTGCTGGTCGCCAACGACCCCGGCCCGCTGTGCGGCGCGCTGCTGTGCGGCGAAGGGCTGATGCTCGCCGCCGACGTCACCGTGAAGGCCTACGCCGAACAGGGCTACGTGCAGCGCGTGCTCGCCGGCTGGACCGGACTGGATTACGAGTTCAACGCGGTGTTCCCGCGCGGGCGCGTGCAGTCGCCCAAGGTGCGCGCGTTCGTCGACTTCCTGGTCGAACGCCTGAACTTCGACGCCGACTACATGCAGGTGCTCTGCCCCAACGTGCGCGCGCGCTACAAGGCCGCCGAGCAGGCCGCGGCCGACGCGATCACCGCCGAGCTGGCGAAGGTCGCCAAGCAGCCCGAAGCGAAGGCCAAGCGCAAGACCAAGGTCGCCGAGCCGGCCGTGGCCAGCGCGCACGAAGGCGACGATCCGGCGCTGTAACGCGTCGTCGTTATCGGGAACGATGGGAAGGAAGCGGTGCGCGCGGGCGCGCCGCTTCTTTTTTTGCGCATCCGTTCAGCGACTTCACCGCGACTTCATAGCCGCGGCGCTCTGCTTCAGGGGCCAGGGAGCGGGTTGTCATCGGCCGGGGAACACGCCGAATCCATCGACGAGTCGCCATGAAACGAATCCTTGCCACGCTGGCCGCCACGGCCGTCCTCGCGTTCGCGGTCGGCGCGGGCGCCGCCTGGAACAAATACCTGCGCGCCCCCACGGTGCAGATGCAGCCGATGCCCGCGCACCTGATCGCGCTGGATTCGGGCGCGGGCCAGAAGCTGCTCGCGCGTGCGGAAGCGACGGCCGATTTCGATGCGTTGATGACGCATTTCGTCCCGCAGACGCGCCGTGCGTTCTGCGGCGTGGCGAGCGCGCTCACCACGCTCAACGCCGCGCGAACGACGCCCGCGCCATTGGACCAGTCGCGCCTGTTCGACCACCCGAAGGTGAGTGCGCACCCGTTGAAGGTGAGCGTCATCGGCATGTCGCTGGACGACTTCGCGACGCTGCTGCGCGCGCACGGCGCGCGGGTGAGCGTGGTGTACGCGTCGGCCTCCAGCCTGGACGCCTTCCGCAAGGCGGTGCGCGAGAACCTCGCCACGCCGGGCGATTTCCTCCTGGTCAACTACCAGCGCAGCGAACTCGGGCAGGCGCCAATGGGGCACATCTCGCCGATCGCCGCCTACGACGAAACCAGCGACCGGCTGCTGGTGCTCGACGTGGCGGCGCACAAGTACCCGCCGACGTGGGTCGAAACCAGGGCGATGTGGAAGGCGATGCGCGCACCGCTCAACCCGGAGACCAACGTGACGCGCGGCTATCTGGTCATGCACGGCGACGGCGTCGGACCGGACGCGCTGACCGCGCGCGCCACGCTCGCGAGCGCGGACTGATTGCCGGGCTACGACAACCCTAATCGCGCAATCGCCCTGCGAGTCCCGACACGCGTTGCGCGTGCCGCGCCAGCGCCGCCTGTAGCACCACGTCGCTCGCGCACACGTGCAGCTCGCGACGCGCGCGGGTGACGCCGGTGTAGAGCAGCTCGCGCGAGAGCGTGCGCGCATCCTGCTTCGGGAGCAGCAGCCACACGGTATCGAACTCCGAGCCCTGCGCCTTGTGCACCGTCATCGCGAACGCGCCCGTATGCGCCGGCAGCGAGGCGGGATGGAAACCGCGCACGCCATCGGGCCCGGCGAACCACGCCACCGGGACGCCGGTGGCATCGCGCTGCACGACGCCGATGTCGCCGTTGAACAGACCGTGCCGGTAGCTGTTCTCCGTGACCAGCAGCAACCGGCCGTGGAAATACGGATCGCGCTGCACGCCGGCGAGCGCATCCTCGATGCGCTGGTTCAACGCGGCCGCGCCCTGCGGGCCTTCGCGCAACGCCGTGAGCAGCCGCAGCGTTTGCGCCTGCCGCAAGGCTTCGGCGGGATCGTGCAGCGCCATCGCGGCACGCCACGGTGCAAGCAGTGCGTCGCGCGATGCGCCCGCCAGCGGATCGGACACGTCTTCGTGGAAGCGCACGCCGGCGAGCCCTTCGCGCAACAGCGTGATGGCGTGCGCGGCATCGCCCGTGCGCAGCGCGTCGGCAAGCGGCGCCAGTTGCAGCGACTGCGCCTGCCGGTAGCCGCGCTGCAACTGCACGCGATGCCCGGCCAGCACGCCGTCGTCCTCGCGTTGGGGCACCTCGCCGAGCAGCGGCGACAGCGCGCGGGCCACCTGCGCCGGCAACGCATCGCCCTCGCCCGCCGCGTCGGTGATCGCCGCGAGCACGTCGCCCGCCTCCACCGAGGGCAGCTGGTCGCGATCGCCGAGCAGGATCAGGCGCGCGCCATCGGGCACCGCCTCGACGAGTTTGCACATCAGCGGCAGGTCGACCATCGACGCTTCGTCGACGACGATCGCATCGAACGGCAACGGGTGGTCGGCGTCATGGCGGAAGCGCGGGCTGTCGGGAATCGTGCCGAGCAGGCGGTGCAGCGTGCTGGCCGACGTCGGCAGCGCATCGCACCACGCGGCGTCCACGCCCGGCACGTCACGCAACCGCGCGATCGCCGCGCGCAGGCTTTCGGCCATGCGTTCGGCGGCGCGTCCGGTCGGCGCGGCGAGCGCGATGCGCGGCGCGGGACGTCCCTCCAGCGCCGATTGCGCGATCAGCAACAGCAGCACGCGCGCGATGGTGGTGGTCTTTCCCGTGCCCGGGCCGCCGGTCACCAGCAGCAGCGATCGCAACAGGGCGAGCGCCGCGGCGCGGGCCTGGCGGTCGGATTCGCGCGCGCCGGGGAACAGCGCGGCGAACAGCGGCGCGAGCGCCGAAACGTCGCCCTCGGCCGGCTGCGCCGACGCGATGCGCCGCAGGTGCGAGGCGAGGCGACGTTCGTATTCGCGATAGCGCCGCAGGTAGAGCAGATCGCCTTCGAGCACGAGCGGTGCCTGCACGCTCGCGTCGTCGCGCGACGGCGACGCGACCCAGCGCGATGCGGCCAGCGCTTCGCGCCATTGCGTCGCGTCCGGCCACTCGACGTTGGCGTCGCACGCCACCTGCGGGCGCGACAGATCCAGTCCCGCATGACCTTGCGCGATCGCCGACGACGCCAGCGCGGCGGCGACGAGCACGCGATCGTCCGCATCGTCGACCTCGCGCCCCAGACGGCGCAGGCTCTGCGCGAGCGCGTGATCGACCGGTCGCAAGGCGCCCTGGCGCAACAGGGCATCGAGCAGGCTCATGCCACGGCCTCCTCGCGCTGCGGCGCGTGGCGGAACAGTGCGTCGAGGCCGTCGATGAGTTCGCGCGACGGTCGCCATGCATGCACGCCGGGCGAATCCTCGCGCGTCGCGTCGAGCCCGCGACAGAACAGATAGCGGATGCCGCCGAACTGCGTGTCGTAGTCGTAGGCGTCGCCGAGCCGGAAGCGCAGCCAACGGTGCAACGCGAGTGCATACAGCAGCGCCTGCAAGGTGTACTCGCTGTCGTCCATCGCCGTCGCGAGCGCGCCGCGGTCGTACGCGGGCAGGCGATTGGATTTGTAATCGAGCACGAAGTAGCGGCCGTCGTGTGCGTACACCAGGTCGATCTTGCCGGTCATCAGCCCTTCCAGGCGCTGGCGGTTTCCGAAGGCCTGGCGGTCGCGCAGGACGTCGTGCCGATGGAGCAGCGCAAGCAGCCGCGCGACCGGCGTGGCTTCGAGCGCGAAGTGGAATTCCATTTCCGACAGGCGCGCGTCGGACGCGACGTCGCACAGGCGCGTGCCTTCCGGCAGCCGGACGGTGAGCGTGTGGCCGACCAATGGCGCGAGCACGTCCACGCCGTCGTCGATGTCCTCGTCGGCATAGCCTTCGCCATGCAGCGCGTCGACCAGGTGGCGGCGCTGCGCCTCGGGCATGCCGGCCTCGCACCAGCGCGCCCACGCGGCGAAGTCCACGCGCTCAAGCACCGAGTGCAACACGTTGCCGAAGCGGCTGCCGCCGAAGCGCGGGTCGCCGTCGAACGCGACGACGGCCGGCTCGTCCTGCGCCCCGCCCTCCTCCGCCACCGCGCGCGGCGCCGCTTCGACCGTGCCCGGCGACTCGTTGGCCAGTTGCGTGAAGCTGTAGACCCACCAGTCGCGCGACACCACGCGCCGCGTTTCGCGCGCGGGCGGCACGGTGTCGCGGCGTTCGGGCGACAGTGCCTCGGGCAATCGCAGCGGCAGCGCGGGACGGTGCACGGCGACGGTCTCGCCGAGCGTTCCGGCCAATGCCTCCACGTCTCGCAACATCGGCTCCAGCGGACTCAGTTCGGCATTGGCGAACGGACCGGTCGCCAGCCACAGCGCGTGGCGCGCGCGCGTCAGGCCGACGTACAACAGCCGCGCGTCCTCGCCGCGCTCTTCGTTCTCCTGGCGCGTGCGGGCGTCGTTCCATGCGGACGCGTCCTCCGGCGTCGCATCGCTTCGCAGCTGCAGCACGCGCCCGCTGCCGTCGTGGAACTCGCACAGATTGCCGTTGCGCGCATCGCGCCCGATGGCGGCGAACGGCAGGAACACGAAGGGGTATTCCAGGCCCTTGCTCTTGTGGAGCGTGAGGATCTGCACGCAACGCGCGTCCGATTCCAGGCGCAGTTGCTGCGTCTCGTCGCTGTCGTCGGCTTCGGCGATGCGGGTGCGCAGCCAGTCGACCAGGCCGTGTTCGCCGATCGCCTGCACGTCGGCTTCCTGCAGCACTTCGGCCAGTTGCAGCGTGTTGGTCAGGCGCCGCTCGCCGTCGGACTGCGCGAGCAGGCGCGGCGCGTGCTCGGCCGCGACGTCGCCGAGCATCGCCAGCGGCCCGTGGCGCTGCCAGCGGTCGCGCCACGCCAGCGCGCGCAGCTGCCAGTGACGGTGCAGCGTCGCGTCATCGTCGAAGCGTGCGAGCGTGTCGGCATCCAGGCCCACCAGCATGGTGGCGAGCGCACCGCGCAGCCGCGCGTCGTCGTCGGGACGCAGCAGCGCTTCGAGCAGCGCCAGGACGTCGCGCGCCTCCTCGGTGGAGAACAGGCTGCGACGACCCGCGGCGACGGCGGGGATGCCGGCGCGCGAGAGCGCCTCGCGCATGAGCGTCGCTTCGAAGTGGTTGCGCACCAGCACGGCGATGTCGCCCGATTGCGGCGCGCGTTCGATGCCGCGTTCGCGCAGGACGGCATCGCCTTGGCGCGCGTCCGACAGCAGCGCGTGGATCGCGGTCACGCAGGCCAACGCGGCCAGCTGGCGCGCTTCGCCGACGTACCACTGCGGCTTGCGACGGCCGTCGTCCGGCGGCGGCAGAACGCACACCGCCAGCGCGGGCGCCGGCGTGCCGTCGCGACGGAAGTCGTCGTCGCGCACCGCACCGCCCGGCTCGACGTTACGGAAGCGGATGCGCTCGTCGACGAACGCGGCGTCGCCCGCCCGCTCGTACAACGCGGCGATGGCCGAAAGTACCGACGGCCTCGAACGGAAGTTCCGGTCGAGCGCCGGCGCACGGTCGGCGCGCTCGGCGGCCGCAAGGTACGTGTGCACGTCGCCGCCGCGGAAGCGGTAGATCGCCTGCTTCGGGTCGCCGATCAGGAACAGCGCCGGCGACCCGCCGCGGCCGAAGATGCGCTCGAAGATCGCCCATTGCCGCGGGTCGGTGTCCTGGAACTCGTCCACCAGCGCGAAGGCGTACTGCGCGCGAAGTCGTTCGACGAGGCGATCGCCGTGCGGGCCGTCGAGCGCGTCGGCGAGCTTGGCGATGAGGTCGTCGAAGGTCTGTTCGCGACGCAGCCGCTTGATGGCGGCCAGGCGCTGCGCTGCCGCCGCGCGCACGCGATGCACGAGCGCCACGCGACGCGACGCCAGCCAGCGCTGGCGCGCTTCGGCGGCCTCGATGTAGCGCGCGACGGCTTCGAACAGGGGCGACGAAGGCGCCTGCAGCGGCGCGCCCTTCTTCGGCTTGTTGGTCTTGTCGGCGAGCATGCGCGGCGTGAGGCGATCGAGCTTCTCGTGCACCGGCGCGGACGCGTCGCCGTGGCCGCACCACTGCACGAGCGCGCCGCGAAGTTCGTCGATCAGCGCGGGCTTGTAGCTCGTGCCATTGAGGACCTTGTTCTCGATGGCCGCGTGCAGTGCCGCGCACGCGTCTTGGCCGTACGTGGCGAACGCGTCGCGCAGCGTGGCGGCCGCGTCGAGCAGTAGCGGCAGCGGATCCGGCGTCGTCATCGGCGGAGGCGCCGGCTGCAGGCGCGGCACGTACAGCAGCTTGTAGAGGTCGGCAGCCAGGCCGCCGGGCGTGCGCCATTGCTGCTGCAGCAGTTCCGCGTCGCCTGCATCGGCGCCGAGCGAACGCCACAGGTCGGTGGCGACGGCGTCGATCAGTTCGCGCTCGCTGCCGGTGAGTTCCGGCGCCAGCAGCGGCTGTCCCGCTTCGACGGCGTGTTCGGCGAGCGCGCGCGCGCAGAAGCCGTGGATGGTGAACACCGCGGCCAGGTCCATTTCGCGTGCGGCCTGGCGCAACCGCCGCGCGAGTGCGAGCGGATCTTCGCGCCGCGCCTGGCGTTCGATCAGCGCGCGCGTGACGGCCGATTCGCTGTCGTCGTCGAGCGTGGTCGGCATCAGCGCCACTTCGTTCGCGAGCCGCGCGGCGAGTTCGAGACGAAGGCGCAGGCGCTCGCGCAGTTCCTGCGTGGCCGCCTCGGTGTAGGTGACGGCGAGGATCTGGCCCACGCGCATTCCGCGCTCGATCACCAGCCGCGTCACCAGCGTCGCCAGCGTGAAGGTCTTGCCGGTGCCCGCGCTGGCCTCGATCAGGCGCACGCCGTCGAGCGGCAGGTCGAGGAAGGCGTCGTGCGCGCTCATGCGGCGGCTCCGATGCGCGGATCACCGTCGCGACCGTGTACGACCGCATCGAACAGGCACGTGGCCAGTTGGCGGAACCGCTGCCCGTCGGGGTCGTCGAATTCGCCGGCGAACGGATCGCGCCCGCGAAGCGCGAGCTGCACGGCGGCGTTGTTCGCATCGCCCCAGGTGCGCTCGCTGCCCGCCCATTGCTCGCGTGCGGATTTCCACGCGGCGAGCTCCGCGGCTTCGTCCGTCCGTGGCGCGGCATACCAGCGCCACGCCGAGCGCGCCTGGATCGGCAGCGGCTCGCGCAGGCCTTCGCGATACAGCGCGAGCAGCTCGCGCAACGCCGCGCGCGCCTGCACGACCGGTACGGCGGGACGCTCGCGCAAGCCCGGGCCGTCGTCCCACTGCGCGAGCTGCGCCAGCGGGCGGGTGTCGCCCAGCGCCGAGAGCACCAGCCAGTCCAGGCCATGCGCGATCTGCGCCGGCCCGTGCAGCGCATCCAGGCGCAGGCGAAGCGCGCCGCGCGGGTACAGGCGATCGAGGTGGCCGTACAGGCGGATGCCGTCCAGATCGAGCTCGAACGGTCGCGTCGTCGGTTCGCCGTCGCGCCACTGCCGCAACGCGGTGGCGAACGGCTGCACCTGGGCCTTCAATGCGGCGAGCTGTCGCTCGCCGAGCGGGCCCGACGGCAGCAGCGCACGCGCGCGCAACCGCGCCGCGAGCCCTTCCGTGTCGCCCGCGACGCAGGCCTCGAACACCACGTTCTGCAGCTTCCAGCGTTCCAGCCCGCGCGTGGGCATGGTGAGCGGATCGAGGTCGTCGAACGCGTCGATTTCGTCCGGCAAGCGCAGGCCCATGCGCTGGCGCAGGAACTGCCCCGCCGGATCGACGAGGAAACGCCGCAACGCGGTGAGCGGCAGGTCGTGCGGAAGGTCGATCGCCGGCAGTGCGTCGGTGAACCACGGCGCCGGTTCGATGCGCGGGCCGCGCACCGCGTCGGCCGCGGGATGCCACGGCGCCAGATAGCTGAAATGGCGCGGTTCGTCGCGCTCGCCGAAGGCGCGCGGCGAGAACGGCTGCAGCGGATGGTGCAGCACGAGCGCATCGCGCGCGTCGACGTCGAGGTGATAGTGCGCGGCGGCGTCGAGCAGTTCGGAGACGAGCACCGACGGCTCGCGCGCGCTGCCGTCGCGCGGATCGGCCCCGAGCCAGCTGACGTAGAACACCTCGCCCGCGGACGCGAACAGCTGCAGGAACAGGAAGCGGTCGTCCTCGCGCAGCGAACGGTCGCCGTGCCGGCGCGATGGCGTCGTCAGCTCCTGCACCATCTTGTTGAGGCCGCCGGCCGGGTCGCGACGCGGATAGTCGCCGTCGTTCATGCCGAGCAGGCAGATCGCGCGGAACGGGATCAGGCGCATCGGCACCATGCGCGCGAAACTGACGCCGCCGGTGAGCAGCGGCGCGCGCGTGTCGGATTCGGACAGCGCGGTGCGGAAGTACGCGCGGGCGACATCCGGCGGCACCGCCTCGTCGAAGCCCGCATCGCGCGCGCTGTTGGCGAACGCGTCGACGTGCCGGCGCAGGCGCTCGATCGCGCGCTGGTCGGCGATCGCGCGCGGGTGGTCGGGCAGCAGCGCGTCGAGCATCGCGAACAGCGCGTCGCGCCATTGCGCCGGCGGCATTGCACGGCCGAGCACGCGCTCGTTGCGCGCAAGCACGCGCAGCACGCGGATCAGCGCATTCAGGGCGTCGAGCGCGCTGCCTTCCAGTTCGGTCCACGGCGCGACGCCGGCGAGGTCCGCGTCGTCGTCCGTCGCATGGCCCAGCAGCAGGCGATCCAGCGCGAATCGCCACGTGTACGCATCGTCGGCGGGCGCGTCGTGGCGCGCGCGATGGTCCGGGTCCAGGCCCCAGCGCGCGCCGGCCTCGTGCAGCCACGTGCGCAGGCGTTCGAGCCCGGCGGCGTCGAGGCCGGCAGCGTCCATCAGCGCGGGCGTCGCGATCAGGTCCAGCACTTCGCTCACGCCGAAACGCGCATCCGGCAGCGCGAGCAGGCGCAGGAAGACGTCGGCCAGCGGCTCGCCGGCGAGGGGGCTGAGGTCCGCGAGCGCATAGGGGATGTAGTCGCGCGTCCCGGCCAGGTCGCCGAAGACCGCTTCGATGTGCGGGCGGTAGGGATCGATGTCCGGCGCGAGCACGGCGATCTCGCGCGCCTGCAGCGGCGGATCGAAGCGCGGATCGTCCAGCAGCGCGCGCAGGCGGTCGTGCAGCACCTGCACTTCGCGCAGGCGCGTGTGGCAGGCGTGCACCTGGAGGCTCGGATCGTCGCGATCGACGTGCTTGCGCCACGGCCGCGGCGCACGCCGGTGCAGCAGGTCGCGTTGCAGGCGGCCGAGCAGCGAATCGCGATCGGGCGCGTCGTCCGGCAGCGACTCCGGATCGGCGTAGCGCTCCTCCTCCAGCGACGGATGCACGATTTCATAGCCGCCGAGCACCGCCATGAAATCGCGCCCCGCCGCGCCCCAGTTCGACAGCAGCGGGTTTTCGTCCTCGTGTTCGGCCGGGTCCCGCTGGAGCCGCTCGGCGTAGGTCGGCAGGTCGCCCCAGTAGCGGCGCGAGGGCGTCGGGACGTGGAAGTGCAGCGTGCCCACGCGCGCCTGCGTGGCGATCACGCGCAGCACGTCGGGCGAGATGTTGAGCGTGGCGAACGCGAACAGCCGCGCCGGCATGCCGGCCGGCAGCGGCGCGTCCGGCGCCGCGAAACGCGCGAGGTAGTCGTCGATGCGGCGCGCGCGATGGCGGCGTCCGCCGGCCACCCGGCGCCAGAGTTCGGCCTGCGGATCGTTGGGCTCGCTGCCGTTTTCCCACGCCAGCAGCCAGTCGCGCCGCCAGGCCTGGTACTTCTCGAAGATCGACGCGAGTTCGCCGGCCAGCGCCCAGGGCTTGAGCGCGTCGTCGCCGGCCAGGTACGCGCGCAGTGGCGCGAAGGCGCGTCCGGCGAGATTGGCGGGATCGGCCAGCTGCGCGTAGACGCGCCACTGCAGGGCCGCGGCGTCGAGGTCCTCGCTGGCGCCGGGGACGTTGGCGTCGAGCGTCTCGCGGACGAACTCGCCCGGCGTGAGGAAGCGCAGGTTCGCCGCGATCCCGTGGCGCTGCGCCAGCGTGGACTGCAGCCAGCGACGCATCGCGACCTGCGGGATCAGCACGACGTCGGGCGTCAGCAGCGGCCGGCCCGGCACGGGTTCGCGCAGTTGCGTGGCGAGCAGCTCGCCGAGCACGTCCAGCGCGTTGGAATGGTAGAGGCGGAAGTCGGAGCGGCCGGGCATCGCCGGTATCTTGCCGGAGGTGCGTCGCGCCGGACGAGACGCGCACCGTCGCCGAGGCATTAAGGCCACCCCAAAAACGCATCGCGATGATGCCGGCGCACGAAGGCCCCTGTCGTCGGGCATGGCGGCAAAGCGCGGCGAACCTGCGACAATGCCCGCCTTCCCGGTTCCGTTCAGCCCCCAACGGCCATCCTTGCCTGCTTTCCGGCAGACGGCCGAAACCCGCACGCGCATGACGAACGACGCTCCCATCGTCCGCCTGAGCCACCTCCGCCTCGACCGCGGCGGACGGACCGTGCTGCGCGACATCAGCCTGGAGGTCCCGCGCGGCAGCATCGTCGCGGTGCTCGGGCCGTCGGGCAGCGGCAAGTCGACGCTGCTCGCCGCGCTCACCGGCGAACTCGAGCCCGCGGCGGGCTCGGTGGAAGTGTTCGGGCAGGCCGTCCCGCAGGGGCGCCGCGCGCTGCTGGAACTGCGCAAGGGCATCGGCGTGCTGCTGCAGGGCAACGGCCTGCTGACCGACCTCACCGCCGCCGAGAACGTCGCCCTGCCCCTTCGCGCGCACACCCACCTGCCCGATGCGGTGATCCGCCAGCTGGTGCTCATGAAGCTGCACGCGGTGGGCCTGCGCGCGGTGGCCGATTCGTACCCGCGCGAACTGTCGGGCGGCATGGCGCGGCGTGTCGCGCTGGCGCGCGCGCTGGCGCTCGATCCGCCACTGATGATCTACGACGAGCCGCTGACCGGCCTGGACCCGATCGCGTCGGGCGTGGTGATGGAACTGGTTCGCCGGCTCAACGACACCCTGGGCCTGACCAGCATCGTGGTGACCCACCACGTGCACGAAACCCTGCCGGTGGCGGACCATGCCATCGTCATCGCGAACGGCGGGATCGTGTTCTCGGGCACCCCGGCGCAGCTGGAGGCCAGCGACGATCCGTTCGTGCGCCAGTTCCTCAACGGCGAACCCGACGGCCCGATCGCGTTCGACGCCGCGCCGCGCCCCACGGAGGCCGCCTGATGCCGTTCGTTGCCGCCACCCGCTCGCTCGGCCGGGCCGGGCTGTTCTCCCTGTCGGTGCTGCGGGCGTCGAAGCCGACCGCCGATTTCTGGCGCGAACTGGTTCGCGAGATCTACAAGATCGGCGCACGTTCTCTGCCGATCATCGCCGTTGGTGGCGCGTTCGTGGGTCTTTCCGTCACGCTGCTGGGCTACCGCGCGCTTGAGACCTACGGCGCGACCGCCCAGGTGAGCGCGATGCTCGGCCTGGGCCTGTATCGCGAACTCGGCCCCGTGCTGACCGCCCTGCTCTTCATCGGCCGGGCCGGCAGCTCGATCGCCGCCGAACTGGGCCTGATGCGCGCGACCGACCAGATCACCGCACTGGGCTTGATGGCCATCGATCCGGTCGGCAAGGCGGTGGCGCCGCGCTTCTGGGCGGCCGTGCTGTGCGTGCCGCTGCTGACCGGTTTCTTCTGCAGCCTGGCGATCACCGCAAGCTATTTCGAGTCGGTGCACGTGATCGGCCTGGATGCAGGCACCTTCTGGCAGGTGCTCAAGGACAGCGTCGATTTCGTCGACGACTTCCTGATGGCGTTCGTGAAGTCGGCCGTGTTCGGCGGCACGGCGGCGCTGGTGGCGGCCTACGTGGGCTTCCACGCCGAGCCGACCATCGAGGGCACCTCGGTCGCGACCACCCGCGCCGTGGTGAACGCCTCGCTGCTGGTGCTGATGTTCAACTTCGTCATGTCGGCTTTCCTGTTCCGCTGATCGGGACTGGAGGTCGGGAGTCGGGATACGTCGAACCCCGCCCCGCCCAGCCCCGGCAACCTGTTCCGCGAAATCCCCTCTCCGAATCCCGAATACCGCCATGAGCCTTCGCGCCCCAAGAATCGAATTCGCCGTCGGCGCCTTCCTCCTGCTGGCCCTCGCCTCGCTGCTGGTGCTGGCGCTCGCCTCGACCAACGGTCGCTGGGGCGTGGGCGGCGACACCTACGAGCTGACGGCCCGGTTCTCGACCATCGGCGCGCTGCGGCCGAACGCGCCGATCAAGATCGGCGGCGTTTCGATCGGCCATGTCGCCAAGATCGACGTCGATCCCGTCAAGTTCGACACCGTCGTGACCCTGGCGATCAACAAGCGTTACGACAAGCTGCCGGCCGACACCGCGGCGAGCATCCTCACCAGCGGCCTGCTCGGCGAGAGCTACGTGAACCTCGCGCCTGGCGGCGATCCGGACAACCTCAAGCCGGGCGATGAGATCTACCTGACCCAGTCGGCGGTCGATCTGATCCAGCTCGTGGGCAAGTACATGTTCAGCGGCGGTGGCGCAAAGCCCGCTGACAATGCCGGGCAAACCGGCGGCCAAGACGCCGCACTTCCCGATTATCTGCAGGGCGAATCCGCCCCCACGGACGAGACCAAGAAGCCATGACGCGCATGTCCCACCGCACCCTTCCCCTCCTGATCGCCGCGGCGCTCGCCGTGGCCGCCCCGGCCGCCGTCCTGGCGCAGACCGCACCGGCCCCGGCCGCGGCGGCCGCCAATGCCGCCGACACGCCGAGCCAGCTGGTGCTGGCCAATTCCACCCGCATCCTGGCGACGCTCGAGTCCCGCCGCGCCGAGTTCCAGAAGAACCGCGGCGCCCTGCGCGACTTCATCGCCAGCGAGTTCAACGCGATGTTCGACCGCGACTACTCCGCCCGCCTGGTGCTGGGCGTGCACGGTCGCGGCGCCTCCGATGCCGACGTGAAGGTCTTCGCCGACGCGCTGGCCGACAGCCTGATGCAGCGCTACGGCTCGTCGCTGCTGGACCTCAACACCAAGCTGAAGGTCCGCGTGAAGTCCGAAACCCCGCTGCGCGGCGGCGCCATCGTGAAGGTCTCCAGCGAGTACCTGCGCCAGGGCAACGAGCCGGTGCCGGTCGACTACCTGATGCGCAAGGTCGGCACGCAGTGGAAGGTGTTCGACGTGATGGTCGAGGGCGTGAGCTTCGTGCAGACGTTCCGCAACCAGTTCGACGCTCCGCTCAAGCAGAAGTCGATCCCGCAGGTCGCCGCCGACATCAAGGCCGGCAAGCTGCAGGCGCAGGCGGCCGCGAACTGACATGGCCGCCGCGACGGTCCGCCAGGACGGTGACACCCTCGCCTTCGGCGGTGCGCTGGAGCGCGCCGCCGTCGCATCGTTGTGGTCGCAACTGCGCGCGGCGAAGGCGCGCAGGCTCGACCTGAGCGCCGTGCAATCGGTGGACAGCGCCGGGTTGGCGCTGCTGGCCGAACTCAGTGCGCGCCTGGGGATCGCCGACGTCGTCGGATCGCCGCCGGGTCTGGTCGACCTGCGCCGGGCCTATCGCCTGGACGAGGCCCTGGCCTTCGCCGGCTGAGCCGCGACACTCCGTTCCGGCCGTGCCCGCGCGCCCGGCCGGCCGCGCTTTCCCCGAGCCCTTACACTGCGACCATGCGCCCCCACGCACCCCTCATCGCATTCGTCCTCGCCGCCGCGCCGCTGATCGGCCAGGCGCAGATCCTCACGCGCCCGCTTTCGGGCGCCCAGGCCGCGGAATTCGACCGCTGCATGAAGGCCGCCGGCGACGACAAGGCCGCCGCACGCAAGTGCGTGCAGGCCACCATCGACGGCGGGACCGGTCGCCCGCCGGCCGAGGCGCAGCCTCCGGCGCCCCCGACGACGCCCCCGCCCACCGAGACGCAGCCGACGCCGACGCCGCCCCCGAGCGAGCCCGTGCCGCCGCCGCTGCCGCCCAGCGAACCGGCCACGACGCCACCCACCGAGCCGGTGACGCCCGACGTGCCGCCGCCGACGGACATCCCGCCGACGCCGACGGAGCCGGCACCCCCGACGCAGGGCGAACCGACGCAGGCCGAACGCGATTTCGACGAGATCTACGGGCAGTACGCCGACCCCACCCTGCCCGCGCCGGCCGCGACCCCGACGGTCTACGACCCGTGGGAGCGCTACAACCGCGGCATGCACCGCTTCAACAACGCGGTCGATCGCACCGTCGCGCGGCCGCTCGCGCGCGGTTACGTGAAGGTCGTGCCGCGTCCGTTCCGCCTGGGCGTGAGCAATTTCTTCAACAACCTCGGCCAGCCCGTGTCGGCCATCAACGCGTTGCTGCAGGGCAAGCCGAAGCAGGCCGGCCAGTCGCTGGGACGGTTCCTGATCAATTCCACGCTCGGCATCGGCGGCATCTTCGATCCGGCCTCCGACGCCAAGCTGCCGAACAAGAGCGAGGACTTCGGCCAGACGCTCGGCGTCTGGGGCTGGAAGCGCTCGCGCTTCGTCGAGCTGCCGTTGTTCGGTCCGCGCACGCTCCGGGACAGCTTCGGCATGGTGGGCGACGCCCCGTTGAGCCCGCTGCGCCAGGTCGAGGCCGACCGCGTGCGCATTCCGTTGCAGGGTCTGCAGCTGGTCGATGTGCGCGCGCAGTTGCTGGCGACCGACAGCTTCCGCGAAGGCGCCGAGGACGACTACGCCCTGGTGCGCGACGCCTGGATGCAGCGGCGCGACTACCAGATCTTCGGCGATCGCATGAATTCCGACGACGCCGAAAGCCTGCCGGATTACCTGCAGGACGACACCAACCCGCAGGTGCCGGTGGACGCCATGCCGGTGATGCCGACGGACGGCACCTGACGCCGGCGCCTTCGTTGGCGTGAACGAAGAAACCCCGATGCGACCATCGGGGTTTTTCTTTGTCTGAAGCCAAGGGCTACGGATGTTCCGTAGGCCTATCGGGCAAGCCGTAACGACGTGTGGCGGCGACGCCTCAGTCGTCCGAGCCGGAGCGTTCCAGCACCAGCGGCAGGATCTGCTCGTCCGGTTCGAGTTCGGCCGACAGCGCCTTCTTTCCCTTCACGCCCAGTTCGACCAGACGCTTGGCGCGCGGGATCACGGCATGTCGGGATTCGGAGAGCTTGCTGCGTGCGTCGGTGAACGCCGTGTGCGCGTCGGTCAGCTTCCTGCCGACCAGATCGAACTCGGCGAGGAAGTTCTGCAGCGCGTCGAGCAGCAGGCCGCCGGTCTTGCTGATCTCGATGGCCTCGCGCTGCACCTTGTCGCGCGTCCACAGCCGTTCGATGACGCGCAGCACCGCCATCAGGGTGTTGGGCGACGCAAACACGATGCCCTTGGCGAAGGCGTCCGTCTGCAGCGCGGCGTCCGAACCCAGCGCAGCCGAAAGCGCGCCTTCGATCGGCACGAAGGCGACGGTGACTTCCAGCGCGGAATCGCCGACGGCCTTCGGATAGTTCTTCTCCGCGAGGTCCCGCATGTGCTGGCGGAGGGCCACCGCATGGCGTCGCAGCGCATCCTCGTGCTCTTCCGGCGTTTCGGCGTTCATCGCCTGCTGCCAGTCGATGAGGTTCACCTTGCTGTCCACCACGATGCGGCGGTCGCCCGGCAGCCGCACGACCACGTCGGGACGCAGACGGCGCCCCTCATCGTCTTCGCTGGACGCCTGCCGGTCGTAATGCGTGCCCTCTTCCAGGCCGGAGCCGCGGAGCACGCTTTCCAGCATCAGCTCGCCCCAGTCGCCGCGCACCTTCGCGCTGCCCTTCAGCGCGCGCGTGAGCGCCGACGCCTGCGTGGCCATGTCCTGGTTGAGCGTCTTGAGTTCGTTGACGGCGCCGGCCAGCGATGCGCGCTCCTTGGCTTCCTCGCCGTACACGGTGTCCACGCGCGTGCGGAACTCGTTGAGCTGGTTCGCGAAGGGCTTGAGCAGCGTCTCGAAGTCCATGCGCGATTGCTGCGTGGCGGTGCGCACGTTGTGTTCGAACTGCGCGCCGCGCTCCTCGAAGGTCTTGCCGGCCAGTTCGGCGAAGGTCGCCGACAGCTTCGACTGCGCGGTTTCGAGGAAGCCCTTGATCTCGGCCTTGGCCTGTTCGGCGTGGGCGAGGTTGGCTTCGGTCTGGGCGGCGCGTTCGCGCAGCTGCGCCAGTTCGGTGCGCAGTGCCGACGCTTCGCTTCGCTCGCTTTCCAGCCGCGCACGCAGATCGGCCAGTTCGGCGTCGCGCGCGCGCAGGTTGGCGGCCAGTTCGACGGCGTCGGCCGACACGCGCTCGGCACGCTGCGCGGCGGCGTCGCGTTCGCGCGAGACCCTCGCCAGTTCGTCATTGCGGGCGGACAGGTCGGCGTCGCGTTCGGACAGGCGCACCTGCAACGCGGACAACTCGATGGCCTTGGCCCGCTCGGCTTCGCGCAGTGCCGTGAGCTCTGCGAGCGACGCGGCGTCGCCATTGCCGCGGGACAGGCGGGTGAGCAGCCAGGCCACGTACACCAGCATGAGCACGATGACGGCGCCTGCCGCGATGATCAGCGTGTCCATGGGATTGCGCCTCTTGCGGGTTGGTACGACTTGCAGTGTATCGGCCGCGATCTCAGGTCGTGAGACGCGCAGCGGCCTTCGGCGTTCAGGGCATCACGCGACGTGGCGTCGGGATTGTCCGCCGCCACGGTCGAAGAAGCGGGCAGGGCGCCTCAATCCACGACGCGACAGAACACCGCCTTGAGGTAGCGCGACTCCTGCACCTGTGCCAGCCACGGATGGTCGGCGCCCGCGCCGGCGACCTTCAGCACCTGCACGGTGCGGCCGGAGTAGTACGCCGCGCGACGCAGCATGTCGAGGAACTGGTCCTCGCTGACCAGCCCCGTGCACGAGAACGTCGCGAACAGGCCGCCGGGCTTCACCACGCCCAGCGCGAGCTTGTTCATGTCGAGGTACTTCTTGAGCGCCGGGATCACCTGTTCGCGATCGCGCGTCATCTTGGCCGGATCGAGGATCACCACGTCGTACCGGTCGCCGCGCAGGCCGGCATCGCGCAGCCACGGGAAGATGTCGGCCTGCACGAAGCGCGGGCGCACGTTGTTGAGCTTCGCGTTGGCCTTGGCGATCTCGATCACGTCCGCGTCGATGTCCACGCCCAGCACTTCGCTGGCGCCGCGTACGGCCGAATAGACGGCGAAGCCGCCGGTGTTGCAGCACAGGTCGAGCACGCTCTTGCCCTCGACCTGCTGCGACAGCCACTGCCGGTTCTCGCGCTGGTCAGCGAAGAACCCGGTCTTGTGCGCGCCGGCCGGATCGGCGCGGAACCGGATGCCGTACTCGGTGATCACCGCCGGCGGCACGGGTTCGCTGCCGCGGAAATCGAAGGATTCCTGCTTCTGCACGTGTTCGTCGGCGAAGCTGTAGAAACGGCAGCCGGGGAACTGCGCTTTCAGTGCGTCATAGATCCATTCGCGGTGGCGGAACATGCCGGCGCTGAAGAACTCCACCACCAGCAGGTCGCCGTAGCGATCCACGACCAGGCCGGACAGGCCGTCGCCTTCGCTGTGGACCACGCGCCAGGCATCGCTCACCGCATCGAGCTTGAGCACGTCGCGACGCAGCGACACGGCCTCGGCGATCTTGCGCGCGAACCAGCCGGCGTCGACCTCGATGTCCGGGTTCGTTTCCAGGATGCGCACGGCGATGCGCGAATGGCCGTTGTAGAAACCGCGTCCGATCCAGTCGCCGTCCACGCCCAGCACGTCGACGATGGCGCCGGGCTTGGGCCGCTGGGCGGGCTTGTCGACGAGGCGCTGGAAGATCCAGGGATGGGTGGATTTCCAGGCGTTCTTGAGGCGTACGGAGGGCAGGGGAGCGTTCATCGCGGCATTTTACGGGGTCGCGGCCGGCCGCTCCCGGTTTTCCCGCAGCGGCGCGCGCGAGGCCGCGCAGGCGCGATCGCGGGATTCAGCGGCCCACGGCCGCGGCCTTGCAATCCGCAGCGGAGGCTTCAATGTCGTTCGCATGCACCTGCCCACGCCCGAAGCGGTCCCCGATACCCCCGAGCAGCGCCGCGCGGACAAGCGACGCTGGCTGCGGGCGTTCAACGCGAGCCTGGCCTTCGTCCTGGTGCTGCTGGCGGTCTTCAGCGCACAGGGGCAGTTCGACGTGGCCGCATGGACGGTGCAGCCTTGGTCGATCGAGGGGCTGCGCGGCGTCTTCGCCGCGCCGCTGCTGCACGGTTCGTTCGAACACGTCGCGGCCAACTCGATCGCCCTGCTGATGCTGGGCACGCTGGCCGGCGGCCTGTACCCGAAGGCGACGATCCGCGCGCTGCCGCTGCTGTGGCTCGGCTCCGGGCTGGGTGCGTGGCTGCTGGGCGACGCCGGCACGCGTCACCTGGGCGCGAGCGGCATCACGCACGGATTGATGTTCCTGGTGTTCGTGCTGGGCCTGCTGCGTCGCGATCGCGCGTCCATCGCCGCGGCGATGCTCGCCTTCATGTTCTACGGCGGCATGCTGCTGACCATCCTGCCGCGCGAGCCCGGCGTCTCATGGCAGGCGCACCTGGGCGGGGCGATCGCCGGCGTCGTCGCCGCCTGGCTCCTGCGCCGCACCGACCCGCTGCCGCCGCGCAAGCGCTACAGCTGGGAAGACGAGGACGAGGCGACCCTGGCTCCGCTGTCGGACGAGCTCGAACCGCCGCCGCCGCGCGACGTGCCGGTGCTCTGGAACCGTCCTGACCGGCAGCCTGGGGTCGTGCTGAGGTTTCCGCCACGTCGGGAATAGGGCAGCCAGAGAAGTACGTCCGACATTTGGCGCGTTTCCGGGTGGGTGCTAGGTTCCGGGCTTTCCCGCTGGAACCGCCCATGCGCCGCCTTGCGTTGCTCAGCCTCGCCTTCGCTCTCGCGTCCTGCCAGAAGGCGACGCCGCCATCCGCGCCGCCGGTGAAGGAAACCTATGACGCCAGCGCGGCGAGCGATGCGCGCCGCATCGAGGCCGACGTGCGTTTTCTCGCCGACGACCTGCTCGAAGGCCGCGAAGCCGGCACGCGCGGGTACGACCTCGCATCGCTTTACGTGGCGCAGCGCTTCCGCGCGATGGGCCTGGCGCCCGCGGGCGACGACGGCGGCTGGTTCCAGCGCGTGCCGATGCTGCGCGGCGTGCTGCAGGCCGACGGGAACGGCTTCACCATCGTGCGCGATGGACGCGAGCAGGCGCTCGCCTTCCGCGACGACTTCCTGCCCGGCATCAACTTCAACCAGGCGCAGGCGCGCGTGGAGGCGCCGGCGGTGTTCGTGGGGCAGGGCGTGTATGCGCCGGCGCTGGGCCACGACGACTTCGCCGGCGTGGACGTGAAGGGCAAGATCGCGGTGATGTTCAACGGCGCGCCGGCGAAGTTCGACAACGATCGCCGCGCCTACCATTCCTCGCGCCGGACCAAGGCCGAAGAGCTCGTGCGTCGCGGCGCCGTCGGACTGGTCGTCGTGCAGACCGACGAGGAGGACAAGCACTCGCCGTGGCCGCGCGCCGTGGCCAACTGGAACCGCCCGGGCATGCGCCTGCGCGGCGCGGACGGCACGGGCATCGACACGTGGCCGCAGTTGCGCGTAAGCGCGACGGTGTCCGCCGCCCACGCGGATGCGCTGCTGGGCGTCGGCGTGCATCGCGCGTCGCAGCTGTTCCAGGACCTGCGCGATGGCAAGCTGCGCGCGTTCGACCTGCCGGGCACGCTGCGCCTGGCCTCGCACACGCAGATCACGCCGGTGGAATCGCGCAACGTCGTCGCACGCCTGGACGGCACGACGCGGAAGGACGAGCACGTCGTCTTCAGCGCGCACCTGGACCACGTGGGCGTGGGCGCCGCAGTGGACGGCGACGCGATCTACAACGGTGCGCTCGACAATGCGCTGGGCGTCGCGGTGATGCTCGAAGCCGCCAACCGCCTCGCGCACGAGGCGGCGCCCACGCAGCGTTCGCTGTTGTTCGTCGCCGTCACGGCCGAAGAGAAGGGCCTGCTCGGCGCGGAATGGTTCGCGCGCAACCCCACGGTGCCGGCGGGCTCGCTGGTGGCCAACGTCAACATGGACATGCCGATGCTGCTGGCGCCCACCTCCGACGTGGTGCCGATCGGGCTCGAACATTCCACGCTGCAGCCGCTGGTGCAGCAGGCCGCGAAGGAGATCGGCGTGTCGCTGTCGAAGGATCCGTCGCCGGAGGAGGTCGTCTTCGTGCGCAGCGACCAGTACGCGTTCATCCGCGCGGGCGTCCCGGCGGTGTACCTGGACGGCGGCTATACGGGCGTGGATGGCGACGCGAAGGCGATCCAGGACGCGTTCCTCAAGGAGCGCTACCACCAGCCGGGCGACGACCTGTCGCAGCCGATCCAGTGGGCCGACGCGGCGCGGCTGGCGAAACTCAACGCGCGCATCGGCCGGCTGATCGCCGACGCGCCGCAGCGACCGCGGTGGCACCCGGGCGATTTCTTCGGCGAGACGTTCGGCAAGGCCGCGGCGCCTGCGAAGGCCGCGCCATGAGGACGCTTGGCCTGATCGGCGGCATGAGCTGGGAATCGACCGTGCCGTATTACCGCACGATCAACCAGACCGTGAAGGAGCAGCTCGGCGGGCTGCATTCGGCGCGCCTGCTGCTGTACAGCGTGGACTTCGCGCAGATCGAGAAGCTCCAGCATGCCGGCGACTGGGATGCGGCCGGCGCGGTGCTGGCCGATGCGGCGCGCTCGCTGAAGGCGGGCGGCGCCGAGCTGCTGGTCATCTGCACGAACACCATGCACAAGGTCGCGGACGCGGTGGAAGCGGTCGGCCTGCCGCTGCTGCACATCGCCGACCCCACCGGGGAGGCGATCCGCGCACGGGGTCTCGCGCGCGTCGGCCTGCTCGGTACGCGCTTCACGATGGAGCAGGCGTTCTACCGGCAGCGCCTGATCGAACGGCACGGCCTCGACGTGCTGGTGCCGGAGCCCGACGAGCGCGACCTCGTGCATCGGGTGATCTACGAGGAACTGTGCCAGGGCGTGATCCGCGACGCGTCGCGCGCGCAATACCGGCGCGTCATGGAGGCACTGGTGGCGCGCGGCGCGCAGGGGATCGTCCTGGGGTGCACCGAGATCGGCCTGCTGGTGGGCGATGCCGACGCGAGCGTGCCGCTGTTCGACACGACGGCACTGCATGCGCGTGCCGCCGCGTTGGCGGCGCTGGGCAGCGGCTAGCCCTGCGGGTTTAGCCCCTCTCCCGATGGGAGAGGGCTCAGAACAGCGTGGGCTCGGTAACGCACTAGCCGCTGCATGAACGCCACTCCGCACGCCGGCGATCGCAGTGACCTCCCACCCATGCACCGCCATACCCCGCGGCTACACTCGCCGCTTTCCGACGCGATCAGGATTCCCATGACCCAGTGGTATTTCGTTTCCGCCGGCAGCTCGCAGCGCATCGGCCCGCTCGATCCCGAATCGGCCCGGGCGCACGCTCGCCAGCATCCGAACGACCTGTGCTGGCGCGAAGGGCTGTCGGGCTGGCAGGCGGTGCGTTCGGTGCCGGAGTTCGCCGAAGCCACCGGCGTGCAGCCGGCGCATCTGCCGCCGCCGACGCCGTCGGTCGCGTCGCGCAAGAGCGACGACATCGATTTCCGCATCGTCGGCAACGACATGCAGTTCGTCGAAGTGGAGCTGGACCCGGGCGAATGCGCGATCGCCGAGGCCGGCGCGCTCATGTACAAGGACGCCGCCGTGCAGATGGACACCGTCTTCGGCGACGGGCGGCACACGGGGCAGGGCGGCGGCCTGATGGACAAGCTGTTCTCCGCCGGCAAGCGCGTGCTCACCGGCGAGAGCCTGTTCACCACGATGTTCACCCACGCCGGCAGCGGCAAGGCGCGCGTGGCGTTCGCCGCACCGTACCCGGGCACCGTACTGGCGATGAAGCTCGACGAACACGGCGGCCGGCTGATCTGCCAGAAGGACAGCTTCCTGGCGGGCGCGCGCGGCGTGTCGGTCGGCGTCGCGTTCCAGAAGCGCATCCTCACCGGGCTGTTCGGCGGCGAGGGGTTCATCATGCAGAAGCTGGAAGGCGACGGCTGGGTGTTCATCCACGCCGGCGGCACGGTGATCGAGCGCGAACTGCGCGCCGGCGAGCGCCTGGACGTCGACACGGGCTGCGTGATGGCCTACCACGACACCGTGCAGATGGACGTGCGTGCGGTCGGCGGCATCAAGAGCATGATGTTCGGCGGCGAAGGCGTGTTCCTCGCCACGCTGACCGGCCCGGGCAAGGTGTGGCTGCAGTCGCTGCCGTTCTCGCGCATGGCCGGCCGCATGCTGGCCGCCGCGCCGCAGGGTGGCGGCCAGGCGCGCGGCGAGGGCTCGGTGCTGGGCGGGCTCGGCCGCATCCTCGACGGCGACAACGGGTTCTGACCGCGAATGGCGGCGTCCCGCGCCAGCGGCTATTCGGGCACGCCGCTGGCGAAGAAGCTCGGCGTGCACGAGGGCGCGCGCGTGTGGACGCTCGACGCACCGGAGGAGTACCGCACGTGGCTGGCGCCGCTGCCGCCCGGCGTGCGGTTCGCGGCGGCATTGGACGGCGATGTCGGCATCGCCCATCTGTTCTGCACGCGGCGCGCGGTGCTGGCCGATGCGTTGGCGAAGTGCCGTCGCGCGCTGGCGTCCGACGCGACGGTGTGGGTGTCGTGGCCCAAGAAGGCCGCGAAGGTGCCCACCGACATCACCGAGGACACGATCCGCGCGCTCGCTCTGCCGCTCGGCTTCGTCGACGTCAAGGTCTGCGCGGTGGACGCGGTCTGGTCGGGACTGAAGCTGGTCGTGCGCAAGGAGTTGCGCTGATCGACGAATCCGCCTCGGCGCGCATCCTGCCGTGCCGCATCGCCCCTGTATCCTCCGCCGCTGATCGCCTCCATTCCCCGTACCCAACCGCCTCGTGCCGATGAAACCGCTCCGTTCGCTGCACCCGTTCCTGCTCGCGTCCTTCGCCGTCCTGCTGGGCGCCTGCGGCGGCGAGGCCGTGAAGCCGACTCCGCCGCTGGCGGTGGTCGCACCGGCCGCACCCGCGCCGAAGATCCGCATCGGCATCGCGCTCGGTGGTGGCGCGGCGAAGGGTTTCGCGCACATCGGCGTGATCAAGATGCTCGAAGCCAACGGCTTCCGGCCGGTCGTGGTCGCCGGCACCAGCGCCGGCAGCGTGGTCGGCGCGCTGTACGCCAGCGGCATGGACCCCTTCGCGATGCAGAAGACGGCGTTCTCGCTGGACGAGGCGGAAATCCGCGACGTCAGCCTGTTCTCCGGCGGCGTCGTGAAGGGCCAGAAGCTGCAGGACTACGTGAACCAGCTGGTCGGCGGCAAATCCATCGAACGCATGCGCATGCCCTTCGCCGCGGTGGCGACGAACCTGGAAACCGGCGACCGCACCGTGTTCGTGCGCGGCAACACGGGCCAGGCGGTGCGCGCATCGAGCAGCATTCCCGGCGTGTTCGAGCCGGTCGCGATCGGCAAGTTCCACTACGTCGACGGCGGCGTCGTGAGCCCGGTGCCGGTCGACGCGGCACGCCAGCTCGGCGCGGACTTCGTCATCGCGGTCGACATTTCCAGCAAGGCCAGCGGAAAGAACCCCGGGAGCATGCTGGGCAACGTCAACCAGTCGATCACGATCATGGGCCAGAAGCTCGGCGCGCAGGAACTCGCGCGCGCCGACGTGGTGATCCGCCCGAGCGTGAACGACATCGGCCCGGCGGATTTCGAGCAGCGCAACAACGCGATCATGGAAGGCGAACGCGCGGCGCTGGCGGCGATGCCGCAGATCCGCGCGAAGGTCGCGCAGTGGCAGAAGGCGCGCCAGGACGAGGCGCTCGCCGCCCGACGTGCAGCCGATGCGAAGGCCGAGCAGGCGAAACTGCGCGCGTTCTGCGAGGAAGAAGACCGCAAGTGGATGTCGAAGCTGCGCCGCGATCCGCAATGCAAGGCGCTGGCGGAGCAGGGCGTGCTGTCGCGCTAAGTGGCGAGCCCCTCATCTGAAGCCCCTCTCCCCTCGGGAGAGGGGTTGGGGTGAGGGGAAACGGAGCGACGGCATCGGCATGCCGAATGCTTCAAGGCGCCAGTTTTGCTTCCTCGCAGAGCGTAGACCGCGGTCTTCGCAGGACGAGCGTGCTCGCGCAGCCTCGGCCCTCACGCAACTCCTAGCGGTTGGAGAGGGGCCAGGAGCGCAACGCTCCAGCGTCCTGGATCACGCCGCTTCGCCAGCCGCCACCAGCGGCGCGGTGCGGCGCGGCCGGCTCGGGAAGGCATGCCGCACGATGCGCCACACCACCTGGCCGAACTGCCGGGGCAGCGAGCCGGTGTTGTAGTGCTGGCCGTAGCGCTTGCAGATCTCGCGCACTTCCACCGCCATCGCGGCGTAGCGGTTGGCCGGCACGTCCGGGTAGAAGTGGTGCTCGATCTGGTGGCTGAGGTTGCCCGACAGCACGTCGATCAGCCAACCGCCGCTGATGTTCGACGAACCGCGCAGCTGGCGCAGGTACCAGTGGCCGCGCGACTCGTTGCGCACGCATTCCTTCGGGAACGTTTCGGCCTCGGCAGTGAAGTGGCCGCAGAAGATGATCGTGTACGTCCAAAGGTTGCGCAGGATGTTCGCCACGATGTTGCCCAGCAGCACCGGCAGGAAGAACGGACCGGCCAGCGCCGGGAACACCACGTAATCCTTCACGATCTGCCGCGCCATCTTGCGGCCGACGGGCTTGAACATGCGCCACATCTGGCGATGCGACACCTTGCCGTGGATCCAGCGGCCGAGCTTCAGGTTCTGGATCGCCACGCCCCACTCGAACAGCAGCGCGAACACCACCGCGATCAGCGGCTGCATCAGGTAATACGCGCGCCAGCGCTGCTCCGGGAAGATGCGCAGCAGGCCGTAGCCGATGTCGTCGTCGAGCCCGCGCACGTTGGTGTAGGTGTGGTGGCGGAAGTTGTGCGTGTGGCGCCAGTTGTCCGCCGTGCCGACGATGTCCCACTCGTAGGTCTTGCCGTCCAGGTGCGGGTCGCGCATCCAGTCGTACTGGCCGTGGATGACGTTGTGGCCCAGCTCCATGTTCTCCAGGATCTTCGACAACCCCAGCAGCAGCGCCCCGAGCACGCACGCCGGCCACAGCAGTACCGGCGCGAACAGCAGCGAGAAGGCGCCCAGGTAGAGCAGCCCGCGACCGGCGACTTCGGTCCAGCGGACCCACGCGACGATCGAGCGGATGTAATCGGCATCGCGCTGGCCCAGCGTGGCCACGGTGCGCTTGCGCAGCTCGTCGAGCTCCTCGCCGAAGCGGTCGAGTTCTGCGGGGGAAAGGGCGCGGTTGCGGAACGTCATGTCGGTGCGGCTCAACTCACAGATCCAGTTCGATGTCGCCCGCCGCGGCGCTGATGCACAGGCGCAGCGCGGACGAGGGTTCGGTGCGGACCTCGCCGGTGGAGAGGTCGCGCGTGGCGCCGGCGGACTTGCCGCAGGCGCAGGTGTTGCAGATGCCCATGCGGCAACCGGAGGCGGGCTTGAGGCCCTGCGCTTCCAGGGCCGTGAGCAGCGACTGCCCTCGCGGCACGGTCAGCGTGCGGCCGCTGCGTTGCAGGGTAACGACGGCATCGCCGCCGTCGTGGAACGAACGCGCCGGCGGCGTGAAGGCTTCCGCGCGGAAGCTGCGGGCGGTTTCCCCGAGCAGCGCGCGCGCGGTGTCCACGAAGCCGGACGGACCGCAGGCATAGACGCTCCGCTGCGCCGCATCGGGCACGAGCGAGGCCAGCTGCGCCGCGTCGAGCCGACGTGCCGGGGCGACGTCGGACGCGGCGTCGATCTCGCGGGTGAGCAGGCAATGCACGGCAAAATCCGGATGCGCGTCGGCCAGCGCGAGCAGTTCGTCGGCGAAGCACAGTTCTTCGCGCGTGCGCGCCCAGTACAGCAGCGTCACCGGCGCCGGCATGCCGCGCGCCGCGTGCTCGCGCACCAGCGCCACCAGCGGGGTGATGCCGCTGCCGGCGGCCAGCAACAACCAACCGGCGTCATGCGCCGGCGGCCAGGTCATCTCACCGAACGCCGGTCCGATCTGGAGCACGTCGCCGACGCAGGCGTTGTCGTGCAGGTGCGTGCTGAGCTTGCCGCCCTCCACGCGCTTGACCGTGATCGCCAGCAGTCCGTCGGCACGCGGCGCGGCGCTCAGGCTGTAGCTGCGCGTGACGCAGGCGCCGTCGATCTCCGCGCTCACGTTCACATGCTGCCCGGCGCGGAAGCCCCGCCAGTGGCGATTGGGCCGCAGCACCAGCGTGATGGCGTCGCGCGCTTCCGGGCGGCGCTCGACGATGCGGGCCAGCGGGCGATCCCACGTCCAGGTGCGATCCAGGCGCTGCGCCCAGAAGTCGAAAACGTTTGGCGCGACGCAGGCGTGGAGCAGTCGGCGCAGGCCGCGCGGACGCTTGGAGGAACGGAGAACGGCACTCATGCGTGCCACTATACAGACATGCGCACAGATGTGTATACGACTGTATATTAAATCCCCGATATGATGCCGGACCGAACGTCGCCGTGCACGCCGCCTTGAGCCCACACACCCAAATTCCCGCCGATTCCGAGCACATCTCGGGGCGAAAATCGGCGATCTCGCGGGAAGACCTGCTGGCGGCGGCGCTCAAGCTCATCGGTCCGCACCGCAGCGTGTCGACCCTGAGCCTGCGCGAGGTCGCCCGCGAGGCGGGCATCGCGCCCAACAGCTTCTACCGCCAGTTCCGCGACATGGACGAACTGGCCGTCGCGCTGATCGATCTTGCCGGCCTGTCGTTGCAGAAGATCATCGACGCCGCCCGGGTGCGCGCCGCCATCGACCGCAGCGCCGTGCGCGGCGCGGTGGAAGCCTTCATGGAGCAGCTGCGCGCCGACGACCAGTTGCTGCACGTCCTGCTGCGCGAGGGAACGGCCGGCTCGGACGCCTTCAAGCATGCGGTCGACCGCCAGCTCAGCTTCTTCGAGGAAGAGCTGCGCGTGAGCCTGATCCAGCTCAATGCGGCCCAGGGCGTGACCCTGCGCGAGCCCGCGCTGGTGGCCAAGGCGATCACCCGCCTGGTCTTCGCGATGGGCGCGACGGCGGTGGACCTTCCGCGCGAGAAGGACCCGGAGCTGGTCCGTCAGCTCACGCTGATGGTCCGCATGATCATTGCCGGATCCAGGACGTTGGCCGAAGAAGGCCGCCAGGCGCGGCGCTGACGGTCAGCGCGCCGGCAACGGCATTCCGCCGAACGCCTTCACCGTCCGCAGCACGAAGCTCGAATTGACATCAGCGACGCCGGCCTGGGTCAGCAGGCGGTCGAGCAGGAACCGTGAGAAATGTTCCAGGTCCTGGACTACGATCTGGAGCAGGTAGTCCATGTCGCCGGTCAGCGCATGGCACGCGACCACCTCGTCCCACTGGTTCACGAAGTCGGCAAAAGCGGCGACTGCGTCGGCATCGTGCCGGGAAAGTTGCACGCGGACGAAGGCCTGCAGCCCGAGGCCCAGACGCTCCGGGTCGACTTCCGCGCGATAGCCGGCAATCACGCCCTCGCGTTCGAGCCGCTGCACCCGGCGCAGGCAGGCCGAGGCGGACAGGTGGATGCGGTCGGCCAGCTCGGCATTGGTCAACCGGCCTTCCCGCTGCAGTTCGGCCAGCAGTTGCAGATCCGTGCGGTCGAGGTCGATGGCGGCCATTGGTTGCGCTCGCAGGGTGAAAAACGCAGGAATCTTGCGCCGAAACCCCTCTCAGGCGCAACAACGCAAGCCCATTGCGCGGCCCGGCCGCTAGAGTCGAAGTTCGACTCAGGAGCAGCGCATGAACCTCGGCACCCCCAATCGCGTGGAACACCAGCTCACCGACAAGGGCTACGTGCCGGTGTACACGACGGCGGTCGTCGACCAGCCGTGGGCGAATTACACGAGCACCGACCACGAGGTCTGGAGCACGCTGTTCAAGCGCCAGCGCGAAATCCTCGTGGGCCGGGCGAGCGACGAGTTCCTGCGCACGCAGGAAGCCATGGGCATGACGCCGGGGCATATCCCGAAGTTCGACGACCTCAACCGCACCCTGCGCAAGGCGACCGGCTGGGAGCTCGTCGGCGTCGAGGGCCTGCTGCCCGAGCTGACCTTCTTCGACCATCTCGCCCATCGCCGCTTCCCGGTGACGTGGTGGATCCGCAAGCCCGAGCAGCTCGATTACCTGGCCGAGCCGGACCTGTTCCACGACCTGTTCGGCCACGTGCCACTGCTGATGAACCCGGTCTTCGCCGACTACATGCAGGCGTATGGCCGCGGCGGCGTGAAGGCGCACGGCATCGGCCCGGAGGCGCTGGTGAACCTGACGCGCCTGTACTGGTACACGGTGGAATTCGGGCTGATCCGCCAGGACGACGGGCTGCGCATCTACGGCAGCGGCATCGTGTCGTCCAAGGGCGAGTCGATGTATTGCCTGGAAAGCGCCGCGCCGAACCGGATCGGGTTCGACCTGGAGCGGATCATGCGCACGCGTTACCGCATCGACACGTACCAGAAGACGTACTTCGTCATCGACAGCTACGAGCAGCTGATGGAAGCCACGCGTCCGGACTTCACGCCGATCTATGCGGCGCTGTCGAAGCACGATTCCATCCCCGCCGGCACCGTGCTGGACACGGACACCGTGTTCAACCGCGGCACCGGCGAAGGCTGGGCGAGCGACGGCGACGTCTGAACCACACGACGTCCAACCAGAGGCTCGTCGTCCGGACGTTCGCGTGATTCGCCATCCCCGCGTAAGCGGGGATACAGCGACTTTTCCCATCTGCCGATGCCTCCGGGCGCCTCCGCTACGGCCGCGCCAATGCCTCCATGCCGCGCCGGATGCCGACGCTGGCCTGACGCTCCTGCGCGCTGAGCAACTGCTTGGCCAGTGCGCGCGCCGCGACGCGAAGTTCCGGCACGGCGGTGATCTCCCACAGCTGGGCCCGCAGCAGCGGGCCCAGCGCATAAAGCCCGCGCACCGGAGCGCCGCTGCCGTCGAGCGCTTCGAACCTCGCCGACGCCTCGATGCCGAGCCCCAGCGGATCGGCGGTGATCAGGCCCGAATCGCGCAACTGCGCGATCAACGGATGGCTCGTGCGATCCACGTCGGTATCGAACCCGGTCGCGCGCACCACCACGTCGAATTCCTCGCGACTGGCATGCGAGAAACCGCGCTCGCGGATCAGCACTTCCACCGCTTCGCCCGTACGGCGCGCGCGCAGCAGACGCCCGGCACGCACGCGAAGCCGACCGCGCACGCGAAGTTCTTCCAGTTCCCGCGACAGCGTCGGCGCGAGCCGATGCCGCAACACTTCCCAGTGCGATCGCAGGTGGCGCAGGAACTGCGAACGCCGCTCGGCCGGCAGGCCGCGCCAGAAGCCCTGCAGGTACGGGCGCAGCGCGTCGATCAGCGCACGCCAGTCGGGCACTATCGGCGTCAGTGCGCGCAACGAGCGCACGAGTTCGCGCAGATCGTGGGTGTTGATCGCATTCAGCACCGTCGGCGGCAAGGCGATCGGGGCGGCCGGTTCGTCGGTGTGCGATTGCGGCAGCAGCCCATGACGCGAGAGTGCGGTGATCGGCCCGCGATGCCCACGACGATGCAGCGTCGCCACCACGTCCGCCATCGTCAGCCCCGTGCCGATGATCAGCACGCGCTGGTTCGGCGCGATGTGGTCGATCGCCCCGATGCCGTCCAGGCCGTTCTGCCACGGCCAGGCGATGTAGCTGGGATGCACGGCCAGCCGCGGACCGATGCCGGCGAGCGGCTGCGGCGGCAATGCCCCCACGGTGAGCACCACGCGATCGCTGACGAAGTCCGAACCGTCCGCCAGGTGCACGCGGAACGCCGGGCCTTCGCGGTCGATCGCGATGGCTTCCTGCGCGATGCGATTGAAGCCGGCGAGCGACAGCTGCGCGGCGGCCTGCAATCTCGAATGCAGGTATTCGCCGTACACCAGGCGCGGCAGGAACGTCGTGCGCGCGCGCTCGGTGAGGTTGAGCCAGTCGGCGAATTCGCCGGGATGATCGGCGGTGGCGCCGAGATCGCGCGCGCGAACGTTGAGCAGGTGCTCCGGTCTCGCCTCGCCGTACGCCACGCCGCGCCCGTAGCTGTCCGGCACGCCGACGAGCTGGATGTCCACGTCGGAGGAGGCCGCGCGTGCGAGTTCCGTCGCCAGTGCGCAGCCGCTGAAGCCCGCGCCGATGATGCTGATCCGCATGTCGCTTCCTCCGCGTCGTCGTGCGCCTATTGGTAGGCGATCGCGCCGCGGCGGAAGTAAACGGCGGGTTACGCACGACGCGTTTCCACGCAACGGTTCGTCAGTCCGACATAACCGAACGGAATGCGGTCTTCACGCGCCCTGCGTGCGGGGAACGCTCGCACGCGGCTCGGCCGCAGGCCGGGGCTTCCAGCGGCGGTCGAGGATGGCCTTGGCCACGATCGCCACGGCGAGCGGGCCGAACCACGCGAGGTAATGCAGCGCCGTGCCGTTCGCCCACGGCAGCAGCCGCGGCAGCCCGATGCCGAGGAACGCGATGTGCGTGGCGATGCCGTTGCCGATCATCGCGGTGTAGTGCTGCGTCATCCACCAGCGCGGCGTCTTCGCGAAGGTCGCGCGGCGCAGGCGACGGCGCAGCATGTCCACGCCGGTGAACAGGCCGACGGCGGAGAACCCCATCAGCAACGGCGCGCCACTGCGAATGCCCAGCGCGAGCACGCCCGCGCCAGCCGCAAGGGACAGCGCACCGAGGGCGACGTACACCGGCCCGACGAAACGCCCGGGCGCCGACTTGTCGCGGACGGCGCGCCACGAGACCCAGACGCCGGTGCTCGTGATGACCACCAGGTACGCGAGGAACGCCGCGGTCACCGTGTGTCCGTCGATCCAGCGCACGGCCGCCATCGGCGCGCCGGTGAGCACGATGCCGACCATCGCCAGCAGGTACACGCGTCCGGTGGTGCGGTGCGCGGGCGTGCCCTTGCGCAGCAGGCCGGCGGTCCAGAAGGTCACGAGGGCGACGACGCCGACGAGGACGTGCACGGCGACGAGCATCTGATAGGCGGTCATGGCGGCGTTCGGCAGGAAGGAGGCGATGAGGACACGATGCGCGCGCGCCGCGCGCCACCGCAGTGCCCGCGGTCATCGGCGCGACCTGCCGGAAGTCACTTTCGTCGCCCGATCCATTGCGCGCGGCGCCGCGGCGGTCGCAGCATGTGGCCATGAACGAACGCAGGCGCTCGCTGCTCCAGCCGCTCAACCTCGCCGGCCTCTTCACGCTGGTGGCGGTGGGCATGGCCTTCCGCTGGATGCCGCCGGAACGGCTGCCATGGGCCATCGCGCTGCTCGCGCTGTACGCGTTCCTGATGTTCGTCTGCGACCTCTGGCCGCGCCGCGCCTGGCTTCGCCCGGTGCAGCTGGCGCTGATGCCGGCGATCGCGCTGACGCTGGTGTGGCTCGATCCGCGCCCGTCGGTGGCGCCCGTCCTGCTGGTCGTATGGACGGCGGTGATGGCTATGGCGATGCCGCTGCGCCTGACGGCGGTCGCGGTCATCGCCGCCGACATCGGCTTCTGGTTCGTGCTGCGCGGCGACGGCCACCCGGCACCGCTGACCGTCGTGTTGATCCACTGCGGCTTCCAGCTCTTTGCGGCGCTGTGCGCGTGGTACGCGGTGAGCGCCGAACGCGCCCGCGACCAGCTCGCACGCGTGAACGCCGATCTGCTCGCCACGCGTGCGCTGCTGGCCGACAGCGCGCGCGACAACGAACGCCTTCGCGTCGCGCGCGAACTGCACGACGTGGCCGGGCACAAACTCACGGCGATGACGTTGAACCTGCGCGCGCTCGCGGCCGATCCGGCGTTCGCCGGTCGGCCCGAGATCGCCATCGCGCAGCAGCTCTCGACGGAACTGCTCAGCGACATCCGCGGCATCGTGCAGGCGATGCGGGACGACCGCGGCCTCGACCTCGGCACGGCGCTGCGTGCCCTGGCGGCGCCGATGCCGCGGCCGTCGCTGCGGTTGCGCGTGGGCGATTCGGTGCGCATCACCGATCCGGCCACGGCCGAAGCGGTGCTCCGGCTGGTGCAGGAAGCGCTGACCAACAGCGCGCGCCATGCCGATGCGGATGTCGTGCAGGTGTCGCTGGATCGCGATGGCGACCGCCTGCGCATCCGCGTGGAGGACGATGGCGAGCTGCGCGGCGCGATCCGCGAAGGCAACGGGCTGTCGGGCATGCGCGAGCGCGTGGTCGCGGCCGGCGGGCAGCTGGCGTTCGGCCGCTCCGATCGCGGTTCGCTCCGCATCGACGCGAGCCTGCCCGCGTGACGTCGCTGCGCATCGCCCTGGCCGACGACCAGGCCATCGTCCGCGCGGGGCTGCGCGCCCTGCTGGAACGGCACGGCATCGTCATAGCCTTCGAGGCGAACGACGGCCACGAACTGCTCGAACGCCTGGGCGACACGCCGGTCGATGTCGTGCTCAGCGATATCCGCATGGCCGGAATGGACGGCCTGCAGGCGCTGCGTCGCCTGCGCGAGCGCGGCGACGCGACCCCGGTCCTGCTGCTCACCACCTTCGACGAGAGCGAACTGCTGCTGCAGGCGACCGAAGCCGGTGCGCAGGGATTCCTGCTCAAGGATGCGGCGCCGGACGACCTGCGCGATGCGATCGCGCGCGTGGCCGCCGGCGAGACGCTGCTGCAACCGGTGAGCACCGACCCGGTGCGCGCGCGCTATCAGTACCACCAGCAGGAAGCGCCACGCGAACACTTCACCGAGCGCGAGGTGGCGATCCTGCGGCTGCTCGCCGGCGGCTATTCGAACAAGGAGATCGCCCGCGCGATGTTCCTGGCCGAAGGCACGGTGAAGAACTACGTGTCGGTGATCCTGGAAAAGCTCGGCACGCGCGACCGCACGCGCGCGGTGCTGAAGGCGATCACGTTGCGGGTGATCTGACGCGGCCTTGGGGCCGGTCCGGGCTACAGAAGCGCTAGCGCACCAGCATCTTTACCGTCCACAGCCCCAGCCCGGTCATCGCGAGCGATCCGAGCAGGTGCAGCGCGATGGCGCCGAACGCCCAGCCGTACGCCTGCTTCTGCAGCAGGTCCACGGTTTCCGCGGAGAACGTCGAGAACGTGGTCAGCCCGCCCAGCAGGCCGGTGATCACGAACAGCCGCCATTCCGGCGCGACGCCCGGCGCCTGCGCGAACCCGGCAACGGCCAGGCCGATGAGATAACCGCCGACGAGGTTCGCCGCCAGCGTGCCCATCGGGATCGCGTGGTGCAGCGGATTCAGCCAAAGGCCCAGGCCCCATCGCGCCCACGCGCCCAGGGCGGCACCGGCGGCGATCGCGATCAGTGCAAGGGGCATGCGGGTCTCCGGCGAACGTCGGACCCGCAGGTTAAATCTCCGCGCAGCGTCGGGCCAGCCAGGGCAAAGGACCGGCAACATCGCGGAAAGCCGAAGGCGTCCAGCGGGTCTAGACTTCGGGCTCCCCCATCCGTCGTGCCTCCATGAACGATCGCATCCGCCATGCCGGCCTGCGCGACAAGCGCATGTCCGCCGACCACGCCGCCGCATTGATCCAGCCCGGAATGACCGTCGCGATGAGCGGCTTCACCGGCGCCGGTTACCCGAAGGCGGTGCCGCAGGCGCTCGCTACGCGGATCGAACAGGCGCACGCGCGCGGCGAGCACTTCCGCGTGAAGGTGATGACCGGCGCGTCCACCGCACCGGAACTCGATGGCGTGCTCGCCCGCGCCGAAGGCATCGAGCTGCGCCTGCCGTACCAGTCCGATCCGCATCTGCGCGAGCGCATCAACGCCGGCGATCTGCACTACATCGACATGCACCTGAGCCATGTCGCGCAGCACACGTGGTTCGGTTTCTTCGGTGCGGTGGATGTCGCGGTGATCGAAGTGACCGCGATCACCGAGGATGGCCATCTGGTGCCGTCCTCCTCGGTCGGCAACAACAAGACGTGGCTGGAGCAGGCCGACCGCGTGATCCTCGAGGTGAACCGCTGGCAGCCCGCGGCGCTGGAAGGCATGCACGACGTCTACTACGGCACCGCGTTGCCGCCGGATCGCAAGCCGATCCCGCTGCTGCACGCGGACGACCGCATCGGCGAGCCGTGGCTGCGATGCGACCCCGCCAAGGTCATCGCCGTCGTCGAGACCGACGCGCCGGATCGCAACTCGCCGTTCACGCCGCCGGACACGACCTCGCGCGAGATCGCCGCGCACCTGCTCGACTTCCTCGCGCACGAGGTGCGGCGCGGCCGCCTGCAACCGCAGCTGCTGCCGTTGCAGTCCGGCGTGGGCAACATCACCAACGCGGTGCTCGCCGGCCTGGGCGACGCGGGCTATCGCGATCTCACCGCGTTCACCGAGGTGATCCAGGACGGCATGCTCGACCTGCTCAAGCGCGGCGTCGTGCGCGTGGCATCGGCGACGTCGTTCTCGCTCAGCCCGGCGGCCATCGACGAATTCCTCGAACACGTCGACTACTACCGCGAACGCATCGTGCTGCGCACGCAGGAGATCTCGAACCATCCCGAACTCGTGCGCCGCCTGGGCTGCATCGCGATGAACGGCATGATCGAGGTCGACCTGTACGGGAACGTCAACTCCACGCACGTGGCCGGCACGAAGATCATGAACGGCATCGGCGGCAGCGGCGACTTCGCGCGCAACGCGTACCTGTCGGTCTTCCTGTCGCCAAGCACGGCGAAGAACGGCGCGATTTCGTCCATCGTGCCGATGGCCAGCCACGTCGACCACACCGAGCACGACGTGATGGTGATCGTCACCGAACGCGGCGTCGCCGATCTGCGCGGCCTCTCGCCGAAGCAGCGCGCGCAGCGCCTGATCGACCACTGCGCGCACCCGGACTACCGTCCGCTCCTGCAGGATTACTTCGATCGTGCGCGCCGCGAGAGCTTCGGCAAGCACACGCCGCACCTGCTCGGCGAGGCGCTGTCGTGGCACGAGCGGTTCGTGAAGACGGGGACGATGCGGGCGGGGTGACTTGGTTGGGGATTCGGATCCGGGATCCGGATCAGGAAAGCGGAACAAAGGAACGCAGGAACACGACGATGGTCCTCGTCCGTTCGTGTTTCTGCCCGTCATTCCCGCGAAGGCGGGAATCCAGGGACTTTCCACGCTTCACCCACAGTCTCACAGTCGCGAATGACGGTGAGGCAGCGGGCTACCCCTGTACCGCCTTCATGTACGCCGCCAGCCCACGCTCGCGCGTTTCCACGAACGTCTCGCCCGTTGGCGAATAGCTGACGATGCGATCGGGGCGGAAGTTGCGGAAATCGCCGCGCAGGCGGCACCACGCGCCCAGCGTCCAGCTGCCGCCCCAGAACGCGAGACACAACGGTTCGATCTCGCGTTCGGTCGCGCGCGCATCGTTGTCGCGGTACGCCATGCGCAGCACCAGCGCGCCGGTCACCGCGGCGTGCAGATCGTCGATGAGGCCGCTGTTTTCCAGCCGGTCCACTTCCGGCGCGAAGATGCGCGTGCGATCGCTGCGTTCGCGCAACTCCGGCGGCAACACCGCTTCGATCTTCAACAGGGCCGCCGCGGCCTCGCGTCCGAGCCGGTTGCCGCCGAAGGCCCGCACGAACCGCGTGCCCACCACCAGCGCTTCGAGCTCGTCGGGCGTGAACATCAGCGGCGGGATGTCCGAACCCTTGCGCAGCAGGTAACCCACGCCCGCTTCGCCTTCGATCGGGACGCCGGAGCGCTGCAGGTCGGCGACGTCCCGATACACCGTCCGCAACGAGACGCCAAGCTCCTGTGCGAGGCGTTGCGCGGTGATGGCGGAACGGCGTCCACGCAGGGCATGGATCAGCAGGAAGAGGCGGTCGGCGCGGCGCATGCGCCATGATCGCGCGCCGCCGTGCCGCGCTCAACGTGCCGCATCCGGACCAGCACGCCGGCGTATGGCGCCACGACACTCACGCACGCAGTTCCGAACGCGCGGTCGGCGACAGACGCAACCGTTGCGGCGGTTGGGTCAGGCCGTGCAGCAGCGATTGCGCGACCGCCTCGCGCCACGCGTCGTCGGCGAGCAGTGCCGCCTCGTAACGGTGATGCGCATGGACATCGTCGAACCGCGCGAACCACACCAGCACCGGTTCGCCTTCGCGCACGGGCAATCGAGGAAAGGTGTTCGCGCTGGGCTCGGTGACGTACAGGCCGATCAGCTCGGCCCCGGCGGCGTGCAGGCGCGGCGCAAGATCGCGCTCGAAGCGCGCGAGGAAGCCGTCCTCGGCGGGCGCGTCGAGCAGGCAGATGCCCGCCTCGATCAGACCGCGCGAGGACCCGGCGTCGTGCGGGTCCCGCGGCTTCGACGGTGGCGCGAAACCCGCGCCCGTTCGCGCCGGGCGCAACAGCAACACGTCGTCGCTGTCGATCATGGTCGCGTTCGCCGCCTCGCGATGGCGCTTCCACGTCGGGCCGCCATAGAAGCCCGTGAGCGCTTCGGCGCGCACCGCCATGTCGGCGAAACCGCGCAGCCACACGAAGCGGTCCGGCGCGTCCAGATCGCGGAACTGGCCGATCACGTGCATGCCCACGGCCTCCTGCGACTCGATGAACTCGCGCTCGAACAGTTCGATCAGCTCGTCCCGGCGTGCAGGTCGCATCGTGTATTGGCGCAGCTCGATGACGTTGTCCTCGTGCACGGGACGACCCGCGTCGTCGATGCGGCGGAACCACATGTGCCAGTTCGTTTCCCACGTCGCCCCGTCGTCCGCGGAGAACGCCTGCTGCCAGTGCGCCGTGTTCGCGCTCGCCTGGCTCCATCGGAAACGCACGTGCACCGGTCGTCCTTCGTGTTCGTCCACGCCGAAGAAGGTGCCCGCGCGCGTGCCATCGGCCTCATCGGCGAAGGCGCCGGTCATGGGCGCGTCGAGCACGCCGTCGTGGTTTCCGGCCCAGTAGATCGACCACTGCCGCGACTCGACGCCGAACAGACGCAAGGTCATCCCGATGAACCGCTCGTCCGTGCCGGGGCGCGTCCAGTCGCTGACGAAGTCGTCGACGTTGCCGAGGCCGCCCAGCAATGGCTGGCAGCGTTGGGTGGCGTGGAAGACCTCCCATTCGGACGAGCCGGCCAGCCGCTTCGTCAGCCGCTCGTTGCGGATGCTCCAGTGGCCGTGCAGGAAGTCGAAATCGTGGCGGCCGTCGTGGACGGGGGTGGGGTCCATGGAAACCTTCGCGTGCGTGGGTGGACGTGCGCGACCGCTTGCGCGGAACGGCGCGAGCCAGGCGGTCTGCGCGATCGCGGCCAGTTGCAGGAACAGACGCCGCTGCCGGCGCCAGGCTGGTTGCAGGACGAGGTCGAGATCCATCGCGATGATCCGGTCCGGCGTGCCGATCGCACCCTGGCAGGATCGTCCGGCGCTGCTGACAGGGTCCTGTCAGCAGCCACGCTCACGCCGCGGGGAAGAAGACGGTGATCGCCAGGCCGCGGCCGTCGAGGCCGTCCTCGACGTGGATGCGGGCGTGGTGCGTCCGCGCGATGCGCGCGACCAGCGACAGGCCGATGCCGCTGCCGCTGTTGCGGGAAAGCCCGTTGCCGTCGCCGTTTCCCGCACCGTTCGCGCGATAGAAGCGGTGGAAGATGCGTTCGCGTTCGTCCCGCGCCACGCCCGGTCCGTCGTCGGCCACGCACAGTGCGATGCCACCCACGCCGTCGCGCACGTCGCGGCGGCAGATCACTTCGATGCGCCCGCCTTCGCCGGCATAACGCACCGCGTTGTCGACCAGGTTGCGGATGAGGATGCCCAGCAGGTCGACGTCGCCCAGGATGCGGCCGTCTTCGGTGCGCAGGCTGATGCGCTGCCGACGTTCGCGGGCGAGGGTCTCGAAATCGCGCACGACCAGCACCAGCAGCGGCGCCAGATCGAGCGGCACCAGCGCGGGCGCGAGCGTCTGTGCGTCCAGGCGCGCGAGGTCCAGCAGCTGTTCGGACAGGCGTGCCGCGCGGGCCACGCCGGCGCTCAGCCGACGCAGCGCGGTGTCGCGTTCTTCCTCGCTGGCCGCGCGGCGCGCGAGATCCGCATGCGCACTGAGCACCGCCAGCGGCGTGCGCAGTTCATGCGCGGCATCGGCGATGAAGCGGCGTTCGTTCTGCACCGCCTGGTCCACGCGCGTGAGCTGGTCGTTGAACGCATCCACCAGCGGGCTGAATTCCGTCGGCAGGCCCGGTGCCTGCAACGGCGTGAGGTCCAGCGGCGGACGCGCGCGCAGGACGTCGCGCAACGCGGCCACGGGCCGCAGCGAACGGCCGATCACCACCCACACCGTCAACACGAACAGCACGAAGATCAGACCGGCCGCCAACAGGCTCAGGCCGACCCAGCGCGCGATCTCGTTGGCGATCATCTGCTTCGAACGACCGACCTGCACGGTCAGGCCGCGACGCGGATCGGACAGGCTGTACACGTGCCACGCCTCGCCGGCGATGCTGCGGCGCGCGAAGCCGTCGCGGAAATCGGGCTTGAGCGGTTCGTCCGGCGCCGCCACCGAATACACGACGTTGCGGCCGCTGGCCCACACCTGCCAGCTCATCTTGTGGTCGCGATGGCCGGCCGGCACGGCGGGACGTTCGCGCGGCGGGAGGCTCTGCAGTCCATCGGGCATCGACGCGAGGATCTGCGCGGCGACCTCGCGCTGCGATTCGTCCCAGAACCCGTAGTGCGCGCGCGACAACTGCCACGCCTGGCAGCCGAGCCACACCAGCCACGCAACGAGCACGCACTTCACCGACACCCACGTGAGCCGCCAGCGCAGCGAACGCGTCTTCATGCCGGCGCTCCGCCGTTGGCGGCGCCGCTGCTGATGCGATAGCCCTGGCCGTGCACCGTGACGATCAACTGCTCGCCGAGTTTGCGACGCAACTGATGCACGTATACGGCGATGGTGTTGCTCTCGATCGTGCCGGAACTGCCGTACACGGCTTCCTCCAGCTGTTCGCGCGTGACCACGCGACCCTGGCGTTCCATCAGCAGCAGCAACGTGCGGAACTCGTGCGCGCTCAGCGATACCGGCGCACCGTCGCGCGTCACCTCGCGCCGCGCCGGATCGAGCACCACGCCGTTGCAGGTGAGCACGGGCGCGACGCGGCCCTGCGTGCGGCGCATCACCGCGCGCAGGCGGGCGAACAGCTCGTCCGGCTGGAACGGCTTGACGATGTAGTCGTCCGCGCCGGCATCGAGCCCGGCGATTCGGTCGCTGAGCTTGTCGCGCGCGGTGAGGATGATGACCGGCGCGGCGTCGTAGCGGCCGCGCAGGTACGACAGCACGCTCAGCCCCGAGCTGCCCGGCAGGCCGAGGTCGAGCAGCACGGCGTCGAACTCGTGGTCGACCAGCGCCGTGCGCGCGAGCGCGGCATCGCCGGCGGTATCGACGCGGAAGCCGTGCGCGCGCAATCCTGCGCACAGCGCCTCGGCGAGCATCGTGTCGTCTTCCACCAGCAGCAGGTTCATCGCGGGGTCCGGGTTCGCGGGCATTGCAGGCGATCAGTGTCGCCACGCGGGTTTAAAAACTTCTTAAAGGCGCTCGCGCAGCCTGTGCGTCCCATGCGCCACGCCCGGCATCGTAGCGCGGCGCGGTCTACCTCCCCCGGTGATCCCATGACAGCGACGTCCCTGCTTTTCCGCGCGCCCGCCCCGGTCGCGTCCCCCGTGACGGTGCGCCCCGTGCGCCGCGAGGACGCATCGACGCTGCTGCGCATGGCGCGCGAGCTCGATGCGGACGCCGCCGCGTGGACCGATCTGCTGGAGTTCCACGAGGCTCTCTTCGATGCGCCGGTGCGCGCGTGGGCGTGGCTGGCCTGCGTCGGCAACGACACGGTGGGGCACGCGGTGGCGACGGTCGGCTTCTCGCTGCGCGCACGCGGGTATTGCCTGCAACTGGACACCCTGCGCGCACGCAACGAGTGGCGCATCGCCGCGGAGTCGGTGCTCTTCGAGGAAGTGCGCGCGACGGCGCGACGGCTGGGATGCGTGCAACTGCAATGGCACGACACCAACGGCGAGGCCGCGCGACGCTTCGGTGCGCCCGACGCCCGCGCCGATGGCATCCGCCATGTCATGTCGCTGGCGTGAACTCCACTCGTCACCGCATCTCCGAACACCCCTTCCGCGCCGTGCCGCGCCCGCTGCTGCTGAGCCTGCTGCTGATGACCACCGGAACGATTGCCGCCTGTTCGACCACCGCTTCGCCCTACACCGCGTCGCCGCAGTTCCGCGACGGCGGCTTCCGCAATCCGGTCGCGCCCAGGCAGGCCGGCTTCGCGCAGATGCCGCGCATGCTGTGGCGCTTTCTCTTCGACAAGCCGGACGATGCGCGACCCGACGCACCGCCGCCGGTCGTGCCGCTCACGCGCGCGCAGTTGCTTGCCGCAGCGGACGGATCGCTGTTCCGCCTCGGGCATTCGACGATGCTGCTCAAGCTCGACGGCGCATTCTGGCTGACCGACCCGGTGTTTTCCGATCGCGCCTCGCCCGTGCAATGGGCGGGCCCGAAGCGCTTCCATGCGCCGCCGATCGCGCTGGAGCAACTGCCGCCGATCGAAGGCGTGATCCTCTCGCACGATCACTACGACCATCTCGATCGCGCCGCGGTGCTGGCGCTGGCCGGCAAGACCCATCACTTCGTGGCCCCGCTCGGCGTGGGCGACCTGCTGGTGGAGTGGGGCGTCGACGCGGGCAAGGTGCGCCAGCTGGACTGGTGGGAGGAGACGCGCATCGGCGGCGTGCGCCTGGTGGCCACGCCCGCGCAGCATTTTTCCGGCCGCGGCATGTTCTCGAAGAACCCGACGCTATGGTCGTCGTGGGTCATCGAAGCCGACGGACTTCGCCTGTTCTTCAGCGGCGACAGCGGTTACTTCGACGGCTTCAGGACAATCGGCGAGCGCCTGGGCCCGTTCGACGTGACGATGGTCGAGTGCGGCGCCTACGACGCGATGTGGAGCGGCGTGCACATGCAGCCGGAGCAGACCGTGCAGGCACATCAGGACCTGCGCGGGCGCTGGCTGATGCCGGTGCACAACGGCACCTTCGACCTGGCGCTGCATGGGTGGCAGGAACCGTTTACACGCGTGTCGCAGATCGCGCGTGAACGTGGTGTAGCGCTAACAACGCCCGTCTTCGGCGAAACGGTCGACCTGCGTCGACCGCCGCCGGAACGCGCGTGGTGGCTGCCCTCGCCGTAGTCATCGGCGACAATGGCGGTCCGTTTTCCACACGGCGCCGCCATGACGAACCACTCGCACTCGATTTCCCTCACCCGTTACCTCATCGAAGAACAACGCGCGGGGCGCATCAACGCCGACCTGCGCCTGCTGATCGAAGTGGTGGCGCGCGCCTGCAAGACGATTTCCATCGCCGTGGGCAAGGGCGCGCTGGGTGGCGTGCTGGGCGATGCGGGCACGGGCGGCGAGGCGTCGATCAACGTGCAGGGCGAGGCGCAGAAGAAGCTGGACGTGCTGTCCAACGAGATCCTGCTGGAAGCCAACGCCTGGGGCGGCCATCTCGCCGGCCTCGCGTCGGAGGAGATGGACACCTCGCAGCCGATTCCCGACGTGTACCCGCGCGGCAACTACCTGCTGCTGTTCGATCCCCTCGACGGCAGTTCGAACATCGACGTGAACATCTCCGTCGGTACGATCTTCTCCGTGTTGCGCGCGCCGGACGGCGTGACGCAGGCGACCGATGCGGATTTCCTGCAACCCGGCACCGCGCAGGTCGCCGCCGGTTACTGCACCTACGGTCCGAGCACGATGCTGGTGCTTACCGTCGGCAATGGCACGCACGCGTTCACGCTGGATCGCGAGATCGGCAGCTTCGTGATGACCACGCGCGGCATGCGCATTCCGGAGGAGACGAAGGAATTCGCGGTGAACATGAGCAACCAGCGTTTCTGGGAGGCGCCGATGCAGCGCTACGTCGGCGACCTGCTCGCCGGCAAGGAAGGCCCGCGCGGGAAGGATTTCAACATGCGCTGGGTCGCCTCGATGGTGGCCGACGTGCATCGCATTCTCACGCGTGGCGGGATCTTCAGCTATCCGCTGGACAGCAAGTGCGCCGCGAAGGGCGGCAAGTTGCGCCTGATGTACGAAGCCAATCCCATGGCGCTGCTGGTCGAGCAGGCCGGCGGTGCGGCCAGCACCGGCCGCCAACGCATGCTCGAGGTGCAGCCGACCGGACTGCACCAGCGCGTGCCGGTGTTCCTGGGCTCCAGGCGCGAAGTCGAAACGGCCGTGCGCTATCACGCCGAACACGATCGGTCCGCGTAAGTCCGCGGCATCCGTTTGTATTAGGCAAGTGGGGCGATGCGCGCGAACGCGGCATCGCTCACGAAAGTGAACGTGGTTGGCGCGTTTCATGTCGCGTGCCGATACAGGCGTCTGGAGCCGAACGCGTCGTTTCTGACCGCTCATCGTCGAACGGTCCGTTGAATACACTGCGTAACTTCCCGCAGTGGCAGCATCGACTGCCTCGGACCTCGTCAGGAATGACACAGCCGATGGACGGAATGCAGGACTCCGAAGCGGCGCAGCGCGGCAGCCGCGAACTGATCTATGTCACGCGCGGCGGCGCCGGTCGGGTGCTCGCGCTGGGCGGGCTTCAACAGCTCGGTTGGAACCTGCGGCGTGCGCCCGATGCGCGAAGCGTACTGCGCATCCTCAACGGCGACTCGCGCAAACCGCACGCGGCGCTGCTCGACCTGCGCGAAGGCTTCTCGCAACAGGACCTGGCCGAGTTCGGCGCAGCACTGTCGGCCGGCAACGTCGGCTGGGTCGCCGGCATCGATGCGCGCCAGCTGGACGAGTCGCCGGTGCGCGACCTGATTCGCGATTACTGCTACGACTACCTGACGCTGCCGTGTCCGGAGTCCGTGCTCAACACGGTGATCGGCCACGCGCACGGCATGGCGAGCCTCGCGTGCGAGCGCGGCGATGCGACGAGCGAGGCGGGCTTCGACGGCATGATCGGCGAGAGCCCGGCGATGCGCACGCTGTGCCGCACGTTGCGCAAGGCGGCGCTGACCGAAGCGCCGGTGTTCATCGCCGGCGAAACCGGCACGGGAAAGGAACTGGCCGCGATGGCGGTGCATCGGCATTCGCGCCGGCATGCGCATCCGTTCGTGGCGATCAACTGCGGCGCGATTCCGCACAGCCTGATCCAGTCGGAACTGTTCGGCTACGAGCGCGGTGCGTTCACGGGCGCGCAGCAGCGCAAGCTCGGGCGCATCGAAATGGCCAACAGCGGCACGCTGTTCCTCGACGAGATCGGCGATCTACCGCTGGAAAGCCAGGCCTCGCTGCTGCGGTTCCTGCAACAGGGCAGCATCGAGCGCCTCGGCGGCCACGAGCAGATCGCGGTGGACGTGCGCATCATTTCGGCGACGCATCACGACCTGGATCGCGCCGTGGCCGAAGGCCGCTTTCGTGCGGACCTCTACCATCGCCTGTGCGTGCTGCGGCTGCAGCAACCGCCGCTGCGCGAACGCGGCAGCGACATCGACAAGCTCGCCGACTACGCGCTGCAGCGTTACTCGCAGGAAGGCCATCGCACGCTCAAGGGCTTCGCGCCGTGCGCGCGCCAGGCGCTGCACAGCCACGCGTGGCCCGGCAACGTGCGCGAGCTGATCAACCGCGTGCGACAGGCGGTCGTCATGGCCGAAGGCCGCCTGATCACCGCCGCCGATCTGCACATCGAAAGTTCGCTGACCACGCCGCCGCCCACGCTCGACGAGGTGCGCGACGCGGCCACGCGTGCGGCGATCGAGCGTTCGCTGCATCGCAATCGCGGGCGGCTCGTGGACGTCGCGCGCGAACTGGGCGTCTCGCGCGTGACGCTGTACCGGCTGATGCAACGGCACGGCCTGCGCGCCCACGAGCCCGAGACGCCGAACACGCTCCACATCGCGTGAAGGCCGCCGCGTTCGCGCGACGGCCCCGCCGTGCGAGGATGCGGTATCCAGACTTCCCAACGGCGACATGCACGGCCAGCAGCGGGGCGATTCCGAGGTCGCCGACTTCATCGAAGTGTTCGACGACGCGCTCGATCGCGAACAATGCGCGCGCCTGGTCGAACGGTTTTCAGCAAGCGCGGATACGGTGCCGGGTCGCATCGGCGGCGGCGTACTGCCGGAACTGAAGGACAGCCGCGACCTCACGATCACCGGCCGCGAGGCCTGGCGCGATGCGGAGGCGATGCTCAACGCCGCGGTGTTCAAGGGTTTGATCGCCTACCTGCGGCGCTATCCGCACACGTTGATCGCGCCGCTGATGCTCGAAGTGCCGGGTGAGGACGGCGCGCGCCATCGCCTGACCGCCGAACGCCTGGCCGAAATGGACGATGCCTCGTTGGCGCCGGTCGTGCAGACGGTGCTACGCCCGGGCGCGATCAACCTGCAGCGCTACACCGCCGATCGCGGCGGGTATCCGTACTGGCATTGCGAGCTGTACCCGCGCGATGCGCACGGCGAGACGCTGCATCGCCATCTGCTGTGGACGATCTACCTCAACGACGGCTTCGACGCGGGCGAGACGGAGTTCCTGTACCAGCGGCGCAGGATCGTGCCGCGCGCCGGCAGTCTGTTGATCGCGCCGGCGGCGTTCACGCATACGCATCGCGGCAACCGGCCCAGCGGTGGCGACAAGTTCATCGCGACGAGCTGGATCTTGTTCCAGCGGGCGGAGCGGTTGTTCGGTTAGTCCTGTTTCGGGACCGGGGACTCGTGACTTGCGGACACGTCCTGCGTCCCGCACAGGTCCGCACGCGCGTTCTCCAAGCGGCACGACACACACACGGGTCCCCGGTCCCCGGTCCCGCAATCTGCCGCCTCAAGCCGTACGCGGATGATTCAGGACCAGCCAGTACAGCCCGACCTGCTTCACCGCCCACACGAACTGCTCGAAATCCACGGGTTTCTGGATGTAGCTGTTTACGCCCAGCGCGTAGCTCGCTTCGACGTCGAACGGTTCGGCGCTGGTGGTCAGCACCACGACGGGCAGGGTGCGCGTGGCTTCGTTGGCGCGAACCGCCTGCAGGACTTCGCGGCCGTCGACCTTGGGCAGGTTGAGGTCCAGCAACATGATCGAAGGCAGGTCGTCCGGATCGCGGTCGGCGTACTTGCCGCGCGCGAAGAGGTAGTCGAGCGCTTCGGCGCCGTCGCTCACCACGACCAGCCGGTTGGCGATCTTGGCCTCGTCGAAGGCGATGCGGGTGAGCTCGACATCGTCGGGGTTGTCCTCGACCAGCAGGATTTCCTTGTGCATCAGGCGCTCTCCTCCACCCGCTTTTCCGCGGGCAATTCGAGGGTGAACGTGGCGCCGGATTCGGGACGCGAATCGGCGCGGACGCTGCCGTGGTGGCGTTCGGCGATGCGCCGGACGATGGCCAGGCCCAGGCCGTGACCTCCCCCCTGGTCCGGCCCGTGCAAACGCTGGAATGGCTCGAACAGCTTGTGCGCATAGCGCATGTCGAATCCGATGCCCTCGTCACGGATTTCGAGCTGCAGCGTCCGGCCCTGGCGATGCCCGCTGACGTGGATGCGGATGGGCTCGCGTTCGCGCGAGAACTTCCATGCATTGCCCATCAGCTGGCTGAGCATCAGCTTGAGCAGCCGCTCGTCGCCCCACGCGTGCAGGCTCGGCTGCACTCGGATCTCGGCACGACGCTGCGGCTCGGCGTCCTGCAGCTCCGCGCCGACCCATTCGGCTAGCAGGCTCAGGTCCACGTCGACGGGTTTGAGTTCGGTGCGCGTGACGTACGCCAGGTCGTTGAGCGCGCTCAGCAGGCCGCTCATGCGCGAGGCCGCGACGCGGATACGGGCGAGGTAATCGCGGTCGGTCTCGTCGAGCCGCTCGGACGCGCGGTCGGCCAACAGCGCGGAGAAGCTCTCGATGGAACGCAAGGGCGCGCGCAGGTCGTGGGCCACCGCGTCGGCGAACAGCTGCAACTGATGGTTCGCGGCGAAACGGGCGGCGTACTCGGCTTCGGCGCGGGCCTTGAGCGCGAGTTCGGCGGCATGCTGCGCGCTGATGTCGCGCAGTTGCACCAGCAGGTAGGACGGTGCGCCACTGGCGTCGCGCACCACCGACACGTTGACGTGCGCCCAGACGATGTCGCCGCTGCGGTGCATGTAGCGCTTCTGTGCGTCGAGCGCCGGGATGTTGCCGTCGACCAGTCCGCGCAGGAAGGCCTGGCTCATTTCGAGGTCGTCGGGATGGGTGATCGCGGCCGCCGTGGTGCCGACGATCTCGTGCGCGGCGTAGCCGAAGATGCGCTCGAAGGCGGGGTTCACTTCCAGCCACCGGCCCTGCAGATCGACCACCGCCATGCCGACGCCGGAAGCGTCCATCGCGAGACGGAAACGGTCGATTGCCGCGTCCTGACCGGGGATTTCGCTCATCGATGGAGAGGCTCAAGCTTGTCCTGTCGCGGCCGTAGTGTAGCGGGCCCGATCGTGACGGTGTGGTGCAGGCTGCTCGCGCCACGTCTGCGCCGCCTCACGCACAATGGGGCATGGAGATGCAACAGATCCTGTTCCTGATCATCCTCGCCGGCTCGCTGTACCTCTTCATCAGCGAGCGGCTGCGCGTGGACGTGACGGCGATGCTCACGTTGCTGGCGATGGTGCTGGCCGGCGTGCTCGATGCGCGCGAGGCGCTGTCGGGTTTCGCGAGCGAGCCGGCGATCATCGTCGCGGCGGTGTTCATCATTTCCGGTGGACTGGCGGCCACCGGTATCACCGAACGCATCGGCCAGGCCGTTGAACGTGCGGCGGGGCGCCGCGAGAGCCGGGCGATCGCGGTGGTGATGCTCGCGGTGGCGGCGCTGTCGTCGTTCACGCATCACGTGATGGTGACCGCGATGATGCTGCCGATCGTGACGCGCTTCGCACGTGCGCGCGGGATGTCGGCGTCGCGGCTGCTGATGCCGATGTCCTTCGCTGCCTCGCTCGGCACGACGCTGACGCTGGTCAGCGCGCCGGCGTTCCTGCTGGCCGACAACCTCATCGAACGCACCGGCAGCGAGGGGCTGGGCATCTTCTCGATCACCCCGATCGGCCTGGCGCTGGTGGTCGTGGGCATGGCGTACATGCTGCTCGCGCGGTGGCTCCTGCCCAAGCGCTTCGGTGCGCTGGGCGATGCCGGTTACCTGCGCCTGGACCGCTACCGCACCGAGCTGGTGGTCGGCGAAGGGGCGCGGTGGAACACGCGGCCGCTGTCGGATCTGCAGAAGGCGCTCGGCGACCGCTTCCGGCTGGTCAGCTGGACGCGCGAGGGCGAGGTGCGTGACGACCTGACGCCGGCCAGTCCGCTGATCAAGGGCGACATCCTGCGCGTGGAGGCGTCGGCCGACGCCCTGGCCTCACTGCACGACGATGCGGGGCTGGAACTGCAGGCGATCCGTCGGTACGGCGCGCTCGCGACCGGCGAAGGCGACGCGCAACTCGTGCAGGCCGTGATCGCGCCGGGCTCGGAGTTCATCGGCCGGACCCTGCGCGAACTCGACTTCGCCAAGCGCTTCCATGTCGTGATCATCGGCTTGTGGCGCCGCGGCGAGGACGAATCGCCGCGGTTGACCGAAACCCGGCTGCGCGAGGGCGATCTGCTGGTGCTGTGGGGCCGGCCGTCGCGGTTCGCCGAACTCGCCACGCACCACGGCTTCCTGATGCTGGTGCCGTTCGCCGGCGAGGCGCGCCGCCGCCGGCGCGCGCCCGTCGCGCTGGTGATCATGGCCGCCACGGTGCTCGCCGCCGCGACCGAGTGGTTGCCAGCGCCGCTGGCCTTCCTGCTGGGCGCGGTGGCGATGGTGGCTTCGCGCTGCGTGGACGTAGACCAGGCCTATCGCGAAGTCGACGTGCGCATTTTCGTGATGATCGCCGGCGTGATCCCGCTCGGGATCGCGATGGAGCAGACCGGCACCGCGCAGTGGATGGCGTCCGGACTGCTGCATATCGTCGCGGGATGGCCGCCGCTGGCCATGCTGCTGGTGATGTTCGGCGTGGCGGCGCTGCTGACCCAGATCCTGTCGGACGCGGCCACGACGGTGCTGCTGGGGCCCATCGCGGTGGAACTGGCGCAGTCGCTCGGCCTGCCGCCGACGCCGTTCGTGGTGTGCACCGCGCTGGGTGCGGTCGCGTCCTTCCTCACCCCGATCGGTCACCACGGCAACCTGCTGATCCTCGGTCCGGGGCAGTACCGCTTCAACGATTTCCTGCGCATCGGGCTGCCGCTGACGGCGATGATCGCGCTGGTCAGTGCGTGGATGTCGCGATGGCTGTGGCTCGGCGGGCCGCTGTGGCCGGGCTGACGGTCGCCGCCACGCTCAGAACAGTTCGCCCTGCGGCGAGGGCTTGCGCGGCGGCACGAACTGCGTGGTGTCCAGCTCGGGCATGGACGAGAAGCCCAGCCGCGCGTGCGCCTTGCGGAATCGCTGTGCGATGAGTTGCGCGAACGGTCCTTCGCCGCGCATGCGCGTGCCGAAGGTGCTGTCGTAATCCTTGCCGCCGCGCATCTGCTGGATGAGGCTCATCACGTGGTCGGCGCGGTCGGGGTAGTGCAGCTGCAGCCATTCGCGCCAGACCTGCTTGAGTTCGTGCGGAAGGCGCAGCAGCACGTAGCCGGCGGAGGTCGCGCCGTGATCGCGGCAGGCCTCCAGGATGTGCTCGATCTCGCGGTCGTTGATCATCGGAATGACCGGCGCGACCATCACGCCGACCGGCACGCCTGCATCGACCAGCGTGCGGATCGCCTTCAGTCGCGCATGCGGCGCGGAGGCGCGGGGCTCCATCCGCGCGGAGAGCCGGTTGTCCAGCGACGTGACCGAAAACGCGATGCTCACCAGGCCGCGCCTGGCCAACGGCGCGATGAGGTCCAGGTCGCGGACGACGCCGGCGTTCTTGGTGATGACGCTGAACGGATGCGAGCAGGCGCCGAGCACTTCGATCACCGACCGCGTGACGCGGTAGCGGCGTTCGATCGGCTGGTAGGAATCGGTGTTGATGCCCAGCGCGAGCGGCACGCACTTGTAGGAAGGCCGCGCCAGTTCGTTCTGCAGCAGCTCGGCGGCATTGGTCTTGGCGAACAGGCGGGTTTCGAAGTCCAGCCCGGGCGACAGATCGAGGTACGCGTGGGAGGGGCGGGCGAAGCAGTAGACGCAGCCGTGTTCGCAGCCGCGATAGGGATTGATCGACGCGCTGTGCCCGACGTCCGGGGAGTCGTTGCGGCTGACGATGCTGCGGGCGCGTTCCTCGGTGACGCGGGTCTGCGGGCCCGGCGCATCGGCCAGGTCTTCGTACACCGAACCCCAGCCGTCGTCTTCCCCCTGGGCGACCGTCACGGCGTAGCGGCCGTCCACATACGAGGCGGCACCGCGACCTTTGATCGGAGACTGGGCTTTGCGGGCGTCGTCCATCGGCCTTAGCCTACGCGCGCTCCGTCGCACCCCATGAGACGGACGAGCCACCACGCGGCGACCACATGCGTCGCGGCAGGCTGAACGGAGGAGACCCGCCCTGCATGCTCGACATCCTGCGTAGCGCCTGGAGCGCGTTCGCCTCGATTCCCCACCTGGGGCTTTACCTCGTCCTCGGCTGGCTGACCTACCTGGTCTGGCTGGGGCTGTGGATCGTGCTGCAGAAGCGCGAGCCGGTGGCGACGCTGAGCTGGCTCATCAGCCTGGCGGCGCTGCCGTACATCGGTTTCCTGATCTATTTCTTCTTCGGCCCGCAGCGGATCCGCCGCCATCGCCTGCGACGGGTCCGCGCGCGCGCGACCTTGCCGCCGCCGCCGGATGGCCTGGTGCCCACGCCGGACGCACTCGAACTGGCGCGACTGGCGCAGGCGACCACCGGCCTGCCGCCGATCACGGCCACGCGCGTGGACCTGCTCGTCGATGGCGCGTCCAAGTACACGGCGCTGCTGGAGGCGATCGCCAGCGCTCGCGACCACATCCACCTGGAGTACTACATCTACCTGCCCGACCGCACCGGCACGGCGCTGCGCGATGCGTTGATCGAGCGCGCCCGCGCCGGCGTGCAGGTGCGGCTGCTGCTCGATGCGGTGGGGTCGGGGCGCACGAAGCGCAGGTTCCTCCGGCCGCTGGTCGAGGCCGGCGCCGAGGTGGCGTGGTTCCATCCGATGAAGCTGCAATGGTTCTGGAAGCGGCCCTGGCTGAACCTGCGCACGCATCGGAAGATCGTCGTGATCGACGGCGAGATCGGCTTCACCGGCGGCATCAACATCACCGACGAGGAAGACGAGCGCCTGCGCGATGACGCCTACCGCGACCTGCACCTGCGCCTGGAAGGCGACATCGTGCGCGAGCTGCAGCTGGTGTTCGTCGAGGACTGGGCCTACGCGACCGGCGAGCCGCCGCTGCGGATCCATCATCCCGAGCCACGTCGCGGGACGATTTCGGCGCAGGTGCTCGTCTCGGGGCCGGATTCGTCGTGGGAGGCGATCCATCGCACGCACGTGGCGGCGATCCATTCCGCCCAGCGGCGCGTATGGCTGGTGACGCCGTATTTCGTGCCCGGCGAGGCCGCGCGCATGGCGCTGACCTCCGCGGCCCTGGGCGGTCTGGACGTGCGCCTGCTGGTGCCGAAGGTTTGCGACAGCCGGCTGGTGACGCTGGCGGCGCGATCGTATTTCGACGAGCTGCTGGAGGCCGGCGTGAAAGTGCACGAGTACGGCCCACGCATGCTGCACAGCAAGGCGCTGCTGTGCGACGACGACCTGGCGATCATCGGCAGCGCCAACTTCGACCACCGCAGCTTCCGGCTGAACTTCGAGGTGTCGGTGTTGTTCCGCGACAAGGGGCTGGTCGCCGAACTCGCATCGCTGATCCAAGGCGAGTGCAACCTGGCGCCGAGGGTACGCCCGGATCGTCCGCAGCCGTTGTGGGGAACGCGCTTGCCGGAAGGGCTCGCGCGGTTGGTCTCGCCGTTGCTGTGATCGCTTCCGCGCTTCGCTGACGGGCGGTCACGCGAAGCCGGCAATCGGCCCGAACGCGTCGGGAACGCGCGCTACACTGCCGGCGCGCTGCCCCCTCTCACGGAGCTTCCCATGCACTGGCTGTACCTCCTGCTCGCACTGGCCGCGCTGGCGGTCGCGTTCAAGACGACGTCGGTAGCCGTGCTGATGGTGTGCCTGCTCGGCGCGCTGGGCTTCTTCCTTGCCTGGGTGCTCAAGCTGCTGGCGGCGCGCGTGGACAGCCAGACGCGCGATTCGTCGCTGATCCTCGATCCCGCCGAGCTGCGCCGCCTGCGCGAGCAGGCCGACGCGCGACGCGCCGCAGCGGGCAATCCGCCGGCACCGCCGGCCGTTTGATCGCTCGCTCCATCGCCGGTCGCCCACGCCCGGTGCGCTAGTATCGGCGCGCGGTCCGTCGGGCGTTTCTGCCAGGCGCGACCGGCTTGGCCGTGCCGGCCGGTGGTGTCCGCCGGAACGCGGCGACCGCATCGCCATCGAGGAGAGCGACATGCACGCCTTCGGTCTTCCGCTCCTTTCCCTCGCGTTGTTCGCCGGTACCTGCGTCGCCGGCGGACAGGCCTCCCCGTCCGCTGCTCCAACCCGCGCCGCCGATGACGCGCGGTGCGGACGCATCAGCGTCTTCGACGTGGCCCCGCGCAGCGAGGAGCTCTATCGTGCGCGCGTGATGAACATCGACGGCCGGCTCCCCGGACCCACGGGCGCGAGGAGCTTCCGGGTGACGCCAGGCCGCCACGTGCTCGAGGTCGCCGAGTTGATCGATCCGGAGCAGTTCAACGACGTCCAGCGGCGGCAACGCGACATGCGGCCCAACCCGTACAAGGAGCTCGTGGTCGACGTGCAGCCCGACACCACCTATCTTCTCGCCGCTCGCCTTGTCACCGCGCGCCGCAACTTCATCAACGACGGTTCCTACTGGGAGCCGGTCATCTATCGCCAGAATTCCGAGCCGTGCCAGTGATCCGAGCGTGCAGCAGGGCGATGTCCTTCCGGGACGTCGCGCGATGACCGTACTGAGCGTCAACGTCAACAAGATCGCCGTGCTCCGCAATTCGCGCGGCGGGTCCGAACCGGACGTGGTTCGCGCCGCGCGGACGTGCCTGGACGCCGGCGCGCACGGCATCACCGTGCACCCGCGGCCCGACGCACGCCACATCCGTGCCGACGACGTGTACGCGTTGGCCGAACTCACGCGCGAGCGTGGCGTCGAGTTCAACCTGGAGGGCAATCCGTTCGCGCCGCCGCGCGCCGGGTATCCGGGCTTCTTCGCGTTGTGCGAAGCGGTGCGGCCCGCGCAGGCCACGCTGGTGCCCGACGGCGACGCGCAACTGACGTCCGACCACGGCTTCGATTTCGTGCGCGATGCCGATTCGCTGCGACCGCATGTCGAGGCGCTGAAAGGCATCGGCTGTCGCGTGAGCCTGTTCGCCGACGCGCATACGACAAACGGTCGTTCGGGGATCGCGCATGCCGCCAAGGTGGGCGCCGACCGCGTCGAGCTCTACACCGGGCCGTGGGCGGAGGCCTTTGCCGAAGGGCAGGGCGAAGCGATGGCGGCACTGTTCGCCGAGGCGGCGCGACGCGCGCAGGACGCCGGCCTCGGCGTCAATGCGGGCCACGATCTGAGCCAGGGGAATCTGGGTGCGTTCCTGCGCGCCGTCCCCGGCGTTCTCGAAGTGTCGATAGGTCACGCGCTCGTCGGCGAAGCGCTGTATCAGGGTTTCGAGGCGACGGTGCGCGGGTACCTCGCCATCCTGCAGGACGGCCAGCAGCCGCCTTCGCCCTAGGCGCCCGCCAGGGGCGGGCGCCGGGACGGTCTTATTCCCACGCGATGTTGTGCACGCCGTTGCGCTGGGCTTCGGCGAGTGTCCAGGCAAACTCCTGGTAGTCCGCGTCCGCGTTCGCCGTGATCTGCACCACGATGCGGGGATCGGCATCGACGAGATCGCGAAGGGCCTGCGGCAACGCCGCGCGATCCAGTGCGGCGCCCTCCAGATGGAACTGCCCATTGCCGTCCACCTTGAGCAGCACGCGCTGCGGCGGTTCGACCGGTAGGGCACTGGTGGTGGGTGCGGGAAGCCGAAGATCGATCCGGCCGGTCATCACCGGCGTGGCCACCATGAAGATCACCAGCAGGACGAGCATGACGTCGACCAGCGGGGTGATGTTGATCTGGGCCACTTCGGTGTGGCCACTGCGGGAAGACGGGGAATCGCGGAAAACGGAAGCAGCCATAGCGCAACCTCCCAGGGCCCCATGCCCGGTTCCACGCTAAACCCGGAGCGACGGATGCGGCAAGCCCCACTGGTCGCAAGGTCGTGCGGGCCGCCTCGAACCATGCAGCGCTTACGGCCGCCCAAAAGAAAACGCCGCCCGAGGGCGGCGTTTTCACGACAGGTAAGCGTCAATCAGTTCTGGACGAAGCCAATCTTTTCCATATTGGCGTTCTTCGCATGCGCCAGCACCTTCGCGAGGATGCCGTAATCGGCGTCCGGGCTCGTGTCGATCTCGAGCATGGGCTGATTGCTCGGGTCGCGCTGGACCTCCGCCTTCATCATGTCTTCGATCGCGGTGATGGGCTGCGGTGCGTCGTTCCAGAACACCTGACCGGACGCGTCGATACGCAGCCTGATCGGCGGCGGCGGCTCACGCGTTTGCGGCGGGGGGTTCAACGACTTCTGCGGAAGGTTGACGTCGATCGGATACGTCAGCGGAGGCGCCGTCACCATGAAGATGATCAGCAACACCAACATCACGTCCACGAGGGGCGTGACGTTCATGTCCGACATCGGACCGCCACCGGAATTCGATGCAAATGCCATTACTGGATCTCCGGATCAGCGAGGTTCTTTGAGCGCCATGAAGCCGACCTTGCGCATGCCCTGGGCCTGCGCAATCTGCACCACGTCGGACACGATGCGGTACTTGGTCGTCTTGTCGCCGCGGACGTTGATCGCCGGCTGCGGGGTCTTCTGCGCTTCGATCGACAGACGACTCTCAAGCAGATCCTTGGTCACCGGTTCGTCGTTCCAGTACAGGTTTCCGTTGTCTTCCACCGTAATGCTGATCGGCGGGACCGGCGGAGCCGTCTTTTCACGATTGTCCAGATTCGCTTCGGGAAGATCGACCTGGACCTTATGCGACATCAGGGGCGCGGTGATCATGAAGATGATGAGCAGAACCAGCATCACGTCCACGAGGGGCGTGACGTTGATCTCGGCCATCGGGCCGCCGCTATCGCCAGTACTGAAGGCCATTACGAAACTCCAACCTGCTGCTAGAGGGTGTCGTTGTTACAACGCGTTCTTAGCGCTTCGCGCCCACTTCGCCGACGCGCGAGCCGGTGGCGAAGAAGTCGTGCAGATCGTGCGCGAACGTATCGAACTTGTTGTTGGTGACGCGGTTGAGGCGGGTGAAGAAGTTGTACGCCAGCACCGCCGGGATCGCGACGAACAGACCGATCGCGGTCATGATCAGCGCTTCACCCACCGGACCTGCGACGGCGTCGATCGAGGCCTGGCCGGTCGCGGAGATGCGGATCAGGGCGTGGTAGATGCCCCACACGGTACCGAGCAGACCGACGAACGGAGCGGTCGAACCGACGGTGGCGAGCACGGTCAGGCCGGCTTCCAGCTTCGAGCTCTCGCGGGTCACGCCCTGGCGCAGGGCGCGGTCGACGAACTCGGAACGGTTCAGCGACTCGACCAGACGCGAGCCTTCATGGCGCTGGTGGTGCGCAGCCGCCTGGGCGGCGTCGAGGGCGATCTTCGAGAACGGCTCGAAACGGCCCTGCTCTTCCATGAAGCGGATGGCGTCCTGGGCGTTCGGGGTTTCCCAGAACGTGGAGACGACGCGGTCCGAACTGGCGCGCAGGCGCAGGTTCTTCACGAAGTTCACGACGATCCAGTAGATCGACAGGATCGACATGATCGCCAGAGTGATGAAGACGACCCAGCCGACGAAGTCGAAGTTCTGCAACAGATGCGCGAAGCTCATCTGCTGAAGTGCCTGGGCGTTGGAGCCTCCAGCAGTCGCAGCGGTGGTGGTTTCCTGCAGCATGACGCTTACCTTTGAAATGTCGTGGAAAAGGAGTGTGTTACGGGTTGCTTGCTACGAATCCCGTGACCCCGATCAGGTCGGCGGGACGAAATCGACCGGGACGCGGACGCGGCTCTGCACACCGACGCCGTTCTGCATTTCCGGGTTGAACTTCCACTTCCGGGCAGCATCCATTGCAGCGCGGTCGAGGTTGCGGTTGCGGCTCGACTTCTCGACAGCGACGTCAAGCACGTTGCCCTGGCCGTCGATGGTGATGACCAGCACGACCGTGCCACCAACACCCTGACGGGCTTCCGTCGGCGGGTACTTGGGCGGGTTCAGCCGCTTCGAGGACGGATCGACGCTCGAACCGATCGTCGTGGCCGGGGCCGGCGGCGACGGGGGGCTCGGGGGCGGTGCCTGCACGTCCACCGGGCTCGGGTCGTCGACCACGATCGGCGGCTCTTCCGGCGGCGGCGGCAACGGCGTCGGCTGCGGCGGCGTGAGCTTCGGCGGCGGCTTCAGCTCCTTCGGCGGCTCCGGCGGCGGCGGCGGCGGCGGCGGGGGCGGCGGCGGCGGCTTGATGAGGTTGACGAACGTGACCTCCTCTTCCTTCTGCTGCTGGGCCGGAGGGGCCATCGGAGCAAGCAGGAGGAGCAGGGCCGCGACGTGGAAGGCGATCGCGATGGTGATACCGGCAATGCGTGCCCAGTTCAAACCTTCGCGGTCGTCGTCGGTTCTAGCGTGAATTTCTAGGTCTTGCGTCATGCGCCGTAGCTCGGGAGGTAATTCCGGACGCCAGGGCGCCTCGGGCCGTCAGATACGATTCCCGCGGCCCAAGTCGAGTCGCGGGAACCTCCTAGCATATACCAATTCGCGTCCGTGTAATCACGCAAATCGGTGGATTCGCTTTGCCGAATTACTTGCCCGGCAGCGCGAGAATCTTCTTGGCGTCATCGGGCTTCTTGACGCCCTTTGCGACTGCCTGCCTGGCGGCTTCCTTAGCCTCGGGGATGCGGTCTTCCTGCCACAGGACACGTGCGAGGTTCAGATACGCCTCGCCATCGGGCGCGAGCGGGGCGGCCTTCTTGTAGGCGTCGATCGCCGGGCCGGCCTGGTCGGAGAAGTAGTACGCCTGGGCCTGCGCGAGGTAGGTCTGGTAGTCGGGCTTGAGGATGCCCTTCTGGATGCCCTCGTTGATGACCGAGATGGCCTCCTTCTCCTTGCCGTCCATGTTCAGGTACGTCGCGTAGAGCTGGCGGTATTCCTTGTCTTCGGTCAGCTGGCCGGCGGCGCGCAGCTTCTCGAGCACGGCGGCCGACTTGTCGAGCATGTCGCCCTGCTGGTAGACGGCGGCGAGGTTCAGCTGCGCGCGCTTGTCGTTCGGGTTCTTGGCGGCGACGGCCTCGGCCATCTTGGCCGCTTCACCGGCGTTGCCCGACTCGGCGTAGGTCGCCATGAGCAGCTGCTGCCATTCCGGCTTAGGGTTCGGGCTGCTGTCGATGGCCTGCTTGAGCACCGTCGCGGCTTCCGGGTAACGCTCCAGGCGGTACAGGGCATTGCCCTTGACCACCAGCTGTTCCGGCTTGGCGCTCTTGGTCTCGGCGAAGAAGGTGTCCAGCGTTTTCAACGACTCGGCGTACTGCTCGTCCTGCAGCTGCAGCTGGGCCAGCATGTACATGGCGCCGTAGTGGCCGTTGTTGTCCAGGCCATTGAGTTCGATCGCCTTGCGCAGGTAGTCCTTGGCGGCGGCGGTGTCGTCCGCGTCGTAGGCGATCTGCGCCGCCATCTGCGCGGCGAACGCGCGATCGTAGGCATTGAAGGTTTCCGTCGCGATGATCTCGTCGGCCGCGGCGCGTGCCTCGGGGCCCTTGTCGTCGTCGTACAGGCCGATCATCTTCTGCAGCTTCGCGCCGCCCTTGGACGACGCCTTCGCCTCGACCTTGCGGGTGGCCTGCGGGTATTCCTCGGCGGGCTTGCTCGACTGCTTGCCTTCGGACTGGCGCGCGCGGCGCTCCTCGGCACGCTGCTGCGCGGACTGGGCGTTCACCTGGCTGACCGCACCGAACACCAGCACCGCACCAATGGCCGCAGCCAGCATGCTGCGGCTACGGAGGGAAAACTTGTTCATCGAACACCTCAGATCTGCTGCCGCACGCGATCGCGCGCGGGACGATGGCACCGGGGCCAGGGGGGCGTCACGCTAACAGAAACGCGCGACGCTGCGATACGGGGTTGTGTGCCCGATTTGCAGTCTCACGCACCGCACTTGGGCGTATGGCCGGAGGCGCGCGCCTGCTCGAACGTGGGCATCAGGCTGCCGGCACGGGCGCCAAGTTCGTTGATGCGCGACTGCGGGTCCGGGTGGGTCGAGAGCCACTGGGGCGGGCGGCTGCCGCCCGCAGCGATCATGTTCTGCCACAGGTTCACGGCCTGGCGGGGGTCGAAGCCCGCCTTCGCGGCGAGCTGCTGGCCGACGACGTCCGCCTCGGTTTCCTGGGTCCGCGAATTCGGCAGCAGATAGAAGGTCTGCGCCGCGGCGCCGCCGATCTGGCCCGCCGCATTGCCGGCGGTGGAGCCGTACGCGCTGCCGAGGATCGCGCTGCCGATGCCCAGCAGGGTGGACGTGCCCTGCTGCTTGGTGATGCGCTCGTCGTGATGGCGCGAGACGACGTGGCCGATCTCGTGCGCGATCACGGCGGCCAGCTGGTCCTGGTTCTTGGCGACGGTGAAGATGCCCGTGTTGACGCCGATCTTGCCGCCGGGCAGGGCGAAGGCGTTGGGTGAATCGTCCTGGAATACGGCGACCTCCCACTGCGTCTGCCAACCGGCCGGAAGCTGCCGGGTGATGGCATCGACGACGCAGCGAACGTAGCCGTTCTGGCGCGCGTCCGTGCTCAGCTTCTCCTTCGCCTTGGCCTCGGCGAAGGCCTGCGCGCCCAGCTGGTTCAACTGGTCCTGCGACACCGCGCCCACGTACTGCGTGCGTCCGGTGGGCGAGGTCGTCGTGGCACAGGCGACCACCAGGCTGGCGATGGCGAGTCCGAGCAATGCGCGTTTCATCGATGATCCTGAAGTGGTGACCGTTGGCTGAAGGCGGTTGTATCCCCCGCCGGATTAACACTTCGTCAATGGCTGAATGCGTGCGCGCGACGCTTCCGGGACGGACGCCCCGGAAGCGGCTCGCGACGGATCACACGTCGAGGTTGGCGACCTTGAGCGCGTTGTCCTCGATGAACTCGCGGCGCGGCTCGACGACATCGCCCATCAGGGTGCTGAAGATCTGGTCGGCGGCGACCGCGTCCTCGATGCGCACCTGCAGCAGGCGACGCGTTTCCGGGTTCACCGTGGTGTCCCACAGCTGCTCGGGATTCATTTCGCCCAGGCCCTTGAAGCGCTGGATCTGGCGGCCCTTCTTGGCCTCCTCGAGCAGCCAGGCCTGCGCCTGCGCGAAGCTCTCGATCGGCTGCGCGCGATTGCCGCGCAGGATCTGCGCGCCGTCGCGGATCAGCCCGTGCAGCTGGGCGGCGGCTTCGCGCACCGCGCGCAGTTCGCCGGCCTCGAAGATCGACAGCGGCAGCACCTGGGTCAGTTCCTCGCCCATGTGCAGGCGCTTGACCAGCAACGCGGGCTGGCCGGCGCCTTCGTGCAGTTCGAGCTTGTAACGCGGCTTGCCCAGGCCGCCGCGATTGAGGCGGGCTTCCAGCGCGTCGAATTCGCGACGCAGCGCGGCGTGATCGGCCAGCGCGGCGGCATCGAGCGGGATCGAATCGATCAGGGCCTCGATGACGCTCGGGTCGTAACGATGGGCGTTGCGGCCGATCGCCTCGCGGGCGCCCGCATAGGCGAGCAGCAGTTTTTCCAGCGCAGGGCCTTCGATGGCGGGTTCGCCCGTGGCGGGCACCAGGGAGGCGCCTTCCACCGCGTTGTTGGCCAGGTAGGCGTCGAGCGCCGCGTCGTCCTTGAGGTAAAGCTCGTTCTTGCCCTGCTTGATCTTGTACAGCGGCGGAAGGCCGATGTAGACGTGGCCGCGCTCGATCAGCTCCGGCATCTGCCGGTAGAAGAAGGTCAGCAGCAGCGTGCGGATATGGCTGCCGTCGACGTCGGCGTCGGTCATCAGGATGATGCGGTGGTAGCGCAGCTTGTCCGGGTTGTATTCGTCCTTGCCGATGCCGGTGCCCAGCGCGGTGATGAGCGTGCCGACTTCGGCGCTGCCCAGCATGCGGTCGAAGCGCGCACGTTCGACGTTGAGGATCTTGCCCTTCAGCGGAAGGATGGCCTGCGTCTTGCGGTTGCGGCCCTGCTTGGCCGAGCCGCCTGCGGAGTCACCCTCGACGATGAACAGCTCCGACAGCGCGGGATCCTTCTCCTGGCAGTCGGCGAGCTTGCCCGGCAGGCCGGCGATGTCGAGCGCCCCCTTGCGGCGGGTGAGGTCGCGCGCCTTGCGGGCCGCCTCGCGCGCACGCGCGGCGTCGACGACCTTCTCGCAGATCGCACGGGCTTCGGCCGGATGCTCCTGCAGGAATTCCTCCAAGCGCGCGCCGAACGTGGCTTCCACCACCGGCTTCACATCGGAGGAGACCAGCTTTTCCTTGGTCTGCGAGGAGAAGCTCGGATCGGGCACCTTCACCGACAGCACGGCGATCATGCCCTCGCGCATGTCGTCGCCCGACAGGCTGATCTTGGCCTGCTTGGCGATGCCGTTCTGCTCGATGTAGTTCGACATCGTGCGCGTCAGCGCCGCGCGGAATCCGGCCAGATGCGTGCCGCCGTCCTTCTGCGGGATGTTGTTGGTGAAGCAGAACATCGTTTCCTGGTACGCGTCGGTCCACTGCAGGGCGACGTCCACGGTGATGCCGTTCTGCTCGCCCGATACCGCGATCACGTTGGGATGCAGCGGGTTCTTGAGCTGCGCCAGGTGCTCGACGAAGGAGCGGATGCCGCCCGCGTACTGGAACACATCGCGCTTGCCTTCGCCGCGCTCGTCGATCAGCGTGATCTTCACGCCCGAGTTGAGGAACGACAGCTCGCGCAGGCGGCGCGCCAGGATGTCGTAGTGGAACTCGATGTCGGTGAAGATCTCCTTGGCCGGCAGGAAACGCAGCGTCGTGCCGCGCCGTTCGGTGGCTTCCAGTTGCTTGAGCGGATAGACGGGTTCGCCCAGGCGGTATTCCTGCTGGTGGTGGTGGCCATCCTTCCAGATGTCCAGCCACAGCTTTTCCGACAGCGCATTGACCACCGACACGCCCACGCCGTGGAGGCCGCCGGAAACCTTGTAGCTGTTGTCGTCGAACTTGCCGCCCGCGTGCAGCACGGTGAGGATCACCTCGGCCGCGGAAACGCCTTCTTCCTTGTGGATGTCCACCGGAATGCCACGGCCGTTGTCGCTCACCGAGCACGAGCCGTCGGCGTGCAGCGTCACGGTGACTTCGTCGGCGTGCCCGGCGAGCGCCTCGTCGATGGAGTTGTCGACGACCTCGAAGACCATGTGATGGAGGCCGGTGCCGTCGTGCACGTCGCCGATGTACATGCCCGGACGCTTGCGCACGGCTTCCAGGCCCCGCAGGACGGTGATCTTGCTGGAGTCGTAGGTCTGGGGAACGGCAGGGGTCGAAGCGACGGACGGATCTTGCGAGGGATCGTGCTCGATATGGGTCATGCGCAGACAGGCTCCGTCGACGCGGACGGCGGTGCCGCGCGCGTCAAGACACATTAGCTATACAAACCGGGAGTATAACAGCCGGAATTCTTGCGCTGGACGAACCGCGGCATACGGCGCACCGACTACAGACGGGCGACAGCGCCATGTTCCACGTGGAACCGATGGACCGGGAATTCGGGCGGTAATCCGGGCGGGAGATCGGTGCCCGTGATGAACACCTGCGCGCGGCTCGCAAGCAGCCTCGCCAGCACCCTTCCTTGATGGTGGCGATCGAGCTCGGAGGCAAGGTCGTCGAGGGCCACGACAGGCCATTCGCCCTGGATTTCGTCGTGGTGTTCAGCCTGGGCGAGCAGGGCGGCGAGCGCGGTGAGCTTGGACTGGCCACGCGACAACGCCTCGCGGCCGGGCAGATTCTCGAAGGCGACGCGCCAATCCGCGCGATGGGGCCCAATCGAGGTGTAGCCCGCGCCCAGGTCGCGTTCGCGGCTCAACAACAGCGCGTCGGCCAGTGACATGTCGTCGCGTCGCCAACCGGGGGTGTACTCGAGACGGCTTTGGCCCAGCGCCGGGGCGAGCTCGCAGAGCAGCAGACCGAAGCGGGCCTGTAGCAGGTCCAGGTAGCGCTCACGGTAGCGGCTGAGCGGCTCACCCGCCTCGGCGAGTTCGCGATCCCAAGCGTCCAGCTGCGCGTCGCGGGCACGGGCCTTCAAGAGCGCGTTGCGCTGCTTGAGTGCCCGGTTGTAGCGGCGCCACACGGGAAGAAAGTCGTGTTCCACGTGGAACAGACCCCAGTCGAGATAGCGCCGCCTCGATTCGCCCCCCCCGGTGATCAGCGCGTGGCTCCCGGGTTCGAAAGTCACGACCGCGAGCGCCGCACAGAGATCCCCCAACTGGGCGACGTTCGCGCCGTCGAGTCGCCCCGCCCAGTCCTGGCCGCTGTGGCGCAGACCAGCCTTTCGGGTCCGGGTTTCCCCACCAGAGCGCGCGACGTTCTCCTGCCACTCGACGAAGACCTCCAGCGCCTCGTCGCCGGCACGGATCAGGCCGTCACGGACACGTCCGCGGAAGCTGCGGCCGTAGGCCATGAGGTGGAGGGCCTCGAGCACGGTCGTCTTCCCCGCGCCGTTGTCGCCGGTGATGAGGTTCAGGCCGGGGGCGGGATCGAGGCGAAGTTCCGGGAAACGGCGCAGGTGCCGCAACTCGAGTCGGGTGACGTGCATTGCATCAAGTTTAGCGGACGGCCAAAAACAAAACGCCCGGCACAGGGCCGGGCGTCGAATGTTCCACGTGGAACGGCCGATCAGAGGCGCAGCGGCATCACGACATGGCGGCACCGATCATTGGCGGCCTCGCGAACAAGAGCGGAGGAGTTCGCGTCGCGCAACATGATCACGACGTGCTCGTCCTTCAGGGCCGTCAGCGCGTCGAGCAGGTAGTTCACGTTGAAGCCGACCGCGAGATCGTCCACACGCGTGTCGGCCTCGACCTCCTCCTGCGCCTCTTCCTGCTCCGGGTTGTGCGCGCTGATCTTGAGCTGGCCCGGCGACACTTCCAGGCGTACGCCGCGGTATTTCTCGTTCGACAGGATCGCGGCGCGCTGCAGCGAGGCACGCAGGACTTCGCGATCGATCCGCACTTCGCGGTCGGCACCGATCGGAATCACGGCTTCATAGTCGGGGAAACGACCGTCGATCAGCTTGCTGGTGAAGGTGACATCGTCCCGCTTCACGCGCAGGTGGCCGCGGCCCATCTCCAGTTCGAGCTCACGCTCGCCGCCTTCCAGCAGGCGCTGCAGCTCCTGCACGCCCTTGCGGGGCACGATCAGCTGGCGCTTCGTCAGCGCGCCGTTCTCCAGCGGCGACTCGCACAGCGCCAGGCGGTGCCCGTCGGTCGCCACGCAGCGCAGGCTGGACTCGCGCAGATCGAACAGCAGGCCGTTGAGGTAATAGCGCACGTCCTGCTGCGCCATCGCGAACGCGGTCCGCTCGATCAGCTCCTTCAGCGCCGCTTCCGGCACTCGCACGCGCTCGTTCGCTTCGACCTCGTCGATGGACGGGAAATCGTTGGCCGGAAGGCTCGACAGCGTGAAGCGCGAACGTCCCGCCTGCACGGTGATCTTTTCGGCCGTCTGCGAGACGGTGACCTTGCTGCCGTCGGGCAGGGCACGAACGATCTCGAACAGCTTGCGCGCCGGGATCGTCGTTTCGCCGTCCTGCGCATCGTCCACCAGGACGCGGGAGACCATCTCAACTTCGAGGTCGGTACCGGTCAGCGACAGCTGCCCGTCCTTGACCTGTACCAGCAGATTGGCCAGGACCGGCAGGGTCTGGCGGCGCTCGACGACGTTGACGACCTGAGCGAGCGGCTTGAGAAAGACTTCGCGTTGAAGGGAAAAACGCATGCGGACCCCGTCCCCGTGCCATTACAAAGTATGTGGAATAAATCAAAAGCATGGTGGTGATGGTGTCGCCGAAAATCCGGGAAAACCATCTCAAGCTCTTGATAACCAAGGTTTTTATTGCTTGTGAAACTTCGGTAGAACTGGCCGGGCAACCGGCGGACAAACTGTGGACAACTCTAGCGCACCGCCCGAGGGTCGAAACTGTCCACAACTTGTGCCCGCACCATACACGGCTTGCCCCGCGCGGACGGGGATAAGTATGTATCGGCGGCCGCCGCTTTGCGCTGGCGCCGCGATGACCTCACTCGCTGAGCTTGCGGATCAGCTTGTCCCAGTCTTCCCGCAGCTTGCCGTCCGTCTCCATCAGCGTGCGGATCTGGCGGCAGGCGTGCAGCACCGTGGTGTGGTCGCGACCGGCGAACGCGTCGCCGATCTCCGGCAGGCTGTGCTCGGTCAGTTCCTTCGCCAGCGCCATCGCCATCTGGCGAGGACGTGCCAGCGAACGCGTGCGGCGCTTGGACAGCAGGTCCTTCATCTGCAAGCCGTAGTAATCGGCCACCGTCTTCTGGATGTTCGGAATCCCGATCGCCTGCTGCTGCGCGCGCAGGAGATCGCGCAGGGTTTCCTGGGCGAACTCGACCGTGATCGCACGACCGGTGAAGTTGGCGCGCGCGGCGAGCGTGTTGAGCGCGCCTTCCAGGTCGCGGACGTTGCTGCGCATCTTCTTGGCGAGCAGGAACGCGACTTCCTCGGGAATGTGCGCGCCGCGCTCGCGCGCCTTAGACAGCACGATCTGCGCGCGGGTCTCGAAGTCCGGCGGCTCGATCGCCACGCTCAGGCCCCAGGCCAGGCGCGACTTGAGGCGTGGCTCCAGCCCCTCGACTTCGCGCGGATAGCGGTCGCAGGTCAGGATGATCTGCTGCTTGCCATCGAACAGCGCGTTGAAGGTGTGGAAGAACTCCTCCTGCGTGCGGTCCTTGCCGGCAAAGAACTGGATGTCATCGATCAACAGCGCGTCCACCTGCTGGAACTGGCGCTTGAACGCGTCCATGGTCTTGTCCTGCAGCGATTTCATCATCGCGCTGAAGAACTGTTCGCTGCGCAGGTACAGCACGCGCATGTTCGGGTTCGCCGCGCGCATCGCATTGCCGGCAGCGAACATCAGGTGCGTCTTGCCCAGGCCGGTGCCGCCGTAGAGCAGCAGCGGGTTGTGCGCGCGGTCGCCCGGCTTGAGCGACGCCTGCCATGCGGCGGCGCGGCCGAGCTGGTTGCTGCGGCCTTCGACGAAGTTCTCGAAGGTGTAGTGGTTGTCCAGGTGCCCGTTGAACGGCTCGCTCGGCGCGGCCCGTGCCGGCGCCACCAGCGTCGGTGCCGCGGCTTCGGGCACGGGCGTGGCCGCGCGGGGCAGCGAACCGATCTCCAGCGCCACTTCGCCGCTGCCGGCGAAATGCGCGAGCAGCTCGCGGATGCGCGGCAGGTAGCGCTCGCGCACGTGTTCGACCACGAATGCGTTGGGCGCATAGAGCACGGTCATGTCGTCGCGCCGGGTCGCCTGCAGGGGCTTGAGCCAGGTGTGGATATCCTCGGCCGGAAGTTCGGCTTCGAGGCGTTCGAGGCAGCGGGGCCAGGCATCCATCGGTTCGGGAATCTTCGTCTCTTGTGCGACCGGTGCCGAAACACCGGAAAACCACGGCGAAAAGCATCCCGCCGCGCGATGCGTGGATCGCGGCGAACGGGTCGGGGGGTGCGGGCAGACTATCACCGCGGCCGGGCGCGGAACAGGACTTGTCCACAGGGGGATTAACAGGTATTCCACAGGCGTTCGCCGGCGCAGCCGGCTTCGCTTCCCAAATTTTGCAGTGCAAACTTCGGGCCCCGCGGCGTGCGTTCCATACCCCGCTTCGCTGCGCGAAGCGCCCCCTAGCTTAGGGGGCTGATATCGCTCCGCTTTCCGTGAGCCACTGGGTTCGAAGCGTGCGGGCACGGTTGACCGGGGACTCCTCGGGCCGCTAGAATCCGCGGTCCATTTCGTCGTTTACGCATAGAGCCGGACCATGGCCACCAAGCGCACCTACCAGCCCAGCAACCTCAAGCGCAAGCGCGACCACGGCTTCCGTGCCCGCATGGCGACCGCCGATGGCCGCAAGGTCCTCGCCCGCCGTCGTGCCAAGGGCCGCAAGCGTCTTTGCGCCTAAGCGTCGCCGCTGCCGCATCCTGCGGCAGCCGCCACCGGCCCTCGCCGGTCGCTTGAGATGACGTCGGCCCGCTTCCCGCGCAGCGCGCGGGTTCGCGCGAAGTCCGATTTCGACCGCATATTCCAGCACGGACCGCGCACGGCGCTGCCCGTGCTGGCTTTGCATTGGCTCCCCGGCGACGTGCCCGCTCGCATGGGCCTGGCCGTCTCCCGCAAGGTCGATCCGAACGCCGTCGGTCGCAACCGCATCAAGCGCGTTCTTCGCGATACCTTCCGCCGCCTGCGCGACCAGCTCGCACCGGGCGATTTCGTCGTGGTCGCACGTCCACCGGCCCGCAACGCGAGCGGCCCGGAACTCGTCGCCGCCTTCCAGGCTCTTCTGCAACGCAGTGGCGCCCTCGCGCCCGACGCCGCGTTGCCCCTGTCACCCGCGCCCGGCACAATGCCGGCCGCTTCCCCTTCCGCCCCAGCGCCGCACGTTGATCGCGGCTGAGCAGCCTGTCGCCCATGAACCAGACCCGTGTCTTCCTGATCTTCGCCTGGCTGATGGTGGCGACCCTGCTGTGGATGGAGTGGGGCAAGGAAAAGGCTGCACCCCCGGCCCAGGCGCAAACGGCTGCCGTCGCCAGCGCGCCCGCGGATGCGAGCATCCCGAACGCGACGGGCGCCCCTGCCGCCATCCCGAGCGCGCCGAGCGTGGGCCCGAGCGCGGCGACGACGGGCTCCGCGGCGAACGCTTCGCCCAGCGTCACCGTTACCACCGACGTGCTGAAGCTCGTCCTCGACGGCGGCGAAATGCGCCAGGCGGATCTGCTCCAGTACCCGAGCACCGCCGACGACGACAGCGCGCCGGTGCGTCTGTTCGCCACCGATCCGGCCAACTATTTCGTCGCGCAGAGCGGTTGGGTGAGCCAGGGCGGCCAGGCACCGACGCACCAGTCCGGCTTCGTGCCGGAAGGCGGCAAGACGAACTTCACGCTCGCCGAAGGCGCGAACTCCCTCGACGTGCCGTTCGTCTGGACCGGCAGCGACGGCGTGACCATCCGCCGCACCTATACCTTCACGCGCAGCAACTACGTCGTGCAGGTGCGCGATGAAGTGGTCAACGCCGGTACGGCGCCGTGGCAGGGCTTCGTCTACCGCCAGCTCAGCCGCGTCCCGCGCGCGCTGGTGAAGAAGGGCCCGATGAGCGCCGAGCAGTACAGCTTCCAGGGCGCCGCGTGGTACTCCAGCGCCGACAAGTACGAGAAGCGCAAGTACGACGACTTCGTCGAGGACGGCCCGCTCGACAAGCAGGTCACCGGCGGTTGGATCGGCATGCTCCAGCACCACTTCTTCGCGGCCTGGATTCCGGCCTCGAACGACACCACGACCTTCTCGCTCGCCACGCCGGGCGGCACCGGCGGCACGCAGTACCTGATCCGCGAAGTGGGTCCGGGCGTCACCGTCGCACCGGGCGCGAAGGCCGAAACCACAGCGCGGCTGTGGGTCGGTCCGAAGCTGGTCAAGGCGATCGAAGCGCAGCACGTGCCCGGCCTCGACCGCGCCGTCGACTTCAGCAGCTACAGCATCATGGCCACCATCGCCGGCTGGCTGTTCTGGGTGCTGGAGAAGATCTACGGCCTGGTCGGCAACTGGGGCTGGGCGATCGTCGGCCTGGTGTTCCTGATCAAGCTGGCGATGTACCCGCTGTCGGCCGCGCAGTACAAGTCGATGGCGAAGATGCGCAAGTTCCAGCCGCGCATCGCGCAGCTCAAGGAGCGCTACGGCGACGACCGCCAGAAGTTCCAGATGGCGATGATGGAGCTGTACAAGAAGGAGAAGATCAATCCGGTCGGCGGCTGCCTGCCGATCCTGCTGCAGATGCCGGTGTTCCTGGCGCTGTACTGGATGCTGTCGGAGTCCGTCGAACTGCGCCACGCGCCGTGGATCGGCTGGATCACCGACCTGACCTCGCGCGATCCGTTCTTCGTCCTGCCGATCATCAACGTTGCGGTGATGTGGTTCACGCAGAAGCTCAACCCGACCACGGGCATGGACCCGATGCAGGCGAAGATGATGCAGTTCATGCCGCTGGTGTTCGGCGTGATGTTCGCCTTCTTCCCGGCCGGTCTGGTGCTCTACTGGGTCACCAACGGCGCGCTCGGCCTGCTGCAGCAGTGGTGGATGGTGAAGAAGTACAGCGAAGAGCCGGCGAAGGCCTGACCGGCTCCGCGACGCTGACGAAGCCCGCCGCAAGGCGGGCTTTGTCGTTTTCGTCGTCCACATCCCCGCCTGTTCCGTGGCTTGCTGTAAAAGAGGCATCAACCGCTTGCGGCCGTTTCCGGGCCGCACGTGATGCAGAAGTGACCACATCGCCCGGCGACTCCCGGACCTTTCCCATGATCGACAGCGCCCGCGACACCATCGCCGCCATCGCCACCGCCCCCGGCGCGGGTGGCGTGGGCATCGTGCGACTTTCGGGCCCGCACGCCCGCACCATCGCCGCCGCGATCGCCGGTCGCGATCTCGCTCCCCGCGTGGCGCATTACGTACGTTTCCGCGACGGAACCGGCGAGACCATCGACGACGGGATCGCCTTGTACTTCGCCGCGCCGGCGAGCTACACGGGCGAGGACGTCGTCGAGCTGCAGGCGCACGGCAGCCCGGCGGTCCTGCACGAACTCGTCGCGCGCTGCGTCGCGCTCGGCGCACGGCGCGCACGTCCGGGCGAGTTCAGCGAGCGGGCGTTCCTGGAAGGCCGCCTCGACCTCGCGCAGGCCGAAGCCGTCGCCGACCTGATCGCCGCCGCCGACGTACGCGCGGCGCGTGCCGCGAGACGCGCGCTCGACGGCGAGTTCTCGCGACGCGTCGATGCGATCGGCGACGAACTGCTGGCGATCCGTGTGCACGTCGAGGCCGCGATCGACTTCGCCGACGAGCCGATCGACACGCTCGGCGGCGCGCAACTGCGTGCGCGTCTGGCCGACACCGCCCTCGCGCTCGAGGACCTGCTTCGCGCCGCCGAACGCGGCCGTCGCCTGCGCGACGGGCTGCACGCCGTCATCGTCGGTCCGCCGAACGCGGGCAAGAGTTCGCTGCTCAATGCGCTGGCCGGCAGCGAACGGGCGATCGTCACCGACATCGCCGGGACCACGCGCGACCTGCTGCACGAGACCATCCGCATCGACGGGGTCGAGCTCACGCTCGTGGACACGGCGGGCCTGCGCGAAGGCGGCGATGCCATCGAGCGCGAAGGCATGCGTCGCGCGCGTGGCGAACTGCAACGCGCGGACCTCGCGCTGGTGGTGCTCGATGCGCGCGATCCGGAAGGCGGACGCGCCGCCGTGCGCGACGCCATCGCCGACGTGCCCTTGCGCGTGTGGGTGCACAACAAGGCCGACCTGCTCGAGGCGACTGCGTCGCACGCGCCCGACGCGTTGAACGTCTCCGCCCGGACCGGCGAGGGGCTGGATGCGCTGCACGCGCGGCTTCGCGAACTCGCCCAGGGCAACGCCGACAGCTCCGGCGAAGGCGCGTTCACCGCGCGCGCGCGCCACGTCGATGCGCTGTCCGTCGCACGCGAACACCTCGCGCAGGCGCGCGTGGAACTCGACCGCGAAGCGCTCGATCTCGCGGCCGAATCGCTCCGCCTCGCGCACGACGCACTCGGGGAGATCACGGGCCGCGTCCACGCCGACGACCTGCTCGGTCACATCTTCGCGAGCTTCTGCATCGGCAAGTGACGCCGCGCCCTTGACGCGGATCAAGGCGATCGCGCGGGACGCGGAGGACAGTGCGCGCAGTTTCCGACGCGAGCTCGCGCATGCAGACCATCGAAACCGACGTGATCGTCATCGGCGCGGGCCCCGCCGGCTTATGCCTGGCGCGCGCGCTGGACGGCAGCGGCCTGCGCGTGACCGTTCTGGAGCGCGAAACCGAACAATGCCTGCGTGCGCCGAAGTTCGACGGACGCGAGATCGCGCTCACGCAGCGCTCGGTCCGGTTGATGCGCGATCTCGGCATGTGGCGCCGCCTGCCGCCCGACGAATGCCATCCGCTGTGCGAAGCCCGCGTCTTCGACGGCCGCATGCCCGAACCGCTGAAGGTAGGCGGCGGCGACGAACCGCTCGGCTGGCTCGTGCCGAACCATGCGATCCGCGCCGCGGCGTTCGAGGCCGTTGCCGAATGCGGCAACGTCACGGTCCATGCCGGCGTGCGCATCGCCGCCGTGGACGCCGATGCGGCAGCGGCCCGCGCTCGCCTGGAGGATGGCCGCACCTTCGCCGCACGGCTGATCGTCGCTGCGGACGGGCGGTTCTCCGAAACGCGTCGCGCGCTCGGCATCGCCACGCGCATGCACGATTTCGGCCGCGCGATGCTCGTGTGCCGCGTGACCCACGAACGCCCGCATGACGACACCGCGTGGGAATGGTTCGACCGGGGCCAGACGCTGGCGCGACTGCCGCTCGGCCGCGCGACACCGGTGGGGCATCGGTCGTCGATCGTGCTGACGCTGCCGGGCGTGCAGATGCGCGAGCTGCAGGCGATGGACGACGCGAGTTTCGCGCAGGACATCGCACGCCGCTTCCATGGGCGGCTCGGCGCGGTGTCCGATCCCGGCGAGCGCCACGTCTATCCGCTGGTCGGCGCGTGGGCGACGCGCTTCGCCGGCACGCGCGTCGCGTTGCTGGGCGATGCGGCCGTCGGCATGCATCCGGTGACGGCGCATGGTTTCAACCTGGGGCTCCTGGGCGTGGAGCGGCTGGCCGCCGAACTGCGCGATGCGGCCGCCTCGGGCACGGACCCCGGCGACGCGGCGCGGCTTGCCCGTTACGCGCGGGGGCATCGTCTGGCCACCGCACCGCTGCACTTGGCCACGCGCGGCATCGTCGCGCTGTTCACCGACGACCGGGCGCCGGCGCGGGCCTTACGTGCCGGTGTGCTGCGGGCCAGCGCGGGGTTTCCGCCGTTCCGGCGCCTGCTTGCGTCGTTCCTGTCCGACCGCCGGGGCGCGGACCCCTTCGCCGCGGCGCTTTCCCTGGTGTCTGAACAGGGCGATGGGCGGCCACGGCGCGCCGACCGATGGTAGGCTCGACGGGCCGTTCGCTTGACAAACAGGGCCCGCTCACGCGATCTAGTGCCCGTGCGCTCGTGACGGCGCACTTCAGGGGAGCTTTGCCAATGACGTTCGTTAATCCACAAGACCGGCGTTCGCGCCGAGTGTCTGTCGTATCACAGCTGTCCGTCGCGCTCGCCCTGTGCTGCGCGCTGGCGGCCTGCCAGAAAGAAGAAGCCGCCCAGCCCACCGCCGCCGCGCCGGCCGCCACCCAGGCCGCGCCTGCGGTCACGGCGGAGACCGCGGTGTCGGCCAAGGTCACGGCGCTGACCGCCGACCAGCTGCGCGACGCGGCCCGCAAGGCGTATGCGGAAAACCGCCTCTACGCACCGGCCGAAGACAACGCGGTCGAGTACTACCTGGCATTGCGGGACAAGGCGCCGGGGGACGCCGCCGTTTCCAGCGCACTCACCGACCTGCTGCCGATGACGGTCATCGCCACCGAGCAGAGCGTCAACCGCGAGGACTTCGCCGAGGCCCAGCGCCTGGCCGCCCTGCTCGAAAAGGCCGACGCCCAGCATCCGGCGCTCGCGCGCCTGAAGGCGAGCATCGCCGCGCAGCAGGACGCCTCCGTCAAGCGGGCCGCCCAGCAGCAGCTGACCGCCGAGGAAGAAGCCAAGCGGAAGGTCGAGCTCGAGAAGAAGCGCGTCGAGGACCAGAAGAAGCAGCAGGAAGAGGCCGCACGCCAGCTCGCCGCCCAGCAGGCCGCGAGCAAGCAGGCCGACGACAAGGCCGCCGCCGACCGCGCCGCCGCCGAACAGCAGCGTGCGGCCGACGCCCGCGCCGCCGAACAGCGCGCCGCGGAACAGCGTGCCGCCGCCGCCCGCCAGGCGGCCGCTGCTCCGGCCTCGGCCGATGCCAGCGACCTTCGTCCGCTCTCGATGCCGCCGCCGCGTTACCCGCCGGAGGCCCTGCGCGCAGGCACCTCGGGCGAGGTGCAGGTGGAGTTCACCGTCGGCACCGACGGCTCGGTCACGGCCGCGCGCGTGGTGCGTTCGAACCCGGCGCGCATCTTCGACCGCGAAGCGGTCAACGCCGTGCGCAAGTGGCGCTTCCAGCCGATCGACGCGCCGGTGACGACGCGCCGCACGATCGGCTTCAACCCGCAGAGCTGATCGCGAGGCGGCGGCGAAGGTTGGGGGACCGAAGCCACCGCACGCGCTTCGCTAAGCAACGCTGTAAACGAAGGGCCCGGCGCAAGCCGGGCCTTTCTCTTTTTCCGTTGGGCACTCTGTAGGGACACTGGCTTACCTCAGCTTCATCCGTCGAACGCCAATCCGACCGTCATCCCGGCGGAGGTCGGGATCCAGGCCCGTGGCTTTCGCGCACTCCCCATGTGTTGACCAGGTCACCGCCATTCCAGCGAAAGCTGGAATCCATCTTGCTCCTGTGTCCCCACCGCAAAGCGGCAGCGCAGCGCTGCAAGGCACGGTTCGTTCACCGATGCGACTCCGTTGCCCCTCACCCCAACCCCTCTCCCGGTAGGAGAGGGGCCAACAGCCGTCTTCCACCTGCTGTTGCTGTTGATCAGCCAAGCAGTTCCCTAGCCCTGAAGGGCGCCGCACAGAAGTGCGGCGGTGAGCGCTGAGCCATGGATGGCGAACAGCGCGCATGTACACGCTGCGGCCCAAACCACTAACCCGAAATCGCCAATCGCTCCTGGTGGTAACGCCGCACCGCGACGAACCACAGCAGCGCGGCCACGGCGAAACCGGTGCCGAGGTAAATCCCCCACGTCCGCATATCGATCGCCTCGCCGCGGATGACCTTCAGCAGCATCTGGTTCTGCGCGAGGAACGGCACCATGAACTGCCACGCCTGCGTCTTCACCGGATTCACGATCAGCGCGATCGTCGGGATCATCGGCAACAGCATCAGCCACGTCATGTGGCTCTGCGCTTCCTTGAGGCTCTTGGCGGCCGCGGCGAGGCAGGTCAGCAACGTGGTGCCGATGAACACCATCGGCAGCAGGATCAGGAGCATGCGGCCAATCGACGCGAAACTGACGTCGAGCATGCGGCCCACGCCCGTGCTCATCTGCGCGCTGATCTTGAAAGCCACCAGCGTCAGCAGCAGCGACAGCAGGCCCATCGCGCACGCGGCGGCGATCTTGCCGCTCACGATCGCGCCGCGCGACGCCGGCGTGGCGAGCAGCGGTTCGAGCGACTGGCGTTCGCGCTCGCCCGCGGTGGCATCGATGATGAGGTACGCGCCGCCGATGAACGACATCAGGATCAGCAGGTACGGCATGATCGCGGCCAGCATCAGTCCGCGCTTGGCTTCCTCCGTCGCCAGGTCGCGAGTGCCGACGCTTACGGCGCGCACGATCGACGGATCGATACCGCGCGCAAGCAGGCGAAGCGCACCGACCTGGCCGCCGTATCCTTCCAGTGCCGCGCGCACGCGGGCGCTGGGAATCTCGCTGTCGCGACGCGTCGTATCGGCGACGATCTCCACCAGCGCCGGCTTGCCCGTGCGCCAGTCGCTGGCGTAATCGGGCGAGATGCGCAGCGCGACGTCGAACTCCTGTCGCACGATCGCCGCGTCCACGTCGTCCGGTGCCTTGACCGCGCGGATGCCTTGCGTGGCCAGGAACGCAACCAGGTTCGGCGCGCGTTCGATGCCGACGGTCGGCACCTCGAGCGTGCGATCCAGCTGCGTGCGCGCACGCGACTCGGCGAGCGAGCCCATGCCGATCATCAGCACCGGGTACAGCAACGGGCCGAGGAGCAGCGCGAGTGCGAGCGTGCGCCGATCGCGCGCGATGTCGCGCAGTTCCTTGCGCATGACCGACCACATCGCGGCGAGCATGCCGGGACGCTTGCCCTTCATGGACGCGACGCTCATGCGTGCAGGCCCTCGTCCGAACCGATCGCCTTGACGAAGGCGTCCTCCAGGTTGTCCTCGCCGGTCTGCTCGCGCAGTTCATCGGCGGTGCCGGAGGCGACCACCTGTCCCTTCGCGATGATCACGATGCGATCGCACAGCGCGGCGACCTCCTGCATGATGTGGCTGGAGAAGATCACGCAGCGTCCTTCCGCGCGCAGTTGCTGCAGGAAGCCGCGCATCGCGCGCGTGGTCATCACGTCCAGGCCGTTGGTGGGTTCGTCGAGGATCACGTTGCGCGGATCGTGCACGAGCGCGCGCGCGATCGCGGTCTTGGTGCGCTGCCCCTGCGAGAACCCCTCGGTGCGGCGATCGAGGATGTCGTGCATCTGCAATGCGTCGGCCAGCACCTGCGTGCGCGCGTCGATGACCTGTCGCGACATGCCGTGAAGTTCGCCGAAGTAGGCGATGTTCTCGCGCGCGGTGAGGCGCTTGTAGACGCCGCGCGCGTCGGGCAGCACGCCGAGCGCACCGCGCACCGAAGCCGCATCGCGCGTGGCGTCGATGCCGTCCACGAGCACCTGCCCGCCGTCGGGCTTCATCAGCGTGTAGAGCATGCGCAGCGTCGTCGTCTTGCCGGCGCCATTGGGGCCGAGCAGCCCGGTGATCTCGCCGTCGCGCGCGCTGAAGCGCACGCCGTCCACGGCGCGCACCACGCCGCTCGGCGTCCTGAAACTCTTGTGCAGATCCTGGGCGACGATCATCGCGTCACGGCTCCCATCCGTTGTATCCGGTGAACGGCGGCACATAGCCGATCGACTCCAGGCACGTGCCGTCCAGCGCCTTGGCGTCGAGCGATTCGACGAACTGCCCGACGAGCTTGGGCAGGCAGCCGATCGCGCTGACGTTGTGGCCCTGTCCGCGCAGCACGAAATGCCGCCCGTTCGGCAGCCCTTCGAGCACGCGCTCGCCGTAGGCCGGCGGCGTCACCGGATCGATCTCGCCCGACAACAACAGCGCCGGCACGTCCGAACGCAGCGGTTCGACGAATCCCGCCGGACGCGTGCCGTGCGGCCACGCCTGGCATGCGGCGAAGAACGCCGGGCCCGTCTCGGCACCCAGCACGGTGTCGGCGTCGGCCGGATCGGGCGTGTAGCGGTCGGCATCTTCCGCGCAGATCACCGACCACTGCATCGCACGCGACATGCGGCCGTCCATGTTGCGCGTGGCCAGCTGCGCGAGCGCCATCAGCGGCGCGTACTCGCCGCGGTCGGCCTCGTCGATCACCACCGGCATCAGCGACATCATCTGCGGCATGTACGAGAACATGTGCGTGAGCCCGACGACGGTGTCCGCGGTGAGCGTGTCGCGACGGCGCTGCGCGGTGGCGGGGTCGCGGAAATCCACCTGCACCGGCGCCGCTTCCAGACGCGCCTTCAGCCCGCGCAGCTGCGTGCGCAGATCGCGCGGGTAGCGTTCGCGACACGTGGGCAAGGATTGGCAATGCGCCGATTGCAACTCGAGCGCGCGCTCGAACGTACGCGCGAACTCACCGCCGACGACCAGGTCGTTCGGTGCGACGCCATCGAGCACGATCGACCGCGTGTGCGCGGGAAAGCGCGCGGCGTACTGCTGCGCCACGCGCGTGCCGTAGGAGACCCCGACCAGGTTCACCTGCGCGGCGCCGAGCGCGGCGCGCACGGCGTCCAGGTCGCCGACGGCCTGCGTCGTCGTGTAGAACCGGGGATCGGCCTTTCCTTCCAGCGCCTTGGCGCAACGCGCGGCGTAGTCGGCGACGGCCGCGGCATCGACTTCCTCGTCGGGCGGCAGGCGCAGCTCCGCGCCATTGGCTTCCCGGCACAGCAGCGGGCTCAGCTTGCCGGTGCCGCGCTGGTCGATCAGCACGATGTCGCGATGCTTGCGCACCTCGCGCAGCGCGGCGTCGACCTCGGTCGCGTATTCGGTGGCCGCCTGGCCGGGCCCGCCGGCGAGGAAGAACACCGGATCGGGCGCCTTGGTGCCCTTGTCGCTGGCGGGGAGCCACGCAATGTTCAGCGCGATGCGACGACCGTCCGGTTGCTGCGGGTTTTCCGGGACGTCGAACCGCGCGCATTGCGCGTCGATGCTGGAGGAGGCGAGCGCGCCGGAGAGCGTGCACGGTTCGAACGCGATCGAGCCGAACATGCGCGTACCGGCGGTGGCATCGCGGCGCGGCGCGCCCGCGTCCCCGGAGGTGCAGGCGGTAAGGCAACAGAGCGCCGCCAGTGCGGCGATCCATGCAGGAGACGTACGCATCGGGTCCCTCGTCCGACGTGGAAGCCGCCAGCATGCCAGAGCCTGCCGCGGGTTTGATTGCACGTCGTATGGCGGATCGAGGGGAGGCGCGACCCTCCCTCGTCGTCCCGGCGAACGTCGGGACCCGGCACCTCGCGTGCGGGCGCGCTCGTTACTTGCTGCTGACGTACTTCTCGCGCCGCACCTGCGGCACGGGCAGGCCGTAGCCCTTGAGCGCCTCGAAGCACGCGTCGACCATGTTCGGATTGCCGCACAGGTAAGCGATGTCGCCCGTTGCGTCGGGGCCGAACTCGTCGAGGAACTGCTGCACGTAGCCGTGGCGCACGTCCGCATGCGCATGGGGCGAGCCAGGCGGCGGGAGTTCGCGCGAGAAGCACGGCACGAAACGGAAGTGATCCGGATGCCGCTCGGCGAAGACGCGGAACTCGTCCCCGTACAGCAGTTCGTCGGGATTGCGCGCGCCGAACAGCAGCACCACGCGCACGCCGCGTTCGCGGATCAGCGCTTCCAGCTGCGGCAGCATCGCGCGGTAAGGCGTCACGCCGGTGCCGGTGGCGATGAGCAGGTAACGCGCGTTGGCATCGCCGGGCATCAGGCAGAAGCGGCCGAACGGGCCGCTCGCATCGACGTGTCCGCCCTCTTCCAGGCCTTCGAACAACGCCGTCGCCGCGCCGCCCGGCACGTAGCTCACCGCGATCTCCACCGCTTCGCCCGGGCCCAGCGCGTGGTCGTGGATGGTCGCCAGCGAATAGCTGCGCTTGGTCGCCGTGCCGTCGGCGTACTGGAAATGCACCTGGATGAACTGCCCCGGGATGAAGTCCAGCGGCTGGCCGTCATCGCGCACGAAGGTGTAATGGCCCACGCTTGGGGCCAGCATGCGGCGGGAGACGAGCTTGAGCGGGAAATGCTGGATGGCCACGGCAGTACCGGTCGTGAAACGGCGATCGTGATGCAACAGTGTGTGGCCGGAGCGCCCACACGGGGGCGCCTATACTACCGTCTATCGCCGCGTGGCCGCGGCGCAGGCCTTCACCGATGACCCCGGCAACCGCATCCCCGTCCGCTTCCCCGCAAGCGGCCCACGCCGCTCCCGCCCTTTCGGTGCGCGAGCTGCGCAAGACCTACGACAACAAGGTCCAGGCGCTCAAGGGCGTTTCGCTCGACGTCGCGCCTGGCGACTTCTTTGCGCTGCTCGGCCCGAACGGCGCCGGCAAGAGCACGCTGATCGGCATCGTCAGTTCGCTGGTGAACCTCAGCGAAGGCTCGGTGTCGATCTTCGGCGTCGACCTGCAACGCCACCGCGACGCCGCGATGCGGCTGATCGGCCTGGTGCCGCAGGAACTGAACTTCAACATGTTCGAAAAGCCGGTCGACATCCTCGTCAACTACGCCGGCTTCTATGGCGTGCCGCGCGAGGAAGCCCTCAGGCGCGCGGAGGTCGAACTCAAGCGCGCGCAGTTGTGGGAGAAGGCCACGGTGATGAGCCGCACGCTCTCGGGCGGCATGAAGCGCCGGCTGATGATCGCCCGCGCGATGATGACGCAGCCGAAGCTGCTGATCCTCGACGAACCCACCGCGGGCGTGGACATCGAGATCCGCCGCGGCATGTGGAAGACGCTGAAGGAGATCAACGCGGCGGGCACCACGATCATCCTCACCACGCACTACCTGGAGGAAGCGGAGAGCCTGTGCCGCAACCTCGCCATCATCGACCGCGGCCGCATCGTCGAGCAGGGTCCGATGAAGGCGCTGCTGGCCAAGCTCGACGTCGAAGGCTTCCTGCTCGACATCGACGGCACGTTGCCCGCGCAATTGCCGGTCATCGAAGGCACGACGCTGACCGCGACCGACGATCACACGCTCGACATCGAAATGCCGCGTGCGATGGACCTCAACCGCGTGTTCGCCGCGCTGGGCGAGGCCGGCATCCGCGTGCGTTCGATGCGCACCAAGTCGAACCGGCTGGAAGAACTGTTCGTCCGCCTCACCGGCGAGAACGCGCAGGACGGCACCACGCAGACGCCGCCGGAGCAGGTGGCATGAACGAGATGACGCAGACCGACCTCGAGATGTCTTCCACGCAACGCAACCTCGTCGCGCTCGGCACCATCGTGCGCCGCGAAGTGACCCGCATCCTGCGCATCTGGGGCCAGACGCTGGTGCCGCCGGCGATCACGATGACGCTGTACTTCCTGATCTTCGGCGGCCTCATCGGCTCGCGCGTGGGCATGATGGACGGCATCAAGTACATGGACTTCATCGTCCCCGGACTGGTGATGATGAGCGTCATCCAGAACAGCTACGGCAACATCTCCTCTTCGTTCTTCGGCGCCAAGTTCGGCCGCCACGTCGAGGAACTGCTGGTGAGCCCGATGCCCAGCTGGGTGATCCTCACCGGCTACGTCGCCGGTGCGGTCCTGCGCGGCCTGATGGTGGGCGCGATCGTGCTCGTGATCGCGATGTTCTTCACCAAGGTGCGCCTGCCGCATCCGTTCATCACGCTGACCACGGTGATCCTGGGCGCGACGATCTTCTCGCTCGCCGGTTTCGTCAACGCCGTGTATGCGAAGAAGTTCGACGACATCGCGATCGTGCCGACCTTCATCCTCACCCCGCTGACGTACCTGGGCGGCGTGTTCTATTCGGTGAAGCTGCTGCCGCCGTGGGCCGAGGCGATGACGCACGCGAACCCGATCTTCTACATGGTCAACGCGTTCCGCTACGGGCTGCTCGGCGTATCCGACGTGCCGGTGTGGGTGGCGTATGCGCTGATGTTCGGGTTCGTGGTCGCGCTCGCAAGCCTGGGCTTGTGGCTGCTCAAGCGCGGCGTGGGGCTGCGCAGCTGATGCGCATCCTCGTGCTCGGCGCCGGCGGTACCGGCGGCTACTTCGGCGGACGGCTCGCGCAAGCCGGCGCGGACGTAACGTTCCTCGTGCGACCGGCGCGCGCGGCGCAACTGGACGCGAACGGCCTGCAGATCCGCAGCCCGCTGGGCGATGCGGACCTGCGCGTGGCGCACGTGACCGCCGACGGACTTCCCGCGCTCGCGGAGTCGCGGCCGTTCGACATGGTGTTGCTCAGCTGCAAGGCCTACGACCTGGACAGCTCGATGGACGCGATCGCACCCGCGGTCGGCGACGCGACGTGGGTGCTGCCGATCCTCAATGGCCTGCGTCATTACGCGCCGCTGGACGAACGGTTCGGCAGGCAGCGCGTGGTCGGCGGGCTGTGCTTCATCAGCGCGATGAAGGGCGCCGATGGCGAAGTGCGCCATCTTGGCCAGCCCGCGTCGATCACCTTCGGCGAACGCAGTGGCGAGGCCGACAGCACGCGCACGGCGTCATTCGCCGCGCTGTGCGCGCAGGCGAACATCGATCACGTCCGCTCCATGCGCATTGCCCGCGAGCAGTGGACCAAGTTCACCTTCCTGGCGACGCTCGCGGCCGCGACATGCCTGATGCGCGCGCCGGTGGGCCGCATCGTGGCCGCACAGGGCGGGGACGCCTTCGTTCGCGCGCTGTACGCCGAATGCCTCGCGGTGGCGCAGGCCGAAGGCGAGCCCATCGACGCGCAGGCGCAGCAGACCGCGCTGGGCACGCTGACGGCCCCGGGTTCGCCGCTGAAGGCGTCGATGCTCCGCGACCTCGAAGCCGGCCAGGCGGTGGAGGCGATGCAGATCGTCGGCGACATGTTCCTGCGCGCGCGCGCCGCGGGCATGGAGGCGCCACTGCTCGCGGCCGCATGGGTGCACCTGCAGGCGTACGAAGCGGGCCGGATCGCGGGCTGAGCCCGCCAACCGCTTTCTAGCCGCTGAGCGAAGCCGTATCGCGGCGTGGGCGCGACCAGGCTCGTGCAGCGCTCGTTCGTCATGGGCGCAACGCGCTGCGGTGCGGCTTCGCCTTGCCCTGCCTACACGCGCTGATCCTCTGGCCGGTCGAGCCGGTAGCCGTAACCGTGGACGGCATGCAGGTAGCGCGGCGGGTGCGCGTCATCGCCCAGCGCGGCACGAAGCACGCCGACGATCTGCCCCACGGCACCGGGCGGTACCCGGCGATGGCCCCACACTTCGTCGAGGATTTCCTCCGGCGAGAACACCCGGCCCGGCGAGCGCGCCAGCAGGCTCAGCACGGCGAACGAGCGGGGATCCAGCGGCTGCTCCTCGCCTGCGCGCAGCAGCCGCCGACCGCGCAGGTCGAGCGTGATGTCGTCGAAGGCGAGCACGGGCGGGTCGGGGCAGGTCATCGGCGTAGCGGGGCGTTCACCTCTCACCGATACGGGACGCGACGCCGCTTGCGGCCCCCCACCGTCGTCCGCGCGCCGCAAGGGCGTCTGGCCTGACGCGGTTCAGCGTTCGGGCAGCCGGAAGAACGCGCGCGCCGTCGCGGTCGTGGTCGCCGCGGTCGTCGCGACCTCCTCGCCGCGGTCGCGCGCGAGTTCCTCGACGATGTGCGCCAGGAACATCGGCTCGTTGCGGCGATGCGACGGCGCCGGCCGGATCGTGCGCGGCAGCAGGTACGGCGCGTCGGTCTCGATCATCAGCCGGTTGGCCGGGATGTGCCGCACCAGCTCGCGCAGGTGCTGGCCGCGCCGCTCGTCGCACAGCCAGCCGGTGATGCCGATGTGCCAGTCGCGATCGAGGTAATCGAACATTTCCTCGCGCGTTCCGGTGAAGCAGTGCACGACCGCCGGCCCGAGCCGGCCGTCGAAGTTGCGCATCATCGACATGAAATCCGCATGCGCGTCGCGCTGGTGCAGGAACAGCGGCTTGCGCGTCTCCGCGGCGATCTGCAGCTGCATCTCGAACGCGCGCCGCTGCGCCGGACGCGGCGAGAAATCGCGGAAATAGTCCAGCCCGCACTCGCCCACCGCGACGACTTCGGCATGCGTGTGCAAGTCGCGCATTTCCGCGTCGCACTCGGCGGTGTACTCGCTCGCGTGGTGCGGGTGCACGCCCGCCGTGGCGAACAGCTCGCCGGGGTGCTGCTTTGCCAGCTTCAGCGCGAGCGGCGAATGCTCGCGACTGGCCCCCGTGATCACCATCTGCACCACGCCTGCTTCGCGCGCGCGGGCGAGCACGGCATCGCGGTCGTGGTCGAAGGAGTCGTGGGTGAGATTGGCGCCGATGTCGATCAACTGCACGGAGGGTGGTTCGCGATTCGGGATTCGCAAAAGCATAGCGTTCCCTGGACCCGGGACTGGGGACCCGTGTTGGGTTGTATCGACCGCATATGCGTCCAATGCGGGAGGAAGGACAATATCGGTCCTGTTCCGTGAGTCCCGGGCCCCGGGTCCCCGGTCCCGCTACGACCACCTGAATCCCGTGAACTTCCCCATCGATTCCCTCCTGCCGCAGATCCGCGCCAGCCTGGCCGAACATCCGCGCCTCGTGCTCGAAGCGCCCCCGGGCGCCGGCAAGACGACGCAGGTGCCGCCCGCGCTGCTGGACGAGCCGTGGCTCGCGGGCCGGAAGATCGTGATGCTGGAACCGCGCCGGGTCGCCGCGCGCGCCGCGGCCAACTTCATGGCGCGCCAGCGCGGCGAGGACGTCGGCGGCACGGTGGGTTATCGCATCCGCTTCGAGAACCGCGTGTCCGCGGCCACGCGCATCGAGGTGGTCACCGAGGGCATCCTCACGCGCATGCTGCAGGACGACCCGATGCTCGAGGGCGTCGGCGCGCTGCTGTTCGACGAATTCCACGAGCGCCACCTCGCGGCCGACCTGGGCCTGGCGCTGGCGCTCGACGTGCAGGCCGGCCTGCGCGAGGACCTGCGGATCGTGGTGATGTCGGCCACGCTCGACGGCGAGCGGCTGGCGAAATTCCTCGACGCACCGCGCCTGAGCAGCGCCGGACGCAGCCATCCGGTGGCGAGCGCGCATTTCCCGGCCCGCCGCGACGAGGCGGCCGAACACCAGACGCGACGCGCGATCGAACACGCGCTGGCCCAGCATCCCGGCGACGTGCTGGTGTTCCTGCCTGGGCAGCGCGAAATCGCACGCGTGGAATCCCTGCTGGGCACGCAGGAAGCCGACGTGCTCACCCTGCACGGCGAATTGCCCGTCGAGGCGCAGTCGCGCGTGCTGCAGCCCGATCCCGAAGGCCGCCGTCGCGTCGTGCTCGCCACCAATGTCGCCGAATCCAGCGTCACGCTGCCCGGCGTGCGCGTGGTGATCGATTCGGGCCTCGCGCGCGAACCGCGCTACGACCCCAACAGCGGGTTCGCGCGCCTGGACGTGGTCGGCATCGCGCAGGCGTCCGCCGACCAGCGCGCCGGCCGCGCGGGGCGTGTCGCCGACGGCTGGGCGTACCGCCTGTGGCCCGAGTCGCAACGGCTCGAACCGCAGCGGCGCCCCGAGCTGGCGCAGGTGGAGCTGGCCGGCCTCGCGCTCGAACTGGCCGCCTGGGGCGACGCCGACCTGCGGTTCGTCGATGCGCCGCCCTCGGGCGCGCTCGCGGCGGCGCGCGAGTTGCTGCACCGGCTCGGCGCGCTGGAAGGCGGGTCGATCACGCCGCTCGGCCGGCGCATGCTCGCGCTGGGCACGCATCCGCGCCTGGCGGCGATGCTGCTGGCGCCGCGCGATCCGCGCGAGCAGGCACTGGCGTGCGATCTGGCCGCGCTGATCGAAGCGCGCGATCCGCTGCGCTCGCGCAGCGATTCGGTGGCCGAGCGCTGGCAGGCGCTGGCTGCCTTCCGCGCCGGACGGATCGGCCCGGACGCCTCGCGTTCGTCCCTCGCCGCGCTGGACCAGGCTGCGAAGCAGTGGCGTCGCCGTTTGCGCGTGGACGCCGCACCGCCGCCGGACGCCCCGTCGCACCAGCTCGGCGACGTGCTGCTGCACGCGTTCCCGGATCGCATCGCGCGCCAGCACCCTTCCGATCCCTACCGTTACCAGCTCGCCAACGGCCGCAGCGCCAGGCTGTTCGACGATTCCACGCTGTACGGCGAGCCGTGGATCGTGGTGAGCGAACTGCGCGATGAAGCCCGCGATGCACGCGTGCTGCGCGCGGCGCCGCTGGACGAGGCGCGGTTGCGCGAGGACTTTCCGCAGCGCTTCGTCACCGAGGATCGCGTGGTGTGGGACGCGAACGCCCGCGGGATCGCCGCCGTGCGCGAAACCCGCTTCGACCGCATCGTCATCGAGAGCAAACCGCTCGCCAGGCCCGATCCCGCGCGCTACGCGGATGCGCTGGTCGATGCCGTTCGCCAGCTCGGCCTGCGCGCCCTGCCGTGGACGCCGGCGCAACGGCAATGGCGCGATCGCGTGCGCTGCCTGCGCGCGTGGATGCCCGAGCTGACGCTGCCGGACCTGTCCGACGCGGCGCTGCTGGCGTCGCTGGACGACTGGCTGAAGCCGGCGCTCGCGGGCAAGACACGGCTCGACGCCCTGGACGAACAGGCCTTCGGCGAGGCGCTCAAGTCGTCCACGCCGTGGGCGACGCGGCAGGCGATCGACGCGCTCGCGCCGACGCGCATCCAGGTTCCGTCCGGAATGGAGCGCGCGATCGAGTACGCGTACGACGAAGAAGCGGACGCGCCCATCGCGCCCGTGCTGGCGGTGAAGCTGCAGGAACTGTTCGGCCTGGCGGACACGCCGCGCATCGCCGACGGCCGCGTCCCCCTCACGCTGCACCTGCTGTCGCCGGGCGGGAAACCGTTGCAGATCACGCAGGACCTGAAGGGCTTCTGGGATCGCACGTACCCGGAAGTGAAGAAGGAAATGAAAGGCCGCTACCCCAAGCACCCGTGGCCGGACGACCCGTGGAGCGCGACGGCGACGCATCGGGCGAAGCCGCGCGGCACGTGAGGCTTGGCGGCCGCGGCGAAACGGGCGATTGCAGTTCCGCCGCCCGGCGCCTCAACGCCGACGGACAGCATCGCTGACGGAACGGACCCGAAGCGTCGCTAAACTCCGTCCATGACCGCGGCCCTCGATCGACCCGACTTCCTGCCCTTCAAGCTCGACCTGATCGGCCGGCGCGTGCTGTGGCTGCGGCTGGACGAGGCGCAGCGTCGCGAGGCCGCGTTCCTCGACGATCGCGCCATCGCGCCGAATGCCGAAGGCGGGTGGGCGCCGCTGGAATCGCTGCTCGCGCGGACCGCCGACGATCTCCCGCCCGCGCACGCGATCTTCCACATCGGCCATTGCGGCTCGACGCTGCTGAGCCGGCTGCTGGAGACCTGGCCCGAGGTGCAGGGACTGCGCGAACCGCTGCCGCTACGCACGCTCGCCGAGGCATGGCCGACCCTGGACGAAGCGACTTCGCGCCTGTCGCAGGACCAGGCCGAGGACGCGCTGCGTGCGCTGTGGGCGCGCTGGTCGCAGGCGCTCGCGCCGCACACGCGCAACGTCGTGAAGGCGACCAGCAGCTGCAATGGATTGATCGCGCCGCTGCTGGCGCAGCACCCGGAACTGCGCGCCGTGCTGATGGACATGCCGCTGCGACCGTACCTGGCGACGCTGCTGAAATCGCCGAACTCCGTGTTCGACGCCGCCAGCGCCGCGGCCGAGCGCCTTCGCTTCCTGCAGCACCACGGCGTCGCCACGCACCTGTCGCTGCACGACATCCCGCTGCATCGCCAATGCGCGCTGGGCTGGCTTGCCGAGCAGATGCGCTTCGACGCGCTCGCGAAAGGCCGATACGACGATCGGGTGATCCGGCTGGATTTCGAATCGCTGCTCGACGAACCCGCACGCGAACTGCGACGGGTCGCCGTGCATCTCGGACTGGACCCGGCGCGCGTGGACGAAGCAGTCGCCTCGCCCGCATGGGGCCGCTATTCGAAGGCGCAATCGCATGGGTACGGTCGCGACGATCGCGCGCACGATCTCGCGCTGTCGATGAAGACCTTCGACGCCGACATCCGCGACGCCGAGGCGTGGGTCGCGGCGCTCGCGGCGATCTGAAGGCCGGCGGCTCCCGTACCGGAAAGCCCCCGGGCGCCGCGCCTCCCCGCGCCACGACCCGCTTCCGCTAAGCTCCCGCCCATGTCGGAGTTCTCCGTCCACACGCTGCTCGACACCGGCACCGTCAAGGTGCGCGATGTCTTCTGCGCCGGCACCTGCCGTCACCGCAGCGCGGAGGAATGCGCGGCCCACACGCACCTGGTGTTCCCGTATCGCGGCCTGTACGCGCGCCACGTCGGCCAGGACCAGTCCGTCGCCGACGCCAACCACGTGCTGCTGTTCAACGCCGGGCAGGGCTACCAGGTCAGCCATCCGGTCGACGGCGGCGATGCGAGCCTGGTGCTGGCGGTCTCGCCGGGGCTGCTGCGCGAGCTCTCGCCTCGCGAACTGCTCGAACGCAACGAGGATCCCACCTACCGCCTGCAATCGCTGCGCATCGACCCGCGCGCGCAGGCGCTGGTGGCGATGTTGCGCCACAGCCTGCGGCACGGCGGCATCGAACCGCTGGAAGCCGAAGTGCTGGCGGTGACGCTGATCTCGCGCAGCCTGGGACCGCGCACCGCGCACGAAACCACGGCCACGCAGGGGCGCCGACGACTGGTCGATCGGGTCAAGGTGCTGCTGGCCAGCGACCTCGGCCGCCAGTGGAAGCTCGCCGACATCGCCGAACAGATCGGCGGCTCGCCCGTCTACCTGACGCAGGCCTTCGCGCAGGTCGAAGGCATCCCGCTGCACCGCTACCACCTGCGCCTGCGGCTGGCGCGCGCGCTGGACCTGATCGCGCACTGCGAGGACGTGTCGGCGCTCGCGCAGGACCTGGGGTTCTCCAGCCACAGTCACTTCAGCGCGGCCTTCAAGCAGGCCTACGGCCGCACGCCGACCGCGTTCCGCAGCGCGGCGCTGGTCAGGAGCGCCTGAATCCGCCGGCCCGTTGCGGCGGCCGGTCGCTAAAGATTCCGACAGCGCCGCCCAGGCGGGAATCGTCCAATGGCGTTGCCCGGGATCGCCGGGCTGCCAACGGAGCGTGTCATGAGCGAGAACACCTGTGCCGTCTGCGATTACCCGCTGGACGAGAACCGCGTCGCGGTGACCATCGGCGGGCGCACCGTCGAAGTCTGTTGCGAGGAATGCGCCCGGAAGCTGCGCGAAGCGGAGCGGAGCGCGTGATGGACGCCGCCACCTTCTTCGTCGCGCGCCGGGCGGTGCGCACGCCGTCCGGCACGATCAGCTACGTCGAACGCGGCGCCGGCCCGGTCGCCCTGTTCGTGCACGGCGTGCTGCTCAACGGCTATTTGTGGCGGCACCAGCTGGAGGCCCTGTCCGACGTGCGCCGGTGCATCGCGGTGGACCTGCTTGCGCACGGCCACACCGAAGCGGCCGAAGGGCAGGACCTCACGGTCACCGCCAACGCGCACATGCTGGCGCAGTTCCTCGACGCGATGGGCATCGACCGCGTGGACCTGATCGGCAACGACAGCGGCGGCGGCATCTGCCAGATCTTCGCCGCGCTGTATCCGCAACGTTTGCGCAGCCTCACGCTGACCAACTGCGATGCGCACGACAACTGGCCGCCGGAAGCGTTCGCGCCGTTCGTGTCGATGGTCGCCGCCGGCGGATTGCCCGACACGATCCGGGCGATGGTCGGCGACAAGGCCGTGTTCCGCGACGCGCTGGCCCCGGCCTACGAGCGCCCGCAGGACGTGGCCGACGCGAGCATCGACGCGTACCTGCAACCGTTCGCGACCAACCCGCGCCGGATCGCGCAGCTGGAGGGCTTCGTCAACGCGTTCGATTGCCGCCACACGCTCGCCATCGAGGACGGACTGCGCCGCCTCGCCGTGCCGACGCTGATCGCCTGGGGCACGGACGACGTGTATTTCCCGGTCGAATGGTCGCATTGGCTCGCCAGGACAATTCCCGGCACGACGCGACGCGTCGCCTTCGAGGGCGCGCGCCTCTTCTTCCCCGAAGAACGCGCGGGCCCGTTCAACCGCGAGCTGCGCGCGCACCTCGATGCGACGTGCGATGCGGCATCGCGCCAGCACAACGCAACCACGGTCTAGGACGGAACATGGAACTTCGCAATCTCCTTTCGAGCGCGCACGATGCCGCGCGAACCCGCGAGCCGATCGTCGTGTACGGTGCGACCGGCCACACCGGCCGCTTCATCGTCGCCGAACTGCTGCGTCGCGGCCGAACGCCGGTGCTGTGCGGGCGCGACGTGGTGAAGCTCGCGCAGATGGCGCGCGAACACCCGGGGCTGCAGTGCCACGTCGCCGACATCCACGACGCGGCCGCGCTCGATGCCGCGCTGCACGGTGCGGCCGCGGTGATCAACGCCGCCGGGCCGTTCCTCGACACGGCGCGCCCGCTGCTGGACGCCGCGCTCCGCAACGGCGTGCATTACTTCGACGCCAGCGCCGAGCAGGGCGCGGCGGCGTACGTGTTCGAACAGGCAGGACGGGCGCGCGCTGCGGGCATCGTCGCGATGCCGTCGATCGCGTTCTACGGCGCGTTCGCCGACCTGCTCGCCACCGCGGCGATGGGCGAATGGCCCGACGCCGATGCGATCGAGGTCGCCGTCGGGCTGGACGGCTGGCACCCCACGCGCGGCACGCGCATCACCGGCGAACGCAATCGCGCGGTGCGGTGGATCGTGGACGAGGGCGAGCTGCGGCCGCTGCCCGACCCGGCGCCGACACGCGACTGGCCGTTCCCGGCACCACTGCGCACGCAACCGTCGGTGATGCTGACGCTGTCGGAAATCGTGTCGATCGCGCGCCACCTGCGCGCCCGCCGCGTGCATTCGTACATGAACCTCGCGCCGTTGCGCGACCTGCGCGATCCCTCCACGCCGGCGCCGGTCGCCGCCGACGAACGCGGGCGCTCGTCGCAGCATTTCGTGCTGGAGGTTCGCGTCGAACGGCAGGGCCGCGTGCGCCGTGCCACCGCGCAGGGCCTGGACATCTACGCCGTGACGGCACCGCTGATCGTCGAAGCGCTCGACCGCGTGTTGCGCGGCGAGGTGCGCGACGCCGGCGCGTGGGCGGCGGGCGAGGCGCTCGACGCGTCGGATTTCCTGCACGCCTTGGCGCCGGCGCATTTCGAGTTCGCGCTGGCCGATGAAGCCGATGCAACCGCAGGCATCCTGCCGCCTGCGCCGGCTGCAGCTGCGTCGTGAGTTCCGGGGCTTTCCGCCTTCGCGGCAATGACGGGTAAGAGCGAGAACGCCTACGTATCGGCCCACATCCGGAACAGGTTGGTCCGCAGCGATTCGAGCAGCACCTGCAGCCGCTGGCGATCGCCGCCGCTGGCCGCGAGCGCACGCGCTTCTTCCAGTTGCACCAGCAGTTCGCGGCGGTTGCTGTCGGCGACCCAGCTCTGCAGCCAGGTGATCGCCGCGATGCGCACGCCGCGCGTCACCGGCGTGACCCGGTGGATCGTGGTGGACGGATAGAGGATCGCGCTGCCCGCGTCGAGCTTGTACGACAGTTCCTGCGCGCCGAGCTGGATGGTCAGCTCGCCGCCGTCGTACTCGGACGGATCGTTGAGGAACACCGTGCACGACAGGTCGCTGCGGATCGGCGGGGTGGACGGGAACAGCGCCTCGTCCACGTGCCAGCCGTAATTCATGCCCGGCTCGTACCGCACGACCGTGGTGCGCGCCATGGTGCGCGGTTGCGCGAACACCCGCAGTTCGCCCAGACGCATCAGCGCGTCGCGCGCGATCAGCGCGATGCGCTGGTTGGCCGGGTCTTCCTGTGGCGCCTGCAGGTTCTGCTTGATGGTGGAGTCTGGATTGGTGATGCGGCCGTCGGCGAAGCGGACCTGCGGCAGCAGCTCGCGCACCGCCTGCAGTTCGGCGGCGGAGAGCACGTTGGGCAGGATCCGGATCATGGCGTGCGGGTCGGCGGCGGTGGCAGCCATGATCGGCATTCAGCCGGGGGCGGGCAACCGGGGCGCCCGCTCACGCTGTTTCAACGATGGCTTGCCGACACTGGACCCCATTCCAGCGATGGGCTTTCCACCATGACGAAGCTGACTTCGATCCCCGAACGCGCGCTCGACCTGGCCTCGATGGTCGGCGACAACCTCCGCCACGCCGGTGAAAGCCTGCGCCACTCGGTTCCCTCGATGACCCACAGCGCCGGCCAGTGGCTGGAGACCGGCGCGAAGCTGGGCGCGCTCAAGGGCGGTGCCCGCGTGGCCGGCGGCTTCGTGCGCCGCAATCCGGTGCTGGTCGCCGCCGCCGTGGCCGGTGCCGGCCTGCTCTGGTACGCGGCCAAGCGTCGCGCCCGCCGCGTCGAGAACGAGCAGGACGAGCACGCCATCGAAGGCGCGTCGCGTCGCGTGGAAGCCCGTCGCGGCTCCGGCCGTCGCGCCCCGACGAGCCGCAACGCGTCTTCGCGCCAGCAGCCGCGCGTCGAGCACTGATCGTCGTTTGAACTGACCCGGACCTCCCCGGCAGGGGAGGGCGGGGCGTAGCGGCGCTTCGCCTTGCGAGGCGCGCCGACACTCACGACGCGGTTCGTGCTCCGTCATTCCCGCCTTTGCGGTATGACGCGCAGACCGAATTCACGCCACGACAGGCGTCGGGGCTTCCGGTAGTTCGATGATGAAGCGCGCACCGCCGTTGCGGCGCGCTTCGTACCAGAGCTGGCCGCCGGCGCGCGCGACGATGCGCTTGGCCAGCGACAGCCCGAGGCCGCTCGACAGCCCGTCGTAACGCGGCTCGTCGTGCAGGCGCACGAAAGGCTTGAACAGTTCCTTCTCGCGATCCGGCGGAATGCCGGGCCCGCGATCGGCCACGACCAGTTGCCAGTATCCCGGCGCGCCGGCGCGCGCGGTGAGCAGCAGCTCGGAGTCGGGCGCGTACTTCATCGCATTCGTGACGAGGTTCTCCGCCACCTGGCGCAGCACGCGCGGATGGATGCTCACCTGCGCCGGCGTTTCCGGCAGGCGCAGCTCCACGCGCATGCCGCGCGCCTCCAGCTGCATTTCGTAGCGCTTGTGCAGCCAGCCGAGGATTTCCGCCAGGTCCGCGCGACCGCCGCCGGTGTCCTCGTCGGCGAGCTTCTCCGACTGGCTTTCCAGATAGTGGTGGATGTAGCCCAGCGCGTCGTCGGCGCTCTCGTGGATCATCTCCAGGTAGCGCGGCACGCGCTCGGCCTTGCACAGCCCGCTGCGCAGCAGTTCGGCGGCGAAGACCACGCTGCTGAGCGGGTTCTTCAGATCGTGCGCGACCAGGTTGACCAGTTCCTCGCGCTCATGGGCGACGCGTTCGAGGCGATCGCGCGTGAGCTTCAGGCCGACGTGCGCGTTGACGCGCGCCAGCAGTTCTTCGGGCAGGAACGGCTTGGTGACGTAGTCCACGACGCCGGCGTCGAAGGCGCGCAGCAGCAGGTCGCGATCGTGGGCGGCGGTGACGAACACCACCGGCACCTGCAGCGGGCCGAGCTCGTGCAGGGCGGCGATGACGTCGAAGCCGTCCATGCCGGGCATCATCATGTCGAGCAGGATCAGGTCCGGCGGACTTTCGACGTAGCGCTGCAGCGCTTCCTCGCCGGAACTGGCGGACACGACTTCATAGCCCTGGCGGGCCAGCAGCGTGCCGACCACGCGCAGGTTCACGTTCTGGTCGTCGACGACCAGGATTCGGCCCGAATTGCCAGCGGCTACGACCATGCTGCGTCCCTGTCCCCGGGGCAGCGTCGACCCCCTTCGCGCCGCGGTTTCATTGAGACAAACGGTATCAGAAAGGCGGGCGATTGCGGACATGGTGTGCCCCGGATGGCGGATCGGCGCGACGCCGATCCCGCAAAGGGGCCAAGATCCGCAACGCCGCGCCACGGCTCCTCGCGCCCCGCGGCGTAGAACGCATCGCATCATGTGACCCCCTACTCGTCACGGCGTCCGCCCATGCAGCCGCTCCTGCGTCCCCTCGGCCGATCCGGCCTGCGCGTCGCCCCGTTCGCCCTGGGCGGGAACGTGTTCGGCTGGAGCGCCGACGAGACCGCGACCTTCGCCCTGCTGGACGCCTTCGTCGAGGCCGGCTTCGATCTGGTCGACACCGCCGACTCGTACTCGTACTGGGTGCCGGGCAACGAGGGCGGCGAGTCCGAAACGCTGCTGGGACGCAGGTTCCGGCGCAGCGGGAAGCGGTCGCGGGTGACGCTGGCGACCAAGCTCGGCAAGTGGGAGCGCCATCGCGGACTGGCAGCGGCGACCGTCCAGGCGGCGGTGGAGGGCTCGCTGCGGCGGCTGCAGACCGACACGATCGACCTCTACCAGGCGCACGAGGACGACCCGGCCACGCCGTTGGCCGACACGCTGGGCGCGTTCGCGCGCTTGATCGAACAGGGCAAGGTGCGGGCGATCGGCGCCTCGAACTATTCGGCCGCCCGGCTGCGCGAGGCGCTCGATGTCGCCGAGCGCGACGGCCTGCCACGGTTCGAGACGCTCCAGCCCGAGTACAACCTGTACGCCCGCGCCCGGTTCGAGGCGGAACTGCAACCGCTCGCACGCGAGCGCGGGATCGCGGTGATCCCGTACTACGCGCTCGCCAGCGGCTTTCTGACCGGCAAGTACCGGGGCGAGGCCGACCTCGGCAAAAGCGCCGCGCGCGCCGGCGCCATCGGCCGCTACCTCAATCCGCGCGGACTGCGCATCGTGCAGGCGCTGGACGACGTCGCCGCCGACCTGCGCGCCACGCCGGCGCAGGTCGCGCTGGCCTGGCTGATGGCGCAACCGACCGTCGCCGCGCCGATCGCCAGCGCCACGTCCGTCGAACAGCTGCACGAGCTGCTCGCGGCCGCGCGCCTGGCGCTGGGTGCCGCGCAGCTCAGGCAGCTCGACGACGCGAGCGCCGAATGAACACGACCGCGACCACCGCCCCGGCGCACGCGGCGCGCCGCATCGGACTGGCGATGGCCGCCACGGGCGCGATCCTCTTCTCGGCGAAGGCGATCCTCGCGAAGTTCCACTACCGCTACGGCGTCGATTCGCTCGACGTGCTCGCGCTGCGGATGCTGCTGTCGCTGCCGCTGTTCGTCGCGCTGGGCATCCGCGAGACGCGCCGACCGGACCGCGTGCCGATGACCCGCCGCGATTTCGGCCTGATCGTCGTCCTCGGCGTGCTCGGCTATTACCTGTCGAGCCTGCTGGACTTCTGGGGCCTGGAGTACGTGCCCGTCTCGCTCGAGCGCCTGATCCTGTTCCTCAATCCGACTTTCGTGCTGCTGATCGGCGTGTTCGCCTTCAAGCGCCGCGTGGCGCGGCGGGAATGGGTGGCGCTGGCGGTGAGCTACGCGGGCGTCTCGCTGGTGTTCGTCGAGAACCTGCGCGTGCAGGGCGAGCACATCCTGCTGGGCAGCGCGCTGGTGCTGCTTGCGGCGCTGAGCTACGCGCTGTACCTGTCGATGTCGGGCCAGCTGATCAGGCGCATCGGCTCGCTGCGGCTGGTGGCGTATGCGATGACGATCTCCACTGCGGCCACGCTCGCGCACTACGTCATCGCGCGCGATCCCGCGCACCTGCTGGAGCTGCCCGCACCGGTGTACGGGCTGGCCGCGATCAACGCGATTTTCTGCACCTTCCTGCCGGTCACCCTGACGATGGGCGCGGTGGCGCGACTGGGCGCCGGAACGGCCGCGCAGATGTCGGTGCTGGGGCCGGTGTCGCTGGTGTTCCTGGGCGCGTGGCTGCTCGGCGAGCCGATCACCCTCGTGCAACTGCTCGGCACCGCTGTCGTGCTCGGCGGCGTGCTGCTGCTCACCCGGCCGGGCGCGAACTCGGTGCCGGTCGCGTCGCCGTCCTCGCCAGGCGAGAGCCGGTGAGACCGCGCCCCTGACATGGGTCGCGGCGAATTTTTCCTGCGTGCGCTCAGAAGGATCCCGAAGCCTGTCGCCGGATCAGCCGATACAAATCGATGGACGACATCGCCCCACTCGTGGACGCGATGTCATTCCATCGAACGGGATCAGGACGACATGAGCATTTCCAGACGCGAATTCCTTCTCGCCGCCACTGCTGTCGCTGCCGCTGGCACGTTCGGCAATGCGGCAGCCAAAGCGTTACCGGACGACGCGGCGAATACCACGCTGCTCGACCGCCTCGCCGTTTCCAGATACCAGCGCCTGGTGCCCGAGATCTTCGTGCCCGCCCCCACCGCACCCTCGCACGTGCCCGCCATCGTGATCGGCAGCGGCTTCGGCGGTGCCGTCGCGGCGCTGAGGCTTGGCCAAGCAGGGGTTCGCACCGTCGTTCTCGAACGCGGCCTGCCCTGGCCGCGCGATCCAAGACGCCAGATCTTCTCGCCCGAAGTCTGTCCCGACGGCCGCGCACTGTGGCACCGGCGCAGCTTCACCGGCTTCAGCGGCTTGCCGGTGCTGACCGATAGCTTCGGCGGCGTCCTCGACATCACCGAATACCGGCACATGCAGGTCTGGCGCGGCAGCGCGGTCGGTGGCGGCTCGGTGGTGTTCACCGGCGTGCTGATCGAACCCGAACGCCGCTTCTTCGACGCCGTGTTCAAAGGCCGCGTCAGCTATGACGAGATGCATGCCGTCTACTATCCCCGCGCCCGCAGGATGCTGCGCGCCTCGCCGATGCCGGACGATGTCTATCGCAGCGGGCCGTTCGGACATTCGCGCGCGTGGGACAACCAGGCGCGGAAGGCGGGCTACACGCCGCAGCGGATCGATTCGATCTTCGACTGGAACGTCGTGCGTCGCGAACTGAGTGGCCAGTCGCGCAGGTCGGCGATCATCGGCGAAAGCAACTTCGGCAATTCCAACGGCGCCAAGTACGACCTGACGTACAACTACCTGCCGCAGGCGGTGGCGACCGGCAAGGTGTCGATCCACCATTCGCACGTCGTGCGCGCGATCGCGCAGGACAGGAGCGGTCGATTCGCGCTGACGGTGGACATCGTCGAGCCGACCGGCCGCGTCATGCGCCGGCAGACGATGACGTGCGACAAGCTGTTCCTCGGCGCCGGCTCCATCGGGACGACCGAACTGCTGGTGCGCGCGAAGGCCACCGGGACGCTTCCGCGTCTGAGCGCCGCGATCGGACAAGGCTGGGGCACGAATGGAGATGCGGCGTTGGTGCGGTCGTTCGCGCCATCGGAGGGTGTCACGCAGGCGTCGCCGTGCGCATCGCGCATTCTCGACGAATCCGGCAGCCTCCCGGTCACGCTGGAAAACTGGTACGCGCCCGGCGTGGCGCTCAACATCGGCCTGCTGGGATCGCTGGGCATGGTGCTGGACCCGACACGGGCGAGCTTCCACTACGACGCCGGTCGTGATGACGTCGTGCTGGATTGGCCGAAGAACGGAAACGATCGCACCGTGGCCGCGCTTCGCGCGGTGCACAACCGTATCGCCAGGTGCAACGGCGTCCCGGCGGGCGTGCCGCTGCTCGTGCCGGACATCAAGGCGGATTTCACCGCGCATCCGCTGGGCGGGGTCGTGCTCGGCGAGGCGACGGACGATTACGGCATGGTCAACGGCTATAGCGGTCTGTACGTGGTCGACGGCGCGATGGTGCCGGGCAGCACCGGCACGGTGAATCCGTCGCTGACCATCACCGCGCTGGCGGAACGCACGATGGAGATGGTGATCGGGGCCGGCGGGTAGTCGCGAATCGCGGGTCGGTGCGCCTGTCCATATGCAGGCGCGTCATCGCCCTGGGACGGATCATCGGCGCCAAGCACCCCTGCCGCGTGGGTCAGAGCCGCGCGGCGTTCGCACGGTCGCGCACCTGCGCGAGCGTCCAGTCCTGCAGCAGTTCGCCGTTTTCCCACACGGTCACGAGCGCGTCCTCGTAGCCGCCCGGCGCATCCGCCGTGGCAAGCGACACCGCGCCTTCCGGCAGCGGCACGGTGCGGTACTCGCCGGTGTCGGCGTGGCGGACCAGCGTCATGCGGCCGCGCTTGCTCGCCTTGCCCGGATCGGTGACCGGCTGCTTGTAGACGTCGATCCAGCGGCCGTCCACGCGCGCGGCCGAGCACTTGAGCGCGAACTTCTGCGTGTCCCGATCGACGCGCTGCAGCAGCCCGCCGCCCATGCCGAAGGTGAGGTTGTCGGCGCAGTAGCCGGCCTCGGTGATGCGTTGGAGGATCGCGCGGATGCTGTCGGGAGTGACGCCGTCGCCCTGGATCACGCGCACGTGGTTGAGCACGCGGAAGCCCTTGCCGTTGACGACGTGGCCGAACGCCTCGTCGAGCCGGCGCAGGCATTCGTGCACGACGGCGACCGGATCGCCCGAGTCGGGCCGGATCACCACCGTCGCCCCGGACGCGATGACCTCCTCGCGCAGCGTGCGGCCCCAGTGTTCGGACACCGCGCGGAAGATGTCGTAGCTGTCCGACACGACCGCGACGATCGCGCCCGGCTTCGCGAATTGCCGCAGCATGTTGCGGTACGCGTCGACCTCGCGATCGCGGCCCCACGCGGTGATCGTGCTGTGCTCGGCGGCGGGAATGGAGAACGCCGCCATCGGCTCGTGGTACCAGGCGCGCGCGGCCAGCAGCGCGGAGACCGTGTCGGTGCCCATGAAGTTGACCAGGTGCGCCAGGCCGCCGATCGCGGCCGATTCCAGGCTCGATACGCCGCGCGCGCCGAAATCGTGCAGCTTGAACGGCAGCTGCCCGTCCGGGTCGTCGCTGGTGCGTTCGAGGAAACCGCGCAGGGTCTGTTTCGCATGCCAGCTGACCGTGGCGACCGTCACCGGGTACCACAGCCGCAGCAGCAGGGTTTCCAGGTACGAAGGAAGCCAGAACGCGCGCGGATCGGTGGATTCGATCGTCACCAGCGCCTGGTGCGTGGGCACCACGGCGCCCTCGGGCACCGCACGGATGCGCAGCGGCAGGCGTCCGCCGAAACGCTCGACGATGTCGCGCCAGCCGGCTTCGTTGAACGGCTCGCCGTGCGAGGCGAAAAGCGCGCGCGCCTGTTCGACGTCCTCGTGCGTGACACGGCGTGCGAGCGTCTGCTTCAGGATCGACTGCAGACCGAAGAACACCGTGCGGTCGTACAGTCCGCCGCGCGATTCGACGTAGAAGAACGTCGCGTCCGTGCCCGGCGGGTACTGCAGCCAGTGGCTGGCCTTGTAGCTGTCGGTGTTGAGCAGCAGGTTGTCGAGGAAGTGCATGGCGTGTCCGTCGTGCGGGGGCTGCGATGCTGTCGTGTCCGATCGCGCGCTGCTTGATCGCGCTCAAGGCCGCCGCGGCATCCTGCGCCTGGAGGCGTCGCGGCCGCGCATCGCGCCTACAGCCTGCGCCATTCCCCCGGCGACAGCCCGTCCAGGCGATGCGGACCGATCGCCACGCGCACCAGCCGCAGCGTCGGCAACCCGACCGCGGCCGTCATCCGGCGCACCTGCCGGTTGCGGCCTTCGCCGAGGGTGATCTCCAGCCACGCGTCCGGGACGGTCTTGCGGAAGCGCACCGGCGGATCGCGCGGCCACAGCGCCGGCGCGTCGAGCCGTTGCGCCTTCGCGGGGCGCGTGGGCCCGTCGTTCAGCACGACGCCGCGCCGCAAGGCGTCGAGCTGCGCGTCGGAGGGTTCGCCTTCCACCTGCACCCAGTACGTCTTGGGTTCCTTGTGGCGCGGATCGGTCAGCCGGTGCGCAAGCGCGCCGTCGTCGGTGAGCAGCAGCAGGCCTTCGCTGTCGTGGTCGAGCCGTCCGGCGGCGTACACGTCCGGCGGCAGCCCGAACTCCGCAAGCGTGCGTCGCGGCGGCGTGCTGCGGTCGGTGAACTGGCACAGCACGCCGTAGGGTTTGTTGAGGGCGATGAGCATCGGTTGCAGGAGCGGGTGAGGAGAAGTGGGGAATGAGCGGCGCTTCGCTCACTTCCCACTCCCCATCCTCGCTCCTCGTTCAGGGCTTCACGAACCGCAACGTCATGCGGTCGCTTTCGCCGATGGCCTTGTACTTCGCGTCGTCGGCGGCGTCGTGCTGGTTGCTCGGCGGCAGCGTCCACACGCCGTTGGGGTGGTCGGCGGTGTCCTTCGGATTGGCGTTGATCTCGCTCCTGGCCTGCAGCTTGAAGCCCGCCTTCTGCGCGAGTTCGACGACGAGCGCTTCGGTGAGGTAACCGGAGGTCTTCATCTTCTCCAGGTCGGTGCCCGGCTTGGCGCGGTGGTCGACCAGGCCCAGCGTGCCGCCCGGCTTGAGCACGTCGAAGAACCCCTTGAAGTAGGCGTCCGCGGTGCCGTCGTCCACCCAGTTGTGCGCGTTGCGGAAGGTCAGCACGACATCGGCCGAGCCCGCGGGGCCGAAGTTCGGCGCCTTCGGATCGAAGTTGCGCACTTCCGTCTTGCCGTACACCTCCGTGTTGGCGAGGCGCTCGTCCATCGCCTTGCTCTGGCGGTAGCGGTACTGCGGCTGGTTCGGGATCTTCGGGTCGTACATCGCCGCGACGTAATGGCCGCCGTTCTTGAGGTAAGGCGCCAGGATCTCGGTGTACCAGCCGCCGCCGGGGGTGATTTCCACGACCGTGTGGGTCGGCTTCACGCCGAAGAACGCGAGCGTCTGCGCCGGATGGCGGTAGGGGTCGCGCAGGCGGTTCTTCGCATCGCGGGTCGGCGCATCGACGGCCGCCTGCAGGGCGGCGTCGGGCTGGGCCGGAGCGGCGGCCTTCGGCGCGGCGGTCGCGGACTGCGCAAGGACGGCGCCGTGCGCGACGAGCAGGGCGGGAACCAGAGCGGCAAGCAGCAGGCGTTTCATGCAGGTCTCCATGACGGGCCGGCTCGGGGCGGGCCGGCGAACGGGCGGCCAGACTACCCCCAACGCCGTGGCGGCCACCATCAACGGACGGCACGGGTCCGTTTGCCGCGCGTCGTGCCGGCCTTCGCCACCTCGGCGGGCCGCTTCGTGCGGCCGGTGCGTCGCGGCGTCATCGCATCGCTGGCCGCGTAGATCGCGGCCTCTTCCAGCAGCCAGTCGCGGAAGCGCGCCAGGCCGCGGTGGTCGCGCGAACGCGAGGGGTAGACGAGGTAATGCGCGAACTCGGTCTTCAGGCGTTCGTCGAACAGTTCGACCAGGTGCCCGGCTTCGACCAGCGGGCGCGCGAGCGTCACCCGCCCCAGCACGATGCCCATGCCCTCCGCCGCGGCGCGATGCAGGTTTTCCGAATCGTCGAAGATCGCCACGAAGCGCTCGGGCGGCTTGCCGCCGAAGCGCGCGAACCACTCGCTCCAGCGCCCGCCCGGCGCGCCGAGCAGCGGAAACTGGCTGAGGGTCGCCAGCGTCGGGCGGCCCAGGCGTTCGATCAGCGCCGGGCTCGCCGTCGGCGTCATCCAGTCGTCGAACAGGTGCACCGCTTCCACGCCCGGCCACTTGCCCGGACCGAAGCGGATGCCGGCATCGATGGCCGTCTCGCGCGAGAAGTCGATCGGATCGACGTTCGACTGCAGGCTGATTTCCAGTTGCGGATGCGCGGCGAGGAAGCGCGGCAGGCGCGGCACCAGCCAGCTCGACGCAAACGACGGCATCAGCGTCACCGCGAGTGCATCGTCGCGACGGACGCGACGCGGCGCGAGCGCCAGCTCGATGGCTTCCAGATGGGGCGCGATGCGGTCGTACAGCGCCTGACCGTGTTCGGTCAGCTTCACGCCACGCGCGCCTCGCACGAACAGGCGACGGTCGAGGCGTTCCTCGATGGTGCGGATCTGGTGGCTCAGTGCGCTGACGGTCAGATGCATCGACTCGGCCGCGCGCGTGAGATTCCCGGCACGCGCGGCGGCGACGAACCCCATCAGGGCCTGCAACGGCGGACGGCTCATTCGACCTTCTCCCCGGCAACGGCGTTACTTGAAACGGATTCAAGCCTGGCTTGCGCAACCGTCGCTTTTTCGGGCTCCGGCGCGGGCGTATCTTGCGACGCACTCAAGGAAGTTGTCCACGCCACGCAGGCCGACGCACACCGGGAGCACGCCATGAACGTCTTCACCAATCTGTTCTTCCCGCAGGCCCAGCAGGCCGCCTTTCATACCTTCGATGACGCCGGCGAGTCCTACGCCGGCTACGGTAATCGCATCGCCTCCGCGCGCGTGTTCGCGCCGCTCGGCCACGGCCGGGCGCGGCGCACGGACGAGGCCGCCGAGCCGGCTACGTTCGACGAACTTGCGATGTGCGGCTGCGGCTGAGCCGCCCTCGGTTCGCGGGCCGCGCAAGCGCCGTTCAACCGCAACAAACCCAGCTTCTCCTCAAGGCGCCGCGTCCCCCACCGCGGCGCCTTTCTTCGTTTACCGGAACGCCGCGCCAGAGCCGCAGGGAAACCGGCGCGATTGTTCGCATCGGGTGAACCGCCTACAATCGCGAACGATTCTCATTTGTCCGCGACCGGGTCGACGCGAGGCCGCCCGCCTCCGGCGCCCGCCAACAAGGTTCCCGATGCGCTCCCACCGTTCCGCCTTCCGCCCCTTGCCGGCTTCGATCCGTCGCGCCCTCGCCGTCGCGCTGCTCGCCGGTGCGGCCCTGCCGGCGTTCGCCCAGCAGGGCACGAGCGCCACCGACCTGGATTCCATCGAGGTGCGCGCGCCGATCGCCCGCACCAGCGGTACCGCGACCAAGACCGACACGCCGATCCGCGAGATCCCGCAGTCGATCTCCGTGGTCACCGACCAGCAGATGAAGGACCGCGCGATCCACGGCATCGAGGAAGCCGTGTGGTTCACCGCGGGCGCGCAGGGCGGCGGATACGGCGGCGATCCGCGTTCGGACTGGCTGCTGCTGCGTGGCTTCACCCCGGCGCGCTACCTCGACGGCCTGGCGCTCGCCGAAGGCAGCGGCACCGGCATCACGCGCATCGAGCCGTACGGCCTGGAGCGCGTGGAAGTGCTCAAGGGCCCGGCGTCGGTCGCCTACGGCGCGATGCCGCCCGGCGGCATGGTCAATTACGTGAGCAAGCGCCCCACCGACGCCGCGCTGCGCGAGGTCGAAGTGCAGGTCGGCACGTACGACCTGTTCCAGCTTGCGGGCGACTTCGGTGGCCGGCTCACCGACGACGGCGTGTGGACGTATCGCCTGACTGCGTTGGCGCGCCAGAGCGACGACGAGGTCGATTTCGTCCACGACGACCGCTATTTCATCGCGCCCGCGCTGACGTGGAAGCCGGACGAGGCCAACTCGCTCACGCTGCTGGCGCGCTGGCAGAAGAACGACACGGTCGCCGGTGCGGGCTTCCTGCCCGCCGAGGGCACGCTGCTGCCGAACCCGAACGGCCGCATCGCGCGCAACCGCTTCACCGGCGAGCCGGGCTTCAACCGTTACGACAAGACGATGACGTCGCTGGGCTGGGAGTACGTGCATCGCTTCGACGACAGCACGACGTTCCGCCAGAACCTGCGCTACGGCGTGACGAAGATCGATCCGGGCACGTCCGTCGGCGCGTTCGGCTGGCTCACCGACCCGGTCACCTTCCAGCCGGTCGATTACCGCACGCTGGTGCGCTACCTGTGGAACACCGAGGAGGAGAGCAAGACCTTCGGCGTCGACAACCAGCTGCAGTTCGACTTCACCACCGGCGCGGTCGAGCACACGCTGCTCACCGGGCTGGATTTCCGCCGCGCGCGCAACGACTACGCGTCGGCGTTCGTGTTCGGCGCGCCCACGCTGGACCTGTTCGCGCCCGTGTACGGCTCGCCGATCGTGGAGCCGGAGTTCGCCACGCGCACGCGCCAGACGCAGTCGCAGTTCGGCCTGTACGCGCAGGAGCAGATGAAGATCGACCGCTGGGTCGTGACGCTCGGCGCGCGCCAGGACTGGGTCGGCACCGACACGCATGAAGTCATCGGCGGCGCGCAGTCGCACCAGAGCGACGACAAGTTCTCCGGGCGCGTGGGCGTGAACTACCTCTTCGACAACGGCCTGGCGCCGTACATCGGGTGGTCGCAGTCGTTCCAGCCCACGGTGGGCACGGATTTCTTCGGAACCGCGTTCGTGCCGACCACCGGCGAGCAGACGGAAATCGGCGTCAAGTACCAGCCGGCGAGCAACCGCATCCTCGCGACGCTCGCCGCGTACGAACTGGTGCAGGAGAACACGCTGGTCGTCGATCCGAACCACACGCTGTACTCGATCCAGCAGGGCGAAACGAAGGTGCGCGGGGTCGAGCTCGAAGGCCGATGGAACATCGGCAATGGCCTGGGCGTGTACGGCGCCTACACCTACACCGACTCGGAAGTGACGAAGTCGACCGACCCGCTGTCGCTGGGCAAGGAAATCCCGCTGCAGCCCAGGCACGTGGCCTCGCTCGGCGCCGATTACACGATCACCGGTGGCGCGCTCTCGGGCCTGGGGTTCGGGGCCGGCGTGCGTTACACCGGCGAGCACTACGGCGATGCGTACAACGCGTGGGAAACGCCCTCGTACACGCTGTTCGATGCGTCGGTGCATTACGACATCGGCGCGTGGCGTCTGCAGCTCAACGCGCAGAACGTCGGCGACAAGGACTACGTCGCGACCTGCAACAGCGCGACCTGGTGCTACTACGGCTATCCGCGCACGGTGACCGCCACCGCGCGCTACCAGTGGTGACCTGACGCCGTGGATCCGCTCGTCGCCACGACCGCTGCCATCGCGACGTCGCTGCTATCGGCGGCGTCGCTGTACGCCGCATCGAGCCATTGCCGGTGGCCGTCGTGGCGTCGCCACGCGGCGCGCGGAACGCTTGCCGGCTTCGTCTTCGCGCTCGTGTCGTTGTGGCTGTTCATCGCCGAACTGGGAGTCGGCGCCGGCCTGTGCGCCATGCTGGGAACGTGGATGCTCGGGTTGATGGCATTGCCGTACCTCGCATGGCGCAGCGCGCCGAACCCGCGACTCGAACAGGACAATGGAGCGGCACGCTGATGTGGACGCGCGCTTTCGCCGGCATCGTGCCCGGTTTCCTGCTGTCGGCCGGACTCGTCGGCCTGCTCACGTGGGCGCTGCCGGGGCCGTGGCAGGGGACGATCGTCGCCGGGATCATCACGTTCTTCATCGTGTGGATCGCCGTGATGGGCGCGAGTTTCCAGTTCGCCAGCGGCAGGCGCGCGTGGGCGTGGCTCAGCGCACTGGCCGCCGCTTCGCTCGGCGCACTGTGGCTGCTGCAGTGGCTGCGGTGGATCCAGTGAGGGCGCCATGAAGATCTCCTCCCGCACGCTGCGCACGTTCACCGCATTGCACACCTGGGTCGGCCTCGTCGCCGGCTTCGCGTTGTTCGTCGCGTTCTACGCCGGCGCGATCACCCTCTTCCACCACGACGTGCAGGCGTGGCAGTCGCCGCACGGCATCCACGCCACGGCGCAGACGCTGGACGACGCGCAGCATCTGCTCGACGAAACGCTGGCGCGGCACCCGGCGGCACGCACGCACGTGGGCATGGTGTTCCCGGGCGAGGAATACCCCATTGCCGCGACGTACTGGCAGGAGCCGTCGGGTGCGTGGCGTTATGCGACGACCGAACACCCTGAAGGGCTGGACGAAATGCCCGGCGGCGCGCTGACCGAACTCGTCAACGCGCTGCATTACTCGCTCGGCATTCCGGTGGCCGGCACGTACCTGATGGGCATCGTCAGCCTGCTGTACGGGCTGGCGCTGATCTCGGGCGTCGTGATCCACCTGCCCAGGCTCGTCGAGGACCTCTTCGCGCTGCGCCCGGGTCGCAACCTCAAGCGCATGTGGCAGGACGCGCACAACGTCATCGGCGTGCTCAGCCTGCCGATGCACATCATGTTCGCCGTCACCGGTGCGATGCTGTGCCTGGTGATGATCGTGATGCTCGCGCTCGACCCGCTGATCTATCGCAACCAGCTGATGGGCGCGCTCGGTCCGGCGATGGACACCGCGCCGGTGGTCGCACCCGCCGGCCGCGAGCAGAAGATCGGATCGCTCGCGATGTGGCACGAGCGCAGCATCGCCATTGCGCGCGAGCAGGGCCTCGCCGACTTCGAACCGGCCTACCTCAAGCTGGCCAACGCCGGCGACGCGAACGCGACGGTGGAAGTCACCGGCGAATCCGCAGGCGCGCTCGGTCCGCTGGGCTCGGTCGCGATGAACGCGAACACCGGCGCCAAGCTCGCCACGCAACTGCCGGGCGAGCGCGACGCGAACCACGCGACGCTCGCTTCCGCGTACGCGCTGCATTTCGGCGAGTACGGCAACGCCTGGGTGCAGTGGTTGTACTTCCTGCTGGGTCTGGGCGGCGCGTTCCTGTTCTATTCCGGCAACCTGCTGTGGATGGAATCGCGCCGCAAGCGTCGCCAGGCCGAGCAGGGCCGCGCACCGCTGTGGATGGCGCGCGCGACCGTCGGCGTGTGCATCGGCGTGTGCGTGGCGATCTCGGTGGCGTTCGTCGCGACGCAGCTGCTGCAACTGCCGGCGCTGTCGGGCATCGACCTGGGCTTCGGCGTGAGCGCCGCCTGCTTCATCGCCTGGGCCCTGTGCGCGCTCTGGGCCGCGCTGCGTCCACCGATCCGCGCCGCGCACGAACTGCTGTGGGCCGCCGCGATCGCGACCGCGCTGATTCCGTTCGCGCACGGCATCGCCACCGGCGCGTGGTGGTGGACCAGCGCGGCGGCTGGGCGGTGGGCGTTGTTCGCGATCGACGCGGGCGCGATCGCGATGGCGGTCGGCTTCGGGTGGCTCGCGCGCGTGACCGCGCATCGCATGCGCACCGGCGAGGCGAACAGCGTATGGGCGATCGCGCCCATGCCGGTTGCCGCACGCGTGGAAGCACCGCAGCCGTAAGCGATCGCGGCCGTCACGGGGCGTTCGCGGCGTTCTGTCATAAGGACGCCGCGACCAGGAAGGCCCTGCGATGCCCTCGACGATCACCACCCAGCGCGGCGAGTTCCGCCGCATCTACCGCGCGCTGCAGCGCGAGCCGGAGCTGGCTGTGCGCACGCCGGTGTTCTTCTGCGAAGGCGATTCGTGGTTCTCCACGCCGCTGGCGATGAACCTGCTCGACTGGCTCGTCTTCCCCACGCCGGAAGACGAGGAGCGCGGCGTGCCGCAGTTCGGTGCGGGCGGGCTGTTCTTCCGCACCGAGAAGAGCGGCGATCGGGCGATCGACATCTTCTCCGAGCGGCGCATCGCCGATCTCGTCGACTGGTACGAAGGCTTCGCGTTCGACGCGGTGCTGATCAGCGCCGGCGGCAACGATTTCGTCGCGGACTTCCTGCAGGGCCTGTTCGCCGGGCAATCGCCGATGACGCCTGAGCAGGCGTTCGCGCGCGTGGAGCGATCGCGACGGTTCGAGGAAGTGCGCGGCGCGTACCAGCGCTTCCTTCGCGCGTTCAAACGCACGCGACCGGACACGCCCATCCTCGCGCACACCTACGATTATCCGCAGCGCATGGGCGAGCCGGCCCGTCTGACGGTCGCCAACCTCGGCGCGGCGGCGCTGCTGCGCGACAACATCGGGCCGTGGATCGCGCCGCATGTGGCGCACGTCCTGCCGCAAGTCCCGCAGCAGAAGCGCTTCGCGGCGCTGCTGATCGACGGCTTCCACGACCAGGTGCTGGTGCCGCTCGCCGCGCGCGCCGAATTCGCCGGCGTGTTCACCTTCGTCGACCTGCGCGGAACGCTGCGGCAGGCCGATGCCTGGTTCGACGAGATGCACCCCACCGGTGCCGGCTTCCATGCGCTGTCGCTGAAGCTGCGCCGCGCCGCCAACGCGCTGCTGCCGCCGGCCAAACGCCGCGCCTGAAGCGCCGTGGCATCATCGGCCGCATGCAGGGCGTGCCGGAACATTTCGATCATCCGCTGGACCGGGCGCAGTTCCGCCGCCCGGCGCATCGTGCGGGCATCGAGCTGTATCGCGCGCACATCGTGCGGCACGCGTTCGAGCCGCATACGCACGAAGCCTATGGCCTGGGGGCGATCGAAACCGGCGTGGAGCGCTTCCGCTACCGCGGCAGCGACCACCTGGCGCCGCAGGACTCGCGCGTGATGATGAACCCCGACGTGCTGCACACCGGTCGCGCCGAGACCGACGGCGGCTGGCGTTATCGCATGGCGTACCTCGATGCGGACGTCGTCGAAGCGGTGACGGGACAGCGCGGGCTGTGGTTCCGCGACGCGGTGGAGCACGACCCGGCGCGTGCACGGCGCGTCACGGCGCTGCTCGAGGCACTGTGGCGTACGACCGAACCGCTGGCCTTCGACGGCCTGCTGCTCGACCTGCTCGACGCGTTCTCCGACCAGTCGCGCGCCGCGCGGCCGGCCGGGCGCGAGGCCGCGCCGCGGTTCGGGCGGGTGATCGAGTACCTGCGCGACCACCTCGCGCGGCGGCTCACGCTGGACGAACTCGCCGCCGTCGCGGACCTGAGCCCGTTCCATTTCCTGCGCGCCTTCCGCACGCAGTACGACGCCACGCCGCAGCAGATGCTGATGGCGTTGCGGTTGTTCGAGGCCAAGCGCCGGCTCGCCGAGGGCATCGCGCCGGCGCAGGTCGCGGCGGAGGTCGGCCTGAGCGATCAGGCGCATCTGACGCGGGCGTTCGCGCAACGCTACGGGGTGACGCCGGCGCGGTACCAGCGGCAGGTGCGGTCGTGATGCCCTCTCCCCGCTTTTGAGCCCCTCTCGCCTCGGGAGAGGGGGTGGGGTGAGGGGTAACGGAGCATCAACATCGAACCAGTGGTGCCTCACTGCACTGCTGGGTTGTGCCGGTCCCGCTCCGTTGCCCCTCATCCGCCCTTGCGGGCACCTTCTCCCGTCGGGAGAAGGAGGAGAAGCGCAATCTCGTTCAAGACGTAGCGGCTCGAACGCGCCACGCTGTCCGCATGCTCGCCGGAACCCTCTACGCCCTCGCCGCCGGCCTCCTCTGGGGCCTGGTGTTCGTCGCGCCGTTGTTGCTGCCGGACTACCCGGCCGCGTTGCAGTCGGTGGGTCGCTATCTCGCCTTCGGCCTGATCGCGCTGCCGCTGGCATGGATGGACCGCGGCGCGCTGCGGCGGCTCTCGCGTGCCGACTGGGCGGACGCGCTGAAGCTCGCGGCGATCGGCAACCTGCTCTATTACGTGTGCCTGGCCGGTGCGATCCAGCGCGCCGGGGCGCCATTGCCGACGATGATCATCGGCACGTTGCCGGTGGTGATCGCCATCAGCGCGAACCTGCGCGACCATCGGCGCGACGGTCGGCTGCCGTGGCGACGGCTTGCGCCGTCGCTGCTGCTGATCGCGCTCGGCATCGCGTGCGTGAACCGGGTCGAGCTCGACGCCCTGCGCGCGCAGCCCGACGCCGATCCCGCGCGCTACCTGCAGGGCGCGCTGCTGGCGATCGTCGCCGTCGCGTGCTGGACCTGGTATCCGCTGCGCAACGCCGACTGGCTGCGCGCGCACCCGGACCGCCATCCGCGCACGTGGGCCACCGCGCAGGGCGTGGCGACGCTGCCGCTGGCGCTGGCCGGGTATGCGTTGCTGTGGGGCGGCATGACCCTGTCGGGAAGCGACTTCGCGATGCCGTTCGGGCCGCGTCCGTGGTTCTTCATCGGCCTGATGGCGTGCATCGGCCTGTTCGCCTCCTGGATCGGCACGCTGTGCTGGAACGCCGCCAGCCAGCGCCTGCCGACCGCCCTCGCGGGGCAGCTGATCGTGTTCGAGACGCTGGCCGCGCTCGCCTACGCGTTCATCCTGCGCGGTCGCATGCCGGCGCCGCTGACGATGGCGGGCATCGCGCTGCTGATCGCCGGCGTGCTGTGGGCGGTGCGCATCCGCCCCGAGCCGGCCGCGGCGGAAGGCCACGCCGCCTGAGGCCTCGGGAGCGCCCGCAGCGGCGTGAAGGCCGCCGCGGTTCCGCCATCACGCGCCAGCCGCTAGGATTCGGCTCACGGCGCGTCAACGCATTCCGCTCGGAATCGGCGCGCCGCCTGGGATGGAGCGCACGGGGAAGCGCATGTCGACGAGACTGCTGATCGTTTTGCTGTCGCTGGCACTGGGCGTGGTGAGCGGCGCCTTCGGCTATTCGCTGATCGCCGGCAAGCGCCAGGCCGCCGCGCTCGCGGCCGCGCGCGAGGAAGGCCGCAAGGCCGCCGAGAAGGCGCTGGCCGACGACCTGGCGGCGCTCAAGCCCGTGAGCTTCGCCAAGGCCGCCGATGCCGAGAGCAAGGCCGGCGGCGTCGAGTTCGGCTACGAGTACGTGAAGCCGAAGAGCGCGGAGCTCGAGCCGTACTACAAGCTCGCGCACGACACCGACATGCTGCGCCACATCCCGGAGGTGCAGGCCATCGACGGCATGCTGATGCTGCCGCGCCCGATCAACTACGTCACCGCCGAATGCGGCGAGGTCAACGCGTTCTACTCGCCCGAGCGCAACGAAGTGGTGATGTGCTACGAGACCATGAAGGTGCTCGAGCAGCGCGGTCGCGAGCTGGCCGCGCACAACAAGCTGCCCGACACCTACGCGCAGCAGTACCTGGACGCCAACTTCCGCTTCATCCTGCTGCACGAGACGGGCCATGCGCTGATCACGCTGCTCGAAATCCCGATCACCGGCCGCGAGGAAGACGCCGTCGACCAGCTCGCCACCACGCTGATGCTGCGCTTCGCCGGGCTCAACGAATCCACCGCCACGGTCACCGAGAACCTGCGCATGGCGTCGAACTGGTTCCTCGCGCGCAGCACCGGCGAGTACAACCTCGACGCCTATGCCGACCAGCACGCGCTGGGCGAACAGCGCTACTTCAACCTGCAGTGCCTGCTGTACGGCAGCGATCCGGCGCGCTACCTGAGCATCGTCACCGACGGCGACCTGCCCGAGGCGCGCGCGAAGGGCTGTCCGGAGGAATCGCGCCGCATCAGCCGATCGTGGCTGCGGCTGCTCATTCCGTACGTCGCGCCCAAGTACGAGATGACCGAGGAAAAGGCCAACCGACTGTTCGAGCAGCGCGAGCTGGAACGCGTGCGCAACACGGATTCGTCGTACCTCCGGTGAGCGCCGGCAAGTGAGTGGAGAGGAGTGAGCGGGGACGGTCTTCCTCGCGCCTGCCTCCTCCAACTCACTCCTGCTTTTCCGGGCTTCATCGCCCCGACCCCGCGTCCGTCGCACCCGCCCTTCCGCCCGGCACCCGGCCGGCTATGCTGCGCCGCATTCCACCGCGACAGGGCGTTTCGTGCTCAAGACTCTGGCCTTCGTGCTGCGCATCGGCTTCGCCTGGCTGCTGGCGTTGCTGGTCGCATCGGCCATCTGGGACCAGTTGCCCGGGCTGCGCCGGCTCGACTGGCTGCTCAGCATGGCCGGCATGGCGACCATGGCGCTGGTGATCGTGGCCGCGGTGTCGCACGTGGGCCGCGTGCGGCTCATCGCCAACCGCGTGGACAAGGAAGCGCTCGACAACCGGCAGCGTCGACAGGTGGAAATCCCCTTCGAAGCCGGGGAGGCCTTTGATCTGGTCGATGCCGCCGTGCGCGAACTGCCGCGCATCGGCCACGTGGAAAGCGCACGCGACAGCCTGCAGCTGCGCGCCATCGTCGAGCGTCCGCAGAACGATGGCGACTATCCGCTCGGCCGGTGGAACCCGATGCGCTGGTTCGGCATCCCGCGCAACCGCATCCTCGCCACGGTCGTGCCGGGACGCGACGCCGCCAGCGTCACGCTCATCTGCGAACCCGAAAGCCCCGCGTGGAGCGACTGGTTCATCGTCGACGACGGCACGAACTTCGAGAACGCCGAAGCGATCGCGCGTGCGATCAGCCGGCGTGTCGCGCAGCGACGCCGCGACGAGAAGTCCGAAGCGGCGCAGACCGCGACGGAGAAGGAGCTCACCGTCGCGCGCCTCAACCTCCTGCACGCCCAGGTCGAACCGCACTTCCTCTACAACACGCTGGCCAGCGCGCAGCTGCTCACGCGCAGCGATCCGGCGCGCGCCGACGAGATGCTCGGCCACCTCATCCAGTACCTGCGCCGCTCGTTGCCGAGTGCCGACAACGGCATGTCCACGCTGAGCGCCGAACTCGAGCGCGCGCTGGCGTATCTGGAAATCCTGAAGATCCGCATGGGGTCCAGGCTCGCGGTGCAGGTCGACGTACCCGAATCGCTGCGCGCCACGCCGCTGCCGCCAATGGTGCTGCAGACGCTGGTGGAGAACGCGATCAAGCACGGACTGGAACCGCGCACGGGCGGCGGCACGGTGTGGATTCGCGCGCGGCGCGTGGACGACGTCGTCGCCGTGACGGTCGCCGACGACGGCGAAGGCTTCAACACGAAGAACAGCGGCACCGGCATCGGCCTGAAGAACGTGCGCGAGCGCCTGCGCCTGCTGTACGGCGCGAGCGCCGCGCTGTCGGTCGTGGCGAATTTCCCCAGCGGCGTGGCGGCGACGATCTCCGTCCCGCCCGCGCTGCCGCCCGCGATTCCCGCCGCGCCGACGGAGGACCCCCATGCCTGAGCACGCCCTCACCTGCGTCGTCGCCGAAGACGAAACCCTGCTGCGCGAAGCGCTGGTCAAACAGCTTCGCGACGCGTGGCCGGAGCTGGAGGTCCTCGCCGAATGCGAGGACGGCGCGAGCGCACTGGAAGCGCTGGCCGAGCACACGCCCGGCGTCGCCTTCCTCGACATCCGCATGCCCGGCATCACCGGCCTGGAAGTCGCCGCCGCGGCCGCGCAGGTGTCGCCGCGCACGCAGATCGTGTTCGTCACCGCGTACGACCAGTACGCCATCGACGCGTTCGAACGCGGCGCGGTCGACTACCTGCTCAAGCCGATCTCGCCTGCGCGTCTGGCCACCACGGTGCAGCGGCTGAAAGCGCGCACCGGCCACAACGACGCGGCGGTGCTCGCCGACTTGTTGCAACGCCTCGGCGCGAGGCCGGCCGCCGCTGCCGCACCGCCCCTGACATGGATCACCGCCAGCGCCGGACGCGAGACGCGCCTGATCCTGGTGGACGAAGTCGCCTACTTCCGTGCCGACAACAAGTACACCACCGTCGTCACCGCGGAAGGCGAGGCGCTGCTGCGAACGCCGATCCGCGAGCTGCTCGGCGTGCTCGATCCGAACACGTTCAAGCAGATCCACCGCTCCACCATCGTCAATCTCAAGGCGATTGCCGGCATCGTGCGCGACGACACCGGGCGCGGCACGGTGCGGCTCAAATCGCGTCCGGAAACGCTCCCGGTCAGCGCGCCGTTCATGGCGCTGTTCCGCCACATGTGACGTCCACGTTCCCCTGCGAACCACGCTCCGGCAACGGACCGCCATTCCATCTGCGAGGTGCACCATGAAGTTCCAGGCGTTGCTGTATTTCGTGCTGTCCCTGTTCGGTTGCGACGTGGGACGAAGCACGTTCGTCGATCGCATAGTGCACGACGGGGCGTCCACGCTGGAGAGCCGTGCGGTCGTCGAAGCCGGCGTGGCGCGTTTCGAGTGCATCCGCAGCGCGAGCGGGCAGTGCCACTACACGTTGTTCGCGCGCGACTGTTCGGCGGCGAACGCGAAGAGCGGATCGTGCGTCTCGACGCCGATCCGGCGTTTCGTCGTGGCCGATGGCGATACGCGGCAGATCGCCGGCCTGCGCGATTTCCGCCTGTGCGTGAGCGACGAGGATGGCGCCGTGGCACCGGGTTGCCCGATGCTGAAGCCCGCGACGCGCTGACGGCTCCACAGGCGTCCCACCCCTGCGTTCGCAGGGGTGGGCGCGGTGGCTCAAAGTGCCGCGAGCGCCGCGTTGAACGTCGCGCTCGGACGCATGGCCTTGGCGAGCTTGCCCATGTCGGGGTGGTAGTAGCCGCCGATGTCGACCGGCTTTCCCTGCGCCGCGATCTGCTCATCGACGATCGCCTGCTCGTTCGCTTCCAGCGCGTCGGCGAGCTTGCCGAAACGCGCGGCGAGCTCGGCGTCGGCGGTCTGGTTCGCCAGCGCGCGCGCCCAGTACATCGCGAGGTAGAAGTGGCTGCCGCGATTGTCGATGCCGCCTACCTTGCGCGAGGGCGACTTGTCGTTGTCGAGGAACTTCGCGTTCGCCTCGTCGAGCGTGTCGGCCAGCACCTTCGCGCGTGCGTTGCCGGTGTGGTTGGCGAGGTGTTCGAGCGACGCGGCGAGCGCGAGGAACTCGCCCAGCGAATCCCAGCGCAGGTAGTTCTCTTCGACGAACTGCTGCACGTGCTTGGGCGCCGACCCGCCGGCGCCGGTTTCGAACAGGCCGCCGCCGGCCATCAGCGGCACGATCGACAGCATCTTCGCGCTCGTGCCCAGTTCCATGATCGGGAACAGGTCGGTGAGGTAGTCGCGCAGCACGTTGCCGGTGACCGAGATCGTGTCCTTGCCGTCGCGGATGCGCGACAGCGACAGCTTCATCGCTTCCACCGGCGAGGCGATGCGGATATCCAGGCCGCTGGTGTCGTGGTCCTTGAGGTAGCGCTCGACCTTCGCGATGAGGTTGGCGTCATGCGCGCGCTGCGGGTCGAGCCAGAAGACCGCCGGCGTGCCCGACAGGCGCGCGCGGTTCACGGCGAGCTTCACCCAGTCCTGGATCGGCGCGTCCTTGGTCTGGCACATGCGCCAGATGTCGCCGGCTTCCACCTCGTGCTCCATCAGCACGTTGCCGGCTTCGTCGAGCACGCGCACCACGCCGTCCGCGGGAATCTGGAAGGTCTTGTCGTGGCTGCCGTATTCCTCGGCCTTCTGCGCCATCAGGCCGACGTTGGGCACCGAGCCCATCGTCGCCGGATCGAAGGCGCCATGCGCCTTGCAGTCGTCGATCACCGCCTGGTAGATGCCGGCGTAGCTGCGGTCGGGGATGATCGCCTTGGCGTCCTGCAGCTTGCCCTCGGCGTTCCACATGCGGCCGGAGTCGCGGATCATCGCCGGCATCGACGCGTCGACGATGACGTCGCTGGGCACGTGCAGGTTGGTGATGCCCTTGTCGGAATTGACCATCGCCAGCGCCGGACGGCGCGCGTACTCGGCGACGATGTCGGCCTCGATCGCCGCGACGGTTTCCGGCGGCAGCGACGGCAGGCGTGCGTAGAGGTCGCCGATGCCGTTGTTGGCGTCGAAGCCGGCCTTCGCCAGCACGTCGGCGTGCTTGGCCAGCGTGTCGCGGTAGAAGCGCTTGACGACGATGCCGAACATGATCGGATCGGACACCTTCATCATCGTGGCCTTCAGGTGCAGCGAGAACAGCACGCCGCGCGCGAGCGCGTCGTCGATCTGCGCGTCGACGAACGAGGACAGCGCCCTGGCGCTCATGCGCGAGGCATCGATGACGTCGCCGGCCTGGACCTTGATGTTGGTCTTGAGCATGTTGCGGCGGCCGTCGGTGCCGGTGAGTTCGATCGAGACCGTGCCGGCGTTCCCGATCACCTTCGACTGTTCGCTGCCGTAGAAATCGCCCGCGTCCATGTGCGCGACGTGCGAGGTCGAGCCGGCGTTCCATGCGCCCATGCGGTGCGGGTGCTTGCGCGCGTAGTTCTTCACCGACAGCGGCGCGCGGCGATCGGAATTGCCTTCGCGCAGCACCGGATTCACCGCGCTGCCCTTGACGCGGTCGTAGCGCGCCTTGATGTCGTTCTCCTGCTCGCCCTTGGGCTCTTCCGGATAGTCCGGCAACGCGTAACCCTGCTGCTGGAGTTCGGCGATCGCGGCCTTGAGCTGCGGCACGGACGCGGAGATGTTCGGCAGCTTGATGATGTTCGCGTCCGGCGTGGTCGCAAGCCGGCCCAGCTCGGCCAGGTCGTCGGCGATCTTCTGCTCCGGCTTCAACCGTTCGGGGAACTGCGACAGGATGCGGCCCGCGAGCGAGATGTCGCGCGTTTCCACCGCGATGCCGGCCGGGGCGGTGAAGGCTTCGATGATCGGCAGCAGCGACTGCGTGGCCAGGAACGGCGCTTCGTCGGTCAGCGTGTAGAGGATCGTGGGCGTATTGGGCATGTCGGCGTGACTCGCGGGCGAAGGACGGGGGCGGGTGGCGCGGCTCGTCGCGGCATGCGCCGGCGCGGCCTGTTCGACGCGCGCGCCCGAAAGGCGCGCAACCCGGTCATTGTCGCGGTTTCGATGCAGTGCGGCAAAGCGCGTGGACGCAACGCTGCGGCTCGCGCGCGACCGCACGCGACGGTATGGCGCGCAGCGCTCGTGCAGCCTCGGCGAACAACAGGCGCGGCGGACGCGTTCGATGCGGCCTCAACCCGGGCGCCTCGCGTGCCCGGGCTCAGGGAATCACGGACGCGGGGTCAGGCCGCGCCGCAGCACTTCTTGTACTTCTTGCCGCTGCCGCAGGGGCAGGGTTCGTTGCGATCGGGCGTCGCTTCGCGGCGGATCGGTTCGCGTGGCGTGAGCGTGTCGATGCGCAGGTGGTGCAGGTCGGCGAGCATGCCCGGCAACGAGGCGATGATCTCCAGGCGCTCGCGATAGCTCACCGGCTCGCCGGGCTGCTCGGGGTCCTCGCCGACGATCTCGCCGCTGGCGAGGCGATCGAAGCGCAGGAAGATCTCGTCGACCCACTCGTGCTCGTCCAGCCACTGGTCCCACTTGATCTCGCTCAGTTCGACTGCGCGGAAGAAGCCGAACGCCCAGTCGCGGCCGACGTCGAGTTCGTCGTCCTGCTCCTCCTCGGGGTTCTCCGGCAACCACAGCAGCGGGGCAAGGTGGTCGGGCAGGTCATCGTCACCGTGGCGCACGCGCTGGTTGACCATGTTCCAATGGCCCAGCAGCAGCGCCTCCACCTGCTGGCGCTCCTCTTCGTCCTTCCAGCGCGGCGGCGTGCCCCACACGGCCGTCTGCCACTGCTCGAAGGGGATGGACTCGGGTGCCACCGCCAGCGCGGAAAGGTAGCCGTCGAGCGCCTCCAGGTTGAATCCCTTGAACGGCACGGCGCGCTGCTCGAGCAGTTCGGCCAGGCGTTCGATCTGATCGTCGTCGAGGTAGTTCGGGGCGGCTTTCATGGCGGCTCGTGCTTCGCGGGGGCGGGCCATGGTAGTCGCAGCGGCGTCCCTTCGCCGAGAATTCCCGCATGAACCCGACCTCGCCCGCGCCGATCGCGCCTTCGACCCCATGCCCCTGCGGGCGCGATCGCCCGTACGGCCAGTGTTGCGGCCCGCTGCATGCCGGTGCGCCCGCGGCGGACGCGGAGGCGCTGATGCGCTCGCGGTACTGCGCCTACGTGCTGGGCGATGTCCCGTACCTGTTGGCGAGCTGGCACCCGGATACGCGACCGGAAACGCTCGATCTGGGCGATGCCGCCGCGACGCGCTGGCTCGGCCTGGACGTGAAGCGGCACACCGTCGTGGATGCGGACCATGCCATCGTCGAATTCGTGGCGCGTTACCGGGTCGGCGGCGGCTCGGCCTTCCGCCTGCACGAAATCAGCCGCTTCCTTCGCGAAGGCGGCCGCTGGTACTACGTCGACGGCGTGCTGCCGGCGCGCTGAGACAAAAAAAGGGCGCGGTGGAAACCGCGCCCATGCTTGCCCACCAGAGGTGGGGGAGAGAGACGGTTACTTCACCTCGAAGTCGCGCGTCTGCACGACGGCGCCGTCGAGCATGACTTCGAGCTTGTACTTGCCGGTCGGGAAACCCTTCGGGCTGTTGATGCTGAAGACGGTCTGGCCCGGGCCGGCGAAGTTGATGTCGGAGGTGTCTTCCTTGACGGTCTGACCGTCCTGGAAAGTCCACTTGGCGCCGAGCTTGGCCGGTACCGCCGCCGCCGGATCGGACGTGGTCGTCCCGACCGAAGCGTTGATGGTGTCGGACGGCTTGAACGTCGCGGTCGGCGTGGCGACCTTCTTGTCGGCACCCACGGCGGTGCCCAGGTCGACCGTGGTCACGGACACGGTGGCGGCCGGCGCGGGCGCCGGAGCCGGGGCCGGCGCAGCCGGTTCGGTCGTCGCCGGCGGCGTGCTGGTGGCGACGGGTTCTTCCTTCTTCTTGCAGCCGACCAGCGCCACCGACGCGAGCAGCGCGGCGGCAATGGCGGTGTTCAGGCGGTTACGGGTCGTCATCGGGACATCTCCTGGAGAGGGCAGGGTCGAGTGGCCGGCGCTCATTCGCCCGAGGGCGGAATGCGCAGCACCTGGCCGGGCTGGATGCGGTCGGGGTCGTCGAGCTGGTCGCGGTTCGCGTCGAAGATCGCGTTCCACTGGCTGGCCTTTCCGTAGAACTGCTTGGCGATGTGCGAGAGCGTGTCGCCTTTCTGCACGGTATAGGTCTGCGCCTCGCCGGCCGTGGCGGAGGTGATCTGCTCGGTCGAACTGATCGACGACTGGACGTCGCTGAAATCCGGCTTGATCTGCTCCGTGCTTTCGACGTTGCTTTGCACGTCGGAGAAGTCGGCCTTCTTGTCCGGTGTGGTCACGTGGAAGTTCTCCTGCCGTTTGGCGGAGGCACCATCGCACGCGCCCTGTTAAGGGTAGGTAATCGGAAGAGGCGGAAATTCCGCGTTGACGCCGCGGTTCATTGCCGTTCGTCGCGACCCGCTGCCGGACGCGCCATGCCAGGCGTCGCGCGCCACGGATTGATGTCCAGTCCGCCGCGACGCGTGTAGCGCGCCTCCACCGACAACCGCGTCGCGCCGGTGCGCGCGAGCAGATCGACGAACACGCGTTCGACGCACTGCTCGTGGAATTCGGCGTGGTCGCGGAACGACACCAGGTAACGCAGCAGCCCGGCGCGATCCAGCTTCGGCCCGTGGTAATCGATGACGATGCGCGCCCAGTCCGGCTGGCCGGTGACCGGGCAGTTGGACTTGAGCAGCGAACTGGTGAGCGTCTCGGTGACGACGCGCGCGGAGTCGGCGGCAAGATGCGTCGCGTTCGGCGGGCCGTAATCGTCCACGTCGATATCGAGCGAATCGATGCAGTCGAGCACCGCGTTGTCCGGCGCGGCTTCGTCGATCGGAGGCAGGCCGAACTCGACCTCCACCGGCGCCCCGGCGACGCGGGTCAGGTCGTCCACGATGCGCGCGCGCACGTCGGCGTCGGACGCGAAGCGCGCGGCGTTGAACGAATTGAGGTAGAGCTTGAGCGACTTGGATTCGATCAGGTGCGGCGACGTCGCCGGCACGGTAATCGTCGCCGTGCCCACGCGCGGCTTGCCGCGCGCATCGAGCCAGCTCAGTTCGTAGGCGTTCCAGCGATCCACGCCGATGAAGGGCAGCGCGCCGGATGCGATGCCGATGTGGTCGCGGCCCAGCGAACGGGCGATGGGGAACAGCAGGCTCGCGTCGTACTCGCGCGGGTAATCGACGTGGCGGCCGAGGGGGAGGTCGTGGGTCATGCCGCGATTTTACAGGCGTGCATCAGGGCACCCTTTCGCCATGCTTTGCCGATCGCGGCGCAGGACACGCGGGCCGGAACGAAGTTCCTGCACCTGTGAGTACAGTATTCAGGTTAAATTTCGGTTACGTCCGGATACTCCTCGGCACCGGCGCCACTCGCGTGTCCCCCACGGCGCCGGATCCATAACAAATAAAGAGGCTGAGACCTTATGAAGCGTTCCCTGCTTGCCCTGACCCTGCTTGCCGCGCTGCCGTTCGCCGCCTCCGCGGCCGACAACGTGTCGTACAACTACATCGAAGGCGGCTATGTCGGCACCAGCACCGACGACATCGGCGGCTTCAACGACACCCCGGATGCGGACGGCTGGTCGGTGGGCGGCTCCGGCGCCATCGCGCCGAACTTCCACCTGTTCGGCAACTACAGCAGCCAGGAGTTCGACCACAACTTCGGCGACCTCGACCGCTGGCGCCTGGGCGTGGGCTACAACCACGAAATCAATTCCAGCGTCGACCTGCTGACGCGCGTCGCCTACGAGAAGGCCGAGTTCGACAACATCGACCTGGACGGCTGGAGCGTCGAAGCGGGCGTTCGCGCCGGGCTGACCCCGAGCATCGAAGCGTTCGCGCTGGCCGGTTACGAGGACTACGACCAGGGCGTCGACGGCGAGTTCTACGGCCGCCTCGGTGCGCAGGTGAAGTTCAACCAGACCTGGGGCATCAACGGCGAAGTGAAGTTCGTCGACGGCTACACCGAGTACTTCGTCGGTCCGCGCATCAGCTTCTGATCGCACACCGGCTGCGCGATACGCGCAGCGCGAGTTCCACGACAACGTTCTCTCTCCCCCTTGTCGTGATGGGAAGCCCGGCTCCGGCCGGGCTTCTTTTTCGTGACTCGTGGCACCGTTGTATTAACGCTTTCTTCACGATATCGTGCCGGCGGCCGCTGCAATGGCGGCTCAGGGATTCATCACCAAAAGGATCAGGGGACTCATGAAGAAGCGTTTCGTTCTGGCTGCCATGCTGGCGGCCGCGCCGTTTGCCGCCTCCGCCGCGGGCAACGGCCTGAGCTACACCTACGTCGAGGGCGGCTACGCCCAAGCCAACATCAACGAGAACTTCGATGATTTCGGCGACGTCGACGCCTCGGGCGGATATATCAAGGGCTCGATCGAGATCAGCCCGTCGTTCTACCTGTTCGGTTCCTACGCGAAGGCGTCCGACGACGAGACGATCGAGCCGGTCGAAGACCTCACGGTCCGCCTCGAGGACGACCTGACGCAGGCAGAGGGCGGCGTCGGCTACCACATGGCGTGGGGCGAGCGCGTCGACTTCATCGCCGAAGCGGCCTACGTCAGCATCGAGCGCGATGTGGACGTGACCGCGCGCTACGGTGACGACTCCGACAGCGATTCGGTGACGATCGACCAGAAGGGCGGCCGCGCCGCGGTTGGCGTTCGTGGCGGCAACGACCGCGCCGAAGGCTGGCTGAAGATCGGTTATCTGAGCGGCAGCGACTTCGATGGCAACTTCATCGGAACGCTGGGCGGCCAGTTCAAGTTCAATCGTACCTGGGGCCTGGTCGGCGAAGTCGAAGTCGTCGATGACGTCACCCGGTACACGGCGGGCGTGCGCGCGAGCTTCTGATCGCCGCACCGTGCCGTACCCGAAAGACCCGGCTCCGGCCGGGTTTTTCACATGCGACCCATGCCGCGCGACGCGGGCGGCGGTTCGTGCGACAGTTCGGGCACTCGCGTTCCGCACCTTCCGGGGATTGGATGAAAAAACAACTCGCACTCGCGGCCGCCCTGGCCGTCGCGCCCTTCGCCGCGTTCGCCGGCGGGCACAGCTACACCTACCTCGAAGCGGGCTACGCCCGGCTCGACCAGGAGCTCCCGTCGCCGCCGGACCTGGAGGTCGACGACATCGAAGCTGCCGGTTTCTACGTGGCCGGCTCGGCGGCGATCGCGCCGTCGGTCCATGTGTTCGGCGCCTACCGCAAGGGCGATGACGACGTAAGCATTTCGCTGCCGCTGGGCGGAGGCGAGATCGCAAGCGCGGGCGTGGACATGTCGCAGGGCGTGTTGGGCCTGGGCTGGCACCACGACCTGCGCGATCGCACCGACCTCGTGGCGGAACTGAGCTGGCTGCGCACCAAGATCGACGTCAATGACGACGAGGAAGGTGCCGAAGAAGGCGACGACGTTCGCGTGGCCGTGGGCGTGCGCCATCTCATCGCCGACAACGTCGAGCTCTGGGTGAAGGGCAATTACACCGACGGCGACGTGTACGACGGCGCGTTCAGTGCCAGCGCGGGAGTGCAGTACAAGCTCACCCGCAACTGGGGCCTGGTGGCCGAAGCCGAAGGCGGCGGCGACACGGCGATGTTCGGCGTGGGCGTACGCGCGAGCTTCTGAGTTCGGCGCCCGACGCGAAGAACAAAAAACCCGGCCTCGGCCGGGTTTCTTTTGTCGCGGGCCGAAACGATCAGCCGAACAGATTGCGCGGGTATTCCGGCTTCTGTTCGCGCGAGAGCAGCAGCTTCAGTCCCTCGGCCGGCGTGAGGTCGCCGTGCAGCACCGACTGCACCGCGCTGGAGATCGGCAGTTCGATGCCGTGACGCTCGGCCTGCCGCATGACCTCGTCCGCCGTCTGCACCGATTCGACCACCTGGCCGATCTCGCGCACCGCGTCCTCGATCGACTGACCGCGCCCGAGCGCGAGGCCCAAGCGGCGATTGCGCGACAAGTCGCCCGTACACGTGAGCACCAGGTCGCCCAGGCCCGCCAGGCCCATCAGCGTTTCGGCCTTGCCGCCGATCGCGTGATTGAGGCGGAGCATCTCGTTGAGGCCACGGGTGATGAGCCCCGCGCGAGCGTTGAGCCCGAGCTGCATGCCGTCGGCGACGCCGGTGGCGACCGCCAGCACGTTCTTCATCGCGCCACCGAGTTCGGCGCCGAGCATGTCGTTGCCGGTGTAGGCGCGGAATGCCGGGCCGTGCAGCGCGTCGGCGACGGCCTGCGCGAAGGAGGCGTCGTTGCCGTGCACCGTCAGCGCGGTCGGCAGTCCCTGCGCGACTTCCTTCGCGAACGAGGGCCCGGTCACCACGGCCAACGGCACGTCGGGCCCCAGCACCTCTTCGGCGACTTCATGCAGGAACCGGCCGCTGCCCGGCTCGAAACCCTTGGTCGCCCATGCCACGCCGGCGTGCGCCGGACGGTGCGGGGCCAGCTTGCGAAGGGTTTCGGCGAAGGCGTGCGACGGCACGACGACGAGCACGAAGTCGGCGCCCTTCAGCGCCTGGACGAGGTCGGTGGTCGCGCGCAGCGAATCCGGCAACGGAATGCCGGGCAGGTAGCGTGGATTCTCGTGGCGGGCCTCGATGGCCGCGACGCCGTCCGCATCGCGACCCCACAGCACGGTCGGATGACCGTGCCGTGCAATCAGGGCCGCCAGGGCGGTGCCCCAGGAGCCGGCGCCGAGGACCGCGACGTTCGGAAGTGCGTTCGCTTCCATGCCGCGGGCGCGATCAGGCGTTGCCGGCGGTCTCGGCGTCGGCCAGCCCCGACTGCTGCTGCGCGGCGCGCTGGCGAAGGCCTTCGGCGTAGAGCGCGTCGAAGTTGATCGGCTGCAGGTAGAACGGCGGGAAGCCGCCGGCCTGGATCAGGTCGCTGATCAGCTGGCGGGTGTAGGGGTACAGGACGTTCGGGCAGTGCGTGCCGAGCATCGCATCCAGGGTCTGCGCATCGAAGCCGGCCAGGCCGAACACGCCGGCCTGCTTCACCTCGGCGACGTACAGGGTCTTCTCGCCGGCCGTGCAGGTCAGCGTGATGCCCAGGACGACCTCGAACGCGTTCTCGTTCAGGCGCTGCACGCTCTGGTTGAGGTTCATCTGCAACTGCGGCTGGGCCTGCTCGTTGAAGATCGCCGGACCGCCCGGAACTTCGAAGGAGACGTCCTTGACGTAGATCTTCTCGACGGTGAACGCCGGGCCGGTGTTGTCGGCGGACGCGGCATTGCCGTTGACGTTTTCTTCGGACATCTCTCGTGCTCCAAGCGTAGTAGTGCGGTAAGTGGTCGATTATGGCACGCGTTCATGACGTGCCCGGCTGTTCAGACTGCATGGGCGACGAGGCCCAGACGAGCCACGAAGGCTGTCCCCAGGGGAGGGTGTTGGGGCGCGCGCGAGCGCGATCAAGCCTGCCGCATGCGGCAAAGTCGCGGCGTCAGGCGCGGCCCTTCACCAGCGGCAGGTCGGCTGCCTGCCAGGCGCCGATGCCGCCTTCGAGCCAGTACACGTGCTTGAAGCCCGCCTTCTTCAGGCGCTTGGCGGCGTCGGCCGAGCCCTGGCCGTTGCGGCACACGACCACGACCGGAAGCTCCTTGGCGCCGGCCAGCAGCTTGCTTTCCGGATCGAACTGGCTGGGCTGCACCGACTTGCTGCCGGCGATGTGGCCCTTCTCGAAATCGTTGCTGGCCGACAGGTCGACCACGAGCGCGTTCTCGCGGTTCATCAGGCCGGTCAGCTCGGCCGGCCGCAGCGCCTTGTAGCCGCGGAACAGGCGCGCGACTTCGGTGTAGAGGATCGCCAGCGTGAGGCCGACGAGCGCGAGCGAGAGGTAGAGGTGGCGCTCGGCGAAGGCCAGGAGGTCTTGGAAAGTCACGGTGTCACGGGGCGGAAAGCGGGGCCCGGATTGTCGCCCAAAAGCGAGGAGTGAGGGGAGAGGAGGGAGCAGGGGCAGTGAGCGGGAGCGGTGAGGAGAGGCGGAGCGCGCGGCGTTTGCGCTCACTGCCCACTCCTTTCCCCCTCACTGCTGGCTTTCACTCGCCTTCCCAGAGGTCCGGCAGGCCGGTGGTCAGCCACCAGTTCTTGGTGGCCTCGTCCCAGCGCCATTCCTCGCGATAGCGCACCGTGCGCTCGGCCTGCGTGTGGCGGTTCACCACGCCGATCTCGATGTCCCGCAGCGCCACGCCGCCCTTCTTGTCGGCGGTGCTGCCGCGCTCGCGGTAGGCGGTGATCTGCACCTGCTCGTAGCGCTTGAGCTCCAGGTCCGTGACCGGATGCGCTTCGCGGTAACCGGGTTCGATCAGGCTCAGCGCGCCCTCGAAATCGCCCCAGCGGATGGCCCCCGACCAGGCGTACTGGTTGGCCTGCAACTGGTCCATCTTGCTCCGGGCCGACGCCGGCAACGCGGCCGCGAAGCACAGCGCCAGCACGGCAAGCAGCAGGGTCTTGGTCAGGCGCATCGCGGTCCCCTCGGTTCGAGCGCCCATGCTAGCCGCTGGCCGCCTCCGCCGCGCGCGGCCTGGCGATCGCAACGTAGCGGGCGGTGAACTCGGTCGCGATTCCGCCGTCGGGGAGCCTGGCGCGGGCGACCAGCCCGATGCGCGCCCGGCCGCGTTCGCGCAGCGTGGCGATGAAACCCGGCCATGCGGCATCCGGCGCCAGTTCGGCTTCCACGTCCAGATCGGCGAACAGCGGCGCGAGGTAGCGGATCTGGCTGTCGGCGACGAAGACCTCGGCCTGGAGCCCGGCTTCCTCGACGTGCAGCGACACCAGGCCCCAGGACGCCAGCGTCATCATCGAAGCCAGGCTGCCGCCGAACGCGCAGCCCTTGTCGTTGACGTGCGTCGACAACGGCGCGTGCAGGCGCAGGCGATGGCCGTCGTAACCGGCGACCGTCACGTCCATCGCGGCGACCGGCGGCATCGACTGGTAATGGTGGTGCAGGCGGGCGAGCGCGTCGGCGTGTTCGGCCTGCTCGTGGAAAGCGCTGGGATCGGACGTCATGCGGCTGCCGGGAGTGGGGTACCCGCGGGCTATGCTGATGCGATGCACGCTCCCGCGACGCCCGGATGGTACGTGATCTCGCTGCGCGCCCGCGGCGAGCACGCGCCGATGCGCGCCGCGGCCGCCTCCGTGGGTGCCGGTCTGATCGCGATATCGCCCTGGCGCCTGCACCTGCGCGACGACGAGCCCACGCGGCAGCGCCTGCGCGAGGCGCTCGCCGCGTCGCGGGTCGTCGTCACCAGCCCCGTCGCGGTGCGCGCGGCGCGACGCCTGCAACCGCTACGCGCCCGTTCCGGACAACGCTGGTTCGCCGTTGGCGAAGGCACCGCGACCGCGCTGCGCCGTGCGGGCGTGGTCGATGTCGAGGCGCCGCGGCGCATGGACAGCGAAGGCCTGCTGTCGCTGCCCGGGCTGAACGACTTGAGCGGGGACACGGTCGGTTTCATCACCGCGCCCGGCGGCCGAGGCGTGCTGGTGCCGGCGCTTTCATCGCGCGGCGCGCGGGTGATCCGCGCCGACGTGTACGAGCGCATCCCCGTCGCCCCCTCGCCGCGTTCGCTCGCCCGACTTGCGGCATTGGATGCGCCGGCGAAACTCGCACTGTCGAGCGCCGAAGCGCTGGATCTGGTCATCCAGGCGCTTCCCGACCCGCTGCGCGAACGCCTGCGCCAGGTGCAGGTGATCGCCGCGAGCGAACGCCTGGCCGACCTCGCGCGTGCGCAGGGTTTCGCCGATGTCGTCGTCGCGCGCAGCGCGCGACCGGCGGACCTGATCGCCGCCGCTGCGGCGACCACGACCAAGGCGTGACGCGCGTCGCCTTCCGGTAGCATGGCGCCCTCCGTTCCGCGCAAGGCCGCCGTGTCCGCCACCCCCGCACCTACCAGGCCCCCCACGCGACGCCCGCTTGGCTGGGTCGCGTGGCTGGTCGTGGTTGTGCTCGCGCTGGCCGCGGGCGCGTGGGGATGGACGCAATGGCAGGCGCGAAACGTGCGCGAGCGCGAGCAGCAGCTCGATGCCGGCCAGCGCCTGGACGCGCTGGAGGGCCGCATCGATGCCATCCGCCGCGACCAGCGCTCGCAACTGCAGCGGCTGCAGCAGGCCGATGCGACCAACCGCGTGCTGCGCGACGAAGTGCTCGGCATCGGCCAGCGCTCGTCGCTGATCGAGGACACCGTTTCGAAGCTCGCCGACCCCGATCGCCACGGCGAACAGGCGCTGCGCCTGGACGAAGCCGAACTGCTGCTCGACATGGCGCAGCAGCGCCTGCTGATCGCCGGCGACCTGGAAGGCGCGCGGCGCGCGTACGTGCTCGCCGGCAACGTGCTCGACGGCATCGACGATCCCGCCTACCTCAGCCTGCGCCAGACGCTGCAGCAGGAGCGCGCCGGCGTGGACGCGCTCGGTGTCGAACCGCGCGTGCGCGCGATGGCCGAGCTGGACGCGTTCGCGGCCACGATCAGCGCCGCGCCGATCGCCTCGCATTCCACCGTGCCCGTGGATGCGCCGTGGTGGCGCCGTGCGTTCGCCACGCTGATCGACGTGCAGCCCAGCGATCGCACCGTCGCCGTGCAGCCGGCCGATCGCATCGCGGCGGCGTCGGGACTTCAGTTGGAGATCTCGCTCGCACGCGCGGCCGCGGAGCGCCGCGACGACGCCGGCTTCCGCATGGCGCTGCAACGCGCCGAGGGCTGGATGACGCGCCTGTGGCCGCCTTCGCCCATGCTCGACAAACAGCGCGCCACGCTGCGCGCAATCGCCGCGCGCGACCTTTCACTTTCGCTTCCGACGCTCGGCAGCACACTGCAGCAGCTGCGCCAGTTGCGCGCGGCGGGCTGACCGCGCGCGCTGCCGGATGCGCCGGCACGAACGAACACGTCGACGACCCCACGACAAGGAGCCGCCCATGAACCTGTTCCGCAACGTGCTGTTCTGGATCGTGCTCGCGCTCGTCGGCGCGCTGGTGGCGCAGTTGCTGGTGCTCGATCCGGGCTACGTGCTCGTGCGTTACGGCGGCAACGACTACACCACCAACGTGCCCAAGGCGATCGCGCTGCTGGCGGTCGCGCTGGCGCTGCTGTGGGTGCTGTGGAAGCTGGTCACGCTGCCGTTCGTGGCGATGCGCCGGCATCGCCGGCGCCAGTCGCGGACGCGCCTGATCGACGGCTTCGACGCCGTGCACCGCGGCGAATGGAACCGCGCGGAAAAGCTGCTGGAACAGGCCGCACAGGAGCCGGACGCGCTGGCCGTGGGCCGCGTCGGTGCGGCGCGCGCGGCGTGGGCGCGCGGCGACGACGCCGCAGCGCGCGCGCACCTGGCCGCGATCGGCACCGATCACGCGGCGTCGCGCGCGATCGCCGAAGCCGAACTGGCGCTTGCGCAGGGCCGCGCCGCGGACGCGCTGTCGATCCTGGATGCGCCCTCGGCGACGCCGTTGCCGCCGCGCGGCCTGGTGCTGCGCGCCGAGGCGCTCGCCTCGCTCGGTCGCAGCGGCGAGGCCTACGGCACGCTGGGCGCATTGCGCCAGCAGCAGGCGCTTTCGAACGAACGGCTCGGCGCGCTCGAGGCGCAATGGGCCGCTGCGTCGCTGCGCGAGGCGGCCGACGCGAACGTGCTCGCCGACCGCTGGGAAGCGCTGCCCAAGCCGCTGCGCAGCGACCCGGCCACGGTCGCAGCGTATGCCGAACGCGCGGCCGCGATGCGCTGGGACGAGGCGGCATCGAAAAGCATCGAACAGGCCCTGGACGCGCGCTGGGACGAATCGCTCGCCGCGTTGTACGGCCGCCTGCCGATCAACCGTCACGAACATCGCCGCGCCACCGCCGAGCGCTGGTTGCAGGCGCATCCGGCGAGCCCGGCGCTGCTGCTCACGCTGGCGAGGCTGGCACGCGCGCAGGGTCAGTGGCCGCAGGCCGAGCAGTACCTGCATCGCACGCTCGCGCAAGGCGAAAGCAGCGACGCGTGGGAAGAACTCGGCGACGGCTTCGCCATCGCGGGCGAAGACAGGCTCGCGCGCCACTGCTATGCGAACGCCTTGCGCGTCGCGCGCGGCGAAGCCACGCAGCCGCTGCCGGGACGCGACATGCGGCAGACGATCTTCGACGAAGCCGTGGTGGAAGAACGCGACGCGCACGGTGTGCCGCGCCTGCGGGAGTGATACGCGGCGCCGTGGATGCGGGCCAGCGTTAGGCACTCCGACACCGCAAACACGCCACCGTCATCCCGGCGAAGGCCGGGACCCAGGCCCGTAACGTTGGGCACGCCCACACCGGCGAACCACGTCACCGTCATTCCAGCGAAAGCTCGACCCGCCCTCGCCGTCATCACGGCGAAAGCCGGGACCCAGGCCCGTAACGTTGAGCACTCCATCAGCGGCAGCCCACATCACCGTCATTCCAGCGAAAGCTGGAATCCATTTCCCTCCTGCTCTAACTGGTCGCTCCAACCTTGCCAGCCATTCCGCACAGGCCGGCTTCAAACCAATTGCACGATCGGGCAACACAACAGCGCGTTCGCGATTCGCTGGGCGCGCGCTGGCGGTGCTGGCGTTCGGGCGACGCGCGAGCAAGCCCGCATCACCCTCGCTTCATGGCTCAGAGCTCACCGCCGCAACAACCTGTGCGGCGCCCTTCGAGGCCAACGGCCTGTCCCGGCTGTTCGAAGCGTCAGCGACAGCAACTCGAAGCGTCAGCGACAGCAACAGCAAGGCGGATTCCAGCTTTCGCTGGAATGACGGTGACGTGGTTCGCCGGCTGCGGAACGCCCAGGCGTTACGAGCCTGGACCCGGCCGGGATGAAGGGAGATCGTGGTAGCCCCTCTCCCGCTTGCGGGAGAGGGTGTGAGGGCAACACGCGGCTGGCCACGCCCTCACAGCGCCCTCACCGCGTCCGATAGAACGCCGGCAGCGTCGCGAGGAACTCCGCGCCCGCGCCGCGGAAGCGCGTGTAGTTCTCGCCGATGCGCGTCACGACCAGCAGGCGGGAACCGACGATGCCGACGATCAGGCTCGCCACGATCAACGCGGCGCCAGCCATCCACAGCGGCCCCGCGTCGCGCTGCATGCCGTATGCGATCGCGCCGATCCCGAGCGCCGTTCCGCCGAACGCCAGCGCCAGGCTCGCGCGGCGTCGCCGCACGTGGCGCGTACACAGTCCGAGCGTCACCGGCGTGCGGCGGCGTACGAAGAGCGCGAGGACGAGGTACAGCAGCAGCCCGAGGAACACCGTGAGGTACAGCGCCGGGTGGTGCCAGTAGAAGCGCGCATGGCGCATCGGCAGTTCCGCCGGCTCGTTGCACTTGATGCAGCGGCCCGGCAGCGTGCAGCCGGGCCGGACCACCAGGTCCTTGCCGTCGCGCCAGCAGTCGCCACCGACTTCCAGTGACAACGCTTCGCTCAGCCGCGACGCCGGCGGCCGGTACGGATTCAACGTTCCCATCGATTTCCCCTCTGGAACCGCAGTGCCAGCGCACACGCCCGCTGGGAGCGTTCGCGGGCGCCTTGCCGGCGGTGTCCCCACACCGCCTGCCCGCGCGCCGATCCTAGGGGCGAACCGCCAGATTCTGCAAACTTTGTTCCAGTTCGGCCCGGGCGCGAAGCCGGGCCGCCCGCGTGGAGGGCGGGCGAAACGTGATCAGCGTTCCAGGATGGCGACCACGCCCATGCCGCCGGCGGTGCAGATCGACACCAGGCATCGGCCGCCGCCGCGCTGCTTCAGTTCCTTCGCGGCCGTGGCGACGATGCGCGCGCCGGTCGCGGCGAACGGATGGCCCGCCGCCAGCGAGGAACCGTTCGGATTGATCTTCGCCACGTCGATGCGGCCCAGCGGTGCATCCAGGCCCAGGCGACCCTTGCAGTAGTCCTCGCTCTCCCACGCGCGCAGCGTGCACAGCACCTGCGCGGCGAACGCCTCGTGGATCTCGTAGAAGTCGAAGTCCTGCAGCGTCAGGCCGTTGCGCTTGAGCATCTCCGGCACGGCGATGGTGGGCGCCATCAGCAGGCCCTCGCCGTGCACGAAATCCACCGCCGCGACGTGCGCATCGCGCAGGTAGCACAGCGGTTCCAGGCCGTGCGAGCGCGCCCATTCGTCCGAGGACAGCAGGCACGCCGCGGCGCCGTCGGTGAGCGGCGTCGAATTGCCCGCAGTCAGCGTGCCGCGCCCGGAGGTCTTGTCGAACGCCGGCTTGAGCGAGGCCAGCTTTTCCAGCGTGCTGTCGGCGCGCAGGATGTTGTCGCGCGCGACGCCGCGGAAGCTCACGACCAGGTCGTTGAAGAAGCCGCGCTCGTACGCCGCGGCGAGCTTGAGGTGCGACGACAGCGCCCACTCGTCCTGCGAATCGCGCGAGATGTTCCACTGCTTGGCCATGTCCTCGCAGTGCTCGCCCATCGACTTGCCCGTGCGCGGTTCGGCCACGCCGGGGAACTCGGGCTTGAGCTCGCGCAGGTGGAAGCCCTTGAACGCCGCCAGCTTGTCGCGCGGCGTCTTCGCGCGCGCGGCCTCCAGCAGGCGGTGGCGCAGCTTGCGGCCGTAGACGATCGGCACGTCGGACGTGGTGTCCGAACCGCCGCCCACGCCGACGTCGATCTGCCCGGTGGCGATCTTGTTGCCGATGGTGATGATCGAATCCAGCGACGTGCCGCACGCGCGCTGCAACGTGATGCCCGGCGTCAGCGGCGACAGGCCGGACGACAACGCGGCTTCGCGGCCGAGGTTCCAGTCGCTGGAATGCTTGATCACTGCGCCCATCGCGACTTCGCCCAGCTGCTGGCCGTGCAGGCCGAATTTCTCGACGAGGGCGCCCAGCGTCCGCACGGACATGCCGAGGTTGCCGACGTCCGAATAGGCGGTGTTCTGGCGGCAGAACGGGATCCGGACGCCACCGAGCACGGCAACGGGACGGGCAGGACGCATCGCTACACCTCGCGAAACTCGGAAAAGGGGGAAGTCGCCGGGGCCTTTACACCCGGGCGGGCATAATGGCCCGAAGTGTACCGCCGCCTCCCGCGGGCGACCACACGCCACCGTATCTTCGATACCGGAAGCCATGAATCCAGCGCAGATCGCCATGCCCACGCCGCCCGCCTCCCTCCACGTGCTCGGGGCGCTCGCCCTGGAACTGCGCGGCGATGCGCCGGTGAACCGGCAGGCGCTCGCGCAGGCCGAGGTGGGCGCGCTGGCGGAACTGATCGCGGCCGATCTGGCCGGCTTCGCACCCGAAGCCGCGTCGCTGGACCTGATCACCGTCGGCGCGCATTACGACCCGGTCGAACTGTTGCGCCCGGGCTGGCCGCTGCATCGCGAGCTCGACCAGCTCGCCGCCCGCGCGCCGCGCGCCGGCATCGCGCCGGAAGCGGGCCGCATCATTGCCTTCGGCGCGCACGATGCGCAGTTGCCCGGCGCGCTGTCGCCTTCGCCCGACCACCTCGGCGGACCGTTCCGGCTCGTTCCCTTCGTGTTGAGCGGCAGCGAAGCCGTCGCCGCGCGCGTGGGCGAGGCGTTCGAACGCGAGCTGCTCGAGCGCGGCATGGCCGGCGCGGCGACCGCGCTGGCCGCACAGCAGGCCTTCGGCGTGCAGGTCGAACACGCGCGCTACCTCACCGTGCACGACCTCGCCGCGATGATGGCGATGCAGTACGACCACGCGGGCCTGGCGCAACTGTGGCCGCTGCTGGAGACCGCCCTGCTGCAGCCCGAAGGCGAGCACTGGCTCGACGCGCCGCCGGAGCCGCTGGTGCATTACGCCGACGGCGAGGCGCGCATCGCGATGTTCGAGCCGCGCGCATGGAAGACGCGCTACGCGACGGAAGCGCCGTGCGATACGCCCGAGTGCCGCGCGCGACTGGAGCAACAGCACCGGCACTTCCAGGCGCGGCAGCGGCAGATCGCCGCGGTGCTGGGCGCGCATGGCATTCCGGTGAACTTCGTGCATTGCACCGACGAGGGTCGCGCGGCGCTGGCCTGACGGGTTCGCGTACGGCATCGGTTCGTCGCGAAACACCAACCCGCGCAGCTGCACGCCGGCCATGGCCGCTCTTGTGGTCGGTAGAACGACGGCCGCACCCGCGGCGTTGCGCGCGAACGCCAATGGGCCGCGCGTTCGTCCATCCCCCGACCAAAAAAACCCTCGCGAACCTCAACCCAGCAGCAATCGGGCGATGCCTGCTGCCGCCTCGCGTCCTTCGTACGCCGCCGTCACGACGAGGTCCGCGCCGCGCACGCCATCGCCGCCGGCGAAAACGCGGGGGTTCGTCGTCTGGAACGGCAACGCCGCAGTGGCTGGTGCACGCCGCGACCCGCAACCCGGCGTCGGCTGCGCGACGCGAATGCGTCCGTTGCTCTCCAGTTCGATTCCGTGCGCCGACAGCCATTGCGGCGGGTCCGGCTGGAAGCCGAAGGCGATGATCACCACGTCCGCCGCCAGCACCGACTCGCTGCAGGGCACGATCTCCGCATTGCGGCGACCCTGCGCGTCGGGCGCGCCCAGCCGCGTCTCGGCGACGCGCACGCCGGTGACCTCGCCGTCGTCGCCGAGCAGCGCGAGCGGCTGGCGATTGAACAGGAACTGCACGCCTTCCTCGCGTGCGTTCGCCACTTCGCGCGCGGAGCCGGGCATGTTCGCCTCGTCGCGACGATAGGCGCAGGTCACGCGCGCCGCGCCCAGGCGCACGGCGCTGCGCACGCAGTCCATGCCGGTGTCGCCGCCGCCGAGCACCACCACGCGCTTGCCGTGCAGGTCGGGTAGCGCGACGCGGTCTTCCCAGCCGGCGATCGGCTTGCCGTGGGCTTCGTCGTCGCCGTGCACGAGCCGCCCGTTGTGCACCAGGAACGGCAACGCCGGCAGCACGCCCTTCAGGTCCTGGCCGGGCAGGCCGCCGTCGGTGTAGCGATAGCTGCCCAGGCCCAGGAACACCGCGTCGAACTGCGACAGCAGGTCGTCCAGGCCGATGTCGCGTCCGATCTCCACGCCAAGGCGGAATCGCACGCCCATGCCTTCGAGCACCTCGCGGCGCGTGGCCAGCACCGACTTCTCGAGCTTGAAGTTGGGAATGCCGAAGTGGAGCAGGCCGCCGATCTGCTCGTAGCGATCGAACACCACCGCTTCGATGCCGACCCGCGCGAGGCGGTCCGCGCACGAGAGCCCCGCGGGCCCGGCACCGATCACCGCCACGCGCCTGCCGGTGGCGACGACCTTCGACAGGTCGGGCCGCCATCCGTCGGCGAGCGCGCGGTCGGTGATGTACTTCTCCACCGCGCCGATGGTGACCGCGCCGAAACCGTCGTTGAGCGTGCAGCTGCCTTCGCACAAACGATCCTGCGGGCACACGCGGCCGCAGACTTCCGGCAGCGGATTGGTTTCGTGCGCGAGCGCGGCGGCTTCGAAGATGCGCCCTTCGCGCGCCAGTTCGAGCCAGTTCGGGATGTAGTTGTGCAGCGGGCATTTCCAGCTGCAGTACGGATTGCCGCAGTCCAGGCAGCGGCTGGCCTGGTGCTTCGCCTCCGCTTCGCCGAAGCGGCCGTAGAGTTCGCTCCAGTCGCCACTGCGGCGCAGTTCCAGCGGAATGCGCGAGGGCATCTGCCGGGGCGTCTCGCGGAAGGCGAACGCGGGCTTCTTGCTGTCCATCTTGCTCACGCCGCCCTCCGCAGGTTTTCGGCCAGCGATTCCAGACTCGCCGCCTTGGGCTTGACCAGCCAGAACTTGCCGAGGAAGTCGCGCATCTCGTCGAGGATGCGGCGCGCCCACACGCTGCCGGTGAGCTGCACGTGCGTTTCCAGCAGCTCGCGCAGGTGCGAGCGGTGGTTCTCGAAACCGTCCGACGCGATGCGCAGGATGTCGATGAGTTCGTGGTTGTAGCGGTCGACGAAATCGCGCTCGGTGTCGAGCACGTACGCCATGCCGCCGGTGAAGCCCGCGCCGAAGTTCAGCCCCGTCCGGCCGAGCACCGCGACCACGCCGCCGGTCATGTACTCGCAGCAATGATCGCCCGCGCCTTCCACCACCGCGGTCGCGCCGGAATTGCGCACGCCGAAGCGCTCGCCCGCGCGGCCCGCGGCGTAGAGTTCGCCACCCGTTGCGCCGTACAGGCAGGTATTGCCGATGATCGGCGTCTCGTGCGCCGTGTAGCGCGCGCCCATCGGCGGACGGATCACGATGCGACCGCCCGCCATGCCCTTGCCGACGTAATCGTTGGCCTCGCCGTGCAGTTCGAACTGCAGGCCGCCGGCGTTGAACGCGCCGAAACTCTGTCCGGCCGTGCCGTCGAAGCGCAGCGAGATCGGCGCATCCAGCATCCCGCGGTCGCCGTGCAGCCGCGCGATGCGCCCCGACAGGCGCGCGCCGATGCTGCGATCGGTGTTGCGGATCGTGTAGGCGTACGCGCCCCCGCGCTTGCCCGCGATGGGCTCGGCCAAGTCGATATCCAGTTGCGCGGCCAGGCCGGTCGCATCGGCCGTGGGCTGCGGCACGCCGCAATGTCCGCCGTGCGCGAGCCCGCTGCCGGCGAGCAGCGGAGCGAGGTCGAGCTTGTGCTGCCGCTCGCCTTCGCCTTCGCGTTGTGTCAACAGATCGGTGCGACCGACCAGTTCGCCGAGCGTGCGTGCGCCCAGTTGCGCGAGCCACAACCGCACCTCCTCGGCCAGCAGACGGAAGAAGTTCTCCACGCGGTCGGGCAGGCCGGTGAAATGCTCGCGGCGCAGCGCGTCGTCCTGCGTGGCCACGCCTGTCGCGCAGTTGTTGAGGTGGCAGATGCGCAGGTACTTGCAGCCCAGCGCGATCATCGGCGCGGTGCCGAAGCCGAAACTCTCCGCGCCGAGCAGGGCCGCCTTCACCACGTCCAGGCCGCTCTTCAGGCCGCCGTCGGTCTGCAGGATCACGCGATCGCGCAGGTCGTTGGACACCAGCGCCTGGCGCGCTTCGGACAACCCGAGTTCCCACGGCGTGCCGGCGTAGCGGATCGACGAGATCGGGCTGGCGCCCGTGCCGCCATCGTGGCCCGACACCGTGATGAGATCCGCACCGGCCTTCGCCACGCCGGTGGCGATCGTGCCCACGCCCGCATGCGAGACCAGCTTCACCGAGACCAGCGCCTGCGGATTGACCTGCTTGAGATCGAAGATGAGTTGCGCGAGGTCTTCGATCGAGTAGATGTCGTGGTGCGGCGGCGGCGAGATCAGGCCGATGCCGGGCATCGCATAGCGCAGCCGCGCGATGAGTTCGTTGACCTTGTGGCCCGGCAGCTGGCCGCCTTCGCCCGGCTTGGCGCCCTGCGCGACCTTGATCTGCAGCACTTCGGCGTTGACCAGGTACTCCGGCGTCACGCCGAACCGGCCCGAGGCGATCTGCTTGATCTTCGACACCTTGTCGGTGCCGTAACGCACCGGGTCCTCGCCGCCTTCGCCGGAATTGCTGCGCCCGCCCAGGCGGTTCATCGCGATCGCCAGCGCCTCATGCGCCTCGGGCGAGAGCGCGCCCAGGCTCATCGCGGCCGAATCGAAGCGGCGCACGATGGCCGAGACCGGCTCCACCTCGTCGAGCGGAATGGCCTGCGCCTTCGACGTGTCGATGTCGAGCAGGTCGCGCAAGGCGGCCGTGGGACGCTCGTTCACCGCGGCGGCGTAGCGCTGCCAGTCGTTCCAGTCGCCGGTCGAGACCGCGCGCTGCAGGGTCATCACGACGTCGGGGTTGAACAGGTGGTATTCGCCGCCGGGCGTGTACTTCAGCAGGCCGCCGATGCTGGGCAGCGCGTTCGCGTTCCAGGCGTGGTCGGCGAGCGTGGCCGCGTCGTCCTGCAGTTCGGCAAACCCCGCGCCGCCGATGCGCGATGGCGTGCCGGCGAAGCACAGGTCCACCACCTCGCGATCCAGGCCGACGATCTCGAACAGCCGCGCGCCGCGATAACTGCCGATGGTGCTGATGCCCATCTTCGAGATGATCTTCAGCAGGCCTTTCTTGATGCCGCGCCGGTAGCTGCGGCCGATCTCCGCGACCTGTCCGTGCTTGGTCTTGAGGATGCCGCGCACGCCCAGGTCGTGCAGCGTCTGGTACGCGAGGTAGGGATACACCGCCGTCGCGCCGACGCCGATCAGGCACGCGAATTGGTGCGGATCGCGTGCGGTGCCGGTCTCGATGATCAGGTTGGAGTCGCAGCGCAGCCCGGCGCGGACCAGGTGCTGGTGCACGGCGCCGGTGGCGAGCAGCGCGTGCACCATCAGGCGGCCCTCGACCGGATAGCGGTCGCTCAGCACCAGCAGCACCTTGCCTTCGCGCGTGGCGGTTTCGGCTTCCTGGCAGATGCGTTCGATCGCCGCCTTCAGGCCTTCCTCCGGCGCGTAATGCAGGTGGATCAGCGCGTGCGCGTGCTCGTACTGTTCCATCGCCAGCATCTGCCGCAGCTTGCGCTGCGACAGCACGGGCGAGTTGAGGTGGATGTGATCGACGTTGCCCGGGCCGTCGACGAACACGTTGCCCTCGCGGCCGAGCTGCGTCGCCAGCGACATCACGCAGTCCTCGCGCAGCGGATCGATCGGCGGGTTGGTCACCTGCGCGAACGCCTGCCGGAACTGGTCGTACAGCGGACGCACCTGCTGGCTCAGCACCGCCATCGGCACGTCGTCGCCCATGGAGCCGACGGCTTCCTGTTCGGTCTCCGCGAGCGGGCGCAACACCTGCTCGCGTTCCTCGCGCGTGAGCTGGAAGAGCTTCTGGAAGCGGGTCAGCGTCTCGGCGTCGAAGGGTTCGGCCGCGAGCGCCGGGTCGATCAGTTCGGTCTGCAGGTAGGTCATGCCCTGCTTGAGCCAGCGCTTGTACGGCGCCCTCGCGCGGTTGATGCGATCGATCGCGTCGCTGTCGAGCACTTCGCCCAGGTACAGATCGACCGCGATCATCTCGCCGGGGCCGAGCTTGCCCTTGGCTTCGATCTCCTCCGCCGGGCGTTCCCACACGCCGGCTTCGGAGGCGATGAGGAAGTGCCGGTCGCGCGTGCGCATCCAGCGCGCCGGGCGCAGGCCGTTGCGATCGAGCGTGCACGCGGCGTAGCGGCCGTCGACGGTGACGATGCCCGCCGGACCGTCCCACGGTTCGGTGTTGAGCGCGTAGTACTCGTAGAACGCGGCGAGGTCGGCGTCCTTGTATTCCAGCGACTGCGTCGCCGGCGGAATCAGGATGCGCATCGCCTTGAGCAGGTCCATGCCGCCGGCCTGCAGCAGTTCGAGCATGTTGTCGAGCGATTGCGAATCCGAGCCGTCCATCGCGATGACCGGATCGAACTCGGTCAGCTCCAGGTTCGGCGTGCGCCACACATGCGCGCGTGCCTGCGCCCACGCCCGGTTGCCGGAGATGGTGTTGATCTCGCCGTTGTGCGCGAGCAGACGGAACGGCTGCGCCAGCGGCCAGCGCGGCGTGGTGTTGGTCGAGAAGCGCTGGTGGAACACGACGACGCTGGACGCGAGGTCGCTGCGCTGGAGATCCGGATACAGCTGCGACAGCCGGTTCGGCAGCACCATGCCCTTGTAGCCGATGCTGGCGGTGGACAGGCTGACGACGTAGAAGTCGGGCAGCCCGCGCAGGCGTTGCTCGGCGCGTCGGCGCGCGAGGAACAGCGAGCGCTGGAAACTCGCGCCATCGAACGCGCCGACAGGTTTGACGAAGAGCTGTTCGATGCGCGGCATCGTGCGTCTGGCGAGTTCGCCGCAGGCGCCCAGGTCGACCGGCACGACACGCCAGCCGGCGACGTCGACGCGCTCGCGCTGCAGTTGCGCGGCCACCTCGTCCTTCGCGCGCGCGGCCTCGCCTTCGTCGTGCGGCAGGAACACCAGCCCCGACGCGTAATGCGCGCCGAGCGCGATCCCCGACTCGCGTGCGAGATTGCGCAGGAACGCATCGGGTTGCCGGATGAGCAGGCCGCAGCCGTCGCCGCTGAGTCCGTCGGCCGCGATGCCCCCACGATGCGTCATGCGCACGAGGGCTTCGATCGCGCGATCGACGATGGCGCGGCTGGGCGCGTCGTCGAGCTGCGCGATCAGGCCGAAGCCGCACGCGTCGCGCTCGTCGCGCGGATCGTAAAGGCCGACAGGGGCGGGACGGACCTGCTGCTGCATCGTCGCTCCATCGCGGATTCACCGCTGGGTTGCTGTGCGAACACGACAACGAACCTGGCTAACGCACCACATGACCGGGGAAATCGCGGCGACGACGAAGGCGGTCCGCTTTCGCGGTCCGGCCTGCCTCACCACCCTGGTTCAACCGACTAAATCACACTTTGTGCGATGCGGCAAATGTCCGGCGGCGCGCACGCGGCACGACGCATTCGGCGTTTCAAGTCGTTGATCGCGCGAGGGAAACTGCGCGACATGCGCGGGCGTTTGGTAACGATTGAAACCATTGGCGCGGCGGGTGCGGGTGCCTGTCGCGGTGGTGCTTTGCTGCGACTGCCGAGCTCGTTTTTGCCCCAAAGCGGCAATGACCGCGGCGAGCGGGCACGACGGCCTGGCAATGCGCAGCTGCTTTGGGGCGCAAAGAAGCGAAGCGCTAAACTTCCCGCCTTCCTTCGAATCCTCCCGGCTCCCCGTGACCGACACCGCTCCCGCGACGGGCGCGCGCCGCCGCGCCGCGCTCGTCTTCATCTTCATCACGATCCTGATCGACGTGCTGTCGTTCGGGTTGATCATTCCGGTATTGCCGCACCTGATCGAGCAGTTCGCCGGCGGCGATACCGCGCACGCGGCGTACTGGGTGGCGGCGTTCGGGTTCCTGTTCGCCGGCATCCAGTTCGTGACCTCGCCCATCCAGGGCGCGTTGTCGGATCGCTTCGGACGTCGCCCGGTGATCCTGCTCTCGTGCCTCGGCCTGGGGCTGGATTTCGTGTTCATGGCGCTGGCGCCGTCGCTCGCCTGGCTGCTCGTCGGCCGCATCATTTCGGGCATCACGTCGGCGAGCTTCACCACCGCGAATGCGTACGTCGCCGACGTAACGCCGCCGGACAAGCGCGCGAAGAGCTACGGCCTGCTGGGTGCGGCGTTCGGCGTGGGCTTCATCGTCGGTCCGCTGATCGGCGGCGCGCTGGGCGAGATCGACCTGCGTCTGCCGTTCTGGTTCGCCGCGGGGTTGGCGCTGCTCAACTTCTGCTACGGCCTGTTCGTGCTGCCCGAATCGCTGCCCAGGGAGCGCCGCAGCCCGCGCTTCGACTGGTCACATGCCAATCCGGTCGGATCGCTCGCGCTGCTCAAGCGCTATCCGCAGGTGTTCGGGCTGGCGGCGGTGGTGTTCATCGCGAACCTCGCGCACTACGTCTACCCGAGCGTGTTCGTGCTCTTCGCCGACTACCAGTACCGCTGGGGCCCGCGCGAAGTGAGCTACGTGCTGGCGGTCGTCGGTGTGCTCAACGTGATCGTGCAGGCGGGCCTGGTCGGCAAGGCGGTGCACGCGCTGGGCGAGCGTCGCGCGCTCATGCTCGGCCTCGCCTGCGGTGCGATCGGCTTCGGCATTTACGGGTTCGCGCACGTCGGCTGGATGTTCCTGATCGGCCTGCCGATCTCCGCCATCTGGGGCCTGGCCGCGCCATCGACGCAGGCGTTGATCACCCGCCAGGTCGGCCCGGAAGTGCAGGGCCGCATCCAGGGCGCGCTGATGAGCCTGGTCAGCCTGGCCGGCATCATCGGTCCGGTGGTGTTCGCCGGCAGCTTCGGCTACTTCATCGACGACCGCGCGCCGGTGCACCTGCCGGGTGCGCCGTTCCTGATCGCGGGCGTCCTGCTCGCGCTCGCGGTGGGCATTGCATGGCGCTACGCGCGCGTGCCTGCGGGCGCGCCGGCCACGAGCGTGGTCGAGCCGGGCTGAGCTTCCAGCTCCTCAAGGCCCTCTCCCTTCGGGAGAGGGTTGAAGCTAGAGGCACTTAACACCCCATTGCCGCCGACTTCACTGCCCGGCGCGCGGCACGACGCCAGACTCGGGATTCCCGCGACGACGAGGATTCCCGCCATGCCCAAGTGCGATACCTGCGGCAACGATTACGACAAGGCGTTCACCGTGACCATGCCGCACGGCAGCGGGACGTTCGACTCGTTCGAGTGCGCGATCCACAAACTCGCGCCGACGTGCGAACACTGCGGCTGCCGGATCATCGGCCACGGCGCCGAGCACAACGACAAATTCTATTGCTGCGCCAGTTGCGCCAAACACAGCGGCATTACGGGCATCGACGACCGCATCTGAACTTTCGACGCACGGCGATTCAGTCCGCATTGGCACGCGCATCGTCGAAATACGCGGCTCCCGTTCCCGTCGACGCCGTCCGATGCGCATCACCGCCCTTGCCCTGATCCCGCTCCTCCTCGCCGGTTGCGCGGGCATGGAGTACTACGACAACCTGGCCTCGGTGGCGGCGCAGGGCGATTGCGCGAGCTTCACCGATGGGCCGCAGACGTTGAGGTATCGCGATCCCGCGCGTCGCACCGAGAGCGCGACCGCCGTCATGCCGACCCGCTGCGAGCCGAAGGTCGATGCAGTGCGGGCCGGCGCACGACCGATGGACCTGTCCGGCGCGCAACCGCGTACGCGGTGATGCGAGCGGCGCTCAGTTCTCCAGCGCGGTGAGCTGGTCGCCCGGGAACGGCAGCAGGGCCCAGAACGCGACATCGGCGTGGGCCCACTCGAATGCCGCTTCGTTGAGAATTTCCAGGAACGTGTCGAAATCCGTCGCATGCGCCTCGCGCCACGGTGCCGCATTCTCGATCAGCCACACGTAACCCGGCGCGGTGCGCCAGGACATGTCGCGCAGCACGTCCGACAGCGCATCCCAGTTCGCGCCGAACCCGTCCGGGAAACCGCCGGCCGTCGCCAGCCGCGACATCAATCCCGCCTTGTCCTCGCAGCCGGACAGGTCCACGCGCATCACCGCGAAGTCCAGGCTCGCCGCGGTTTGCGCCATCGCATCGGCATCGCGCTCGTCGATGAAGTACGCGCCGCCGTGATCGGGGTCGGCGAGGATCGTGCGCAGGTCGACGGCGCTCATTGCGTCTCCTTCGGCGCCCATTCGAAGCGGCGGAAACTGCGGTAGTGATCGGCGGTGTACCAGTACTCGACCGGAGGATCGCCGCCCGCGACGATCCGGCGCGCGCCGCGCGTGTCGGCGCCGGGCGTGGGCACGGTGTACTCGCGGTAATAGCCGCGCGGCTGCTGCGGCAGGCGGCCTTCGCGATTCTGGAACACGCTTCCGTCCTGCCGATACGGATGCGGCGCGCCGCGGGCGATGCGGTCGAGCACTGCATGCGCCTCCACCGGCAGGAACGCGGGGTAGCCGACCTGCGCCGCCCGCTGCGCGGACACCGGCGGCGCGTCCGACGGGCGCAGCTCGCCGTCGCCCGCACGCTTGGTCCAGGCCCACAGGCCGACCAGCGCGATGAGCGCGACCAGCCAGATCGAATGGGAACGGCGCATGTGCGATCAGTCCGTCACGCGATCAACCGCAGCGGATGCCGGTGATCGCGCCGCGGTCGTTGACGTCGATGTTCACCCGGTCCTCGCGGAAGTCCATCGTGGCCATCTGGCCCGGGCGCAGCACCCGCGCGTCGCGGCTGCCGGTGCCCTGCAGGATGCGGTTGACGACGTCGTCGTTGACGGCCGAGCCGATCGCCCAGCGCGCGCCTTCGGCGTTGCACTTGCCCGTCGGAACGGTCGGACCGCCCGCGGTCGGCGGCGGCGAAGTCGCGCAGCCCGCGAGCGAGGCGGCGACGAGTGCGGCGAGGCAGAGGGTTCGGGTCATGGCGGTTCTCCTTGTCGGGGTCGGGCGCACCGTGCGCCCGGAGGCGTGTTCAGGGTGTAAAGGATAGCGGTCGTCGTGAGGTGCCCTGGAATGCACGCACGCCGTACCAACGTCTCGATTGCCTCGCCGCATCGCTCGTTCCCGCCTGCAGCCCTGTTCGACCGGAGTGGGGCTTCGACATCAGGGCGTTTCGAATTCCGCCTCGAGGATCGAATAACCCGCATCGACCATGCCCAGCGCCTCGTACGTCTTCTGCGCGCTGGTGTTCTCGCGTTCGACGTACAGGCGCAGCCCGACCACGCCGGGCGTGTCGCGCGCGAGTCGTTCGGCATGCCGATACAGCGCGGTGAACACGCCCATGCGGCGGAACTGCGGCGGGACGTACACGCTCTGGATCCACCACCAGTCGCCGTTGCGCCAGTCGCTCCACTCGCGCGTGAGCATCAGCGTCCCGGCGGGCGCCGCGATGGTCTCGCGCCCCGCCACCCTGGATTCATGCATGGCGATGAAGTAACGCGCCTTCGCCGGATCGGCGATGCCCGCTTCGACACCGGCCCGGACCGTGGCTTCATCGAGCTGCTTGTGCTCGGTTTCCAGCGCCATCGCCACGGCCCAGTGCGCGAGCAGGTCGCGGTCGTGCGCGTGCGCGGTGCGGATCCGGAGCGAGGTCATGGGGCGAGGAGTGAGAAGTGAGAGGTGAGGAGTGAGGAGTGAGGCGTGAGGAGTGAGGAGTGAGGCGTGAGGAGTGAGGCGTGAGGCGTGAGGCGTGAGGAGTGAGGCGTGAGGCGTGAGGCGTGAGGCGTGAGGAGTGGAGTAAGTGTACGGGTCGCGTGCTCGCTTCTCGCTTCTCACTTCTCACTTCTCACTTCTCACTTCTCATGTCTTCCCGCTTCCCGCTCCTTACCGCTGCACCGTAATCACGCCGCAGGCCACGCGGCCGCCGGCGTTGCCGGTGGGCTGCGTGCGGTAGTCGTCGGCCGCGGCATGCACGATCACCGCCTTGCCGGCGACGTCGTTCGCCGCGCCGCCGCCCAGCGTCACGCCTTCGGCATGCGCGTTGACCTTGGCGACGCCCTCGGTGTTGGCGACCAGGTTGTCCATGTCGCCGCCATGGTGCGCGCCGCTGCCGACCTTGCCGTGCGGCTGCGCGCCCGGGTTGAAGTGGCCGCCGGCGCTGCTCGCATCGGCCGCGCTGCAGTCGCCCTTCTCGTGGATGTGGATCGCGTGCGTGCTGCCCGGCGACAGGCCGCCCACTTCGCCCGTCAGGTGCACGCCGTTGCCCATGGGCACGACGGTCAGCTTGCCGCTCACCAGGCTGCCGGACGCGGAAGCGAGGTTCACCGTGGCGGACTTCGCGGTCGACCTGGCCGCCGGCGCGGCGGGCGTGGACGCAGACGCAGCGGGCGCGGTCGACTTCGTCGGCGACGAGGAACCGCACGCCGACAGCGCGAGGACGGACGCGGCGAGCAGGACGCGGGCGAGGGGGGTGTTCATCGGCTTCTCCTTGCGAATACGGACAACGGTGTCTTGGCCTTGCTTCTCCCGCGGCGGGAGAAGCGCCCGAGGGCGGAAGCGGGAGCGGTCCGGCAGGCTACCGGCGCACCGGTGGCCCCGCGGTGAACGATGCGTCACGCGCCGCGCCTCCGCCCCGGCCCGAGCTTGCGCGTGAGCGTGTTGCGCCCGAGCCCCAGCCGCGCCGCCGCTTCGGTGCGACGCCCGCCGGTGTGTTCCAGCGCCGCGTCGAACAGCGCGCGTTCGAACCGCTCGCGCGCCTGTGCGTGGATGTCGTCGCGGCCCAGTTCGAGCTGCGTCCGCGCCCACGCGGCGAGGCGGCGATCCCAATCATCATCGCCGGCGGCCTGCGCGCCGTCCTTGCCCGGCGTGGCCGCTAGGGCGTCGTCCAGGTCCTCGCGCGTGATCGTTTCGCCCGACGCGAGCGCCGCGAGGCGCCAGCACAGGTTCTCCAGTTGGCGCACGTTGCCGGGCCAGTCGTATGCGACCAGGCGCTCGAGCGCGGCGGGCGCGAGCCGCTTGGCGGGCGCATCGAAACGCGCAGCCGCCGCACGCAGGAACCGTTCGGCCAGGCGCGGCACGTCCTCGCGGCGTTCGCGCAGCGCCGGCAGCCGCAGGCGCACCACGTCGAGCCGGTGCAGCAGGTCGGCGCGGAAGCGGCCGGCTTCGACCAGCGCTTCCAGGTCCTGGTGCGTGGCGGCGATCACCCGGACGTCCACGCGGATCAGTTCGCGTCCGCCGACGCGGAAGAATTCGCCCTCGGCGAGCACGCGCAGCAGCCGCGTCTGCAGCGGCAACGGCATGTCGCCGATCTCGTCGAGGAACAGCGTGCCGCCGTGGGCCTGTTCGAACCGGCCGATGTGGCGCCGCTGCGCGCCGGTGAACGCCCCGGCCTCGTGGCCGAACAGTTCGCTCTCCAGCAGTTCGGCCGGAATGGCCGCGGTGTTGAGCGCCACGAACGGCGCCTGCGCACGCGGCGATTCGCGATGCAGCGCGCGTGCGACCAGTTCCTTGCCGGTGCCGGTCTCGCCGGTGATCAGCACCGACAGCGGCGCCTGCGCGAGGCGCCCGATCGAGCGGAACAGCGTCCGCATCGCCGGCGCTTCGCCGACGAGCGCGTCGTCCTGCGTCGCGGCGGTGTCGCGCGGCGGCGGCTCGGCGGCTTCGCGTGTGGCGAGCGTGCGCGCCGCCAGTTCGACCGCTTCGTCCAGGTCGAACGGCTTGGACAGGAATTCGTGCGCGCCGCCGCGGAACGCACCGGCGGTGCTGGCGACGTCGGTGTAGGCGCTCATCACGATCACCGGCAGCTTCGGCGCCTGCGTCTTGAGCTTGTCGAGCAGCACCAGGCCGTCGTCGCCGGGCATGCGCACGTCGGTGAACAACAGGTCGGGCGCGCCGCGCTCGGCCAGCGCGTCGAGCGCCTCGCGCGCGTTCTCGAAGCCGTCGACGCGATAGCCCGCCTCGCGCAGCGCGGTGGCCAGCACGAAGCGCACGCTGCGGTCGTCGTCGACCACCCAGACGCGCGCATCGCCCGCGGAGTGCGGCTTCATCGGAGTGGGCATCAGGGGGCGTCCTCGACGTGCATCGGCAGCAGCAGGGTGAACACGGTGTGGCCCGGGCGCGAGCGATACGCGAGCGAACCGCGGTGCTCGCGCGCGACCTGCTGCGCGAGCGCGAGCCCGAGGCCGCTGCCTTCGGCGCGGCCGGACACGAGCGGGAGGAACAGGCGTTCGGTGAGTTCGTCCGGCACGCCGCGCCCGTCGTCGCTGATCTCCAGGCGCAGCGCGATCGGATGCACCGCATCGGCGATGCGCACCGCGTGTTCGGCGCGCGTGCGCAGCGTGACGTTGGTGGCGCCGGCTTCGATCGCGTTGCGCACCAGGTTCCACACCGCCTGCATGAGGCGATCGGCATCGCCGGCGAACTCGGGCAGGCTGGGGTCGTAGTCGCGCACCAGCCGCACCGCCCAGCCGGCCTCGCTTTCGGCCAGTCGCAGCACGCGTTCGAGCACGGCATGGATGTTCAGCGGCGCGTGCGGCCGCGGCGGCGCGGGCGTGAGCAACCGATCGACCAGCGCGGTGAGGCGCTCGACTTCCGAGCCGATCATCGCGACCAGTTCGGGCGCATCGCCGCCGTTGCGCTCCGGCTCGAGCCGGCGTGCGAGCAATTGCGCGGCGCCCTTGAGGCCGGCGAGCGGATTGCGCAGCTCATGCGCAAGGCCCTTCAACGACGCCGACAACGCCGACGGCAGGAGCAGGGCCGGATCGTCGCCCGGGAACTCGTCCACCGGATGCGCTTCGAGCAACCAGCCGCCGTCGTCGCGGCGGCTGAGCCACACGTCGGCGAAGCACTCCTCGCCGTCGGCATAGCGCAGGCGGCTGCGGCGAAGGCGCAGCGGCGCGTCGGTCGCGTCGAGCCGGCCCATCGCATCGGCGAGCCGGCCCTCGCCGCCGTCGAGCCCGGCAAGCGGCCATCCCAGCAGCCGCCGGGCACCGACCCCGAGCCAGCGCGAGAACGCGGCATTGCACCCGACGATCGCGCCTTCCTCGTCGCTCCAGGCCACGGGCGTGGTCAGGACGTCGAGCTCGGGTCGGAGGGTCTCGGGCGGAGTCGGCGCGGACATTGCACCATCTTAGTGCAGCCCGGCGGCGCACACGCGGGTGCTGCGTGGCCGATTGTGGCCGGCCAACGGCTCGTCGCTCGGGCGCACGACATGGTTGCCAAGCTAATATACCAGTAGTAAGTTACTAAGAGTATATTGAAGGCAAGGCCGCCCATGCACGCGCTCATCGTCGTCTCGCACCCCAACCCTGCGTCATTCACGCACGCCATCGCGAACGAAGTCGCGCGCGGGATCGCGGCCTTTGGAGCCGCCAACACCCACGAGTTCGCGGATCTGGCGGCGGAAGGGTTCGATCCCCGGTTCTCCGCGGCCGACCATGCGCTGCATTTGCGGGAAGCGTCGCCGGCAGCGGATGTCGCGCGCGAGCACGCGCGACTGGATCGGGCCGATGCGCTGGTCCTGGTGTATCCCGTTTTCTGGTGGTCGTTCCCGGGTCTGCTCAAGGGATGGATCGACCGCGTCTTCACCAACGGCTGGGCCTACGAGGAAGCTGCCGGCGGCAAACTCGTGAAGAAGCTGCAAGGGCTCGACGTCCACCTCGTCGCCAACGCAGGCGCCACGACCCGGACCTATGCGCGTCACGGCTACTTCGGCGCCATGAAGACCCAGATCGATCACGGCATCTTCGGCTACTGTGGCGCGCGCGTCGCGACGTCCGAACTGCTCCTCCCCGATGCCAGGACGCCGGCGGGGCAGATCGAGGCGGCGTACGCGATCGGCCAGAAGATCTTCCCCTCCTCCCAGCCCATGACTCGAGAGCACCCGCAGACCCGTGTCGAAGCCCTCACGCAAGAACGAACCCGATGACGCCGCGCGCAAGCGGCTGCCCAGGGAACTGCGGCTTCGTCAGCTGCTTGGAGTGTCGTGGCGTCTGATTCGCGACGAAGGCACCGACGCGTTGACGCTGGGTCGGCTGGCGGAGGCGGCCGGCGTCACCAAGCCCGTCGTCTACAGCCATTTCGGCACGCGCAACGGTTTGCTGGCGGCACTCTACGAGGACTACGACGTGCGCCAGACGGCGCTCATGGACGAAGCGATCGCGATGAGCGGGCCCACGCTTGAGGACAAGGCGCAGGTCATCGCGCGGAGCTATGTCGACTGCGTACTCACACAGGGGCGGGAAATCCCGGAAGTGCTGGCCGCGTTGAACGGCTCGCCGGAACTGGCGTCCGTCAAACGCAGGTACCAGCATGCGTTCATCCGGAAGACCGGTGACATCCTCGCGCCATTTGCGGGTTCGAACGGCCTGTCGCTCGCCGCGCTCTGGGCCATGCTGGGTGCGGCGGATGCGCTGTCCAACGCAGCGGTTGCCGGCGAGATCAGCCGCGAACAAGCCAGTGCCGAGCTGCAGGACACCATCCTGGCCATGGTCCGGAGGGCATGAGCTCGACCGACCCATCGCCGGACGAAAGCCGGCCCTGCGACAAAATGACTTCGGCCCTCGGCTGCCCTAGACTTCTGTAAACGTTTTCACGGATCCCGCTGCATGCCTTCTGCCCGCGTCGAAGCCCTTCTGGCCGCCATGACCCTGGAGGAAAAGGTCGGCCAATTGGGCGTGTTCGCCGACATGGTCCGGCCCTTCAATCCGGACGTGAATCCGGAAACCAACGTCCGCAACGCCGACCAGGTGCTCGACGAAATCCGCGCCGGTGCGGTGGGTTCGCTGTTCAACGGCTTCGGCGTCGAAGCCGGCCGACGGCTGCAGCGCGTGGCCGTGGAGGAAAGCCGCCTGGGCATCCCGGTGATCCTGGCCGCGGACGTGATCCACGGCATGAAGACCGTGTTCCCGATCCCGCTCGGCGAAGCGGCCAGCTTCGAGCCCGAGCTCGCACAGCGGACCGCGCGCGCGACCGCGATCGAGGCGACCGCCAGCGGCATCCACTGGACGTACGCGCCGTCGGTCGACATCGCGCGCGACCAGCGCTGGGGTCGCGGCGCGGAAGGCGCGGGCGAGGACACCTTCCTCTCCTGCGCGTTCGCCGCCGCGCGCGTGCGTGGTTTCCAGGGCGACGACCTGCGGTCGCCCGACGCGCTGCTGGCCACGCCCAAGCATTTCGCCGCGTACGGCGCGGTCGCCGCGGGCATGGAATACGCCACCGTCGACATCTCGCCGCAGACCCTGCGCGACGTGCACCTGCCGCCGTTCAAGGCGGCCATCGACGCCGGCGCGCTGGCGATCATGTCGTCCTTCAACGACATCAACGGTGTCCCGGCCTCCGCCAACCGCTGGCTGCTGGACGACCTGCTGCGCGGCGAATGGGCCTTCCGCGGCGTCGTCGTGTCCGACTACACGTCCGACATGGAGCTGATCGCGCACGGTTACGCCGAGGACGAACGCGACGCCACCCGGCGCGCGATCCTCGCCGGCCTGGACCTGAGCATGCAGAGCGGCTTCTTCGCCGACCATCTGCCCGCGCTGGTCGAAAGCGGCGACGTGCCGATCGAACGCGTCGACGAAGCGGTGCGCCGCATGCTCATGCTGAAGGAGGCCATCGGCCTGCTCGACGATCCGTACCGCTCGCTCGACCTCGCGCGCGAAGCGGACCGTTCGTGGCTCCAGGAGCACGACGCGCTCGCGCGCGATGCCGCGCGTCGTTCGATCGTGCTGGCGAAGAACGACGGCGACGTGCTCCCGCTTCGCCCGGCCGGCCAGCGCATCGCGCTGATCGGTCCCTTCGCGGCCGATCGCGACCACATCGAAGGCTGCTGGACGCTGTTCGGCGACAAGAGCCGATACGTCAGCTGGGAAGACGGCTTCCGCGCGGCGATGGACGACGCCTCGTTGCTGGAGGTCGTCGCCGGCTGCGCGCTGGAAGCGCCGCTGGACGGCGGCATCGAGGCGGCGGTGGCGGCCGCGTCGCGGGCGGACGTCGTCGTGCTCGCGCTGGGCGAACCGCAGAACTACAGCGGCGAAGCGCAATCGCGCGTGCAGATCACGATTCCCGCCGCACAACAGGCCCTGGCCGAAGCGGTCGCGGCGGTCGGCAAGCCGGTCGTCGTGCTGCTTCGCAACGGCCGCGCGCTGGCGCTGGAAGGCGCGGTGCGCGACGCGGACGCGGTGCTGGTCACGTGGTTCCTCGGCACGCAGTCCGGCCACGCGGTCGCGGACGTGGTGTTCGGCGCCTACAGTCCGTCGGCGCGCCTGCCGGTGAGCTTCCCGCTCGCGTCGGGGCAGCAGCCGTACTTCTACAACCACACCCGCACCGGCCGGCCCGAGACGCCGGACATGTCGGAATTCAAGGCGCGCTGGCGCGAGATCCCCAACGAGCCGCTGTATCCGTTCGGCCACGGACTGACCTACGGCCGTTTCGAATACGGCGACGTCGAACTGTCCACCGACGCGCTCGCCTGGGGCGACACGCTCGACGTGCGCGCGAGGTTGACCAACGTCGGCACGCGCGCCGCGGAGGAAGTCGTACAGCTCTACGTCCACGATCGCGTCGGCAGCCGCGTGCGGCCGGTGCGCGAACTGCGCGGTTTCCGCAAGGTGCGGCTGGAGCCCGGCGAAAGCACGACCGTGCGCTTCACGCTGGATCTGGACGCGCTGGCCTTTACCGGTGCCGACGGCGTGCGCCGCGCCGAACCGGGCACGTTCGACGTGTGGATCGCGCCCGACTGCAAGGCCGGACGCGCCGCTTCGTTCAGGCTGGGACCGATGCCCCGCTGACGCGTCGACGCGGGTTCAATCGGCGAAGCCGCGCACGTTTTCCTCGAAGCGGTCGAGCGTCGATCGCAGCTCCGCGAGCGTCGTCCTGAGTTCGTCCTGCAGCCGCCTGCTTTCGTCCACCGCCGCTTCACAGCGAGTGGATTCGTCCGCGTGCGCGTACCTGTCCGGAGCCGCCGTGCGGTCCGGTGAAGGGGAATGCATGAGTCTGGCCTCGTGCCGAGCTGCACGGAGGCCCAAAATCTGCAGCGCGATGCAATCGCCGCTGTGCGATGGCAGGTATACGCGCCGGCGGGTTACCGGAGTGCGACGGGCGCGTGTGGCGGCGCGTGCGTTGACGACGCAACGAGCGGACCGATCATCCAAACCCGCGCGCGTCCCGGCGCATCCGAAGGCATGTGGCATCGTCCGATGCCGTAAAGTCGGCCCGGCCGACGGAGAACGCTCATGCGCAAAGTGTTGGTGACGGTGCTGGTGCTTGTCGCGGTGGGGGCCGCCGCGGTGTTCTGGTGGACGCGACCGGAGCGCGACGAGCCGCTCGATCCGCGAATGGCCTGCCACGTGGGCCTGTATCGCCTGGACGACGGGCGCCTGGTCGACATCGCGCCGATGTCCGAACCCGGCCTGCGTTGGCGCGCGATGGACGGCCGCACCGGAAAGATCGTGCAGGACGACGCCGGCAAGTGGAGCGGCACGGTGGGCTGGAGCGATCGCGCCGACCGTACCGCGGTATCGCTGGGCACCTGCGAACGACCGGCGATGACGTTCGACGGACATCGCGGCACCAGGCTTGAATTCCGCGCGGTGGAAACGCGTTTCGAAGGCAACGGCGAAACGCTGGCCGGTCGGCTGGTGATGCCGCCGGGCGACGGGCCGGTGCCCATCGCGGTGCTGGTGCACGGCTCGGAAGGCTATTCGGCGCGGACGTTCAATGCGTTCCAGCGCATCTTCCCGGCGCACGGCATCGGCGTGTTCGTGTACGACAAGCGCGGCACGGGCGAGAGCACCGGCCGTTACAGCCAGGATTTCCATCTGCTCGCCGACGACGCCGCGGCCGCGCTGAAGGAGGCGCGACGCCTCGCCGGTCCGCGCGCCGGGCGCGTGGGTTACAGCGGCGGCAGCCAGGCGGGCTGGATCGAGCCGCTCGCCGCGCAGCGCAGCGATCCGGATTTCGTCGCGGTGAGCTACGGCCTAGCGGACAGCCCGCTCGCCGAGGATCGCGACCAGGTGCAGCTGGATCTGATCCGCGCCGGCTTCAGCGGCGACGCACTGGTGAAGGCGCGCGAGGTCACCGACGCAACGGGCGAGGTGATGGCGTCGGGTTTCAAGGACGGCTACGACCGGCTGGACGCCTTGAAGGCGAAATACGGCAAGGAGCCATGGTGGGATGCGATGCAGGGCGAATACACGCGCGACCTGGTCACGCATTCGCCGTGGATGCTGCGCCTGGTGGGGCCGCTGCACGACGAAGGCACGACATGGCGCCACGACCCGATGCCGCCGCTGCGCGCCGTGAAGGTGCCGCTGCTGTGGATCCTCGCCGGCGCCGACAAGGAAGCGCCGCCGGAAGAAACGCGCCGTCGCCTGCTGTCCGTGGCCCGGACGAACCCGAACGTGGAGGTCGTCGAGTTCCCCGGCACCGATCACGGCATCATCGAATTCGAGACCGCCGCCGACGGCGAGCGCACGCCGCTGCGTTACGCGGACGGCTACTACGCGATGCTCATCGACTGGATCCGCGACGGCACATTGAAACCCACCGCGTACGGGAACGCGGAGCGCCTGGCGCCGCGCTGAGGACGGCATCGCCGGCGCCGTTGCGGCCCAGGCAAGCGGAACGCACCCGGGCCTGTGCAATGCGGGCGATCGGCAACGCACCCCGGGCGTGCTTCGCTTGCCCGGGCCCCGGGGTCGACCCGCGGGGTTCAGCCTTCGCGGACCGGCAGGCGCAACAGCACGTCGACGCGGCCGTCGTCGCCGGCGCGCGTGCCGAGTTCTCCGCCGTGGCCTTTCGCGATCGCGCTGGCGATCAGCAGCCGCAGGCCGAGGCCGTCGCCGGCGGGGCCGACCTGTGGTTGCGTGAACAGGGTTTCGACGTCGCTGCCATTGCGGATCGCGGGATTGAGCGGCCCGACCAGATGCACGCACCCGCCATGCACCGCGATGTTCACCGCCGTGTTCGCGCCGTTGGCGTGGCCGCTGTCGCGCGGCGTGGACACCAGCCAGAAGAACGTGGACAACAGGCTCGCCAGCCGCGAGGCGTCGCCGTCCAGGCAGGCGTTCTCCGCGTCGCCTTCGTACCGCACCTCGACCGCGTCCGCGCCCAGGCCGCGGCTCGCCTCGACGATCAGCGCCAGGTCGATAGGCCCGCTGCGCGTGAGCAGGCGACCCTGGTCCGCGCGCACCCAGTCGCCGATCTCGTCGATCATCCCGGTGAGGCGGCGCATCTGCCGGTCGATGAGCTCGAACAGTTCGTCGCGCTCGCTCGCATCGCCGCCGCTGTGGCGCAGCAGGAACAGCGCCGACTGGATCGGCGAGAGCGGGCCGCGCAGGTCGTGCGCCCATTTGCTCATCCACGCGGGGCTCGAGCCCATCGGCGGGGTGGCGGGCTTCGCGCCGGCCGGACCGGGACGATTCGAAGGGGAACTGGCGGAACCGGTCATTGCGGCGTGCCCTCCGCGAGCGGGCGCAATCCCTTGCTGCAGATGTCGGTGATGGCCTGGATGTCCGGCGGCTTCACCAGGTGATGATCGAAGCCGGCTTCGAGCGTGCGTTGCCGGTCCTCGGGCTGGCCCCATCCCGTGACCGCGACGATCACCAGCGCGCTGCCGTGCAGGTCGCGCAACGCGCGCGCGACGTCGTAGCCGCTGCGCCCGGGCATGCCGACGTCGAGGAACACGATTTCCGGCCCGAACGCCGACACCTCGTCCTCGACGGTCTTGGGGTCGTACACGGCGTGCGTTTCGTGGCCCAGCAGGCGCACCATCATCGCCAGCGTGTCGGCGGCGTCGTGGTTGTCGTCCACGATCAGCACGCGGCGTTTCGCGCCGGCAGTGTCGCGCGCCGGCGCGGCCGGCGGCGACGATGCCGTCGTCGCCGCCGCGTGCGGCAGGCGGACGCGGAAGGTCGACCCGCGCCCCGGGCCGTCGCTGTGCACTTCCACGCGCCCGCCGTGCATTTCCGTGAGCCGCTGCACCAGCGTCAGGCCGATGCCGAGCCCGCCACGCGAGCGCTCCACCGTCGTGTCGACCTGGTGGAACATCTCGAACACCGTCTCCATCTGCTCGGGCGTCAGGCCGATGCCGGAATCGCGGATCCACACCTGCACCTCATCGCCTTCCAGCGCGGCGCCGAGCTCGATGCGTCCCTTCGCGTCGGAATACTTGGCCGCGTTGTTGAGCAGGTTCGCGAACACCTGCGCCAGGCGCGCGTGATCGGCCTCCAGCGGCACGGGCGATTCGGGCAACGCCAGGTGCAGCGTGTGGCCGCCTTCCTCGATCAGCGGGCGCGCCGTGTCGACGGCGGCGGCGATGACGTCCTGCAGCAGCGTGGATGCGCGACGCAGCGTGAGCTTGCCGCGCGTGATGCGGGCGATGTCGAGCAGGTCCTCGATCATGCGCACCAGCAGCGAAAGCTGGCGTTCCATCATCGCCAGCAGCGGGTCGTGGTCGTCGGGCGCGCGCAGGCGACGCACGGCGAGCGCGTTCTGCAGCGGCGCCAGCGGATTGCGCAGTTCGTGCGCGAGCGTGGCGAGGAATTCGTCCTTGCGCTGGTCCGCTTCGCGCAGGCGGCGCTCGGCGCGCGTGCGTTCCTTGTTCTCGGCCAGCAGCTCGCGGTTGCGCAGCTCCAGCTCGGCGTTCGCGGCGCGCAGCGAGGCGTTCAGGCGTTCCAGCTCCTGCGCCTTCTCGGCCTGCAGCTCGCGATGCGCGGCGGCCAGGCTTGCATTGAGCACCTGGAGTTCGCGCCGCTTCCGATACAGCTCCGCGAGCACGGACACCTTGGTGCGCATGATCTCCGGGATCACCGGCACCATCACGTAGTCCACCGCGCCGAGCTTGTAGCCGCGCAGCCGGTCCAGGTCGCTCAGGTTCACCGCCGTGACGAAGATGATCGGCGTGTTCTCGAAACGCGGATGTTGATGGATCAGCGTCGCCGTCTCGAAGCCGTCCATCACCGGCATGTTCACGTCGAGCAGGATGACGGCGTACTCGTCCTCCATCAGCAGCTTGAGCGCTTCCATGCCCGAGCGCGCGTCGACCAGTTCCTCGCCCAGCGGCTCCAGGATCGTGCGATACGTCAACAGGCGCCCGGGCTGGTCGTCGACCAGCAGGATCTTGACCGGCGCGGCCATCGTGGCCGCGGCGGTTTCGTTCAGCGTTGCAGCCATTGACGCAGGACTCCAAGCAGCTGATCGGTGACGACCGGCTTGGCCAGGTAGTCGGAGGCGCCCGCCTCCAGGCATTTCTCGCGATCGCCCTTCATCGCCTTGGCGGTGAGCGCGACGATCGGCAGCGTGCGCCGATCGCCGAGCGCGCGGATCTCGCGCATCGTGTCGTAGCCGTCCATGCCCGGCATCATGATGTCCATCAGCACCAGGTCGAGCTCCGGCGTCTCGCTGACCTTGGCCACGGCGTCGCGACCGTTGCCGGCGGTGTGCACGTGCATGCCGTGGCGTTCGAGCACGCTGGACAGCGCGAAGATGTTGCGCACGTCGTCGTCCACCACCAGCACGTTCTTGCCGCGCAGGCCGTCGTCGGATTCGTGCAGGCTGCGCACCATGCGCTGCTTGGCCGGCGGCAGGTTGCCGATCACGCGATGCAGGAACAGCGCGGTCTCGTCGAGCAGGCGCTCGGGCGACTCCACGCCCTTGAGCACGACGCTGCGCGCGACGCGGCGCAGGCGCTCGCTTTCCTCGGCGCTGAGTTCCTTGCCGGTGAACACCACGATGGGCACGTTCTTCAGCGATTCGTCCGCGTGGATGCGCTCGATCAGGTCGAAGCCGCTCATGTCCGGCAGGCGCAGGTCGAGCACGGCGCAGTCGTAACGGCCTTCGCGCAACGCCGCCAGCGCTTCCTCGCCGGAACCGACGGTGTCGATGGCGATGTCGTCGTGGCGCAGCAGTTCGACGATGCTCATCTGCTCGTTGGCGTCGTCCTCCACCACCAGCAGGCGCTTCACGCGCGGCGAGGCGTATTCCTTGATGCGCTCCAGTGCCTCGCCGATGGTTTCCGACGTCGAGGGCTTGGCCAGGTACGAGAACGCGCCACGCTCGATGCTGTGGTGGCGGCTCTCCTCGACGGTGACGATCTGCACCGGGATGTGGCGCGTGGACGCGTCCTGCTTCAGGCGCGCGAGCACCGTCCAGCCGAGCATGTCGGGCAGGAAGATGTCGAGCGTGATCGCGGTGGGCTTGTACTCGCGCACCAGCCGCAGCGCTTCGTCGCCGCGGTTGGCGTGCAGCACCTGGAAGCCGCGCGAACGCGCCAGGTCGCGCAGCACCGAGGCGTAATGCGCGTCGTCCTCGACGATCAGCAGCGTGGGCACGTCCGGGACGAGCGCGTGGCGATCGTCCTCGATGCGTTCCGAGCCGGTCGCGTCGGCGCCGGCGACGTGTTCGACCGGCACCGGCACTTCCACGCGCACGCGGTTCGCGGTGCCGTTGGGTTCGGGCAGGTTGCGGTCCTGGTTGTTGCCCTGGTAGTTCAGCGGCAGGTACAGCGTGAACGTGCTGCCTTCGCCTTCCACGCTGTGCAGCTTCAGTTCGCCGCCGAGCAGGCCGGCGATCTCGCGGCTGATCGCGAGCCCCAGGCCGGTGCCGCCGTACTTGCGCGCGGTGCCTGCGTCGGCCTGCTGGAAGGCCTCGAACACGATGCGCTGCTTGTCGGGCGAGATGCCGATGCCGGTGTCGGTGACTTCGATGGCGACCACGACCGGCGCGCGCATCAGCACCGGGTGGTCGTCGCTCCAGCCGCGCGTGACCGGACGCGCGGACAGCCGCACGCTGCCCTGTTCGGTGAACTTGAACGCATTGGACAGCAGGTTCTTGAGGATCTGCTGCAGGCGCTTGGGGTCCGAGCGCAGCGTCGGCCCGAGGTCGCGCGAGAAGTCCACGACGAAATCGAGCTTGCGGCGTTCGGCTTCGTGGCGGAAACCGCGTTCCAGGTTCTCGCGCAGGTGGGCGAAGCTGATCGTCTCGATGTCGATGGTGACCGTGCCGGATTCGATCTTCGACAGGTCGAGGATGTCGCTGATCAGGTGAAGCAGATCGGTGCCGGCCGCGTGGATGGTGCGGCCGAACTCGACCTGGCGCTCGCTCAGGTTGTCCTCGGGGTTTTCCGCCAGTTGCTGGCTGAGGATCAGGATGCTGTTGAGCGGCGTGCGCAGCTCGTGCGACATGTTGGCGAGGAACTCGGACTTGTAGCGCGAGGTCTGCGCCAGCTCGGCCGCTTTCTCTTCCAGCGCGCGGCGCGCGTGCTCGATCTGCAGGTTCTTCTGTTCCACCTCGGACTTCTGCGCCGCCAGCAGCGAGGCCTTGAGCGCGATCTCCTCGTTGGTCTGCTGCAGCTCGTTCTGCTGCGCCTGCAGTTCGCCAGCCAGCTGCTGCGACTGCGACAGCAGCCGCTCGGTGCGCATCGTCGCCTCGATCGTGTTGAGCACGATGCCGATGCTGCCCGACAGCTGTTCCAGGAACGCGCGCTGCGACGGCGTGAACTCGTGCAGCGTCGCCAGTTCGATGACCGCCTTGACCTGGTCCTCGAATAGCACCGGCAGCACGATCACGCTGCTCGGCGCGGTCTCGATCAGGCCCGACTGGATGCGCACGTCGGCGGCGGTATTGGCGTTCCCGCTGCGGCCGATGTTCTCCAGCAGGATCAGGCGCGCCTCCGCGGCGCATTGGCCGACCAGGCCTTCGCCGAATTCCAGCGTGCGGCTTCCGGCCGGCGCGCTGTCGGCGTAACCGGCCAGCTGGCGCAAGCGCGGCGTGTCGCCGTCGGCGCCTTCCTCGACGATGTACATCAGCCCCTGCTGCGCATCGACCAGCGGCGCCAGTTCCGACAGCAGCATCTGGCCGAGCGTGAGCAGGTCACGCTGGCCCTGCATCATCGAGGAGAACTTGGCGAGGTTGGTCTTCAGCCAGTCCTGCTCGCGGTTCGACTCGGTCGTCGCGCGCAGGTTGGCGATCATCGCGTTGATGTTGTCCTTCAGGTCGGCCACTTCGCCGCGCACGTCCACCTGGATCGAGCGCGTCAGGTCGCCCTGCGTCACCGCCGTGGCCACTTCGGCGATCGCGCGCACCTGGTTGGTCAGGTTCGCCGCGAGCTGGTTCACGTTCGCGGTGAGGTCCTTCCAGATGCCTGCCGTGCCCGGCACCTTCGCCTGGCCGCCCAGGCGGCCTTCCACGCCCACTTCGCGCGCCACGGTCGTCACCTGGTCGGCGAAGATCGCGAGCGTGTTGGTCATGTTGTTGATGGTGTCGGCCAGTTCGGCGACTTCGCCCTTGGCCTCCACCGTGAGCTTGCGGTGCAGGTCGCCGTTGGCGACCGCCGTCACCACGGCCGCGATGCCGCGCACCTGCGTGGTGAGGTTGGACGCCATCGAGTTGACGTTGTCGGTGAGGTCCTTCCACGTACCGGCGACGCCCGGCACGCGCGCCTGGCCGCCGAGCTTGCCTTCGGTGCCCACCTCGCGCGCCACGCGCGTCACTTCGGCGGCGAAGCCGTTGAGCTGGTCCACCATCGTGTTGATGGTTTCCTTCAGCTGCAGGATTTCGCCTTCCGCGCCGACCGCGATCTTGCGCGAAAGGTCGCCCTTGGCCACCGACGTCGCCACTTCGGCGATGTTGCGCACCTGCGTGGTGAGGTTGGACGCCATCGAGTTGACGTTGTCGGTGAGGTCTTTCCAGGCGCCGGTCACGCCGGGCACCTGCGCCTGGCCGCCGAGCTTGCCTTCGGTGCCGACCTCGCGCGCCACGCGCGTCACTTCCGCGGCGAAGCCGTTGAGCTGGTCCACCATCGTGTTGATGGTTTCCTTCAGCTGCAGGATCTCGCCCTTCACGTCCACCGCGATCTTGCGCGAGAGGTCGCCCTTCGCCACCGCCGTGGTGACTTCGGCGATGTTGCGCACCTGCGCGGTGAGGTTGGACGCCATCGAGTTGACGTTGTCGGTGAGGTCCTTCCACGTGCCCGCCACGCCCGGCACCTGCGCCTGGCCGCCGAGCTTGCCTTCGGTGCCCACCTCGCGCGCCACGCGCGTCACCTCGGCGGCGAAACCGTTGAGCTGGTCCACCATCGTGTTGATGGTTTCCTTCAGCTGCAGGATCTCGCCCTTCACGTCCACGGTGATCTTGCGCGACAGGTCGCCCTTCGCCACCGCGGTGGTCACTTCGGCGATGTTGCGCACCTGCGAGGTCAGGTTGGACGCCATCGCGTTGACCGAGTCGGTCAGGTCCTTCCACGTACCGGCGACGCCGGGCACGACGGCCTGGCCGCCCAGGCGCCCTTCGGTGCCCACTTCGCGCGCCACGCGCGTCACTTCGGAGGAGAAGCCGTTGAGCTGGTCCACCATCGTGTTGATGGTGTCCTTCAGCTCGAGGATTTCGCCGCGCACGTCCACGGTGATCTTGCGCGACAGGTCGCCCTTCGCCACCGCGGTGGTCACCTCGGCGATGTTGCGCACCTGCAGCGTCAGGTTCGACGCCATCGAGTTCACGTGGTCGGTGAGGTCCTTCCACGTGCCGGCGACGTCGGGCACCTGCGCCTGGCCGCCGAGCTTGCCCTCGGTGCCCACTTCGCGCGCCACGCGCGTCACTTCGGAGGAGAAGCCGTTGAGCTGGTCCACCATCGTGTTGATGGT
>JARUHG010000005.1 GCA_031216755.1 Lysobacter arvi | reverse complement strand
GATTCCAGCGTTCGCTGGAATGACGGTGATGATGGTTTGCCGTGCGGAGAGTGCCCGTAAGTTACGGGCCTGGGTCCCGGCGTTCGCCGGGATGACGGATCTGGACAGGAAGAGTGAAGCTGCTTTGAGCCCCTCTCCCTCCGGGAGAGGGGTTGGGGTGAGGGTCGGTAGAGCGTCATGGCTCGAATACGCGGTGCCTGCTTGAAGTATCGGCGGGAGCGTCATTGCTTGGATGCGCGATGCCGCTTCTACAGCGCAATCGACGTACGCATCGTGCGACCGCGAAAATCAAAATGGATTCCAGCGTTCGCTGGAATGACGGTGATGTAGGTTTGCCGTGCGGAGAGTGTCCGCAACGTTACGGGCCTGGGTCCCGGCGTTCGCCGGGATGACGATTTCGAAGACGCTCCTTCGAACTCCGAACCCGAACCCCGAACCCGAACCCGAACCCGAACCCGAACCCCGAACCCGAACCCGAACCCGAACCCGAACCCGAACCCGAACCCGAACCCGAACCCGAACCCCGAACCCCGAACCCCGAACCCCGAGCCCCGAGCCCCGAATCCCGAATCCCGAATCCCGAATCCCGAATCCCGCCATATCCCTACCCGTGCACGCCGTCGATTTCCACGCGCAGTTCGCGGCGGCACACGGCTGCGTGCAGCACCACGCGCGGTACCTCCGGTGCGAGGCGAGCGTCGAGTGCGCGCGCGACGACGTCGAGTTCCTCGCGATCGCGCACGTACACCTTCAGAGGCGAATGCGCGCCGAAGCGCGTGGGCAGCGAAGGCCACTGCGCGCGCGCGGCGGCGATGAGACTGTCGAAATTCGCGAGGGTTTCGTCCAGTTGCGTGGCGACCGAATCGGCGTGCTGCGATTCGTGGCCGACGATGGCGGCGGTGCCCGACAGCATCAGCGGCATCGTGCTTCCCGCCGGCGGCAGCATGGCGCGCGCGAAGCTCGGCGGCTGCGGGCCGTACTGGCGCGGATAGCGGTACGCACTGATCTGGCGCGGATTTTCCAGCGGCGTGCCCGGCACGCGCGAGGCCAGCCAGTACACCTGCAGGCGACGCGGCGCGCCGTCCGGGTTCACCTGGCCGATCGCGGTCGCGGCCGGCAGCGTGTGCGGATCCACGTCGCCCAGCCCACGCGCGCGGCCGACGCAGAACTGCCGGTAGCGTTCCATGTCGCCTTCGCCGACGGTGATGCCGTCCAGGTAGTTCCACACGCGCAGCAGGTGCGGCGTGCCGCGCTGCTGCAGGAACTCGACGAGGCGGCGATACAGGCGATCGGCCGTGGCTTCGATGTCGCTCACGCCGCGCGACGGATCGGCCTCGTCCTCGTCCAGTTCCATCGCGCCGAACAGCAACGCGCCGTCGTCGGCCCACGCGACATCGCCATCGCGTCCGCGTTGCACCGGACCGCCCGCACGCCACACTTCCAGCGGTGCTTCGCCATGGGGTTCCAGCGCCACGCGCAGGTAGCGCGGGTCGTCGTGGCGCGGCGCGTCGGCGCCGAACGCGATCACGGCAAGCACGTCGGATTCGGCGAGCACCGACTCCGGCGTGCCGTACACGTACTCCACCGACCAGCGCGGGCCCTGGAAAGGCATCGGACGCACCGCGCTCACGACGTGCGCTCCGGGCCCGGCTGCAGCGTGTCGGCGGCGCCGTGCAGCCCGACGTCCACGCCGACCTGGCGACGGCGCCTCAGCCAGCCGCGCAGCGCCAGCGGCGCCATGCGGATCGCCGTCACCGTGTAGATGAGGCGGAACAGGCGCAGGCGCTTGAGCACTTCGGGGTTGTCGAACACGTCGCCGGCGAGCATCGAGATCACCGCCTGCTCCACCTGCCACACGTTGCGCGGATGGTTGAACAGATGGCGCATCACCGGCGTGGTGAAGCGGTAGATGAACCACTGGAAGTGCTTCAGCCCGCGCTTGAGGCGCGTGTCCATCCCGCGTTGCAGCGCGGCTTCGCGCGACGGATCGCGCAACACGCCGTCGACGACCTGCGCGGCCTGCTCGGCGCTGTTCATGCCCAGGTACACGCCGGAGGAGAACACCGGATCGACGAACGCATACGCGTCGCCCACCATCACCCAGCCGGGGCCGTGCATGCGCTCGCAGGTGTACGAGTAGTTGCCGGTGACGTGCACCGGCGCGATGCGCGTGGCGCCTTGCATGCGCTTTTTCACCTGCGGCTCGGACGCGAGCGTCTTCATCAGGAACGCTTCGTTGTCGCCGCGACGCTGCTTGAGGTATTCGGGGAAACACACCGCGCCCACGCTCATCACGCCGTCGCGCAGCGGGATCAGCCACATCCAGCCGTGCGCGAAACGCTGCACGGTGATGTTGCCGGCGGCCTCGCCGGGGCGACGCTCCACGCCGGTGAAATGGCTGAAGATCGCCGCCGACTGGTGCAGCGGGTTCTTCTTCTTCAGCTTGAGCTGGTTGCCGAAGAACGTGTCGCGACCGCTCGCGTCGACGATGTAGCGCGCACGTACCGAGAAGGCATGGCCTTCGGCATCGCGCGCATGCGCGATCGAGGGGCGCCCGTCGGCGCCGAACTCCACGCGCTCGACCTTGTGCCGTTCGCGCGCGTCCACGCCATTGGCCTGCGCGTTGCGGAACAGCAACTGGTCGAATTCCTCGCGCTTGACCTGGTAGGCGTAGCCGAACGCCGGATTGAGCGCGCGCTCGAAGCGGAAGGTGTTGTACTGGTCGGCGCCGTCGTGGTCGGGTGCCATCGGCGTGCCGTCGTCGTTGACGATCGGGAACTCCGCGCCCGGCTTGAAGGTGCCGATGGCCTTCACCTGCTCGAGCACGCCCAGGCGCTCCAGGATCGGCAGGTTCATCGGCAGCAGCGACTCGCCGATGTGGAAGCGCGGGTGCGCGTCCTTTTCCAGCAGCAGCACCTTCCAGCCCTTGCGGGCCAGCAGGGTCGCGGCGGTGGTGCCGGCGGGACCGCCGCCGATCACCAGCACGTCGGCCTGCAGGACGGTCGCCGACCCGGATGGCGCGTTCAGCCCCGTCGTGGCGGCGTCGGCCCGGTAAGGGCCCAGCGGTGGGGAACTGGCCTGCGGTGCGTTCGCCTGCGGAGCATCGGGTGCGGTGTCGGTCATGCCGCGCATCATAAGGGAAGGCCCGCGTCCGCCCGGTCCATTCCCGCTCGTTGCCGGGGCGTGTTGCGGGATCGGGCGACCCGGCTGGCCGGACGGTTGCACCCGGCGCGCCGATGCCGGATCGTGGCGTCCCTCGATATGCCTTGCGCTGGAACTCCCGATGTCTGAACAAAGTCCCGTCGAACGCGAACTGGCGGAGCTGCTGGTCGAAAGCCTGAACCTCGAGGACGTCGCACCGGGCGACATCGATCCGGAAAGCCCCCTGTTCGGCGAAGGCCTCGGCCTGGATTCGATCGACGCGCTCGAACTGGCGCTGGCCATTTCCGGCAAGTACGGCTTCCAGCTGCGTTCGGACAGCGACGAGAATCGCCGCAGCTTCGCCTCGCTGCGCGCGCTGGCCGCGCACGTCGAACAGCGCCGCGCGGCGTGAGCGCCGCCTGGGCGCGCACGGGCATGGCATCGGCCGTCGTTCGCGCGATCCCCGCCATAGCGCTCGCCGTCGCCTACCCGCTGCTGGCGCACTGGGCCACGCACGACGGAGGCGGGGTGTCGGCGGCGATCGCCTTGGCCGACCTGGTCGCACTGTGCCTCGTCGCGCCGCTGATGCAGGGACAGGCGTGGGCGTGGGCCGTGGTCGCCGCGTCGGCCGCCGCGCTGGCGTGGCTGGCGCAGACGCCCTACGCGCAGATGCTGCTGCTGGCGCCGCCGATGCTGTTCGTCGGTTTCGTGGCGTGGATGTTCTGGCGCAGCCTGCGGGCGCCGCGCGAGCCGCTGATCACGCGGATCGTGGCGGCGATGGAAGGGTGCGAGCCGGCCACGCTGCCGGCGCCGCTGTACCGCTATTCGCGCCGGCTGACAGCCGCGTGGGCGTACGTGCTGGCCGCGCTGGCGATCGCCAACGGCGCGCTGGCCCTCATCGCGGTCCCCGACGGCGTGCTGGCGCGCCTGGGCCATGCGTCGCCGGTGTCGATCGGGCAGGAGGCGTGGTCGCTCTTCGCCAACCTGCTCAACTACGGCATCGTCGGCGGGTTCTTCGTCGGCGAGTACATGCTGCGGCGCTGGCTGTTCCCGCATCGTCCGTACCGCCATTTCTTCGATTTCCTGCGGCAGATGGCGGCGCTGGGCCCGCGTTTCTGGCGTGGATTGTTCGATTAGCGCCGGTATCCTGAGCGCCCGCGCAGCCAACGCCACCGCATGGACTTCACGATCGCCGCCGACCACGCCAGCCTCCCCGGGCATTTCCCTGGCCGCCCGCTGGTGCCCGGCGTGGTCGTGCTGGAACGCGTGGTGGAGGCCATCGAAGCGGCGCACGGCCCGCTGGTCGCGATGCGCCTGCCGCAGGTGAAGTTCCTGCAGCCGCTGCTCCCGGGCGAAACGGCGCGCATCGAGCTCGACGGCGCTGCGCCGCGCTGGCGTTTCCGCGTGCTTCGCGACGCAAGCGTGATCGCCAGCGGCGAGATCCTCGCGCACGAGGTCGCGCCCGCATGAGCGCGCACTGGAAGCAGCGCCCGGAAGGCGGCGGCTACTTCGCGCTGTGGATCATCCGCAGCATCGCCCGTCACGGCGGTCGCGCGGTCGCGCGCCTTTGCCTGTATCCGATCACGCTCTATTTCCTGATCGTGCGCGGTCCCGAACGGCGCGCCTCGCGCGCCTACCTCTCGCGCGTGCTCGATCGCGCGCCGACGCTGTGGGACGTTGCGCGCCACATCCACACCTTCGCCGCGACCATCCTCGACCGCGTGTTCCTGCTCAGCGGGCAGCTGTCGCGTTTCGATATCGCCACCGTCGGGCTGCCGGCGCTCGCCGCGCGCGTGGATCGCGGCGAAGGCGTGCTCATCTTCGGCTCGCACCACGGCAGTTTCGACGCGCTGCGCGTGCTGTCGCTGACGCGCCCCGCGCTGCGCGTGCGCATCGTGCTCGACATCGCGCACAACCAGGCGATCACGCGCCTGCTCGATGCGCTCAATCCGCAGCTCGCACGCGACGTGATCGACGCCGGCCAGGACGGCGTGTCGATCGTGCTGGCGATCCAGGAAGCGCTCGCGCGCGGCGAACTCGTCGCGCTGCTGGTCGATCGCGCCGAACCGGGCGACACCGTCGTGCGCGTGCCCTTCCTCGGCAAGGCGGCCGCGTTGCCGACCGGGCCGTGGTCGCTGGCGGCGACGCTGAAGGTGCCGATCGTGCTGGCCTTCGGGCTGTACCGCGGCGGCAACCGCTACGAGCTGGTGTTCGAGGAATTCAGCGAAGGCCTCGACATCCCGCGTCGCCAGCGCGGCGAACGCCTCGCCGCGCTCGTTCGCGACTACGCCGCGCGCCTGCAGCACCATGTGCGCCGCGCGCCCTACAACTGGTTCAACTTCTACGATTTCTGGCAGGGCGACGATGCAGCGGACGACTCCTCTCTTGCGCGACCGGGCGAAGCGGCTGGCGCCGACCTGGCTGCTGCTGGCCAGCGCCGCGACCTTCGCCGCGCCGGCTGAGCCGCCGGTCGAGGCGGACTGGATCCTCGCGAAGATCGCGCGCCCCGCGCCCGCCCGCACGCCCTTCGTCGAAGTTCGCGGCTCGAAGCTGCTCAAGTCGCCGCTGCGCCTGGCGGGCGAATACCGCCGGCCCGACGCCGACACGCTCGTGCGCGAAGTGCGCTCGCCGTACGCCGAAACCACTACGCTGCGCGCCGGCGAGGCCACGATCGAACGCGCCGGGCAGTCGCCGCGCACGTTCCCGCTGTCTCGCGTGCCGGAACTGGCAGGCCTGCAGAACAGCTTCGGCGCGCTGCTCGGGGGCGATCATGCGTCGCTGCAGGCGCACTACCGCCTGCAGGCCGACGGCACGCGCCAGCGCTGGACGCTGACGATGACGCCGAAGGATGCGGCGCTCGCGTCGAAAGTGCAGTCCATCGTGCTGAACGGACGCGGCGCGGAACTGCGCTGCATCCAGACGCGCGCGTCCGGCAACGGCGAAACGCAGCGCACGCTGCTCGCCGGCGCCGCGCAGGAGGCGGCGAAGGCGGACGACGCCGCGGCGCTGGCCGCGTTGTGCGAAGGCGCGCCGGCCCGATGAGCGCCACGCGGCGACTCGCGCTGGCACTGCTGTGGCTGGCGCTGCTCGCGTTGCTGGCGCTGTTCGTCGCGCCGCGCGTGCAGCTCAGCGGCGACCTGCGCAAGTTCATGCCCGCGCCGCAGACGCCGGCGCAGAAGCTGCTGATCGACGAACTCGGCGAAGGCCCGGGGTCGCGACTGCTGCTGGTCTCGCTCTCGGGCGAGGCCCCGCAGATCCTGGCCGCGCAATCGCAGGCGCTGCGCGAGCGCCTGCTCGCCATGCGCATCGGCGTGGATGCGCCGTTCAAGCTCGTCGCCAACGGCGCCGACCTCGGCCTGGACGCGATCCCGCCGCGCCTGCGTCCGTACCGCTACCTGCTGTCGCCGACGCTGGATGCGCAGCGATTCGACACGGCGTTCCTGCGCGGCGAACTCGATGCGCGCGTGCAGGACCTGGGCTCGCCGGCCGCGGCGATGATCGAACCGCTGCTTCCGTCCGACCCCACGCTGGAAACGCTGAAGCTCGCGCAGGCATGGCAGCCGGCGAACGCGCCGCAGCGCCTGCACGGAGTGTGGTTCGACCGCGCCGGACGCGAGGCGCTGCTCGCGGTCGAAACACACGCGGCCGGCTTCGATCCCGAAGGCCAGCAGGTTGCGGTGGACGCGATCCACGCCGCCTTCGATGCCCTCGGCGCGAACACGAAGACCCGGCTCACGCTCACCGGTCCCGGCGCGTTCTCCGTGGAAATCGGCAGCCGCACGGCACGCGAGGCGAGCCTGATCGGCACCCTCGATTCGCTGGTGTTCGTGCTGTTGCTGTGGGTCGCGTACCGCAGCTGGAAGGCACCGCTGCTCGGCGGCCTGCCGCTGGCGAGCGCAGGGCTGGCAGGCCTGGGCGCGGTGGCGCTCGCGTTCGACGGCGTGCACGGCATCACCGTCGCCTTCGGCTTCACGCTGATCGGCGTGGTGCAGGACTATCCGATCCACCTTTTCAGCCACCAGCGCGCGGGCGTGTCCCCGTGGGCGAGCGCACGCGCGCTGTGGCCGACGCTCGGCACCGGCGTGGCGTCGACGTGCATCGCGTACGCGACCTTCCTCGTGTCCGGCGTCGACGGGCTGCAACAGCTTGCGGTGTTCACGGTCGTGGGCCTGGCGACGGCCGCGCTCGCGACGCGGTTCCTGTTGCCGGCGCTGATCGATCCCTCGCCGCGCGACGCCGCCGATTCGCGCTGGCTTGCGCGCTGCTGGAACGCGCTCGCACGCTGGCCGCGCATGAACGCGCGCGCGGCATGCATCGTCGTCGCGGTCGCCGCGGCGGTCGTCGCGCTTGCACCCGGCGCGTTCTGGCAGAACGACCTTGCGCGCCTGACCCCCGTGCCGCCCGCCGCACTCGCGCGCGATGCGCAACTGCGCGCCGAGCTCGGCGCGCCCGACGTGCGCTACGTGATCGCGCTGTCGGCACGCGATGCCGAACGCGCGCTGCAGGGCTCCGAACGCATGCTGGTCGCATTGGAAGCGTTGCGCGCGCAGGGCGCCCTGGACGGTTTCGACCTCGCGGCGCGTTATCTGCCGAGTGCGGCGATGCAGCGTGCCCGCCAGGCGCGATTGCCGTCCGACGACGCGCTCCGTCGTGCGTTGCGTGAGGCGATGGCCGGCGGTGCATTCAACGACGACGCGTTCGAGGCGTTCGTGCGCGACGTCGCGACGGCACGGCGCGCGACGCCGCTCACGACGCCGGATCTGGCGGGAACGCCGCTCGCCGCCAGCGTCGAGGGCCTGCTGCTGCAGCGCGAAGGCCATGCGACCGCGCTCGTCGCGCTGTCCGGCCTGCGCGACCCGCAGGCCGTCGCGCGCGTTGCCGAACGGCATGGCGCGCAGCTGCTGGACCTCAAGCAGGCGTCCGAATCGCTCGTGGCGCAGTACCGCGAACGCGTCCTGTGGGCGCTTGCGCTCGCGGCGGTGCTGCTCGCGGCGGCGGTGTGGTTCGCGTTGCGCTCGCCGCGTCGCGTGCTGCGCGTGCTCGCGCCGATGGCGCTGACGACGCTGCTCATCCTCGCGGTGCTGCGCGGGATCGGCGTCGAACTGAACCTGTTCCACCTGGTGTCGCTGATCCTCGCCGCCGGACTGGGACTGGACTATGCGCTGTTCTTCGATCACGCCGGCGACGATCGCGCCGAACAGCTGCGCACGCTGCACGCCGTGATCGTGTGCAGCCTCACCACGCTGCTGGTGTTCGCACTGCTGGCGTTGTCGAGCATCCCGGTGCTGCGCGCGATCGGCGGCACGGTCGCGCTCGGCGTCGTGTTCAACTTCGTGCTGTCGCTGCTGATCGTGCGCGCGCCGGTGAAGGAGCGCGCGTGATGCCGCCCTTGATCGATCGCGATGGCATCCTCGCGCTCGTGCCGCACCAGGGCGCGATGTGCCTGTGGGACGAGGTGGTCGAGTTCGATGCGCAGTCGATCCGCTTGCGCGCGTTCAACCATCGCGATGCGGCGCACCCGCTTCGGCATCGCGATCGCCTGCATGCCGTCCACCTGGGCGAGTACGGCGCACAGGCGATGGCGGTGCACGGCGGCCTGCTCGCTCGCGCGGCGGGCGAAGGCGTGAAGCCGGGCATGCTGGTCGCACTGCGCGATCTGGTGCTGCACGTCCCCCGCGTCGACGATCTGCCGGGCGCGCTGGACGTGCAGGCGCACTGTCTCGTCGCCGATGCGTCGAGCAGCCAATACCGTTTCCTCATCACGCACGATGGCGCGACGCTCGCGAGCGGCCGCGCCGCCGTGCTGCATTCGCTTCCGGGAGCCTCCGCATGAGCGCACGCAAGCCAGGCGGCCCGCGCCGCGCACTCGTCACCGGCGGCAGCGGCGACATCGGCGGGGCGATCTGCCGCCGCCTGGCGGCGGACGGCTGCGAAGTGATCGTCCACGCCAACCGCCATGTCGAGCGCGCGCAGGCGGTCGTCGATGAGATCCTCGCGGCGGGCGGTTCCGCGCGGGCCGTCGCGTTCGACGTGGCCGACGCGGACGCCGCGCAGGCGGCGATCGCGGCGCTGCTGGAAACCGGGCCGATCCAGATCGTCGTGAACAACGCCGGCGTGCACGACGACGGCCCGATGGCCGGCATGAGCGAGACGAAGTGGAAGCGCGTCATCGACGTCTCGCTGCACGGCTTCTTCCACGTGACGCAACCGCTGCTGCTGCCGATGGCGCGCACGCGCTGGGGGCGCGTGGTCAGCGTGTCCTCGGTGGCGGCGGTGCTGGGCAACCGCGGCCAGGCGAACTACGCCGCGGCGAAAGCGGCGCTGCACGGCGCGACGAAATCGCTCGCGCGCGAGATGGGCAGCCGGGGCATCACCTGCAACGTCGTCGCACCGGGCGTCGTCGAAGGGCGGATGGCCGACGCGGCGTTCCCGCCGGAGGCCATCAGGCAGCTGGTCCCCGCCGGCCGCGCCGGTCGTCCCGACGAGGTCGCGGCGCTGATCGGCTTCCTGTGCTCGGACGCCGCCGGCTACATCAACGGGCAGGTGATCGGCATCGACGGCGGCATGACCTGAACGGACGGCGACTTTGTTCGCTTCCGCACGACCGGCGCTGGCGTAGGATCGCCGCAACCCCACACGGAGGCGCCGCCATGCGCCGCATCGCTTCGATCCTTGCCGCTCTCGCGCTGGCCGCCCTGGCCGGCTGTTCGTCCACTTCGCAGCTGGTCACCGGCACGCCGCGCGCGCCGATCGATCCGTCGCAGGTGCGCGTGTACTACACGCCGCCGCCGGGCGGATACGAGGAGATCGCGCGCCTGCAGACCGCCAGCGGCAGCTTCACGTATGGCGAGCAGAACAAGCTGAACGACGTGATCAACAACCTGCGCATGGAAGCCGCCAAGCTGGGCGCCAACGGCGTGCTGTTCGTCGGCACCGAGGACAGCGGCGGCGGCAGCAGCGTGGGCGTCGGCGTGGGCGGCGGCAGCTATGGCGGCTATCACGGCGGCAATTTCAGCTCCGGCGGCATCGGCGTGAACATCTCGCCGACCAAAAAGTACGCGCACGGCGTGGCGATCCATGTCGCCAATCCGCCGCCGATGAACGAACCGCAGGCCCCGCCGCCGGCGGTGCCGCCGGCGCAGCCGGTGAAGTGATCGCGTGAGATTGCGCGCGCTCCCCGAACCGGGAGCGCGGCATCACGACGAGCGCGTCTGCACCACGCCCAGCGGTGGCGGTGCGAATTCGCCGGAGGGGTCGTCGATCACGACCGGATTGGCGCGGATGCGGCGGAACATCTCGGGCACGCCGCCGCGGCGCAGCACGCCCAGCACGACGTGCGAGGTGATGCGCGAGAAGTCGCGCAGCGGCTTGAAATGGCTCGGGCGGAACTGCTCGGCGCTGTGCACGCACTTGTAGCGCGACTCGATCGGCACCGACACGCAGCGCGTGCCCAGCTGCTGCGCGGCGGAGATCAGGATCTGCGCCTCGAACACGAAATCCTCGCCCGGCACGTCCGTGAGCGCGGCGACTGCCGCCGGGTACAGGCGCTGTCCGCTCTGGCTGTCGGCGAGCTGATACCCGGTGCCCCAGGCGATGCCCCAGTCGGCGAATTCGTTGGCCAGGCGGCGGTAGATCGGCTGCTGGGAACGTCGCCGCAGGCGCGCGCCGATCACGATGTACCCCGGATGCCGGTTCGCTGCCGCGATCAGGCGCGGGATGTCGCTGGACAGATGCTGGCCGTCGCCGTCCATGGTGACGATCGCGCGCGCGCCCATGCGCAGCGCGTGGGCGAATCCGTCGCGCAGGCTCGCGCCCTTGCCCATGCGCTGTTCGTGCCGGATGACCGTCACCGGCAGGTCGGCGATGCGTTCGGCGGTGCCGTCGTCGGAGCCGTCGTCGATGACCAGCACGCGCGGGCATTCGGCCAGCGCGCCTTCGACCACGTCGCGGATGCGCAGCGCTTCGTTCAGGGCGGGAATCACCACGACGACGTCGTCGCGGCTCAGGTACGGATGGGTCACGGATTCACCTCCACGAGCAGGTCGTGCGCGGCGCCGGCGGGCAGTGCCGCCGTGCCTTCGCCACGGGCGAGCACGTCGAACAACGGGAGCATCGGCGCCATCGCGTTGCGCGATGCGAAGCGCGCGAGCGGGCCGGATGCGGGTGGTCGCGTCGACGCCGGCACCAGCGTCGCCGCCAGACGCGGGCCTGCGCCGTCGCGCGAGAGCACCAGCGCGCCACCGAGCAGGCCTTCGCTCGGCGCCATCTTGGCCAGCGGCCCGGTGGACTGGCCGTCGTAGGCGACGAGCAGCACGGCGTCGCACGCGTGGTGCAGCTGCGTCAGCGCTTCCAGCAGTCCCTGCGCGAAAGTCGCCGTGTACGCGCTGATCGCGTTGGCCGGCTGCATCGCGCCGGTGCCGATGGTCCAGTAGCCGGCGGCGGCGTTATGCACCGAGTTGTGGAAGCGCGTGGGCGAGAGCGCGCGCGGATCGGCCGCGAGCGTGGTGCACATGTAATCGGTGATCGCCAGTTCGCCATGCGTGGAGGCGAACACCGACGGCAGCGACGCCGGTTCGCGCGCCGCGGCCTCGCAGGCGGCGAGGGCGACTTCGAGCGCGATCGCGACGGTTTCCGGCGCACGGCGGCGTTCGTTCGGTGGCAGCAGTTGTGGCGACGGCCGCGCCGGCGCGTCGCCGGGCTGCGTGCCGTCGGTGGCGAACTCGCGCGCTGCCGTCCACGAAGGCAATCCCCGCGTCCAGAAGCCGATGCCGTCGATCCTCGCTTCCAGACGACTCATGCGCGGCCGAACACCAGCGAGCAGTTGTTGCCGCCGAACCCGAACGAATTGTTCATCGCGTAACGGATGTCGGCGCGTTGCGGCGCGAAGCGGATCTGCGGCCCGCACACGGGATCGGGCGTGGCGCTGCCGAGCATGCCCGGCAGTTCGCCGCGCTCGAGCGCGATCAGCGCGACCGTCGATTCGACGATGCCCGCCGCGCCAAGCGTGTGGCCCGTCCAGCCCTTGGTCGAACTCGCGTGCAGCGCGTCGGGAAAAAGCGAAGCGACCGCGGCGGCTTCGATCGAATCGTTGGCTGGCGTGGCCGTGCCGTGCAGGTTGAGGTAACCGACTTCGTCCGCCGCGATCCCGGCGCGCGCGAGCGCATCGCGCATCGCCATGCGTGCGCCGAGCCCTTCCGGATGCGGCGAGGACATGTGGTGCGCGTCGCTGGATTCGCCATAGCCACGCAATTGCAAGCCGGTGTCGCCGTCGCGGGCGCGTTCGAGCAGGGCGAAGCCGCCCGCTTCGCCGAGCGAGAGCCCGTCGCGCGTCGCATCGAACGGACGGCAGGGCTGCGCCGACACCAGTTGCAGCGAATTGAAGCCGAACAGCACGCTGCCGCAGAGCGTGTCGACGCCGCCGACAAGCGCGGCGTCGACCAGGCCGGCGTCGATCATGCGTGCGGCCTGCGCGAACACCTTCGCGCTGGACGAGCACGCGGTCGCGACGGTGATGCACGGGCCACGCAGGCCGGTCGCCGCCTGCACGAATTCGCCGAGCGAGTGCGGCGTGTGGACGTGCGGTCGCGCGAAGCGTTCGGCGAACTCGCCGTCCTCCAACGCCGTGTACGCCGCCTCCGTGCTGCCGATGCTGGACGTCGACGTGCCGACGATCACCGCGATGCGCCCGGCACCGTGACGCGCGATGGCGTCGTCAATCGCATCGCGCAGGCCGTCCTGCGCCAGCGCGAGCCAGGCGAGGCGGTTGTTGCGCGAGTCCCACGGCTGCAACGCTTCGGGCAGCGCGAGCGTTTCGAGGCCGTTGACGCGACCGATCCAGCAGTCCAGGCGCGCGGCAACGGCGCCGTCATCGCCGAAATCGTTGCGGCGCAGGCCGCTGCGGCCTTCCCGCAATGCCGCCGCGAGCGCGTCTCGTCCGGGGCCGACGGCGCTGGTCGCGGTGCAGGCGCGGATCGCGAGGGGTGCCATGCGGCGGGCGGTGGACGGCGGAAGCGTGGACGGCACGAACAATTCCCGGGCGAAGGTCGCGAAAGTATAGCCAGCGCGGCGTCGGCGCCTCCTGCACGGGGCGCTGACGGGGCAGGGATTCACGGGGCGTGGAGGGGGTGTCGGATTTGGGTGAAGCAGCCCCGCCGATCGCAGCGCCCGGACGCCTGACGCCTCGGACCAAAGCCACCGTCATCCCGGCGAAAGCCGGGACCCAGGGCCGTGGCGCGGGGCATGGTCGAGCGGGATCCGCCAGATCCACGTCATTCCAGCGGAAGCTGGAATCCATTTCGACGTGCAGTCAGTGCGACGCGAATGAGGGTGAGCGGGCACGACTGCATCGCACGCCCCGACCCTCACCCCAACCCCTCTCCGCTCTGCACTCCCTGCCGTCGCCGGTGGGAGAGGGGCTCCAGCGGCGAACGCTGGAAGCGGCCGCCGCGGAGGCCGCGTTTCCGCGCTTACTTCTTCAACTGCGCCGGAATGAACTGCTCGCGCACGGCTTTCGCCAGCAGGTCCGGCGGGAGCAGGCCCTGGTCGAGCAGGAAGTTGTTGAACGCCAGACGGTCGAACTTCTCGCCCAGCGCGATTTCCGTCTCCATGCGCAGTTCGAGGATGCGCGTGTAGCCGTAGAAATAGCTGCCCGCCTGGCCCGGCGTATTGAAGGTGTAGCGGTCGAGCTCCTGCTTGGTCATCGCTTCCGACAGGCCCACCTTCTCGCGCAGGATCTTGCCGGCGGCTTCGCGGTCGATCAGCCCCAGGTTCAGCATCGGATCGAGCATCGCGCGCGCCGCGCGCATCAGGCGGAACTGCAGCGCGATCAGCTGCCCGTCGAGCGGTTCGTACGGCACCATTTCGGCTTCGGCGTACAGCGCCCAGCCCTCCACGTTCACCGAGTTGAACGCGAACATCGTGCGGGCCAGCGAGATGCCGCGTTCGACCATGGCGGTGAACTGCAGTTCGTGGCCCGGACGCCCCTCGTGCGCCGACAGCGTCCAGCGCACCGCATCGAAGTTGAAGTCGTCGTACTGCAGCGCCTTGCCGTCGGCGGTCGGCACCGATACCGGCAGGATGAACTGCCCTTGCTGGCCGGTATTGCCGATCAGCGGCGCCGGCAGGAAATGCGGCGCGGACGTCTGCGCCGATTCGGCTTCGGTGCCCAGGCGCATCACCATCGGGCGGTTCGGCACGTCGACGATCTTCTCCTTGCGGATGATCGGATCGATCTGGTCGATCACCGTGCGATAGCGCGCCTCGAGTTGATCGTTGGGCATGTTGCGCTTCTTCAGCGCATTGATGACGGCAACGTAATCGTGCGGATCGGCGACGTCGAGGTTGTTCGCCTTCGCCACCAGCGGCGCGAGCTGCTGCATGGCCGCGCGCGTTTCCATGAATTCGACCTGCGCGCGGCGGAGCAGCACCTTCGGGTCGATGTCGATGCCGAACTGCTTGAGGCTGTTGGCGTACATCTCCGGTGGCAGCTTCGTGTCGGTGCGCGCGTTCGGCAGGACGTTGGCGCGCGCCCAGTCGCCGTAGGCCTTCAGCTGCGTGTCCATCGCGGCGAGCGCCGGCTCGGCGCCTTCGACCTTGTATTTGGCGAACAACTTGCCGATGCCGTCGGCGTAGGTGGCGATGTTGGCCAGCGCCTGCTCGACTTCGAGCTTCGTCGGCGGCACGAGCTGCGCGTTCGCCGCGGCTTCGGTGTAGCGCGCCATCGCCAGTTCGGTGACCGGCGTCTTCTCGGTGCCCTGGCCGACGTAGTTCTTCAGGCGCTCCAGGGCCTTTGCGCGACGCTCGGGCGGAGTCTGGTCCGACAACAGCGACTGCAGGCCGCCGAACATCGTCTGCGCCACGTCGCTCCACGGCAGCATCAGGCGCTGCGTGAGCTCGCTCGTCGCGATGTTGTCTTCGGCGGCCTGGATCATGATTTCCAGATCCTGGCGCACGTTGGGATCGCGCTCGACGGCGAGCTTCGCCTTCAGTTCGTCGCGTGCCTTCGCGGTCGCGGCGCGGAAGCGTTCGGCGTTCTGCGGCTTGAAGTCGGCGACGCGCTCGTCGTAGCCCGGCACGCCGAGGAAGGACATTCCCTCTGGCGCGAACTCCGCCTGCGCCTTCACGAGGATGTTGGCGTACTCGTTGCTCGTGGCGACCCAGGCGGGCGCGGGCCTGGCGGCCGCTTTCGTGGCGGCCGGCTTGGCGGGCTGCGCCGCCTGCGCGAGCAGCGGCCCCCCCGTCGCGAGGGTGAGGGACAAGGCGATCGCGAGGGTCAGCGGCTTGGTCATGGCGTCGTGGTTGATGGGTGCGGGACGAGCATGGCGGCTGCGGCGGCGTTGCACCATGCCCCGAAGGTCACTGGGCCGTGCGGCGCTGCGGCGGAGCGAGGTGTCGGGGCAGCGATTCTGGGAGGCAGTGAGGCAACGAGGCTGGGACGGGCGAGCCTCGTTTGGAGGGAGTCTTGCGAGCGGCGCGCGCGGACATCCCTCATCTTGGCGAAGGCCGGGAGCCACGGCGGCAGCGCACAGGCACCCCGGCCGCGGTCGACCACCTCGCCGTCATTCCAGCGAAAGCTGGAATCCACCTTGATCCTGCTGTTGCTGTTGCTCTTCAATTCCCGCGAAGGCGGGTTCGCGCTTCACTTCGGCGAAGCCGGACCTTCAAGGATTTCGACGCTTTCCCGCATCGCCCTCGCTCCATGGCGCCGCGCTCACCGACGCACGTCCTGTGCGGCGCGGTTCGGGGCTGAGGCGCGGAAGGTGGTTCGACAGCAACGGCAACCGCGAGATGGATTCCAGCTTTCGCTGGAATGACGGCGACTTGAGTGCGTGCGTTTGGCTAGGGTACGGAACAAGACGCGTGTTCCGCGACGTGGGGCACGGCGCTTCGACAAAAAAAGCCCGGCGAATGCCGGGCCTTTTCGTTCCTGCGATCGACCGCGCTTAGGGCTTCAGGCAGCGGTCGAAGAAGTTCTCCGTCAGCTTGAGGCGGTGCAGGTTGTCCGCGCCCTTCAGGCCGTGCTTCGCGCCGGGGTAGGTCATCAGTTCGAACGGCTGGCCGCGCTTCTGCAACGCGCTCATCAGCGCGGTGGAGTTGGTGAACAGCACGTTGTCGTCGGCCATGCCGTGGATCAGCAGAAGCTTCGAGGTCAGGCCGTCGATGTGTTCGAGCACGCGCGCTTCCTGGTAGCCGGCGACGTTCGCCTTCGGCAGGCCCATGTAGCGCTCGGTGTAGTGCGTGTCGTACAGACCCCAGTCGGTGACCGGCGCGCCGGCGACGCCGCAGGCGTACTGGTTCGACGCCTTGGCCAGCAGCATCAGCGTCATGTAGCCGCCGTTGGACCAGCCGTACACGCCGATGCGCGAGCCGTCGATCCACGGCTGCGACTTCAGCCATTCCACGCCCTTCAGCTGGTCGGCGACTTCCACCGTGCCCTGCCTGCCGTAGAGCGCGCCGCCGAACGCCGCGCCGCGACGCGGCGTGCCGCGGTTGTCGAGCGAGAACACGACGTACCCGTGTTGCGCGAGGTACTGGTTGAAGTCCGGGGCCCACGCGCGTTTCACCGTCTGAGACGCCGGGCCGCCGTACACCATCACCACGACCGGATAGCGCCTGGCCGCGTCGAAACCGGCCGGTTTGATGAGGCTGTAATGCAGCGTCGTTTCGCCGTCCGCGGCCTTGAGGGTCCCGAACTCGATCGGCCGATGCGCGGCGGCGTACTTCGCGTACGGGTGCTGCGGATCGGCCACGTCGTTCTTGAGCAGCGCGGCGATGCGCGTGCCGTCGTTGCGGAACAGTTCCAACTGCGGCGGCGTGGTCGGGTTGGACCAGTTGTCCACGTACACGCTCGCGTTCGCGGCGAAGGACGCCGCATGCGTGCCGTCGCTCCTGGACAGGCGCTCGATCGCGCCGCCGGCCAGCGGCACGCGATACACCTGCGAATCGAGCGGGGAATCCTTGCCTGCGGCGAAGTACACGTACCCGGCGGCCTCGTCGACGGCGAGCACGCCATCCACCGGCCACTCGCCCGACGTCAGCGCGGTCGCGCGCGCACCGTCTTCGGACAGCACGTACAGATGTTCGAAGCCGCTGCGTTCGCTGTTCCACAGGATGCGGCCATCCTTGAGGAAACGCAGGTCGTCGTGCAGCGGCACCCACGTCGTGCTGGTTTCCTTCTGCAGCACGCGCTGGCGACCGCTGGCGAGGTCGGTTTCGATCAGCTCGAGCCGATGCTGGTCGCGCGACTGGCGCTGGAACGTCAGCCGCTCAGGATCGCGCCAGTCCACGCGTGCCAGGTAGATGTCCGGGTTGTTGCCCAGGTCGATCCACTTCGGCGTGGCGCCAGCACTGGGCGCGATCACGCCGAGCTTCACCAGCACGTTGCGATCGCCGGCGGCGGGATAACGCTGCTCGACGACCTCGGTGCGGTCGGGATACACCTCGTAGCGCTTCTGCACCGGCACCGGCGTTTCGTCGATGCGCGCGAACGCGATGGCCGAATCGTCCGGCGCCCACCAGTAGCCGGTGTGGCGGTTCATTTCCTCGTCGGCGACGAACTCCGCCACGCCGTTGCCGATGACGTCGCTGCCATCGCGCGTGAGCTGGATCGACTTGCCTGTCGCAAGGTCGATCACCCACAGGTTGCGGTTGCGGACGAAGCTCACGAAACCGCCGCGCGGCGACAGCTTCGGGTCGGTGGCGAAGCCCTCGCCTTGGGTGAGCTTGCGCACCGCGGACGTGCCGGTCTTCGACAGGTCGTACAGGTACAGCTCGCCGCCCAGCGGGAACAGCAGCGTGCGACCGTCCGGCGCCCACTGGTAATCGACGATGCCGCTGAGCGCGGCGATGCGCTGGCGTTCGCGGCGCGCCTTCTCCTCGTCGCTGAGCACTTCCTCGCCGGGCAGGATGGCGTCGGCGTCCACCAGCTTCGCCGTCTGGCCGCTGGCGATGTCGTATGCCCACAGGTCCAGCCGGTTCTTGTTGCTGTCCTTGCCGCGCAGGAACGTCACGCGCTTGCCATCGGGCGAGATCTTGGCCTTCGTCAGGCTGGGGCCGGACAGCGGCGCATCGCCGGCGAGCGCTTCGAGCGTGAGCTTGGGCGGCGCGGACGCGGTCTGCGCGGGCGCGGCGAAGGCGGGAAGGGCAACGGTCATGGCGACGGACGAAACGAGCAGGCAGGCGGCGAGGCCGCGGGCGGTGAGGTTCTTCATGCGTTGGGGCTGTCGGGCGTTCCGAAGAGGATCTTGTGCATTTCCGGCGTCATCTCGCGCTTGGCGCCGTAGCGGTCGGCCAGCGCATAGGCGCGCTTGACCGCCGGACGCTCGGCGATCGCTTCGTGCCATCGGCGGACGTTGGCGAATTCAGTCAGGTCGAGCGGTGCCTTCGTGTAGGGATTGATCCACGGGTGCGCGGCCATGTCGGCAATGGAGAACATGTCGCCGGCAATGAAATCGCGGCCCTCCAGCTGGCGGTCGAGCACGCCCAGCAGGCGCAGCACTTCGCGCTTGTAGCGGTCCTTGGCGTAGGCGATGTCTTCCGGCGCGTAGACGTGGAAGTGGCCGTACTGGCCGGTCATCGGCCCCAGGCCGCCGATCTGCCAGTGCAGCCACTGGCTCACTTCGGTGCGCCCGCGCAGGTCCTGCGGCACGAAGCGGCCGGTCTTGTTGGCCAGGTACGCGAGGATCGCGCCGGACTCGAACACGCTCACGTGCATGCCGCCGTCGCCGGGCTCGCGATCGACGATCGCCGGCATCTTGTTGTTGGGGGAGATCTTCAGGAACTCCGCCTTGAACTGGTCGCCGGCGCCGATGTCGACCGGGTGGATCGTGTAGTCCAGTCCGGCTTCCTCCAGGAAGATCGTGATCTTGTGGCCGTTGGGGGTGGGCCAGTAGTGCAGGTCGATCATGGGCTCGGCTCCGGACGGTGGGGACGCCCAGTGTAAGGGCTGGGCCGATGTGCCCGGCCCGGCCGGATGCGATGCCGGTCGCCACCGGCCGACCGGCCTGGATTGGCGCTGTCACGGTGGGCGGGTACCCTGTGCGGCCCCGCACCGAACCGAGCGCCGCCGCATGTCCGACCCGCGTCCCGCACCGATGAATCCGCTTCCGGCCCTGATCTTCTCCTCGCGCTGGCTGCAGCTGCCGCTGTACCTGGGGCTGATCGTCGCGCAGGGCGTGTACGTGGTGCTGTTCCTGAAGGAACTGTGGCACCTGATCCTGCACGCCACCGAGTGGACCGAGCAGCAGATCATGCTGATGGTGCTGGGACTGATCGACGTGGTGATGATCTCCAACCTGCTGGTGATGGTGATCGTCGGCGGCTACGAAACCTTCGTCTCGCGCCTGCGCCTGGAAGGCCACCCCGACCAGCCCGAGTGGCTGAGCCACGTGAACGCCAGCGTGCTCAAGGTGAAGCTCGCGATGGCGATCATCGGCATCTCCTCGATACACCTGCTCAAGACCTTCATCGCCATCGGCAGCCTGGGCTCGCCCAGCAGCACCTACACGGCCGACGGCGTGATGTGGCAGACGATCATCCACTGCGTGTTCATCCTGTCGGCCATCGGCATCGCCTACACCGACAAGCTGATGGCGCAGGCCGCGGTGAAGCACAAGGCGCACTGAGCGCCGCCCGCGTCGTCGGAATTCCAGCGAAGCGGGCCCCATCGCGTGACCGACGTGCGCGGCTGACGTTCGCGGGTCCGGACGCTCGCTAGAACGCTAGGGCGCGGCCGGTCGCGTCGCGCCGCGTGCGGTGATCGCGCGGCGCAACGCCGCTCCGGGGCCGTGCTGCCCGAAGTGGAGTTCGCCGTTGCTGCGCGTGATCGCCAGATCGCGATAGGTCGCGTCCAGCGACGGGAACTGACGCGATTGCGCGAATCTCGGGTAGTTCGACGAGAACACCGTCGTGCCCGACAGCCGGTCCAGTTCGGCGATGAAATCCGCCGGCGCGACCTCGCCCGTGCCCGTGAGGCAGCACGCCGAATAGCGCGACAGCACGCCATCCAGGCTCGTGCCGTGTTCGCGTCGCAGCGCGACGTCCGCCTGCAGCCAGAAGGCCGCGCCGGCCCAGTAGACGCGCATCGTGCCCTCGTGCCGGCGACTGAGTTCGACCAGCGGCGCGCCGCTGGATTCGCGCCGGCCGCGGCCGAAGCCGGCGTCGAGCAGCTCCCACGCGCGCTGCGGCGACAGCAGTCCGGCCCGCGCGCGCAGCACGTTCTGGTAATAGCTCGCGAGCCCTTCCGACAACCAGCGCCCGTCGCGTCCCAGGTACGGGTGGAACAGGTGCGACAGTTCGTGGATCGCCGTCCAGTCGGCGCGCAGTTCCGCCGGCGTCGCGTCGTCGCGCACGAACAGCAGCACCGCGGCATCGCCGCGCCGCAGCGTCTGGCCCCACGGCACCGGGCTTTCGTCGTCCCGACTGGTTTCGCGCCCGACCGGCTCGATCCGCACGCGCGCACTGCGCAGCGGATAGCGCCCGAACGCCGTCAACTGCGCCCGAGCGACTTCGGCGAGCCAGTCCTGCAACTGCGCGCGTCGGCGTGGGTCGTCGACGCCGGTGACGCTGACATGCAGTTCGCTGCCGCCGGCGCGGAGCGTGCGTTCGGCGTCCGGTGCGGGCGCCTGCGCCGCGCTGGCCGCACAGGCCGCCGCCAGGAGCGCGCCAGCCGCTATGCGCGGGATCGTGCCGATCGGCCGCATTCAGTTCCCTCCGCGGCAGTCGCGGTCCGCGACGCGGGCCATGAGACCGCCGCCGCTACAATACCCGCATGGATGTCTCCCACCTGCTCGACGCGCTGAATCCGGCGCAGCGCGAGGCCGTCAGCGCCCCGCCCGGTCACTACCTCGTCCTCGCCGGCGCCGGTTCCGGCAAGACCCGCGTGCTCACGCACCGCATCGCGTGGATGAACGAAGTCCACGGCGTGCCGACCCACGGCATCCTCGCGGTGACTTTCACCAACAAGGCGGCCGGCGAGATGCGTGCGCGCGTGGACGCGCAACTTCGCCACGGCGCGCGCGGCATGTGGATCGGCACCTTCCACGGGCTGGCCCATCGCCTGCTGCGATTGCACTGGCAGGAAGCGAAGCTGCCCGAAGGCTTCCAGGTGCTCGATTCGGACGACCAGCTGCGCCTGGTCAAGCGCGTGGTGCAGGCGCTGGAATTCGACGAGACGCGCTTCCCGCCGCGCCAGATCGTGTGGTGGATCAACGCGCAGAAGGACGAAGGGCGCCGCCCGCAGCACCTGCAGCCCACCAGCGGCGATCCGTGGGCCGACGTGATGCACAAGGTGTACGAGGCCTACCAGGAGCGTTGCGAACGCGCGGGCCTGGTCGACTTCGCCGAGCTGCTCCTGCGCGCGCACGAACTGCTGCGCGACAACCCGGCGCTGCTGGCGCATTACCGGCATCGTTTCCGCGAGATCCTCGTCGACGAGTTCCAGGACACCAACGCGATCCAGTACGCCTTCGTGCGCGTGCTGGCGGGCGAGACGGGCCACGTGTTCGTCGTGGGCGACGACGACCAGTCGATCTACGGCTGGCGCGGCGCGAAGGTCGAGAACATGCAGCGTTTCCTGAAGGATTTCTCCGGGACGCACACGATCCGCCTGGAGCAGAACTACCGCTCCAGCGCCAACATCCTGGAGGCGGCGAACGCGGTCATCGCGCACAACCCGGACCGCCTGGGCAAGAACCTGTGGACCGACAGCGGCACCGGCGAGCCGATCGACCTGTACGCCGCATACAACGAGATGGACGAAGCGCGCTTCGTCGTCGAACGCCTGCGCCAATGGGTGCGCGACGGCGGCAGTTACGGCGAGGTCGCCATCCTGTACCGGAGCAACGCGCAGTCGCGCGCGTTCGAAGAATCGCTGCTGTCCGAACAGGTGCCGTATCGCGTGTACGGCGGCCTGCGCTTCTTCGAGCGTGCGGAGATCAAGGACACGCTCGCGTACCTGCGCCTGATCGCGTCGCGCCTGGACGATGCGGCCTTCGAGCGCGCGGTGAACACGCCTGCGCGCGGCATCGGCGAACGCACGCTCGACGAGGTGCGCCGACGTGCGCGTGCCGACGCGGTGTCGCTGTGGGAAGCCGCACGCCGCATCGTCGGCGAGAACGGACTGGCGGCCCGCGCGCGCAACGCCGTGGCCGGTTTCCTCGCCATGATCGACGACCTCGACAACGAGCTGGCGACGATGACGTTGCCCGAGAAGATCGATCACGCGCTGATCCGCTCGGGTCTTCGCGAGCACTATTTCAACGAGTCGCGCGGGCAGCTCGACTCGCGCGTGGACAACCTGGACGAACTCGTGTCGGTCGCCTCGCGTTTCACGCGGAGCGACGACGAGGACGCCGCGGCGATGCCCGAGCTCGTCGCCTTCCTCAGCTACGCGGCGCTGGAGGCCGGCGAGGGCCAGGCGCAGGCGGGCGAGGAGGGCGTGCAGCTGATGACGCTGCACAGCGCGAAGGGGCTGGAGTTCCCGCTGGTGTTCCTGGCGGGCATGGAGGAAGGCGTGTTCCCCAGCGGCCGTTCGACGGAAGAGTCCGGGCGCCTGGAGGAAGAGCGCCGCCTGGCCTACGTCGGCATCACGCGCGCGCGGCAGAAACTGGTGCTCAGCTACGCCGAATCGCGCCGCATCCACGGCGCCGACATGTACGGCGTGCCCTCGCGCTTCCTTCGCGAGATCCCGGCGGCGCTGCTCAACGAAGTGCGTCCCAAGGTGCAGGTCTCGCGCCCGTACAGCGGCGGCGTGCAGCGCGGCGTGCTCGGTGCGGGCCACGGCCACGCGGCCCTCGAGCAGCCCGCCGTGCGCCTGGGATCGCAGGTGCGGCACGCCTCGTTCGGCCTGGGCACGGTCACCGATTACGAAGGCAGCGGCGCGCACGCCCGCGTGCAGGTGAACTTCGACGACGCCGGCAGCAAGTGGCTGGTCTTGGCGTACGCGAATCTGCAGCCGGCGTGAGGTTGTCTACGCCAGCCTGGCTTGCCCGTCGTCATTCCAGCGAAAGCTGGAATCCACGTTGACTTTCATCCGATGGCGAAAGGCCTGCAGCAAAATGGATTCCAGCTTTCGCTGGAATGACGCTGGCGGCTGAGGCGCGATCGGCCTGGGTCCCGGCGTTCGCCGGGATGACGACGGGACGCGAAGCAGCACCGTGGCGTGAAGGGGGCGTAGCCCGCAGCTCCGCCTCACTTCCTCAACTTCGGCGACTCGTCCAGCGAACCATCCGGCAGCAGCGCCACGCAGCGCTTGCGCTCGCGGTCGAACAGCACCGGCATCGGGTCCTGGAACAGCGGACGCCGCACGAACTCCAGCGTCCACTGGAAATGCTCCAGCTGTTCCAGCGTGCGGGTCTGCTCCGGCGTGAGGCCCGCCCGCAGCGCGGCGGCGTCGGGCATCGGCTTGGGCGTGCGTCTTTCTTTCCCGGACACTCCGGTGCTTCCTCCGTTGCGCCGCAGGAAGACGGTGCGGCGTACCGTTAACGGCATCGCGCGAGAAAACCTGAGTGCCCGCGGACATCGCCTGGAAGCGCAGACTATGGCGCAGCCTTACTGCGCGTCGTGAAACACGATGCCCAAAGTGTGACGTCGGCCTGAACGCACCCGGCTTACGCCGTGGCGCAGGTTGATGCGGTACGTGCCGCGCGTGCCTGCCACGGGGCGGTGATGCACGGCGAACACGACCGCATCGCCGCGTCGCAGCGGCACCACCTCGACACGCGACTGCATGCGGGGGCGCTGCTCGGTGAGCACGAACTCGCCGCCCTCGAACTCCGTTCCCGGCTGCGACAGCAGCACCGCCATCTGCAACGGGAAGACGTGTTCGCCGTAGAGATCCTGGTGCAGGCAGTTGTAGTCGCCGGCGTCGTACCGCAGCAACAGCGGCGTCGGGCGCGACTGGCCGGCGTCGTGGCAGCGCTGCAGGAAATCGGCGTGCGCCTCGGGGTAGCGCACGTCCAGGCCCATCGCGGCGTTCCAGCGGTTCGCCACCGGCGCCAGGTACGGGTACACGGCGGTGCGGAGCATGGCGACCGCCGCCGGGAGCGGATAGGCGAAATAGCGGTATTCGCCGCTGCCGAATCCGTGCCGCGCCATCACCACGCGGCTGCGGAAGCCTTCGGGACGCTCATAAAGCGCGGCGATGGACCGGCATTCGGCGTCGTCGAGCAGGCCGGGCAGGATCGCGTGGCCGCTGGCGTCGAGCGACGCGGCCGTGCGCTCCCAGTCCTGCCAGGCGATCCGTTGCGCCAACGCCTTCGCATCGGCGCGCAGCGCGATCGCGGCGCTCATGCGTGCGCCTCGCGTTCGAGCAACGCGCGCTTGCGTGCCACGCCCCAGCGGTAGCCCGAGAGACGGCCATCGGCCGCGAGCACGCGATGGCAGGGCACCACGACCGCGAGCGGATTGGCGGCGCACGCGGCGGCCACGGCACGTGCGGAATCCGGCACACCCAAGCGCCGCGCGAGTTCGCCGTAGCTGGCGGTCGATCCCGGCGGGATGTGGCGAATCGCCTGCCAGACCCGCGTCTGGAACGGCGAACCCTGCAGGTCCAGTGGCATGTCCAGCGGCAGGTGGGGCGCCTCGATGCAGTCGACGACCGCTTCGAGCGCCGCCTGAACGCCGCCGGCATCCACCTGCAGCGATGCGTCGGGCATGCGGGACTGCAGATCGTGCACGAGCTCGCCGGCGTCGTCGCCGAACAGCACCGCACGCAGGCCCGCATCGCCGAGTGCGACCAGCACCGGGCCGAGCGAGGTGTTGCCGATGGCGAAACGCACGCGCTGCCGGGCCGCCGACTCGTGGTGCGGATGGCAGCGCCTGCAGGCGCGGAAGCCGGCGCGTTCGGCTTCGTCCGGACCCGCGTGGAAACACACGTTCCGCGACAGCGGGCGGCGCGCGGCGCACGAAGGCCGGCAGTACACGCCGGTGGTCCGGACGGCGTAGACGAATTGCCCGTCGGCGGCGCGATCGCGCGCGCACAGCGCGAGCCAGCGCGGATCGCGCTCGATATCGGATTCGGTGGACTGGCGCGTCATCGCGATCTCCCGTGGCAGGAACGCGATGCAGTCTGCGCGTCGCGCCGCACGCCCGATATCCGGATCGTGCGACCGCTGCGTTGGCGCGTTACCAGCTCAGCAGCTTGTACTGCACGGGCGTGATCGGGCCCTCGCCCTTGCTGCTGTCGAGGATGCCGTCGGCGTTGTTGTCGACCAGGTAGTACGTCGGGCCGCGTGCCGGCGTGATGCGCACCACGCGCAGCTGCCCGGCAACGTAGTACTCGTCGATGGTGTCGCCGCCGCTGACGGTGCGCGTGCGAACTTCCGGGTTCTGCAGCCCGGCGGTGGGGTCGTCGCTGCCCATCGTCGCGCAGCCGATCAGGATCAACGGAAGCAGCAGGGCGAACAGTGCGTGGCGCATGGCGGTCTCCTGGCCGGTCGGCCGGGGCGGGCGGAAGGTCATGCGCGCAAGGATACGCGCCGGCGCGGCGTGGAGGGGTGACGGTCGTCCGCCCGTGGACGGTCGCGAAAGCCGCGCAGCGTAGAATCCTGCCCATGACCGACACGCCCCGCCTCGTCCTCATCGACGGCTCCAGTTACCTCTATCGCGCCTTCCACGCGCTCCCGCCGCTCACCAACGACGCCGGCGAACCCACCGGTGCCCTGTTCGGCGTGGTCAACATGCTGCGCGCGACGCTGAAGGAACGACCCGCGTACGTCGCCTTCGTGGTGGACGCGCCCGGCAAGACCTTCCGCGACGACCTGTACCCGGACTACAAGGCCAACCGCGCGGCGATGCCCGACGACCTGCGCGCGCAGCTGCAGCCGATGTGCGACATCGTCAACGCGCTGGGCATGACGATCCTGCGCATCGAGGGCGTCGAGGCCGACGACGTGATCGGCACGCTCGCCGTGCGCGCGGCGCAGCAGGGCATCGACGTCACGATCTCCACCAGCGACAAGGACTTCGCCCAGCTCGTGCGTCCCGGCATCGCGCTGGTGAACACGATGAGCGGCAGCCGGCTCGACTCGGAAGCGGGCGTGATCGACAAGTTCGGCGTGCGGCCGGACCAGATCATCGATCTGCTCGCGCTGATGGGCGATACGGTCGACAACATCCCGGGCGTGGAGAAGTGCGGGCCGAAAACCGCGGCGAAGTGGCTCGGCGAGTACGGCACGCTCGACAACGTCATCGCGCATGCGCAGGACATCAAGGGCAAGATCGGCGAGAACCTGCGCGCCGCGCTGCCGCGCCTGCCGCTCAACCGCACGCTGACGACGATCCGGACCGACCTGGAGCTCGAGCACGCGCCGACCGACCTGGTGTTGCGCGATCGCCACCTCGCCGAACTGCGCGAGCTGTACGCGCGCTACGGCTTCAAGCAGGCGCTGCGCGAACTCGAGGGCCCGGGCGCGGTGATCGAGGACCACGCCGGCAGCCCCGCCGGCGTGCGCAATACCGCCGCCGGTTACGCGCGCTCCGGCGCGCCGGCCGAAGGCGTGGATCCGTCGCTGTCGGCCAAGGGCGAATACGAGGCGATCCTCACGCCGGAGCAGTTCGACGACCTGCTCGCACGGCTGCGCGATTCGGAGGAGTTCGCGTTCGATACCGAAACCGACTCGCTCGACCCGATGCAGGCCAACCTCATCGGCCTCAGCCTGGCCGCCGCGCCGGGCCGCGGTGCGTACCTGCCGCTCGGCCACGATTACCCGGGTGCGCCGAAGCAGCTCGACCGCACCGAAACCCTGGCCGCGCTGCGCACGCTGTTCGAGGATCCCTCGCGCAAGAAGATGGGCCAGCACGGCAAGTACGACCTGCACGTGCTGCGGCGCAACGGCATCGACGTGCGCAACTACGCCGACGACACGATGCTGCAGAGCTTCGTCTACAACGCCACCGCGACACGGCACGACATGGACTCGCTCGCCAGGCGTTACCTCGGTTACGACACCGTGCGCTACGAGGACGTGGCCGGCAAGGGCGCGAAGTCGATCCCGTTCTCGCAGGTGTCCATCGAGGACGCGACGCGTTATGCGGCCGAAGATGCCGACGTCACGTTGCGCCTGCATCGCGTGCTGTCGCCGAAGGTCGAATCGGTCCCTGGCCTGTCGCACGTCTATCACGAGATCGAGATGCCGCTGGTGCAGGTGCTCGAACGCGTGGAAGCCAATGGCGTGATGGTCGACGCCGACGAACTGCGCCGGCAGTCGGCCGACCTGGGCAAGCGCATGCTCGCCGCGCAGCAGAAGGCGACGGAACTGGCAGGCCGCACGTTCAATCTCGACTCGCCGAAACAGCTGGGCCAGCTGCTGTTCGACGAACTCAAGCTGCCGGCGCTGGTGAAGACACCGTCGGGCGCGCCTTCGACCAACGAGGAAGCGCTGGAGGCGATCGCCGACCAGCACGAACTGCCGCGAGTGATCCTCGAATACCGCGGTCTTTCGAAACTGCGCAGCACCTACACCGACAAGCTGCCGGAGATGGTCAATCCCGACACCGGCCGCGTGCATACCAGCTACCACCAGGCCGGTGCGGCGACGGGGCGGCTCGCGTCGAGCGATCCGAACCTGCAGAACATTCCGATCCGCACAGACGATGGCCGCCGCATCCGGCAGGCGTTCGTCGCGCCGGAAGGCCGCCGCATCGTCGCGTGCGACTACTCGCAGATCGAGCTGCGGATCATGGCGCACCTGTCGGAGGATCCGAGCCTGCTGCGCGCGTTCGAGTCCGGCGCGGACATCCATCGCGCGACGGCGGCGGAGGTCTTCGGCAAGCCGTTCGACGAAGTGAGCAATAACGAGCGTCGCGCCGCGAAGGCGATCAACTTCGGCCTCATGTACGGCATGGGGGCATTCGGACTCGCGCGGCAGCTGAACATCTCGCGCGGCGAGGCGCAGGACTACATCGCGCTGTACTTCAGCCGCTATCCCGGCGTCCGCGATTTCATGGAACGCACGCGACAGCAGGCGCGCGAGCAGGGCTACGTGGAAACGGTGTTCGGTCGCCGCCTGTACCTGGACAACATCCATGCGCGCAACCAGGGCCTGCGCGCCGGCGCCGAGCGCGCGGCGATCAACGCGCCGATGCAAGGCACGGCGGCGGACATCATCAAGCTCGCGATGATCTCCATCGACGGTTGGCTCGCCGACCACCGCGATCGCGCGCTGATGGTGCTGCAGGTGCACGACGAACTGGTGTTCGAGGTCGAGACGGGCTTCGTCGACACCCTGGTCAACGAGGCCCGCGACCGCATGTCGAGGGCGGCCGGGCTGCGGGTGCCGCTGATGGTCGATGCCGGCGTGGGCGCGAACTGGGACGAGGCGCATTGACCGTTCGTCGGAGGCCGGATCGGGCCGTTGCCCTGCCATCGGTCGGCGTGACGCGGTTTTTACGCAGGTCCCGGGAAAAAACGTTTTCAGGTCGGTGAACGCATCCTGAATCCAACAAATTGTTAACCCGGATCTTCACGAACCATCCATGTACGGAATGGTCATATAGGTCGCGACAGGTGCAACGCCTGTCGCCGATCTCTCCCTCCCCTGGAGTGATCCCGGAGCGAAGGCCCCTCCCCAGGCCCCGCTCCCCAGCCCCGCCGGCCCCCCCTGCCTGCGGGGCTTTTTATTTTCCGCATTCGCGAAAATAAAAAACCCAAGTTTTCGCTGCGCGAAAACTCGGGCCCCGGCTCATCACTCGCCAATCCCCGCGGCTGCCGCCGCGCCCCCTTACTAAGGGGGCTGCTGCTCGTCGGCGTGTTGGTCACGAGGCGGAAGGCGGGATTCCCCCACTCAGGGGCGGTCGGGCGGTGCGTTTGTCAGCGCAGCTCCGCCAGCCAGTCGCGCGGGCGGAGGTAGTCGGCCAGGCGCGCTTCGGGGCTGCCGGGCTCGGGCTCGAAGCCGTATTCCCAGCGAACCAGCGGCGGCAGGCTCATGAGGATGGATTCGGTGCGGCCACCCGATTGCAGGCCGAACAGCGTGCCGCGATCGAAGACGAGGTTGAACTCGACGTAGCGGCCGCGGCGGTAAAGCTGGAACTGGCGTTCGCGGTCGCCGTAGGGCGTGTCCTTGCGACGTTCGACGATCGGCAGGTACGCGTCCAGGAACCCGTCGCCGACGGCGCGCAGGTAGGCGAAATCGCGGTCGGCGTCCTCGTGCAGGTCGTCGAAGAAGAGGCCGCCGACGCCGCGGGTCTCGTTACGGTGCTTCAGGAAGAAGTACTCGTCGCACCAGTGCTTGTGCTTCCCGTAGCGCGCCTGGCCGCCGAACGGGTCGCAGAGGTCGCGCGCGACGCGATGCCAGTGCAGCACGTCCTCGTCGACCGGATAGAACGGCGTCAGGTCGAAGCCGCCGCCGAACCACCATGCCACGGTCTCGCCGTCGCGCACCGCGCGGAAGTGACGCACGTTCGCGTGCGTGGTCGGCAGGTGCGGGTTGCGCGGGTGGAACACGAGCGACACGCCCACCGCGCGCCACGAGGCGCCCGCGAGTTCCGGCCGCGCCGCCGTCGCCGAGGGCGGCAGCTTCGTGCCGGAGACGTCGGAGAAGCCGATGCCGGCCTGCTCGAACACCGTGCCGTCGCGCAGTACGCGCGTGCGCCCGCCGCCGCCTTCGGCGCGCTGCCATTGATCCTCGCGGAAGCGGGCGCCGCCGTCCGCGTGCTCGATCGCCGCGCAGATGCGGTTCTGGAGGTCGGTCAGGTAGGCGCGGACGTCGTCGAAAGCCGGGGCAGGCGAGCTCATGTTCACAGGGACATAGCAGGGCAGGCGGGCATGATAGCCGCCGCTCCGTTCAGGGAGCCGTCGAAGGAACGGCGTCTGCGCCGGGGCCGTCGTCGATTCTCCAGGTGTGGGAGGTGTGTGATGCGCATGCTCCACCCGTGTGTGCTGTCCGCCGTTCTCGTCGCCGCGTTGTCGGCCACCGCGTGCAAGCGCGAGGCCGCGCCCGCCGCGCCCGCGGCGCCCACAGCGCCGACGCCCTCGACGGCTGCAACGCCTCCGCCGAGTGCGCCGCCGGCCGCCACGGCACCGGCCGAGCGCGTGTTCGCGCAGGAAGAGCTCGACCAGATGGTCGCGCCGATCGCGCTGTATCCCGATTCGCTGCTGACGCAGGTGCTGATGGCGGCCACGTACCCGGGCAACGTCGCCGATGCGGTCGCCTGGTCGAAGGCCCATCCCGACGCGCAGGGCGATGCCGCGGTGAAGCTCGTCGCCGACCAGCCGTGGGATCCGAGCGTGCAATCGCTGGTGGCCTTCCCGCAGGTCATGTCGACGCTCGCGCAGGACCCGGGCTGGGTGCAGCGCCTGGGCGATGCATTCCTCGCGCAGCCCAGCGACGTGATGGACGCCGTGCAGCGCCTGCGACGCGCGGCGCAGGCCGCGGGCAACCTGCAGACGTCGGAGCAGCAGAAGGTGACCGTCGTGCCGGCGCAGGCCGCTCCGGCTGCCGCACCGGTCGTGGTCGAAGGCGGTACGGCGCCGCCGCCTGCTCCGACGCAGATCATCCAGATCGAACCGGCGAATCCCGAAGTGGTCTACGTCCCCAGCTACAACCCGACCACGGTGTACGGAACCTGGCCTTACCCGTCGTATCCGCCCGCCTATTACCCGCCGTCGCCGGCGTGGTATCCCGGCAGCGCGCTCGCCGCGGGACTCGCGTTCGGCACGGGCGTCGCGGTTGCCGATGCCTTGTGGGGCGATTGGGACTGGCACGGCGGCGACGTGGACATCGACATCAACCGCTACAACAACATCAACGTCAACCGGCGCATCGACGCGAGCCAGAACGTGTGGCGGCACAACGCCGAATTCCGCGGCGACGTCCCGTATCGCGATGCGCGCAGCCGCGAGCAGTTCGGCCAGCAGCGCCTGCCCGGCGCGGACCAGCGCCAGGCGTTCCGCGGAAACGACGCGGCGCACCAGGCCAGCCGCGAACGCGCGCGTCAGGAAATGCAGCGCCGGGGCTTCGAAGCGCCGGCCGCGACCAATCGCCAGGCACAGGAACGTGCGCGCGATGCCGGACGCGATCTGCGCGATCGTCCGGGCGGCCTCGACGCGCGCACGGGCCAGGCGGGGGCGGGCGTGCAACGCGATGCGTCGCGCGAGCGCGCACGCGAGACCGCACAGGCGCGCACGCATCAGGCCGCGCAGCACGATGCGTCGCGCGAACGTGCCCGCGAGACCGCGCAGGCGCGAGGCCAGCACACGCAGGCCGGCGCGCACCGCGACGCCGGTCCGCGTACCACGCGCGCGAACGCGCAGGCACGCGACCAGGCGCGCGCGCAGCACCTGCAACATGCACCGGCCGCTTCGCCGCGACGCGAGGAACACGCCGCGCAGCGTCCGACGCACGACGCGTCGCGGAACAACGCCTTCGCCGGCGCGGGCCACCCGCAACAGGCGCGCGCGCAGCTCGATCGCGGGCAGGCGAGCCATCAGATGGCGCAGCGTCCGGCATCGGCCCGTTCGACCGGACTCCCCGTGCAACGTCCCGCCCACCACGGCGGCGGCGGGCGCCGCCGCGGTTGAGCGATTCGACGAGGAGTCCTGCGATGAAGCGTGCAACGCAACTCGTGCTGGCGATGTCGATGGTGCTGGCGATCGCGCCGGCGTTCGCGCAGAGCGCCTATCCCACGCCCGACGCGGCGGCCGACGCATTCGTTACCGCCGTCGAGCGTCGCGACCAGGCTGCACTCCAGAAGGTGCTGGGCGCGCAATGGCGCGACTACATTCCCCTGGACGGCGTCGGCCGCGAGGATGTCGATGCTTTCCTCGCGCAGTGGAAGCGCTCGCATCGCGTCGTGGTCGACGGCGCGCAGGCGAAGCTTGCCGTCGGCGACGGCGGCTGGACGCTGCCCATCCCGTTGCGCCAGGACAAATCCGGATGGCGCTTCGATCCGAAGGCGGGCGGCGAGGAAATGCGCGTGCGCCGCATCGGTCGCAACGAGCTCGCCGTCCTGCAGGCCGTGCAGGCCTATCGCGACGCGCAGCTGGATTACGCGGAAAACGATCACGACGGCGACGGCGTGCTCGAGTACGCGCAGCACATCCTCAGCAGCGACGGGAAACACGACGGGCTCTATTGGCCCGAAGACGGCAGCGCGGACGTGAGCCCGCTCGGCCCGCTGTTCGGCGACGATCTGCCCAAGGGCGACTACCTCGGCTATCGCTACCGCATCCTCACCTCGCAGGGCGCGTCGGCACCGGGCGGCGCGCGCAACTACCTCGTCGACGGCCGCATGACGCGCGGCTTCGCGCTGATCGCATGGCCGGCGAAATACGCCGACACCGGCGTGATGACCTTCATGATCGGCCCGGACGGGCAGGTGTTCGAGAAGGATCTCGGGCCTGGCGGGGAAGCGCTCGCGAAGGCGATGAAGGGCTTCGATCCGGACAGCAGCTGGAGCGAGGCGAAGACGCCGGCAATGGAAGCGGCGGCGTCGCGGTAGTCATGCGATGACGCGCCGCTTCGCGGCTGCCGGAAAACAAAGCCCCTCTCCGGGGAGAGGGGCTCAAGGACGCATCCGTCACTTCGTTCGGCGATTACTTCAACGTCCGCTCGAACAACTCGTAGATGCGGCGGTACTGGTCGTACCAGCTGTCCGAGCGCGTGAAGCTGTGGCGCTCCAGCGGATACGGCGCGATTTCCCACTTGTCCTTGCGCAGCTCGATCAGGCGCTGGCTCAGCATCACCGAATCCTTGAAGAACACGTTGTCGTCGATCATGCCGTGCGCGATCAGCAGGTTGTCCTGCAGTTTGTCGGCGAAGTTGATCGGCGAGGAGACCTGGTACGCCTCCGGATCCAGTTCCGGCGTGTTGAGGATGTTGCTGGTGTACTCGTGGTTGTACTGCGACCAGTCGGCGACCGGGCGCAGCGCGGCGCCGGCCTTGAACGTGCCCGGCGAACGGAACAGCGCCATGAACGTCATGAAGCCGCCATACGAGCCGCCGTAGATGCCCGCGCGATCCTTGTCGCCCTGCTTCGTCTGCACCAGCCAGTCCAGGCCGTCGAGGTAATCCTCGAGTTCCGGATGGCCCATCTGGCGGTAGATCGCCGTGCGCCAGTCGCGGCCGTAACCTTCCGACGCGCGGTAATCCAGGTCGAGCACGACGTAACCCTGCTGCACGAGCAGGTTGTGGAACATCTGCTCGCGGAAGTAGTTCGGATAACGCGCCGATACGTTCTGCAGGTAGCCCGCGCCGTGCACGAACATCACGATCGGATACTTGCGGCCGGGCTCGTAATCCTTCGGTCCGTAGAACTTGCCCCACACCACGCCGGCGCCGTGCCTGCTCGGCACCTGCACGTACTCGGGCTGGATCCACTCGCGGTTCCTGAACTCGGGCTTGCGCGTGTCGGTCAGTCGCGTGGCCTCGCCGCCGGCGGCATTCACGACCGACAGCTGCGGCGGCATGTAGCTGGAGGAATGACGCACGAGCACCTTCGAGCCATCGGGCGACAGCGTGAAATCCTCCACGCCGTCGAGCGAGGTCACCTCGCGCACATCGCCGCCGGCGAGCGGCACGGCGCAGACTTCGTAATCGCCCGGCCACTTGCGGTTGCACGTGAAGAAGAACGTGCTGCCATCGGCCGAGAGCGCTGGCGTGGAGACTTCCCACTGGCCGCTGGTGAGCTGGCGCGACTTGCCGCCGTCGTTGACGTACAGATGCGAATAACCGCTGCGTTCGGACAGGAACCACAGCGCGCCGTCGCGCGTCCAGCCGAAATCGTTGAAGCCCCAGTTGATCCACGCCTTGTCGGTGAGGCGATCGCGCGTGACGAGCTTCGTGTTCGCCGCATCGCCACCGGCCGGCGTGAGCGACACGATCCAGCGATCCTTGTTGTCGATCGCGCGCACCAGCAGCGCGACGTTGCGCGAATCCTCGCTCCAGTGGATCGCCGGACCCGAGCCGTCGCCGTCGCTCTCGATGCGGACCGGACGATTGCCCTTCAGCGGCTCCTGCCTGGCGGCCTTGCGCATCGCCGCGAGCGGATCGTCCTGGATGCCCGGCAGCGAATCGAACTTCAGTTCGGTCGCCTTGGACGCATTCACGTCGACCAGCCAGAGGCGATGCGGGAGCGGATCGTTGCGGCCGACGCGCGTGCGCACGTCCTCGAATTCCTCGTAACCCGACTCGGTCACGTACTTGGGCATCTTGCCGGCCTGGCCTTCCTCGGCGCCCTTCGCGGTCGTGACGACCAGCAGCCAGCGGCCGTCGGGCGACAGCGCGCTGTCGGCGACGACCACGTCGGCGCCCAGGTACGTCGGTGCAGGCGCGCGGGTGGGATCGGCGCGACGCCACGCTTCGTTCTGCTCGCGCGCGGCATCGCGCGTTTCCTTGTCCTTCTTCAGCGTGGCAATCATCGCCAGCTGGCGTTCGCGGAGGTCGTCGGCCTTCGGCGGCGCGGCAGGATCCTTTTCGGCCTTCACCACCGCGGCCTGCGTCACGCCACGGCCGGCGCGCCACTGGTACCAGTCGTTCCCCTGGCGGAAGACGAGATTGCCATCGGTGCTCCACTGCGGCGTCGCTTCGTCGGCGTTGGTGCGCGTGACCTGCGTCAGCGTGCCGTTGCGCAGATCGCGCACGAACACATCGCCATTGCGCACGAACGCCATGCGCTGGCGCGAGGTGTCGTACACGCCACGCGGCGCGTCCAGGTCGGCGCGTGCGGCGCCGTCGAGCAGGGTGGCGGCGCCGCCGGCGCCAGCCTGTGACGAGATCGATTGCTGGTACGTGTCGCGGATCGCGGCCCCTTCACGCTTGAGTTGGTACTGAACACGCTGGCCGTCCCAGGCCCACCAGGCCTGTTCGACCGGCGGACCGATCCAGTCGGGATCGGCCATGGCCTGGGTCAGCGTGACCGGCGTCTGCGCATGCGCGACACCGAGCAGGAGCGCGCTGGAAAAAAGAACGGACGAAACCGCGAGGGAAGTGATGCGGATGGGGCGCGATGGCATGAGGTCGTACCGGCACGATTGGACAAAACCCCCGCAGCCTATCAGTCCGTCGCTTTGCCGGATCGGGTCATGCGTCATGGGTGGGACGATTTGGCCCAAGACAGCCGCCACGGCCGCGCACAGACTCTGTGCCCGGCCAACCTCGAGGGACTGAGCCGTGGACGCCCTGCTGCTCTCGCGCATCCAGTTCGGATTCGTCATTTCCTTCCACATCCTGTTCCCGGCCTTCACCATCGGCCTGGCGAGCTGGCTGGCCTTCGTCGAATGGCGCTGGTTGCGCACGCGCGACACGCTCTGGCGCGATCTGTATTTCTTCTGGATCAAGCTCTTCGCCGTGTCCTTCGGCATGGGCGTGGTGTCGGGCATCGTCATGAGTTTCCAGTTCGGCACGAACTGGGCGACGCTGAGCGAACAGGCCGGCAACATCCTGGGGCCGCTGCTGAGCTACGAAGTGCTCACCGCGTTCTTCCTGGAAGCGACGTTCCTGGGCGTGATGCTGTTCGGCTGGGGGCGCGTGAGCGAGAAGCTGCATTTCCTGTCGACCTCGATGGTCGCGCTGGGCACGCTGATCTCGACGTTCTGGATCATCTCGGCCAACAGCTGGATGCAGACGCCGCAGGGCTACAGCCTCGTCGACGGCGTGTTCCATCCCGACGACTGGTTCGCGATCATCTTCAATCCGTCGTTCCCGGTGCGACTGGCGCACATGGTGCTGGCGGCCTTCATCACCACGTGTTTCGTGATCGGCGGCGTCGGCGCGTCGTACCTGTTGCGCGGCGTGCACATCGACGCCGGCAAGCGCATGCTCAAGGCCGCGGTGCTGTTCGCCGCGATCACGGTGCCGGCGCAGGTGATCGTCGGCGACCTGCACGGACTGAACGCGCTCGAACACCAGCCGACCAAGGTCGCCGCGCTGGAAGGCCACTGGGAAAGCGCACCGGAAGGCGAAGGCATGCCGTTCGTGGTGTTCGCCGTGCCGAACGAACGCGCCGAGCGCAACGATATGGAAATCGCCATCCCGCGCGCGGGCAGCATCATCCTCACGCATACGTGGGATGGCGAGATTCCGCCGCTGAAATCCGTGCCCGCGAGCGAGCGCCCACCGGTGAAGCCGGTGTTCTTCGCGTTCCGAGTGATGGTCGGCCTGGGCACGTTGATGCTGATCCTCGCGCTGTTCTCGCTCTACAAGTTCTGGCGCGGAACGCTGTACGAGTCGCGCGTGGCATTGCGCGGATGGCGACTGCTCACGCTCGCGGGCTTCGTCTGCATGCTGGCGGGGTGGTACGTCACCGAGATCGGCCGCCAGCCGTACGTGATCTACGGGCTGCTGCGCACCGCCGACGCGGTCAGCCCGACGCTCGCCGCCGCCGCCGTGATGACGTCGCTGATCGTCTACATGGTGGTGTACGCGATCGTGTTCGGTTCCGGCATGTGGTACCTCACGCGCCTGGTGAAGAAGGGGCCGCTCCCGCACGAACCGCCGCAGCACACCGGCGGCGGCGACAAGACGCCGGCGCGTCCGCTCTCGGCTGCGGGCGAGGACTTCGAGCCTGCCCCGGACTTCCACGTCGCCCGCGCCGGAACCGCCGGGCGGCAGGACCGGGAAGAGTGAGGGAACGTATGTCGATACGCGATCGAGCGATGACGCAGGACTGCGGGCAAACGGCTCCGGCCCTTCGGGTTGCGGCGTCGAGGCCGCCATGCGGCGCACGCCTGGAACTTGCAATCAGCAAGGCGTGCGCAACAGCGCAAGACGGCCCCGGCCGAGCAACGCGGCCGATGTGGAACGCCGGGTCGGGCTCATTGGAGGGCGTGTGATGGACATGGCCACCGTGCTTCCGGTGATCTGGTTCGGCGTGATCGGCTTCGGCGTGCTGATGTACGTCGTGCTCGACGGCTTCGTGCTCGGGCTCGGCATCCTCGCGCCGTTCGCGGAGACCGAGCAGCAGCTCGACCACATGATGAACACCGCCGCGCCGATCTGGGACGGCAACGAAACCTGGCTCGTGCTCGGCGGCGCCGGATTGCTGGCGGCCTTTCCGAAGGCGTATGCCGTGGTGCTGTCGGCGCTCTACCTGCCGGTGCTGCTGATGCTGATCGCGCTCGTGTTCCGCGGCGTCGCGTTCGAATTCCGCTTCAAGGCCAACCGCGCCAAGTCCGCGTGGGGGCTGGCGTTCTCGCTGGGCTCGATGGTCTGCGCCTTCGCGCAGGGCGTGATCCTGGGCGCGCTGGTGGAAGGCATGCCGCTGCAGGACGGCAAGTACATGGCGGGCGCCTTCGGCTGGTTCAGCCCGTTCTCGATGCTCACCGGCATCGCGGTGCTGTTCGGCTATGCGCTGCTGGGCTCGACGTGGCTGATCCTGAAGACCGAAGGCCGCATGCAGGACATCGCGCGCGGACTGACGAGGCCGCTGGTGCTGGTGGTCGTGGCGTTCATGGGGCTGGTGAGCGCGTGGCTGCCGTTCCTGGACTCGCGGATCATGGCGCGCTGGTTCGAGGACGGGAATTTCTGGTGGCTGGCGCCGGTACCGCTGCTCGCGCTGGCCAACGCCTTCGCGCTGTGGCGCGCGGCGATGCGCCATGGTCGCGATGCCCGGCCGTTCGTGCTGACGCTGTGCTTCTTCGCGCTGGGTTTCGCCGGCCTGGTGCTGGGCATCTGGCCGCACATCGTGCCGCCCGCCCTGACGATCTGGGATGCCGCATCGCCGCCGTCGTCGCAGGGCTTCGTGCTGGTGGGGCTGATCGTGCTGCTGCCGGCGATCCTCGGCTACACGTACTGGTCCTACAGCGTGTTCAAGGGGAAGGTGGCCGCGGACGCGGGGTATCACTGAATCGGGATTCGGATTCGGATTCAAGTTCGGGATTCGGGATCCGGAAGCGGCCGGCCCTGTGAAGGTGCGGGCCGGCACGTACGGAGCGGCGAATTCCGTTCCGGGTTTCGGCACGCCTTCACATGCGCGCTTTACGAAACCCGAATCCCGATTGCCCAATCCCGCCGTTTCGGTTCCCGAATCCCGGCTTCGCAACGGTATGCTGTGGCGAAAATCTCGCCGCGCCATCCCCCGCGCGCGCCTGCCGCCGGAACCGATGCAAGCCTACGTCTACAAGAGCCTCCGCAAGGCCGACACCTACGTTTACCTCGCGCAGCGCGACGATTTCACGCGCCTGCCCGAACCGCTGCGCACGCAGCTGGGCACCCTGCATTTCGTGCTCGAAGTCGCCCTGACCCCCGAACGCAAGTTGGCCCGCGAAGACGTGGCTGTCGTGCGCGAGAACCTGGCCATGCGCGGGTTCCACCTGCAATTCCCGCCCACGGTGGAAGACCCGATGCGGGAGGACTGGGGCACCGATGCCTGAGCCGACGCCTCCCGTTCGCGCACCCCGTACCGCACCGCTGCCGCTGCGCATCGGCGGCGTGCTGGCCGGCGGCCTGCTGCTCGGGCTCCTCGCGGGGTTCGGTGGCTTCGTCGCCGCGATCGCGGGCGCGCTCGCGCAGCCGTTGAATGCCCTTGGCGTCCGCGCATGGCGCGACGGCGGCCTGCCTGCCCGGCGTGATCTCCTGCGCGACGCGCTCGCGCTCGGCGCGGTCTGGATCGGCACGATCGCCGCGCTCGCCGCCCTGCTGGCCTGGCCGCTGTCGTCGCTGCTCGCGAAGGGCTCGCTGGCGGCGGCGCTCGGCGTCAGCGTGGTCGTCGGCATCGCGTTGCTCGGCCTGTGGCGCGTGTGGCCGCTCTGGCTCGGACTGGAGCGCGACGGCGGCCCGCTGCGCGAACACGCGCAGGCGCTGGGCGAACTCGAAGTCGGCGCATGGCGCGGGCTCGGGGTCGCGGCGATCGTGCTTGCGATGGCCGTGATCGTGGTGGCGTTGGCCTGGCCGCAACTGCTCGGCGGCGGCGCCCGCTGGACGCTCGCCGCGTTGCTGGCGGTCGGCGCGCCGGCGCTGCATGCGCTGCTCCAGCACATCGAACCGGCCGACCCGCTGCCGGGCTTCGCGTTCGATGCGGACGAGGACGATGTCGACGCCGACGAGCCCGTGGACGTGGCCGCCGGCGAACCGCTGGCGCCGCTGCTGTACGCCGCCGCGCGCGCCGGTCGCGTGGAACGCGCGCTGGAGCTGATCGAACTGGGCGCGGACGTGACCGCGCCGCCGCCGGCGGACGATCGCGACCAGCGCAGCCTCGCGGTGCTCGCCGCGGTACTGCCCGACCTGCGCCTGCTGCGCGCGCTGATCGCCAGCGGCGTGGACCTCAACGCGAGCCACGCCGGCATGACGCCGCTGCTGGCCGCCACGCGCGACAGCTGGCACGGGCGACCCGATGCGGTCATGACGCTGCTGGCCAACGGCGCCGATCCGCGCCTGACCGATGCCGAAGGCAACACGCCGCTGCATCACGCCGCGCGCAGCTCCGATCCGGGCGTCGCCGCGCTGCTGCGCGATGCGGCGGCCGAACTCGACCCGCTCAATCGCGACGGCCTCTCGCCGCTGGGCATGGCCTGCGCGGTGGGCAACTGGCGCCTGGCGAAATTCCTGCTGGAACGCGGCGCGCGTCCCGAACCGGGCGATGGCCAGCCCGCGCTGCTCGCCGCGGCCGGTGGCGAGGAAGACGACGCCGCCGGCGTCGCCCTGCTGCTCAAGCACAAGGCGAAGGTGGACGCGCGCGATCGCCGCGGCCGCACCGCGCTGCACGAGGCCGCGTTCGCCGGGCACGTGGACATCGCCACCACGCTGCTGGCCGCGCATGCCGACCCGACCATCCGCGACCACGACGGCCGGACGCCGTTCCTCGAAGCCGCGCGCGCGTCGCGCGAAGCGCTGCTCGATCGCCTGCTCGCGCATCTGCTGCGGGGCGGCGCGGAGGCGGCGACCAGCGCCGACGCGCGCGGTCGCACGGCGCTGATCCTGGCGTGCATGGCCGACTCGCCGTCGCCGGCGCTGGTGCAGAAGCTGCTCGACCTCGGCAGCGATGCCGAGCACCGCGACGCCGACGGCAAGCGCGCGATCGACCGCGCCGCCGAAGCGGGGCGCTGGTCGCTCGTCGCGGCGCTCGATCGCGCCTATCCGTTGCCCGCCGCGCTCAGCGAGGACGCCGACGAGGACGCGCCGCTCCCCGACCGCGCGCCGACGGTGCTGCTGCGCGACGGGCTTCGCGACGGCCGTGCCGACGAACTCGGCGGCCTGGCGCAGCTGCTCAGCGCCAAGGAACGCGGCGCGTTGCTGCACGACGAGGACGCCATCGGTTCGGCCGAACGCGTGCGCTGGCTGCTCGCGCAGGGGGCCGACCCGGAAGTGCGCGACGCGCAGCAGGGCGACACGCCGGTGCACGCGATGCTCGCGCGCATGCCCGAAGCCGAAGTGTCGCTGCGTGTGCTGCTGGAACGCGGGGTGTCGCCCGCCGGTGCGGGTGGCCTCGCGCGCTTTCTCGCCGCCGCGCAGGCCAGCGCGGGCGAGCGTGCGTCGCTGGAAGGCCTCGCGCTGGAACTGCTCGAGCGCGGTGCCGATCCGTTCGCGCGCTCGCCGGCGGGCGATCCGCCCCTCGCGCTCGCCGTGCGCCTGGGCTGGGCGCGGCTGCTCGATCGCCTGCTCGCGATCGGTGCCGACCTCAACGCCCGCGACAGCCACGGCATGAGCGCGCTGCACCTGGCGGCGGCGCTCGGACGCGACGGCATGCTGAAGCGCCTCATCGCCCACGGTGCCGCGCCGGATCTGCTCGCGGCGGACGGGCAGACGCCGCTCGGGGTCGCATTGTCGTCGGGTCGTCGCGACCTGGCCGACTGGCTGGACTGGCGCGGCTGGCCGTTGCCGCGTCGGCCGCTGCAGGCGCAGGACATTCCGGCGGCGGCGATCGTCGGCGACGCCGATGCGGTGCGCCGCCTGGTCGACCTCGGCCTGCCGGTCGACGCAACCGACGCGCAAGGCTGCACCGCGCTGCTGCGCGCCGCCGGCGGCGGTCACCGTGCCGTCGTCGACCTGCTCCTGGCCCGCGGCGCCGATCCGCAGCGCACCGCCCACTCCGGCGCGACGCCGTTGTCGGCCGCGGTGAGCATGCGCCACGCGGACATCGTCGATCGGCTGCTTGCCGCCGGTGCGCCGCTGGAACAGCGCCTGCCGGGCGACCTGACCGTCCTGATGGTCGCGTGCGCGCTCGGCCTGACCGATCTTGCAGCGCGGCTGCTCGCGGCGGGCGCCGACGTGCAGGCGTGCGACGCGCAGGGACGGCAGGCGCTGCATTGCGCGGCGATGTACGGCTTCAACGCACGCGAACGCTCGCGTCTGGTCGCGCTGTTCGACACGCTGCTGCTGGCCGGCGTCGATGCCGACCAGCCGGCCGCGGGCGCCACGCCGCTGCTGCTGTTGCTCGGTGCGCGCGCCGAACCTGGAAGCGATGCCGACGAAGAAGTGCTCGTCGCCGGCCTGCAGTTGCTCATCGACCACGACGCATCGCTCGATGCCAAGGACCCGCGCGGTTTCGGTCCGCTGCATCTGGCGGCGCTGCACGGCCTGCCGCGCGTGGTGCAGTTCCTGCTGCGCGCCGGCGCCGATCCGGACCTGCGCGATGCGTTGAACCGCACGCCGCGCGAGATCGCGGTGATGCGCGGCTTCATCGACATCGCGGCCGAGTTCGCGCCCGCCACGCCGGGCCAGAACCTGTCGATGGCGCGCTTCCTGCGCGAGCCGCGGTAGGGGTTGGCGGCTCTCCCCCCCGGCAGCGGGAGGGAGTGCAAAGCTGGGAGGGTGCGGGCGCGAGCTCGCACTTGCCGTGCTTCGTCCGGAGCCGGCTCACGATCAAGATGGATTTCAGCTTTCGCTGGAAAGACGAGACACGACGGATGCCGCGACGGCCTGAGTCCCGGCGTCCACCGGGACGACGGTGGGATCGCGTGACGGCTGGGTGCTAGCGCCCGCCGGGATGACGGGGAAGGAAGCCACCGCCGTGGATCGGGCGTCGAATCGCGAACCCCCGACGCTCCAATCCCGAAGCAGGCCACGCCACGCCGTCATTCCTCCTCGTCCACCGACGCCAGATCCTTGCGCGTGGCGTCGGCGATCTCGTTGAGCACGCCCGTGCCGCGGTCGGCGTTGAACAGCTCCTCGAGTTCGCGACGTGCGTCCTGCGTGGATTGCAGCAGCGCGTCCTCGTCGTCGCGGATGAGCGACTGCGCGTGCAGCAGGCGCAGGTCGTGCTCGCGGAACTGCTCGGCGTGGCTGCGCGCGACGTCCTCGGAAAGGCCCAGTTCCACCAGCACCTTCTCGCCCATCTTCAGGCTGCTGTAGAACGTCTCGCGGATCGCGCGCGCCCCCAGGTCCATCAGCTCCCACGCGTGCCGTCGATCGCGCGCGCGGGCGAAGATCGTCGCGTCGGGATACAGCCGGCGCATGGTTTCGACGGTGCGCAGGCTTTCTTCCACGCCGTCGATGGCGACGACGAAAACCTTCACCTGGTCCGCGCCGCACGAGCGCAGCAGCTCGGGCTTGGCCGGATCGCCGTAATACACCGGATTGCCGAAACGGCGCACGAAGTCGACCTGGTCGGCGCTGTGCTCGATCGCGATGAAGCGCGTGTGCTGTGCCAGCAACAGGCGGGCGACGATCTGGCCGAAGCGGCCGAAGCCGGCGATCAGCACTTCCGGCTGATCGTTGGGGATGGTGTCGAACGCGCGCGGCTGCGTGCGCGGCGTCGCCGACAGCACGCGTGCGATGGCGATCACCAGCAGCGGCGTGAGCGCCATCGAGATGCCGACCGCGGCGACGAGGCGATCGCGCGTCGGATCGTCAATCAGGCCCGACTTCACCGCTTCGTTGAACACCACGAAGGCGAACTCGCCGCCCAGCGCGAGCACCGCGCCCAGGCGCAGCGATTCGCGCGTGTCCAGGCCGCCCGGCAGGTGGCCGACGAAATAGAGGATGGAGAACTTCACCATCAGCAGCGCGATGGCCAGCCCGGTGATCAGCACCGGCTCGGACAGCAGGCGGTCGAGGTCGATGCTCATGCCCACGGCCATGAAGAACAGGCCCAGCAGCAGTCCCTTGAACGGGTCGATCTGCGCTTCGAGTTCGTGGCGGAACTCCGAATCGGCCAGCAGCACGCCGGCGAGGAACGCGCCCAGGCCGGCCGACAGCCCGGCGCCCTGCATGATCCACGCCGTGCCCAGCACCACCAGCAGGGCCGCGCCGGTGAACACCTCGGGCATCTGCACGCGCGCGATGATGCGGAACACCTGCCGCAGCACGAAGCGGCCGCCGACCACCACCACGGCGATCGCGCCCAGCGCCTTGGCCACTTCTTCCCAGCCCAGCTGCGTATCGGCCGCACCCGCGCGACCGAGCAGCGGAATCGCCGCGAGCAACGGGATCGCCGCCAAATCCTGGAACAGCAGGATCGCGAACCCGAGCCGGCCGTGGTCGGTCGTCAGCGCCTTGCGTTCGGACAGCAACTGCAGGCCGATCGCCGTCGACGAGAACGCCAGGCCCATGCCGATCACCAGCGCGGCCTGCCACGTCGCGCCGGCAAGCATCGCCGCGCCGCCGATGGCCAGCGCGCTCAGCCCCACCTGTGCGCCGCCCGCCCCGAAGATCGGCTTGCGCATGACCCGCAGGCGCGCGGGCGACAGCTCCAGCCCGATGACGAACAGCAGCATCACCACGCCGATCTCGGCCGCGGTCAGCACCGGCTCGGCATTGGCGACGAAGCGCAGGCCGTACGGGCCCAGCGTCACGCCCGCGGCGAGGTAGCCCAGCACCGCGCCCAGGCCAAAACGCCGGAACACCGGCACCGCGATGACCGCGGCCAGCAGGAATACCAGTGCGAGTTCGAGACCGCCGCCGTGCATATCGCCTCCGTCTGGGAATTATGCCCACCCTCTGCCGCGGTGCGCGCGTCCCACGCTCATGCGCTAGGCTGCGGCGTCCGGCGCCATGGAGGCGCGCGAGGGGGAAAGGACCATGAACACGTGGGCGAGGCGTCTCGGCCTGGCGATCGCATTGCTGGCCGGTGCGGTCGGCAACGCAGGCGCGCAAACCAGCCGCGCCGAAGTGCGCAAGCAGGTCGAAGCCAGCATGCTGATCACCGGCACGATCGACATCGACGAGAAGGGCAACGTCACGACGTACAGGATCGAACAGGCCAATGTCCTTCCCAAGGCCATGCTCGATGTCGTCGATCGGCGCGTGCGCGGGTGGAGCTTCGAACCGGTGCTGGTGGATGGCAAGGCGAAGCCGGCCCGTTCGCCCATGCAGATGCGGCTGGTCACGAAGCAGGAAGGACCGAACTACCTGTTGCGCATTTCCGGTGTGACGTTCGGTCGCGTCGAAGGCGAGGAGTCGCTTGTGCGCGGCAAGCTCAGGCCGCCGCGCTATCCGGAAGCCGCGGCGTATGGCGGCGTCGGGGGAACGGTGTACCTGGTGCTCCAGGTCGGTCGCGATGGTGCGGTACAGGACGTCGTGGCCGAGCAGGTCAACCTGCGCGTGGTCGGCAGCGCCAGCGAGATGGCCACTTACCGCGACCTGCTCGCGCGCGCGGCCACGGGTACCGCACGCAAATGGCTGTTCAACTTCCCCGCGCAGGGCGAGGATGCCGACGAGCCGTTCATCTCCGTTCGCGTGCCCGTGGACTTCATCGCGCCCAACGCCCGTGAGGAGAAGGCCGGCGAATGGCACGCGTACGTGCCCGGTCCCCGCCAGCCGATTCCGTGGCGCGACTGGAACGCGGACCTGCAATCGCCCGACGCCATCGCCTCCGGCGGCATCTATCGCGATCGACCCGGCGACCTGCGCCTGGTCTCGGGAACCGACGGCTGACGACCGGATCGCGCAACAAGAAACGCCCCGCGATGCGGGGCGTTTTCGTTGATGCGATGTTCGACCGGAATCAGCGCTTCATCGAGCTGAAGAACTCGTCGTTCGACTTGGTCGTCTTCATCTTGTCCAGCAGGAACTCCATCGCGCCGATCTCGTCCATGCCGTGCAGCAGCTTGCGCAGGATCCAGATCTTCTGCAGCAGTTCCGGCTCGATCAGCAGGTCTTCGCGACGCGTGCCGGAGCGGTTGATGTTGATCGCCGGGTAGACGCGCTTTTCGGCGATGCGGCGGTCCAGGTGCACTTCGGAGTTGCCGGTGCCCTTGAACTCCTCGTAGATCACCTCGTCCATCTTGCTGCCGGTGTCGATCAGCGCCGTGGCGATGATGGTCAGCGAGCCGCCTTCTTCCACGTTGCGCGCGGCGCCGAAGAAGCGCTTCGGACGATGCAGCGCGTTCGCGTCGACGCCACCGGTGAGCACCTTGCCCGAGGACGGCACGACGTTGTTGTACGCACGCGCGAGGCGGGTGATGGAGTCGAGCAGGATCACGACATCCTTCTTGTGCTCGACCAGGCGCTTGGCGCGCTCGATCACCATTTCGGCGACCTGCACGTGGCGGCCGGCGGGTTCGTCGAACGTGGAGGAAACGACTTCGCCGCGTACGGTGCGCTGCATTTCGGTCACTTCTTCCGGGCGCTCGTCGACGAGCAGCACGATCAGGTGCACGTCCGGGTGATTGCTGGTGATGGCCGTGGCCACCTGCTGCATCATCATCGTCTTGCCCGCCTTGGGCGGCGAGACGATCAGCGCGCGCTGGCCTTTGCCCTGCGGCGCCATCAGGTCGAGGATGCGACCGGTGATGTCCTCGGTCGAGCCGTCGCCGCGCTCCAGGCGGAAGCGCTTGCGCGGGAACAGCGGCGTCAGGTTCTCGAACAGGACCTTGTTCTTCGACGCTTCCAGCGGCTCGCCGTTGATCGTGTCGACCACGGCCAGCGCGAAGTAGCGTTCGCCGTCCTTCGGCCAGCGGATGCGGCCGGACAGGTGGTCGCCGGTGCGCAGATTGAAGCGGCGGATCTGGCTGGGCGAGATGTACACGTCGTCCGGGCCGGCCAGGTAGCTGGCCTCGGCGGCGCGGAGGAAGCCGAAGCCGTCCGGCAGGATTTCAAGCACGCCGTCGGCGGCCACGCCTTCGCCGTGGCGGGTCAGCACCTTCAGGACGGCGAAGATGACGTCCTGCTTGCGGGCGCGGGCCACGCCTTCCTGGATCTGCAGCTGGTCGGCGATGTCCAGCAGCTTCGGCGTGGGCATGCGCTTGAGGTCGCCCAGCGAGTACTGCGGGAAGCCTTCCGGCACCTGCGGATGCGGGCGCGGCACGAACTGCTCGCCGTTGCCGCCGTCGTCCTGCATGCCGCCGTTCTGCTCGCGGTAACGCTCGCGCTGGCGCTCGCGACGGTTGCGGAAGCGGTCGCGACGGTTGTTGCCGCGGTTGCCGCCGTCGTCGCGGCCTTCGCGGTGCTGGCCGCCTTCGCCGCCCGGATTGGACGGGGCGTTTTCGGCACGCGGTTCGGACGGGGCGGAGGGCTCGGCGGCCGGCACGGGCGCTTCGGCGCGCGGCGTGGGCGCCTGGCTGGGCGCGGGAGCGGCGTCGGTTCCGGCGGAGACGGCGGCCGGCGCGTTGTCGGCGGCCTTGCTCACGCGTGCCTTGCGCACGCGCTTCTCGGCGACTTCGCCGGCGTCAGGGGTGTTATCGGACAAGCAGGGAATCCTCGCTAAGCGGCGAGCGCTCGCAGAGGGCGAGCGGAACGTCAGGGACGATGGTTTCGAAAGTGGGGTGCGGCGCGAGACGGGTCCGGACGGATGAGGTCGCGGAAGGTCAGATACGCCGGGTGGGATGAAACTAGCACTGCCTTCGCGCGGCGGCAAGCGCCGGGACAGGGCTCGTTCACGTGGCCGGGGACGGCAGGAAACCGTGCGGCATCGGGCGATCGGCGGGCGATCGGGAAACGGCAGGCGGCAGGCGGACCCATGCCGCCGGCACCCTCCCCCGAACCGGGAGAGGGCGATAGGCAGGCGTCAGATCGCCTTGTCGATCATCTGGCTCAGCTGGGCCTTGCCGACGGCGCCGATCTGCGTCGCCTGGACCTGGCCGTTCTTGAACAGCAGCAGCATCGGGATCGAACGCACGTGATACTTCATCGCCGTGGCGCGGTTGTGGTCGACGTTGACCTTGGCGATCTTGACCTTCCCGTCGTAAGCGGCGGCCAGTTCGTCCAGCGCGGGGGCGATCATCTTGCACGGACCGCACCATTCGGCCCAGAAATCGACCAGCACCGGCTCGGACGACTGCAGCACGGCGGCATCGAAATCGGCATCGCCAACGTGCAAAATTTTCTCGCTCACGGGACTCTCCTGCGGATGGGACCTGGCGGACGGGCCGGCGGGAGATCCGCGGCCGCCCCACGGACGGGTGATCGGCCCGGCTTGCCCATCGGGCGTGCCGGATCGGTCGTTACGGTAAACTGGGGCGTTTCGAGGGGACTTCAAGCCCGGACCAGCGGTCCGATCCGGCCGGTTCCCGACCCCTTTCCGAGCCGGCGCCCCAGCGGGCCCGGCCCCGGCAGTCTGCGATGCGGACGCCACCCACGCAAGCGCGCCAACGCAACATTGCATGCTGCAACTGCACGGCGCGCGCGGACTCCCAAGCTGATGAGCGACAAGCCTCTTACCGACGTTTCCTTTTCCTCTTTCGACCTGCATCCGAGCCTGCTGGCCGGGCTGGAAGCCGCCGGCTTCACCCGCTGCACGCCGATCCAGGCGCTGACGCTTCCCATCGCCCTGCAGGGCCGCGACGTCGCCGGCCAGGCGCAGACCGGCACCGGCAAGACGCTGGCCTTCCTCGTCGCGGTGATGAACCGCCTGCTGACCCGCCCGGCGCTGGCCGAGCGCAAGCCGGAGGATCCGCGCGCGCTGATCCTGGCGCCGACGCGCGAACTGGCCATCCAGATCCACAAGGACGCGGTGAAGTTCGGCTCCGACCTCGGCCTGAAGTTCGCCCTCGTGTACGGCGGCGTCGATTACGACAAGCAGCGCGAACTGCTGCAGAAGGGCGCCGACATCATCATCGCCACGCCCGGCCGCCTGATCGATTACGTCAAGCAGCACAAGGTCGTGTCGCTGCACGCGTGCGAGATGTGCGTGCTAGACGAAGCCGACCGCATGTTCGACCTGGGCTTCATCAAGGACATCCGGTTCCTGCTGCGCCGCATGCCGATCCGCACCGAGCGCCAGACGCTGCTGTTCAGCGCCACGCTCAGCCACCGCGTGCTCGAGCTGGCGTACGAGCACATGAACGAGCCGGAGAAGCTCGTCGTGGAGGCCGAGACCGTCACCGCGGCGCGCGTGCGCCAGAAGGTGTTCTTCCCGGCCGACGACGAGAAGATCCCGCTGCTGCTCGGCCTGCTCTCGCGCAGCGAGGGCGCGCGCACGATGGTGTTCGTGAACACCAAGGCGTTCGTCGAACGCGTCGCGCGCGCGCTGGAGAAGGGCGGCTACCGCGTCGGCGTGCTGTCCGGCGACGTGCCGCAGAAGAAGCGCGAGACGCTGCTCAACCGCTTCCAGAAGGGCCAGCTGGAAATCCTCGTCGCCACCGACGTGGCTGCGCGCGGCCTGCACATCGACGGCGTTTCGCACGTCTACAACTACGACCTGCCGTTCGACGCGGAAGACTACGTCCACCGCATCGGCCGCACGGCGCGCCTGGGCGCGGAGGGCGACGCGATCAGCTTCGCCTGCGAGCGCTATGCGATGTCGCTGCCGGACATCGAGGCGTACATCGAGCAGAAACTGCCCGTGGCCGCGGTCGAGGCCGACCTGCTGGTCGCCATTCCGCGTCCGCCGCGCGAGGTGCCCGAAGGCGCCGAAGGCGAGGGCGAGAACGAAAGCATCGGTTCGATCTTCAAGGAAGCGCGCGAGCAGCGCGCCGCCGACGAGGAGCGTCGCGGTGGCGGTCGCAGCCGCGGCGGCAAGCCCGGTGGCGGTCGTGGCGATGGCCGTCGCGAAGGCGGTCGTCGCGAGGGGGGCCGTGACGGCGCCCCGCGCGGCGAGCGCAAGCCGCGTCCGCAGCCGGTCGAGGCGGCGGCCAAGGAGAGCATCGCCGCGGATCCGTCCACCATTGCCACGCCGGACACGGAACGCGCGCCGCGCAAGCGCCGTCGTCGCCGCGGCGGCCGTCGCATCGAGGGGGCCGAAGCCGCCACGCAGTCCACCGCGCCGACGCAATCGCCGAAGTCGCCGACCCAGGTCCATGCGCAGAAGGCCGCCGCCAAGGCCGGCGCGAAGGACGGCGACAAGCTCGGCCTGCTGCATCGCATCGGCCGTGGCCTGAAGTCGCTGATCTCGCGTTCGCCGCGCAGCCAGCACTGAGTGCCCGCTGGCGCCGCGTGCATCCGGCGCCGGCCTCGCGAACCGCGTCGCGGTTTGCGCGCCTGCCAACGATTCGCCCTAGCCAGCGCCGCCCGTGCCGCCGATACTGGGCGGCACGAGTGTGTTCCCGGTGAGCGATGAGCGTCCTGCGCTTCGACAACGTCAGCAAGCGATACGACGGCGGCCACGACGCGTTGAGCGAAGTGAGCTTCGAAGTCGCGCAGGGCGAAATGCTGTTCGTCACCGGCCATTCGGGCGCGGGCAAGAGCACGCTGCTCAAGCTCATCCACCTGTCCGAGCGCCCCAGCCGCGGCACCGTCGTCTTCGGCGATCGCAACCTGCTCAAGGTGCGCGGCCGCCGCATCGCGCTGCATCGGCGCGAAGTCGGCGTCGTCTTCCAGGACCATCGACTGCTCGGCGACCGAAGCGTCGCCGACAACGTCGCGCTGCCGCTCATCCTTCGCGGCATGCGGCGTGGCGACATCCGCAAGCGCGTCAGGGCCGTGCTCGACAAGGTGTCGCTCGGCGCGCGCGCCGATGCGCTGCCGTCGCAACTGTCGGCCGGCGAGCAGCAGCGCGTCGGCATCGCGCGTGCGATCGTCGGCGAGCCCCGGCTGCTGGTCGCCGACGAGCCGACCGGCAACCTCGATCCCACGCTGTCGGCCGAGATCATGGCGCTGTTCGAATCGCTGCCGGAGCTGGGCACCAGCGTGCTCGTGGCCAGCCATGACCTCGCGCTCGTCAAGCGCATGAAGAAGCGCGTGCTGGTGTTGAACCAGGGTCGTCTGGTGGACGACATTTCGCCGGAGGACCTGGCCCAGTGAGTGCGCCCGCCACCAACGCGTCGAACCGTCCGGCCCCGCACGCGCAATCGCGATTGGGGACGTGGTTCGACCACCACGTCTACAGCCTCGTCGCCAGCGTCGGCCGGATGCTGCGCAAGCCGTGGGCCACGGCGCTGACCATCGGCGTGATGGCGGTGGCGATCACGTTGCCGCTCGGCCTCTGGGCGGCGCTGGGCAACGTCGAACGTTTCACCGGCACGGTGGAGCAGTCGCGCCAGATCAGCCTGTTCCTCAAGCCGCAGGTGACGCTCGATCGCGCCCGCGCGCTGGCCGGGGAGCTCGGCGGGCGCGGCGATATCGCCACGGTGGAGCTGCGCACGCCCGAGCAGGGCATGGAAGAACTGCGCCGCAGCAGCGGCCTGGCCGAGGCGATCAGCGCGGTGGACGGCAATCCGCTGCCGAGCGTGCTGATCGTGACGCCGAAGGGCGATGAGACCACGCTCGCCGATTCGCTGCGCACGTTGCCGGATGTCGACGTCGTCCAGCACGACGCCGCGTGGCGCCAACGCCTGGACCAGTGGCTGCGCTTCGGCGTGCGGCTGGCGTGGGTGCTCGCGGTGCTGCTCGGGCTGGGCGCGTTGCTCGTGGTAGGCAACACCGTGCGGCTGGACATCCAGTCGCGTCGCGAGGAAATCGCGGTGTTGCAGCAACTCGGCGCGACCGACGGCTTCATTCGCCGGCCGTTCCTGTACCTGGGCCTGACCTACGGACTGGTCGCGGGCCTGCTCGCACTGGGCCTGCTCACCGCGGCCGACCACGCGTTGCGCGAGCCGCTCGCCGCACTGGCGCAGAGCTACGGCAGCCGGTTCGCGCTGCACGGCTTCGATCTGCCGAACGCCGTCGCGATCGTGATCGGTGCCGGCCTGCTCGGCTGGATCGGCGCCGGCCTGGTGACCGGCCATTACCTGCGCCAGACGCGACCGACCACATGAGCCAGGGCCTCCACCATCTCGCCAGCGCCGCGCCCCGGATCATGGTGGTCGACGGCTCCAAGCTGGTACGCAAGCTGATCGGCGACGTGCTCGCGCGCGAGCTGAGCGACGCGGTCGTCGTGCCGTGCGCCGGCATCGCCGAAGCCCGCGCGGCGCTGGCGGACGGCGCGGTGGACCTGGTGACGACCTCGCTCGTGTTGCCCGACGGCGACGGCATCGCGCTGGCGCGTGCCGTGCGCGAATCGGCCGGACAGGCGTACGTGCCGATCATCGTCGTCTCCGGCGACGCGCAATCGCACTTGGAATCGCGCCGCTTCACCGAGGATGTCACCGACTACTTCGACAAGGCGCTCGGCCATACCGCCCTGGCGGCGTTCATCCGCGGCTACGTGCAGCCGCAGCCGATCCCCGGCGCGCGCGTGCTGTACGTCGAGGACAGCAAGGTCGTCGCGCTGGCGACCAAGCGCATGCTCGAGCGCCACGGCCTCACCGTGCTGCACTTCGTCGGCGTCGAAGAAGCGCTGGAATACCTGGAAACGCACCGCGGGCAGGACGACGTCGGCTGCGACCTCGTGCTCACCGACGTGTACCTGAAGGGTGCACTGAGCGGCAACGACCTGCTCGCGCGGCTGCGCGAGGATTTCGGTTACGGCAAACGTCGCCTGCCGGTGCTGGTGATGACCGGCGACGGCAACGCGGACAACCAGAGTGCGCTCATCCGCGCCGGCGCGAACGATCTGGTGCTCAAGCCGATCGAAGAACGCCTGCTGGTCACCAAGACCCTGTTCCAGTTGCGCCTGGCGCGGCTGCCGGAGCCCACGGCGCTGGACGCATGAACGAGTCGGCCGACCCCGGCGATCGCATCCGGCTGGATCCCTCGTGGAAGGAAAAGGTCGGCGATTACCTGCAGCGTCCCGACATGCAGCAGCTCGCCGGCTTCCTGCGCGACCGCAAGGCCGCGGGCGCGCGGATCTTCCCGCCCGGGCCGGACATCTTCGCCGCCTTCGACGCCACGCCGTTCGACCAGGTCAAGGTCGTCATCCTCGGCCAGGATCCGTACCACGGGCACGGCCAGGCGCACGGGCTGTGCTTCTCGGTGCAGCCGGGCGTCCCGGTCCCGCCGTCGCTGGACAACATCTTCAAGGAGATCGAGCGCGACCTGGGCGTCGCCCGTCCGGACCACGGCTGCCTGCTTCCGTGGGCCAGGCAGGGCGTGCTCATGCTCAACGCCGTCCTCACCGTGGAGGAAGGCCGTGCCGGCGCGCATCAGGGCAAAGGCTGGGAAGGCTTCACCGACCACGTCGTGGACGTGCTCAACCGCGAGCGCGAGGGCCTGGTCTTCATGCTCTGGGGCAGCTACGCGCAGGCCAAGGGCAAGGTGATCGACCCGCGCCGCCACAAGGTGTTGAAGGCGCCGCACCCGTCCCCGTTGTCGGCGTATCGGGGCTTCATCGGTTCCGGCCACTTCTCGGCCGCCAACGAATACCTCGTGCGACACGGCAAGACGCCGATCGACTGGTCGCTACCGGGCCGGAACGAGTTGTCGACCTGAACCGACGCCGGGCGGCCTCATCGGCGCGTCCATCCCCGGCACGGCGCCATTGAACTTCTGCGGTCCGATCCGGTCTATGAACCGGTCCGGCAACGCTCGCCGTCATCCGCTCCCGACGTGCCGCTCACGGTTGGAATGCTTGAGTTGCAGGCCCTGTGCGGCCTGGGCGCGGCTGGCGAGCCTCCCGCCGGTTTATCCCACCCATGAAACACTGAGGCCCTTTCGACCTTTAGCAGACCCCCAAATCGACTGCTAAGATGCCCCCATGACCCAGAACACCCTGTCCCTCCCGCTGGTCTCCAACAACCTTCCGGTGCCGAGTGCACTCGGTTCGCTGGATGCCTACGTCAATGCCGTGCACCGCATCCCGGTGCTCAGCGCCGAAGACGAACAGGCGCTGGCGCGTCGCTTCCGCGACGGCGAGGACCTCGATGCCGCCCGCGAGCTGGTGCATTCGCACCTGCGCTTCGTGGTGCACGTGGCGCGCGGCTATAACGGCTACGGCCTGCAGCTGGGCGACCTCATCCAGGAAGGCAACATCGGCCTGATGAAGGCGGTCAAGCGTTTCGACCCCGACCAGGGCGTGCGTCTGGTGTCCTTCGCGGTGCACTGGATCCGCGCCGAGATGCACGAGTTCATCCTGAAGAACTGGCGCATCGTGAAGGTCGCCACGACCAAGGCGCAGCGCAAGCTGTTCTTCAACCTGCGCAAGTCCAAGACCCGCCTGGGCTGGATGAACGCGGAGGAAGTCCGCGCCGTGGCGCAGGACCTCAACGTGTCCGAGCGTGAAGTGCTGGAGATGGAATCGCGCCTGTCGGGCCGCGACATCGGGTTCGATGCGCCGGACGAGGACGACGACAACGCGCCTCCGTCGCCGGTCGCGTACCTGCGCACCGACGCCGAGGACCCGTCGCAGACCTACGAGCGCGAAGACGAGGAGGACAACCACCTCGCCCTGCTGCGCGAAGGCATGGCGGGCCTGGACCAGCGTTCGCGCGACATCATCAAGCGCCGCTGGCTGGACTCGGAAAGCAAGATCACGCTGCAGGAACTGGCCGACGAATACGGCGTCAGCGCCGAGCGCATCCGCCAGATCGAGGCCAACGCGCTCAAGAAGATGCGCGCGCTGTTCGCCGCGTAAGCATCGTTACGTGATGGATCGAAACGGCCCGGGCAACCGGGCCGTTTTCGTTTCGGGCCGACGCCCTTCGCCGCAAGGATCGGATATCGCACGAACTCGCCCCGGTGGAGCATGGCGGCGTCCACCCGGAGTCCCCATCATGTTCCGCATCCACGCGCTGTCCGCCGCGCAGTTCCAGCCCTTGTTCGATCTGTCCGACGACGCGCTCGCCGCGCGCGACATCCGCCGCGTCACCGCCGACGAGGCCAATTCGTTTCCGTGCCGCGTCAGCCTGCGCGATGCCGAGCCCGGCGAGCGCCTGCTCCTGCTTGCCTACGAGCACCACGCCGTGGCGACGCCGTACCGCGCATCGGGGCCGATCTTCGTGCGTCAGGATGCGGCGGAGGCGAGGCCCGCGATCGCCGAAGTTCCCGACCAGCTGCGCCGCCGCCTCTTGTCCGTGCGCGCCTACGGCGAGGGGATGATGCGCATTGCGGATGTCGTCGAAGGCCACGCCGTGGAGACGCTCGTGGCGAAGTTCTTCGCGCGCCCGGACGTCGACACGCTGCACGTCCATTTCGCGCGATACGGCTGCTATGCGTGCCGCATCACGCGCGCGTCATGACGATCCCGCGCCCGGCGGATCGCGACCGAGGATGATCCGCGCGTGCCGCTGGTAGCTCCAGTACGACCACGCCCAGTTGAGCAGCACGATGAGCCGGTTGCGGAAGCCGATCAGGAAGAACACGTGCGCGGCGAGCCAGAACCACCACGCGAGCAGGCCGGAGAGCTTGAAACCGTGCAGGTCGACGACCGCCGCCATGCGGCCGATCGTCGCGAGGTTGCCGAAGTCGCGATAGCGGAATGCCGGCGTCGGCTTGCCCGCAAGCCGCGCCTTGATCGCCGCCGCGACGTGCGCGCCCATCTGTTTCGCAGCGGGCGCGACACCGGGCACGGGCTTGCCGTCCTGCTGCACGCTGGCGAGGTCGCCGGCGACGAAGATCTCCGGATGACCCGGCACGCTGAGGTCGGCGTCCACCGGCACGCGGCCGGCGCGATCGCGCGGCACGCCCAGCAACGCGCCCAGCGGCGAGGCCGCGACGCCGGCCGCCCACAACACCGTGCGCGATGGCACGAACGTGTCGCCGAGGGTGTAGCCCTTCGCATCGATGGCGCTCACCGGCGTGCCCGTGACGACCTCCACGCCGAGCTTCTGCAACTGCCGGCGGGCCTTCTCCGACAGCGATTCGGGAAACGACGCCAGCACGCGCGGGCCCGCTTCGATCAGCCGCACGCGTGCATGCGACGGATCGATGTTGCGGAACTCGCGCGTGAGCGTGTGCCGCGCGATCTCCGCCAGCGTGCCGGCCAGCTCGACGCCCGTCGGCCCGCCGCCGACGACGGCGAAGTTCAGCCACGCATCGCGCTGCGCGGGATCGTCGCAGGCTTCCGCGCGTTCGAATGCGAGCAGCAGGCGCCGGCGGATCGCCAGCGCATCGTCCAGCGTCTTCAGGCCGGGCGCGTCGGCGCTCCATTCGTCATGCCCGAAGTAGGCGTGCGTCGCGCCGCTGGCGAGCAGCAGGTAGTCGTAATGCAGCGCATCGCCGTCGGCCAGCGACACGGTGCGCGCCTGCGTGTCGATGCCGACCACTTCGCCGAGGCGGACTTCGACATTGCGCTGGTTGCGCAGGATGTGGCGCAGCGGCGCGGCGATGTCGGGCGACGACAGGCCCGCGGTCGCCACCTGGTAAAGCAGCGGCTGGAACAGGTGATGATTGCGCCGGTCGATCAGCGTGATGCGCACCGCACTGCCCGCCAGCGCGCGTGTCGCCCACAGGCCGCCGAACCCGCCGCCGACGACGATCACGTGCGGGCGTGCATCGGACGAGTTCATGCGTGTTCTCCGGTGTCGGGAATATCGTGGTCGCGATCGATGCGCGAGTGCGCCTTCGTGTCGCGCATCAGCGCGTAGACGCACAGCGATGCGGCCACGCACGCGGTGACGTACACGTAAAACCACGATTCGTGGCCGATCTGCTTGAACCACAGCGCGATGTACTCGGCCGTGCCGCCGAACAGCGAAACCGTCAGCGCATACGGCAATCCGACACCGAGTGCGCGAATGTGCGCCGGGAACAACTCGGCCTTCACCACGGCATTGATCGAGGTGTAGCCGGAGACGATCAGCAGGCCCGACATCACCCAGACGAAGGCGTCGACCACCGTGCGCGAGGCCGCGATGCCGCTCAGGATGGTGTAGGTGAACAACGTGCCGAGCACGCCGAACGCGATGAGGATCGGCCGTCGTCCGGTGCGGTCCGAAAGCGCACCGACCAGCGGCTGCAGCAGCATGAACACGAACAGCGAAGCGGCCGAGATGAGCGTGGCGTCGGCCTTGCTGAAGCCGCCGGTGTTTACGAGGAACTTCTGCGGATAGGTCGTGAACGTGTAGAACGAGAGCGTGCCGCCCATCGTGAGCCCGACGACGGTGAGCACCTCGCGCGGATGTTGCATCAGCACGCGCAGGCTGCCGCGCTGTTTCTCGTTGCGCGTGCGTGCGACGGCGAAGGATTCGGTTTCCTGCATGCCGCGCCGCAGCCACAGCGCCGTCACGGCGCACAGCGCGCCCACGACGAACGGGATGCGCCAGCCCCACGCGTGCAGTTGTTCCTCGGTGAGCAACGCGCGCTGCAGCAGCACCAGCAGTGCCAGCGCGAGCAACTGGCCCATCACCAGCGTCACGTACTGGAAGCTCGACCAGAAGCCGCGGTGCTTCGACTGCGCCATCTCGCTCAGGTACGTGGCGGACGTGCCGTACTCGCCGCCGACGCTCAGGCCCTGCAGCAATCGCGCGAATACCAGGAGTGCAGGCGCCGCGACGCCGATGCGCTCGTAGCCCGGCGCGATCGCGATCAGCAGCGAGCCGGCGCACATCAGCAGCACCGAGAGCATGAGGGCCGCCTTGCGACCGTGGCGGTCCGCATACAGGCCCATGAGCCAGCCGCCGACCGGCCGCATCAGGAATCCCACCGCGAACACGGCCGCGGTGTCGAGCAATTGCGCGGTGGTGTCGCCCTTGGGGAAGAAATGCGGCGCGAAGTAGATCGCGAAGGCGGAATAGGCGTACCAGTCGTACCACTCGACCAGGTTGCCCACCGAACCGCTGAAGATGCTGCGCAGGCGCTGGGCGGGTGTCATCGAAGTCGTGGCATCCATGCGCATAGTCTGCCCGATGCGGTGCCGGTGCGCCTTGACGTCGCTGTGGCGTCCCGCGGTCGCGGCTGCGTGTCGCGCCTCTCCGTCATCCCGCGAGGAAGGGAACCATGCTTGCGTGCATCGCCCCGTTCGAAGGGCGTGATGCGTCGGCACGATGGGGGCCCGCTTTCGCGGAACGAGCGCTTCATAAACGAAAGCCCGGCATGGCCGGGCTTCGCATCGATCGCGCGGGCGACCCGCTTACGCCAGGCGCGCCGCCAGCATCGCCTCCAGCTTGCGCTGGTCGGCGGCGAACTTGCGGATGCCGTCGGCGAGCTTGTCGGTCGCCATCGCGTCTTCGTTGTGCTCCCAGCGGAAGACCGGCTCGTCCATGCGCGGCGGCGCCGGTGCGCGTTCGCCGGCATCGACCAGCGCACGCGGGACCTCCCCGTCGGCTTCGGCCAGGGCGTGCAGCAGGTCCGGCGAGATCGTCAGGCGGTCGCAGCCGGCCAGCGCCAGCACCTGCCCGGTGTTGCGGAAGCTCGCGCCCATCACGACGGTGTCGAAGCCGTGGCGCTTGTAGTGGTGCCAGATGCGGGTGACCGACTGCACGCCCGGATCGTCCTGCGGCGTGGCCGGCGTCGCGCCGCCGTTGGCCAGGTGCCAGTCGAGGATGCGCCCCACGAACGGCGAGATGAGGAACACGCCCGCTTCCGCGCAGGCCACGGCCTGGGCGAAGGAGAACAGCAGCGTCAGGTTGCAGTTGATGCCTTCGCGCTCGAGCTGCTCGGCGGCGCGGATGCCTTCCCACGTGGACGCGATCTTGATCAGCAGCCGCTCGCGGCCGATACCGACCTGTTCGTAGAGCGCGACCAGCTTGCGCGCCTGCGCGAGCGTGGCCTGCGTGTCGAAGCTGTGGCGCGCGTCGACTTCGGTCGAGACGCGGCCGGGAATGAGCTTGAGGATCTCCACGCCCACCGTCACCGCCAGCAGGTCGGCGGCATCGGCCACGCGCGCGGTGAGGTCGGTGCCGCGGGCCTGCGAGATCGCCGAGTCGATCAGCGGCGCATAGCGCGGCAGGGAGGCGGCCTTGAGCAGCAGCGACGGGTTGGTAGTGGCGTCGAGCGGATGGAACCGGGCGATGGCGTCGATGTCGCCGGTGTCGGCGACGACCGCCGAATAGGCACGGAGTTGTTCGAGCTGGCTGGTCATGTGGGGTGGATGGCTTGGTCGTGAGTGCCCGGCCATTGTGGAGGATCGGGCGTGCAGGGGGTAGCGCTACCGCTCCGTCCGGTACGCCATCGCGCGTGCGTCATGCCGGCGTGGGCCGCCTGCGCTAGGCTCGGCGGAACGTTGCCGCCGGCAGCCGCCACCGGAGCCCCCATGTCCGAACCCGAGCGCCGCATCGCCCTGCTCATCGACGCCGACAACGCGCCCGCCGCGAAGATCGACGTCATCCTGGCCGAGGTCGCCCGGCACGGCGTCGCCAACGTCCGGCGCGCGTACGGCAACTGGAAGAGCCCGCACCTGAAGGGCTGGGAGGCCACGCTGCACGAATACGCGATCCGCCCGATGCAGCAGTTCGCCTACAGCACGGGCAAGAATGCGTCCGACATGGCGATGGTCATCGACGCCATGGACCTGCTGTACGCGCGCAACCTGGACGGCTTCGCCATCGTGTCCAGCGACGCGGATTTCACGCCGCTGGTGATGCGCCTGCTGACCGACGGCATGAAGGTCTACGGCTTTGGCGAGAAGAAGACCCCGGAAGCCTTCCGCAACGCGTGTTCCAAGTTCACGTACCTGGAAGCGCTGGGCGGCGTGGCCGAAACCGAAAGCGCCGCGTTGACCAAGCCGAAGACGCCGCAGGAGCTTCGCAGCGACACGCGCCTGCTGCAGATGCTGCGCAGCGCGGTCGAAGCGGCCAGCGACGAGGACGGCTGGGCCCGGCTGAGCACGGTCGGCAGCCAGATCGGCAACCAGGCCTCGTTCGATTCGCGCAACTACGGCTACGGAAAGCTGAGCGATCTGGTCGAGGCGATCGGGCTGTTCCAGAGCCGCCGCGAAAACCTGAACATCTGGATCCGCAATCCGCCCAAACCCGGGGCGACGGCGCGGAAGGCCGGCAAGAAGGCGGCGAAGAAAACACCCGGCTAGCGCTCGCGGGCGCGCGCGCGTTGTCCGCGGCGTAACACCCGTCGCCCTACACTCGGCGGCATGTCCGGCGCCGACGCCCGTGCAGGTTTCCTGCATCGTCGCGCGATCGTGGAGGCGATCGTGCTGTCGCCCTGGCTCGCCATTCCGCGCCCGGCGTCCGCGCACCAGCCGCAGCAACGCGGCGATCCGCATGCGGACGCGCGCGCCGCGCTGATCGCCGAACTGCGCGCGCAATCGCAGGACGACAGCGGTACGGCGAGGCGGATCGACCCCGCCGTGCTGGCGCTCCTCTCGCGCGTCCCGCGTCACGAGTACGTGCCCGCGTCGGAGCGTGAAAACGCCTACGAAAACCGCCCGCTCGGCATCGGCTACGGTCAGACGATCTCGCAGCCGTACATCGTCGCGCTGATGACCACGCTGGCGGCGCCGCGCGCGGGCCAGTCGATCCTGGAGATCGGTACCGGCTCGGGTTACCAGGCCGCGGTGCTCGCCGAAGCGAAGGCGAACGTCCACACGATCGAGATCGTCGAGCCCCTCGCGAAACAGGCGGCGCAGCGCCTGCGCCGTTACCCGAACGTGCAGGCGCGCACCGGCGACGGCTATTACGGCTGGAAGGAGCACGCGCCGTTCGACGCGATCGTCGTGACCGCCGCGGCGGCGTCGATTCCGCCACCGCTCGTCGCGCAACTCAAGCCGGGCGGCCGCATGGTGATCCCCGTCGGCAGCAGCTTCTTCACGCAGACACTGCTGCTCGTCCAGAAGGACGAACGCGGTCGCGTGCGGACGCGCCAGGTGCTGCCGGTACGTTTCGTTCCGCTGACGGGTGGACCGTGAGCGTTGCCGACCGCGGCGCCGTCGACGCGGCGTCGTCGGCAGGCGCGGCAGCGGACACGGCGCATGCCGCGGCGTTGCCCGTCGCCATCGCGCTGGTGTCCGCCGCCGCGCTGGCCTGGCAGTTGCTGTTGATGCGCTGGCTCGCGATCGCGCACTGGCATCCGTTCGCCGTGATGATCATCAGTCTGGCCCTGCTCGGCCACGGCGCGAGCGGCACGTGGTTGAGCGTGTGGTTGCGCGGCGATCGGCAGCCGCGTCTGGCGCGCGATTTCGACGCGGCGTTCGCCACGTGCGCGTTGCTGTTCGCGATCAGTGCCGCCGCCACGCTCGTGCTCGCACGCGTCATCCCGTTCAACGGCCTGGAGCTGGTATGGAATCCGCGCCAGTTGCTGTGGCTCGCGTTGCTCTACCTCACGCTGTCGGTGCCGTTCTTCTTCGCGGCGGCCTGCTTCGGCCTCGCATTCGCACGCCATGGTGCACGCATTCCGGCGTTGTACGGCGCGGACCTGATCGGCGCGGCGATCGGCGCACTCGCGGCGCTCGCCGCCAGCACCTTTCCGGTCCAGCGCGGCCTGCTGATCGCGGCGATGTGCGGTCCGATCGCGGCCTTGCTGGTGACGCGACGCGCGCCGTTGCGCGCGACCAGCGCGGTCGTCGCGGTAGCGCTCGCGCTGCTCTGGCCGACGCCGCTGCTCGCCCCACGCGCGAACGAGTTCAAGGGAATGAGCAAGGTCTTGCTGTTGCCGGATGCGCGCATCATCGGCGAAAGCGCGGACCCGTACGGCACCTTCACGGTGGTGGAGAGCGCCCGCGTACCGCTGCGCTTCGCGCCCGGCCTGAGCCTGTCGCACACCGGCGAGCTGCCGACGCAACTGGCGATCTACACCGACGGCGACGCGATGTCGCCCATCGTGCGCGACGACGGCCACGGCGACGGGCAATGGCTCGACGCCATGACCTCGGCGTTGCCGTACCGCATGCGTGCGCCCGATCGCGTGCTCGTGCTCGGCGCGGGCGGCGGCATGCACGTCCTGCAGGCGCTCACGCTCGGCGCACGACGCGTCGATGCGGTCGAGCCGTCCGCGCAGCGCATGCGCTGGGCGCGCGATCGCTTCGGCGCGTATGCCGGGCATTTGCTGGACGATCGCCGCGTGGACAACGTCGTCGCCGAGCCGCGGGCGTTCGTGCGGGCAAGCGGCACCCGATACGATCTGATCGTGCTGGCAAGTGGCGATTCCTTCGCCAGCGGCAGCGCGGGCGTGCAATCGGCGAGCGAACAGTACGCGTCGACGGTGGAAGCGCTGCGCGAGTATCTGCGCAGGCTGTCGCCGCAAGGCATGCTCGCGGTGACGCAATGGAGCAAGCAGCCGCCGCGCGATGAACTCAAACTCCTCGCCACGGCCGTGCAGGCGCTGCGCGAGGAAGGCGTTCGCGATCCCGCACGCCACGTGGCGGCGATCCGCAACTGGGACGCGAGTACCTGGCTGTTCGCGCGCACCGCATTCGATCCTCGCGCACTGTCCGCGCTGACGCACTTCGCCCGGCGTCGCGGCTTCGATATCGTGCATGCGCCGGGGATGCGCGCCGATGGGCCGGAGCGCTTCCATCATGTCGATCCGCCGACGATCTACGAAGGTGTGCAGGCGCTGCTGGCCTCCGACGCGCGCGACTACATCCGCGCGTACCGGTTCGACATCGAGCCGGCCCGCGACGATCGTCCGTATTTCGCCCACTTCTTCCGCTGGCAAAGCCTCCCCGAGCTCTGGCGCCTGCGCACGCAGGGCAGTGCGGTGCTGCTGGATTCGGGATACCTCGTGCTCGTGGCGACGCTGGTGCAGGCGGTCGTGCTCGCGCTCGTGCTGGTGCTGCTGCCGTTGCGCGCGCTCGCCCGCGACACGGAGGCGCCCGCGTCGCGACTTCGCATCGCCGCGTACTTCGTCGCGCTTGGCCTGGCGTTCCTGATGATCGAAATCGCGCTGCTGTCGCGCCTCACGCTGCTGCTCGGGCATCCGTGGATCGCGGCGAACGTCGGCCTCGCCACGATGCTGCTGTGCGCCGGGCTGGGAAGTCTGCACGCGCAACGCTGGGTGACGTCATCCAACGCGGATGACGCCGCGCTCGGGCGGCGTATCGCATGGTCGGTGCGGGCGATCGTGCTGGGCCTGGCGTGGCAATTCGTCGTGCTCGCCGCTGCGCATGCGATCGCCGCCCCGTGGCCGCTCGCATGGCGCGCGCTGCTGGCCTTCGTCGGTATCGCACCGCTGGCGTTCGCGATGGGCATGCCGTTTCCGCTCGGGCTCGCACGGCTGTCGCGCAGCGCGCCGACGTTCGTGCCGTGGGCCTGGGGATTGAACGGTTGCGCATCGGTGGTGGCCGCGATCCTCGCGTTGCTGCTCGCGATCGGAATCGGATTGCGCGCGACGCTCGTGATCGCGCTCGCGCTCTACGTGTTCGCGGCGTGGGTGTGGCGCTCCTCGGCGCCACGATGATGCCGCCTCAGTACAGATCCATCGGGTCGACATCCAGCGACCATCGCACCTTGCGCGACTCGGCGGAGGCGTAGATCGCCGGAAGCGCGGCATCGAGCGCCGCATGAAGGCTGCGCCGGTCGGCCGCCGAAAGCAGCAGCTGCATGCGCTGGAAGCCCGCGCGGCGCGGCATCGGCGCGGGCAACGGGCCATGCAGGTCGAGCGGGGCATGCACATCGCGCAGCCGCTCGCGCGCCATGCGCAGGAACGCCTCGCACGCGGCGATCTGCTGCGCCTCGGCGCGGAACATCGCCATGTGCGCGAAAGGCGGAAAGCCGGCCATTTCGCGCTGTTCGAGCTCCGCCTCGGCGAACGCGTGGTAGCCGCCGGCCAGCAGCGTCGCCAGCAGCGGATGGCCCGGGTGATGCGTCTGCAGCAGCACTTCGCCCTTGCGCTGCGCGCGGCCGGCGCGTCCGGCGACCTGGATGAGCAACTGCGCGAGCTTCTCCGGCGCCCGGAAATCGGCGGAAAACAGCCCTTCGTCGACGCCGACGACGGCCACCAGCGTGAGATTGGGCAGGTCGTGCCCTTTGGCGAGCATCTGCGTGCCGACCAGGATTCCACGCTGCGTGCCGAACTTCGCCAGCGCATGTTCGAGCGCATCGCGACGCTGCGTCGTGCCGCGATCGATGCGCAACACCGGCACATCGGGGAAGCGCGCGGTGAGCACTTCCTCGATGCGTTCCGTGCCCGCTCCCTGCGGTTGCAGCGCGAGGCCGCCGCAGTCGGGGCAGGCATCGGGCGCTGGGCGGCGCGCGCCGCAGTGATGGCATTGCAGGCGGCGGCCGCCGGCGTGCACGGTCATCGGCGCGTCGCAGCGCTGGCATTGCGCGCTCCAGCCGCAGTCGTGGCACAGCAGCACCGGGGCGTAGCCGCGGCGGTTCTTGAAGACGAGCACCTGGCCGTCGGCCTCGAGCGCGTGTCCGATGGTCTCGAGCATGTCCGGCGACAGCCCGGCCTCGAGCGGCCGCTTGCGGACGTCGCACACGCGCACCGTCGGCGGCTGCGCGGCGCCGGCGCGCTGTTGCAGGCGCAGGTGCGCATAGCGGCCCGCCTGTGCGTTGCGCAGCGATTCCAGCGACGGCGTGGCGCTGCCCAGCAGCACCGGGATGCCCAGCGCCTTGCCGCGCACCAGGGCGAAGTCGCGCGCGTGATAGCGGATGCCGTCCAGTTGCTTGAAGCTGCCGTCGTGCTCTTCGTCGATCACGATGAGCCCGGCGTCGGGCAGCGGCAGGAACACCGCCGAGCGCGTGCCGACCACGACCCGCGCTTCGCCCCGTGCGAAGGCGGTCCAGGTCCGCGCGCGCTCGCCATCGCCCAACCCGGAATGCAACGCGTGCACCGGCACCCCCAGGCGGGCACGGAACCGCGCCAGCGTCTGCGGCGTGAGCCCGATCTCGGGTACGAGCACCAGCGCCTGCTTCCCGCGCGCAAGGCAGTCGGCGATGGCGTGCAGGTAAACCTCGGTCTTGCCGCTGCCCGTGACGCCGTCCACCAGCAGCGCGGAAAAGCCGTCGCGCGCGGCGAGGATGGCGTCCACGGCGACGCGCTGCTCCGGATGCAGGTCGGGGCCCGGGCGTGGCTCGACCACGTGGGCCGCCGCCGGCACGGCCAGGCGTTCGGCGAACTCCCGCTTGGCGAGGGCACGGGCGGCGGAGCGCCAGTCCTCGAAGGCCAGATCGAGGCGGTCCTCTTCCACCGGGCCCGGCGCGAGGAGATCGGCGAGCCGTCGCGGCCGGCCGGCGCGCAGGCGCTCGCGCCCGGTCTGGCCGGCTTCGGTCAGTCGCCAGGCCCAGGCGTGGGTGTCGGGGAGCGGCTCGCCGCGGCGCAAGGACGCCGGCAACGCGGTCGCGAGCACCTCGCCCAAGGGCGCGTGGGTGTAGCGGGCGAGCCAGTGCAGCGAGTCGAGCAGCTCGCCTTCCAGGATCGGCCCGGGGTCCAGCCGTGCGAAGGCATGCCTGGCTTCGGGCGCTTCAGGATCGGACGGGCCGGTTTCGACGACGATGCCGACCAGTTCGCGGCTCCCGAACGGCACCCGCACACGCGAACCGACGTCGTCGCTGCCGGCCGTCTCGCCGACTGGTGGGCGGTAGTCGAACAGTCGCGGCAGCGGTACGGGGAGGGCCACGCGCCAGACGATGGGCGGGGTCGGGAGGGCGTCGGGCATCGGCGAAGTCTAGCGGCCCGCGCCGGCAGGGAAACGGCCGTCGAGCTTGCGGCGCATTGCTGCACCGTATGTGACAAAAATCACGCAAGTCCCCGACCGCAAAGCAAAAACGCCCTTATCCACACGAGCTGTGGATAAATCTGTGCATGGCGTGTTGCGAGCAGGGTCCGATTGCTTGAAATACGGCCTCGCAGCTAGGTTGGTGAAAAAAGTGCCAAAGCCGATATTTCCTTCCAGATCAATAGTTTGAGCGTGAAACACGGTTGTCACCCTGCTGAAGGACGCGTTCAGGAAGCGGCGCATGACGCTCGCGTTACTGCTGTGCACAACCGCTTTTCCGGTGCAGGCCGCGCCCCGCTTGGCGGAGCGCCTGGCTCAGCGTTGTCAAGCACTTTTTCACGCACCCGCGTCGCTATGATGCGGCGCATGGTGATGCAGTTCCGATGAGCGTTCCGATCGCTTCTTCCCGCCCCTCCGGGCCGCCCGCGCTATCCGCCTTCCTGCGCGGCGTCGAACGTCGCGGGGCGGTGTTGGCCGAACTCCAGGCCGGCGACGCCGCCGCGGGCGACGCAGCCTTGGCCGACGCCATGCGCCAGTTCCGGCCGGAAGCGGCCCACCTGCCCATGGCCGACTGGCCGCGGCGCTTCTGGGCCCTGCTGCTGGCGCAGCCGCGCCTGGCGCACCGAACGGCGGTCGCGGTCCCGATCGAGGCCACCGATCGCCTCGGCGAGCTTGGCAGCGGGCCACGCGCCGCGCTGCTCCTGCGCGTCGCGGCCGGATTGAGCGAAGAGGAGGCGGCGTCGGTGCTCGGGGTCGGCCTGTCGAGTTATCGGCTCGCGCTGCAGCGCGCCCTGCCGCACCACGCCGACGGCCGCGCGGACCCGCTCGCCTGGCAGCAGTTGCGGGAACAGATCCACCGCCGCATCAAGACCCTGCCGCCCGAGCGACTCGTCCGCCTGAGTTCGGCCCGCGAGGCCGTGCTGCGGGGCGAGAGCGGGGCGGGCGACGCGGCGCCGCCCCCCACGACGACCGCCCGGCCGTGCTGGCTCATGCCGCTGCTGTGGAGCCTGCTCGCCCTGTGCATGCTCGCCATGGCGGCCACGTTCCTGCCGCTCGGATCGGGCGTGCAGGGCGTGGGCGGCAACCGTCGCGTCGAGATCGAACCCTTGCCGGAGGCCGATGCCCCCGCGGCCGCCTACGGCGAGGAGGCGGGCCTGATCATGCACCGCGACTTCGCGCTGCTCGCCGATCCGCACGGCGAAGCGGCCGCGCAGGACATGGAATTCAACAGCTGGCTGGCGGCGCAGCAGGCCGCAGGCGTGACCGCGCCGACACCGCCGCCGGACCAGCCGCTCCAGGAGGACGTCGCGCCCTCGCCGGTGGCGGACGGCATCGCGAGCGAAACGCAGGCGGAGACCGAAGATGCACCGTGACGCGAGGCGCCGACGCTGGACCTTGCTCGCGCTGGCGACGGTCGCCGCGTGGGCGATCGCTGCGCCACCGGAGCTGGCCGACGTGCTCGAGCGCCTCCCGCCTACGGCGCAGGCCACGCTGCGGGAAAACGCGCGCCGCTGGGAGGCGTGGTCGCCGGCGGAGCAGGCGTTGTTCCGCGAGCGCGCGGCGCGGTGGGATGCGCTACCCCGCGCCGAACGCGACGAGCGTCGCGAGCGCTGGCGGGCCTGGCAGGCGCTCTCGCCGGGCGAGCGCTCGCAGGCGCTGGCCGCCGCCGCGCAGTACGCGGCGATGCCGCCGGACACGCAGGCCGCGTGGCGGGCGCAGTTCGACGCGATGGACCGCAGCGAGCGGCGGGGCTGGCTGTTCGGGCCGTCGCTCGGCGTCGATTACGCGCTGCTGCAGCCGCTGCTCGCGCAGGTGCCCGAATCCGAACACGCCGCGCTGATGCGCACGTTGCGCGCCATGACGCCCCAGCAGCGGCGCGAACTGGGCGTACTCGCACAGCGCACGCCGCCGCAGGCGCGTGCGGCGCTGCGTCGGGAACTCGTCTCGGTGAGCGCGCAGGAGCGCGGCGACTGGCTGTGGCGGCGGCTCCAGCACTGAGCCTTCCGCGCGGGCACGACGCGCCGCGGCCTTACATGCGCACGATGCTCGCCACGGTGATGAAGACCACCGCGAAGCCCAGCAGCACGAAGTACAGGTTGCCGATCACGAAATAGCGCAGCGACGTGAGCAGCCAGCCGTTGCCGTACACGCGCTTCTGCATGATCCACAGGTAGATCGGCATCCACATCCAGATCAGGAACTCCAGCGTTCCGGAAATCCAGCCGAATCCCGGCCAGCCGGGCGTGATGGCGTTGTCCAGCGCCATCAGCAGGAAGAACGCGAGGATCGCCAGCAGCAGATACGCGTGGCTGTAGAGCGCGACGACCAGGTGTTCCAGGTACAGCCGCTTCGAACCCAGGTAGGCCAGCTTCAGCAGCAGCGCGAACACCGGCACCAGCAGGAACAGCGCCGACGGCACCGCACCGAGCATCGCCTTCACGAACAGGCCCGGATCGTGCTGCAGGCGCGCGACGTTGTCCTTGCCGTGCGCGATCTGCCGGTTGACCCACTTGTTGACGAAGTCCGGCGCCCACGCGATGACCAGCGGATTGAGTTCCTCGTCCCACGGCTCGTCGCTGCCGAACAGCGTCAGGCGGCCGTCGCAATTGGTTTCGCCATAGATGCGCGCGTCGGCCGCAGCCTTGCGCGTGCGCGTGCCTTCGCTGCCGCGCGCGGCGGCGATCTGCAACTGCGCGGCGCGGCAGCCGGCCGCCTCGTTCGTCTCGCGGATCTCGGCCAGCAGCCGGCGGCGTTCGAGCGCCTGCTCCGGCTTGAGCGCCGCCAGGTCCGCCTGCTGCTTGCGCACGCGTTCGTCGCGCAGGGTTTCGACTTCGGCCAGCGTCCGGGCCTTGTCCATTTCCGGGGTGGACTTCGTTTCCTTGCGTTCGGCCTGGATCTCCTTCAGCGCCGCGGCCTTTTCCTTCTCGACCTCGTTCGGCGTCAGGTTCTGCGTGCGGATCAGTTCCTGCGTGCGGCGGTCGGCGGCGGCGTTCACGTCGACCATCGCGATCTCGAACGGCTTGCGCGCGTGCGGCAGCATCGTGGACACCGCGTCGCGACCTTCGGCGAGTTCGGCCAGTTCCGTGGCGCGGATGCGTTCGATCTCCTCGATCGTGGTCGCGGTGGCGAAGCGCTTGTTCTCGCGGTTGACGTTCTGCGCGCGATTGGGGTTGTCCGAAACGCCCTTGTCGAGCAGTTCGACCGTGGTGTCCTGCGATTCGACGTGGATCACCAGCTGCGCGACGAAGAACGTCAGCACGCTCAGCACCACGAACAGCCGCAGCGGCGCGACGTACTTCGCGCGCTGGCCCGAGAGGTAATTGATGGCGACGCGGCCGGGCGAGAGCAGGTCGCGCAGCGTGCGGAAGATGCGCCCGTCCAGGTGCCAGAACGCCTCGAACACTTCCTCCATCGCATGCGCGGCGTGGCGGATCGGATTGACCACCGATTGCCCGCAGTCGTGGCAGTAATGTCCCTGCAGCGCGGCGCCGCAGTTCTCGCAGTGCGTTGGAAAGGCTTCGTGCGACGCGTGGCCGGTGCTGGAACTCATGTGTCAACGCTCTCCCCGGCGCACGAACACAGACGATTCATTGGCAACGGTTAAGATACCGGGCCGCCGCGACCCGGCGCCAGCGCCCGACATTGGATGCGGTCGCGCGGCCGCAGTCGTGCGTCTGGTTTCCAGAATGTCGCTCCCTTCCGTCTCGCCCGGCCGCAACGGCCTGTCCGGCGAAATCCGCACCACCGCCGTGCTCGCCGCGCCGCTCGTGGGCGGCCATGTGTCCACGGGCCTGATCGGCTTCGTCGACAACGTGCTCGCCGGCCACCACGGCACCACGACGCTCGCGTCGGTGACCATCGGCACCGCCTTGTGGTGGCTGCCGATGATGGTGCCGATCGGCACGTTGCTGTCGGTGCCGCCGTCGGTGTCGCAGCTCGATGGCGCCGGGCGGCGCGAGGACATCGGCGGCCTGTTCCGGCAGGCGCTGTGGCTCGCGCTGGGGTTGGGCCTGGTGCTGTTCGCCTTCCTGACGCTGATCCCGCACGCGCTCGGGCCGATGGGCATCGCGCCGGAGATCATCCCGGGCGCCACCGACTTCCTGCACGGCATCCGCTGGGGCGTGATCGCGCTGACGCTGTTCTTCTGCATGCGCTACCTCAGCGAAGGCCTGCACTGGACCCTGCCCACGCTGCTGCTGAGCGCCGGCGGACTGCTGATCCTGCTGCCGGTGGGTTACGTGCTGACGTTCGGCAAGTTCGGATTTCCCGAAATGGGCGCGGGCGGCCTCGGCCTGGCCTCGGCGATCATGCTGTGGGCGCAGGCGATCGGCTTCTTCGTCGTGCTCAAGCGCTCGCGTCGCTTCGCGGACCTGAAGCTCTTCGAACGCTTCGACATGCCGCACTGGCCGACGATCCGCGGGCTGCTCGCCACCGGCCTGCCGATCGGCGTGACCGTGCTGATGGAAGGTGGACTGTTCATCGCGACCGCGCTGCTGATGGGGCGGCTCGGTCAGGTGCCGGCGGCGGCCCACCAGATCGCCATCAACCTGTCGGCGCTGTGTTTCATGGTGCCGATGGGACTGGCCGAGGCAACCACCGTCCGTGTCGGCCACGCGCTCGGGCGCGCCGACTTCCATGGCGTGCGTCGCGCGGCCAAGGCCGGTTACGCGATCGTGCTGGCGACGCAGCTGTTCTCCGGCATCGTGCTGCTGACCTGCAACGACCTGCTGGTCGGCTTCTACACGCGCGATGCCGCGGTGGCGACCCTGGCCGCCTCGTTGCTGCTGTACGCGGCGGCATTCCAGTTCCCCGACGGCGTGCAGGTGCTGTCCGCCGGCGCGCTGCGCGGCCTGAAGGACACCCGCGTGCCGATGCTCCTGGCCGCCGTCGCCTACTGGGGCATCGGCATGCCGCTGGGCGCCGGGCTCGGCCTCGGCCTGGGCTGGGGGCCGCGCGGGATGTGGATCGGCCTGATCGCCGGCCTCACCGTCGCCTCGGTGCTGCTGTGCGCGCGGTTCGTCCGGTCGAGCCACCCGGACCGATTGGTGATGCGCGGGCCTTGAAGTCCGGCACTGGGGCCCGGTCCCCCGGTCCCCGGTCCCCGGTCCCGCAACGTGAAAAGCTCACTCCCCCTCCCCAATCTCCGTGTTACGAATGGCGGGTGATTCCACGCCCGCCCGCGATTAGGCTGGTGGCGTGATCCAGGAGACCGTATGAACGACATGCCGCGTCGCGGCCCCATCGCCCGCTTCTTCGTCGGCGTGTGGGATGCGATGAACTTCACCCGCCGTCTGATCCTCAACCTGCTGTTCCTGCTGCTGGTGTTCCTGTTCCTCGCGATCCTCATGGCCGGACCGCGCACCAAGCCGCTGCTGGACCGCACGACGCTGGTGATCGCGCCCGAAGGCAACCTGGTCGAACAGTTCAGCAGCGATCCGCTGACCCGCGCGATCGAACGCTCGCTGGGCGAGAAGGGCGGCGAAGTGCAGCTGCGCGACCTGGTGCGCGCGCTGGATGCCGCCGCGAAGGACAAGCGCGTCGAACGCGTGGTGCTCAACCTCGACAAGCTGCAGGCGGCCGGCATGGCGTCGCTGCGTGAAACCGCCGACGCGATCGCGCGCGTGAAGGCCAGCGGCAAGCAGGTCGTCGCGTTCTCCGAGATGATGGACCAGAAGCAGTACCTGCTGGCCGCGCAGGCCAGCGAGGTCTACCTCGATCCCATGGGCGGGATGCTGCTGGAAGGCCTGGGCCGCTATCGCACGTATTACCGCGAAGGCCTGCAGGACAAGCTCGGCGTCGACGTCCACCTGTTCAAGGTCGGCGAATACAAGTCCGCCGCCGAGCCCTACGTGCTCGATGCCGCCTCGCCCGAAGCGAAGGAAGCCGACCTCTACTGGATGAACGATGTGTGGCAGCGCTACCTCGCCGACGTGGCGAAGGCGCGCAAGCTCGATGCGGCCACGCTGTCGCAGCAGATCGAGCAGATGCCCGAGGGCATCGAGGCCGCCAACGGCGATCTGGCGAAGTTCGCCGTGGACACCCGGCTCGTGGATGGCTTGAAGACGCGCGAGGAAGTCGAGGATCTGCTCGCCCAGCGCGGCGTCGCGGACGAGGATGCGCCCGGCGGTTATCGGCAGGCCTCGCTCGACGAATACCTCACGCAGATCGACAGCGGCATCAGTGCGGTCGACCCGCGCCCGCAGGTCGCCGTGGTCGTGGCCGAGGGCGAAATCCAGGGCGGCGAGCAGCCGCCGGGCACCGTCGGCGGCGTGTCGACGGCCGAGCTGCTGCGCGAAGCGCGCGACGACGAGAACGTGAAGGCCGTCGTGCTGCGCGTGGATTCGCCAGGCGGCGAGGTGTTCGCTTCCGAGCAGATCCGCCGCGAGATCGTCGGGCTGAAGAAGGCCGGCAAGCCGGTGGCGGTGTCGATGGGCGATCTGGCCGCATCGGGCGGTTACTGGATCTCGATGGACGCCGATCGCATCTACGCCGATGCCTCGACCATCACCGGCTCGATCGGCATCTTCGGCCTGATCCCGACCATTCCGCGCGCGCTGGAGAAGATCGGCGTGCGCAGCGACGGCGTCGGCACGACGCGCTTCGCCGGCGCCTTCGACATCACCCGACCGCTCCAGCCGGAAGTCGGGCAGGTGATCCAGTCGGTGATCGAGAAGGGCTATCGCGATTTCACCGGGCGCGTCGCCTCGGCGCGCAAGAAGCCGGTCGAACAGATCGATGCGATCGCGCGCGGTCGCGTGTGGACCGGTGCGCAGGCGAAGGAGCGCGGGCTGGTCGACGAACTCGGCGGGCTGCGCCAGGCGATCGAATTCGCCGCCAAGCGTGCCGAACTCGGCGAGCGCGGCGATTACCAGGTGCGCTACATCGAAAAGGCGGCGACGCCGTTCGAGCGCTTCTTCACCGGCTTCATCGCCAGCCGCGCCGGTGCGGCGCTGATGCGCGATTCCGATCTTGCGCGCGGCCTGATCGCCAAGGCGTCCCCGCAGACCGCGAAGGACCTGCGCTTCCTCGAAAACGCGATCACGCCCACGCGCGGCGTGCCGGTGAAGGCGCTGGCCTATTGCTTCTGCGGGTTCTGATCCGCGAATCGCGCGTCGATGCGGCAACGAAAAGGCCCGCCCATGGCGGGCCTTTCCGGTTTGTGCATCTCGTCTCGATCAACCGCCCGCGGCCTGCTCCTGCGCGTCGATCGCGGCACGTTGTGCATCGGCCGCGTCCTGCATCTGCTGGTCGACGCTGCGGGCTTTTTCGAGCGGCGCGTCGATCGCGTCGCGCAATTGCGTCGCCTGCGGCTCGACCGGCCGCTCCTTCTCGGGTGGTTGCGGCTTCGAGCAGCCTGCGAACAACACCGACACCGTCACCGCCATCAGCAGCTTCCGCATCATCCCCGCATCCTCGTGCGCTGGTCTGCGGCTATGCTACGCCCGCCGCCGCGCGGCAAGCGAGCGGCATGCCCCAATCACGGAGATCGCGATGGACCCGAAGCGTTGGCGACTCGACGGCCAGTTGGCGCTGGTCACCGGCGGCAGTGCCGGGATCGGCCGCGCGATCGCGCGCGAACTGCTCGGCTTTGGCGCCGACGTGCTGCTGGCGGCGCGCGACGTCGCCGCGCTCGATGCGGTTCGCGCCGAGCTGATGGAGGATTTCCCCGATCGCGACGTGCAGGCCTTCGTCGCCGACGTGGCCGACGACGAGCAGCGCCGCGAGCTGCTCGACTGGGTGGAGGACTTCGGCGAGGGCCTGCACATCCTGGTGAACAACGCCGGCGGGAATCTCACCAAGGCCGCGACCGATTACACCGAGGACGAATGGCGCCAGGTGTTCGAGGTCAACGTGTTCTCCGCGTTCGAACTCTCGCGTTATGCGCATCCGCTGCTGACCCGGCACGCGGCATCGAGCATCGTGAACGTCGGCAGCGTGTCGGGCGCCACGCATGTGCGCACGGGCGCACCGTACGGCATGAGCAAGGCGGCGATGCACCAGATGACGCGCAATCTTGCGGTCGAATGGGCCGAGGACGGCGTGCGCGTGAATGCGGTGGCGCCGTGGTACATCCGCACGCGACGCACGTCCGACAAGCTCGCCGATCCGGATTACCTGGATGAGGTGCTGTTGCGCACGCCGCTGGGGCGCATCGGCGAACCGGAGGAAGTCGCGGCGGCCGTCGCGTTCCTGTGCCTGCCGGCCTCGGCTTACATCACCGGCGAATGCATCGCGGTCGACGGCGGGTTCCTGCGCTACGGCTTCTGACGCACGCGCAAAAAGGCCGCCGGACGGTGCTGAATCGTCTGGCGGCCCATGGCAGGCATTGCGCCTGTCCTTCACCTGTCGAGGAACATGAACTTTCGTTCGTGGGACCTCCTCTCCAGGCATGTGTAGCGTAGCGCCGGCACCGGAACGATGAGGTGAAGGGTTCGCGCCGCACGCGTGACCCGCGCATAACGTGCGCGTGGGCATGAATGTGCGTGGTTCATTCGCGACACGATTCATGGCCGCATACGACGCCGCGCGCATGCGCATGGTGCGCCATCACCTGGCGGCGCGCGGATTGCACGATGCCCGCGTGCTCGCGGCGATGGCACAGGTGCCGCGCGAGCGCTTCGTCGCTCCGGGAATGGCGGAGTTCGCCTACGAGGACAGCCCGCTGCCGATCGGCGAAGGCCAGACGATTTCGCAACCGTACATCGTCGCGCTGATGCTGGAAGCGGCGCGGATCCGACCGGCAGATCTCGTGCTGGAGGTCGGCACCGGATCCGGTTACGCGGCGGCGCTGATGTCGCGCCTTGCGCGGCACGTGCATACCGTCGAGCGCCACGCCTCGTTGGCGGAAGAGGCGCGTGCGCGTTTCGTGCAACTCGAGTACGACAACATCGACGTCCACATCGGCGATGGCAGCCGCGGCTGGCCGGACGCCGCGCCGTTTGACGCGATCCTCGTCGCCGCCGGTGCGCCCGCGCCGCCGGAGGCGCTGCGTTCGCAACTCGCGATCGGCGGCCGGCTGGTGATTCCCGTGGGCGACGAAGGCCACGTGCAGGAGCTGCTGAAGATCCGACGCACCGGCGAGGATACGTTCGAGCAGGAAAGCCTCGGTGCGGTGACGTTCGTCCCGCTGATCGGCGAGCAGGGCTGGGCCGAGGACGGCCGCCGCGCGGCGAGCCGACACGTGCCTGCGAGGGCGCGCGGGCACGACACCGCATCGCACATCGCCGGGCACGCGATCGGCTTGCCAGACGTCGGCGACGACGCCTTCGCCGATGCGTTCGACCGGTTCGCCGACGCGCGCGTCGTGCTGCTGGGCGAGTGCAGCCACGGCACGTCGGAGTTCTACGCGGCGCGTGCGGCGATCACGCGCAGGCTCGTCGAACGCCACGGCTTCACCCTGGTGGCGGTGGAGGCCGACTGGCCCGATGCCTCCGTCATCAACCGCCACGTGAGGCACCTTCGGCCGCGCCCGCATGGACCGGTGTTCGCGCGCTTCCCGACATGGATGTGGCGCAACCGCGAGATCGCCGCGCTCACCGGCTGGATGCGTCGCTACAACGAAGGTCGCGCGTACGGGGAGCAGGTGGGCTTCTACGGGCTGGACATCTACAGCCTCAACGCGTCGATCGAAGCGGTGCTGGAGTACCTGGACCGCACCGATCCGGAGGCCGCGGTCATCGCGCGCGAGCGCTACGGCTGCCTCACGCCGTGGCAACGCTCGCCCGAGGTCTACGGGCGCGCCGCACTGCGCGCCGGCCATGCGCTGTGCGAGGACGCCGTCGTGAGGCAATGCCGCGAACTGCTCGACCATCGCCTGGGCGGCGACGACGAGCTGCAGCCCGATCGCCTCGACGCCGCGCAGAACGCACGCCTCGTCGCATCGGCCGAGCGCTATTACCGCGTGATGTATTACGGCGGCGCGGACAGCTGGAACCTGCGCGATGAACACATGGCCGATACGCTCGACCAGTTGCTGCGCGCGCACGGGCCGGATTCGCGCGCGGTCGTGTGGGCGCACAACTCGCATATCGGCGATGCGCGGCACACCGACATGGGCCAGGCGCGCGGCGAGCACAACATCGGCCAGCTCGTGCGGCAGCGGCATTCGGGGCAGGCCGCGCTGATCGGCTTCGGCACGCACACCGGCACGGTCGCCGCCGCGCACGATTGGGGCGATGCCATGGAGATCATGGACGTGCGTCCGTCGCGCGCGGGCAGCATCGAACGACTCTGCCACGACGCCGGGCGGCCGCGATTCCTGCTCGATCTGCGCGAGGGCCACGACGAAACGCTGCGCCGGCTGCTGTCGGACCCGCTGCTGCAGCGCTTCATCGGCGTGATCTACCGGCCCGAGACCGAACTGCAGAGCCACTACGCGCGCGCGTCGCTCGCACGCCAGTACGACGGCTACGTGTGGCTCGACGAAACCAGGGCGGTGGATGCGCTGCCCGCGCGTGCGAGGGAGGCGGACGAAGTGCCGGACACGTATCCGTTCGGCGTCTAGCGCGGCCCCGCGAACGGCCTTTCCTCGGGCACCGGCAGGTCCAGCACCGGGATCTCGACGAAACTCACCGCATCGCCGCCGTGGAAGATGCGGTTCAGCGCCTTGGACGGAACCGTTTCGTCGTAGTTGCGGCCGCCCGTGCCGAGATTGCGCTCCAGCCTCGGAAAACTGGAGCTGCTGATGTCCAGCCGGATGCGATGGCCGCGCGGGACGAGGTAGGCGATGGACCGCATCGGCACGTCCAGCACATAACGCTGGCCCGGCGTCATCAGGCCGGGGCGTTCGACGCCGTCGCGATAGCGCGCCCGCAGCGCGCCTTCCTGGATGTTCGTCGCGCGACCGTCCGGCCACACGTGCACCAGGCGGGCGATGAAGTCGGTGTCGGGCGCCGTCGAGGACACCACGAGCTGCGCGCGCAGTTCGCCGACGATGCGCAGCGGCTGCGGCAATGGCGCGGAGGTGTAGACGAGCACGTCCTGTCGCGTCTCCACGTCGCGCTGGTCCACGGGACCGGAACGCTGGTTCGGATCGCCCGTGCAGCACAGCGGGCCGCCGCGTGAGGGCACGGGGTCCATCGGGTCGTGGATGTAATCGTCGGACCGGATCTCGCGCGCGGCCTCCAGCGCGAGCACGCCATCGCCGTCGCGGCCGTTCGCGTGCCCGTTGCTCGACAGGTACCACGACTGCGGGCGTGCCTCCGCGGGCGGCCATTGCGTCGCGTCGAGCCAGCGTTGCTCGTTGAGCACGAAGTAGCGATACGGCGGCAGCGACCTGAGGCCATCGCCGCGCCCGCGCAGCCAATGATCGAACCAGGCCAGGTACCACTGGCGATACGGCTGTTCCGCGTTGCGCACCGGCAGTTCGCCGAACTTGCCCAGACCGGCGACGAGCTCCTGCTCGCAATGGTTTCCCGGCGCGATGAGCACGTGCTGCGCGCGTGCGGCGTCGGGCGAATGCCGCCGCACCGCCCCGGCCAGCGCGAGCGTGCCCGAGAGGCTCGGATCGCCCCAAGTGTCGATCACCAGCGCAGGCGCGGTCGGCCGGTCGTCGGCGAACACGTAATCCAGCGCGCGCCAGCGTGCGTCGCCGAGCGGCGTCTGCAGGAAATCCTCGAAGCCGTTCGCGCCCGGACGCACGCGCTCGACGACATCGATCGCGGGCAGGGTCGGCAGCGCCGCGGCCATGTCGAGGTGGTCGGGCCACGGGCCGTGATCGGATTTCAGGCCGTGTTTGGCGAACCAGCCCGCCGCGCCTGCGAGCTGGAGCACGCCGCCTTCGAACGCACCGAAATACCCGGCGTGGCCGTCCACCTCGCCGGCTGCGCCGCCTGCGGCGATCGGAATCATCGCCGCGTGCGCGGGATGGTTCGCGCGCGCCAGGGCGTACTGCAGTTCGCCCAGCGCGGAGCAGCCGATCGTGCCGACCTTCCCGTTCGACCAGGGCTGGCGCACGATCCAGTCCAGCGTGGCGACGCCGTCGCTCGTCGCGTGCTGCCAGGGAAGGAAGTCGTCGCCTTCGGATTCGAACTTGCCGCGCACGTCCTGCACCAGCACGGCGTAGCCGTTGCGCGCGAAGAACAACCCCTCGCCGATCGCCTCGCCGTAGCGTCGACGGTCGTACGGCAGGCGAACGTAGACGGTGGGCAGCGGACCGTCCGCACCGCGTGGGCGATACAGCGTGCCGGCCAGCCGCGTGCCGTCGGGCATGGCGATGCGGATGTCGTCGTCGATCCTCACGCCGAAGACCAGCGCGCGCACCGGCTGCTGCCAGTGCGCCGGGATGCGTTCGCGCAGGACGAACAACGCGGCCGCGGCGAGCGCCAGCGTTGCCAGCACGAGGGCCAGCACCGTCCACCAGCCGAGCGCGGGACGCACTGCGGACAAGTCCATCTCCAAGAGTCGTTCCCTTGCGCTCGTGACGGCCACGGGACGGCCGTCCGGTCGTGCGGCGGGACGCCGCTTCGCCCTAGGTTCAAACGCGTACGAGGCGCGCGGGCGGACAGTCCGGCGGTGTCAGGGCGTGCAGGTGCTTCCGGCGAGCAAGCGGCGGATGCGTTCGGCGTCGTCCGGCGCGACCGCCTCGCCGTCGCCGAAGGTCGCGCGCGCATCGAGCTCGCGCACGCGCTGCCTCCAGGCATCGCAGAGCGCGGCCTCGGCCACGGGCTGGCAGCGGTCTTCCATCATCTGGCAGGCGGCGCCGCCGGCCATGGCGCCGCTCCCGTCCAGTCCGGTCACCTGCAACGGTGCGCAGCGCGGCGGCGGTTGCGGGTTCTCGCCGAAGTAGCGCGTGTTGTCCCAGGTTCGGCATTCGGACAACGCCGGTGGCGGCGATCTCGGCGCGGCGGCGGGCTCGGGCGGCGGTGCCGGCGTGGGCGCGGGCGTCGCGGCGGGCGGCGGGGGCGCCGGCGCGACGAAGGTCGGCGCAGGCGTCGCGGTCGACACCGGCGCTTCCATGACCTTCTTCTGCTGCCTGCTGCCCTTGGGGCAGGGCGTGTCGTTCTGCAGCGTCACCGCGCCGTCGGGATCGGTGCAGCGATAGATGACGACCTGTGCGTCCGCCGCGGGCGACGCGAGCACGAACCAGAACGCGAGCCCGCCGATGTGCAGGTGCCGCATCAGCCGTCCCCGCAGTCGCTGGCCAGGCGCGCATCGAGGCTGCGCTGCTGGCGGTCGATGTCGGCCCGTTCGCTCTGCAGCGCGCTGTTGTAGCGACGGGAGAGCGCCCAACGTTCGTCGCGCAGGCGTGCGCAGACATCGGCCTGGGGCAGGGCGTGGCATTCGTCGTAGACCCAGGTGCCGGCGCCGTAGGCGTCCACGGCATAGCCGGGCCTCGGCACGTCGTGGGGCGGGCGCGGCGGACGGTCCCCGATGGTCACCGAATAGCGGCCGTCGCCTCCGTCGAAGCGGCCCTGCACGTTCGCCTGCACGCTGCCGGGATGGAACTCCCGCCGCGGCGGCAGCAGGCTCCCGTAGCCCGGATAACCCAGCGTCCACAGCGGCACCCAGCGCGGATTGCCGGCGCTGGTGTCGCTGAGATAACGGTTGCCGTCCGGCGTGACGCACTCGTACATCGGCCGTGCGGGGGCGGCGACCACGTAGCGCGGCGTGGGCGCGACCGGTGCCGCGGACGGGGTCGGCGCGGCCGCGGCGCGGCGGACGGCCGGCGGCGCATCCTTCGGGCGCAGCATCTCCATCGTCTGCTGCGTTTCGCCCTTCCTGCAGGGCGTGTCGCGCAACGTGAGCCGGCCTTCCCCATCCGTGCACCGGTAGATGGTGATGTCCGCCGCGCAGGCGCCGGCCGACGCGAGCAGCAGCGGGAGTGCGAAGACCGCGGAGCGGGAAGCCGGATGCATGGGCGCATCTTGCGTCGGTCCGGGTGACGAAGGAAGCGCGACGCGCGTGCCCGGCCGTCCGGCGTGGACGTTTCGCTCAGGCGCGGATCTGCGCGCCGGTGCGTGCGTCGCGGATGGCCGTCGGCGAGGCGAGCCCGCCGGTTTCGCCGGTCGTGACGCCGTCGAGCCGCGCGAGCACGCGGGGATCCAGCGCATCGCGCGCGAACGCCGGGGGCTCGCCGGCGAGGTTCGCGCTGGTCGACACCAGCGGTCCGCCGAACGCCGTGCAGAGCGCGATCACGTCCGGATGCGCGCTCACGCGTACCGCGACGCCGTCGTGCGAGCCGGTGATCCAGCGCGGCACGCGCGGCAGGGTGGGGACGATCCAGGTGTTGGGGCCGGGCCAGCTGGCCAGGACGGTGTCGCGCTGCGCGGCGCTGAGGGCGTCCCAGTCCAGCAATCCGTCGAACTGCGCGCGTGCGGCGGCGATCAGGATCACGCCCTTGTCGACCGGCCGCTGCTTGATGTCCAGCAGGCGCATCACGGCGGCCTCGTCGAACGGATCGCAGCCCAGGCCCCACACGGCCTCGGTGGGGTAGGCGATGACGCCGCCGCGGCGGAGCGCGTGGGCGGCGTCGGCGATCGCGAGCGGCGTGGTCATCGTGCCATGCACCGGGAGAGGCGCTAGGCCTTCGCCTTCTTCACGGCCTTCTTCGCGACGGTTTTCTTCGCCGCCTTGGCTGTGGTCCCGGTCTTCTTTGCCGTCTTCTTCGCAGCGGCCTTCTTCGCGGGCGCCTTCTTCGCGGCCGGTGCCTTCTTCGCGGCGGCTTCCTTCTTCACCTTCACCGCCGGCTCTTTCTTCGCCGCCTTCTTGCCGAAGCCGCGGCGCACCGGCTTGCCGGTATCGGCGAGCAACTGGGTGGCTTCCTCCAGCGACAGCGAGGCCGGCTCGCGATCCTTCGGGATCTTGCCGTTGAGCTTGCCGTCGCTGATGTACGGACCGAAGCGGCCGTTGAGCACCTGCACGTCGCTGCCGTCCCATTGGCGGATGATGCGGTTGCGCGCGATCTCTTCCTTCTGCTCGATCAGGAACACCGCGCGCGCCAGGTCGATCGTGTACGGATCGTCTTCCTTGGTCAGCGACGCGTACGTGCTGCCGCGCTTGGCGAACGGCCCGAAGCGGCCGATGCCCACGCTCACTTCGTGGCCGTCGCTCTGACCCAGCTTGCGCGGCAGCTTGAACAGCTCCAGCGCGTCTTCCAGCGTGATGGTGTGCATCGACTGGCCGGGGCGCAGCGACGCGAATTCGAGCTTCTCGTCGGTGTCCTTGTTGCCGATCTGCGCGTACGGCCCGAAGCGGCCCAGGCGCACGCTTACCGGCTTGCCGCTCTTGGGATCGGTGCCCAGTTCGCGCGCGCCGGTGGCTTCGCTGCGATCGACCGATTCGGTCTTGTCTTCCACCAGTTCCTTGAACGGGCCCCAGAACTTCTCCATCAGCGGGACCCATTCCTCTTCGCCGCGCGAGACGGCGTCGAGTTCGTCCTCGAGCTTGGCGGTGAAGTCGTAGTCCACGTAGCGGGTGAAGTGCGACGACAGGAATTTCGACACCGCGCGGCCGACGTCGGACGGACGGAAGCTGCGGCCTTCCATCTCGACGTACTTGCGGAACAGCAGCGTCTGGATGATCGAGGCGTACGTGGACGGACGGCCGATGCCGTATTCCTCCAGCGCCTTCACCAGCGCCGCTTCGGTGTAGCGCGGCGGCGGCTGGGTGAAATGCTGGTCGGCATGGATGCGGTCCAGCGGCACGCGGTCGCCGGTCTTCATCGCCGGCAGCTTGCGGCCTTCGTCCTCGTCGTCGGCGGTCCTGGTGTCCTTGCCTTCCTCGTACGCGGCGAGGAAGCCCGGATCGACGACCGTGGTGCCCGACGCGCGGAACGCGTGTTCGCTGCCGGCGGCGAGGTCCACCGACACGGTGTTGAGCGTGGCGGGCACCATCTGCGATGCGACGGCGCGCTTCCACACCAGTTCGTAGAGCTTGCGTTCGTCGTCGCTCAGATAGCGCGCGACGGACGCGGGCGTGCGCAGCGCGGAGGTGGGGCGCACGGCTTCGTGCGCTTCCTGCGCGTTCTTCGACTTGTTCTGGTAGGTGTTGGGCTTGTCCGGCAGCGCGCGCGTGCCGTAGTCGCGGGCGATGACGTCGCGGATTTCGCCGATCGCATCCTGCGAGAGCGTGACCGAGTCGGTACGCATGTAGGTGATCAGGCCGACCGTGCCTTCCTCGCCGATCGCCACGCCTTCGTACAGTTTCTGCGCGACCTGCATGGTCTTGCGCGTGGTGAAGCCGAGCTTGCGCGAGGCTTCCTGCTGCAGCGTGGAGGTGGTGAACGGCGCGGCGGGGCGACGCTTGCGCTCCTTGCTGGCCACGTCGGTGACGTGCAGCGCGCCGTTGGCGGCGGCGGTGATGCGCTTGCGGGCGTCCTCGGCGGTGTCGCCGTCGGTCACGGTGAACTGCTCGAACTTCTTGCCGTCCAGCTTGATCAGCTTGGCGGTGAACGGCTGCGACGGATGCGCGCACTCGGCTTCGATCGTCCAGTACTCGCGGGCGACGAAGGCTTCGATCTCCTCCTCGCGCTCGACGATCATGCGCAGCGCCGGCGACTGCACGCGGCCGGCGGAGAGCCCGCGCTGCACCTTGCGCCACAGCACGGGGCTCAGGTTGAAGCCGACCAGATAGTCCAGCGCGCGGCGCGCCTGTTGGGCATCGACCAGGTCGGACGCGATGGAACGCGGCTGCGTCATCGCTTCCTTGATCGCGCGGGGCGTGATCTCGGTGAACACCACGCGGTGCAGCGGCTTGCCTTCGAGCAGGCCGCGCTCCTTGAGGATCTCGGCGATGTGCCAGCTGATCGCCTCGCCTTCGCGGTCCGGGTCGGTCGCCAGGTAGAGCGCGTCGGCGGCCTTGGCGGCCTTCGCGATCGCGTCGACGTGCTTCTCGTTCTTGTCGATCAGGTCGTAGCGCATGGCGAAGCCGCGCTCCGGATCGACGGCGCCTTCCTTGGGTACCAGATCGCGGACGTGGCCGTAGGAGGCCAGGACGGTGAAGTCCTTGCCGAGGTATTTGTTGATCGTCTTGGCCTTGGCGGGCGACTCGACGATGAGGAGATTCTTGGCCATGGGGGCTCCGCAGGACCTGTCCCGGTGCTGCGATGGGGGCGGATGGGGGCGGGAGAAGACTACGCCCGCGGCATCCGGCGCGGGCGTTCGGGGGCTTCTCTTTTTCTATTGAGGCCATGCGCCGCCGGGCGCTGTCAAGCACGGCGGCGTGAAGTCGGGACGGCGGCCCGCCTGCGGCAGGCCTGTTCAGCGTGGGCGTCAGCCTCCGCCCACGGCGCGGCGGACGTATTCCTGATACGCCGGGATGGCGATGGCGAGCATGATGCCGGCGTACGCCACGGCCGCGAGGCCCCCCAGGATCAGCACGATCAGCGCCACCGCACCCAGCCCTTGCCGTTGGCGGTCCGGATGCGCGGTATAGGCCCAGCGGTCGACCACCAGCGTGCCGGCGATCATGTCGTGCAGGCCCCGCTTGCGGGCGGTGAACCCGGCCATGAAATAGCCGACGTAGACCGTCAGGTAGCACAGCAGGTGCGAGGCCCAGCGACCCAGCGCACGGCCGCGGCCCAGGCGCCGCCCGGTATCGTCGGTGACCTTGATGCCCACGGCCATCTTGCCCAGCGTCGCCTGCGTGGAGGACGACTCCAGGCTCACGTAGTACAGGGCGCTGACGAGCGGGTACGCGAACAGCGCCACCACGCCGATCAGCTGGGCGGCACCGGCCGATGCCGAATTCCCCTCGAGCAGGCCGGCCATGCCGACGCTGAAGGCGATCACCGCCACGATCAGGACCACGTAGTAGGCGATGGTGACGACGAGCGCGTCGATCATCAGCGCCGCCAGCCGCTTCCAGAAGCCGGCGTAGGCGATCCCGCCAGCTGCGGCGTGATAGTCGCCGGCCTCGATCAACGCCGCGCGCGGCGGCGCATACGGCGAGGGGGAATCGCTCGCCTGGGCCGTCACGCTCGCGGTCGTCTGCGGCGCGGGCGGCGGAACCGCGGGTGCGGCGGACGCGTCCAGGTCCAGCGCTTCGAAAAACCGGTCGAGCGGCAACCAGTCGCGCGCGCCGACATGCCAGGCGAGCGTGTCGCGCCGCACGCGGCCGTTGCGGAAAGCCTCGCGGACGTCGTCGGCGCCCATCGGCCCGATGCGCCCCTGCCCCGGCAGGTGGTAATACCAGTCCGTCATGCGAATCCCCTGACGGCCGGCGACGGAGCGTCTGACGCCCCGGCCGGCGAGCGCCTCCCCAGGCGCGTTGCGGACGTCCCGCCGTGCTCAGTGCACCGGCTCGGGCTCGTCCTCGAACATCTGCGTTTCCATCCAGGCGTAGGCCGCTTCCGACCCGGGCTGGTTGAACAGCACCATCAGCACGACCCACTTCAGGTCGTCCAGGTCGATCTCGTCCTGGTCCAGCGCCATGGCACGGTCGAGGACCAGTTCCCGCTGGCCCGCGTCCAGCACGCCGTGCTGCTCGAGGAACAGCAGGAAGCCGCGGCATTCGACGTCGAGCTTGTCGAGTTCCGGCCCGAAGAACACGCGGACCGGGCCGTTCGCGCGCGGGGCGCTCGCACTGGGCCGTTGCTGGGCCAGCGCGTCGAGCCATTCGAAGGCCTTGTTGATCTCTGCCGGGCTGAAACCGGCTTTGCCGAGTTCGTCGAAGAGGGGGCCGCTGCGGAGCGAATCGCGGTCGCGGACGAGATCCGCGTCGTCGGTGAAGTAGTGCTCGAACAGGTAAAGCAGGACGTCCAGGATGCTCTCTTTCATTTCCCTCGGCCTGCGCCGCACGCGGCGCGGTGGGCAGAACTTGCGGAAGCCGCCGGCGCCTGGGATCCCTGAACGGGAGCTTTCAACGACAGCGGGAATACCGGCCGTGTTGCGAAAAAACGCGGCCATCAAGCTCCATGAGCAGCAGCATGGAGGACACTGCCGCGGCCGTCAATCCGGTCCGCTGCACCAGCTGATCCATAGCAGTTGGGTCGTGGCCGAGGGCGTCCCACAAGGTCTGGTAGTCGGGATCATGGGCCCCGCCTGCGCCTCGGGCGCTCGCCTCGATCGCCTGAGCGGGCTGGATGGGGGCGCCCAGCTGCCGGCGCAAGTCCTTCGTGAGCGTGACGACCTGCGGCGCCAGCGCGTCGATCACCTCCTGTGCGCTTGCGACCAGCCCGGCCCCGTCGCGGATGAGCCGGTGGCAGCCGCGTGCCAGGGGGTTGTGGATGGAGCCTGGCACGGCGAAGACCTCGCGCCCGGCTTCCGCGGCGAGCCGGGCCGTGATGAGGGCGCCGGAGCGCTCGGCCGCCTCGATCACCACCGTGGCCACCGTGAGCCCGGCGAGGATGCGGTTCCGGCTGGGGAAGTGGAAAGCCACCGGACCGGTCCCCGGCAGGTATTCGCTGACGATCGCGCCGCCGTCCGGGCCGGCGATGCGCGCATGGAGGCCGGAGTTGGCGCGCGGATAGGGCACGTCCGGCCCCGTGCCCAGGACCGCGAGGGTGCGACCGCCCGCCTCGAGCGTGGCCAGGTGCGCGGCGGTGTCGATCCCCGCGGCCATCCCGCTGCCGACCACCAGACCGGTAGCGGCGAATGCACGGGCGAAGTCCCGCGCGTTGTCGCGTCCACCCGGCGTCGGACCGCGACTGCCCACCACCGCGACGGCGGGCTGCCAGAGCAGGGAAGGATCGCCCGCCACGAACAGCGCCAGCGGCGGGCTGGGCGACTTGCGCAGCAGTGGGGGATAGTCGTCCCGGTGCCACCCGATGAGGTGATGCGACGGATCGCGCAGCCACGCGAGCGCCGCCGGTGGCGGGGTCGCGGCCGACAGCGCGGCGACGTGGTCCTCGGGCCAGCCGGCATCGCGCCAGGCCGCCGGCCCCGCCGCGAGCGCCGCGGCCGCACCGCCGAAACGCTCGATCAGGGAACACCGCGCCGCGCTGCTGCCGCCCGCGGCGATGAGCTTCAGCAGCGCAAGGGTTTCGGCGTCGTCTTCCGGTGAGCGGGGCAGGGCCGTCATTGCGCCAGCATCGCCCGCAAACGACGACGGCGCCCTAGGGCGCCGTCGCATGATCGGATCGGGAAACTTCCCGGCGCGAAGTCAGTTTGTCGCGTCGGGATGCTTCAGACGGTAGCCCAGGTGCGTCGGGCGGATGCCATCCATCACCAGCGCGTAGCTGACCTTGTCGAAGGTACGGAAGACCATGACGTGGCTGGCGAACTCGTCCGGCATCTTCACCTTCTCGCCGCGGGCATGGGCGTCCGGGCTGCGGTCGATGCCGGCGCGGACGCGGTCTACTTCGACGCTGCCCTGGCGCCACACGGAGAACACGGTGCCGTTGTCCACGCCATCGGCGGCGCCCACCGACAGGGCGACCACGTCGCGCGTGCCGCCGCTGGTGAGCATGTCGGCCACGGCGATCACGCGGGCTTTCTCGACGGCGGGCTCCTGTGCCGGGGCGTGCGGGAAGAACTGCAGGTCGTAGGACTGCGCTTCGACCGGGATCAGGCGGTCGCCGGCGCGGACTTCCTTGCCGTTGTTGTCGACCAGCAGCGTGGCGGCCTCGGCGTCGCCCACGATGCCGCGGGTGACGGTGGCCGTGCTGACCTTCGCCAGCTCGTAGCCGAGGAACTCGCCGCCGCCCGGCGGGAGCTGGTACGCCCACAGGCTTTCCGTGCCCCAGCTGCGCTTGCCGCGGAAGTCGAGCGTTTCGGCGCGGCGGCCCGACGGCTCGCAGCAACGGTCCGGATCGAGCGTCTGGAAACGCTGGCTCGGGCGCACGACCAGATAGCGCTGGCCCGGCTGCGCGTTGTCCAGGCCCTTCACGTACACGGTCTGGTTGCCGGCGCTGCGCAGGCGGTCCTCTTCCAGGCCGACCACGTAGGGCAGGCTCTCGAATTCGTCCACCACGCGCAGGTCCTTGAGGAACGCCTCGACCTCGGACAGCGGGATGGCGTTGATCGGCGCTTCCTGGCGCGGGCCTTCCTGCACGGCGACGCGATCCAGGTAGGCGAGCGACAGCACGTCGCCCGGGAAGATGAGGTGCGGGTTCTTGACCTGCGGGTTGGCCTGCCAGATCTCCGGCCACAGCCACGGCTTCTTGAGGAAGCGGCCGGCGATGTCCCAGAGGGTGTCGCCCTTCTTCACCACGTAGGTGTCCGGATGGCCGCCGGCGAGCTCCGCGGCGACGCCGTAGGTGGCGATCGTGAGCAGCGCAGCGGTCATCACCGTGCGCAACGGTTTAAGCATCAAGGCCATCTGGCAATTCCCCTTACCGCCCCTGAACGTACTGTTCCGGCCCCGCTGCCCCCGGCAGCGTCCCCAAAATACACACCATGAAGGCGGGGCACCGCGGCACTATAGCCCAGAAGAACCGCACGGTTGCAAGCGTCGGGCCGCCATAACGGGGTTACAATCACGCTACTTCTTGCGGTTGTGACACACGCCCCCATTTCGACGCCATGGCCCTGCTTCCCATCCTCGAATTCCCCGATCCGCGCCTGCGTACCGTTGCGTCGCCGGTCGATCCCGCGCGCATCCAGGATGCGTCGTTCCAGACGCTGATCGACGACATGTTCGAGACGATGTACGAAGCCCCGGGCATCGGGCTGGCCGCGAGCCAGGTCGACGTGCACCAGCGCTTCATGGTCATCGACGTGAGCGAGGAGAAGAACCAGCCGATGGTCTTCATCAATCCGGAGATCGTCGCGCGCGATGGCGAGCAGGTGTATCAGGAAGGCTGCCTGTCGGTGCCGGGCATCTTCGCCGACGTCACCCGCGCCGACCGCATCACCGTGAAGTACCTCGACCGTACCGGTAACGAGTGCGAACTGGACGTCGACGGCCTGCTGGCGGTGTGCATCCAGCACGAGATGGACCACCTGGCCGGCAAGCTGTTCGTCGACTACCTCTCGCCGCTCAAGCGCGAGATGGTCCGCAAGAAGCTCGCCAAGCAGCGCCGCCAGGCCGCCGCCTGACGGAACCATGCGCCGGCGGCATGCCGGCGCCATGCACGACACGAACGCGGGGCGACCCGCGTTCTTCATTTCCAGCGCACGAACATCCCCGGAACACCGCACCGCGCCATGAGACTCGTCTTCGCCGGAACCCCCGACTTCGCCGTTCCCTGCCTGCGGGCCGCCGCGCAGAAGGGCGAGGTCGTCGCCGTCTACACGCAGCCCGACCGTCCGGCAGGTCGCGGGCGCGAACTCACGCCTTCGCCGGTCAAGCGCGAGGCGCTGCTGCGCGGCATTCCGGTGATGCAACCGGAGAACTTCAAATCCGCTGCGTCGAAAGAAGCGCTGCGCGCGCTGCAGCCGGACCTGATGATCGTCGTCGCGTACGGATTGATCCTGCCGCAGTCGGTACTGGACATTCCCACGTACGGCTGCTGGAACGTGCACGCCTCGCTGCTGCCACGCTGGCGCGGCGCCGCGCCGATCCAGCGCGCGATCGAAGCCGGCGACACGCGCACGGGCGTGTGCCTGATGCAGATGGAGAAGGGCCTGGACACCGGTCCGGTGCTGCTTTCGCAGGCGCTCGACATCGGCGAGAACGAAACCGGCGGCCAATTGCACGATCGCCTGTCGGCGCTGGGCGCGCAGGTGCTCTCCGACGGGCTCGGCCTGCTGCGCGCGGGCATCCATCCGGTCCCGCAGCCGCAGCCGGAGGACGGCGTGACCTACGCGCACAAGCTCGACAAGAACGAGGCGCGCCTCGACTGGTCCCAGCCGGCGCGCGCGCTGGCCGACAAGGTGCGTGCGTTCAATCCGTGGCCGATGGCCGAGGCGAGCGTCGCCGGCGAACGCCTGCGCCTGCACGGTGCCGTGGCGCTGGACGAAGCGCACGACGCGTCGCCGGGCACGTTGCTGCGCGCATCGCGCGACGGACTCGATGTCGCGTGCGGCACCGGCGTCCTGCGCATCCGCGTGCTCCAGCGCGACGGTGGCAAGGCCATCACCGCGGCCGATTACCTCAACGGTCGCCGCGACCTGGTGCGCTGAGGCAACGATGAAACGCACTCCCGCCATGCAGCCGCCCGGCGTGCAGACACGCGTGGTCGCGACCCGCGTGCTCGATGCCGTGCTGCACCGCGGCCGCTCGCTCAAGGCCGAACTCGCGCAGGCCCTGCCGACGTTGCCGGATCCGCGCGATCGCGCGCTGGTCGAAGCGATCTGCTTCGCCGTGCTGCGCCAGCCGGCGCGCTTCGAATCCGCCCTGTCGTCGTGGATGAGCAAGCCGCTGGGCTATCGCGACGGCGACCTCAAGGCGCTGCTGTTCGCCGGCCTCGCCCAGCTGGATCCGTTGAAGCTGCCCGCACACGCGGCGCTGGCGGCCACGGTCGACGCGGCCCGCGCCATCGGCCGCACGCATCAGGCGGGGCTGGTGAACGCGCTGCTGCGACGCGCGCAGCGTGAAGGCATTCCCGCCGGCGATGCGCACGCGCATTGGCCGGCGTGGCTGCGCGAGCGCATCGCGAACGACTGGCCGCAGGACGCCGCCGCGATCCTCCAAGCGAGCGTCGCCGAACCGCCGATGTGGCTGCGCGTGAACCGTCGTCGCGCGACGGCGGCCGATTATCTGCAGCGCCTGCGCGATGCCGGTCTTGCCGCGCACCCTGATGAAAACGCGCCCGACGCGCTGCGCCTGGAAACGCCCGTTGCCGTCGCCGCATTGCCGGGATTCGCCGATGGCGACGTGTCGGTGCAGGACGCGTCGGCGCAGCTTGTCGCGGAGGCCTTGTCTCCGGTCGCCGGTGCGCGCGTGCTCGATGCCTGCGTCGCGCCGGGCGGCAAGGCCGCGCACCTGCTCGAGCGCGATGCGACGTTGCAGCTGTCGGCCATCGACATCGATCCGCAGCGGCTCGCGCGCGTGCGCGAGAACCTGTCGCGATTGAAGCTCGGCGGAAGCATCCGGCTGGCCGCGGTCGATGCCGCCGATACGGCCGCGTGGTGGGACGGGGCGCCCTTCGATGCCGTGCTGCTCGATGCCCCGTGTTCGGCGACCGGCATCGTGCGCCGCCAGCCCGACGTGCTGCAGCATCGTCGCGCATCGGATCTGGAGGCACTCACCGCGACGCAGGCCCGCCTGCTCGATGCGCTCTGGACGACGGTCGCCCCCGGCGGTGTGTTGCTGTACGCAACGTGCTCGATCCTGAAGTCCGAGAACGAAGGGCAGGTCGAGGCGTTCCTGTCGCGCACGCCCGACGCGGTGGCCGAACCGCTCGACGACCGGTTCGGTCGCGTCGCCGGCGCCGGGCGGCAACGCCTGCCCGGTGAGCTCGGCTACGACGGATTCTTCTACGCGCGACTGCGCAAGCGCTCCGCGTAGGCGCGGCGTTCGTGTCATCGCGCCGGGGCGTCCTGCGACGCCGCGGCGGCCCCCGGCGGATATCATCCGCGCATGCTGCCGACCACCGCCCGCTCCCGCGACACCTGGCTGTTCTGGATCATCGCCCTGCTCGTGCTCGGCGCGGGACTAGGCCTGCGCGATCCGTGGCCTGCGGACGAGCCGCGCTTCACGCTCGTCGCGAAGCAGATGGTCGAGAGCGGCGACTGGCTGTTCCCGCACCGCGGCCAGGAGCTCTATTCGGACAAACCGCCGGTCTTCATGTGGCTGCAGGCGATCGCCTACACGATCTTCGGCAACTGGCGCGTCGCGTTCCTGCTGCCGTCGCTGCTCGCCGCACTGGGGACGCTGTGGTGCGTCGTCGATCTGGGCACGCGGTTGTGGACGCGACGCGTCGGCCTCTACGCCGGGTACGCGCTGCTGTTCGCCCTGCAGTTCACCTGGCAGGCGAAGAAGGCGCAGATCGATCCGCTCGTCGTGTTCTGGATCACGCTCGGCAACTACGGCCTGCTGCGCCACGTGTTGCAGGTGGCGCGCAACCGCGGGCCGGACTGGCCGATGTGGATGCTCGGCTGGGCCGCCGCCGCGCTGGGCGTGATCAGCAAGGGCGTGGGCATCCTCGCGCTGCTGATGCTGGTGCCGGCGGGGGTGGCGTCGCTGCGCGGCTGGAACGTCAAGGTGCACGTCCGCGACGCGCGCTTCTGGCTGGGGCCGCTCGCCTTCGTCCTGGCCGCCTGCGTGTGGCTGGTGCCGATGCTGATCGCGGCGGTGGGTAACGCCAGCCCCGAATACCGCGCGTACGTCGACGACATCCTCGTGCGTCAGACGGCGAAACGTTATGGCGCGTCGTGGGATCACGGCCAGCCGGCCTGGTACTTCCTCGAGGTGATGGCGACGATGTGGCTGCCCACGGCGCTCGCGCTGCCATGGGCGATCCCCGCGTGGCGGCGCCGCCTGCGCCGTCGCGATCCGCGCTACCTGCTGCCGCTTGCGTGGTGGCTGCTGGTGATCGTGTTCTTCAGCATCCCGTCGGGCAAGCGCGACATGTACATCCTGCCGGCGTTGCCGATGATGGCGCTGGCCCTCGGCCCGCTGCTGCCGGGGCTGATGCGCAAGGTGGGCGTGCGCCGCGCCGCATTGGGTTTCACCGCGGTGTTCGCGCTGGCGATGCTGGTGGGCGGGCTCGCGATGTGGTTCGGCGATCCGGGCTTCGAACGGCGGTTCGTCGCCGAACGTGGCCTTCAGGCGGAAGCCGCGGCGCTGGCGATGTGCGTCACCGCGATCGGCGTGTGGGGCGTGCTGTGCCTGCTGTGGGCCGGTCGGCGCCGCCCGTTCGCTGCCCTGATCGCGCTGCTTTCGGGCGTGTGGGTCGCCTTCGGCCTGATGCTGGCGCCTCTGCTCAACGATTCCTCGTCCGCGCGCGGGCTCATGCGCGAAGTCGGCCGTCGCATCGGTCCGGACGCGGAACTGGGCCTGGTCGCCTGGCGCGAGCAGAACCTGCTGATGGCCGATCGTCGCGTGGCGGAATTCGGCTTCAAGGTCGACTTCGACGAACAGATGCAGCGCGGCCTGCGCTGGCAGCGCGAAGCGCCCACGACGCGCTGGCTGCTGGTGCAGGACGTGGCGCTGGCGCCCTGCATCGATGCGGCGCGAACGCAGCACCTGGGCAACGCCAACCGGCGCGGCTGGACGCTGGTGCCGGGCGACGCGGCGACGGGATGCCACTGAGCGCGTCGGCGTAACTTTCGACGCGCCCGTCGCCCGGGCGACCGGAGGGCCTCCGGGTCGGCCCGTCGATACCGCCTCGCTCCGCTTGCCTTGGCTATCCAGCGCGCGGCGAAGTCGCGTTACGGGTGATCGGGGTTCCGGTTCTGGGACTCGCCTCTGGTCCCGGGCGCGCGCACGATCTCCCGCAGATCCGGCAGCGGTGTGCGCGCGAACTCCTCCAGGTGCCGGTCCAGCCCCAACGGGCTGCGCACGCGCTTGGTCGCCTTGGTGTCGGCCAGCAGCGGATCGTTCGGACTCGCGCCGTCTTCGTGGCGTTCGCGGTGGTACAGATGCGTCGCCAGGCCGCCGAAACGGAGCATGCGGCGCATCAGGCCGTGATGGAACGCGCGTACGGCGAGGTCCTTGTCCTCGCGCCCCCAGCCCTCGAACCGCTCGTCGAAGCCGTTGAGTGCGACCAGATCGTCGCGCCACCAGGCCTGGCTGCAGCCCTTGATCGAACTGGTCTTCTGGTTGCGCGTCACGCGCAGCGACAGCGCCGCCAGCGCGGGAATGCGCAACGTGTGGCGGCGCCGGGTCAGCCCGCGATCGAAGAATCCGAGCTGGCGCACTTCGCGGGAGAGCAGCCGGTCGCGGCCGGTTTCGTCCGTGAGCACGCGCATGCCCTGCACGAAGCTGCCGCGCTGAGCCGCGCGGACCTGGTCCTCGACGAATTTCGGATGCGGCAGCATGTCGCCGTCCAGGATCAGCACGTAATCCCCGGTCGTCGCCGCGATCGCGCGATTGCGCGCCAGCGCCAGGCGGAAGCCCTTGTCCTCGATCCAGCTGTGGCGCAGCGGCACCGGGTAATCGCGCGCTAGGCGTTCGAGCATCGCGCGGGTGTCTTCGCGCGAACCGTCGTCGGCGACGATCACCTCGTGCGGGAGCACCGTCTGGCGTGCCAGCGCCTCGAGCGCAAGCTCCAGCGCCTGCGGCCAGTTGTAGGTGGAGATGACAACCGATACGGAGGGGGCGGAGGACGCGGACATGCGGCCCGTTGAGTAGAAAAAGTCTCAACAGGTTGCGTGTTGCCGACCGACAAAACAAGCCAATGGGATGGCCGTGCCCTGAACGCGCGGGCGCCATGATGCGGAATCGCGACAGTGAAGGTAGCCAGGGCAGCGACGGAAGCGTGTCACCGACCGCTGACATCCGCCGTACCGTTCGCCGAACCGTCCTTGACGAAGGGGAGGGCGCTGAGCCGGCTACCGGACTTGTCCCCGCGCCCAGTGAACCGGCCTTGCTGCGTCCCTCCGGATCGGCGGGCCGCGATCAGATGAAACGCCCCTGGCCCGACGCGCGCGGCGTCTGGGTGCGTTGGCTTGCCGACGCGGGAATCACCCGCTCGCGATCGGGCCGCCGGAAGAGTGAGACTACGGCTGGGACCCTGGCCGATGCCCTGACGCGCTGGGGTCGGCCGCGGCCAGGCGGAGCAACGACGCGGCAGCGGCGCAGGTCCATCCGAACCACCGAATCGTGTAATCGCGCTGCAGAAGGAGCGCGTACAGCGGAACCGCCGGTACGCCTCCCAACAGCGTCCTCACCAGATACCCCAGGGCGGCCTTGGGTCCCTGGTATCTCCGGATCGCCAGATGCCGTGAGCGCGCGTAGTGGTACGCCTTCACGAACGCCACCTTCGCGCTTCCGCCGGACGACGCGCCGCCGACGTGCAGCGCGTTGGCCGCCGGTTCCAGCAGGCATTCCAGTCCCGCCTGGTGCATCCGCAGGCACAGATCGTCGTCTTCGTAGTAAAGGAAGAACTGTTCGTCGAACCCGCCGATCCGGGCAAACGCCTGTGTGCGGATCAGCAGGCAGCATCCGTGGAGCCACTTGGCCGAACAGGTCGCATCGGGAACGCGATACGGCGCTCGCGGCACGCGCTCGAAGAATGCCTGGCGATACGACACCTGTGCCGTCCCGTCGGGGCGCCAACTCTGCGGCGCGACGAGGCCTGCGGTGGGGTACCGCTGCAGCGTGTCGAGCAGTCGGGCCAGGGAAGCCATGTCGATGTGGCAGTCCGGGTTCAACAACAGCACGAAAGGCGTGGTCGCAGCTCGCACGCCCTCGTTGGACGCCCGACCGAAGCCGCCGTTGGTGGCACGCTCGATGACGCGGGCATGCGGCAGCAGTTCGCGCAAGCGCGCGGGGCCACCGTCTCCGCTTCCGTTATCGACGATGACAACGTGAGGGAACGCGCAGAGCGTCGCCGCCATCGTCTCTGCAAGGCGGGCGCTCCTGTAGGTGACGCATACGACCGTGACCTGGTCGACCGGGCTTCCGCTCACGCGCGGCCCCCTGCGGAGCGGGCTGACTTCATCAACGCCGGGACGCATGCGATCAGCAGGACGAAGGTGTGGCGATGGGTGAAATCGCCCCACAGGCAGTTTGCGAGTCCCGCGAACACGTAGATCACGATCAGGCACGTGTACGTATCGCGCCAGGGCGGTGCGAGTTTCCGGACGTGGAGCACCAGGGCGATGAGCAGCGCGAGATAGATCGCCAGCCCCACGATCCCCTGTTCGGCGACGATGAGCAGCAGTTCCTGATGCGGATGGCCCGCGAGAAACGCGTCCTTGTCGCCATGTGCCTGCATGGCAGCGCGATAGGCCGGTCGCCATTGGTCGAGGCCATGTCCGAACAGCGGCGCATCGGAAACGATCTCCAGGCTGCGGCGCCACAACTGCATGCGTATGCCCGTCGCCGTCGGCGATGCCTCTTCGACGTAGCGCGTCGTCTCGGCCGGGAGCGACGCCACGACACGCGTCCTCATGACGGGCGACAGGTATGCGATCGCGCCCAAAGCGACCAGCGCCGTGACGGTCAGCAGGACACGGACCCATGCCGGCCGCCGTGCGGCGAGGCGCCACGCGAAGTACGCGACCAGCGGCATCAGGACGAGGTCCGCCGTCCGGCTTCCCAACAGGAACAACACGTTCGCGGCCGCGATACCCGCCAGGACGACCAGGTAAAAACGCCGCCGCTTCGACGTTTCCGCAAGTGCGATCGCCATGCACATGCAGCCGAGGATCAGCGTCGAAAGCCCTTGCTGCGTGTACTCCTTGAACACCGTATTGCGCATGTTCGGCGCCGCCGACACGACCGCGCGTTGCGGAAGGAGCCCGACCTGCATGGCGTACGAGGCGAGCATCGTGAGTGAAACCGCGATGGCGAATGCCGCCAGGGCGCGCTTTCCCCAGCGCTCGTCGACGAACACCGACGCCAGGATCAACGGGTAGGCGCAGGCCAGCACGAACGAGCCCGGCCAAGAGGGCGTGCCGGGCACCCGGAGGGCGCTTGCGACCAGGACCGCCGCCCATAACAGGAAGCCCTTCGCAATCGGGTTGTTCCACGAGGCCTGCCAACGCGGCCCGGCGCCTGCGCCGAGCAACGAGAACACCGTGCAGAGGGCCAACAGGATGTTGGTGGCAGGTTTGTTGATGGGCACGGCCGCGAACGCGCCGACCCCGCACCATTGCGCGATGCGCAGTGCGGTATGAGGGAGTGCGCGAGGGGAGTGGGATTCCCTGCGTGGACGATCGAGCATCTGGGGGCGCCGGCAACTGAAATGCTTGCCGAAGTCGCCCTCCACGCAACACGGTAGTCGTGCCGCCCGATGCGGGCCGAAGGAGAGGAAAGGACGAAGGGCTCGGATCGAGCGCCGACAAGCGCCCGTACTATCCTTCGACGCCGACCCGAAGTCAGTCCTTTACGTGGCGACCGGGCTGCGACTCTTTCGGGCTTTCAATTGCGCGGCCGTTCTGCAGCAGCCACAACATGATGGTCTTCTGCCGTACGTAGTTTGCGCGCACGTAGGCGTAGACGAGGCCGTGCCAGCCATCGAGGAAGCCGCCCCGGAACAGGTACCCGCGCCAGAACCGCCATGCCGGCGACAGGATCAGCTTGCCCAGGGTCGCCCGCTTCCCGCGCGCGAAATCGTGCTCGGCCATCATGCGCGCGTAACGTTGCGTTTTCTGCAGTTGCGCTTCGAGCGAGCGGTACGGGTAGTGGATGAGGTCGCCGGAGAGCGTGCGGACGGGCCCGTCGACGCTGGCCGCCTCGTGCACCTCGCGCTTGCCGCGCCAGCCGCCGCGGCGCCGATCGAACAGGCGCAGCACGCGGTCCGGGTACGCGTTGCCGTGGCGGAGGAACTTGCCGAAATACTCGCTCAGGCGCGCGAAGCGGTAGCCGGCGGCGTCTTCGAAACCCCGCGCGCGTTCGGCTTCGATCGACGTGCGCAGGGCCTCGCCGACGCGCTCGTCGGCGTCCAGGCACAGGACCCAGTCGTGCGCGGCCTGTTCGATGGCGAACTGCTTCTGGCTGCGGAAGCCGTCGAACGGCCGCTGGATCACGCGTGCGCCCAGGTCCGCCGCGATCCGCGCGGTCGCATCGGTGGAGTGCGAATCGACGACGACGACCTCGTCGCAGAACGCCAGCGAGGCGATGCAGTCGGCGATACGGTCGGCTTCGTTGAACGCGATGATGCAGCCCGACAGCGCGGGCGCGTCGCGGCGTGTGTCTGCGGGGGCGGGCGAAGCGGCGATGGCGGGCGTTCCGGGTTCCAGAGGCGTCATCGTGCAGCCGGCCATCGCCCGCCACAAGTCGTGAGCGCCTTCACGGTCCGCATCTGGCGTAACCGCGGCCGCTTGCAAGGGCAGGCGATCCACGCAGAATGGCGGAGGGGAAGGGAACCGGGCCGGCGTTCGAATGGCCCGGACGAGCGCTGGGAGGCGAGCTTGGGGAAGCTTCGCGTGATCACCCGCGACAACGGCGCTGGCCTGAGTCGCGATCTGCGTCTGCTCGCGGACGTGCTGCGGCACGACCACGACGTGTGGACCGTCGGGATGGGCAACGGCCGGGTGCGGAACCGGCTGGCGCAATGGCGCATGGGCCTGCACGCGCGGCTGTGCGGGCCGATCGATGCGCAACTGTCCGTCGAACGCATCTACGAGAGCACGCTGGCGGCCGCGCGCCGCAACCTGCTCATGCCCAATCCGGAATGGTTCCGCCCCTCGTGGGAGCCCCTGCTGCCGCGCTTCGATCGGGTGCTGTGCAAGTCGTGGCATGCGGTCGAGCTCTTCCAGCGGCTGGGCTGCGCGACCACCTACACCGGCTTCACCAGCGAGGATCGGCTCGATCGCGCCGTGCCGCGCGAACGTGCGTTCTTCCATCTGGCCGGACGCAGTTCGGCCAAGGGCACCCGGGTCGTGCTGGACGCCTGGGACCGTCACCCGGAATGGCCGCGACTGACCGTCGTGCAGTGCGCGCGCAAGGCGCGCGTGCGGAACGCCGCGGCGAACGTCGACCACCGCGTGGGCCATCTCGGCGATGCCGAACTGCGCCGGCTGCAGAACGCCCACCGGTTCCACCTGTGTCCGTCGGAAGCCGAGGGATTCGGCCACTACATCGCCGAAGCCATGAGCGTGGAAGCGGTGGTGCTCGCCACCGACGCGGCGCCGATGAACGAACTGATCACGCCTGCCTGCGGGCTGCTGCTGCCGAGCCGGCCGGGCGAGCGCCTCGGCCTGGACGTGCGCCATCACGTGTCGGTCGAAGCGCTCGAGCAGGCCGTGACGCAGGCGCTGGCGATGGACGAGGCGACGTGCGCGCGACTGGGCGAACAGGCGCGTGCACGCTACGTGGACAACGATCGCGCGTTCCGAATGCGGCTTCGCGCGGCGTTCGACGCCCTGTCGCCTGCGCACCGCGGTGGCCGGCTGGGGGCGGCCGACGCGATAATCCCCTGGCGACATCCCGCGTCGCCCACGATTCCACCACCGGACCGCTGATGGCCGATTACCTGCTGTTCGCCACCGAGCGCTACGCCTTGCCGATCCTGCAACCGCTGGCGCAGGCGCTGCACGCCCGTGGGCACGCGGTGCATGCGTGGTTCGTCGACGGCGCGAGCGGGGCGCGCCTGCCCGCGCCGGTGCGCCCGGTGGGGATGCGCGAGGCGGTCGCATTGAAGCCGCGCGCGGTGTTCAGCGCGGCCAACTGGGTGCCGACGTTCGTGTCCGGCGCCAAGGTCCAGCTGTTCCATGGCTTCAACGTGGAGAAGCGCTCCGACGAGCGCGGGCATTTCCGCGTGCGTGGCCTGTTCGACCTCTACTGCACGCAGGGCCCGGCGACCACCGCGCCGTTCCGCGAACTGGCCGCGCGCGCAGGGCATTTCGCCGTCGTGGAAACCGGATGGCCGAAGCTCGATCCGCTGTTTCGCGACGACGCGGGCGCGGCTGCGGCGATGCGCGCGCCGGCCGGCGGCCGTCCGGTGGTGATGTTCGCCTCCACTTTCACCGAGCGCCTCAGCGCCGCGCCGCATCTGTTCGACGGCATCGCGCGGGAGGTCGCGCGCGGCGATCGCTACTGGCTGCTCACGCTGCATCCCAAGTGCGCGCCCGAACTGTTCGAGCGCTACCGCGCGCTGGCCGGCCCGGATGCCGCGTTCTTCGAGACCGAACAACTCGTCACCGCGCAGCGCGCCGCCGACGTGCTGCTCGCCGACACGACGTCGGTCGTGTCGGAGTTCGTCGTGCAGCGCAAGCCCGTGGTGACCTTCCGCAACCGTGCGCCGAAGCCGCATATGCTCGACTTCGACGACCCGGCGCGGCTGTCGGACATGCTGGCGCGCGCCTTCGCGCCGGACGACGCGCTCAAGGCGGCATTGGCGGCGTATGCCGATGCGATCCATCCGTATCGCGACGGGCGATCGTCCGAACGCGTGATCGACGCGACGCAGGCGCTGCTCGACGGACAACTGGGCGTCCTGCACGCGAAGCCGTGGGCGGCGCGACTGCGCGCGCTGCAGATCCGGCAACGCATGGGCTACTGGGGCCTGGGCTGATCGTGCCGCACCGTCTGGTCCTGCTGGCGTCGGAGCCGTATTCGTTGCCGATCCTTCGCCCGCTCGCGCACGAAGCGCTCGTGCGCGGACACGAGGTGGCCTGGGTTGCCAGCGACGCCATGGCGGCACGCCTCGCACCGGACGAGCCGCGCATCGCGAGCCGTCGCGCGTTGAAAGCGTTCGCGCCGCAGGCGGTGTTCGCGACGGTCAATCGCATCCCGCCGTTTTTTCCCGGCTGGCAGGTGCAGCTGTTCCACGGCCTGAACCTGCACAAGCGCGATCCCGCGCAGGGCCAGCATCGCGTGCAAGGCCTGTTCGACCTGTACTGCACGCACGGTCCGGCGACCACCGGGCCGATGCAGGCGCAGGCGCAGGAGCGCGGGGATTTCGTCGTCGTCGAGACCGGCTGGCCGAAGCTGGACCCGCTGTTCGGCGACGTCTCCGTTGAATCCCGCGCGCTGCGCGCCGCCGCGGCGGGGCGACCGGTCGCGATGTTCGCGTCCACCTTCAACGCACCGATCAGCTGCGCGGACGACGGCCTCGCCGAGATGTCGCGCCTGGTGGCGCGCGGCGACCGCTACTGGCTGCTCACGCTGCATCCGATGTCGCCGCCGGAACGCATCCGGGCGTATCGCGCCCTGGCCGGGCCGAACGCGGTCTACCTCGACGCCGAGCATCTGATCGACATGCTCCACGCGGCCGATGCGCTGGTGTGCGACACCACGTCCGTCGCGGAAGAAATGGCGCTGCTCGGCAAGCCCGTGGTGACGGTGCGTCATCGCAAACCCCAGCCGTTCATGCATGACGTGTCCGGGCCGGAGGGCATCGACGCGGCACTCGAGGGCGCGTTGATCGCGCCCGAGGCGCGGCGCGAATCGGCAAGGGCGTATGCCGATGCGCTGCATCCTTCGCGCGACGGCCGCGCGGCCGCGCGCGTGCTCGACGCCGTGGAATCGCTGATCGACGGATCGCACCGCCCGCAGCGCCGCCGCAATGCGCGGCCATGGCGACGGTTCTGGCGTTCGTGGAAGGCGATGCGCGAATTGTTGCCGGGCTGATTCGCCTGCCGGATCACCAGCGTAATGGCCGTCGCGCGAGCGTTCGCGACAGCGATGCGTAGAGCGCCAGCGCGTCCTGGTGCGGCAGGAACCGCACGCGCAGCGGCGGCGCCACGGCGCCGCTGCCGGCGGTATCCAGGTGCAGCGTGGCCGTTCCGCAGCGTCGATCCAGCGGCGAGCGGGTGAGCTGCAACGCCTGCAGCTTGTCCAGCTCGGCGAATCGCCAGTGGCGCGTCCACCAGCCCTCGCGTACGGCGATCACCACGGCGTTGGTCGCATACGCCATGCGTTGCGCACGCCGATACGCGACGAACGCCGCCCACGGCAGCCACGCGAGCACGAGCAGGCCCCACGGGCCCAGGCGCCACCAGGCGGCGATCGCGATCGCGCACACCGGCGCCACGACCGGCAACACGAGCCGCCACCAGTTCGACGGGGGCAGCGGGCGCCACTGGAGCTGCGTCCAGCCCGCGCGTGGCAGCAGGTGTTCGATCAGCGCATCGCACGCGGCGGGCGTGGCGATCGGCGCCAGTTCGCGCAACGCGCGCTGCTGCTGTTGGTCCTCGGCGACGGCGGTGTCGACCTCGAGGCTGCGGCGTTTGAGCAGTCGATGCAGCGTGCCCTCGCGCAGCGTCCACGCCTGGATGCGACGGCGCGACGCGCTGGTGCGCCAGCGCGCGAGCAGGCCGCGTTCGACGGTCAGCCGGCGCCCGGTCTGGCTGAGACGAAAGCCGTGGTACTGCAGCAACGCGAGCAGGATCGAGAATCCGCGCAGCACCGCGATCGCGAACACCACCAGCGCCAGCGCGGAGATCGCGTAATGCAGCAGGCCGAACTGGTGTTCGCCAGCGAAGCCGAACAGCCACGTGCCCACCGAACGGAAGGCATCCAGGACCGTGCGCTGGCTGATCTGCACGAGGGTCGCGAACGCTGCGGCCACGACGACCAGCCCGCGGTTGGACACCAGCCCCAGCCGCACCACGTCGCCGAACGACAGCGCCAGCAGCGTGGCCGATTCGGTTTCGTTGGCGATCGCCGAGTCCGTTGCGCCGCGATGGCGCACGAGGGCTTCCAGCGCGAGCGCGTCGTCGAGCCGGAGCACGCGCATCTGCGCTTCGGGCTTGCTGCCGCCGGCCGATTCCAGCCGCACTTCGGCCACGCCGAACACGCGATGCAACGCCGATTGCTGGAGCGCGACGTTGTGGATGCGCGCGAACGGAATCACGCGCAGGCTGCGTTCGAAGAGGCCGCTGCGGATCACCAGGCGGTCGCCGGCCACGCCGTAGCGGTAGGTGAAGTACTGCCACAGCGAGAGCACGACCAGCGCGGCGACGCCGATCAGCGGCCACAGTTCGTTGCGGTCGCCGCGGCCGAACATGAGCAGCACGATCAGCGGCAGGATGAACTGCTTGAGCTGCTGGAGCAGCACGAACAGCCACGACATCGGGTGCAGCCGGCGCTCGGCCGCGACAGCCGCGTCCGGCGTGGTGTCGGGCAGCGGCGAGCCGGTCTCAGGCGTCGTCATCGGCGTCGTCGGCTTCGACCGGGCGCGCGAGCAGGTCGCGCAGGCGCTCGGCGTCGCCGGCGTCCAGGTGCGGGACGGTCACGGCGCTGTGGCGCGTCCCGGCGGTGTGCACCACCAGCGTGGCGAGCCCGCGATGCCGCTGGAGCGGCCCGCGCTTGAGGTCCAGGTGCTGCACGCGCGAGGCCGGCACGCGGGTTTCGCGCTGCCACAGCCGGCCCCGCCGCACGGCCAGGCCGTCGGCATCCAGCCGCCAGTAGGTGTGGCGATGGTGTTTGAGGCCGACCCATGCGCCGATCGCCAGCCCCGCGAGCGCGAGCACCGGCGGCGCGAACCAGAAGCCGGACACGCCGGCCAGCACGAAGCCGCCGACGAGCCCCGGCAGCGCGAGCGGCAGCATCGGCGTGAGCATGCACGGCAGGCGCGCACGGTCGGGCAGCGGCTGCCAATCGGCGGGCGCCGCCGCCGCGGCGGCTTCATCGTGGTCGGCCATCGTTCGCTCCAGTCGGCGTTCGCGACGGCGCGCGCCGTCAGCGGTTCCAGTACGGGTTCGCTTCCCCCGAACCCGACGGCCTGAGCGTATAGCGTTTGTAGGTCCACTGGTATTGCGCCGGATCGCGACGCGCGATGGCCTCCACCGCGGCGTTGAGCGCGGCGACGGCGACCTTCGGGTCCGGATCGGACACCGCCGCGGGCGCGGGATGCAGGTGCAGCGCGAAGCCCGGATGCCCGGCATGCGTGTCCACGCGCTCGCACCAGGCGAACAGCACGGTCGCGCCGGTGCGCGAGGCCAGCCGCCCGAGCAGCGTCATCGTCAGCGCCTGCACGCCGAAGAACGGCGCGAACTCGCCGTCGCCGGCCTTGGGCTGCTGGTCGGGCAGGATGCCGACCACGCCGCCGTCGTTGAGGCGCTTGAACAACTGCCGGATCGCCGGACCTTCCGCGCGCACCTGGGTCACGCGTTCGTCTTCGCCGGGCTGCTCGTGGTCGGCGCGCACGAGGTTGAGGAAGTGCTCGACGACCTTCGACTCCGGCGGGCGGTAGAGGATCGCCAGCGGCGTACGCCATGCCAGCCACTGGTTCAACAGCTCCCAGTTGCCGTGGTGGGGCGCGGCGATGATGACGCCGCGGCCGGACGCGATCGCTTCGTCCATCAGCGCCGTGCCGTGCTGCTCGCGCAGCAGCCGGAGGTTCTCGGCGTGCGGACGGGTCCACAGGCGGATGGTTTCCAGCACCTGGCGCGCGGTCGTGCGCAGGATCGCCGCGTGCAGGGCGGTACGCTCGGCGGGCAGCAGGTCGGGGTAGGCGAGTTCGACATTGATGCGGGCGACGCGGCTTTCGCGCACGTCGCGCCAGCGCCACCAGGCCGCCAGCGCATCGCCCAGGCGAAGGAGCACGGGCCAAGGCAGGCGGCCGATCAGGGCGGCGAGGACGTACAGCAGGCGTGCGGCGAGACGGGTCATCCGTTCAGTCTAACGGCGCCCTCGCGCGCGCCGGTTGACCCGTCGCGCCCGTGCCCACAGCATCGGGCGCCCGTTCCGATCGCATCCGATGCCATGCTCGCCCTGATCCAGCGCGTGACCGAAGCCAGCGTCCGGGTGGACGACGAGATCGTGGGGGCGATCGGCCCGGGGCTGCTCGCGCTGGTGGGAGTGGAACCCGGCGACGGCGAGGCGCAGGTCGCGCGGATGGCCGACCGGCTGCTCGGATACCGTGTATTCGCCGACGAGGGAGGCCGGATGAACCTGGGCCTGGCCGACACCGGCGGCGGGTTGCTGCTGGTGAGTCAGTTCACCCTCGCCGCGGACACGCGCAGCGGGATGCGTCCGGGCTTCAGCACGGCCGCGGCGCCGGAGGCGGCTGAACCGCTGTTCAGCAGACTGGTCGGCATCTGCAGGCAAAAGCACGCCGGGGGGGTGGAAACGGGCCGGTTCGGTGCCCATATGGTGATCAGCCTGGTCAACGATGGCCCGGTCACCTTCCTCCTGCGGTCCTGATGGCCAACCCGACCGGTCCGGCCTGATATACTGGAACGTTCCCGTCCCTTCCCATTAGCGCGGTGGCGCAGCACATGGCCAACGAACGTCAGCCCCCCTCCTCCGATATCAAGCAGTTGATCAGCAAGGGCCTGGAGCAGGGCTACCTGACCTATGCCGAGGTCAACGACCACCTGCCCGACGACCTCGTCGATGCCGAGCAGATCGAAGACATCATCGGCATGATCAACGGCATGGGTATCGAGGTCCACGAAGTGGCCCCCGATGCCGAGACGCTGCTGCTCGCCGACGGCGGCACGGGCAACCGTGAAGTCGACGACACCGCGGCCGAAGAAGCCGCCGCGGCGCTGACCGCGCTGGACGGCGAGGGCGGCCGCACGACCGACCCGGTGCGCATGTACATGCGCGAGATGGGCACGGTCGAGCTGCTCACCCGCGAAGGCGAAATCGCCATCGCCAAGCGCATCGAGGAAGGTCTCGGGCAGGTGCAGGCTTCGCTGGGCGTGTTCCCGGCGACGATCGCCTCGATCCTGGAAGATTACGAGCAGCACAAGGCCGGCAAGAAGCGCCTGGCCGAGATCATCGTCGGCTTCAACGATCACCTCGACGAAGTGCCGGAGCCGCCGGCGCCGGTGGTGGAGGCCGTCGATACCGACGCCGAGGCCGACGAGGACGAGGAAGAGGTCGCCGACGGCGAAACCGAGGAAGTGGTCAGCGGTCCGGATCCGGTCGAAGTGGCCGCGCGCATGGAAGTGCTGGCCGACCATTACCAGAAGTTCCTCAAGGCCCACGCCAAGCACGGCGCCGCGCACAAGTCGGTGCTGAAGCTGCGCGAGGACATGGCCGCGGTGTTCGTCACCTTCAAGCTGCCGCTGCCGCTCACCGACGTGCTGGTCCGCAACCTGCGCGAGGTGGTGAACGGCATCAAGGACCACGAGCGCCGCATCCTGGACCTGTCCACGCGCGTGGCGAAGATGCCGCGCAAGGACTTCATCCGCGCCTGGGAAGGCAACCAGACCAACCTGGAATGGGTGGACGAACTGCTCAAGCGCAAGCAGAAGTGGTCGTCGGGCCTGCGTGAAGTGAAGGACCAGATCATCGCCGAGCAGCAGGCGACGATGGAGATCGAGAAGGCCTCCTACCTGACGCTGGCCGACATCAAGGACATCTCCCGCCAGATGGCCTACGGCGAGGCGAAGGCGCGCAAGGCCAAGAAGGAGATGGTCGAGGCGAACCTGCGCCTGGTGATCTCCATCGCCAAGAAGTACACCAACCGCGGCCTGCAGTTCCTCGACCTGATCCAGGAAGGCAACATCGGCCTGATGAAGGCCGTGGACAAGTTCGAGTTCCGCCGCGGCTTCAAGTTCTCGACCTACGCCACGTGGTGGATCCGCCAGGCCATCACGCGTTCGATCGCCGACCAGGCGCGCACCATCCGTATCCCGGTGCACATGATCGAGACGATCAACAAGCTCAACCGCATCAGCCGCCAGATGCTGCAGCAGTACGGCCGCGAAGCGACTCCGGAAGAGCTGGCGAAGGAAATGGACATGCCGGAGGACAAGATCCGGAAGGTCATGAAGATCGCCAAGGAACCGATCTCGATGGAAACCCCGATCGGCGACGACGAGGATTCGCATCTGGGCGATTTCATCGAGGACACGAACATCGAGTCCCCGGTCGAGGCGACCACCAACATCAACCTGACCGAGACCGTGCGCGATGTCCTCGCCGGCCTCACGCCGCGCGAAGCCAAGGTGCTGCGCATGCGCTTCGGCATCGACATGAACACCGACCACACGCTGGAAGAGGTCGGCAAGCAGTTCGACGTCACGCGCGAGCGCATCCGCCAGATCGAAGCCAAGGCGCTGCGCAAGCTGCGTCACCCGAGCCGTTCGGAACAGCTGCGTTCGTTCCTCGACATCGACTGACGCGGCAACACCGCTGATGTGTCACCACGAAGCCCCGCTCGGCGGGGCTTCGTCGTTTTCGATGCGCGCTTTCCCGCGCCACCAGGCCAGCGGATCGGTCAGTGCCCGGGGCCGCGTTACTTGTGACCGCGGCTGCAGGTCTTCCAGCCGTCGTTCGTGGGAGGCGTGGTCGACTTCGCGTTCATGGCGACGTCCGCGGGGCTGTCGGCCCGGCTCGCCGCGTTACGACTTGTCGGTGTTGTAGAAGAACTGTTCGTGCGTGATCTTGCCGTCGCGCACCTGGTACACCGCGATTTCCTTCATCGCCACGCGGCCCATGTCCTTGTAGGTCGCATCCAGTCCCATCGCGACGCTGAACCAGCCATCGGCGATGACCGGATCGCTCACGCTGCCGCCGTGCACCTCGACGAGGTTGTCGGCCCACTGCTTGCCCTTCTCGCGGATCGCCGCCATGCCGCGCGTGATCGATCCGGCGTCCTGCCCGGTGCCTTCGATGCTCACGGCATCCTCGGCGTACAGCTCCTGCTGCGCCTGGTCGTACTCGCCGGTGCGGCAGAGCTCGACGAGGCGGTTGGCGACTGCGGCGACGTCGTTGGTCGTCGTGTCCATGCGAGGTTCCTTCGGTTGGGACGCCCAGCATGGGCGCGAGAGACTGACAGCGTGCTGTCAGCAGCACGGCGCCGGCGGTAAGCTCGGATCCGCCGCGGGGGCGGCCGTGCATGGGGAATCCGATGGAAGACACGAATCCGTACCGCAGCCCTGCCGCCGCGTCGGTGGCGGTCGCGGTGCCCGAGGCAGGGGCCCGGCTGTACCGGGTCTCGGGCATCGTGGTGGGCACGTTCATGGGCACGCCACTGGCGACCGGCTGGCTGATGTCGCGCAACTACCGCGCGCTGGGCGATCACGCGCGTGCGCGCCAGGCATTGGTCTACGGTGCCATTGCGTGCTCGCTCGTGCTCGCACTCGTGTACGTCCTGCCCGAGAACGTGCCGGCGATGGTCTTCGCGATCCCGCAGCTGTTCGCCGCCTCGCATATCGCGAAGCGCTTCCAGGGCGATCGCATCGCGGAGTACGAGGCGGCCGACCGCACCTACTCGAACTGGCGCGCCGTCGGCGTCGGGCTGCTGTGCTGCCTCGCCGTGCTGGTGGTGCTGGTGCCGATCGTCATCGGGCTCGCGCTGGCCGGCGTGATCGAGTGATCCTCACCACGTCCGCCGCAGCGGATGCGCCTCGGTGGTCAACACGACCTTCGCGGGGTCGAGCGTTTCCGGCGGCGCGAACAGCAGGTAGAAGTACTTGAAGGTCTCGGCGAGCACGAAGCTCTCCATGTCGTCGGCCTTCTCCTTCGTGATCACGCTGTCGAGCGTCGCAAACCCCGAACCGGTGCGCGTGTACCGCACGAAGTCGTCGAACATCTCGCGCCCCATCGCGCGGTACGTCGCGTCGCCGGTGAGACGGTGCAAGTACCACGCCGACTCGACGATCTCCGGCCGCAACGGATAACCGGCCGAGATCACCTCGTCCTTGCGATAGTCGTAGGCCTCCGGCTCGATGCCCCACTTGCGCCACATCTTGAACGACGAATCCTGCAGGCGTCGCGCCTGCGCCACATCGCCCGACAAAGCCAGCAGTCCCGGCCAGAACGCATCGAGCGCGCCGTAGCGGCTCGCGATGCGCTGGCCGGTTTCCATGTCGACATGGCCGACCCACAACGCGCCGTCGATCTCCTCCGGGTAATGGCGATTGGCCGCGGCGATGCTGTCCTTCCACATCGCGTGGCAGTCCTCGTCGCCGAACAGCGTCCAGCACTTCCACAAACACTCGTAGTACGAGTCGATGCGCGCGCCCACGTGGCTGCGCGTATTCGTCCACTCGCCGGTGGCGACATCGAAACGCTCGCCGACCAGCCCGATCTTCGATCGGCGCTTGTAGGTTTCCACGAGCGCACGCTTGGCCTTCTCGTAGAACACCGGATTGCCGGTCAGCTTGCTCAGGGTGCCGTACTCGAGCAACAGCGTGCCGGCCTCGGCGGGGTTGCTTTCGTTGCCGTGCGCCTTGCCGGTACGCAGGTTGACGTAGACGTACGGCAGGCCCGTGGGCGAGTCGAAGGCCGGCAGCAGGCGCGTGCCGAGGTCCTGCGCCAGATCGAGCAGGCGCTGGTCGCCGGTGAGCTGGTAGCCGGACAGCAAACCGCCGAGCAGCCGGATGACGATCTCGAAATGCTTGACGTCCAGGTCGCGGTCGAACGACAGCTTCGTCGCGATCAGTTCGCGCGCTTCGCCGGCCTCGCGATCCAGGCCCATCAGGATCATCGTGTCGAGCGCATCGACCGGCGTCATCAGCAGCGACTCGCCGTACCAGTCGTGCGGCGCGTTGGTCAGCGGCTTGAGCGCGTCGTGGCCCCACGCGTACTCGCGATAGCCGCGCCACGCGTGGAGAAACTGCGCCTTCACTTCCTCAGCGCTGCGTGCGGCGCGCCTGTCGCTGAACGACGCGGAAGACTCCGCACCTTTCGACGCAGGTTCGGCAGCGACGCCGACGGTGGGAACCAGCAGCAGGGACAGCAACGCAGCGTGCAGGCGCATCAGTTCTCTCCGCGATGACGAAGGACGGACAGGACGTCGTAGCACGCGCCCATCGTGTGGTAGTCGGTCTTGCCGGCGGGGCTCTTCTCGTCGCTGTACTTGCGGTTCGTACGGTCGAGGATGCGATACCACGCGCCGTGCTCGTGATCGACGAAGTATCGCCACGAGTAGGCCCACAGCCGGTCGTACCAATCCCAATAGGCGACATCGCCCGTCGCATCAGCCAGGCGCGCGGCCGCCGCCAGCGATTCGGCCTGCACCCAGAAATACTTGTCGTCGTCGCACACGGCGAAGTCCGGCGCGAGGCCGAAGCCGTACTGGAGTCCGCCATGCTTCGCGTCCCACGCGCGCTGCACGGCCGCGTCGAACAGATGCCGCGCGGTGTCGACCGGCCACGCGGACGCGGTGCCGCGCTCGCGAAGGTGCCCGTCGAGGATCACGAGCAGCTTCGCCCATTCGGTCTGATGCCCGGGCTGATAGCCCCACGGCCGGAACAGGTGCTTCGGATCGTCGCGGTGGTAGTCCCAGTCGACGTTCCACTCGCGATCGTAATGCTCCCACACCAGCCCGTTCGCCTTCGCGGCCTGGCGGCGCGTCATGTGGTCGGCAAGCAGCAGCGCACGATCGAGGAAGCGTGGCTGACGCGTTGCCTCGTACGCGGCCAGCATCGCCTCGCACATGTGCATGTTCGCGTTCTGTCCACGGTAGTCGGAGAAATTCCAGTCCGCGTCGGCTTCGTCGCGGTACAGCCCAGCCTGCGCCTCGAAGAACCGCGACTCGAGCAGGTTCCATGTCTCGTCGATCCACGGAGCGGCTTCCTCGATGCCGGCCTTCAGCGCGGTCGAGTACGCGAGCAGGACGAACGCGACGCCGTAGCAATGGTTGGTGCGGTCCTCGGGGACGCCGTCGCGGATCGTCCATGCATATCCGCCGCTCGATGCATCCCGGTGCACGTCGCGCAGATAGCGCAACCCATGGCGCGCGGCGTCCAGGTACTCGGCGTTGCCGAACTCGCGTGCGGCCATGGCGTAGTTGAAGACGAAGCGCGTGCTGCTGACGAGGTGGCGATGCGATGCGTCGTAGACGCTGCCGTCGTCGCGGAAATACTGGAAGAAGCCGCCCTTCGGGTCGATCGCGCGCGGATGGTAGAACGCCATCGTGTCGGCGATGTGCGCGCGCAGGAAAGCCTCGCTGCGGAAATCCGGTTCCATCGAATGCAGGGTCGTCATGCGTCGCTCCGCAGAAGGGTTTCGATCTCCTCGCGCGTCGGCATCGCCGCGAACGCGCCGTGGCGGGTGGCCGCGAGCGCGCCCGCCGCGGCGCCGTGCCGGATGACGTCCGCGATGCTCGCTTCATCGGCGATCGCCGCGTCGAACGTGTCGGCGCGCACCTCGCGCTCGACGAGGCGGGAGAGCAGTCCTGCTACGAAAGCATCGCCCGCCGCCGTCGTGTCGACGGCCGAAACGCGGAACGTCGGCACCTGGCCCTGCGCGCCGCGCGTGTACCAGCGCACCGGCTTGCCGCCGTCGGTGACGATCACCAGCCGCGCGCGGCCCTGCCACAGACGTTGCAGCATGGCGTCGTGGTGGCCCGCGCGGCGGATCAGGAAGTCGGCTTCGCTGCGGCACAGCTTGATGACATCGGCTTCGGCCAGCGCCTCCCACAGGCGCGGCGCGGGATCGAATCCCTCCGGCCAAAGCGAGGGCCGCAGGTTCAGGTCCATGCTCACGAGCGCGCCATGCTCGCGCGCCAGTTGCATGCCGGCGACCGTGGTCTGCGCGATCTCGGCCTCGGTCAGGCTGTTCGAGCACACGTGCAAGGCGAGTGCATCGGCGAAGCACTCGCTGCGGAAGTGCTCGACGCGGAACAGCAGGTCGGCGGCCGGCGGGCGATAGAAACTGAAGCTGCGTTCGCCTTCCTCGTCCAGCGAGACGAACGCGAGCGCGGTGCGCGCCGCTGACGTATGCGCGGTGAACCGCGTATCCACCCCAAAGGCGCGCAACTGCGACATCAGGAACTCGCCGAACATGTCCACGCCGAGCATGCCGACGAAGCGCGCATTGCCGCCCATGCGAGCCACCGCGGCGCTCACGTTGGCCGGCGCGCCACCCGCGAACTCGACGAAGTGGCGCGGCATACCGGGCAATGCCGGGAGCGCGAGGAAATCGATCAGCGCTTCGCCGAAACAGACGATCGCATCGCGTCGCGTGGCAGCATTCATGCCTGCGTCACCGGCACGGCGTTCGCGTCGACGCCGACGCGTCGCGCGCCATGGAATCCGTACCACGCCACGAAGGCGTAGCACACCAGCGGCAGGACGAACGCGAGTTGCACGCCGATACGGTCGGCCAGCAGTCCCTGCAGAAGCGGCACCACGGCGCCGCCGACGATCGCCATCACCAGCAGGCTCGAGGCCTTGCTCGTCATCGGCCCCAGTCCGTCGATGCCGAGCGTGAAGATGGTCGGGAACATGATCGAGTTGAACAGGCCGATGGCGACCACGCTCCAGACCGCCACATGGCCTTCGGTCAGGATCGTGGTGGCCAGCAGCGCCATCGCCCCGAGCGCGAACGCGCCCAGAAGCACGCGCGGCTCGATGCGGCGCAGCAGGAACGAGCCGACGAACCGGCCCGCCATCGCCAGGCCCCAGTACCACGCCACGTAGCGCGTCGCCGTGGCGGCATCGAACGCACCCATGCGCGGATCGGTGATGTAGTTGATCAGGAAGCTGCCGATCGCCACTTCCGCGCCGACGTACACGAAGATGCCGATCACGCCGAAACGCAGATGGCGATGACGCAGCACTTCCGCGAACGTGTGGCGCTGGTGGTCGGCGCGTTCTGTCGCTTCGGTCAATGCGGGCAGCCGAAACAGCACGACGAGCATGGCCAGCAGGAACAGGCCCGCCGCGATGCCCAGATACGGGAGCTGCACCGATTCGGCTTGCGCGATGCGATACGCCGTTTGCTGCGCTTCCGGCATCCGCGCCAGATCCGCGGCGCCGATCACCGCGACCGACAGGATCAGCGGCCCGATCAGCAACGGAGCGAGCGTGTGGCCGGCCGAGTTGAGCGCCTGCGCCAGCGTCAAGCGGCTCGATGCGGTCTGCGCATCGCCCAGCAGCGCGATGTACGGATTCGCCGAGACCTGCAGCAGCGTGATGCCGCTGGCGAGCACGAACAGCGCGAACAGGAACAACGGGTACGACGGCAGCTTCGCCGCCGGGAAGAAGGTCAGCGCGCCCACGCCCGCGACGCACAGGCCGATCACGATGCTGCGCTTGTAACCGGCGATCGCGACGACCTTGCCTGCGGGCACCGACATCAGCAGGTACGTGCTGAAGAAGGTGAACTGGATCAGCATCGTCTGCGCGTAGTTCATCTCGAACACGGCTTTCAGGTGCGGAATCAGCACGTCGTTGAGGCTGGTCAACGCGCCCCAGGTGAAGAAGATCATCGTCAGTACTGCAATCGCAGTGCGGTTGGACAGCGGTCGACCGCTCATGCGGCGTCTCCGGGCAGGGTGAACTGGCTGCTCGCGCGCGCATGCAGGCGCACGGGGGCGATGGTGGTGGTGGCGGGCGCGGACGTATCGCGCAGGCGTTGCAGGATCAACTCCGCCGCCTGGCGGCCACGCGCGCGCGGATCCACCGCGATCGTCGTCAGGGGCGGCGCGCTGACCGAAGCTTCGGGGATGTCGTCGAAGCCGGTGACGGCGAAATCGAGGCCGGCGCGTCGCCCGCGCGTCGCCAGGCCGGCGATCAAGCCGAGCGCGACCGCGTCGTTGTAGCAGACCGCCGCCGTCGGTGCGGGATCGCGCACGAACAGTGCGCCCGTCTGTCGCGCCGCTTCCAGCCGCGTCGGCGCGCATTCGACGATCCATTGCGGCTCCGGCGTGACGCCCGCGTTCGCGAGCGCGGCCTGCCATCCCTTGCGGCGTTCGAAACACGAACTCGATTCGCCGTGTCCACCGAAGAACGCAATGCGGCGGTGGCCCTGCGCGAGCAGGTGTTCGGTCGCCAGGCGCGCGCCATGCGCGTTGTCGAGCGCGAGGTAATCCCATCCGTCGCCGAGCGCGCGATTGAACACCAGCATCGGCGTGCGCGAGCCGAGCAGCGGGCGCAGTCGCGCGGCATCGCTGCCTTCGGCCGGCGACAGGATGATGCCGGCCGGGTCGTGTTCGAGCAGCGAGGTGAGCACCGCCTGCTGACGTTCGCTCGATTCGCCCGTGCTGCCCAGCAGGGTCACGTAGCCGGCCGCGGCGAGCGCCTCGTCCACGCCCGCGGCGAATTCGGCGAAGAACGGGTTCGACAGATCGTTGATCACCAGCGCGACGGTCGAAGACACCTTGCGTCGCAGGTTGGCGGCGCCGCGGTGATAGACGTAGCCCTGCCGCTTGAGTTCGGCCTCGACGCGCGCCCGCGTCTGCGCGTTCACCAGCGGGCTGCCGCGCAGCACGAGCGACACCGTGGCGCGTGAGAGTTCGCACGCGTCGGCGATGTCGGTCAGGGTGACGCGGCCGCGGGCGGTGGGGTCACTCAAGCAGGCAGCTCCGGCATTTGGATCGTTCCAAATGCGGCATCCTGCGGAACAGCGCCGCTGCGCGCAATCCTGCGCCGCAACATGAGCGCGGCGGCGTCCTCGTGCTAGCGTCCGCGGTTTGGAACGATCCAAATGCGCCGTCGCCGGCGCCCGATCCCGATCCCAGGAGCGCCCATGTCCCGTCGTGCCCGTTCCCATTCCCTGCGCCTGGCCGGCGCCGCGCTGGCACTGGCCAGCGGACTCGTCGCCGCGGCCACGCCAGCCAGCGGCGCAGGTGCCAGGGCCTATGCCTCGGTCGATCCCTTCATCGGCACGGGCGGCGAAGGCCACACTTTTCCGGGCGCGACGGTCCCGTTCGGCATGGTGCAGCTGAGCCCCGACACGCAGATCAAGTCGCGCAAGGAAGGCTACGGCTGGGCGGCGGGCTATCGCTACGACGACCACACCATCGTCGGCTTCTCGCACACGCATTTTTCCGGCACCGGGCATTCGGATCTCGGCGACGTGCTGGTGATGCCCATCGCCGGGGACGTGAAGCTCGAACGCGGCGACGTGGCCCAACCCGGCAGCGGCTATACATCGCGCTTCGACCACAAGGACGAGCGCGCCGAGCCGGGCTATTACGCCGTGACGCTGCAGGACTACGACATTCGCGCCGAACTCACCGCGAGCCCACGCGTGGGCGTGCATCGCTACACGTTCCCGAAGGGCAAACCCGCGCACGTGCTCGTCGACCTGCGCACGAGCATGTACGACTACCCCGGCAAGGTGCAGTGGTCGCGCCTGCGGATGCGGCCGGACGGCACGCTGACCGGCTTCCGCGAAACGCGCGGCTGGGCGCCGGGGCGCCAGCTGTACTTCGCCATGCGGTTCTCCAAGCCGGTGAGCGGGCATCAGTTCCACGACACGGAAGAGAACGTCGTCTACAAGGGCTTCCCGCCGCCGGGTGAGAAGGACCCGCGCCAGCGTGCGCAGATCGAAGGGCGGCAACTCGTCGGCGCACTGGATTTCGACTCCGCGGCTGGCGACACGATGGTGGTGAAGGTCGCGATCTCGCCGGTGAGCGAGGAAGGCGCGATCGCCAACCTCGACGCCGAAGTGCCCGGCTTCGATTTCGACGCCGTGCGTGCCGATGCGAAGGCGCAGTGGACGCAGGCGCTGGCCGCGCTCGACGTCGAGGCGCCCGAACCGATGCGTCGCAGCGTCTACACCGCGCTGTACCACACGCTCATGGGACCGTCGTTGTTCATGGACGCCGACGGACGTTACCGCGGACCGGACAACGCGGTGCACCAGGCGAAGGGTTTCACGAACTACTCGACGTTCTCGCTGTGGGACACGTACCGCGCGTTGCACCCGCTGCTCACGATCGTGCAGCCGGAGCAACGCACCAACGACTTCGTCAATTCGCTGCTCGCATCGCGTCGCCACAGCCCGTACGGCGTGCTGCCGGTGTGGTCGTTCCACGGCCTGGAGACGTGGTGCATGATCGGTTACCACGCGGTGCCGGTCATCGCCGACGCGTACATGAAGGGCATTCGCGGCTACGACGCCAACGAAGCGCTCGACGCGATGGTCGCCAGCGCAAGCTACGGCCCGTACGACGGCATGGCGCAGTACATGCAGCTGGGCTACGTGCCGATCGACGAGGAGGGCGAAGCCGCATCGAAGACGCTCGAATACGCGTTCGACGACTGGACCATCTCGCGCATGGCCGATGCGATGGGCCGAAGGGAGGTCGCCTCGCAGTTCGCCAAACGCGCCGGAAACTGGAAGCACGCGTTCGATCCATCCACCGGCTTCATGCGTGCGCGCAAGCGCGACGGCGCTTTCCGCGAGCCGTTCGATCCAACGGCCAGCGGTTACGGCACCGACTACACCGAAGGCAACGCGTGGCAGTACTCGTGGTACGTGCCGCAGGACGTTGCCGGCCTCGCGGCCGCGCACGGAGGCGACGAAAAGCTGCTCGCGCGCCTGGATGCGGTGTTCGACGCGAAGGTCGATCCGAAGATCTTCGAGCACATGGAAGACATCACCGGTCTGATCGGCTGGTATGCGCACGGCAACGAACCCAGCCACCACGTCGCGTACCTCTATGCATACGCGGGACAGCCGTGGCGCACGCAGGCACGCCTGGGCCACATCATGCAGACGCAGTACGCGCCACGCCCTGATGGCCTGGCGGGCAACGACGATCTTGGCCAGATGTCGGCGTGGTACGTGTTCACCGCGCTGGGCTTCTATCCCGTCGCGCCGGGCAGCAACGAATACGTGATCGGCCGCCCGTTCCTCCCGCGCGCCACGCTCAACCTGCCCAACGGCAAGCGCTTCACCGTCGTGGCCGAAGGCCTGGACGATGCGCATCCCTACATCGGCAACGCGACGCTCAACGGCAAGCCACTGGAGCGCGCCTTCCTTGGCCATGAGGAGATCATGGCCGGCGGCGAACTGCGCTTCACCATGCAGGCGCAGCCGAACAAGATCTGGGCCACCGATTCCAAACAGCGCCCGTACTCGATGTCCACGCGCTGAAGTCGCACGAGCGCGCAAACCGTCGACTTGCGCCGCCCTCGCGCGCGCGGTCGGCGGTCGCCGGCTGGTAGAATCCCCAGCCCACGGGCCTATAGCTCAACGGTTAGAGCAGGGGACTCATAATCCCTTGGTTCCAGGTTCGAATCCTGGTGGGCCCACCACCGAACAGTCCAAGATTGTCCAGATTAGTCCGCTGATTACCGGGAAAACCCGCCAAAAGCGGGGTTCTTGTGCGCCATAGTCCAAGTTGAGCCGCTTGAATCCGGGGCAGAAGTGAGTCAGGCTGTGAGTCAATGGGCATGGATGATGCTCGCTGACTCACAATCGCCTGACTCACATGCTGACTGATACCAAGCTGCGCTCACTGAAGCCACGCGAAGACGCCTACCGAGTCGCCGACACGAATGGCCTGTGCATCGAAGTGCGGCCGTCCGGAGCGAAGGTGTGGCGCTATCGGTATCGGCACTCGGGCAAGGCAAGCATGATCACGCTGGCCGAGTATCCGATCATGTCACTCGCCGAGGCGCGAGCCGAGCGGGACCGGCTGCGGGCATTGGTTAAGGGCGGTGCCAACCCCGCCCAAGTGGCTCGTATCGAGCGAGCCGCACAGACCGAGCGGGCCGGATCCACTTTCAGTACGGTCGCCCTTGAACTGTTGGAGAAGCGAATCAAGGAGGGGCTGACTCCCGGGTCGGTAAAGCGCGAGCGCCGCCTAATCGAGAAGGACCTGGCGAGCATCGGCGATATCCCGATCACGGACGTAACGGCGCCGATACTGCTGGCAGCGTTGCGCAAGTTGGAGAAGCGCGGCGTCGCCGAGACAGCGCACCGGACGCGCTCGCTTGCTAGCCGTGTGTTTCGCTATGCGATTGCCACTGGGCGGGCGACATCAAATCCAGCCGATAGCTTGGTCGGAGCGTTGGAGCAACCCCAAACCAAGCACTTCGCGAGCATGACCGATCCTGCCCAGATCAGCGATCTATTGCGGGCAATGTACTGCTATCAAGGCTCGCGGGTGACCTTGGCGGCATTGAAACTGGGACCGATGCTTTTCGTGCGGCCTGGGGAGTTGCGAAAGGCTCGTTGGGAGGATGTCGATCTTGAAAAGGCAGAGTGGCGTTTTATTGCCAGCAAGACAGGAACCCCGCACATCGTGCCCCTTTCGTCCCAGGCGAAAGGGGTCTTCGAGGACTTGAGGCCTCTCACCCGTCGGAGCGAATTTGTCTTCCCGGGGGTTAGAAGTTCGAAGCGCCCGATGAGTGAGAACACGATCAACGCGGCGCTCCGGAATCTTGGCTTCGACGGCGACACCATAACTGGCCACGGCTTTAGGGCCATGGCGAGAACTGTCTTGGACGAGGTCTTGGGGTTCCGTCCGGATTACATCGAACATCAATTGGCGCATGCGGTCCGCGATCCACTGGGGCGCGCCTACAACCGTACTGCACACTTGCCAGAGCGTCGCAAGATGATGCAGCGCTGGGCTGACTATCTAGACTCTTTGAGGCTCGGCGCCAATGTCACTCCTATGCGCCGCGCGGGCTAACGCTTGATTCTTGTCGGCCTGCTGGTAATAAGGTTGAACGAGCGCAAGGCCTAACGCACCCGAAATCGGTCGCTCCAACTGGTCGTATACGCAGGAGAGCAGAAGCGACGAAGAGTTTCGTGACCTTCGACGAAAAGCGTCATCCGCACTGTGAACTGGTCAATGCAGTCTGATACGTGAGGGGATACGGGGGAGGTTAAGGGCGGCGACGTGCCATGGCGGCACATGTCGGTCTTGCGGTTGCTCACGACCCTGGGCGGGGCAGCGGCTGTGGTGGTTGTCTTGGCGTTCAGCGCCAACAGTGTGGTGTCGGGCCTGGGATACCTGTTGATGGTCTTCATAGCTTGGTTGGCGTTCGCCGCCGTCATGAGTCTGGGTGGCCTGGCCACCCTCATTGTGCTGTTCATCCTCGAAATCCCGCTGTTGCCAGTGGGTAATGACGTGATCAAGCGCAAGGTGTTATGGAGGGGCAGCGTCCGCGCGCGTACGTGCGCACCGCGGACGGCTTCGACGAACGCCTGGTCGGCAACAGCCTCACGTTGAACACGCGCGCCGGCTGGTCCCATGGGCTGTCGAACGGCTGGACGCTGGAACCGCAGGTGCAGGTCATCGCCACCCAGGTGCACTGGCAGGACACCGTCGACGGCGCGGGCCGGGAACTGGCGATCGAGGACGACACGGTCACCACCGCGCGCGCAGGACTGCGCGTGGAAAAGGCGTTCGACACCGCCGGCGGCTCGTCGCTGCGGCCGTGGGCGACGCTCGCGGTGGAGAACACGTTCGGTGAGAACGTCACGAGCGTGGAGGTCACCGCGACTGGGCCGAACGCGACGGCGCAGTGGTTGCCGAACCATGACCGCGGCATGGCGGCGACGCTCGACGTCGGCATGGAAGCCACCATCAGCGAAAAGGTCAGTGTGTTCGGCGTGGTGTCGTTGGGGCAGGATCTCGACGGCACCGACTACGAGCACCGCGCCGCGAACTTGGGCGTCTGCGTGCGCTGGTAAACCGGGCACGTCCGCGACAGAGCGGCCGTCGAAACAGCCGGAAGGAAGTCTTCGGTCCGTCGTCGTGAACCGGCCCTCCCGAGGCATCCTTGCGTGGCTTGGATGCCACGGAGCACTGCAGCTGCTCTGCGCGCGCATTGCGGCGCGGGATCGAATCTGGAGAGCTTGCGGTAGTTCGCGTGGGCAACAGTGCTAAGTCGGACCGCATCCACCCAGCCGACCTTGTCGCCCTCTAGGCCCAACGGCGCATGTTGTTCCCAAAGTTTCCCAACGCCATCGTCTTCAGGCCGAGTCAGCCTGAAGACGTCTTGCGGCGCTGCTTAAACCGCAGGGCCGCCGGACGACTAGACGGTAGAGCCAACCCCGACCAAATCGAGGGCCAGCAAGGTCCAAGTAAGTCCAAAAAACCCGAAAAAATGCGGGTTTTTTGTTGTCCGGTGTCCGGTAGCGTCCAAGATGGGCTATTGAAATCCGGGCATGGCCGGGGGCAACCTTGGGGCAACAGACTCGGCCCGAAAGGGTGTTGCCCCCAAAGGTGCTGCCCCATGCTTTCTGACGCAGGGATACGAAGAATCAAGTGCACAGGCAAGGTGCAACGCCACACCGATGGTGGTTGCATCTATCTGGAAACCTCCCCCGCTGGCGGCAAGTGGTGGCGATGGAAGTACCGCTTTGTTGGCAAGGAGAAGCGTCTGAGCTTCGGGGTCTATCCCGATGTCGGCTTGGCCGAAGCTCGCGGCCGACGCGGCGCGGCGCGCAGGCAGCTGACCGCTGGCATCGACCTCGGTGAACAACGAAGGGCGGAGAAGGGCGCCACGGTGGAGCGTACGGGCAATACCTTTGGAGCCGTGGCTCGCGAGTGGTGGGTAAAGCGCGAAAAGGAAATCGTTACCGGCACAGCCAAGCGTGAACAACGCTTGCTGGAAACCTATCTGCTGCCTTACGTCGGGCAACTGCCCATTGCCGATATCACGGCTCCGATACTGCTGGCTGCGCTGCGCAAACCCGAGGCAGCCGGCAAGGTCGAAACCGCGCACCGCGCGCGCTCGCTAGCCGGTCAGGTGTTTCGTTATGCCATCGCTACAGGGCGGGCTGCACGGAATCCGGCTGCCGATCTGGCCGGGGCGCTTGCCACCCGGAAGGGCGAACACTTCGCCAGCGTGACGGAGCCCGCCGAAATCGGCCCATTGCTAATGCAGGCCTGGGCGGATTATCTGGACTCACTAAGGCTCAGTGCCAATGTCTGTCGATGCGTCGTGCCGGGTAAACCTATCGAGTTTCTGGCCGCTCGCAAGATTCCGGCGCACCGCCAGTCTTGCGGAACGAGGATGGGGCAATGGCCGACATCATGACGCCAGCACAGCGGAGCGAAAGAATGTCGCGCATCCGCAGCCAGAATACTAAGCCGGAGATGCTAGTCCGGCGGTTCTTGCATGGGCAGGGATTCAGGTTCCGCTTGCATGCCCGGGACCTGCCTGGTCGGCCGGACCTAGTGCTGCCAAAATACAGGACGGTGGTGTTCGTGGAGGGCTGCTTCTGGCATGGCCATTCATGCCAGAAGGGCCGTGTACCGGGCACTAATCCGGATTTCTGGCAAGCCAAGGTGGCCTGCAACCAAGCCCGCGACAAACGTAACCAGCGCGCGTTGAGGCGCGATGGTTGGCGGGTCATTCGTGTCTGGGAATGCCAGTTGGCCAAGAGCAAGACCCGGGCCGCGGCATTGGCACGGCTGGTCTCGCGGATTTCGGGTTAGCCTGGCTGGTGGATAGTCAGCGATACACTCTGGGGAATTTGTTTGCAAAAGAAATTTTTGAGCGTCGTGGATTTGTTCGCGGGATGCGGTGGATTTGGGCTTGGCCTCGAGCAGGCGGGCTTTACGCCCATTTTCGTCAATGAGTTGAATGACGACGCGCGCGGCACCTACATAGCTAACCGTAAGGATCGTCACGAGCACTTCGCGCGCGGGCTCGACGAGAGCAAATGGTTGAATGAGTTCAGCTCTTCCGATGCGCGAAAGATGGTGAGCAAGAAGGGCTATCTCGACGGTCTCCAGAAGCTCTTCAAGTCCGAATTCGAGATTTCACACGGAGAGATCGACCTGATAGTGGGTGGGCCTCCATGCCAGGGGTTCTCTGGGATCGGGCACCGGCGATCCTATGCCGTGGAGAAGAAGATTCTTCCGTCGAATCACCTCTATAAAGACATGGCGAAGATCATTGGCCATCTTCGTCCGCGCGCGTTCGTGTTCGAGAACGTACGAGGATTGCTGACCGGACGCTGGACGGAGGAAGGCAACACGGGGGAAATATGGAAGGATGTCAAGAATGCATTCGCAGGAATTGGCGAATACACGCTTGCCGCCGAGTTGGTTTACGCGAAGAACTACGGCGTGGCGCAAAACAGGCCGCGCGTGATTCTTGTAGGTGTAAGGCACGACGTGATTGGCAAGGCGGCAACCACGAAGGCAGAAGCCGAGCATATCGATGGAACGGGAATATCCAGTGGATTCTTGCCGAAGGGTGCGCCGGGAAAGGCACCCAATATAGTTGATGTTCTCGGCGATCTAGTTGATCCGGACTATAAGAACGGAGGTAGCACGACCGAGTACCCATCCAAGGCAGCGTGCGAGACCCAGCGCTGGTTTAGGACCTCCGCCGATGGCTCCCGCCTTGCAGGCAAGGGCTCCCCGGTCACCGAGCACGATTACAGCAAACACCATCCGGATGTAATCAAGAAATTCAAAGCTATGATTCGTGGGGGCGACTTCGAAGCAACGAAAAAATTCGCCCAACGCGTACTACCAACGGAATGGGGGCCAACGGGGCCGTCGATAACGGCGACCTCTCTTCCGGACGACTATGTGCATTTTGAGCAGCCGCGTACCTTGACGGTAAGGGAATGGGCTCGGTTGCAAGGGTTTCCGGATTGGTATGAGTTCAAGGGCAAGCGAACCACGGGTGGTCTGCGCCGCGCCGGGAATCCGCTCGAAGGAATCCACTTCCGCGAATTGCCGAAGTACACGCAGATCGGGAATGCAGTGCCAGTCCCCATGGCCAAGGCCATTGGGGAGCATTTAGCGAGTCTCCTCCGGAAGGGGAGGAAGTAGTTACACTTCGGTGGCCGGGGCTTGGCCATCCACATGCAGGGGGCAGGATGAATAGCAATCCGGGAAGTTCGGAAGCCAAGGTTCTTGCCGGGCAATCGGTAGATGCCAAGCAAGAAACGAGTTTCCAGAAACTCCAAAAGCGCGCCTTTGGCGGCGAGGACGTTGCGGCTCGTCCGGGGGCTGAGGATGACGGATGGTGGCCAAAAGGCCCCTTGCTACCCGGTGTCCACGAATTGATCAGAGACTTCGTTGCCGGCATCGAGTCTCCCGAAGGCTTGCACATCGTTTTCCTGCTTGGTGGCGCGGGAAACGGCAAGTCGTTTGCCGCCCGGTCGCTAGGGAAGGAATTGGGCCTTTCCACATCCGCGAGCGATGAACTGGCGCATCGTATTTACAAGACGACGAAGAATGGCGTCAGCATCGAGCTTCTCAATGACGCAACAATTGCGCCAAGCGCGGATTACCAATCACGCCAGCCGGTGGCGCTTGCCTGCGACATTCAGCGGTGGTGGGATGAATCGGCGGCTAGTCCCGTGGCGGCCTTTTGCTGCGTAAATCGCGGAATCGTCATTGATGAGCTGCGTTCGCTATCCGAGCATGGCGATGGCATCGAAGTCCTCGCGCGTGCCGTCCTTGCTTGGCTTGCATCCCCGGGGCAGGATGATTTAGGTCAACTAGGTGCTTCGCGCGAGGGAGCGAAGCTTGTCCTTGGCGATCACTACCACGAACTCCGGTTCAATCTGGACGGGCGTGCAGTACGAATCTCGGCCATGTCGGTAGATGCCTGCTCGCTAATGGACATCGATGGCGTCCAGTCCCGTGCCGGAGCTTTATTCCAGCAAATCGTGGAGCGCTGCCGCGATGACGCCATGGTCAGGCCGATGGAGTGTCCTATCCGGGCCAATGTCCAGCAGTGGCTTCCTCCAAACACCATTCTGAGCTGGGAAAATATCCTCGCCCATGCGGAGATAGCATCAGGGCGATTGCACAGTTACCGGGATGTCTGGGGACTAGCCGCGCTAAGCATCCTTGGGCCGAGGTTTGCCACTCTCGATGGTTCTCGCTCCTTGCTGGAGCATGTAGATCGTTGCCTGCACAAGGCGCGCAATGGTTCCTCGCTGAAGGAGAAGCTGGACGCCTTGCTTGAGTTGTCCCATTTCCGCATGCACAACGCCCTGTTCAGGGCTCCCATGCCTACAGGCGACGATGCCTTGCCTTTTTATCCTCCGACTACGCCGGCACACCTCGGGTTGTCTCTTGTAGACCCTTCGGCTTGGGGGGCAATGGATAGCCAAGTCGTGGAAGCAGCGATGCAAAGCGTCGCGCTTGGCGGGATGCCAAGCGAATCATTGCTCGAGAGCGGCTTGCTAGATAACGCCTGGTTCGGGTTCGACAAATGCCTAGAGCAAGCAATTGTCGAATACGTAGGTAGCAATGATTGCTCGGATAGTGTGCGTCGTCGGCTCGTCTCCTGGTTCGGTGGCTATCTCACCCGTCTTGTAGGTGTGTCCACGGGGCATTTGGGCAATCGCGCAGTTGTGAAGCAATGGGAGCTATGCCGAGAGAAATGCGCCAAGGGCGTAGGGAAGCTTCCGTTGGAGCTTGAGAAGGCGATCAGGTCACTCATTTTCCCGCAGCATGATGATGCGCCGCAGGACAGCATCCTCGTGCCTGCATTTGCTGCAAGGGTCGAACCACTACAGGCCTCACGGGAGGAAACGAGCCCGAGGCTGGCCGAGATCATTCCCCACAACTCCATCAACCTCCAGGTTAGGCAACAGGGGAGTCGCCTCGTGCTTGAATGCACGCTTACGGGGCATGCGGAGGTGATAGGCCAGCTCGTGCTCGATTTTTCCCTGATGCGGGAAGCCTTGGCTTGCCGTGGGCATCGCGCAGGACAAACGGAATCAACCGCCCATGTCGAGCCACGAATTGAACGCTGCCGTGCATCCAGTCTTTCCGCGGTTCCTGCCAACCAGCGCCGGCTTGTCGTGATTTCCGGTGGAAGCCCGGTGGAGCTGAGCTAATGGCCTTTGCATTCCCCGACCTAAAGCGTCCCCAATATCCGTCGAGTCCGGAAGTCCTCCTGTCGGCCTTGGCATGGTCGGTAATCCCCAGAGCGCCCGGGCACAGCGAAACAGGATTGATATACCAACGGAAGGAAAGCCGGGCGAAGCGCGGCGTGACCATCGAACAAACCATGCCGCGCGGCCTAGGGCTAGAGGATTTCCGCGCAAGCCTGCAATCGAATGGCTGGACCACCGCAACTGGAGGGGACTTGCCCAGAGTGGTCGCCGAGGCAGCGGCGGACGCCATGCTGGGCGTCAAGCCTCCAAAGGGTGTCGGCTATGCGTCATCGGCAATCGGCCTCGCCGGTGCGCTACTACAGGATCCTACCGGCAGTCTGGCAACCAAAAATCCGCCGAATTTCGCCAACCTGCTGAATACCATGTATGCGCTCGGCGGAAGTGCCGACGGGCAAACAGCTGCAGGCCGTTGGTTTGATGTCGCTCGCTACTACTCGGCAGCCGGGAAATTGAAGGACTTGGAAGATGCGTTGGCAGGGACAACCCTCAAGCGCTTCTTGCCTGAGGGGGCTTGGCCGCCGACTGCACCACAGGTTGCGAAGGCGTCCGTACCGGAGCCCGCGCCATCGTGGTGGCAAGAGGACGTCATTTCAGCAGGAGTTGGAACGCCATTTTCTTGGTTCCATTCAAGTTGGAACCGGCTTTGCACGCCGGCGTGGTACACGATCCTCCCGCCAAGGAGATGGGCGGGCTGGGCCGTTTGCGTACTTCGAAATGCCATTGGATTCACATTCCTCTGGGAAGCCAATTTCTTTCTGGAGCTTGCACGCGGAATTGCAGACCACGAACGCGACACGGCCACGGTTGCACGCTGGGCATTGAACCCGACAAGGCCGCTAGTTCCCTATCAGCGAGGCGGCATAGCACAGATGGATGTAATGCCGTCGATTCGACGGCTGCTGACGCAGGGGCTGGCATGCCGCAAAGCAATCATCGAGGCGGCCAGTGAACTTAGTGACGAACCCAATGACCTCGTAAGTCTTGTCGAGACACTCCGTACAGCTAATCCCAAGTCGATCAAAGCCGCACTTGGCGGTGGCGGCGACAAGGGAGGTTTGTCCAACTTGATTGAAACGGTCCGCTATTCCTTGCTGGCGAGAAGCGCTCTGGACACGCCAGACCACCATGCCCTGTTGAAGGTTGTCAGCAGGAACTACACGCACGTGGCTCCGGCGCCCGAGTGGATCGTCGTGATGTCCGCAATGGCGGCAACCGGGCCATCGGATGTCGTGCGATTGGGGGACGTCCAGCGTTCGCTGGAAGGCGTTGGCTTCAAGCCCAGGATCGATTTCCTGCTTGGTGAATTGGAGCGCGCGGGACTATGCGCAAGCGCTTCGGATGGCGACGAAGGCATTGAGATAAACCTTGGATTCGGACGGAAGTGAAATGTCACTGATTGGACGCGCGCTTGCCCGTTTGGCACACCGGATCAGCGGTCAATTGATGCTGGAGTTGCCGGATGACCTCCAGCCGACATTCGTCGCTAGGCTTCTTGAGGGCGCGAATGTAGAAATCGCCGCCGATCCGTCGTTTGCCCTTTTCGTCCATGGGCAACGGCAGGATGTCGCCTCGATCTCGCCTCGCGTGGATTTCAGGGAACTGGCAATGTACCGGCAGGGATCGCATATGGCAGTGGCCTTTGCGAGCGACAACCGGGGCATGTCGACCTACTCCAGCGTCTATCCACTGCTGCTCTCCAACGGGTTTCCCTCGGGCAATACCGCAAGCGGAGGAACTGGCGTTGCAGGTCTCCAGGAATTCGCCGCATGTCTTGCCGAGGTCCTAGCCGAGAATGTGGGGACCCATGGCTTGTCGCGGGAAGAGTTCCAGAAGACAACACAAAACATCCTCGGGTTTCTAGCAGCTGCTTACGAGGCGGTTGGGAATGGCCAGTCGAGCTTTGCCGCGGACTGGTGGCTCCACGTGCATCAATGGGTGGAATCGCTGGCCTTGCCGAGCGCTACGTTTGAGCCGAAAGGGGTTGCCAGGCTTTACGGCTGCGCCGGATTGCCGGTGCCATCCCGTGGGCATGCCTTATCCACCAGGCCAAAGGAATACATCAAGGTACTGCAAGACCGGTGGTCGAGCCCCCCAGCGATCATGACGGAAATTGCCAGGCTCGAAGGCCTGGCGTCGGCGGCCAAAGCGGCACAATTTCTGGCGAAGCTCGATTGGGAAAAATCCCACTCGATAACGAGCCTCCGAAGTGATTCCGTTGTTGCATTGGTGGCTACGGCGAATGGCGGCGATCCCTTGGATCGGATCAGGGGATGGGGCCATTTGGATGAAGCCGTGTTCAAGGAAAGTTTTGTCGATGCCAAAGGCAAGCTCGGCGTTCGCCGAGAGGGCTCCGACCTGCCGCTGCCTTGGAAAAACGCCCTGCCTGTCCTGGTAGCCAAGGCCGACGAATCAAGGGATGAATCCGGCAATAGCCTGCTGCTAAGGCAGATCGAGCTAGTAGTGCCGTACAAGCCCGATGGCGAGGGCTCTTCCACGAACACGGATGCCAGCAAGCTACTTTCCCAAGTCCAAGTTTCCGGCATTCGTGGATGTGCGGCGGCGTTCGAGGGCGAATCATCCTTGCTTCTTCCGGATGGTTTGCACCTGAAAGGAGCACTTGCACTCACGCCAGCCAAGAAAGCTCGGAATCTTGCATGGATCGAGGTCTCGACTTCCAGCGAGGCAGCTCAGATCTTGGTTGATCGGTGTAGCGGCTCGTTCACCTTGTTGAGGTCGGACGAAGCCGCACTCTGGGCGAAACCCCAGGGCCGCAGCACGAAGGCATCATTGCGTGGCCCAATCATCTGGTCGCGTAGGGATAGCGATGCCGCGTCTGTCGAAGTGCCAGAACTGGGGGCCTATGACCTTGCGGTTGCCTGGGGAGAATCCGCGGGGTTCGATGGAAAGACGGCCACAGTGCGGGCTACGCCATTTTCCCTTGCATGGGCAGGCATGGAGGATGCTGGTGCGAAGGCCACCGTGGAAATCACGGAAGGCGTGGATATCAGGTCTACCAGCCAGGTGATCTTCCATATCGACTTGTTTTCAAGCAATGAACGGCCTCTTTCGCCAATCATCGCTGCCGCGCATGGCTTGCATCCTGATGCGTCCTTCCTCGCAGAGGAGGATGCGTTCAATTACTTCGAAGCGCAGGTTGGCGACTGCCTAGCAAACCTAGAGCGAGGGCATGCCCTTGGATGCATCCTTGCGACGAGCTCGCGCCAAAAGAGCGATTTGGTTGCTAATGGCAATGGCGTTCGCTGTACTCCGGACCTGCTGTCGCGCACCGGTAATGATCTTTCCCCCGGGTTCCCGAGCCAGCAGCTTCTTTCACACCCGTCCTACGTCGGGCTACTTGAGGCTTACGTGTCGCTTGGGATTCCCAAGGTCATTGCTGATCTTGAGAAGGAGGAGGACAGCGCGGGGTTAACCATTTCCCGTATAGCGCTTGATTTCATCCCGAAAGAGACGATGGATGGATTGCTCAAGGCCTATCGTGAGTTGCTCGTAGCCACTTCTGGATTGTCCCCATCCGATCGTTTCTGGGCGCGAAACCCTTTTTCCCTTGTGGTTTACGAAGAAGGGAGCGGTTACCAGTCGGCCCAAGCTGTCTTGTTGAGCCCCTTGCATCCGATTCGGCTTGCCTGGGCGTGGGGACTCCAGATCGGGCTACGCGAAGCGCATGACGACGGAGCCAGACCCACGGAATCATTGGCACTGTTGGATGGAACCCATTTTCCTTCATCAGTCGTTTTCAGCGACCAGTTCGACAGTCCATCAGCACTGATGCCCGTGCCGGTCGATCCCAGGCCCAATGACCTTTACCTAGGTTGGCATGCCAGCGTTGCAATCGTCAGGAGGCAGGCAGCAATTCCGGAATGGATTGCGGGGCGCCGCTTTCCCGTAGACGGGTTGTCGGCTCTCTCTGCTTCTTCGGTCAGTGCTGCCATTGATGATTTCCTGCGGGTTTCTCCGCATGTCCAGTCCTTGCATATCGATTTGGCCACTACCAACCCTTCGCGTCGTTCCTCGTCGATAGATGATGGCGTGCTTGCCAAGCTCGGAGAGCTTGCCTTTGGCAGTTCGGGGTTGGATGGCGTCGCGGGCGTCCGAGTAACGGATTCCGAAACCCGCCTTGGGCCGATCCCGCGTTTTTCAGGAATTGACGACGCCATTGCAATTGCAAGGCCTGGATTCAATGTCCAATGGGTAAGTACGCCCCCAGGCCAGTCATTGAATAGCCACGTGACTTTCCTCGAAGGCAACGCGGCCCTGTTGGCCATGGAGCCAACTACTGGTCGGGGTAGGGGATGGCTCCCAAGCTTGCCACTACGGCGCACGCCGATCCGTTCGCGCGAGGCCACATTCACCTCACTGGACTACACGCTTGCCGAACCGGACGAGGCCGGGAGGGAGTTCACGAAGGTCCTGCATTCCTACGAGTCGGCCACGACTGGATCGCATGCCCTCAAGATAATCCCGAATCCAGTTGGCGTTGCCGGGAGGCCTGGTTGGCTGGTCGCGGGCGATTTTGGTGTTGATCCGCAGGTCATTTCTCGCGCAGCCAGAGACCAGTCGAACAGTGATTACATCCTTTGGGATTGGCGTCCGGCGACTACGATCAAGCCAAACAGAGATACGAGCAGTCGCGCACAGCCTTATTTCGTACTCGCCTCGGTGCCTCCAGCACTAAACAACGCTATCCACGCCCGATTGAAGCAGCTCAATAGCCAACTGGCCGCCGGGGATGTGGAAAAACGTGCAGAATTGCTTGTTTCAACCCTCGCCGAGCGTGCAATCGGGTTGAACACGTTGCTTGCCATTGGACACCATCAGGCAACTGGCGCACTTGGATTCTTCTTTGCCCTGCGATCGATCGGTACGTGGCTGGATAGCGCTCCATCCGGTGAAATCCGATTGGTGATCCCCGTGGACGCCGTTGACCCGTTCCTCCGGGCGAGCATCAATAGTGCTGGCGACGGAAGCAGGAAGCGAGCTGACTTGCTCGCGGTGCGCGCGTTTATTGGTGCTGGACAACGTCCATGCGTGGTCCTCGTCCCGGTAGAAATCAAACACTACGGCCTCGGGAATGGCGAGCGGGAACAGGCTTTCCCGCTGGCCGGCGAGCCACGCTTGAACGAGCATGCCGAGCAATTGGCGAGCTACCAGAGCCAACTGCAATCCTTGTGCGAAACCTACCGGGATGCAGCTGGCAGCCAAGCCTCGTTGCTCGGCCAGCGGCTGGCGGCTGTATTGGATGCTGCAATCCAACTCGGATCTGGTAATCCGGAATCGGCGGGTAGCCTGCTCGACAGTGTTGCCTCCGGTCGTGCAGATGTCGGGCTCGGAAAGGGCGTCTTGCTTTGGTATCAAGCCAGGGCTAGCAGCATTGATGGCAGTAAAGCTAGTTGGGATGAAATTAGCGGGGCCGTCGCAAACCGTCGCAATGATGTCCGGGTCGATCCGGCAGCCTTGGATGCGTGCTTCTGGAGTGGGGAGGACGGGCTAGCCCACGAGGTTGTGCGCGAGGCGCTCGATGATGCAAGTAGTGCCGAAGTAGGGACGCCTACCATGGAAGCAGAGGGCGATTCGGCTTCGGATGCACAGGAAGGGCAGAGTGCGCCGGAAGTCGAAAGTGCGCCGGCATCAGCCCCCCCTTCTGATATTCCGTCGGATGGCGGAGGTGAGCCTATTTCCGAAAGCCCCCATGCGGTTTCCGTTGGGATGGGGGGTAAGGAGGAGAGCGCCAATGCCGAGCCGCTTCCATCCATACCAATCTCCAAGCCACAACGTAACAAGATGGCTGCCGTGGAACTTGAAAGGCGTTACGGAGCGCTCCTGGCGGCGTTGAGTGAATTCAACGTCAAGGTAGAACGCCCGCGCGGCGAAGTTCCTTATCAAGAAGGCCCTGCATTCATCGAGTACGCAGTTTTCCCGTCCTACGGCGTGTCGGTTAACAAGATCGAATCCCAGCTGGAAAATTTAAAGCTCCGACTAAAACTCTCTTCTGACGCGGAAATTGGTTGTTCGACGCACAAGGGCAACGTGTTGTTGACCGTGCCGAAGGCCGATGATGAGCGCTACTTCGTGGATGCCGAGGATCTATGGTCTAGGTGGCAACGTCCCTTATCTGGATTCAAGGTGCCGGTTGGCGAGGATGCGTCCGGCGACATAGTAGAGATAGACCTCTCCAACTCGAACTCACCCCACCTGCTAATCGCGGGCGTTACGGGCAGCGGTAAATCCGAAGCGCTGTTGACGATCCTGCATGGCGCGGCTCGGTTCTATTCCCCGGAAGAGCTTCGCCTTCGACTCATCGACCCGAAGCAAACGGAACTCAATACGCTCGCTGGATTGCAGCACACCGATGGTGCAATTGGTTGGTCTGGGGAGGAAGCCATCGTGCTTCTTGACCAGGCCGTGGAGGAGATGGAACGTCGCTACAAGACCTTCCGCGAGGCAGGGGCGAATATCAGGAACATTTCCGAGTACCAGGCTTCGATCGCGCCGATGCCCCGCTGGATCATCGTTCTCGACGAGTACGCCGACTTGATCAGCGACGACGACGAGAGGAAACGTATCGAGAAGTGCTTGCAGCGCCTTTCCCAGAAGGCCCGCGCAGCAGGCATCCACGTGATCGTTTCCACGCAAAAGCCAGTGGTCCAGGTGGTCAACACGGTGGTCAAGGGGAACTTGCCCGGCAAGATTGCCTTGCGCGTCAACACTGCCATGGAAAGCAGGGTGATCCTGGATGAGTCTGGTGCCGAGAAGCTGGTCGGCAAAGGTGATGCCATCATCCGAGCAGGAAATGGAAAGGCGCGGATCCAATTTGCGCGCTATGCAATTTAGCAGTGAGAGCTGCCTTGGACCTTGCTCTTCCTTGCTGCCGAGCCTCGCGCAGCAAGGAGTCGGTGGATACCAATGAGCGACGAGAACGACTTTTGGCGGCTGCCAAGGGACACCGTGCAAAAAGCAGCCGTCTGATCTGGCGGACTGGCAAGCATGGACTCTTTGGAATGGCCGCTTCGGGCCGATTCCCACCAGTCCACCAGACCGCAATCTGCCTGTTGGGTCCCCCAAAGTGATCAGTCACGCCCGCCATCGGCCACACTCCTTGGATCTGTGATCGAGGTGCACCCATGGCCACGCGTGAGGAACTCTATGCCGCTGTCTGGACCGAGCCACTGCGCAAGCTCGCGGAACGTTTTCAGGTCTCCGACAGTTACCTGGCACGGGTATGCGACTCGCTCAACATCCCGCGCCCGGATGCGGGCCACTGGGCGAAGAAGGACGCCGGCAAGGCGTCGCCGCCACCGGCCCTACCGCCTGCCCAGGCCGGTGAACCGACCGAGTGGCATCCCGGCGGGGGCGTCCTCGTCCGCCGATCAATGCCGCGCGCGAAGCCGGCACGCGAGCGCAAGCCAAAAAGCGCACGCCCGAAAATCCATGGCTTGATTCAGGGCGCCATGGGCGATTTCCTGAAGACGCGCAAGCTTGAGCAGTGGTGGGACTATCTCAAGCCCTACAAGCGCAACCTGTTGGACGTCACGGTCAGCCAGCCAAGCCTGGAGGGTGCACTGACCTTTGCCAATGCCCTGTTCCTCGCACTCGAGGCCGAGGGGCACCGAGTCGGCCTGATCGACCGCCACTATCACGGCATTTGGCGCAGGCGCGCCTTCGGCACAGGGGAACGGCCTGTCCAGCAGGACGAATACAACCAGAACGACCGGTCCTGGGCGCCCAACCGCCTGACCGTGGTCTACATCGACGGGCACATGGTCGGCCTGACACTCGTCGAAGTGGCTGCGCCTACCTTGCTCCGTTATGTCGGCAACAGCGCCTACGTGCGCGACGCCGACTACGTCGTTCCGAAAGGCCGCTCCCGCCTCGCGACCGACACATGGACGATTACCCGGGATTGCCCGACCGGTCGGCTGCGCCTGATGGCCTATGCGCCGCACTGCCGCGTTGATATTGCCGAGCACTGGCAGGAAAACGGGAAGTCCCGACTGCTCGCGCGCCTGCCGGATATCGTCGCCGGCATCGAAGCCGTTGGGGCCAAGATGCCTGCATTGGTCGCGGAGGGGGACGCGCAGCTGGAACGCGAACGTCGACAGTACGAAGCCGACGAACGGCAGCGCGCGATCCGCGAGAACAGGCGGCGCATCGAGGAATCCACCAGGCAAAGCCAGGAACAGTTGGACGCCCTCATCCGTCACTGGGCCGAGATCAAGGCGCGATCGGAATTCCTCGAGCGCCTGGAACAGGACATCGCACGCCTGCCCGAATCCGAACGTGCGTCATTGGAGACGCGCTTGGCGCTGGCCCGCGAACTGGTCGGCCCAACGGATCCCATGCCGCATTTCCGGGTCTGGCGGGCGCCGGCGGAGCGCTATACCCCGAGGCACTTCGAAGAGGACGAGTGAGCCCGTGGATACTGCGTACACGCGGGACGCGCGATTAGGCATCGTAGCGGCTCACTGCCACAGACTGACTGTTGTCAGCCGCAAACTGACGTTGCCTGGCAGCCAACGAACTCGTCACAGTGAATACTTGCGGCCAATTGCGGACAACGACCGTAGGGGGATCGAGAATCTCCCTGCCGAGTGCGAGCTGTCTCAGCTGCGTCGACGAGGCTCATGTCGTCCGCCCTGTAGGAACATCCGAGCTTACACCCGAGGCCATCCGAGCTCTATGTTAGTTTCGACCAAAAGCAGGCATCTCGGCAGTTGCCCGAAGCGCCTCAACCATCGCGAAGAAAACGCCATCGGTATCGTCGTGTTCGCATCGACGCTAAAGTTCGGCCTTCCCTTGCCCACTGAAGCGTGGACTGAGGGATCAGGGACAGGGGGATGATGAATGAAGATCGTTAACAACGGCCGCGGGATTCACGTTCGCGAAGTTCCTGGGTTAGACAAGCTTAAAACCCTGCCAGACGATTGGAGCGCATTTACCAATCTCGACCTTTCGCTGCCAAGCAAGGGCATTCGGGAAATTGATGTGGTCCTAGTGGTCGAGGATCGAATAATTCTCGTTGATCTGAAGGACTGGAAAGGTCCTATCGTCAGTAGCGGCGGAGACTGGCTTAATGGCAAACGTAACAACGGCAGATCTCCTGTAGGGAAGATCGCGGAGATCACCCGAGAGCTCTATCCCATTCTCAAAAAATCTTTGGCGGAGCAGGCGAAGAAGGAGGGGTTGGGGGAGTCGTTGCCGACACCAATGATTCATTCGGCTGTTGTACTGACCAATACGAAGGACCGTTCCCAGATCGCAGGCAGTGAGTCCGCGTTTGTTTTCTATATTGACGACTTCATTAAAGTTATTCGGAACAAAGACGAGCGAATTAGAGCCTTCGGCCCCGTCTACTTCGAAGATTTCACGAGCGAAGCATGGATGCAGCGCTTCCGGCGATTCTTCAATGTGGGCAACGGAATCTTCCAGGTGGGCAAGCGAAACTACGGCGGCTTCGTGGCGCGAAGAGATGCGCCGACATTTCAACATCAAGGCGAGGTCTACGCTGAGTTCGAAGTAGAAGAGTCCGGCATTGATAACTCATTCGGACTTTTGCGGCGCTGGGACTTCACGAAAGCAGACACCAGATTCCAGACTGAAGCTGGTCGCGCAGAGATAGCCGGCCGAGAGAGAAAGGTCATTGCATGGCTGGATGACCGAAATCCTCGATGCGGGGAGACAATTTTCAAACCAAAGGCTGAAGATCCGGAACGAGGCGTCTCGCACTGGGAGGTGTTTGAGCGCCGCAGGCGCATGAAGCGCGTGAGCGAATTCCAGGCGGAGCTAGCCAACACAACCCCGGGTGAACGCATAACCTTTGCGCGGCAAGTACTCTCGTCCGTCGCCCCGATGCACGCGCTGAACGCGGCGCACTTGGACTTGGGCATGCACAGCGTCTGGCTAGAGCCCCCTAGCACAGTCAAGCTTTCGCACTTGATGGCCGCTTCCCTGCCTGAGGTCCAGACCCTCGGCGAGTCGCGGTTTCAGTTCCTTTCGACAACCAAGGTACCCGAGGACATTCTGGGCGGAAGCATTGACCTGCTCCGAAAGGACGCCTTTCTTTTGGGATGTGTGGTGCATGCTTTGCTGTTTGGGCAGCCTCCATGTGGTGAGCCGCCAGAGTGGAATGACGAAGTTGACGTCAATGGTGAGTTTTCGAGCCTACATCCCTGGTTCGAGAAATGTCTGGACATGGATCAGTCCAGTCGATTCGCCGATGCGGGAGAGATGCTGACTGCGTTCAATGCAGCGCTCGTAACAGTTGCCGATGATAGGTTGATCATCGAAGGACTGGAGCGATTCCGGACTTTGAAGTCGCAAAGAGAGGTCTTCAAGGCCTATCCAGAAACTGAAGAGGTCAGTGACGACGAGCGCGCGACCATTTGGCGGGCAGACGCCGAAGATCAACTGCGACTGGTAAAGATGTGGCACTCGTCCGCATTGGGAAACGTTCAGAAGGAGCGCACTCGAATCTTGGCGTTTCTGGAACACGTGCAACAACTGGTGGAGGCGCCGCCCCAGGGATGCGCTCGGCTGCTTAACGTGCACTGGACTGGCGACGCTATCGTCGTGATCCAGGAGTTTGTACCAGGCAAGACATTGTCGGAAGGCCTGGGCGAGGACGCTCTCCGCGAGCCGGCAGGTGTCATCGACCTGAGCATTAAGCTCGTGGACGTGGTCGAAAATTTGCACGGACGAACCGTCGCTCATGGCGACATCAAGCCGGACAACATCGTCGTCACTGAGCGAGACGGCGCGTTGGCGCCGGTCCTCATCGACATGGTTGATTACTCATCCGGCCAAGACGGTTCTCGTAGATCTCGCGCCTATTCACCGGCCTCAGGGGGGCGATTCGAGCGTGATCGATACGCGGTCACGAGAATCGTCGAGGAACTTCTCGCCAATGTGGACGTTCACGCGGACGTGGCTGCCCGTATTGAAAGAGCGGTCGAAGAGTGCCGCATGGGTCCGCCAGCGAACGGAACGCTGTTGCCGCTGCGCGAAGCTCTTGAGTTTGCTCTTAGGCCGCCAACGGACAGGGCCCTTCCGACATTTACTATTTCCATCCCGCGTACTGAGCCGGGCTCAATGCTTCCGGATGAAGGGCAATTCTGGATCGTAAAAAACGACAAGCGCCTAAGGATCATCGGCGCAGTCGAAGAGATCTCAGTTGAATTTGGCCCAAGCGGGGCGCCAGCAAAGGTATTCCGCAACAAGCTGGAACAGGCCCAAGCATCTCGACTAAGTCGCCAGAAGATTTGCTCCCTGCGCGCAAATATCGTCGTTGAAGGCGGGCTGCCCCAGTTCGAAGCAATAACCGCGATTTTGCAGTTGCCCGAGGTGGCGGCCGCCATGGCGGTTCCAGGTCCGAAGGTAGAAGAAGGCGAGCCGGAACTGTCACAGGTTGCAAGCCTTGAGGCCAAGGAAGACGAGTTGGTGGAGCGCGAACAGGCCGAGGAGGCCAGGCTAGGGGATCGCGTTAACGTGCCGCTGCTGTGGGAGCGTTCCATCCGCATCGAGGGCGAACTCAAGTCCGAGGTTCTCGCGCTAGGAGACAGCACCTATCGCATGCAAGCCGGTCTTCATGTGGTGCCAATCCAGCTCTCGGTGGGGGACCTTGATTTCGACCGAAAGGACGTGGTCGCAGTTGAGCGACTTGACGGCAAAGGGGGGTGGCGGAAGATTGGCGCCGTTGACGTTCAGAAGACGTCATCGGATGCCTTGGCCATTCATGGCTATGTCGATGGCTCTCGAGGTCCGATCGTTCGAGACGGCGACCGCCTCCGCTTCCAAAGTCGTATGGAAAACACTAGTTGGCAGCGCCGCGAAGAGGCGACAACTCGCATTCTCTCGCGAAACGCTGTCGCTCCACAGTTGGTCGATGCCTTCTATCCTGCAAGTGGAAAGCTACCGAGCGACACTCCGGTCGAGGTGGACGAAGACCTGCTGGTGCAGCAGTACAAACTCAATCCCACGCAGGTAGCCGCCTTTAAGGGGATTGTCGCGCATCGCCCGCTCGGCTTGCTGCAGGGCCCGCCGGGGACCGGCAAAACGCGCTTCATCGGCGCGCTCGTTCACTACGCTCTAACCCACGGACTGGCGAAAAACGTGCTTGTCGCGAGTCAGTCTCACGAGGCGGTTAACAACGCTGCGGAAGCAGTTCTTAGTCTCTTCGGAAAAGACCGAGACGCTCTGAGCATGATCCGAGTCGGAGCCGAAGGTCAGGTTTCCGAGACCTTGCGGCCTTATCACGCCGCAGCGGTGGAGCGGTCCTATAAGGACGAGTTTGTCGCTACGAGAGAGCTGCGAATTGGTGCTATTGCAGGTTATCTCGGTCTGGCCCAGGAGGAGTGCGAGTCGGTACTCTTTTTTGAGGACACGATTCGACCCATTCTAGAGCGGATTTCCGAACTGACTGATTCAAGCGACGATGCCTTCAAAATCAATTCCCTGAAGGACACTGTGCAGCAGTGCCTTCTGGATCGTGAGATTGATTGCGATCTTTCGGAGGTCGATCCCTCAGAGGTCAGCGACATGGTCACGTCGCTGTTCTTCTCGACGCTTCCGAACTCGACGGCGCACAAAGTCGAGAGGCTTAGGCACGTGGCTGAATTAGGGAGGGACATCGTCGGAACGGTGTCTACTTGGCAAAGAAGCTATGAGACGTTTCTGGCCGGCACGCGACAGGTCGTTTCGGGAACCTGTGTCGGCTTGGGGCGCTCCTCGTTAGGGCTGACGAAGACTGCATTCGATCTGGTAGTTGTGGACGAAGCAGCTCGCTGCACGCCTAGCGAACTAGCTGTCCCGATACAGGCAGGAAAATGGGTCGTGCTTGTCGGCGACCACATGCAACTGCAACCCCAGCACAATCCAGACGTTGTGGACGCCGTCACGCGGGAGTTGAAGATCGGCGTTTCCGAGATCGTCAAAAGCGACTTTGAGCGTGCATTCGAATCCCCTTATGGCAAGCAAGCGGGACATACGCTCAAAAAGCAGTATCGAATGCTCCCACCCATTGGCAGGTTGGTCTCCAATGCATTTTACGACCGAGCCCTCCAGCACGAGCGGGCCCAGCCGAAGATCCCCCCTGAGGTTCTTCCAGCTGAGTTGACCCATCCGCTCGCGTGGGTGAGCACCGACGCTATGGGAGCGGGCGCCTACCAGAGGGGCGGTAGCAAGCGCGGTAGTTTGCAGAATGCGACCGAGGCAGACGTGATTGTCTGGCTGCTCAAGCGCTGGTCGGAGCACGAGCCGTTTTTGAACTGGATCAAGACGCTCGCCGAGGGCGTGGAGGCAATCGGTGTTATCTGCGCATATGCGGCTCAGCTAGAACTCGTTCGGCAGAAACTGCAGTCAGAGAGCTTGCCTGAAGCTTTCAGGCGCACCGTTAAGGTGGACACAATCGACAGCTACCAGGGCAAGGAGAATCTGGTAGTCCTGTTGTCGCTCGTGAGAAATAACGCGGATGGGATAAAGGATCGAGGAGCTCCGACAATCAATCCCGGATTCATGGCGAAGAAGAATCGAATTAACGTCGCCCTGAGCAGAGCGATGGATCGGCTCGTCATCGTCGGCGCGAAGGCGGCTTGGCGAGAAGGCTCACCCCTTGGGGTCGTGTCAGCCGGCTTCGACGAAGAGACCAAGGGTGGTGACGCGAAGCTCCTCGATGCAGCAGAACTCTTGGCCGCGCCAAAATCGGCGAAGAAAACCAAGGCTAAGCCCGCCGTCCGCGCTACGCAAAAGGAAGGTGACGCATGAGCGGAACTCGTCGCGTTCTTTCGCTCCCCAAGAGAGCCGGCGACGAAAAGGCTGGGCCGGCGGACGTCAGAGTCCCAGTTGGCATCTTCGACCTGCAGCTACCTGCTAGGCAGTTTCTTGTGCAGCACAAGGTCGCGGAGGTTGGCGACGTTTCCCTGACAACTGAGTTCCTGCTTCGATTGCTGCACTCTGCTGACGGCATGCCGGAGGAGACGGCGGCGACGTTCTTCGGCTTTGACGCCAACGAAATGGCCTACGTAATTCGGGACGCTGAGACTAGAGCCTATATCTCTCGCTCGGAAGGCCGAATCTGGTTGACGGATGCTGGCCACGCGCTGTTCAAGGAGGGTGATAGGCCGCAGATTTATGATGTCCTCAAGAAGACAGAGAAGGTGGGTTTTGATCTGCTTGCACTCGCGCCCTGCGACCGCGAGCCTCAGTCTGAGTTCGAGAGGTCCCTGCCTGAGCTCGCAGTTCGAGACCCGGGCCTCGTAGCGAACGCGTCCAAGCATGTTCCCGAATCCTTTCGCAGATTCTTTGGAGAAATTTCCAGTCGTAGGGACAGGGACGCCGCGGATCAGCTGAAGCGTTCCCTTTACTCCGTGGATGATGTGGTCCCCGGCGATCGGTTTTCGGCCGTGGTTCCATTCGTGGCGATGGCTTCCGTACGCCGTCCTGGGGAGCCTGAAGCATTCCTCGAAAAGTGGAGAACCGGACATGAATTGGCCGATCGGGACCGAGTCGTCCATGGCGTGGCGGAGTACTTGGAGAGCCTTCGAACGAACAAGACGCCAGAAGACGGCAATGCGCTCGAAGTTTTGGCGAATATCGCCCCCGAGTACCTAAAGGAGTATGTAAATCGCTCCGGGTTTGCATCGCTTCGCTACTTCAAGGAACTGGCAGGTCGGGCAGGTGAGTTGCGCAGCAACAGGCCGACCGTGGGCATCGTAGGGGCGCTTTACCAGCCCGAGAACATCGAGAGAATCAAGACTGCTATCGGGTACGCCAAGGATCGCCCTGCATTCGGCAATGAATCCTTCCTCTGGGTAGTGCCCAAGCAAGCGTCTTGGGGTACGGCGCGGTCGCTTATCGAACTCTTGGAGGTTCTTGCCAAAGAGGAAGTGGAAATCGACGGAACCGGTCGCAAACTTGAGCGTGCTGCCATCGTGATCGAGGAAGGCAAGCCCCAATGGCGGCTCACAAAGACCTCGTCGCCCCCGTACTGCAGGCCAAATACAGGGTCGATTCCAAGTTCGCTCGAAATCTTACTGATTCCGGGGAAAGTTGCCGCCGTAGTCGTACACGCACCGGTAACGGAAGACCGCGGGTTCCCGATTCCATTGGGGGTACTTACGTTCGATACCCAAATCCTTCGCCGGGTGCATCAGTACTTGTTCGGTAGCTTGCCCGCCCAAGTGGCGCGCTACGGCACCTCGGACGGAGTTCAGGTTAGGACCATGCTTGAGTGGCCTCAGTCGTATTGCGAGGTTCCAAGCTCCGAGCTGCCAGATCGGTCGGAGCACCAGTGAACGGTCTCACGCTGCGGAAATGCCTGATCGAAATCTTCTGCTTAGAGTCGGAAGCAGACGTCGGCTGATCGTCGTCCGAGGATTGACCAGCCTCAGCTGGATTGGTGAGGCAAGGGCATCAACGCTTTCATGTGGAGGCGTGGCGCTAGGAATCGCCGTTCTATGGCTTTAGTGCGCACACTGAATCGCGCGATGGAAGTGCAATCAGGCAATCGATCGGGCTTTACGTTCTCGGCGCGGTGCGTCCACACTGGAAGCTCGTTCACCTCATCGAGGGGTGGGCGCTTGTTACATCACCTCCAACTACGAGAACCGTTATGACAGCCGATTCGCTGCTGCATGGCCGCCTGTTTTCTAGCGCGTCCACTACTTCCCCCCGGCTCAACGAGTGACCTCCGATTCCGGCAAGCTGATTGCGGCCGTGCTGGCCGAGCTCGTCCGCATCCATCAAAGCCGTCCGCAGGTCGATCGCGTCACCGCGACCGAGAACCGGGTCTTCGTTGAGACAGTGGATCCGCTGCACCGTCGGGTCATCTGCATTGGAACCGGCGAATGGCTCGATGAGTGGTTCCCCGGAAACTTTGGGCAGATCGGCGAGTTCGGGCCCCGATACATCGACATCCTCAACCTCGGGGAAACGCGGCTTGAAGGCGATGAGCGCGAGCGCATCGTCCAGGAATGGATCAACCGGCAGACCGGGGAGGTCCGCATTCACCTGCCGGACCGCATGGACCACGTTCGCATGCGGCTTGAGGACGCTTGGTGGGGCCAAATCGAGCTGATTCGTTCCCCCACGGTCGTTGGCGAGTTTTATCGCCGTAGTGCCGCCGCCTACTTGTCCCGCTGGCTCGACGAGCCCGTCGAAGATCACGACAAGTACGTCGACAAGGTACGCGCATGCCTGCGCTACTGCTTCCCCAACACCCTGATCCGGGGAACGACCGCTACTCCGCTGCTCGACGAGAAGCCGTGCAAGACCATCGTCTACACGGTGCACCCCCGGTCAGCGGTCCTGTCTGCACTGCGAGATGTCGGCTACCCCGGCCAGACGCTTCGTTTCGAGCCACTGCCTCATGAGGAGCCGTCCGAGGACGACGTAAAGAACTTCGCCAAGAGCCTAAGGCGGGCCAGTTTCTCTAAGATCGGCTTCCTCACTTCTCGCGGTACGCCATCGTGGGACTTTCGCGCTCTGGCCGCGGACCTCCGGTCGAGTGCCAACTACATTCCCCTCATTTTGTCGCTAACTCACGGCGAGTTGCTCGCCCTGATCGCAAACGTCGAACGCAATCAATTCCGCGATAACGAGAGCTGGCTGTCGGACCGGTTGAAGGCCGCCTATCACGACGCAAATCGTACGTATACGTACCAGATCACGTGCATGGACGGTTCGGATCGGGACTGCCACGGCTCCGTTGAGAACTATCTGGACATCGGCGGCCTCAAGAGGGGTCAGCTGCGCGATCTGGCCAACGGCCATAGCATCGAGCTCGATGGCGAGCAGGTTCGGCGCAACCGCCATGTGCTTAGCTTGGAGCAGCAGGCGGCAGCGCACCGCGGCGAGCCCGTGTACCTGGAACTCGAACTCGACACGGTCTGCTCGGCCTGTGGATCGGATAGCAACCCGCCCGATTGACGCACCTCATTCCGATTGTTCTTTTTGCCTGCCCTGGCGCGTTGGGTATGGCCGGCTATCGAGTATGCCGCCCCTGTCCCCAGCAGCTGTGCATTCGTGGCTGTGGAGTGTTCGCTCCATTTGCTGCCAGCCCCGTCTGCGCGGGACTCCTCGCTAGTGCTGATCATGTCCCCTTCGGGTCGAAAGCAGGCTTTGCAGCTATCGGCCATCAGGGAATGTCAGATTGATCCGTAATCTGCATGAGAAACGTGACCATGTGGCCTCCGGATAACCCGTGTCGGGCCCTCACATCGTAGTACAGCGCCCTAAGTGGCAAGAACGCTTCATGCGATAGTTCGAACGTGGAGCCGTCAACAGACTCGAGATCTCCGCTCCATAGCAGATCTTGAATGGCTTGCTCGACGTCTTCCTGCCAGCTCTCCTCCTGAGCGCTGACGTCTAGCATTTCCAAATCGTCGATTTCCAGAGGTCTCTTATCCTCCAAGTTCTGCACGATTGCATTGATTGCCGCCCATCTAAAGGCTTTTGACTTGGACTCAAACATGTCTCCTACGTCGCGCAATAGCGGATCCGCTGCGCAGAGAACGCGGGCGCAATGCGCAACAACGCTGCCGGGCAACATCTCGTAGAACGCCCATGCCTGAGCAGGACCAATGATTTTTACGCCGGGAAGACTTGTGAACTCTGCGGACACCCTTCGCACAAAGTCCCGATGCTTCTTGCCGCCATCGCAACACAAGACCACATAAAACGTGCCCACGCGATGCTTGGACATCGCATTTACATACTGGCTCTTCAAGGCTGGTATTAGCTGCCTCTTGCCTGATTCCATCTTTAGGTCTTGCTCGACTTCGCGATAGCTCTTTACCTGAAGCGCTGCAGACTGCATGTCGCCGTCGTCGTCTTCCCAGGAAACCAATATGTCGGCTCCATGATCGGTAAAGCCCTGAATGTCATATGCACTTGAACGGTGCCGTTTGTATGCCCCCAGAATAGCCCTGATCAGTTCCTCGAATTTTGGGCAGAGGTGGTCGTTGTGAGAAAGGCCTTCAAAATTCCTATCGACCTTGCCTGCAACGGGGCAAGTCAAAAGCTGTGAGAGGAGTTCGAGGGGATTGATTTTTTCGGTAACGTACATGGTTGAGAGACTGGATGAGCGTCAGCAACCAATGATAAGGCGCTGAAGCAACATCGGTCCTTCTTTGCATCGCCAGATGCTCACGTCCGCTTTGGCTCGACGAGCGCAGCGGCCGTGCGGCCAGCCCTTCCGGCCGCCTGCATGGGCTGCGGGATTAAACGTGATTTCAAACCTATAACACTCCTCTGAAGCTCGGGGTTCCGGCTTTGCGTATGGCGCTGCGCGGGTAGCGTCCTTGTAGGAGTCGAGAAGGATGAAGAGCAAGGTCGAGCTGATTTACTGCGTGATGGTTGTGGCGACGGCTGTTCTTGCCGGTGTCATGAAATGCACGGCAAGCGCGGCCTGCAGTAGATGCAGTAGCCTGGTCGATCCATACGACTGACCCCACCTACCTTTGGCTCAATGCACAAGGCCCGGCTTAGCCCGGGCCTTGTGCGTTTGTGCCGTCAACAACGAGGAAAGCAACAATGCACATGGTCGAAACGATGGCCTATGTCGGCCAGCACCCTTGGCATGGACTTGGCAATCGCCTGGCTCCGCGGCAGCCCATTGATGTCTGGAAGAAGCAGGCAGGCATGGACTGGCATATCGAGGAAGCGGACGTGCGCTACGTCGCCGGCAGCAACAACATAGGGGTGATCCATGCCTTTCCCGGGCAGAAGGTGTTGTACCGCTCAGATACCCGCGCGCCGCTATCGGTCGTATCCAGGCGCTTCCAGATCGTGCAGCCTGGAGAGATCCTTGAGTTCTACCGGGATCTGACCGCCAACAACGGCTTCGAGCTGGAAACCGCGGGTGTGCTGCGCGAGGGACGCAAATTTTGGGCGCTGGCCCGGACTGGACAGAGCACGACCCTGAAGGGCAGGGACAAGGTAGAAGGCTACCTGCTACTGGCCACTGCCTGCGATGGCACGCTGGCGACTACGGCGCAGTTCACCTCGGTCCGGGTTGTCTGCAACAACACTTTGTCGATCGCGCTGGGCAACGCCACGGCGGCCATCAAGGTCCCACACCGCAGCCAGTTCGATCCGGGCGTGGTGAAGCGCCAGCTCGGCTTCACCGTTGCATCCTGGGATGGCTTCGTGGCTCGGATGAAAGCACTCGTGGAGTGCCGGGTTGATCCGGACTCGGTGGAAGGACTGCTGCGCAGAGTGCTGACTTACACGGCGCAGGACGGCAGGACCACCGTGGTCAACGAACAGGCCGTCGCCAGCGTGCGCGCGCTGTACGAGGGAGGCGGCCGCGGTGCGCACATGGCTTCCAGTCGAGGTACGGCTTGGGGTTTGCTCAACAGCGTCACTGAGTTCGTCGACCATCATCGCCGGGCGCGCAGCGACGATCACCGCCGGGACGCAGCTTGGTTCGGGCCAGGGGCCCAGATCAAGCAGCGGGCGTGGGGCGAAGTGCTGGAGCTAGTGGCGTGATGCAGGCTGCGTCACGCGCGCGCGCATCGACCGTTGGCCGGGTGGCCCCTTCTGGAGGGGCCACCCGGACGCGGGAGGATCGGACTATCGCCCGGGCGTTGCGCATCGTCGAGCAGCGGATCAGCGAGCTTGGGCCGTCGTTGCCGGACTATTCGGCTTGCGGTGCGTTCTTTCGGCTGCGGCTGGCCAGCGAAGAGCGGGAGCACTTCGAGGTGGCCTTCCTCGACACCAGGCACAGGCTCATAGCGGTGGAACGGCTGTTCTCCGGCACGGTGGATCAGGCGCATGTGCATCCACGCATCATTGTCCAGCGGGCATTGGCCCTCAACGCCGCGGCCGTCCTGTTGGCCCACAATCATCCGAGTGGCTATGCCGAGCCATCTGCTGCCGACCGCGCGATGACGGCGCGGCTGAAGAGTGCCTTGGCGCTAGTGGAGGTCCGGTTGCTAGATCACTTCGTGGTCACGACAGGGGAGGCCGTATCGATGGCTGCCCGTGGGCTGGTGTAGACCTTTCGCGATTCAGGAGCAGCGCATGGCGCCCGGCCAAATGCCGGGCGCCGTAGGCCTGCAGATCATCGTCCAGAATGCGGAGGCCGAGGCGTCGATGTTAGTCCTCCTGGACCAGCGCCTTTAATGCCTTGGATTGTTCCCGCTTGGGCAATTGCAGCAGTTTCACCAGCCTGGACAGCAGGGCGGGCTCCTGAACCAGCGCAGGTATCAGCGCTGCCAATGCATCACGCTGTCCTTCGTCGGCCTGGGACAGAGCCAGAATGGCATCGGCCATGGCCGCATCGTCCGCCAGCAGATAAGAGACGGGCACATCCAGCACCTGTGCTAGCGCGCCTAGGTTGTCGAAGCCAATGGCGGTGACCTGATGCTCGTAGCGATTGATCCGCGACGAGCCCTTGTCCTTGCCGAGTCCCATGCGGTCCCCCAGCGCGCGTTGGCTCAAGCCACGCAGCTGCCGCGCCTGCAACAGGCGAGCAGCAAACAAGGCACGTGGCGAGGAGTCGGGCACCGGGCATCGGCATTATTCGTGTGCTGGTGGGCCATTGCCTGATGGGGGCGTGATTCGCTGCTCTTGCGGGATCGGCTAAAGATTGCCGTTTCGCGCCAGTCTCTGACGGGCGTTCGTCGGGTCTGTGGTTCCCGGAAACGTATGCGCGGCATTGCGCGACGGTCCAAGCCATCTGCAAGCAAATCGCTTCCCGCGCCATGCAACACCGCGTGATGAAGCACCCGGATGCCCTTGGCGCGCTGATATCCCTCGTAGTCATCGGCGTCGCCCCGGAAGTGGCCGCATCGCCGCCCGCTGGGATTTCACGTTCGTTTACGCGACGTCCCGCTGATACTCGCCGCTCCCTGCCCGAGGATCTTCGGAATGAGTTACTCGAACGATGCGCCTTTGCGAGACGAGAACGTTCGGGTCAAACACAGGCGCGTGGACGTCGGAGGCGTCGATACGTTCTACCGTGAAGCCGGCGACGAGTGCGCACCCGTACTGCTGTTGCCGCACGGCTATCCCTGCTCGTCCTATGAGTTCCGGAACCTCATTCCTCTGCTTGCGGACCGTTGGCGCCTGCTCGCCCCGGACTTCCCTGGAAGCGGCTTCAGTGCGACCCCGGATGACTTCGACTACCGCTTCGACGGCTATGCCCGGTTCCTGGACGGCTTCGTGCGTACGCTCGGCATCGAACGCTTCGCGCTCTACCTGCACGATTTCGGCTCGCCGATAGGTGCGCGGTTGGCGATGATGGATCCGTCGCGCGTCGTTGCGCAGATCATCCAGAATGGCGACATTCCCTACGAGGACGCGTTGGGGCCCAAGTACGCCGATATCGAGAAGACCTGGGATCTCCCACCGGAGCAGATGCGCGCGGCCCTGCGGGAGGCGATAACGGAAAGCGGATTCCGGGAAGAGTTCCTGAATGACGTTCGGGCTGACCTGGCAGAGCGAATTCCGCCTGACATGTGGTCGCTGCACTGGGCGTTGACAACGCCGGCAAGGATCGAGGCCTATGTCGAGGTTATCGCCGGGCTCAAGGAGAACCGCGACTGGTTTCCCCACCATCGCGCGTATCTTGCAAAGTATCAGCCACCCACGTTGATCCTGTGGGGTCCGCAGGATCACTACATGCCGGAAACGTCCGCCAGGGCTTATCTTCGCGACCTGCCCCACGCGGAGCTCCATCTTCTGGACGGCGGCCACTGGTTGCTTGAAACGAACCTGGACGAAGTCGTCAAGCTGATGCGTGACTTCCTGGGACGCGTCCACACGGCCCGCTAGTCGGAGACGTGAGACCGGGCAGCGAAGGATGTTGGAGTGCGTGCGCGTCAGTTCACGCTTCGGTGTTCGCTTTTGATCGCCGCACACTCAAACATCGGAAAAAGGATGGGCCGCGCGAGCGTGTCAGCCGCTTCCGCCTCGCCCGGGAGTGCCCTGCTCGATATCCCGGTCGAGCAGGCAGTCGATGAATGCGCGCAGTGCGGGCAGCATGTGTCGGCGGCTCGAGTAGTAGAGATACAGGCCGGGCACGGTCGGTGACCAATCGGCGAGCACGCGCTTGAGGCGGCCGTCGCGCAGCGCATCGTGGATCTCGTCATCGTTGTAGGCGTACAGGATTCCCAGTCCCTGGAGCGCAGCGGGCACGACGATGTCCTGATGATTCGCGATCACCCTGCCGTCGCCGAAGAACTCGACCGTCTTGCCTTTCTTCCTGAACTCCCAGCCCGCTATCTTCCCGCTGCCAGGGAAACGCCAGTTGATGCAGGCGTGGCGATGCAGGTCGTCGGGCGTCTTCGGCTCGCCGTGCTTGGCAAGGTACTCCGGCGACGCCACGGCCAGCAGTTCGAAGTCGGGAGTGAGCCGTACCGCCACCATGTCTTTCTGCAAACGCGCGCCCACGCGGATGCCCGCATCGAATCCTTCGCCCGCGATGTCGCTGAGACCGTCTTCGATCACGAGGTCGAGAACGACGTCCGGATGCGCGTGGGCGAATCGCCCCAGCCGGGGCGCGATCACCTTCTTCGCCGCCATGCTCAGTGTGTTGATCCGCAACGTCCCCGCGGCGCGCGCATTCGCGCCCACGGCCTGTGCGACCGCGTCGTCCATGTCGCGCAGGAGCGGCGCCATCCGCTCGTGCAGGCGTCGTCCGGGCTCGGTTGGCGAGACGCTGCGTGTCGTGCGGTTCAACAGGCGGACGCCAAGCCTCGATTCGAGCTGGCGAATGATCTGGCTGAGGGCCGATCGGGACAGTCCCAGGTGATCGGCTGCCCGGGCGAAGCTGGCTCGATCGACGACGGCCACGAAGGCCTTGAGTTCCGCGAAGTCAGAGCCGCGCATTGTGCACCGATCTCTACATAGCCTGATCGGATAATAGGTGATTCTCTAATCGGGTACGACGAATCAATCTGGCTCCGACCACCACCAACGGAGCATCGCCATGAAAGACCTGGACCTGCCCGAGCCGATCGCGGCCTACTTCGACGCCGATAGGCACGATGGCCAGGCCGTCGCCCGCTGCTTCACCCGCGAAGGTGTCGTGTTGGACGAGGGCAAAGCCCATTCGGGCCACGATGCGATCGAGGCCTGGAAGAACGAGTCGGCCGCGAAGTACAGCTACACCGCCAAGCCCCACACGCTGCAGACGCAAGGGAGCGTCTACATCGTCACCAGCCAGGTATCGGGCGACTTCCCGGGCAGCCCGCTGGACCTGCGTTACGCCTTCATCCTCGAGCGCGGCAGGATCGCGTCGCTGGAGATCGCGCCATGAATTTCGACCTCCAGCTGGCGGGCAAGCGCGTCGTCGTTACAGGCGGCACGCGAGGTGTGGGCGCGGCCGTCGTCGAACGGCTGTCCGGGCTCGGTGCACGCATCGCGGCGACTGCGCGCTCGCTGCCGAAAGCGCCCGTCGATGATGTGCACTACGTGGCAGCCGACCTTGCGACGGCCGAAGGCGTTCGCGCGGCGGTGGAGGCGGCCCGGCGCCATCTCGGCGGCATCGACATCCTGATCAACGTGGTGGGCGGATCGTCGGCGCCGGCCGGCGGTTTCGCCCGACTGGACGACGCCGAATGGGCGAAGGCGCTCGACCTGAACCTCATGTCGGCGGTGCGGATGGATCGTGCTTTGCTGCCGTCGATGATCGCGCAGGGGTCGGGCGTGATCCTGCATGTGACGTCGATACAACGCGTGCTGCCGCTACATGACGCCACGATCGCCTATGCCTCGGCCAAGGCCGCGTTGTCCACCTACAGCAAGGCGCTGTCCAAGGAAGTGGCGTCCAAGGGCGTACGCGTGGTTCGCGTCTCGCCGGGCTGGGTGGAGACGGAAGCCTCCGTCGAGTTCCTTGCAGGCATCGCGGCCAATGCGGGCACCGACCATGAAGGTGCCAGGCAGTTGGTCATGCAGGCACTGGGCGGGATTCCGTTGGGGCGCCCGGCCAAGCCGGGCGAAGTGGCCGATCTCATCGCGTTCCTGGTCTCTCCCCGGGCCGGGTCCATCACGGGCGCGGAATACACCATCGATGGCGGGACCGTGCCGACGACATAACCATCGCTCATCAGCGCCTGGCTGTCCGTTGTCGGGGAGAGTGCGGCGGAGATCATCGAGAAGGCGAACGTAAGCCCGACACTCGTCGGGCTTACGCAGCGCGAGCTTCCTGCGACATGAAGACCGACGCGTTCAGTCGTTCGCGATCGGACGGGCCTGCTTTGCGGCGGTGTCGATGACGTCCGCGACGACCTTCGCCTTCGTCATGTACACGGCGTGGCTCGCGGGGGTGTAGGTGATCGTCGCGCCGATGCGCTTGGCCATGTGCACGAGCATCGCCTGGTCGAAGGCCTTGTCTTCGGTCGCGATCACCGCCCAGCTCGGACGCGTGCGCCAGGCCGCCTGGGTGAGCGGGGTCTGGAAGACGGACATGGCGATCGGCACCTGCGAGTCGCGCATGAAGGCGGCGTCCGCATCGCTGGCGTCGTGGGCGAAGCCGGCCTTGAACTTCGCAAGGTCCAGGAAACCGAAGCCGTCCTTCTGCGTGTCGATGACGAACTCCGGCGTCGAGGCGAAGCCCTCGTACTGCTGCGCCGTGGTTTCGCCGGCATCGGGTGCCAGCGCGGAGACGTAAACCAGGCCCGCGGCCTTGGGATGGACGCCGGCCTCGGTGATGACGGTGCCGCCCCAGGAATGACCGACCAGGATCGCCGGCCCGTCCTGCCGATCGAGGATGCGGCGCGTCGCGGCGACATCGTCGGCGAGCGACGTCAGCGGGTTCTGCACGATCGAGACGCGATAGCCGCGCCGGGTCAGGTCGTCGTAGACACCGCGCCAGCCGGAGCCATCGGCGAAGGCGCCATGCACCAGGACCACGTTCCTGATGGCGGTGGCCTCAGGCGCCTTGGATTCGGCGGCATGGGCGGCGGCGGGGATGGCGAGCGCGAGCAACACGGCGGACAGCGAGCGGGCGAGGGTGTTCATGGGTCGTCTCCAGGTTGGCGGGGTGATCGCGGTAATGGTTATCGCGATAAGCAACAGCCTAGACCTGTGGATTTTGGATGTCAAGATATTCTTTATCGTGGTAATGTTTGCCGCGTCGCCCGGACGCCCGGGCCCAGGAGCCGCCCCATGGCCGCTAAAGCGAAAACCCCCTTCCCGCTGGACGAACAGCTGTGCTTTTCCCTCTACGGGGCCAGCATCGCGATCAATCGCGCATACAAGCCGCTGCTGGACGAACTCGGCCTGACCTACCCGCAGTACCTCGTCCTCAGTTCGCTGTGGGAAGACGACGGCCTCACCGTCAGCGGCATCGGCGCGAGGCTGGCGCTGGAGGCCAGCACGATCACGCCGCTGGTCAAGCGGCTGGAGCAGGCCGGGCTGGTGGAACGCCGGCGCAGCGAACGCGACGAACGCCAGGTGCATGTCCAGCTGACGCAGGCCGGTCGCAACCTCCATTCCCGCACGCGATGCCTGGCGGAACTGCTGGCGGACCGGTCGGGCATGGCGCCGCGCGAACTCGTCGAGCTCAACCGGCAGGTCCAGCGGCTGCGCGATGCGATGTCGGGTTCGGCGCAGCAGGACTGATTCCGACCTGTCGTGGCGCGGCGCTTTGACGGCGCGCGACGCCGCGCCGGGTGTGCTGTAGCGTCAGGCGCTTCGACGGGCACGAGGTGGGTTCGCATGGACGTCCTGGGGCACGCATGAATGCCACGACCGAAACCGCGCCGCGACATCTGTTGCGCGATCTCTCTCCCTCCGCGATCGCCGCCGGCTTCGTCACGGTGCTGGTGGGATTCGCGAGTTCCGCCGCGATCGTGTTCCAGGCGGCGCAGTCGCTGGGTGCGACGCCGGCGCAGATCGGCTCGTGGATCTGGGCGCTGGGGCTGGGCATGGGACTGACGTGCATCGGTCTGTCGCTGCGATACCGCATGCCGGTGGTGACCGCCTGGTCCACGCCCGGTGCGGCGATGCTCATCGGCAGTGCCGCGGGGCTGCCGCTGTCCGACGCGGTCGGCGCATTCGTGCTGTCCGCGTCGATGATCGCCGTGGCCGGTTTCTCGGGATTCTTCGAACGCATGATCGGCCGCATCCCGGTATCGCTGGCGTCCGGCATGCTCGCCGGCGTGTTGTTGCGGTTCGGACTCGACACGTTCGCGGCGCTGCGCTCGCAGGCCGGCCTGGTGCTGGCGATGCTCGTTGCCTACCTGCTGATGCGCCGGTTCGCGCCGCGTTATGCCGTCATCGCGACGCTGCTGGTCGGCATCGGAGTGGCCGGCGCGGCGGGGCTGTTGCGGATGGAAGGCCTCTCGCTCGAACTCGCGCGGCCGGTGTTCGTCGCGCCGACGTGGTCGATCGGGGCGGTCGCAGGCATCGCGTTGCCGCTCTTCATCGTGACGATGGCCTCGCAGAACGTTCCCGGTGTCGCGGCGATCCGCGCGGCGGGCTATCCGGTTCCGATCTCGCCGGTCATCGGCTGGACCGGCGTGGCGAACGTGCTGCTGGCGCCGTTCGGCGCGTTCGCGCTCAACCTGGCGGCGATCACCGCCGCGATCTGCATGGGCCGCGAGGCGCACGAGGATCCGGCGCGCCGCTACGTGGCGTCCGTCGCGGCCGGCGTGTTCTACATCGTGGTCGGCTTGTCCGGCGCCACGGTGGTCGCGCTCTTCGCGGCGTTCCCGAAGGAACTGATCGTGGCGATCGCCGGCATCGCGCTGCTGGGCACGCTCGGCAGCAGCCTGGCCATGGCGTTGCGCGAGGAATCCGAACGCGAGGCCGCGCTCGTCACCTTCCTGGTCACGGCGTCGGGGCTGTCGCTGTGGGGGATCGGGTCGGCGTTCTGGGGGATCGTGGCGGGCGTCGTCACGCTGGCGGCCTCGGTGCGCGTCAAGTCCGGCCGGCCGTGATGCGTGCACGACGCCGCGCGCGTCGTGCCAATCCGCCGCTGCTCCGGATTCACCGCGCCGCCGGCACCGACACGCCCGCCTGCGTCTGCACCACCGGCTTCATCGTGCCGTCGGCGTTGTATTGCAGATGCTCGACGGTCACCGCGCGCCTGCCGATCGCGCCGTTCTGGTCGCCGATGGCGAGCGCGGCGTTGTGCAGGAACAGGTACCAGTTCCCCTTGAACTGCGCGATTCCGGGATGAATCGTGAAGCTGTACTTGCCCGAACCCGTCAGTTCGCCGCGATACGTCCACGGACCCCGGATCGACGGCGCCGTCGCGTAAGACACCTTTTCGTCGCGGTGCTTCGCGCGGTCGAGGGAGGCGTAGGTCAGGTAGTACGTCGCGCCGCGCTTGTGCAGCCACGGGCCTTCCTCGAAATGGGGCGGCGTGATTTCCGTGATCGGTCCGTCGATCTCGATCATGTTGGGCTTGAGCCGCGCGATGTAGCACTGCCGGTTGCCCCATGCGATCCAGGTGGTGCCGTCATCGTCGGTGAACACCGTGGGGTCGATGTCCTCCCAACTGTGCGTGCCCTTGGGCGTCATCTCGTTGGTGATCAACGCCGAGCCCTTCGCATCGACGAACGGACCGGTGGGTGTGTCGGCCACGGCGACCGCGATGGCCTTGCCCGGATGCGTGTCGTCGTGTTCGACCGCCGCATAGAACCAGAATCGTCCGCTCTTCTCGATGGCCTGCGCGGCCCACGCATCGGCCTTCGCCCATTTGAAGTCGGCCACCTTCATGATCGGACCGTGATCGGTCCAGGTCTTCATGTCGCCGGTCGAATAGACCAGCCATTCGCGCATGTTGAACATCTCGTCGCGCTGGGCCTCATCGTGCCCGACGTAGAGATACAACCGGTCGCCCACCACCAGCGGCGCGGGATCGGCAGTGAACTTGTCGCGGAACAGGGGATTCGAGCCAGGCGCCGGATTCGATTGCGCATTGCTCGCGGTCGGCAGCATCGCCGCCACCAACAGCAACATCGACATGAAACGCGTGGCTTGGCTCGTGCGGTTGTTCATTGCGGTTTCCCGGTTGCAATGCTGCCGCCGGCGCGGCGTGGGCGGCGTGGTCGAAGCGCGTTCGGGCCGAGTGTACGAGAGGCCCACGACGCGTGCTGGGCCGGTCGCACGTCCGTCACCGATCGGGAAGGCGAATCGCCAATGGCAGGGTGATGGCGAGAACGCCGGCGATGCCGATCAGCACCGTCGGTGCACTCGACATCGCGGCTGCGCCCGCCATGAGCAGCGGACCCGCGGCGCGCGCGAGGCCCTGCGCGCGGGCGACTTCGCCGTTCCAGCGCCCGACGTCCGCCACGCCGTACAAGCGCTGGATCAGCCACGGGCGGGACAGAGTGTGGAGGCCGGATCCCAAGCCGAAGACGGCGACTCCCGCGCCCATCGCCCAAGGCGATGCAGACACGATGACGACGATCAAGCCTGCGACCTGGAAGACGATCGGCCAGCTCTTCAGGACGTGCGTTGGCATTCCGCCGCGTCCGCGAAGCAACCAGACGCGACCAGGCAACTGTGCGATGCCGAAGGCGGCCAGCACGAGCGCGGCCGCCGAAGGCGCCACGCCTCGCTGGAGCAGGAGCGGGATCAGGAGCGTCGTCAGGGCCATGCTCGCGAGCGTGCCCGAAGCGAAGATCGCCACCAGGGGCCGCATGTGACGCGGCCACTCGCCCGAGCGCGGCGAGCGGAACTTCGACCTGGACATGCCGCTCGCCGGAAGCGAAGGCACCACCCACACTTCCATGATTAACGCGGCGAACACGATGGCGCCGACGCAGACCAGCGCCGCCGCGCGCCAGCCCAGTTGCTCGACCAACACCGAAATGATCGGGAGAAAGATCGTGCTCGCGAGCCCGCCCATGACGGTCACTGCGGCGAGTGCGCGAACGCGGTGCATGTCGTCGTCGACTGCGCGTATCACCAATGCGAACGCGGGCTCGTACAACACACATGCCATCGCGATGCCCATGCACAGCCAGCCCAGATAGAGGGCAGGGGCGCCATTCGCAGTGGCGACGATGCCCAGTCCCAGCACTGCCAGCCCCATGCCAAGACGAGTGACGTTGGCGGCGTGTCCAAGATCGAGCCACCTACCGACGGCCGGGGCCAGCACGGCCATGGCCAGCAATCCCACGGAGAAGGCGCCGGCCACTGCGGTGCGGGGCAGGGCCAGCGCGGTTTCCATCGGCACCAGCAGCACCGAAAAGCTGTAGTACAGAACGCCCCAGAGGATGCATTGGCACAGTCCCAGCAGCCAGACGGCACGCCTCATGTGCGCTGGCATCGTCAGGCCGCGCAGCAGCGGGTGCGTGCAGGGGCAGGCGTGACCGGCGTGGTACTGCAGCCGCAACCGGCGCTGCCATTCGCCTTCGCCTGCTCATCTTCGGCGCAGCACGCGCTGACCGATTCCTTTGCGGGCCCGCCACAGCAAGCAACGTTCTTTTCCGGCTCACGCGGTGCGGTACCGCAGCAGCTGGATTGCACCGCAGCTTCTTCTTCATCGGCGAACTGCGTGATGCAAACCCCCGTCTCCGGCAGCACCAGCTCCACGCGACGCGCAGCCTCCCAATCGCCGGCGATGGCCGACACCACCGAACGCACCTGCTCGTATCCGGTCAGCAGGAGAAAGGTCGGCGCACGGCCGTAGCTTTTCATGCCGACGATGTAGACGTTCGCGTCGGGATGCTTGAGTTCCTCGGCGCCGTGCGGCCGGACGCTGCCGCAACTGTGTTGGTTGGGATCGATCAGCGGGGCCAGCGCCGTGGGACTCTGCGTGCCCGGGTCGAGCGAAATGCGCAGCTCCGACAGGAGCGAGACGTCGGGGCGGAAGCCCGTCGCGGCCACGACTTCATCCACCGGCGGAAGTGCCTTGCCATCGCCATGCGCGACGATGCCACCGGCCGTCTTCTCGAGCCGGTCGAGATGGAAGTTCGTCGCGACGCGAAGGACACCTTCATTGACCAACTGCCTGATGGTCAGCCCGAGCTTGCCGCGTTCCCTGAGCTGATCGTTTTCTCCGCCGCCCAGCACGCGCTGAAGTGACGGGCGACGGATGGCCCATTCGATCTGCATGCCGGGCACCTGCCTGGACAGGCGCGCCAGATCGCTCAGGACGTTGAAGGCCGAATGCCCGCTGCCCACGACGAGGACGCGTTTGCCCGCGTAGCGTTCCCGGTGCTTGCCGAGCACGTCCGGCATTCCGTAGAAGACCTGCGATGCGAGCGAGCGCTCGCCCAGCGCGGGGATGCCGGACGCACCCATCGGACTCGGGTTGTCGATGGTGCCGGAGGCATCGATCACCGCCTGCGCCAGCAGTTCATGTTCGCCGGTCGCGTCTTCATACCGGACGACGAACGGAACGTCGTTGCGCTGCGCGTCCTTCATGCGATCACGGCGTTGTTTCGCCACCACGACGACGCGTGCGCCGAGGCGGAGATGCGGCCGGATCTGCGGTGTATCGGCAAGCGGCTTCAGGTATCGCGCAACCACTTCGCCGCCGGTGGGGAACGCGGCCAGGTCGGGCGCCTGCCATCCCTGCCTGGCCAGCAGCGCACGTGCGGCACGATCGAGGGTGAATTCCCACGGCGAGAACATCCGCACATGGGCCCACTGCAGCATGCCGGCGCCAACCGACTCGCCGGCCTCCAGGACCAGCGGAGTCAGGCCACGCTCAAGCAGATGGGCCGCGGCGGCCAGGCCCACCGGGCCGGCGCCGATGACGACAACAGGAAGTGCATTGTTCATGGGAGCTCCTCAGGCCGTCGCCGCAGCCGCGTCGGCTTCGGTCGTCGGGGTCGAAAGGTTTTCGGGAATCAGGCGCTCGACGATGACGACGTCGAGCCATCGTCCTTCGAGCTGGCCGTGCTTTTCGTAGATGCCGACTTCGCGGAAGCCGACGGATCGGCACAGTGCGCGACTGGCCGTGTTGAACAGGAAGATCCGCGACAGCAGCTTCCAGTAGCCGCGCTCCCGGGCGACATCGATCAACGCATGCAGCAACTGGCGTCCGATGCCCTGGCCGCGCGCCTTGGCGTCGAGATAGACGGAGAACTCGCCGATCCCGGCGTAGCAGTCGCGAGGACGATAGCTGCTGAGCCCCGCCCAGCCGAGCACGTCGCCTGCTTCGCCGGTCGCGACGAGCAACGGGTAACGCGCGATGTCGGCCAGGCGTTGCTCCAGATCCGCGGTCGAGCGCGGATTCGTTTCAAAGGTCGAAGAGCGCTCTGCGATGCCCTGGTTGTAAATGGCCGCGATGGCGCTCGCGTCCTCCGTTTCCGCCGATCGAATCCTGATCATTCCCATCACCTGTTGTTAGTGACAACTATTCGGGCAAAAAAAGGTCAACCGCACTTCGTCGAAGCATCGTTGCCGCACGCAGGCGCGCAGCTGCCGACGCTCACGCCAGAGACGAAGCGGGCCTGCGCCGCTCGCGCCAGTCGCTGGATGATTTCGGTCGCGGCCGCGCGCATCTGCGGATCCAGATCGCGCAACAGGTCGGCCTGTTGTTCGATGAGTTCGCGGTTGATCTTCTCGTAGAGCCGGCGGCCTTCCGGCGTGACGCGCAAGGAGACGGCACGCGCGTCGTCGGGGTCGGGCAGGCGTTCGACGTAGCCCTTCCGGACCAGCGCATCGGCGACGCGCGTCGTCGTGCTCTTGTCGAGCATCAATGCCTCGGCCAGCGCCTGGCTGCGGCTCGGGCCGCGCTCGACCAGCGCTTCCAGCGCGTAACACTGGGTGACCGAGATGTCGTAGCAGCAGATCCTGTCGCGGTCGCGGAACTGATAGACCCGCACCAGATCCGACACGGCCGCATGCAACGCTTGCGCGTCGCGCTGCAGGGAGTTCGCTGGGAGGGCGGGCTTGGCGGACATCGGCGGAGGAATATCGTTGTTAGTCGCAACTATATTCCTCCTGACCCGCCTGTCAAGCATGCGGTGCACGGCTCCGTGAATTGAGCCGATGACCCACTCCCGAGCGGTTCGCTGCAAGGGCAGGCAAGCCCGCGCTCCGCCTCCGGGGCTTGCCGCGGTTCCATGATTCCAACATACTGGAAATATGGATACGAATAACGCCGTCACCGCCATGGCCGCGCTGGCCCATGCCTCCCGCCTGAGCATCTACCGCCATCTGGTGGAGCTTGGACCGGAGGGCGCTTACCCGAGCGACCTCGCCCAGACGTTCGACATCCCGAACGCGACCCTCTCGTTCCACCTCAAGGCGCTGTCGCACGCCGGGCTCATCGAGGCCGAGAAGAACAGCCGCAACATCCGCTACCGGGCGAACTTCGAGGCGATGCAGGCGCTGGTGGATTTCCTGACGCGCAACTGTTGCGGCGGGGATCCGGGCAAATGCGCACCGGACGTCCGCGTGGCGGCCGATGCCATTCCCGTTCGTTCCCGCGCGCGCTGATGCACCAGGCGCGGCATCGCGTGCGCCGCGAGTCGTGGAACGAGTGCCTGAACGCCACGAGGCATTGATACGTCGTCCGCTCTTCCAAGCCGTAAACATCGCAGAGGTCCCATGAAAGACCGTTACAACGTCCTGTTCGTGTGCACCGGCAATTCGGCACGAAGCCAGATGGCCGAAGCGTTGGCCAATTCGATGGGAAAGGGACGAGTCCGGGCGTTCAGCGCCGGCAGTCACCCCGCCGGACGCGTCCACCCCATGGCGCTGCAGGTGATGACGGACGCCGGCCTGGAGGTCAGCGTGCTGCACAGCAAGCGCCTGGCCGACTATGCGCAGCCGGGTGCGCCGGAAATGGATCTGGTGATCACCGTGTGCGACCGCGCCGCCGGCGAATCCTGTCCGGTCTGGCCCGGACAGCCGATCACGGCGCACTGGAGCATCCCGGATCCCGCTGCGGTCACCGGCACGCCCGAGCAGGTGCGCAAGGCGTTCTCGAATGCGTTTCTCCTGCTGCAGCAGCGGATCTCGTTGTTGTTGTCGCTGCGCATGGAGGGGCTGGATCGACTGGCCGCCGCAACCAGGCTGCGGCAGATCAGCGAAACCCCGACCACCGCCTGAGCCATTCCATTCCACTCGCAACAGAGCCTTCCATGAGCATTCGCGTTGGCATCAACGGCTTCGGCCGAATGGGCCGCCTCACCCTGCGTGCGGCCTGGGGAAATCCGGAACTCCGGTTCGTGCAGGTGAACGACCCGGCCGGCGATGCGGCAACGCTGGCGCATCTGTTGAACTTCGACTCGGTCCACGGACGCTGGGATAGGGAGGCCATCGCGGACGGCGACGCCATCGTGATCGACGGCGTTCGTATTCCGGTTACGCGCAACCAGGACATCGACGCGACCGACTGGTCGCATTGCGATGTGGTGGTGGAGGCCTCGGGCAAGTTCCGCAAGCCCGATGTCCTGCAGCCGTACCTCGATCAGGGCGTGGAGCGCGTGGTCGTGACCGCGCCGGTCAAGTCGGCCGGTGCGCTGGACATCGTCATGGGCGTGAATCACGGGCGCTTCGATCCAGCCAGGCACCGCATCGTTTCGGCGGCCTCGTGCACCACCAACTGTTTCGCGCCGGTGGTGAAGGTCATCCACGAGTCGCTGGGCATCCGCCATGGCAGCCTGACCACGATCCACAGCCTGACCAACACGCAGGTCATCGTCGATGCGCCGCACAAGGACCTGCGACGTGCGCGGTCGTGCGGGAGCAGCCTCATTCCGACGTCCACGGGATCGGCGACCGCCATCGCCGAGATCTTCCCGGAGCTGAAGGGACGTCTCGATGGCCATGCCGTGCGCGTGCCGCTGACGAATGCCTCGCTGACCGACTGCGTGTTCGAGGTCGAACGCGCCACCACGGCCGAAGAAGTCAACGCGCTCCTGCAGGCCGCGGCTGACGGTGAACTCAAGGGCGTGCTGGGCTACGAGACGCGCCCGCTGGTCTCGATCGATTACCGGACCGACCCGCGTTCGGGCATCGTCGATGCGTTGTCCACCCTGGTGATCAATGGCACGCAGGTGAAGATCTACGCGTGGTACGACAACGAGTGGGGTTACGTGAACCGCACCGCGGAGCTGGTGCAGTACGTAGGCGGGGCGGATCGCTGACCCATGCTCGCGCGCCTTTCGCCAGACGTCCGGCAGTACCTGCTGATCACGGGAAACTACTGGGCCTTCACGTTGACGGATGGCGCGTTGCGCATGCTCGTGGTGCTGCACTTCCACGAGCTTGGCTATTCGCCGCTGCAGGTCGCCCTGCTGTTCCTGTTCTACGAGATCTTCGGTGTCGTCACCAATCTCGTCGGCGGATGGCTGGGCGCGCACATCGGGCTCAATCGGACGATGAACATCGGCCTGGCGATGCAGGTCGTCGCCTTGTCGATGCTGCTGGTGCCCGCGACCTGGCTGACGGTGCCGTGGGTGATGGGCGCGCAGGCGCTGTCCGGAATCGCGAAGGACCTCAACAAGATGAGCGCCAAGAGCAGCATCAAGCTGCTCGTGCCGGCCGATCGGCCAGGCACGCTGTTCCGTTGGGTGGCGGCACTGACGGGCTCGAAGAATGCGCTCAAGGGCATCGGCTTCTTCCTTGGCGGCGCGCTGCTGACCGCGATCGGATTCAGGCCCGCCGTCGCGGTGATGGCTGTCGCGCTGGCGCTGGTCCTGGTGCTCGGCCTGGCGCTGTTGAAGCGTGACCTCGGCAAGGCGAGATCAAAGCCGAAGTTCCGCGACATCCTTTCCAAGAGCCGCGCCATCAACCTGCTCTCGGCCGCACGCCTGTTCCTGTTCGGTGCGCGCGATGTGTGGTTCGTGGTGGCGCTTCCGGTCTTCCTGGCCCAGTCGCTTGGATGGGATTTCTGGCAGGTCGGCAGCTTCATGGCCGCGTGGGTCATCGGCTACGGCATCGTCCAGTCCGCAGCGCCGTTCGTGATCGGGCGTCGAACCGGCGAAGCGCCGGGCGGCCGGGCCGCCCCTGGATGGGCGACGGCGTTGGCCATCGTGCCCGCGATCATGGCGTTCATGCTCGTGCGACAGTTCTCTCCACAGGTCGTCCTGATCGCAGGGCTGGCGGTCTTCGGCGTGCTGTTCGCGATCAACTCCGCCCTGCACAGCTACCTGATCGTCAGCTACGCGGCGGAGGACGGCGTGTCATTGGACGTCGGCTTCTACTACATGGCCAATGCGCTCGGGCGGCTCCTCGGCACGGTGCTGTCCGGATGGGTTTTCCAGGTCGCCGGGTTGGATGCCTGCCTGTGGATTTCCGCGCTGTTGGTCGGACTCGCTGCGGTCACATCCGCCGCCTTGCCTCGCAGCAGCGTGGTACGTACGAACGGCAGCGGGCGTTCGTCGAGTTCGGCCTGACGGCGCAAGCCAGGTGGCGGCCCCGTCGCGCACGACCCGGCCACGTCGATCGTCAACACCGTGCCGGCGCCCATGCAGCCGGCGATGGTGAAATAAACGTCATGCCATCCACGCCGCCGACGCAGGCGCGCAGTCAGCGACATGCGCGCGGCGAGCACCAGGCCGCTTCACTTGCGCTGCACGCATCGCGCGCGATTCTCGCGACTTCTCGCGGCCCGTTGCCGGCGCGCATCGCCTTGCACCCTTCTCCCGACGTGGATTCTGGAGGTGTACCCATGGCAGTGGCAAAGAACGGAAACGGCAACGGCTCGGAACGTCCCAACATCCTGGTCATCTGGGGCGACGACATCGGCATGTGGAACGTCGGTGCCTATACGCACGGGATGATGGGGCGAACGCCGAACATCGACAGCATCGCCCGCGACGGCATGCTGTTCACCGATCACTACGGGCAACCCAGCTGCACGGCGGGGCGAGCGGCGTTCATCATGGGGCAGCTGCCGATCCGGACGGGCATGACCACCATCGGCATTCCCGGCTCCACGCGCGGCATCCAGAAGAGCGACCCGACGCTGGCCGAAGTGCTCAAGTCCGTGGGTTACGCCACGGCGCAGTTCGGCAAGAACCACCTGGGCGATCGCAACGAGTTCCTGCCGACCACGCACGGCTTCGACGAATGGTTCGGCAACCTCTACCACCTCAATGCGGAAGAGGAGCCGGAAGAACTGGATTACCCGGGCCAGAAGATGCCCGAGTACAAGAAGAAGTTCGGCCCACGCGGTGTTCTGCATGCCTGGGCGACCGACGAGGACGATGCGACCACCGACGAGAAGTTCGGGCGCGTCGGCAAGCAGAAGATCGAGGACACCGGCCCGCTGACGCGCAAGCGGATGGAGACGTTCGACAAGGAAGTGCTCGACGAAACCCTCAAGTGGCTTGATCGCGTGGGCAAGGGCGACAAGCCGTTCTTCTGCTGGTTCAACACCACCGCCATCCACATCCATTCGCACAGTCCGAAGTCCTACATCCAGAAGGCGGTCGACGAAGGCCGTGCGGAAGAAGACGTCGTGCGCGCCAAGATGATCGAGCACGACGAACACGTCGGCGCGCTGCTGGACAAGCTTCGCGAGCTCGGGATCGAGGACAACACGATCGTCGTCTACAGCACCGACAACGGGAACGAGATGATGCTGTGGCCCGACGGCGGTTACGCGCCGTTCCGCGGCGAGAAGGGCACGACATGGGAGGGCGGCGTGCGCGTGCCGCACCTGGTGAAGTGGCCGGGCAAGATCAAGGCCGGCAGCGTCTCCAACCAGATCCAGAACCATGAGGATGTGTTCGTGACGCTCGCTGCCGCCGCCGGCCTGCCGGACCTGAAGGAACAGCTGCTCAAGGGTCACGACATGAACGGCACCACGTACAAGGTGCACCTGGACGGCTACAACCAGCTGGATCACTGGACCGGCGCGAGCGAGAAGGGTGCGCGTCGCGAGATCTTCTACTACGACGAAACCGACCTGATGGCGATCCGCGTCGACGCATGGAAGATGCACATCGGCGTGAAGCGCGAAGGCAGCTGGTGGGATGCCAAGTACTACCCCAGCGTGCCGTACGTGATGAACCTGCTGATGGATCCGATGGAGAAGATGGATCCGCAATCGCACGAATGGGGTTACATCGGCCGGAAGTTCTTCGCGTCCAAGCTCTGGGCACCGACGGCGGCCGGCCCGATCATCGCCGCCCACCTCAAGAGCCTGATGGACTTCCCGCCGTCGCAGGGCGCCGACACGCTCAGCATGAAGAAGGCGCTGGAGGAAGCGCAGCGCAAGATGGAAACGCCGGCGGGAAGCAGCAACTGATCTGCTGGCGACGGGCGCCGTGCACGCGGCGCTCGTCATTCCGCCCACGCGGTCCATCACGGCAAGGGGGACGCGCATGACACCCGCCATCGTTCCGGAGCTTGCGCACGTAAACATGTATGCGCTCGGCGCGCCGGAGATCTTCACGCTGTTCTTCATCATGCTCGGCCCGATCAAGGTGATCGGGCCGTTCTTCGCGGCGACGCAGGGCATGGAGCGCGCCGCGCTGCGCAGGCTCGCGGTGCGCGTGACCGCGATCAGCGCCATCAGCGTCGTGCTCGGCGGCTGGATCGGCGCGCTGCTGATGGTCAAATGGCGGATCAGCGTCCCGGTGATGCAGATCGCCGCCGGCGTGGTGTTCCTGCTCGCAGCGCTGGCGGCGCTGTTCGGGCAATACCGCGCACCGGCTCCTGCCGGTACCGTGCCGGCGCAGGACGGTGCCATGCATCTCGCGTTCCCCGTGACCGTGACGCCATACGGCATCGCGGCGGTGATCCTGCTCTGCGCATCCAGTCACGACGCGACCCGGATGTGGCTGGTGATGGGCCTGGCGCTCGGGGTGATCGTGCTGGACCTGCTGGCGATGCTGGCCGCGGCGTGGTTCATGCGCCACGTGGGCGTCGTGCCGCTGCAGATCCTGGGTGCGGTGCTCGGTGTGCTGCAGGTGGCGCTGGCGCTCACGATCCTGGTGAACGGCATCCAGAAGATCCAGCCGCCGCCCGTGCCAGCCACGCAGACAATCGCGCCTTCGAACCCGACCCGCTAGACCACCCGACGACGGAGCACACGCATGGCGTTGTTCAGTTCCTCCTTCCCTTACCTTCCGTTGTGGGTGTTCGGCCTGCTCTTCCTCGTCGGCCTGATCGTGTCCCGCGAGATCGGCCACTACCTGCGCCGGCGCACGCGTCGCGCCGAGGGCGACCATGAAGACGCCTTCGCGATGACCTCGGTGCTGGGGCTGCTGGCGTTGCTGATCGGCTTCACGTTCTCCATCGCCCTCGGCCGCTACGACGCGCGGCGCGAACTCGTGGTCAACGAAGCGAACGCCATCGGCACGACGTGGCTGCGTGCCGACCTGATGGCCGATGCGGATCGGGACCGCATGCGGGACGTACTGCGGCGCTACGTCGACGCCCGCATCGCGTTCGGCAATGCGCGCACCGCCGACGAGGAGGTGCGCACCTATCGCCAGACCGAAGCGCTGCACGGCGAGTTGTGGTCGACGATGCTCGCGGGCATCGCGCCATTCCGCGACACCGCGCGCGGATCGCTCGTGGTTACCACCACCAACGAATCGATCGACCTGGCCGCCACGCGCTTCGCTGCGCGGCAGTCGCACGTACCGCCGCGCATCCTGCGCATGCTGGGCTTCTTCGCGTTCCTGTCCGCCGGCATGGTGGGCTACGAACGCGGCCGGCAGCGACGCGCGACCACCATCCTGTTCGTGCTGCTCACGCTGGCCATCACGCTGGTGCTCGACCTGGATCGCCCGTCCACCGGCATGACCAACGTCTCGCAGGAACCGATGCTGCAGCTGAAAGCGTCGATGTCGCCGAACGTCGCGCCAGCCGCCGCACGGTGACCGCGCGCGTGCTCGCGAACCGTCTACTTCTTGAACGGCGCCAGTTCGCCGATCTCCTTCTTCTGCTCATCCTTGATCCGCTGCGCCAGTGCCTTGAGCGCGGCATCCTTGCCGTGCTTCAGCTGCACGTCGGCCATGCGGATGCCCTGCTGGTGGTGCATGCTCATCATCGCCGCGAAATCCTTGTCGACGTCGCCCGACATCGGCATCGGCATGTCGCCGCCTTCCTTCATGATCCTGTGCAGTTCCATCGAGCCTTGGCCGTGTGCGGCCGACGCGGATGACGGATTGCTCTTCTGCTGCGCCGAGGCCGCTGTGCTCAGGGTCAGCAGGGCGGCGACACAGAGGGTGCGAAATGCGAACGACGACATGGACGTACTCCGGTTCTGACGGAATCTCCTGATCGCACGGCCCGCGTCCACCGCCGGTGAACTGGCTGAACGAGTGCGTCGAACCGCGTTCAACCGCCGCTTCGCGCGACTGAGCGTAGGCGCGCCCCTCCGGAGTTGCACGCAGCCTTCGCAGCACGAGCGCAGATCGCGCAGACGCAGGTACAGTGACGGCACGCGGCTCCCGGAGGCCGCCGACGGGCGATGCCATGACCGAACACACAGGCGCATGCAGTTGCGGGAAGCTCACCGTGGTCGCGCGCGGTGACCCGGTGCGCGTTTCGATCTGTCATTGCCTCGCGTGTCAGAAACGCACGGGGAGTGCGTTCGGCGTGCAGGCGCGGTTTCCCGAAGACGCGGTGACGGTGCAGGGCCGCAGTGCGCAGTTCGCCCGCACGGGCGACGAGGGCACCACGGCACGATTCCACTTCTGCCCCGAATGTGGCGCGACCGTGTTCTGGTCGATGGATGCGATTCCGGGTTACCTCACGATCCCGGTGGGCGTGTTCGCCGATCCCGCCTTCCCCCCGCCGTTCGTGTCGGTGTATGGCCTACGCAAGCACCCGTGGGTACGTTTGCCCGACGGCCTGCAATGCATGGATTGAGCCTCACGCTTCGTTCGATCTCGCGCCCACGCACGCGAGGTCCGCGGTGAATCACGCGGCACGGTCCTCCTTGAACATCGCCGCGACCAGATCCGACATGCGATACGGCTTGCGCAGCAGGACGACACCTTCAGGCGGTTCGACGATGTCGGGTTCGTGCCCGGTCGTCAGCACCGCGCGCAATCCCGGGCGCAGTTCGCGTATCGCCGCCAGCAGCTCGACGCCGTTGACGCGCCCTTTCAGATCGACGTCGATGATCGCGCCTTCGAACGCCTGCGATGCCACCAGTTTCAGGGCCTGCGTCGCATTCATCGCGGCGTGTGCCTGGAACCCCTGCGCTTCGAGCACCTGGGCTGTCGTCCGTGCCAGGTACACGTTGTCGTCCACTACCAGAATCGTTCGATTCATCACCTTCTCCATGTTCGGGACAGTGTGCGCCTTGCGGGCGCGCCAACGTGTGAAGTGTCCCGCGCATCAAGCGGTTCGCCTGCGGCAATGAAGATATGGACACGCGTGCGCAGCTCTTTCCGCACCCGTGAATGCGCGGCGCACCGGACGGGAGCGTGGGCGGTGGCACGAGTGTTGCGGCGGTAATGATCGTGGCGACGCATGCGGTGTCGCCCGCCACCAGCCCGGCCACATGCCGGATGCGGAGTGCAGATGATGACGAACTACGAAAGCCTGATCGACGCCATCGGCGAAGGCGCGCGCGAAATGTACGGACCGAACTGGGAAATGGCCGAGCTCGCCGCCGAGGCGCTCTGGAAGTCCTACGAGCGCGCGACGGGCCTGACATGGGAAGACGTGGAGTCGGACGTCAAGGCGGCGTGGGAGCGCGCGGGTCCGCCCGCGTTGCGGCACTACCATTGAGCCGCGCGAACGCGGATCGAAGCAGCGGGCTCTTGGGCGTGCGTCTTCGCAATGAGGCGGCGCAGGTTGCCGTTCAGCCGCACATTGCCTGACGCAACGAGGGCCTTTCACGTCTCGCATGGCAGGCGCAGGTCAGACTGCACGCTTCCCGCCAGGAGTCGCCTTGATGACCGACAGCCCTCCGGCCGCCGAACAGATCGTCCGGCAGATGCTGTGGATGTTCGCCAATGGTTCCAACGATTACGCGGTGTTGCTGCTGGACCGCTCCGGCGTGATCACGTGGGCGAACGCGGGCGCGGAGACGATCCTGGGAGAGGCCCGAAGCGAGCTGTTGCACACGGACGTCGAGCGCTTCTTCACGTTGCCCGACGTGCGCAACGGCATTCCGGAGCATGAACTGGAGGAAGCGCGCCAGCGCGGAACGTCGGGAAACGACCGCTGGATGACGCGCAGCGATCGTTCGCGGTTCTGGGCGTCCGGGCTGACGATATGCCTGGGCGGGGAAGTGGACGAGTACAACTTCCTCAAGATCTTCCGCGACATGACCGACGCGAAGATGCAGCTGGAGTCCGCGCTGAAGCAATGCACCGCGACCACGCAGACCAACGAGGGCCTCACCGCGGCGATCGCGCTGCTGGCCCACGAGCTGCGCAATCCGCTGTCCGGCATCGGCCTCGCCGCCGCGGTGCTGGGCAAACGCGTCGTGGACCCGGAGGCCGCACCGCACGTGGAGATGATCTCGCGCAACGTCGACATGGCGGCACGGCTCATCGACGACCTGATGCAGCACAGCAAGATCACCTCCAGGAGCTTCAGCCTCGACCGCAGCGAGTGCCGCCTGCGCGAGTTGCTGGAGGCCTCCACGCGCATCGCGCTGCGGCAGATGGACCAGGAAGGGCGCGCGGTGTCCGTGCTCGTGCCGGCGAGCGACATCGAGATGCACATCGACCGCATGCGCATGCAGCAGGTGTTCGTGAACCTGATCGCGAACGCGCTGCGCTATACGCCGCCGCCGGGGCGCATCTGGGTGACGGGCACGTTCATCGGGTCGGAAGTGATCGTGCGCGTGTCGGACGAAGGCGTGGGCATCGAAACCGCGCAGCTGGAGCAGATCTTCGAACTGTTCACGCTGCCGCAGTTGCAGGGTTCCAAGCTCGGGCTGGGGTTGGGATTGGCGCTGGTGAAGAAGATCGTGGAAATGCACTCCGGCAGCGTGCAGGCCCGCAGCGAAGGGCCGGGCAAGGGGAGCCAGTTCATCGTGCGCTTTCCCGCGCGCGAATAGCGCCGCCACTGCGGCGCCCAACGCGCGCACCGGCGTTCAGTCGTCGTCGGCCAGCTGCCGGAGTACGTCGATGCGATGCTTCACGCGTTGGGCTTCGTTGCGCCACACGTCGAAGGCGGGATCGCCGGGCTCGTGCAGTTCCAGCATCATCAGCAGTACGCGATGCCGTTCGTGCAGCGCCTTGAGCGCCGCCCAGATGGCAGCGTCGGCGTGACTGGCCTGCGTTTCGTCCAGCGCGGCCAGCGAGAACGCGTGTCCGGTATGGCAGCGGAAGCGTTTCGGCCTGGCGTCGTCGATCTCCCAAAGCACGCCGCCGCACTCCGGGCAGACGATGTCCGAACGCGTACCGATCTGATCGAGCTTCTGCATGGCGTTTCGACGGTCGATGGTGAGCTCGTGCTCGCAGCGGATGATCTCGGGAACCTGTTCACGGACGACGATGGGCTGCCGCGCCAGTTCCTGGAGAATCCCGGCGAGCTCCGCGCTCGTGGCGATGCGATCGGCCGCCACGAAGCGTAGCGCGCTCGACGGCATGCTTGGCTCATCGGCATCGTCCGGGTCCTGCACCACGGCCAGGCCGCCGGCCGACTTGATGGCATGCAGGCCCGCGGTTCCGTCGTCGAGCCGACCACTCAGGATCACGCCGATCGCGCGCGGGCCGTACGCCAGCGCGGCCGATCTGAATAGCGGGTCGATCGCGGGCCGCGCGAAGTTCTCCTTGGGCCCGGTGGTCAGGCGGATCTCGCCGTCGCCGACCAGCATGTGGTGATCCGGCGGCGCGACGAGGAAGGTGCCGGGAACGATCTTCTGCCCCGAGACCGGATGCAACGCCCTGTTGGGTCCGGCCTTCTCCAGCAGTTCGGGAAGCAGGCTGACGTGATGGCCGATGTGTTGCACCACGAGCACCGGAGGAAAGCCGTCCGGAAGCGCCGAAGCGAGCTGGAGAAGAACGCGCAGGCCGCCGGCGGACGCGCCGATGACGATCAGGTCACGATGGATATCGGCCGGCAGGGTCAACGAGAGATCTCGAACGCGGGCCTCGAGTATCCATTCGGGCTCGTGAGCTTCCGATAACGGAAGCGTGGTTCCACGAAGACGGCGCCCACCGCGATGTGCGTGCGACTCGGTCCGTGCGAACCGTGCGCTTCAGCGCGCCGACAGGTGGCGCGCGTGCATTCACGCAATGCCGAAAACCCGCCACGCAGCATGCAGGCATGTTCCTTGCCGGATTCCACTCGATGACGTCGATCCCGCGCACCGCGCTCCTGTTCGCCCTGTCCACTCCGATGATCGTCCTCGCGCAGGATGCAGCGCCCGATGCGGCGGCGCTCGCGCGTGCCAACCAGGCGGCGTTCACCGGCGACCTGCACGACGAAACACAGGCGGCGGCGCGGCTCAGGGCGCAGGTGCTGCTGGATCGCGCACGTTTTGGAACGGGCGAGATCGACGGACGATGGGGCAGCAACACCGAGCGCGCAATCGCCGCATTCCAGCGCAGTCGCAACCTGAAGGCGACCGGCGCGATGGACGACGCAACGTGGCGCGCGTTGACCGCCGACGCATCGCCGGCGTTGATCCAGTATCGGCTCACCGCACAGGACGTCGCCGGTCCGTACACCGCGGTGCCGGACGACATGATGGCGAAAGCGGCGCTGCCGCAACTCGGTTACGCATCGCTCGCCGAAAGCCTGGGCGAGCGTTTCCACGCGAGCCCCGCGCTGCTGGCCGCGCTCAATCCCGGCGCGGATCTCACGCGCGAAGGCACCACGTTGTGGGTGCCCAACGTGCAGGTCGATGCGCTGCCGAAGGCGGCATCGGTGATCGTCGACCGATCGGACGCGTCGGTGATGCTGCGGGATGCGCAAGGCCGCGTGTACGCGCGGTTTCCGGCATCGACCGGCAGCGAGCACGATCCGCTGCCGATCGGCCGATGGACGATCAAGGGCGTCGCACGCGATCCGCATTTCCAGTACAACCCGAAGCTGTTCTGGGACGCCGACCCGGGCCACGCGAAGGCGAAGATCGCACCCGGCCCGAACAACCCCGTCGGCGTGGTCTGGGTCGATCTGAGCAAGGATCACTACGGCATCCACGGCACGCCCGAACCGGGCAAGATCGGCAAGACCGAATCGCACGGTTGCATCCGGTTGACCAACTGGGATGCGAGCGCGCTCGCCGATGCGGTGGCACCCGGAACACCGGCCGTGCTGCAGCAGTAACCGGTCCGACGCAAAGGAGGCACGGTATGGGCAAGGCGGCGTTGATGTTCCTCGCGATCGTGCTGCTGGGCGCGAACGCAGCGTTGTTCCATTACGGACGCGAACGCGGCAACGTGCCTGCGGTCGTCGATGCGACGGCAAGCCCGGTCGCGTCGACCACGGCGTCGCCGTCGCGCGCGACGACGCCCGCGCCTCCGGCTGCCGACCCACGAACGGCTGCGGTCGCGAACACGCCGTTGCCCGACACGGACGCGAACGCTGCGGAAGTCGGCGCGCTGACGATCCCCGTCCAGGGCGTCACCGCCGCGCAACTGCACGACACGTTCAGCGATGCACGCGCGCAGGGCCGCGTGCACGAAGCGCTCGACATCATGGCGCCGCGCGGCACGCCGGTGATCGCGGTGGCCGACGGCACCATCGAAAAGCTGTTCACCAGCGTGCCCGGCGGCCTGACGATCTACCAGTTCGAGCCGAGCGGTCGTTACGCGTATTACTACGCGCACCTGGACCGCTACGCCGATGGCCTGCACGAGAAGCAGGCGATCCGGCGTGGCGAGGTGATCGGCTACGTCGGCAGCACGGGCAACGCCGATCCTGCCGCCCCGCACCTGCATTTCGCCATCTTCGAACTCGGCCCCGAGCGCCAGTGGTGGAAGGGCACCGCGCTCAATCCGTATCCGGTGTTCACGACGCGATGACGGTCAAGCGTTGCGGGCAGGCTGCAGCGAAGGACATGTCGGCTTCGACCGGAGACCGACCTTGCGCGTTCATTGGACTGGCTTGCTGCGTCGCAATACAATCCGCCGCTCTTTTCGCCCTTGGCCGCCATTCGATGACGCCACCCTGACCCGTCCCCTGGCTGAGTTCGCGCCGACCGTCGCTGGACGGTGGGATGTGTTGGTGTCCTGTCGAGCTGCGCGCACACCGCGCGCCGGAGTCATTCCATGTCTGTCATGTACTCGCTGCGTGAGCAGTGGTTCGGCAACGTCCGCGGCGACGTTCTGTCGGGCCTTCTTGTTGCGCTGGCCCTGATCCCAGAGGCCATCGCATTCTCGATCATCGCCGGTGTCGACCCGAAGGTCGGCCTGTACGCGTCGTTCTGCATCGCGGTCGTCACCGCCATCGCCGGCGGACGTCCTGGCATGATCTCCGCCGCGACGGGCGCCATGGCGCTGGTGATGGTGGACCTGGTCAAGGACCATGGACTGCAGTATCTGTTCGCGGCCACGATCCTCGCCGGCATGCTGCAGATCCTCGCAGGCGCACTGCGGTTGAACGCGTTGATGCGATTCGTCTCCCGCTCCGTGGTCATCGGCTTCGTCAACGCGCTGGCGATCCTGATCTTCATGGCGCAGTTGCCCGAACTGATCGGCATGCCGTGGACGGTGTACGCGGTCTGCGCGGCGGGGCTGGCGATCATCTACCTCCTTCCGCGGGTAACGCGCGCGGTGCCGTCGCCGCTGGTCGCGATCGTCGTGCTCACCGCCGTTTGCGTCTGGCTGGGACTCGACATCCGCACCGTCGGCGACATGGGCGCACTGCCCGACAGCCTGCCGACCTTCCTGTTCCCGGATATCCCGTGGACGCTGGACACGCTGCGCATCCTGTTTCCGGTATCGGCCACGTTGGCCGTGGTCGGCCTGCTGGAATCGCTGATGACGGCGCAGATCGTCGAGGACGTGACGGACACGCCCACCGACCGTCGCCGCGAATGCGCGGGACAAGGCGCCGCCAACGTCGTCGCTGGCCTCTTCGGCGGCATGGCGGGCTGCGCGATGATCGGCCAGTCGGTGATCAACGTCTCTTCCGGTGGCCGCGGCCGGCTTTCGTGCTTCGTCGCGGGATTCGTGCTGCTGGTGCTCGTGGTCTATGCGTCGGACTGGGTGTCGCGGATTCCGATGGCCGCGCTGGTCGCCGTCATGATCATGGTCAGCATCGGCACCTTCCATTGGAAGAGCTTCGTAGAGCTGAAGACCCATCCGAAGAGCGCCAACCTGATCATGATCGGAACCGTGATCGTGACCGTGGCGACGCACGATCTGGCCAGAGGAGTGCTGACCGGCGTCGTGCTGACGGCCCTGTCGTTCGCGCGTCGCGCCAGTTCGATGCTGCATGTCGAGGATCACGAGGCGGAGGACGGCACCCGCGTCTATGTCGTGAAGGGTGAAGTGTTCTTCGCCAGCGCCATCCAGTTCGCCAACAGCTTCGATTACCTGCATGCCGCCGGAAAGGTGCGCATCGACCTGGGCCAGGCGCACTTCTGGGATACCAGCGCGGTGGCTGCGCTGGACCGGGTCGTGCTCAAGCTCCGCAAGCACGGCGCGGACGTCGAAGTCGTCGGCCTCAATCGAGCAAGCGAGTCGTTGGTGGAGCGTCTGGGAACCCACCGCGACGAAGCCCGGAGCGGGTCGATCAGTCATTGACGAGGAACCCTGCGCCGGGTTCGGGAACTTGGAGCCACAGCGCGAGGGGGAAGACCGACTCGGCCGTGCTTCAGGGCAGTGGATCGACACGCGGAAATCGGACCACTTCGGGGTCGGCGATGCTAATGTCCGCTTTCGACCCAAGGCGGTCATGGCCTCATGCATACACGGAGCGAGAGAATGTTCGCTGGAATTCATGATGCGGAGGTCGTTGCGTACTCTTTCGACTCTCGCACCGCAGAGCTGGTGCTTTCGCTAGCACCGGGCCATGGGTCGGCCGCAGCCGAGTTTCAGCTCATTTTTCGCGGCGTTGCTGCACACCAATTCCCTTATCCGCAACTCCCGTCAATTGTTCTTGATCTTGCGGAAACGTCCGCTGCGACGCTTGTCGCTCGGGAATGGGCCAACCTTGCAGCAGGATTCCGGCAGTGTGGATGGCCAGGGCCGTGGGCCGTATCGGCAGAGGCCGCCACTGCCTTCTGCATCTCCTGTGGCCTTAGGGGCTACGACCTTGAGCAATCCTTCGGCATGTACGGCTGGATTCTCGCGCGCTCGGTGGAACGGGTCAGTTCTGCTGGTGCTTTCCAGCCCTTCGTGTCCGCTTCTGGCCGTTAGCAGACCTGGTTCTGGCGTAAACGCGCAGCCCCGGCCCGGCAGGTAACCATCGGGCCGAAGACGCGGAATGCGCCGCCGGAACGTAGGACGGACGAACTCGCCCAGGTGATGCCCGCGCCGCGACGTACGCGCGCGTCCGCTCGTGCCGCCGATGCGTCCGGTCGGAAATGCGCGTCACCACTTTGCAGCCATGAATGTCGCGCGCGCGACGCCGCGCGATCAGGGCGGCCAGCAGTCGTGATCGCGCTCGTTTTGCCCCAGGTTCCCCGGCCCGCCGAAAGCGAATCCCCGTTCGCGAATGGCCACGGGGCCAGGCCCCGCAAGCCTCGGCGCTGGAAATCGGCCTCCAAACGTGGTCAGATGCGCGCCGTTGAAGTGCGCTCGCCGTCACATTTTCACGGCGACGCTGGGGAAGCGGCACCAACCGGGGAATCACCATGTGGAATCAGGACGCGATCCAGCGATGGGTCGGCGTGAACGATGCCGTGCGCGCGCTGCGCGGCATCGGGAAATCGGGGGCAACGCGACGCGCGGCGGTCGCGGCGCTGGCCCTGCTGATGGGCTTCTTCGCGGCGCCGGCCGCCGCGCAGACCACCACCGTGTCCATCACCGGCGCCAACCGGCCGTCGTTCTCGCGCGCGGGGCAGCCGCTGACGTTCTACGTCGAATTGTCCACCGGCAATGCGGCGATCAAGGACCTCACCTTCACCAGCGGCAGTCCGACGGGCATGTCCGCGTTGAGCTGCCCGGGCGTGCCCGCCAACCTGGGCGTGACCACGACCTGCACCTTCACCTACACCACGACCGACATGGACGTGGCCATGGGCAAGGTGACCGCGCTCGGACGCTGGCGCGCGACGCGCGAAGGCGCCGCGGCACGCAGCGGCAGCACCAACACGTTCGTGCTCGGCTATGCACCGCCGCGCCAGCCTGACGCCCCGGGCGTCGTGACCGCCACGGCCAGCGACGGCAAGGCGACGGTGACGTTCCCCGAGCCTTTCGACGGCGGTTACCCCGTCGACAACTACACCGTCACCTCGCAGCCCGATGGGATCACCGCCAGCGGCGCGCGCGGGCCGATCACCGTGAACGGCCTGCGCAACGGCGTGACCTACCGCTTCACGATCACCGCGACGAGCACGATGGGCACGAGCACGTCGTCGCCGACTTCGAACGCCGTCACGCCCCAGGCGCCGCAAAGCATCGCCTTCGACAATCCAGGCGCGCAGAACTTCGGCACCACGCCGACGTTGTCGGCGACGACCACGTCGGGCCTTGGCGCGATCTTCAGCTCCGGCACCAGCGCGGTCTGCACGATCACCGCAGGCGGTGCGCTGACGTTCGTGAGCGCCGGCGCGTGCACCATCCACGCCGACCAGCCCGGCAATGCGGAATTCGAAGCCGCGCCGCGCGTATCGCGGACCTTCGCGGTCAACGCGGTGGTACCGGACGCCCCGACGATCGGCACGGCGACGGCAGGCGATGGCGAAGCGACGGTGGGCTTCACCGCGCCGGCGTCCACAGGCGGTGTCGCGATCGACGGCTACACCGTGACGTCGACTCCGGGCGGTTTCACCGGAACGGGTATCGCAAGCCCGATCCGCGTCGCCGGCCTGGCGAACGGCACGACGTACACCTTCACTGTCGTCGCGACGAACAGCGCGGGCGATGGCGCCGCGTCCGCCGCGTCGAATGCGGTGACGCCAAGTTCGGCGCCCATCGTCACGGGCGTCAGCGTGCCGGCGCCGAACCTGTACGGGCCCGGCGAAACGCTCGATTTCAGCGTTGCCTGGGACCAGCCGGTCACCGTCGCGGGCACGCCGCGCATCGCCCTGACGATCGGCTCGACCGCGGTGCAGGCGGAGTACGTCGCGGGTTCGGGCACCGCGTCGACGACGTTTCGCTACACGGTGTTGCCGGGCCATATGGATTTCGATGGCATCACGGTCGGCACGCTGTCGTTGAACGGCGGCAGCCTGCGCAACGCGCACGGGCGCGATGCGACGACGACGCTCAACGCCGTCGGCAGCACTGCGCAGGTGCTGGTCGGTGCGAACAACCAGGGACCGGTGAACCAGGTGCCCGGCCCGCGCACGGTCGTGGAAGGCGACACGTTGGACTTCGGCAGTACGCTGTCCATCAGCGACGCCGACGCCGGCAACGCGCAGATCGAAGTGGCGATCGCCTCGAACAATGGCGTGTTCTCGCTTTCGACCACGGCCGGCCTCGTCTTCGTGACGGGCGACGGCACCAGCGACAACTCGGCGCGCTTCAGGGGCACGCTCGCGAGCATCAATGCCGCGCTGAACGGCCTCATCTTCGTTCCGACCGCCGTCGGCAGCGCGTTCCTGCAGATCGTCAGCGACGACCGCGGCAACACCGGTTTCGGCGGCGCGAAGACCGACACGGATTTCGTGACGATCACCGTGGTGCCGCGCGACAGCACCGCGCCGGTGGTCAGCGCGATCGAACGGCGCGACGCCTCGCCGACGAACGCGACCGCGATGGCATTCGACGTGGTGTTCTCCGAGCCGGTCACCGGCGTCGGCGCGGGCGACTTCACGCTGGTCACCACCGGCACCGCCAGCGCAAGCGTCACCGGCCTGGCGACGAGCGACAACATCCGCTACACCGTGACGGTTTCCGGCGCCAGCGGCGACGGCACGCTGCAGCTGGTGCTCAACGCCAGCGGCACCGGCATCGTCGATACCGCGGGCAATGCCGCGCCCGGCTACAACGGCGGTCCGGCGTACACGCTCGACCACACCGCGCCCGCCATCACGCGCGTGACGGTGCCTACTGCCGGCCAATACATCGCCGGACAGTTGCTCACCTTCGTCGTCGAGTTCAGCGAACCGGTGCAGGTGGCGGGAACGGCGCAATTGCCGATCGCGCTGGAGGTCGGCGCACGCGCGGCGGAGTACGTCAGCGGTTCGGGTACGAATGCGCTGGCCTTCGCCTATACCGTCGCTACCGGCGATCGCGACGCGGGCGGCATCGATCTTGGCGCGAGCATCGCGAACGGTGGCGCGATCGCCGACGCCGCCGGGAACGCGGCGACGCTGCTGCTGAACAACGTCGGCGACGCGTCGGGCGTGATCGTCGGCCAGCAAACCCAGGCGATCACCGGTTTCATCGCCACGCCGGCCACGCCGGTGTTCGTCGCGGGCGGCACGTTCGCGGTATCGGCGACGCCGGGCGTGTCGAGCCAGCCGGTGGTGTTCGGCAGCACGACGCCGCAGGTCTGCACGGTCGCGGACGACACTGTCACCATGATCGCCGCGGGCACCTGTTCGCTCACCGCCGACCAGGCCGCCGACGCGCATTACGACGCGGCGCCGCAGCTCGTTATCGACGTGACCATCGCGGCCGCGACGCAGGTCATCAGTGGCTTCATCGCCAACCCGGCGGCGCCGGTGTACGCGCCGAACGGCACGTTCGCGCTGTCGGCAACGGGTGGCGCGTCGGGCAACCCGATCGTGTTCGCAAGCACCAGTCCGGCCGTTTGCACGGTCGCCGGTTCGGTCGCGACCATGCTGGCCGCCGGGACGTGCACGCTCACCGCCGACCAGGCGGGCACGAACGACTACGCAGCCGCGAAGCAGGCCGCGTTGGAAGTGGTCATCGCGCGTGCCGCACCCACGCTGAGCTGGGTCGGCGAGATGAGCCGCATCGTCGGCGACGCGGCGTTCGACCTTCCCGATCCGCACAGCGACAGCCAGGGCGCATTCGTCTTCACCAGCACCAACGCCGCCGTCGCCACGGTGAGCGGCCGCCGCGTGACGCTGGTCGGCCCCGGCGTCACGACGCTCGTCGCGACGCAGGCCGCGCACGGCAACTACGCGCAGGGTTCGGTGAGCGCGACACTGACCGTCACCGCGCGTCCGGATCCGACGAAGGACGCGAGCGTGGTCGGCAGCCTGCAGGCGCAGGCGGATGCGAGCGTGCGCTTTGCGGCCGCGCAGCTGTCGAACATCGACAGCCGCCTGCGCCAGCAACGCTTCGCCAGCGTCAACCGTTCGAGCAACGACCTCACCTTCGCGATGGCGAGCCGTTCCGGCGGTGGGCTCTCGATGAGCGCGGACCAGTTCACCTCGAAGGAAACCGCGCACCTGCCGAAGGGGCTCGCCGTGTGGTCCGCGGGCGCGATCACCAGCGGCGGACGCGACGAAGGCGATCAGGGAGGGCAGTTCGACTTCCAGAGCGACGGCGTCACCGTCGGCGCGGACTGGCGATTCAACGACCGCGTGCTGCTCGGCGTTGCCGGCGGCTGGGGCTGGAACGACACCGACCTGGACGACGGACGCTCGAGCCTCGATGCGCAGCAGCGCGCCGTCTCGCTTTACGGCCTGTGGCGCCCGGCGCAGCGCTGGTTCGTCGACGGCATCGTCGGCTGGGGCGATCTGGACTTCGATATGCGACGCCACAGCGAGGCCGCCAATGCCACGGCCTCTGCATCGCGCGGCGGCGAGCAGGCGTTTGGCGCGCTTACCGCCGGCTATGAACACGGCGGCGGCATCGGCATGACGCTGACCGGGTACGGCCGCCTCGACGCGAGCCGCACCACGCTCGACGCCTATCGCGAGCAGGGCCTGGGCCTGTACGACCTCGCGTACGGTTCGCAGCGCATCGAGAACAGCGGCGCCTCCCTCGGCGTGGAGGGCAGCTTCCCGATCCTTACGCCGCGCGGCACCGCTTTCCGGCCGTACTGGATGCTGGAATACCGCGAGACGCTCGAGAACCGCAGCGACGTGGAACTCAACTACGTCGTGCTGCCGGTGGATGGCGGCTACGTGCTCGGCATGCGCGGCTACGGCGACAACGCGCTGACGTACGGCGGCGGCTTCGACATGGAGCTTGGCTCCGGCTGGAAGCTCTCGGTGCTGGGACGCCGACAGCACGCCGATGGCCTGCGTCCAAGCAGCACGCTCGGGCTGACGATCTCGTTCTCGCCGGCCGCGTCCGGCCCGAGCGTGACGTCGCTCGACGACGGCGACGTCACGGCGAAGGACGGCGATTCGGCGCAACCATGACCGCCGACGCGCCCGGCGTCGCTACGTGCGGCGCCGGGTCGCGGCATGACTTCATTGAGGTGGGCCATCCGCATCAGGCAATTCCGCGGCTGGTCTGAGCGTCGCGATACTGGCCGGGTTTCATTGCACTTCTTCGCGACCGCCTGGCGGGGAGGGGCGACTGCTCCACGTGCCTGAAGGTGCGCGGGAACCCGCGTCCGGCAGAAAGCGGATTGCCGTGGCGCGGAGCGGACGCATTGTCCGATCCAGGGTCGACGGCAAACGTGGTCGTGACACGACCCGTTACGGAAGGCGCGTGAAGTGGTTGGTCTGCAGGATGGGCGTGCCGTCCTCGCCGAAGATCGCCTTGGTTTCCGTCATCGTCTGGCGATCCTCGCCGACCGAATAGATGCGGGTGGACGCCGGCTTTCCGTCGTCCGCCAGTTGCATCACGAGCACGTTCGACGCGGGCATCTTCACCGCCGACACATCGGCCCAGTAGTTGCCGCGTATGGGACCGGGCCGGCCGTCCAACGGCAGTGATGTTTCCGCACGCATCTGTTCGCCACTGGCGTGCACGATGATCACGCGCGACGTCCATTTCCCGCCGCCCGCGTCGCGGAACTCCATGGTCACGCTCCTGGGCCGAGCTTCCGCGGGCATCTCCAGCTTCGATACGTCGAGTGCCCAGCGTCCCACCAGCGGTGACGTGTCGGAGGTTCCAGCCGTGGCCAATGCGGTGCAACCCAGCAGCATCGTGGCGAGCCACCAGCGACCAATCCGTTCCATGAGCCTTCTCCGTCAACTGACCTATTGCCTCATCCCGCGATCTTACGCCGACCGTCAGAGGCTGCATTGCCGCCGCGCGCAGGGATATAAGGTGCTAACGTCCGCTTTCGACCCGTAGCGGACATCGAGTTACCATCCACCGTTCAATACGGAGACGCTACGCAATCGAGGCTGGGGACATGATGCTGGTGGTGACGGCTGCGATCTATTTCTTTCTTCTCTTTCTGCTCTTCTCGCCGATCACTACATTCCCGGGGCGAGTGATCACGGGCCGCATCAACCAGAAGGGCCTGTTCGGCCGTCCCGTTTCCGGCGGACAGGTCCGCGCCATCACCCTGGGATACATTCTCCTGGGCCTCGTGCTCTGGTTCACGCTGGCCCTGGTTCCGGTGACCCTCTTTGCAGCGAGATTGAATGCACTCGTTCCGCCGCTGGTGTGGTTCATCGCTCCGATGGTGCTTGGGCTTTCGATCGCCAGCTACCTCAACAGTCGTGGTAGCAAGGAACGCGCCTGAATCGTGGTGGAGGCTTACGGACGCGTGGCGCCTCGCGCTCTCACGGCAATCCACAGAGCGGGCGTTTCCGGAGACTGGCAGCCGGCCGCGCCTGCGTGCGGATCCAATTGACTTGTTCCGCTAAAAGCCGGTGTCGCGGCATTCACGCTGGCGCCGGGAATCACTCGATCGGCGGACCCCAAGGCGAGGACTTGCTTTCAGGTTCTGGTGGTACGCCTACGAAATCCGGAACGTCCGCTCCGGGCCGTTAGCGGACGCTCGGCCGGACGACCGGCCGCCGGGCTGCTAATGTCCGCTTTCGACCCGGAGCGGACATCGCAGCTCCGAAATCCAAGCGCCATTCATGAGGCCCTGTGAAGTTTCTCACCTACTTCTTCGATCGATCAGACCTTGAACGGCATGAGCGCCTGTTTCGTGAAAAGGGCATTCCCACCCATGCGGAAAGCACCCGCGGGATGGCCATGTACAACAAATGGGCTCTGCATGTCTGGATTGACACTCAACATGCGGACGCGGTGCGACTGCTGGAAGACCCCACCCACGTTCCCGAGAACCCCGTGGATGTCGACGCGTTCTTCGAGGCCTCCCGCGAAACGGAAGTGAACCTTTGGCAATTCGTGAGTCCTGGAGCGCTGGTTGCCATTGCCGCCGCAGCGCTGGCTGTCATCGTCGCCATCGTCAACAAGGGGTAGCGCGCGTAGCCCGCGTGTACCCGCGGAATTCGGCTGGCACGGTCTCCCTGGGCGGCGGTCGGCCTTAGCTGATCTACTCGGGGCAATGCTAATGTCCGCTTTCAACCCAAAGCGGACATGCGTGCGTGGCGACCAGGTTGGCGAACCGTGCGGTTCTGATTGCCTTCATCGGGCTAGGCGCCCCCTTCACAACGTTCGCCGGGCCTGATCCTCTTTGTGGCCCCTTGCGTGAGTTTGTGAACTCGGTCCCGCGTGAAGAGACTAGAAGTCTTGAGTTTCACACCTTATGGGGCGCGAACTTTGAAGGCGCGCCTGAGCCAGCCATCTTTGCGAAGCGGTGCAATCACCATGGTTATGCCCCCGCAATGGCCGTATGCGCCTACTTCATGGAACACGGGGCCGTAGAGTTCTCTGACAACAATCTCAAGCGTGCGGCCACCTGCCTTTCGCCCAAGACACGGATTGATTCGAGCGTGTCCCTCCACGACACATCAATGTCCCTTGAGTACGGAAATGACGACCGAGGAAGCACCGTGACGCTCGCATACGTTGAAGACCCTCAGTTAGGCGGAATGGTGCTCAAGGTCGTAGCTGACGGGTACTAGGTTCCGTGTCGGTTTGCGAATGTCCGCTGTTGGCCGATAGCGGACGGTGCATGCAAGGTTGCTCTCAATTGGAGTCGGCAGAATGACGTTCCGCATTGCGACTTGGTTGTTCGGCGCCGCATCACTCGCCACCGCTCTTGCCGCGGCCTACGTTTTTTCTATCAGCAGTCTCCACCGCTTCCCTTCGGTTCGGCGCGTGTGGCCCCACCTCGCTCAATCACGCCGAACAGTACTGTCGCGTTGGCACTCAACTCCTGCTGTTTTCCTATGCGCTTGGTGTCTGCGCGCTATTCCTAGCCGGCCTGACGGTCTGGCTGTCCCGACGCCGCCGCCCCCCTAGGCGAATGACCGCTCCTGGCCGATAGCAGACGTCAGTAAGGTCCGCACGCCGCCAGCGGTGCGGGCGTACGCTCTCGACCCTCGCGACAGGTCGGCCCTCGGCTCGGTGAACGCTAGTCTGTGGCATACGCGGCGCGTATCGTCCGGCAGGCGCAGCGTCTCGTACCTCAAGGCGCCAGACCATGGGAGGTAGCAAAGTGATCACAGGCCGCTGTCTCTGCGGTGCGGCCCGCTACGAATCGCCGGGACCCGAGCTGTTTTCCATCGTGTGCCACTGCCGTGACTGTCAACGCGCCTCTGGTGGCGGTGGAGTTCCCGTGCTTGGGGTGCCGCGCGCATCGTTCTCCGGGATCGGTCCGATCAAGCAGGTTTATACGAAGGGCGGCAGCGGGCATTCGGCCGTACGCAACATATGCATCGAGTGCGGAAGCCTCCTGTTCGGTACGCCGGAGTCGGCCCCGGACCTGGTCACGATTTACGCGGGAACCCTTGACGACTGCGCCGCCTTCGTACCGAACGCAGCGCTATTCGTGAGTCAACGCCCTCCGTGGGCAGCTCTGGCGATTCCGCTGGTGGAGTATGAGCGAATGCCGCCTCCGGACGATGCGTCTTAAGGATCGCCTTCTGGCAGTTAGCGCGGAGTTTCGAGCCGGCCCGTCGTCAGCAATATCAACGTCCGCTTTCGAACCAAAGCGATCACGACCGTGAATCGAGTGATCGCTGCGAAAAGCCAGGCCTCTTCTTTCCGACAGGCGAGCCATGAAAGTCGGATCTCTCAACAGCAGCGAGCTCCGGGAGTGTTTCATCTGGGCGCGCAATACCGGTTTACCGATACCTGGGGCGTGGTGGCCGAATGGGACGAGTCCGAGGAAATGCGTCGCTACCGCGTCGGGCTTCGCGCCAGTTTCTGATCCGGCCCTGGGCGGACCCGTTTCCTTGCTGCCGCGAAGAGGACGGTTCTTTCGACGACTGGATCGTCGGCTTATGCAACCCCATGCCTCGCCCGCCTTCGTTGAAGGTAATGCCTTCCGCGGGACCGAGGTCCGCATGATCCGTGTCGTTGGCTGGTTCTCGATCTTCACCGTGCTCGTGCTGGTGGCGATCACCCTCATGCTGCTGACTCTGCCCAGGGATCCGATGCGCCAGCCCGGGGTGTCGTGGAGTTCAGGCTTCCTGGCCGGGTATACCGTCCGCCTGCTCGACTCCGGGCGCTATGTGAACGCGAGGTGGTGCGACATCTGTCCGGAAGAGCGTTCCTACGGAACCTGGGAAGCGACGGAAACCGGCTACAGGTTCCATCCCGATTCCGGCGAACCCCCATGGCGCCTGCAACGGGTTCTTCGTCGCGGATGCATCAGGCTCACCGCGCCGCCGGATGCGCCCTCCCGTTTTCCTGTCTTCTTCAAGCGAGAGGGCGACACCTGCGAACACACGCCCTTGCGTGCTGCCGATTTCGCTCCGTTTTCCGTGGGCACGCCCGCGAAGGGGAAATAGGCGACGACCGGCAAACAAGGGCGGTAAGGGAATGCGATCGTGCGCGTGCATCCCACTCGTATCGCAACCGCCGAGCACCGGCGGATGCGCCGCGTGCATCGGCCGGACTCGATGCGCCGGACGGACAACGGCGCTTCTACCACGAATTGCCCCCTTCACAAAGCATCTACGTATTCCGAAGCAAGCTGAAGCCGGGCATCGCTTCAGCTTGAGTCCGCAATACTTCGATTTCCCAGACGAAGGAGGATTGGAAATGTTTCTGACCAAGCAACCTCTGACGATCGCGCGTACGCTCGGCGTAGCGCTCGTCGCCACCTTGGGCCTGGCTGGCTGCGCCACCTACGACGATGAGTTCGCGACGATCAACTCGCGCCTCGATCAGCTCGATACGAGGGTGCAGAGCGCGGCACAGAGCGCCGAGTCGGCCAATCAGTCCGCACAGCAGGCCAACCAGCGGTTGGATCAGCTCGAAGGGCGCGTCCAGCAGCTCGAAGCAGCGCCGGCACGCAAGCCGCGCGGCTGATCGGTTTCGCGTAATCGGGTGGCGAACCGCCACCCCGGGACCCGGTGGCCTTCGCTGACCACCGGTCTCTTTGCGCTTTACAGTCTTCGTTCCAAGGAAACGTCCCATCATTACCCGTCCATACCCTGCGATCCGCGTCGCCCATGGCGCGCTGGCGCTGGCGCTGGCGTTCGCCAGTTTCGGCGTGGCCGCTGCCGAAGAGCCTTCCACGCCACCCGCGGCCGTCGTCGATCAACTGCCACCCGGTCAGGAAGTGTCCGATACGGTCATCGAGCTTGCGGGCTGGGTGGTCGCAACCAAGGACAACCAGGGCTATCCGTTCGCGATCATGGACAAGGCCGCTGCGCAGATCCTGGTGTTCGGTGGCGACGGCCGCCTTCGCGGCGCCGCACCCGGGCTCTTCGGCTCGGCCGTGGGCGACCATACGGCGCCCGGCATTGCCGGGCTCGCACTGCGCGAGATACCGGGTCGCGATCGCACGACCCCAGCCGGTCGCTTCGTGGGCGGTTTCGGCCCGTCGACCGACGCGGGGCGCGTGCTCTGGGTCGACTACGATTCCGCGGTCTCCATGCACCCCACGGCGACCGGTGTTCCGGCCGAAAAACGCGCCGAACGCCTCGCGTCGCCTTCGCCGGACGATAACCGCGTCACGCACGGTTGCATCAACGTGCAGCCCGAGTTTTACGAAGGCGTCGTCCGTCCGACCTTCGAGCGGGGCGGGGTGTTCTACGTCCTCCCGGACACGGCCACGCTCGCGGAGGTGTTCCCCGAGTTCGTGCAAAGCCGCGGGACGGCGCAGCGCGACGGCGAAGGCCGCAAGCGGTCGTCCGGCCGGTAAGGCCGCATGGCGCGGCAGGACGCAGCGTCCTTCCGCGCGAGTTGTTTCGCGGGCGCGCACGGTGCCAACTAGGCACCCCTGATCGAACCACGCCGCGCGCCATGACCGAGATCCTGCGCTACAGCGCCTTCACCACCGATCCCGCGGGCGGCAATCCGGCGGGCGTCGTGCTCGACGCACGGGGGCTCGACGACGCGCGGATGCAGCAGATCGCCGCGGACCTCGGCTATTCGGAAACCGCGTTCTTCTCGCCGCGCGCGGACGGTGCGTTAGATGTGCGCTATTTCAGTCCGCGTGCGGAAGTCACGTTTTGCGGACACGCGACGGTCGCCGCCGTGGTGGCGCACGCCCGGCGGCATGGTGCGGGCGAACGTACGTTGCACACGCGCGCCGGCGTCGTGCGCGTCGACGTCGATGCGGCGCAGCGCGCGACGCTGGTCAGCGTCGAACCGCGCGTGGCGGCGCTCGATGACGACGACATGCGCGCGCTGCTGGCGGCACTGGACTGGCGGCGCGACGAACTGGACCCTGCATTGCCGCCGGCACTGGCTTACGCGGGGGCATGGCATCCGGTGATCGCCGCCGCCACGCGCGAGCGCCTTGCGCGGCTGGACTACGACTACGACGCGCTCGCTGCGCTGATGGATGCGCGCGGATGGACCACGGTGAATCTCGTGCATCGCGAGAACGACACGACCTTCCACGCGCGCAATCCGTTTCCGCCCGGCGGCGTGGTGGAGGACGCGGCGACCGGCGCCGCGGCGGCGGCACTGGGCGCCTATCTCGCCTCGCGCAACGCGCTGCCGGCGCAGCGTGCCTTCGTCGTCCACCAGGGGGTCGAACTCGGGCGCCCGAGTCGGCTCGAAGTCGAAGTGCCGGAGAACCTGCGCGACGGCGTCCGCGTCAGCGGTGCGGCCGTCGCGATCGACGGCTGACGCGTCGATCGTTACCGCGAAAGCGCGGCGCGACCGTGTAACCGGCCGCGCCGCACGCTGGCTCAGGAAAGCGAATCCAGCCGCGCCCGGGCTTCCTTCTTGCCGAGTCCGCGCAGGCCGGCGAGCTTGGGAAGTTGCGACTTGCGCGGCACGGACTTGCCCTGTTCCCAGTGATAGATCGACTGTCCGCTCACGCCGGCGAGCTTTCCGAAGTCCGCCGCCGAAAGCCCCAGCTTCGTGCGCAGCGATTGCAGGCCCTTGGCGCTGAAGCGATGACGCGCGGTGTCGTTCTCCTCCGACGCGGTCGCCGGTGCCGGCCGCGTCTTCGACGCCTGCTTCACCAGGCGCTGCAGTTGCGCGACCTGCCGCTTGAGTTCGGCGATTTCCCGGCGATAGGTGCCGCTGGCCTTCCGTAGCGTCTCAACTTCCGCACGAACTTCCTTGCGTGCGAGTCGGGAGATTTCAGCCTTGAGCACGGTTCCGAGATTCGGCATGCCTGGTCTTCATGTGTGGGACAAGCTCAATAAGCTAACACTCCGGCCCGCTTGGGCGCCGGAATCCTCTCAGGGCTCCACCACGACGGCGCGGCGAATCAGGGCACGCGCCGCGTCGCGGTCGCGCGCCGCCTCGTCGCACAACCACTCGCGGAAGCGGGCGATCTTGCGACTGTCGTGGCGTGAGGCGGGGCAGGTGAACCAGAACGCGCGGGCGTCGCCGACGACCAGATCGTGAGCCGGCACCAGCCGTCCGGCGTCGAGTTCGTTGCGGAAAAGGAGGGGCGAACCGATCGCGACGCCTTGCCCGGCCACCGCCGCGGCGATGTCCAGGTACTCGGCCGACAGCTGCGTGCCGAAGCGGCCAGGCGGGATCCCCGTCTCGAACCCGAGCGCGCGATACCACCGCGACCACCAGTCCGGCCGGCCGAGCAGGGGCACCGGGAGCGGATGGCGTGGATCGCGCGCGAGGTCCGCTACCGCGCCGCGCAGGAACGGCGCGCACAGCGGCATGAACAGGCTCGGCAGCAGTTCGACGGTGCGCAGTCCCGGCCATCGCCCATGGCCATTGCGGATCGCCGCGTCGTAACGGCCGCCCAGTTCCTCGGCCACGGCCGACAGGTCCAGTTCGAACGCGATGTCCGGATGGCGTGCGCGGAACCGTCCGAGCTTCGGCGTCAGCCAGCTGGTGCCCAGCGAGGGCAGCGTGGTCAGGGACAGATGCGTTTCGTCGGCTTCCGCCGCACGAACGAAGCTCGCGCGCAGGGCAGCGAAGGCGTCGATGGCTTCGCGCGCGACGATCTCGCCCGCGCGGGTCAGCAGCACGTGGTTGGGCTGGCGCAGGAACAGCGCGACGCCGATCTGCTCCTCGAGCCGGCGCACGTGATAGCTCACCGACGCCGCCGTGGTGTCCAGTTCCTGCGCGGCCTTCGCGAAACTGCCCAGCCGGGCCGCGGCCTCGAACGCCCGGATGGCCGGAAGCGAAGGGAATCGGCGGTCGCTGACCATAAGTGTGGCTGAGTGTGCGGGCCGCATTTCGAGTGGTCAACGCAGCGGTGTGGCGCCCATCATCGGCACCACGGTTTCCCGACCAGGAGCGTCCCGATGCCAGCACGTCCCTTCGCGCACGATGCGATTGCCGCCGGTCCCGGCCTCGATCCGCTTGCGTCGCGACGCCGGTTCCTCGCGGCGCTCGCCGGCACCGCGGCGCTCCCGCTGGCTCGGCCGGCCTTCGGCTTCGCGACGGCCCGGGCGCCGGCCGCGCACGCGCAGGACTGGGAGTGGCTGGTCGGCAGCTGGGACGTGTGGCACCGGCGCCTGAAGGATCGCCTCGCCGGCAGCGACGAATGGGAGGAGTTTCCCGGCCGGAGCGCCTTCTGGCCAATGATGGGCGGACTGGGCAACGTCGACGACAACATCGTCGACATTCCGTCCGGCAGCTATCGCGGGCTCAGCGTCCGCGCCTTCGATCCCGCGGCCGGCACGTGGGCGATCTGGTGGCTCGACGGCCGCAACCCCACGCGGATCGATCCGCCCGTGCGCGGCCGCTTCGATGGCGACCGGGCCGAGTTCATCGGGCGCGATACGTACAAGGGGCGTCCCATCCTCATGCGCTTCCGCTGGCAGGACGTGCACGGCGCGCGGCCGTGGTGGGAGCAGGCGTTCTCGCCCGACGACGGCGCGAGCTGGGAGGTCAACTGGCGCAACTACTTCACGCGCACCTCGCCGCAACCGCGTCCGCTGCCGAAGCGTGCCGACGCACCGAAGGATTTCGACTTCCTGGCCGGACGCTGGAAGGTCGCGCATCGGCGCCTGCGCCAGCGCCTGGTCGGCAGCGACCAATGGGACACCTTCGGCGGCACGCTGGCGAACTGGCCCGTGCTGGGCGGCCACGGCAACGTCGGCGACAACGTCATGGCGTTTCCGGGCGGCACGGTGCGCGGCATCGGACTGCGTGCCTTCGATCCGGCAAGCGGGCAATGGTCGAGCTGGTGGCTCGACAGCCGCGCGCCATCCGATATCGCCGCACCGGTGCGCGGCGGCTTCGCCGACGGCATCGGCACCTTCGTCGGCGACGATGCGGTGGCCGGGCGTCCGGTGAAGACGCGCGTGCAGTGGTCGCGCATCACGCCGCGGTCCGCGCGCTGGGAGCAGGCGAGCTCCGGCGATGGCGGCAGGACGTGGGAGACGAACTGGGTCAGCGACTTCACGCGCCTGGCGTGAGTCGCGCCTCGACGCGTTGCAGGAACGCCACCATCAGCGCCGCGCACTGCGCCGCGTGCGTTTCCAGCAGGAAGTGCGGACCGTCGAGCACGTGCGCTTCCATGCGCGGGAGCGCCTGCATCCACGACAGCGTTTCGTCGAGATCGAAGAACGCATCGTGGCGGCCCCACAGCATCAGCGCCGGTGGCTGGTGTTGATGCAGGTACCCGGCGATTTCGTCGAAACGCGCGACATGGTGGCGGTAGTCGTACACGAGCGCGCGCTGCATCGCGATGCGGCCCGGCAACGACATCACGCGCCAGTCTTCCTCCCAGCGTGCGGGGTCGATCCGCGCCGCGATGTCCGCCGGTACGCCGCCCACGTACTGATGACGCGTGCCTTCCAGCGTGAGGTGCGCCGTCGCCTCCGCTTCCTGCTGCGGCGTCGGGTCGTCCCAATACGCACGGGTCGCCTCCCAACCCGTGCCCATGCCGCTGGCATGCGCGTTCGCGTTCTGCACGACGAGGCTGCGGATGCGATCGGGCGCGCGCGTGGCGAGGTGAAGCCCGACGGCCGCGCCGAAATCGTGCAGGTACAGGTGGAACGAATCCACGCCGAGCGCGGCGAGCAGACGCTCGACGACATCGGCGAAACGCGAAAACGACGGCGTCGCGATCGGCGCCGAATCGCCGAAGCCGGGCAGGTCCGGCGCGATCACGAAACACGCGTGCGCAAGCGGTTGCATGACGTCGCGGAACGAAGCCGACGAACTCGGGAAACCGTGCAGGAGCAGGATCGCCGGCCGGCTCGCTTCACCGGCCAGGCGCACCGCGATGCCGGTGCCGTCGATGTCGATGCGTCGCTCCATGCGCGCCTCCGCCGCGTCGAACCGCGATGCCGTGGCGGAGCGCGCGCCGTGCGCCCTCCATGGCGCGGCCGATCCTAGCGACGCCGACGTGACGGCGGCGCCGTCACGCGGCGTCGGCCACCGCGGCGGGCTGCGGTCGCCGTTCGCGCGGACCCAGGCCGAGCAGCGGACGCAGCCACCCGACACGGCGGACCAGCTCGAATCCGGCGAAGCTCACCGCGAAGGTCGCGACGACCAGCAGCGGCCCTTCGAGCGGAGGACGCAGCGCCAGCGGCTGCAGGTTGTGCGCGAGCACCACGATGATCGTCTGGTGGAGGATGTAGACCGGGAACACCGCTTCGGTCAGGTACTGCCGCGCACGGCTGTCGCCCGGCGACCAGTGCGCGGCGAAGCCGATGATGGCGACGATCGCGGTCCACTGGAACACGCCCCACACCGCGCGCATGGCGTTGCGCAACGCGTCCGGTGGCGTGGCGTCGCCGCCGTACTGGCTGAAGTACCACGCGATCGCGGCATAGCCGATCACCGCGATCGCAGCGGCGTGCCAGCGCAGCGCGGCGAAGCGGTCCCACACCGCCTGCGACTTCGCCACCGCGTAGCCGAGCAGGAACTGCGGCAGGTACTGCGCGTGGTTGTACCAGTCGTCCACCAGCGCATGCGTTGATTCGAAGCGGCCCACCATCGCCACGCGCGCCGCGATCAGGAACAGCGCCGGCCACAGCAACAGGCCGATGCCGCGGCCGAGCACGCCCGTGACGCGATCGGCGATGCGCGCCATGCCGTCGGGCGCGATCCAGCGCAGCAGGCACAGCACCACGGTGTAGGCCCACAGGTACACGACGAACCACAGATGGTTCCAGGTCGGCACGTCGAGGCAGTCGCCGTCGCGGCAGAAGTTCGGATCGCCCTGCAGGTACCGGCCCCAGAACGCGAGATACCCGTCGTGGTAGCCGCCGGGCAGCCGCTCGACCACCTCGTAGTACGCCTGCGGCGTGACGATGACGATCATCCCGAACACCAGCGGCACCAGCAGCCGCCACGACCGCTTGCGCAGGAACCCCTGCGGCGCCTTGCCGAGCAGGAAGGCCGTCGCCACGCCCGAGATGAAGAACAGCAGCGACAGGCGCCAGGGCGAGGTCATCAGCATGAATGGCTCGAGTGCGTGGCTCGCGAACGGGCTTTTGACGTGCCAGTCCCAGGTCACGTAGTACATGCCCACGTGGTAGAGCACCAGCAGCGCGAAGGCGCCGATGCGGACCCAATCGAGGAAATAACGGCGGCTCACGGCGGCAGGCTCCTGGAGGTGGCAGGCCCCCATTCCGGATCGCGCGACCCACGCCTTCCACCGCGAAGTGACGGTCCGGCGGGTGTCGGGGACGAATCGCGGCCATCCGGGGACGAGCCGGGACGGCCTCCGGCGCGCTGCCCCTACAATTCCGCCGGATGAATGCGCCTTCCGCCCCGATGCCATCGCCCGTCCCGTTCCGGTCGCACGCGCGGCGCCGCGCGTTCGAGATCGGCTTCTGGGTCGTGACCACGCTGATCAACGCCGTCGCCAACAGCGTGACCGTGCTCATGGACATCCGCCGGACCCGGCTCGATTTCGGCGCGTGGGAGCCGGTCGCCTGGGAGTGGTCCAGCGCCGTGGTCATGCTGGCCCTGGCGCCGGCGGTGGTGTGGTTCACCCGCCGCACGCCGCTGCACTGGGACACGTGGCGCCGCACGCTGCCGCTGTACCTGCTGGCCAGCGTCGTGTTCAGCGTGGTCCACGTGCTGGGCATGGTCGCGATACGCGAGGTCGTCTATGCCGCGTACGGCGCGCAGTACGACTTCGGCCCGTGGTTGCAGCAGCTGGGCTACGAGTACCTCAAGGACGTGCGCAGCTTCGCCAGCATGGTGGTGCTGGTGGAAGGCTACCGTTTCATCCGGCGCCGCCTGCAGGGCGAAGCGAGCCTGCTCGGCGAGCCGGACGAAGGCCCGCCGGTCGAGCCCGTGGAGCGGCCCGAACGTTTCCTCGTGCGCAAGCTCGGTCGCGAGTTCCTCGTCGCGGCGACGGACGTCGAATGGCTCCAGGCCGCCGGCAATTACGTCAACCTGCGCGTGCGCGGACACGACTATCCGCTGCGCTGCACGATGGCGGCGATCGAGGAACGGCTCGATCCTTCGCGCTTCGCTCGGATCCATCGCAGCTACATGGTGAGTCTCGGCCAGGTCGCGTCGATCGAACCGCTCGATACCGGCGACGCACGCGTGCACCTGGCCGACGGCACGGTGCTGCCGTGCAGTCGCCGTCATCGCGATGCATTGCGCGAACGTGCGGGTTTCGCATGACGATCTGACGTTGCGCGCAGCGTTGTCATGGCGCGCCTGCGTGCTGCTGCTCGACCTCGCGACGCCACCGATGAATGCGCTTGATCGCCGCAAAAACGGCGGGTTCAGCCGACATGCGGTAGTTCAGTCGGCATGATCGGCAACGACGCACGCCCCGTTCCTGCGGTAGGGGTCTCGACCCGGAATCGAACGAAATTGCGTGAAAACAGGCCGATTCGCGCACGGAATCGCGCCCTCGCGTTTGCATCGTTCAGCTTGCTGTGGTTAAGTGAAACGCAGTGGGATCGGGGATGAGCTCACATCCGATGCGATGCGCGCGCCTTTCGCGGCGTGTGCGCTGTTCCTTTTCTTGCGGGACCGAGCGGTCTGGCTTCCGCGCACGGACATCTGCTGCAATGAGCAAAGACACTACCGAAGCCGCGTTGGCTTCGTACGAGATATTGATCCGTTCGGTGGGCCAGGGCATACGCGAAGTGCACGGCAACACGACGTGGGAAGCGGTGCAGTCGCGGGCCGAGAGCCTGTGGCAGCTTTACGCCGTGACCACCGGGCTGGAATGGCCGCAGGTTGCCGACCGCGTGCGCGACGCCTGGCGTGCCGCAGCGGTCGACGACACGCAGCCGTAACACGCCGTCACGATTCCGCGCGCGCTGCAGGCGCGCACACACGCGACGCATGCACACGCGATGTCGTGCGCGCGTGTGCGTGGCCACCGGCTTCACCGGAAGGCGACTGCGCGGTCACTAGACTCCCGTGCCTGGAGCGGTGCACGCGGGAGTTCACGGCGTTGGTTGAAGAACGCAATACGCGGCGATCCTTCGCCCTGAGGCTGGTGGCCGCGATCATCGCGCTGCTGGGTGCGGTCTTCGTTGCAGGTGGCGCGTGGCTGCTCTCGCTCGGCGGATCGCCTTACTACCTCGTGGCGGGCGTGTTGTTGCTGGTGTCCGCCGTGCTGATGTGGCGCGGCCGTGCGAGCGGCGCGTGGTGCTTCTGGCTGGTGCTGTTCGGCACGTTCCTGTGGACGTGGTGGGAAAGCGGCGCCGATTACTGGCGCTGGGTGCCGCGTCTGGGCTTGATGATCGCGCTCGGCATCGTCGTCGCCCTGGTGCAACCCGTCTTGCCGGGCATTCGACGTCGCATGTCCTACGGCATCGCGGCCGCGCTCGTCGTCGCGTTCCTCGTCGCATTCGCGCTCGCGTTCGTGCCGCACGGCGTCATGCGTGCGCAGCGCAGCGCACCCACGGCGACGATGACGTCGCCCGCATCGATCACGCCGCAACCCGACGGCGACTGGGTCGCCTATGGTCGCGGTTACGACGCGCTGCGCTACACGCCGCTGGTGCAGATCGATCGCGACAACGTCGATCGGCTCGAACGCGCGTGGCAGATGCGCACCGGCGATCTGCCCGAACACCGCTGGGGCGCCGAAACCACGCCGCTCAAGGTGGGCGACACGCTCTACCTGTGCACCGCGCGCAGCCGCGTCATGGCGCTCGACGCACGCACCGGCGCGGTGCGCTGGCGCTTCGATCCGGGCGTGAAGGATCAGGACATCCCCTATACCGCCGCGTGTCGGGGCGTGTCGTACTTCGAGGCGAAGGGGGCGGTCGAATGCCCGACGCGCATCATCGGCCCGACGCTCGACGGCCGCCTCGTCGCACTCGATGCGCGCACCGGCGTTCCGTGCGCGAGCTTCGGCGACGGTGGCCAGGTCGACATCAAGCGTGGCATGGGCGAAACGCCGCCAGGCTACGTGTCGGTGAATTCCGCGCCGACGATCGTGCGCGGCGTGATCGTCACCGGTCACCAGGTGCTGGACGGCCAGCGTCGATGGGCGCCGTCCGGCGTGATCCAGGGCTACGACGCCGTGACGGGGCAGCTGCGCTGGGCGTGGGACATGATGCGCCCCGACCGCACCGGAGCGCCGCCCGCGGGCGAGGAATACACGCGCGGCACGCCGAACATGTGGACCACCGCGACCGGCGACGAAGCGCTCGGCCTGGTGTATCTGCCGATGGGAAATTCCGCGGCGGATTACTGGAGCGGCCTGCGCCGTCCCATCGAGGACCGCTACGCGACCTCGCTCGTCGCGATCGACGTGACTACCGGCAAGCCGCGCTGGAATTTCCAGACCACGCACATCGACGTGTGGGATTACGACCTGGGCTCGCAGGGGACGCTGATCGATTTTCCCACCGCGAACGGCCCCGTGCCCGCGGTGGTGCTGCCCAGCAAACAGGGCGACCTGTACGTGCTCGACCGCCGCACGGGGCAGCCGCTGGTGCCGGTCGACGAGATGAGGGTGCCGGGCGGCGGCGTCGAACCGGAACGGCGGTCGCCGACGCAGCCGTTCTCGCGCTATCACACGCTGCGCAAGCGCGACCTCACCGAGCGCGACATGTGGGGCATGACGCCCATCGACCAGCTGTACTGCCGCATCCGCTTCCGCGAAGCGAGCTACCAGGGCTTCTATACGCCGCCCGAATCGGAGCGCCACTGGATCCAGTACCCCGGCTACAACGGCGGTTCGGACTGGGGCGGCATTGCGATCGATCCGCGCCGCGGCATCATCGTCGCCAACTACAACGACATGCCCAACTTCAATCGGCTGGTGCCGCGCGCCGAAGCCGATCGCCGCGGCTGGGCGCCGCGCGAGGACGTGCGTGGCGAGATGGGCGGTGCGGAAGGCGCGGGCGATCCGCAGGCGGGCACGCCGTACGCGATCGACGTCAACGCCGGCTGGCGCCTGGATTTCACCGGACTGCTGTGCAAGGAGCCGCCGTACGGCGGCATTCGCGCGATCGAACTCGCCACCGGCAGAACGCTGTGGGATCGTCCGTTCGGAAGCGCACGCGGAAACGGCCCGTTCGGCATCAGCTCGGGCCTGCCGCTGGAGATCGGCACGCCCAACAACGGCGGCGCGGTGATCACCGCCAGCGGGCTCATCTTCATCGCCGCGGCCACCGACAATCTCATCCGCGCGATCGACCTGGAGACGGGCGAGGAGCTGTGGCACGACGCGCTTCCCGCCGGCGGACAGGCCACGCCGATGGTGTACGCCGTGGAGGGTCGCCAGTACCTGGTGATCGTCGCCGCCGGCCACCATTTCATGGAGACGCCGCCGGGCGACTACGTCATTGCCTACGCGTTGCCCACGCGATCCGATTGAACCGCGACAGCGCGCCGACGCATCGCGCCACCAATGCGTGAGTGGCGCCGCACCGCCGCGCACTTCTCAACGCGTTCGTCACCGATCCGACACCATGGGATCACGCCCCGTGACCCAGGCTCGACGTTCCACCGGAAGGATGTCCTCGATGCCGGCAGCGGCGCACCGCAATCTCATCGTGATCGGGGGCTCGGCCGGCGCCATGGCGCCCCTGCTCGATCTGGTGGCGGGCCTGCCGCGCGGCTTCGCCGCTTCGATCCTCATCGTGCAGCACATCGGCGCGCACAACAGCGTGCTGCCCGAACTGCTGACCCGACGCGGCCCGTTGCCCGCGCTGTTTCCCATCTCCGGACGCCTGCTGGAACCGGGCGTGATCTTCGTCGCGCCGCCCGACCACCATCTGCTGGTCATCGACGGCGCCGTGCGGCTGAGCCGCGATCCGAAGGAGAACCACGCGCGCCCGGCGATCGATCCGCTGTTCCGTTCGGCCGCCATCGCGAAGGGGCCGCGCGTGATCGGCGTGCTCCTGAGCGGCTGGCTCGACGACGGCGTCGCCGGGCTGCAGGCGATCAAGGCCTGCGGCGGACTGGCGGTGGTGCAGGCGCCGCAGGATGCCGAGGAGCCGGAGATGCCGGACACCGCACGCCGGTACGTCGCCGTCGATGACGTGTTGCCGGCGGCGGAGATCGCGCGGGCATTGACCGCGATGACGTCGCGGCCTATCGACGCAACGCCGCCGGTGCCGGCGGCATTGATCGCCGAACATGCACTCAGCGTCGGCGAGTCGGAGGATGCCGTCGCGACGCTCGATCGCATCGGCACGCCCTCGCGCATCACGTGCCCCGAATGCAGCGGCGTGCTGTGGGAGATCAAGGACGCGCAGCCGCCACGCTATCGTTGCCATACCGGGCACGGTTACTCGATCGCCGCGCTCGACAAGGCGCAGGGCGCGCGCACCGACCAGGCCCTGTGGAGCGCGCTGCGCGTGCTGCACGAACGCGAGCGCCTGCTGCGCGAGATGGCGGCGGCGCACCGCAGGCGCGACGCGCTCGCCGACGCCGAGCGCGTGGACGCCGAAGCCGATCACATCGCCGTCCATGCGCAGCAGCTGCAGCACCTCGCCTCCCGCTGATTGCCCCGCCAAAAAACGTGCTCGATACTGACGTCCTTTCTCCCGCTGCCCCGTCCATGGACAACACGCCCACCCGTACCGGAAAGCACAGACGCGCGACGGGAGAGCCGGCCGGCGAGGCCCGCGGCGATGGATCCGCGGCGTCGCCCGGCGTGCCCCTGATCGTCGGCATCGGCGCGTCGGCCGGCGGGCTGGAAGCGTACAAGGCGTTCTTCGAGAACCTCGACGACGCCGACGGCATGGCGTTCGTGCTGGTCTCGCATCTGTCGCCCGACCACGCCAGCATGCTGCCGGAGCTCGTCGCCCGCTACACGCGCCTGGCGGTGTTCGAAGCCGCCGATGGCATGGAAGTCGAAGCCGGGCACGTCTACATCATCCCGCCCGATTCCACGCTCACCATCAGCGGTGGCGTGTTGCAGTTGAGCAAGCCGGCACCGCCGCGGCAATACCGTTTTCCCATAGACACCTTCTTCGTTTCGCTCGCGCAGGACCAGGGCGACAACGCGGTGTGCATCATCCTGTCCGGCGCCGGCAGCGACGGCGCGCGCGGGCTGAGCGCGATCAAGGAGCACGGCGGCCTCACGCTCGCGCAGGCCGCGGTGGACCACGTCGCCATCAGCGGCATGCCGGCCAGCGCCGCCGCGACCGGACTGGTCGACAACGTCGTCCCCGTAGAACAGATGCCGGCGCGACTGACGGCCTATCGCACGCACCTGGCGCTCGCGCGTACGCAGAAGGGGCCGGACGGGATGCGCCAGGACCTGGCCAACCACCTGCAGGCGATCTGTTCGCTGCTGCGGGCCGAAGTCGGCCACGACTTCAGCCAGTACAAGGAGAAGACGCTGATCCGGCGCATCCAGCGCCGCATGCAGGTGGTGCAGCTCGACAGCGTCGGCGCGTATGTCGAATACCTCAAGCAGACGCCGCTCGAACTGGAGCGCCTGTTCCGCGAACTGCTGATCGGCGTGACCGAATTCTTCCGAGATCCGGAGGCGTTCGAGGCGTTGCAGACGCTCGCGATCCCTGCGCTGATGGAAGGCAAGAGCGCCGCCGACACCTTGCGCGTGTGGATTCCCGCGTGCGCCACCGGCGAAGAGGCGTACTCGATCGCGATCTGCCTCGCCGAAGCCATCGCCTCGCGACGCGGCGGCCCGAAGGTGCAGATCTTCGCCACCGACATCGACGATCGCGCGATCAACGCCGCACGCGCCGGCCGCTTCCGCGCGCCGTTGCCCGGCGTGTCGGCCGAGCGCCTGGAGCGCTGGTTCATCCAGGACGGCGAGCATTACGTCGTGATCAAGCCGATCCGCGAGATGGTCGTGTTCTCGCCGCACAGCGTGATCAAGGACCCGCCGTTCTCGCGCCTGGACCTGATCTCGTGCCGCAACCTGCTCATCTACATGAACTCGGATCTGCAGGAACACCTGATCCGCACGTTCCAGTACGCGCTGCGTCCGGGCGGCGTGCTGATGCTCGGGCCGTCGGAAAGCCTGGGGCGAAACACCGCGCTGTTCTCGGTGCTGGACAAGAAGCATCGCCTCTATTCGCGCCGCGCCGATGGCCGCGCCAGCCTGCCGATGACCGCGCCCAAGCGGCTGGCCGGACTGGAAGCGGCGACGCGCGTGCCGGCCGTGCGCGGCCTCAGCATCGAGGATTCGATCGACCGCAACGCCAGGCGCGTGCTCGAGAAGCACTCGCCGGCGTACGTCGTCATCGATGCCAACCACGACGTGCTGCGCTTCTGCGGCGACACCGGGCGTTATCTGGGGCCGTCGTCGGGCGCGGCGAGCCTCAACCTGTTCGCGTTGCTCAACAAGGGGCTGCGCGGTCCGGCGCGCACCGCCGTGCAGCAGGCGCTGATCCGCCACGGCACCGTCGTGCAGGAAGGCCAGATCAGCGGCGCGCACGGCGAGCGCATCCCGGTGCGCCTGATCGCCGAGCCGATCCACGAGCAGGACGACGGCAACGCCGACCGCCGCGCGCCGTCGACGCTGTGCATCCTGATCTTCAAGGAGCTCGCGCCCGTGGCCGCCGTCGCCGAATCGGCCACGACCAGCGGCCGGCGCATGCGCGGGGAAGCCGCACGCATCCGCGATCTCGAGCTCGAACTGGCCACCACGCGCGAGCAGCTGCACACCGCGATCGACGAACTCGAAACGGCCAACGAGGAAATGAAGTCGGCCAACGAGGAGTACCAGTCGGTCAACGAGGAACTGCAGTCGTCCAACGAGGAGCTGGAAACCTCGAAGGAGGAAATGCAGTCGATCAACGAGGAACTGCAGACCGTCAACGTCGAGCTCAACAGCAAGAACGAGGCGCTCGCGCGGCTCAACAGCGACCTGCAGAACCTGCTGGAAAGCACGCAGATCGCCACGCTGTTCCTGGACTCGTCGCTGCACGTGAGCGGCTTCACGCCCGCCATCAGCGATCTGTTCCACCTGCGCGAGGGCGACCACGGGCGTCCGATCACCGAGATCACCGCGCGCATCCCGTACCCGCAGCTCAAGCAGGACGTGAAGCAGGTGCTGCGCACGCTGGCGATGGTCGAGCGCGTGCTGCACGGCGGCGTGGACGACGCCGTCTACCTGCTGCGCATGCGCCCGTACCGCACGACCGACAACGTCATCGACGGCGTGGTGCTGACCTTCATCGACATCACCGAACGCCAGCAGCACGAGTACGAGCGCGCGCGCCTGGCCGCGATCGTCGAATCGTCGCAGGACGCGATCATCGGCCACAGCCTGGACGGCATCATCACCAGCTGGAATGCCGGCGCGGAGAACATGCTCGGCTACCCGCCGGCGCGCGCGATCGGCAAATCGCTGTCGGTCCTGCTGCCGCCGGATTCCAGGAAGGACCTCGACACGCTGCTGGAGGCGTCCTCGCGCCAGAAGGCCGAAGAATTGCTGATGACGTGGGTGCGCGAGGACGGCACGCCGGTGCCGCTGTCGCTGCGCTGCTCGCCGGTGCTCGATTCGTCCGGCGCGGTCGTGGGCGGATCGACGATCGCGCGCGACATCACCGAGCGCAAACGCGCGGCGTGGATGCTGGACGAGAGCGAACGTCGCCTCGCGGCGATCATCGAGCAAACCACCGTCGGCGTCGCGCAGATCGACCTGCACGGCAGGCTGGAGATGGTCAATCCGCGCTATGGCGAGATCCTCGGCCGCAGCGCGGAGGCCATCGTCGGGCATCGCCTGCACGAGTACATCCATCCCGACGACGTGGCCGAGTTCGAAGCGCAGTTCCACGCGCTGGTCGCCGACGGGACGCCCTTCCAGGTCGAACAGCGCTACCTGCGACCCGACGAGCAGCCGGTGTGGATCAACAGCCACGTCACGCTCCTCCACGACGAAGGCGGCGAGCCCTCGCACGCGATCGCCTTCGCGCTGGACGTCACGCAGCGCCGGCTGGCCTCGCAGCAGCGCGAGATGCTGGTGAGCGAGCTCAACCACCGCGTCAAGAACACGCTCGCGACCGTGCACTCCATCGCGCTGCAGACGCTGCGCCACACGCCGGACATGGGCAAGTTCCGCGAGGCGTTCGTCTCGCGGTTGCGCTCGCTGTCCACCGCGCACGACCTGCTGGCGAAGGAAGCCTGGCGCGGCGTGAGCCTGGCCGAACTGGCGCGCGCGGAACTGGCGCCGTACCACCCGGGCGAAGCGCACGCCGCCGACGCGCACGCCACCGATCATCCGCATGCGCAGATCGTCGGCGAGGACCTGCACCTGGACGCGAAGACCGGGCTCGCGCTGAGCCTCGCCTTGCACGAACTGGCCACGAACGCCGGCAAGTACGGCGCGTTCACCCGCGAAGGCGGTTGCGTGCGGCTGGAATGGACCACCTTCGAGCGCGACGACCGGCGCTGGCTGCGCATGGTGTGGACCGAATCCGGCGGACCGCCGGTGAAGGCGCCGGCCTCGCGCGGCTTCGGCTCGCGCCTGATCACCGAAGGCGTCGGCTACGAACTCGGCGGCGACGTGGCGCTGGAGTTTCCCGAAAGCGGCGTGGTGTGCACCATCACCGTGCCGCTGAGGGATCCAGGGAGCTGAAATGGGCGGAAAGACCCTGTTGCTGGCCGAAGACGAGATGTACGTCGCGATGACCCTGAGCGACCTGCTCAGCGAGGCCGGCTACCGGGTCTTCACCGCGGCGCGCCTGGGCGATGCGCTGGGCCTGGCCGAGCGCGAGCACATCGACTGCGCGATCCTCGACATCAACCTGCACGGCGAGCAGGTGTATCCGCTGTGCGAACGCCTGAAGCAGAGCGGCGTGCCGTTCTTCTTCACCTCCGCCTACGGCGCCGAAGGCATCGCGGAGCGCTACCGCGACGTGGCGATGGTGCCCAAGCCCTACACCTGCGAGGAAGTGGTGGCGGTGATCGCCAGGCAGCTGAGCGCGTCCTAGCGATCGTCCGGTTCGATCGTGCCCGCGATGCGCGACAGCATGTACGCGTGGAACGGATTGCTGCCCAGTCGGCTCAATGCATCCTGCGACACCAGCAGCCCGTTGCGCTCGCCGCGCACGGCGACGGCGCCGAGTCGCAGTCCGCCCGTGCCCTTCGGATGCAGGCCATACAGGGGATCGTCGTCGGCGAACGGCAACGCGACGTGCGACAGCGAGTACACCTCGGCCGGATACGCGAGCCCGATCGGTTGCGCCGCGATCGCGCCCGCGTGCGCCGCGCGCGAGCGCGCAAGCACCGAGGCATCGTCCTGCGAGGCGACACCGAGCACCGTCAGCGTGTAATCGCGCGGACGCTGCAGGATCTCGTTCGTCCACTGCGTCGCGGCCGGCCGCAGCATCGGCGCCAGCACGCGGCTGCGATTCACGTCGAACAGCTCCAGTTCGCTGCCGTTGTCGGGCAGCGCGTCGAAAAGGCGTTGCATCACCGCGCGCGCGGAGACCGTGTCGTCGACCACCGACTGGAAGGCGAGCACGGGCGGCAGCCGGTCCATGCGTTGCTGGCGCGAAACGGCCTCGAGCGCGCGTTGCAGATCCGCGGTGACCAGGTACGACTCGCGCGCGGCGCGCACGGGAAAGGAGTTGTACTTGAACGGGTTGTACTCGGGCAGCAGGTCCAGCCAGGCGGATTTTGCGTAACGGGTGAAGAACGCCGGCACGCCGGCGAGGCCCGCATAACGCGCGAAGCGGTTGACCTCGATCATCGGCGAGAGCAGCACGATGCGTTCGACGTCGCTGGGCTGGTCGCGTTCGATCCGGCGCAGTTGGTGCAGCAGCGCGAGTGCGGCGCCGTTCGAATAGCCGACCAGGTGGATGGGACGATCCGGGCCCGCCCGGCGCTGCGCCTCGCGCATCGCCAGGTCGACGACGGCGTTCCACTCCTTGCGTCCCTCGCGCGTGAGTCCGGCCGGCACGGTGCCGTGGCCGGGGAGGCGCGGCACGAGCGCGACGTAGCCGTGCGCGGCGTACAGCTGCGCGAGGCTGCGCATGCTGTACGGAGAATCGGTCAGGCCGTGCAGCATCACCGCGACGCCGCGCGGCTCGCCTTCGGGCTCGAGCACGAACGAGCGGTTCCAGTCGCGTTCGAAACGCAGCGGCGAGGCGAGGCTCTCGTCGTGGTAACGATTGAGCGGCGTGCGGTCGGCCGGTTCGAGTTTCGCGCGCAACCGGCGATGCACGTCGTCGAACATCGCCGCTTCGGCCTTCACGTAGTCGGCCCATCCCATGTTGGCGATGGCGTCGGCGTCCGCCTCCCCGGGCACGAGGGTCTGCCAGGGGCGCAGCGGCGGTCCCTGCGTGGACAGGTACGCGCGAATGCCGACGAGCGCGACCGCGAGCAGCAGCACGCCCAGCAACAGCCGGCGCGCGAACGTGCCCAGGCCGCCGATGGACCGCCGGATCAGATGCGTCAGGCCCTGCGCATGCGCGGGCTCGTCGTCGTTCTCGTCGGCGCCGGGATGGACGCGGTTTTCGTCTTCGGGCAAGGCCATGGCCGGCTCCCGCGTCGCGGATGCGCTGCATGGTGCGTCGCCACGCCGTTGCGATCAAGTCGGCTGCGTCAGGGCGGGTCGGGCTCGGGCGCGAGGCTGTAGACATGCGCCTGCACGCACGTGCCGTCGTCCAGGCGCGCGGTGGTGATCACGCGGATGTAGCCGTCGCCCTCGAATTCGTCGAGACGTCGCCAGTGCGCCGGCAGTTCGTCGGACGTGAACACCAGACCGTTCACCTCGTCGCCGTCCGCATCGAGCACCAGTCCCGGAAACCCGAGCGCCGCGCCCCAGCCCTGTGCATGCAGCGTGCCGGTGACGCTGGCCGGCCGCCACTGTCCCGGTACGTCCGCGAGGACGTGCGCGTTGGCACGCCCCGGGGCGAGACTTCCGTAGACGAACAGATGCGTGGCCATGGAGGCGAGGAGTGAGTAGTGAGAAGTGAGTAGTGAGCAAAGAGCATACTTCCGCTCACTACTCACTACTCACTACTCACCCCGGCTGCTCACTTCAGCGGCGCGACGGTCTGCTGGTAGGTGCCGACGCGTTCGCCCTTCGCGATGACGTGGCCTTTCGCTGCGGCCAGCAACTGATCCCGATCGGCGCCCGGCGGCAGGTCGAGCATCGTGTCTAGCGCGAGGATCTGGAAGTGGTAATGGTGCGGCGGGTCGCCCACCGGCGGACGTGGCCCGTAGTAGCCGACCGAACCGCGGCTGGTCCGGCCCTGCATCATGCCTTCGGGTTGGGTGAGGCGCATCTGCTCCTGCAGGCCTTCCGGGAGCGACGTCACCTCGCCGGGGATATTCCACGCGACCCAGTGCACGAACGGCGTGATCGGTCGGGCGTCCGGGTCCTCCATGATGATCGCGTACGACTTCGCGCCCGGCACCGCGGTCCACGACAGCGCCGGCGACACGCCGTCCTTGTACTCGCTGTGCTTGGCGGGAATCGGGCCGTTCGCGGGAATCGTCGGCGATTCCACCGTAAGCGCGCCCTTGCCGTTCGTCTCCTTGCGCTGCATCGCGATCGGCACGCCGACGCCGCGGTTCGCCTGCGTCTTCATCGGCCCGGCGGGCGGCGACATCGGCTTCATCGTGCCCTTGCCATCGCGACTGGCGAGTCGGTAGATCACGCCATTGACGTCGTCGCCGACGAGCAGCGCGCCGTCCTTCGCGACGGCCACGCCGACCGGACGGCCAAAGTGGTGCTGCCCGCCATCGACGAGGAACCCGGTGAGCACCGGCTCCATCGATTGCGGCTTGCCGTTCTGGAAGTGCACGCGCACCAGTTCGTAACCCGACGGCTTCGCGCGATTCCAGGAGCCGCGCATGGCGATGAAGGCATCGTTGGCGTACCCGGCCGGCACCGCGCCGCCACCGGGATGGAACACCATCTGCATCGGCGCCGCGTGCGCGGTGTAGCCCAGCGTCATCGGCATGCTGATCGCCGCCCACTGTTCGCGCGTGATGCCGCCCGGCGGCGGCGCGCTCTGCGGGTTGAGTTCGCCCTTGCCGTACACGTGCGGCCAGCCGTACTGCTTGCCCAGTTCGATGCGGTTGAGCTCTTCCTGCTGCTGTTCGTCGCCGAGCAGGTCGATGCCGTGATCGGCGCCCCACAGCTCGCCGGTCTGCGGATGCCAGCCGAAACCGATCGTGTTGCGAAGGCCGCTGGCGAAGATCGTGCGGGTCTTGCCGTCCGGCGACATGCGCAACAGCGTCGCGTTCTCCGGGTTGGTTTCGTTGCACGCATTGCAGGTCGAGCCGACGCTGACGTACAGCATGCCGTCGGGCCCGAACGCCATCGTGCGGTTCGGGTGCTGGCCGCCGTCGGGCAGGTCGCCGACCAGCATCGTCTCCTCGCCGAGCGTGCCGTCGGTTTTGATCGGCGCGACGAAGATCTCCTTCACCGTGGCCATGTACAGCTTGCCGTCGTGGATCGCGAGGCCATGCACGCTCGGACGCGTCGCGACGACCGTGGGCGTGCCGTCGGACGCGCCGTCGCCGTCGGTGTCGCGCAACATCAGCACGTCGCCCTGGTCGCGGCGGCTCACGTACACGGTGCCATCGGGCGATACGACCAGGATGCGCGCGTTCTTCAGATTCGTGGCGAACGGCGTCACCTGCAGGCCATCGGCGGCCTTGAGGCTTGCGATGCGCTCGGGCGTGGCATCGACTTTGGACGGGCGCAGGATGTTGGCTTCGTTCTGCCGCGATTCGGTCTTCTGTTCCTGCGCGAATGACGGCGCTGCAAGGGTGCCGAGCAGTGCGAGGCACGCCAGTGGCCGGGTTGCGTTCGGTCGCGTCCTGTTCATCGTGTGCTCCATTGCGTGCGGTGTCATCGCGCGACCTTAGAAGCGCGCGTGTCGCGACGCCGTCCACGCAACGCGATGCTCACGTCGATTTCACCCGCGCGAATCGACCGCATGCGCGACGCACGCGTGCTTCACGACGCCGTTCGTGTCGTTGCGCTTCCATCGAACACGAAGACAGACGAAGAACGGAGAGCACCCCCATGAATCGCAAGATGAGCCGCATCCACGTGCTGCTGTTCCTGCTGGGCGTCGCGATGGCGATGCCGGGTTGCGATCGCCGCGAGACCGATGGCAATTCGACGACACCGCCGACCTCGGGCGATGCCTCCGAACCGGTGCAGGCCGAACAGTCGACCGCGCCGGCGCCGGAAGCGAACAGCAACGACTCGACCGCGCCGGGCGCGTCCAATCCGCCGCCGGAAGGCGCGCCGGCGCAGAGCACCTCGCCGGCACCGCCGGAACAGGACGATCAGTCCCGCCGGTGAGTCGCCGCGGGCCGGCCGGCTTGCTTGCGGGCCCGACGCGGCGCCCCCATCGTGGAGGGACCGGACGCCCGTCCGCCTTCCCTGATCGAGAGGCCCCGCATGAACACCCGCACCGAAACCGCACTGCTCGCCGGTGGCTGCTTCTGGGGCATGCAGGAGTTGATCCGCGCGATGCCCGGCGTCGTATCCACGCGCGTGGGCTACAGCGGCGGCGACGTTCCCAATGCCACCTATCGCAACCACGGCACGCACGCCGAGGCCATCGAAATCGTGTTCGATCCGGACCGGCTGAGCTATCGCGAGATCCTGGAGTTTTTCTTCCAGATCCACGATCCGACCACGAGGAACCGCCAGGGCAACGACATCGGCACCAGCTACCGTTCGGCCATCTTCTATACGAACGAGGAACAGAAGCGCGTGGCCGAAGACACCATCGCCGACGTCGACGCGTCCGGGTTGTGGCCGGGCAAGGTGGTGACCGAGGTCTCCGCTGCTGGCCCCTTCTGGGAAGCCGAGCCCGAGCACCAGGACTACCTGCAGCATTACCCGACCGGCTACACCTGCCACTTCGTGCGGCCCGACTGGAAGCTGCCGCGCCGGGCGTGACCGCTTCACCCGCGCAGCCCGGGCAAGGCCACAGGTCGCGCCCGGGTCCTGCGTAGCGAGGTAGGCCGCTCCCCGGAACTGCTTCGCTTGCCCCGGCGACAAGCTCGAGCACCCTTCGCCCCGACATCGCGATGCACGCCGCGTGAAACCGCGGCCCGGTTCGAGCGCGTCCACCACGCCCCGGCTAGACTCCCGGCACGACCACGGCAGGGGAGACGGTGTATGGCGACATCGGTGTTCGGGCGTCGCGCGCGGGTTCGCGCGATCGGTTGGAGTGCCGTCGTGTTGTCGGCGATGGCATCGGGGATGGTCTTCGCACAAACGCCCGATCGCGCCGCGATCCAGGCACAGGTGGCGAAGCGGCACGACACGGCGGTGAAGGCGTTGCAGGACTGGATCGCGCTTCCGTCCATTGCCGCCGAAGATCGCAATGCGGCGCAGGGCGCCGAATACATGGCCAAGCTCGCGCGCGAGGCCGGCTTCCAGAAGGTCGAAATCGTCGACACCGGCGGCAAGCCGGGCGTGTTCGCCACGCTCGATGCCGGCGCGCCGACCACCGTCGGCGTGTACTACATGTACGACGTGAAGCAGTTCGATCCGGCCGAGTGGTCGTCGCCGCCGCTCGAAGCGCGCCTGGTCGACAGGCCGGGGCTGGGCAAGGTGATCATGGGGCGTGGTGCGACCAACCAGAAAGGCCCGGAAATGGCCTTCCTCACCGCGCTGCACGCGATCCGCGACGCGAAGCAGAAGATGCCGGTGAACCTCGTGCTCGTCGCCGAAGGCGAGGAGGAGATCGGCTCGCCCAACATCGAAAAGCTGGTGCTGCGTCCCGACGTGCAGGCCGCGCTGAAGAAGAGCATTGGCGTCTTCATGCCGATGGGCCTGCAGGATCCTGACGGCGCGGTGACGGTGAACCTCGGCGCGAAGGGCGTGGTCGAGCTCGAACTGGTCGCCGACGGCAAGGCATGGGGACGCGGGCCCTCGAAGGACGTGCATTCCTCGCTCAAGGCGATGGTCGACAGCCCCGCGTGGCGGCTGGTGAAGGCGCTCGACACGCTGGTGTCGGAGGACGGCAACACGATCGCCGTCGACGGTTTCCCCAAACCCGCGCCGCTGACCGCCGAGCAGCGTGCGCAGATCGCCAGATCCGTCGCCGCACGCGACGAAGCGACGGCGCGCAAATCGCTCGGCGTGCCGCACTGGATCGACGACCTGTCCTGGGAGCAGGCGAACGAGCGCCTGGTGTCGCAGCCGACGATGAACATCCAGGGCCTCGTCGGCGGTTACACCGGCCCGGGCGGCAAGACCATCCTGCCGCATCGCGCGGTCGCGAAGATCGACATGCGCCTGGTGCCGCCGATGACGCGCGACGGCGCGGTACAGGCGCTGAAGGCGCATCTGAAGCAGCGCGGTTACGGCGACATCGCCGTGAACGTGAGCGGCGGTTACGACCCGACCGCCACCGATGCGAACGCGAAGCTGATCCAGGCGCAGATCGCGGTGCTCCAGCGCAACGGCATCGAGCCGTTGCTGTGGCCGCGCCTGGCCGGCTCGTATCCCGGCTTCGTGTTCACCCAGCCGCCGCTGTCGTTGCCGGCCGGCCACTTCGGCCTGGGCCACGGCGGCGGCGCGCACGCGCCGGACGAGTTCTTCCTGATCGAATCCACCCACCCGAAGGTGCAGGGCTTCGACGGCGCGGTGATGTCGTACGTGGATTACCTGTACGAGCTCGGCGGCTCGGGCGGAGGTTCGACTGCGGCGAAGTGAGGTTCTTCAGCCCCTCTCCCTCCGGGAGACGGGGTTGGGGGTGAGGGTCGGGACGTGCGATGCGTCCCCGATGTTCAAACCTTTAGGCCGTCATCCCGGCGAAAGCCGGGACCCAGACCGATCACGCTGGTTCTTGCGCCACGTCCGCCTTCGGATTGACTGCCAGCCTGGATCCCGGCCTTCGCCGGGATGACGGAGAGTGCGGATGCGGTGCGGGCAACACCCCGCTTTGCCTCAGCTGGCGCCCCACGGCCGGATGCGCGTGAGCCCGCGCAAACCCCACCAACGTCACGCGACAGGTCCGCGCCGCGCCGTTAGCCTCGGGCGTTCCTTCTTACCCGGATGTCCCGATGAAGTTCTCGTCCCTGAGCCTCGCCCTCGCGCTCGGCCTGGCCTCCACCGCCTCCCTCGCGGCCGGCACCGCGGCCGGCAAGCCCGAACTGGGCACGTTCGGCGTCGATCTGAGCGCCCGCGATCTCTCGATCAAGCCCGGCGACGACTTCAACGCCTACGTCAGCGGCACGTGGCTGAAGCACTACCAGCTCAAGGATTACGAGACCTCGTTCGGCTCCTTCATTGCGCTGCGCGACCGCTCCGAGGAACAGGTGCACGCCCTGATCGAGGAACTGCGCACCCGGCGCGACCTCGCGCCGGGCAGCAACGACCAGAAGGTGCGCGACTTCTACGCCAGCTACATGGATCGCGACGCGCGCGACGCGAAGGGCATCGGCCCGCTGCAGCCGGTGCTCAAGCGCATCGATGCGATCAGGTCGAAGGGCGACCTCATCAACGCCTTCGCCAACGCGGACCTCGACGCCAGCGCCTCGCCGGTGCGCCTGGGCGTGGACCTGGACCGCAAGAATCCCGACCAGTACCTGGTGAGCCTCAACGTCGGCGGCCTCGGATTGCCCGACAAGGATTACTACACCAACCCGGACGCGCGTTTCGTCAGGATCCGCGAGGCCTATGTGGCGCACATCGCGCGCATGCTCGCCTTCACCGGCGCGAAGGACGCGCCGGCGCGCGCGCAGAAGGTGCTCGAACTCGAAAGCGCGCTCGCCAGGCCGCAGTGGGAGCGCGCCAAGCGTCGCGATCGCGACAAGACCTACAACGTCGCCACCTTCGCCGAGCTGCGGCAGCGCTTCCCGTCGTACGACTTCGCCGCGCACCTGAAGGCGCAGCAGATGCCGCAGCCGGACCGCGTCAACGTCGTCACGCCGGACGCGGTCCAACCGGTGCTCGACGTCATCGCCGGCACGCCGTTGCCGGTGTGGCGCGACTACCTCGCCTTCCACGCCGTCGACGGCAACGCCGAACTGCTGAGTCGCGAGATCGACGATGCCGCGTTCGAGTTCAACGGCAAGGTGCTCGCCGGCCAGAAGGCGCAGAAGGACGACTGGAAGCGTGCGGTCGCCATCGTCGGCGCGAAGGACGGCGGCCTCGGCGATGCCGTCGGCGAGCTGTACGTCGCCCGGTATTTCAAGCCCGAATCCAAGGCGAAGATGGATGCGCTGGTGGAGAACCTGCGCGCCGCGCTGCGCCAGAACATCCGGCAGCTGGACTGGATGGGCGATGCGACCAAGGCCGAGGCGTATCGCAAGCTGTCGACCTTCCGTCCGAAGATCGGCTATCCGGAGAAGTGGACCGACTATTCCAGCGTGGCGATCGTGCCGGACGACCTGGTCGCCAACGCGATCCAGATGCGCCGCTTCGAACGCAACGACGAGAACCGCCGCGTCGGGCAGAAGACCGATCGCGACGAGTGGCGCATGACGCCGCAGACGGTCAACGCCTACTACAACTCGACCTTCAACGAGATCGTGTTCCCGGCCGCGATCCTGCAGCCGCCGTTCTTCGACGTGAACGCCGACGCGGCCGTGAACTACGGCGGCATCGGCGCGGTGATCGGCCACGAGATGGGCCATGGTTTCGACGACCAGGGCAGCAAGTCCGACGCGGACGGCGTGCAGCGCAACTGGTGGACCGACGCGGACCGCGCGCGGTTCGACGAACGCACCAGGGCGCTCGGCGCGCAGTACGCCAGCTATTGCCCGCTGGAAGGCCAGTGCGTGAACGGCGCGCTGACGATGGGCGAGAACATCGGCGACCTCGGCGGGCTCTCGATGGCGTACACGGCCTACACGCTGAGCCTGGACGGCAAGCCCGCGCCGAAGATCGATGGCCTGACCGGCGACCAGCGTTTCTTCCTTGCGTTCGGCCAGATCTGGAAGGGCAAGTACCGCGACGAATCGCTGCTCAACCTGATCAAGACCAACCCGCATTCGCCGGGCATGTACCGCGCGAACGGTCCGGTGCGCAATTTCGACCCGTGGTACCAGGCCTTCGACGTGAAGCCCGGCGATGCGCTCTACCTGCCGCCGGAAAAGCGCGTGCGCATCTGGTAAGGCAGGCGGTCCGTCCCGCCGCTGTCGCCCGGGCATGCAAGGCGCATCCGGGCCGCAGACGCCTCGACGCGGAACCCTGACTGCAAAAGCATGACGGCGCGGCGGATCGATTCCGTCGCGCCGTTCTGTTTCATGCGCCGAGGTCGGGCTCCGGCGGAGGCCGCTCGCGAGTGCCGCGCATCATCAAACGCAATTGCCGCAGCGGCCCCTTCCACGGCAGCACGAATCGCCGATAGAAGAACGACAGCACGCGACGCGGCCACGGCACGCGTCGCGCGAGGCCTTCCTCGATCGTGTACACGCACGGCGCGCACAGTCCGCACGGCCTGCCGCGAACGGGACGATGGCAGAACCAGGTCATCTCCATGATGTGATCCCAGCCTGCCGCGCGCGAATCGCGCTCGATCTCGCGCTTGTCCACGCGGAACAGCGGGAACCCGAACGCGCCGAACAGCGTGTGCTCGGGCGTTCCCGCGCGCGCCGGATCCACGCGCACGCTGCGGAAGCCCGCGGGGTGCGCCACTTCGACCACGAATCCGCGCAGCAGCGCCTGCACCTTGTCGTCCACGTGCACGCCCAGCTCCATGCCATCGAGCGCGTGGTCGCGACAGAACGCCGGCAGCCACGCGTACTGGCTGCCGATGAACGAGCGGCGCCGGATCTTCCTCAACGCAAGGAGGATGTCCTCGTCCACCACGATATCGGCCACTGCCGCGCGACGCACGGGCTGGAGCAGTTCGCGCGTATGCGGAAACTCCTCGTTCAGCCGCCGGGCGATGCGCGCCATGGTGTCGATCTCGGTGTCCGTCGACGGGCGCGTGCGGTCCTCGAGGTAATACGGAACGACGCGGATGCGATCGCGCAACAGCAGTTGCAGCAGGCGAAACGTGGAATCCCAGCCGCCGGTCCAGAGCAGCCGCACGCATCGCGCGGCGTCGCCGACGTCCTCATGCGGTCCGTCCACGCGCGCGAAACCTTCGGGCAAGTCGTCGTTGGCGCGCGTGCCTTGCATCCGAACGGTGCCTCCTGCGATGAAGAACTGCGACCAGCATGCATCGGCACGCCACCCGTAGGCGAGCCTTGCATGCGCTTCGTAAAGGTAGATGAATGCTGCCTGTTCGCAGATCAAGATGAACGCGCGCTCGCGTGAAGCGCGCCTTCGCAAACGTGAGCGCAATCGCACAAGTGTCTGCAATTTCCGCGAAAACGAGAGCTCGTGGTCAAAGCCGGGTGAACCTTGCCATGATTCCTCCAGAGTATGCTCCAGCCGCAATTCGACGATCGTCCCTTCCACGCGCGATGCACGCGTCGCTTGCAGCGCGCCTCTACCGGACCGGATGCATGTCCCTGGAAAACAGTCTGAGCCCACTCACCACGCCTGCCTTTCCCGTCGCGATGCGCGCCAGCGAATGGGACCGGGACGGCTTCTGGACCTTCGCCGACGCCGCCAAGGAAGCGACCGAAGCCCTCGCGGCGCAGAAGATGAAGGCGCTGGAGAACATGCCGGTCGAGGCGTTGCGCGAGTTCTGCACGCAATACCGGTTCTTCACCATCGAATACATCAGCGACCTGGCGCTGCTGCTGGCGAAGCTTCCCTTCGGCGGGCTGCGCAGCCTGCTGAGCCAGATCCTCTCGGAGGAACTGGGCGAAGGCGACGCATCGCGCGCGCACCCGGCCATCTACGATCGCTTCCTCGCCAGCATCGGCGTCCCGCGCGAACGTCTCGAAGTCGGCCTTCCCGAGAATCGCCGCATCCTCGGCGCCCTCACGAAGGAACTGTGGGAACGCGATGCCGCCTTCGGCGTCGGCCTGCGCGGCATGGGCGGCGAATGCCTGTGCCAGACCTACCTGTCGGTGATGTTCGACCACCTGCGCCTGCATCCGTACATGGTCGAGAACGCCGATCGCATCGACTGGGAGTTCTGGACGATCCACACCGGCGAGGAGGACATCGTCCACGGCGAACTGACGCGCGCGGCGATCGACCGCTACATCCAGAACGAGCCGGGCGCGTTGCCGGATCTCGCGCAAGGCTACGAACGCAGCATCACGGCGTGGAACCGCTTCTGGCAGAACATCTTCGATGCCTGCGCGCCGCAGCGGAGCGTCGTGTCGTGAGCGCCGCCGCCACCGCATCGCCGTCGACGCAGGCCGTCGAACAGACCGGGCCATCGGCGAGGAAGATCACGCAGTTCCACCTCGCGTTCCCCGTGCGCGATCTCGACGAGGCGCGCCGCTTCTACGGCGACGTGATCGGCTGTCCGAAAGGGCGAACCGACGTGTCGTACCAGGACTTCGATTTCTTCGGCCACCACCTGGTCGCGCACATCGCGCCCGATGGCGCACCGCTGCAGACCGGCCGGTTCGATGGCGAGGCGGTGCCGGTGCCGCACTTCGGCATGAACCTGGACCGCCAGTCGTGGGAAGCGCTCGCGCAGCGCGTGAAGGCCGCCGGCGTCGAGTTCGCCGAGGAGCCGCACTTGCGCCTGAAGGGCAAGCCCGGCCAGCATGTGACGATGTTCTTCTTCGATCCGTCGGGCAATGCGCTGGAATTCAAATCGTTCGACGATCCGGAACAGACCTTCATTCCCTGACGTCACCAGCGAAGGCGGGCCAGATGCGTGAGGCTTCCCTGCAGGGCGCGGCCGAGGCCGCGCCGTCGACCGCGCGTCGCGACGATCGCGCGCACGTGCTGCATTCGTGGTCGGCGATCGACACCTTGAATCCCACCGTCGTCGCCGGCGCGGCGGGCTCGCATTTCTGGGACGAGGACGGGCGCCGTTACATCGACCTGTCCAGCCAGCTCGTCAACGTCAACGTCGGCCACCAGCATCCCCGGCTCGTCGCCGCGATACAGGCGCAGGCGGCGACGCTGTGCACCATCGCGCCGTATCACGCCAATGCCGCGACGAGCGAAGCGGCGCGGCTGATCGCCGAGGTCGCGCCGGGCGACCTCAACCGCGTGTTCTTCACCAACGGCGGCGCCGAGGCGATCGAGAACGCGATGCGCATGGCGCGCCTGCACACCGGCCGCCACAAGGTGCTGACGATGTATCGCAGCTACCACGGCGCCACCGCAGGGGCGATCACCGCGTCGGGCGATCCGCGGCGATGGCCCGCCGAGCCGGGCATGCCGGGCATCGCGCGGTTCTGGGGCCCGTATCCGTATCGCTCCGCGTTCCATGCGCGCGACGATCGCGAGGAATGCGATCGCGCGCTGGCGCACCTGGCCGACACGATCGCGGTGGAGGGGCCGCACACGATCGCGGCGATCCTGATGGAGAGCGTGGTCGGCGGAAACGGCATCCTCGTGCCGCCCGACGGCTATCTGCAAGGCGTTCGCGCGCTGTGCGACGCGAACGGCATCGTGATGATCGCCGACGAAGTGATGGCCGGATTCGGCCGCTGCGGCGAGTGGTTCGCGATCGACCGCTGGCGCGTCGTGCCGGACCTCATCACCTTCGCCAAGGGCGTCAACTCCGGCTACGTGCCGCTCGGCGGCGTGATCCTCTCCGACCGGATCGCCGCGAGTTTCGGCAAGCGCGCCTATCCCGGCGGCCTGACCTACGCGGGGCACCCGTTGGCGTGCGCGGCGGCGGTGGCGTGCATCGGCATCTATCGCGAGGAGAGCCTGATCGAGCGTGCGCGCGCGCTGGGCGACGCGGTCATCGGGCCCGAACTGCGCGCGATGCAGGCGCGGCATCCGGCCATCGGCGAGGTGCGCGGACTGGGCGCGTTCTGGGCCGTCGAGCTGGTGCGCAACCGCGACACGCGCGAAGCGATGGTGCCGTTCAACGCGAGCGGCGATGCCAATGCGCCGATGCTGCAGTTCGCCGCCGAGTGCCGGCGCCTGGGCGTGTGGCCGCTGGTGATGGGCAATCGCCTCCACGTCGCGCCGCCGTTGAACATCGAAGAGGCGATGTTGCGCGAAGGGCTCGCGATCGTCGACGAGGCGCTCGCGGTCGCCGACCGCTACTGCGACGCCTGACGTCCCGCCCGCCGCCGGCACGAGGTAGCCGGCAGGCGTCACGCGTCGCATTGTTGCGTGCGCACTTCCCACTTCGCGCGCCCGATGACGCCAGGCACTCGACGGCGGAGCGATTCCCAACGACGATGTCGCCCTCGCCGGGCGTGCCGCTCGGGCCAACCGGAGTGCGCATGACCCGACTTTCCCTTGCGATGGTGCTGTCCGCGACGCTCGCCGCGTCCGCGCCCGCCGTCGCATTCGACACGTCCGACACCGTGGGCGCCCTGATCGACCGGCAGACGATGGAGGAAGTGCGCCAGAACCCGGAACTTCGCACGCTGCTGGGCGTGTCCGGCGATGGCATCGACCTGTCCGGCCAGCTCACCGACGTCGGCCTGCCGCGACGCGCCGAACTGCGCGCCCGCATGCAGCGCAATCTCGACGAGGTGATGCGCTTCGATCCGGCCCGCCTCACCGGGCAGGATCGATGGAATTACGGCCTGGTGGTGTGGTTCTACCAGACGCAGATCGATCTGCTGAAGCCCGACTGGGCGCCGGCGTGGATGCCGGCGGGCGCGTCGACCTACGCCGTGGACCAGCTCTTCAGCATCCCGGTCTCGCTGCCGGGTTTCCTGGAGAACCAGCATCCGGTCCGCGATGAAGCCGGCGCCGTGTCGTACGTATCGCGCCTGCATGCGGTGGCGAAGAAGATCGACCAGGTGCGCGAGAACTTCGATCTGCAGGCCAAGCAGGGCGTGCTGCCGCCGCAGACCGCGATGGAAGGCGCGGCGTCGCAGATCCGCACGCTGATCGCGCCCGCGCCGGCGAAGAGCCCGCTGGTGGCCTCGCTCGAACGCAAGCTCGAGGCACTCGAGCTGCCCGCGCAGCGTCGCCAGGCGCTGATCGCGCAGGCCGTGGACGCCGTGCGCGTGGACGCCAATCCGGCCTACGCGCGGCTGCTGGCGCGGCTGGACGAGGAAATCGCGAAGAAGCCCGGCGATCGCGGCGTGTGGGCATTGCCGGACGGGCAGGCGTTCTACGACGCGTCGTTGCGCTGGAATACCAGCACCGACCTGGATGCGGATCGCATCCACGCGCTGGGCATTTCGGAAGTCGCGCGCATCGAGCGCGAGATGGACGCACGCCTGCGTGCGCAGGGTCGCAGCGAAGGCAGCGTCGGCGAGCGCATGTCCGCCCTGGTGGAGGACCCGCGTTTCCAGTACGCCGATACCGAGGCCGGACACGCCGAACTCATCGCCGACATCCGTCGCAACCTCGCCGCGCTCGCGCCGCACGTGCCGACGTATTTCGGCCGCACGCCGCCGCAGCCGCTGGACGTGCGCGCGGTGCCGAAGGAAGCCGAGGCGAACGCGCCCGGCGCGTACTACATCCAGCCGGCGATGGACGGCTCGCGTCCGGGCATCTTCTTCGTCAACTTCGGCAACCTGAAGGCGAACACGCGCTGGAGCCTGCCCACGCTGACCTACCACGAGGGCTCGCCCGGCCATCACTTCCAGATTTCCATCGCCCAGACGCTGGGCGATCTGCCGACGCTGCGTCGCAGCCTCAACCCCAGCGCGTTCACCGAAGGCTGGGCGCTCTATGCCGAGCAGCTGGCCTCGGAAATGGGCCTGTATCGCGACGATCCGTGGGGCGACCTGGGGCGGCTGCGCGCGGAGCTGTTCCGCTCCGTGCGGCTGGTCGTCGACACCGGCCTGCATCGCAAGCGCTGGACGCCGCAGCAGGCGATCGACTACATGCGTGCGCACACCGGCATGCCCGAATCGGAGGTGCGCAGCGAGGTGTTCCGCTACCTCGTGCAGCCCGGGCAGGCCTGCTCGTACAAGATCGGCCATCTGAAGATCGTCGAGTTGCGCGAACGCGCGCGCGCGGCGCTCGCCGACCGCTTCGACATCCGCGCCTTCCACGACCTGGTGCTCGGCAACGGTGCCGTGCCGCTGGCGGTGCTGGAGGCGTCGGTGGACGACTGGATCGCCACCCAGCGCCGGTAACCCCCGCTGCGAGGCGCGCGGTCGGTCGAATTCCCCTAGACTCCCGCTGAATCACGGAGGACGGGATGCGTCGAATCGCGGGCTGGCTGTGCGCGTTGCTGTGGCTGTCGACGGCGGCCGCGCCCGCGTTCGCGCAGACCAAGACGGTGATCGAGACACCGGCAGCCGCCGAGGGCGCCAAGGCGCCCGTGGCGATTCCGGTGGCCGAGATCCCGCTGCGGGCCGACGCGGACGAACGGTTCGCCGAAGGCATCGTCCTGCGCGCCACCGAAGAAGACCCGAGCGAGCAGCTCGCGCCGGCGCTCGATGCCATCGCCCGGTCGGTCGACGAGAAGGCGAAGATGTTCCGCGCCGGCGATCTGCGCGAGCTGCCGGTCATGCGGCTGGAGAGTTTCGAGCGGCACTGGAAATTCGACGCGCGTCGCTTCGCGCGCTGGCAGGCCGACATGCGCGCGGCGACCGCGCCGTACGCGCAGAGCGCCTCGCAACTGGCACAGCGACGCGCCGACTGGGAAGCCACGCAGGCCGTCGCGCGCGGCGGCAATTTGCCGGCGGCACTGTCCAGCCGCGTGGACGCGATGGTCGCGCAGATGAAGGCCGCCGAGCAGGCGCTTTCCAAGCCGCTCGCGCGTCAGATCGCGCTGGGCCGTCGCGCCAATCTCGTCGATGCGCGCATCCAGGTCGGCCTGCGCTCGGTGTCGGAGGCGATCGAGTACATCGACCGTCGCCTGATCCGCCTGGATTCGCCGCCGCTGTGGCGCGCACGCCAGGCCGATGCGAACTCCGACGACGCGATGACGTCGATCAAGAACGGCATCGGCATCGAGGCGCGCTTCCTCGCCGAATACGGCGCGTCCGACTTCGGCAACCAGCGGGCGCTGCACATCCTGCAGATCCTGCTGCTGCCGGTGCTGTTGCTGCTGTCGTGGCGCGCGCGCCGTGCGCGTCGCGAGGCGGAGAAGGCGGGCGCCGAGCCGGAACCGGTCGATGCGACGACGCGCGTGTTGCAACGGCCGATCTCGTCGTGGCTGCTGCTGTCGATGATGGGCGTGCTGGCGTTCGAGCCGGACGCGCCGCTGCTGGCGCACCAGTTCGCGATGCTGGTCGCGCTCGTGCCCGTGCTGCGCCTGCTGCCGCCGCAGAGCGGCCGCCTGCTGGGCATCTGGCCGTACGTCGCGACCGCGTTGTATCTGCTCGAGCGCGTCGCGTTCTTCTTCCTCGCCAACGCGCTGGTGTATCGCTGGTACCACCTCGTGCTGGCGACGCTGGCCCTGGCGCTCACGCTGTGGCTGCTGTGGCGCGCGCGGCGGCAGCAGCACTCGGGACTGGAAGGACGCATCGGCCGCGCCGTGCACATCGCGGCCTGGGCGAGCGTGGCGCTGCTGGCGGTGTCTATCGCCGCGAACGTCATCGGCAATGTGTCGCTGGCGGAGATGCTCAACAGCGGCGTGATCGACAGCGGTTACTTCGGCCTGGTGCTGTACGCCGGCATGACGGTGGCCGTCGCGCTGCTGCAGTTGCTGTTCGCACGCGGCGGCGACGCACGCCTGCGCGTGATGCGCGAACACGCGACGCCGCTGCTGACGCTGATCGTGCGCCTGCTCACGCTGGCCGCGATGCTCGGCTGGATCGTGTTCACGATGAACCGCTTCCGCGTGTTCAGGCCGGTGTACGCGTTCGTCGAATCGATCCTCACGCATTCGCTTCAGATCGGCGAGATCGCCATCAGCCTGGGCCACGTGCTGGTGTTCTTCGTGTCGATCTACGTCGCGCTCTGGGCGGCGAAGGCCACGCGCTACCTGCTTCAGGAGGAAGTGCTCACGCGCATGTCGCTGCCGCGCGGCGTGGGCAACTCGGTCGCTTCGCTCACGTATTACGCGGTGCTGATGCTCGGCGGCCTGGTCGCGCTGACGGCGGCGGGCTTCAAGATGACGCAACTGGCGTTCATCTTCGGCGCACTCGGCGTGGGCATCGGGTTCGGCCTGCAGAACGTGGTGAACAACTTCGTCTCCGGTCTCATCCTCATGTTCGAGCGGCCGATCCAGCCCGGCGATGTGGTGGAGATCACCGGGACCTCGGGCCGCGTGCGCGAGATCGGCATGCGTGCGACGACCATCAAGACCTTCGACGGCGCCGACGTCGTGGTGCCCAACGGCACGCTGTTGTCGGAGAAGCTGACCAACTGGACGCTGCTGGATCGCAATCGCCGGCTCGACATCGACATCGGCGTGGCCTACGGCACCGATGCCGCGCGCGTGACGGCGCTGTTGCAGCATACGGCGCTGCAGACGCCGGGGATCGTGACCAATCCGGAGCCGGTGGTGCTGTTCCTGGGATTCGGTGCGAGTGCGTTGAACTTCGGCGTTCGCGCGTGGACGTACGACTACGACAACTCGGCGACCATCCGCAGCGACCTGGTGACGCGCATCTATGATGCGCTGAACCAGGCGGGCATCGAGTTGCCGTTCCCGCAACAGGACATCCACCTGCGCTCGGTGTCGGCGGAAGCCCGCGACGTGTTGCTGCGGCGTGGCGGCAATGGCGGAGACAACGACGGCGCGAAGCTGCCTGCCTGACCGCTTCGTGGCGCTGCGCCGCCGATCGCGAGAGCGCTCAGGTGCGCAACGCAGCCTCGTGCACGGTGAGCGCGCTGGTCGCGTCGGGCGAGGGGTCCTGCAATGGCGCGGCTTCGCGGCTGTGCAGATACATGTACGCGATCAGCGCCACGGCGAGGATGATCGCCATGGCGATCATGATCTGGCGTGAGTTCATCGCGGCCTCAGTGCTTGCGATCGCCGCGATCGCCCTGGCCAGGCTTGGCCTCGTGTTCGGATTCGCGCTTGCGGTCCTGCGAGAGCGAGCGGCCGACGTCGTCGGATTCCTTGAAGCGGCCCTTCTCGTCGCGGCGCACGTAACGCTTGTCGCCGTTGGGGGCGATGAGTTCGCGCTTGCTCGATGCCATCGGCGTGCTCCCTTCACATGGACGGTGCCCCATGCTCGTCCGCGCGCGGTTAAGACCGGGCGAATGAAGACCTTCTTCATTCATCCGCACGGCCTCACGGCGTCTTCACCCTGTGCGGAACGCGGCTTCAGCGCGGCGTGCGCTTGCGGTATACGACGATGATGACCAGTTCCTCGTCGCCGCGCTGCGCGAGCGCATGCGTGCTGCCGTCGCGGGTGAGGATCGCGTCGCCGGGGCCGACTTCGCGGCGGACGCCGTCGAGCAGGAGCTCGCCGCGCCCGGACAGCACGTAGTAGATCTCGTCCTTGTCGTTGCGATGCTCGCCGATCGTCGCGCCGCGATGGAGTGCGCGCTGGCGGAAGACGAGGTCGAATCCGTCGGCCTGTTCGAAGAACGGATACGCCGTCGTGGTGCCTTCGCCCTCGTGCGGACCCGGTTGCTGAAGGGCGATGTCGCGTGCGTTCTCGACGTAGGAATCGCGGCGCGGTTCGGCGGCCAGCAGCGCGAGAGGCGTGCCGGCGACCAGCATGGCGGCGAAGAGGCGGATCCGTGGGCTCACATCAGCGCTCCAGTGATCGACGTTCCGGTGTCATCGGCCATCCGCGACGGGAGCTCACCGCGCCAACCAGCCACCGTCCACGGGGAGGATCGCGCCGTTGACGTAATCCGACGCACGCGAGGCGAGGAACACCGCCGCGCCGCCGAGGTCGGCCGGAACGCCCCAGCGGCCCGCGGGAATGCGATCGAGGATCTGCGCGCTGCGCGCTTCGTCCGCACGCAGCTGCGCGGTGTTGTCGGTGGCCATGTAGCCCGGTGCGATGGCGTTGACGTTGATGCCCTTGTTCGCCCACTCGTTGGCCAGCAGGCGCGTGATCCCGGCGATGCCGCTCTTGCTCGCGGTGTACGACGGCACGCGGATGCCGCCCTGGAACGACAGCATCGAGGCGATGTTGACGATCTTGCCGCCGCCATGGGCGATCATGTGCCGTCCGGCGGCCTGCGCCATGAAGAACGCGCCCTTGATGTTCACGTTCATCACGTCGTCCCAGTCCTTTTCGGTGAAATCCACCGCATCGGCGCGGCGGATCAGGCCGGCGTTGTTGACCAGGATGTGCAGGCCTCCCAGGCCATCGAGCGTTTCGCGCACGACGCGCCCGATCGGCTCCACGCTCGACAGGTTCGCTTCGATCGCAACGAAGCGGCGGCCGAGTGCGCGGACTTTCTCCCCGGTCTCGGTCGGCGGCTGGATGCCGGCGGCGGCGATGTCCGCACCGGCTTCGGCCAGCGCCACGGCGATGCCCTGGCCGAGGCCCGTGTTGGCGCCGGTGACCAGCGCGACCTTGCCCTGAAGACTGAACGGATTGGACATGAACTCCTTCCCCTGTGCGGTGTGCGTTGGCAACGTCGTTACTTGAGCTGGCAGATGTCCAGCTGGTTCATGTCGGTGTAATCGAGGTTCTCGCCGCCCATCGCCCAGATGAAGCAGTAGTTCTTCGTCCCCGAGCCCATGTGGATGGACCACGGCGGCGACACCACGGCTTCGTCGTTGGCGATCACCAGGTGGCGCATGTCCGACGGTTCGCCCATGAAATGCATGACGCGCTGGTCGCCCAGATCGAAGTAGAAGTAGACCTCCGAGCGACGGTCGTGCAGGTGCGGCGGCATCGTGTTCCACACGCTGCCGGGCTTGAGGATCGTCAGGCCGAGCAGCAGTTGGCAGGACTTCACCGTCGCCGGGACGATGTACTGGTAGATCGTGCGTTCGTTCGAGGTTTCCAGCGCGCCGCGCTCCAGCGGAACCGCCTGCGCGATGGAGATGTGCTTCGCTTCGAAGCGCGCATGCGCGGGCGTGGAGGCGAGGTAGAACTTCGCCGGCTGGGCCATGTCGTTGGACGCGAACGACACGTCTGCGCTGCCCATCGGCACGTAGAGGCCGTCCTTGGGCGCCAGCGTGTAGGACGCACCGTCGACGGTGACCGTGCCCGTTCCGCCGCCCACGTTGACGATGCCGAGTTCGCGACGCTCCAGGAACGGCTTGCCCGCCGCGGAGGCGGGTTCGACCTGCTGCGGCAGTGAAACCGGTGCGTCGGTCGGCGCCGCGCCGCCGATCACGAAGCGCTCGTTGTGCGAGTAGTTCAGGACGACCTGGCCCGGGACGAAGAGGCCGTCGATGAGGTAGCGCTCGCGCAACTGGTCGTTGCTGGCCCCGGCCATCATGTCCGGGTGGGTCGCGTGATAGGTCTTGCGGAACATCGGGCCTCTCCGGGGTTCGGGACCGTCGCGGCGATCGCGCGGCGGACGACGTGGGGATGATAACGGGGTTTTGGTAACCGGTGTCAAAAGACGGCCAGGGCGACGGAAGTGGGCTGGGCCGATGAGGCTGGGCCGCTGGATGTCCCTCGATGGCTGCGGGTGGGCAGGGCGCGGGCGCGGCGACGACGGCGCGTCGGTCAGGTGCCGTCGTGCTCGTCTTCGCGGCGAAGAGCCGGGCCAGATCCTCGGTGCGGACGACGAGTGTGAAACGCCGATGCCGTCGTCATTCCGGCGAACCACTGGGCTTGGACGCGCACGCGATCCCGCATGCAACACCCGTGTGCCTGGCGGCGCTGAGCGTCGCGCCAGCCCTTCCCGCAGGAAAGGCAGCGCTCGCCTCAACCCGCCTTCGGCCGCTGCGTGGAGTCGCGGACCACCAGTTGCGGTCGCACGGTGCGCGGTTCGGCGACCGTTTGCGAGTCGGCGGCCTCTTCTGCCAGCAGCATCTGCGCGGCCTGCCGGCCGACGTCGCGCGTCGGCGAATGGATCGTGGTCAGCGCCGGCCATAGTTGCGCGGCAAGGGGGCTGTCGTCGAAGCCCACCACCGACAGGTCGCCCGGAATCGACAACCCCCGCCGCATCGCGGCCTTGTAGACGCCGGCGGCCATCTCGTCGTTGCAGGCGAAGATCGCCGTCGGGCGCGGCGATTTGGCGAGCAGGTATTCGGCACCGGTCACGCCGGAGTCGAACGTGTAGCCGCCTTCGAAGATGTACTCCGGCGGCAGCTCGATCCCCCGTGCCTGCAGTCCCGCGAGGAAGCCGCCGCCGCGCTCGATCGTGGAGCGGTAACGGCGCGGGCCGGTGATCAGGCCGATCGTGCGGTGGCCCAGTGACTCCAGGTAGTTCGCCGCCTCGTTGCTGGCCTGGCGATCCTGCGTGACGACCATGTGCGCCGCCGCATCCAGCGGAATGGACGCGATGCGCACGTAGCGCACGCCGGTTTCGCGCAGCGCCGCGGCGAGCTGTTCGTCTTCCGACACGCGCGGGATCAGGATCACGCCGTGCAGCTTCTGCTGCTGCACGAACCGGCGCACCCCGTCGATGTAATCCTCCTTCGAGGAATCGCACGGGTGCACCACCAGCTCGTAGCCCGAACCGCGCAGCGCATCCAGCGCGCCGTACTGCATGTTCACGATGTACTGCGCGGTGGGGTTGTCGTAGACGAGTCCGATCAGGAACGAACGCCGGAACGCCAGCCCGCGCGCCTGCGGGTCGGGCGTGTAACCCAGTTGCTTCATCAGCGCGAGCACTTTCTCGCGCGTTTCCGGATGCACCAGCGGCGAATTGTTGATGACCCGCGAGACCGTCTTCTTCGACACTCCGGTGAGCCGCGCGATGTCGTTGATCGTTGCCTTGCCGGTCAACGCAGTGTCCTCGGGGGAGGGCAGTGGTAAGGCGGTGCGGGAGCGGCGGTGGCGCGGCGCGGGTTCTGTCATGCGGCAAATTCTAGCTGCCCGACCGGTCCGCGGTCGCTGGCGGACGCTGCGGAACTGGATTTCCGGCGACGATGGCGCGCAAGAAAACCGACCCCGCGCGACGGGGCAGCACGCGCCCGACGCCGTGGCGTCGTCGCGTTCATGAGCCTGCGTCCGTCCATCGGCGTCAAAAACGCCTCAAGCCTTCAACGCGGCCGGCAACCACAGCGACAGTTCGGGCACGAACGCCACCGTCAGCAGCACGGCCAGCGCGGCGAGCCAGAACGGCCAGATGGTGCGCATGCTTTCGCCGATGCCGATCTTGCCGATGGCCGTGCCGATGAACAGCACCGAGCCCACCGGCGGCGTCACCAGGCCGATGCCACCGGTGAGCACGAGCACCAGGGCGAAGTGGATCGGGTCGATGCCGTAGGCCTTCGCGACCGGCAGGAAGATCGGCGTGCAGATCAGGATCATCGGCGCCAGGTCCATGAAGGTGCCCAGCACGAGCAGCAACACGATGATCAGCAGCAGCACCATGACCTTGTCGTGCGCGAACTGCTGCAGCGCCTCCACCGCGGCGGCGGGCACCTGCAGGTACGCCAGCAGCCACCCGAACACCGCCGCCGTGGCGATCACGAACAGGATCACGCCCGTGGTGCGCGCGGCATGCGCGACCGTGCCGAGGAACTCCCGCCACCCGAGCTGCCGGTACACCAGCGAAGTGACGATCAGCGCGTACAGCACCGCCATCGCGGCGCTCTCCACCGCGGTGAAGACGCCGGCGCGGATGCCGACGAAGATCAGCGCGACCAGGCCCAGTCCGGGCAACGCCGCGACCAGGCGCACGAGCACGGCACGCAGCCCCGGGAACGGCTCGGTGCCGTAGCCGCGCGAGCGCGCCACGGCCCAGCCGGTGAACATCATCACCGCCGTCATCAGCAACGCAGGCGTGATGCCGGCAGCGAACAGGTCGGCGATGGACATGCCGCCGCCCGCGGCCGCCGAGAACAGGATCAGGTTGTGCGAAGGCGGCACCAGCAGCGCCACGAGCGCGGCGGTGATGCTGACGTTGACGGCGAAGTCGCGGTCGTAACCGCGCTGCACCATCTGCGGGATCATGGTGCCGCCCACGGCGGACACGTCGGCGATGGCCGACCCGGACACACCGCCGAAGAACAACGAAGAGAGCACGCTCACCTGCCCCAATCCGCCGCGAAGGCGTCCGACCAGCGCCGCCGCCAGGCCGATCAGGCGCTCGGAAATTCCGCCGCGCAGCATGATCTCGCCGGCGAAGATGAACAGCGGAATCGCGATCAGCGTGACCGAGCCCGCGCCCGCGCCGATCTGCTGCACCAGCACCACCGGGGGCAGGTCCAGGTGCAACAGCGTGACCAGCGACGCTGCCGCCAGCGCATACGCCACCGGGACGCCGACGATCAGCAGCAGGCCGAACACCGCGAACAGCAATGCGATCGCCATCGTTCAGATCTCCGCGCCCGGATGCGCAAGCGCGACAGAAGGGCGCAGTAACCGCCATGCACGTTCCAGCGCGAACAGCGTCATCAACGCGCCGCCCACGCACAGCGGCAGGTAATGGATGCTCTGCGGCAACGGCACGCCGGCAAGCACGACGTCGCGGCCGTCGGCGAACAGCACCGCGCTCCATCCGGCCAGCACCGCACCGATGCTCGCGATGACCAGCGCGGCCATGGCCTGCAGCACGCGGTGCGCACGCGGGCCCAATGCCTCGCTGAGCAGGAAGAAGCCGAAGTGGCGGTGCTCGCGCACGCCGGTCGCCGCGCCCAGGCTCATCGCGGTGCTCAGCAGCAGCAGGGTGGCGGGCTCGGTCCAGCTCGGCGAATCGTTGATCACGTAGCGCGCGAAGACCTGCCAGCCCTGTACGACGACCAGCCCGACCAGCGCCAGCGCCGCTCCGGCGATCGACCACGACGAGAGGCGCTCCAGCGCACGCCCGATCCGGTCGGTCTCGATGTGTGTTGCGGTGTGCAGCATTGCGAACTCCCCATTCGAATGACGTCCACCCACGTCCCGTGGTGCCGCGTCCGCCCGCGCGTCCTGCGAGGGCGCCTGCTTCATGCCATGTCGCGGATCCGGCGGTAGAGCGCGCCGATCCCGGGCTTGCGCAGGTATTCGTCGAGCAGGGGCTGCGCAGCACGGCGGAACGCGGGCATGTCGACATCGTTGAACCGCACGCCGGCTTCCTTCACCGCGACGCGCGCGGCATCCTCCGAGGCATCCCACCGTGCGCGCATCACCGGCACCGAAGCGCGCGCGATCTCGCGCAGCAGCTCGCGATCGCGCGGAAGCAGCGATCGCCAGGTGTCCTGCGACATCAGCAACACGTCCGGCGCGTAGGAGTGTTCGGTCTCCGACCAGTAGCGCGCCACTTCGAACTGGCGGCTGGAATGGAAGCTGCGCATGTTGTTCTCGGCGCCGTCGATGAGATGCGTCTCCAGCGACGAGAACACCTCGCCGTACGACAGCGGCGTCGGATTCGCGCCGAACAGGCGAAGCAGGCGGATGAAGATGTCCGAAGCGGGCACGCGCACCTTGAGCCCGTGCATGTCGCCGGGCTGCACCAGTGCGCGCCGCGTGTTGTAGAAGCAGCGTGCGCCGCAGTCGTAGATCGCCAGGCCGACCAGCCCGCGCGCCTCGAAACCGCGCAGCACCTGCGCGCCGACCTCTCCGTCGAGCGCGCGGCGCAGATGCGCCACCGAATCGAACACGTACGGCAGGCACAGCGCCTGCGTGAGCGGGAACGCATTGTTGAGCGCGCCCGAGTACACGCGCGTGATGTCGATCGCGCCGAAGCGCGCCATGTCGATCGCTTCGGATTCGCGGCCCAGCTGGCCCGCGTGGTACATGCGGACGCGCAACCGGCCGCCGGTCTCGCGTTCGAGCTGCTCGCCGATCCACTGCACGGCCAGCACGGTCGGGTAATCCTTGACGTGCACGTCCGTGGCGGTGAGCACGCGCGACGGTCCGGCGGCGCGCAGCACCTGCGGCAACGCGCCTGTCGCGCACGCGGCACCGAGGCCTGCGAGGAAGCGGCGTCGCTGCATTCGCGGATGCATGCCGCTCACGCGCGTGCCTGCTGCGGTTCGGCGGCCACGGCGTCGCAGTGGAGCTCGCCCCATTCGCCGAAACTGACGCGCGCGCGCTGGCCGGCCACGATGTCGTGGATGCCGGTCGCCGCGCCCGTGGTCACCAACATGCCGCGTTTGAGCGGATGGCCGCGCCGGGCACCACGCGACAGGGCGAATGCCAGCGCCGCGAGCAGGCCGCCGGCGATCGACGCCGCGCCGCCTTCGCCGACCAGATGGCCATCAATGAAGGTTTCGCACGCAAGTTCGTCGGCGGTGCGACGCGCCCAGTCGGTGATTTCCGTGCCCAGCACCAGGCCGGCGTTGTTGCCGAAGTCGGACACGACGACCGGCGGGCCGAGCACGTTGATCAGCGGAAGCGGGCTGCCCGCCAGTTCGATGCCGACGTGCAGCGCGGCGACGAGTTCGGCGGCCTCGGCGGCGGTGTAGTCGGTCTTCTCCGGCGACGCGTCGCGCGCGATGCGGAAGACGAACTCGGCTTCCACCGCGGCGAAACCGCCCGCGATCACCGCAAAACGCGCCGGCTCGCGCGACTGCGTCTGCACAGCGCCCTGGAAGATCGGACCCACCAGGCGTTCCTCGCCGAGCCTGTGCTCCCACTCGGCGGGGATCTTGCCCACCTTCCAACCCACCACCGGCAGGCCCCATAACGCGATGGCCGCGTCCTGGCAGGCGTAACCGTCGCCAAGCCCGACGGGCAGCGGGCCGGGATAGTCCGGCAGTGCGATCGCCTGTCGGCGGGCCTCGACGAGTCGTTGGGCGATCGCGGCGCTGTCGCTGCGCGCATCGGGCGCGTGTCTGTCCATGCGGCGGCGATCCCCTGACATTCGACGGTGGGGATGTTGTATAGGAAACCGGTGTCATTGACAATCCGGGAACTACACTCGGATCACGGCTCGGGGAGGGGACGGATGGGGATGCAGCATCGGAACGGCAGGATTCACGGGTTCGCACGCGCACTGGCCATCGCCGCGCTGCTGCTGTCCATCGCCCCCACCGGCGCCACGACCCCGCCCGACGCGACCCGGCCCGTGTCCACCGGGACACCGCTACCGGCGTTCCCGGGCGCGCAGGGCTGGGCCGCGCATACGCCGGGCGGTCGGGGCGGGAAGATCCTGCGCGTCACCACGCTCGCTGCCGACGGGCCGGGGTCGTTCGCCGAAGCGATCGCCACCCCCGGCCCGCGGATCGTCGTGTTCGAAGTCGGCGGCGTGATCGATCTGGGCATGAAGGAACTGCGCATCACCGAGCCCTTCCTCACCATCGCCGGGCAGACCGCGCCGCAGCCGGGCGTCACCTTCATCAAGGGCGGCCTGACGATCGCCACGCACGACGTCGTGATCCGCCACATCCGCATGCGTCCGGGCGACGGCGGCATGCCGAAGTTCTCCGGCGACATCGACGCGATCACCACCGTGCGCGGCGCGCGCGACGTGATCGTCGACCATTGCTCGCTGACGTGGGCCACCGACGAGAACCTGTCGGCATCGAGCACGCGCTTCCATGGCGAGGACGAGAAGGCGTGGATGCAGGCAGCCTCGCGTCGCATCACCTACAGCAACAACATCATCGCCGAAGGGTTGGCGAACGCCACGCACAAGAAGGGCGAGCACTCCAAGGGCACGCTGGTCCACGACCACGTCAACGACGTGCTGATCGTCGGCAACCTCTACGCGCACAACTACGAACGCAACCCGCTGTTCAAGGGCGGCGCACGCGGGCAGGTGATCAACAACCTGATCTACGACCCGGGCCAGCGCGCCGTGCACTACAACCTCATCGCCGAGGAGTGGCTCGGCCATCCGTACTCGCGCGGGCAGGTGGTCGCGCGCGGCAACGTCATGCGCGCGGGCCTCTCGACGGAGGACGTCGCGTTCTTCCAGGTGGGCGGGTCCGGGGACGTGGACGTCTTCCTAGAAGACAATCTCGCGGTGGACCGCATTGGAAATCCGCTGCCGCAGCAGGGTCGCTACACCACCACGCCGATCCGCGCGGACGCGATGAAGCGCGCGCCGGCGTTGCCGTTCGGCGTGACGTTGCTGCCGTCGTCGCAGGTGCAGGATGCGGTGATCGCGAACGCGGGCGCGCGCCCGTGGGACCGCGACGATGTCGACCGTCGCATCCTCGCCGACACCATCGAAGGCCGCGGCCGCATCATCGACACCCAGGAGCAGGTGGGCGGCTATCCCGTGCAGACGGCGACGCGGCAGGCGTTCGTGCCGGGCGATTGGGACCTGGAGACGATGGAGCCGCGCATGCCGCTGCCGAGGCGCGAGCCATTGAGGTAGGGCGACGCCGGGCCGCGTAGCGTTCTGCAGCGTCGGACGCCGCGGCCGCCATCCGGCGAAGGTCGGAAACGGCCTTCCCACGGGAACGACGGCGCGACGGGCGAAAAGAAGCCCCTCTCCCGCGCACGGGAGAGGGGTTGGGGAAGCGATCAGAACTTGTAACGCGCGCCGAGGAAGTACTGGCGGCCGGTGTGGTGATAGACCGATGCGCGATCGCCGATCGAATCGACCCACTGGTCCTGGAACTCGTCGGTGAGGTTCAGGCCTTCCAGCGTCAGTTCGAAGTGCTCGTTGATCTTGTACGACGCCGACATGTCGACCGTCAGCGTTTCGGCGGTGCCTTCCACGTCGTTGTTGTTGCGACCCGGCACCGTGGTCAGGTAGTCGTCGCGGTAGGCCGCCGACACGCGCGCGCTGAACCGGTCGCCTTCGTAGTAGAGCGTCGCGTTGTAGGCGTTCTTCGACAGCCCGGTGAGATCCGTGCGCAGCGAGGTCGCGCCGGCTGCGGTCATGTACTGGATCTTGGAATCGACGTAGGTGTAGTTCAGCTGCACGCCGAAGTCGCTCCAGAAGCCGGGCAGGAACACGAATGGCTGCTGGTAGGTGAACTCCAGGCCCTTGAGCGGGCCGCCCGGCGTGTTCAGCGGAATGTTGAACTGGAAGTCGTCGTTCACCGTCGCGCCGGTGCCGTCCAGCAGGCTCGCCGGCAGGCCGGAGGTGGAGTACGGGCGCGTTTCGCGCGAGGTCTGCACGAAGCTGTCGATGTCCTTGTAGAACAGGCCGAGCGCCAGCAGCGATTCCTCGGCGAAGTACCACTCGAACGACAGATCGGCGGTCTTGGCGCGGAACGGGTCGAGCAGCGGATTGCCGCCGTTCACCACGCGGTTGCCGCCGGACACGTTCACCGTCACGCCCGGCGTCAGGTTGCCCAGGCCGGGACGTGCCATCACCTTGGCCGCGGAGAAGCGGACCAGGAAGTCCGGCGTCACGTCGGCGACCAGGTTCAGCGACGGCAGCGTGTCCTCGTAGCTGCGTTCGACGGTGGTCAGCACCGGCTGCCCGCCCACGGTCGACCACCCGGTCGAACTCTGGCGCGTGGTCACCTGGCGCACGCCGATGTTGCCGCTCAGCGGCAGCGAGCCGATCTGCGCGGTGAAATCGCCCTGCAGCCAGAAACCCTGGTCGCGTTCGGTCACGGTGCGGTTGTTGCCCAGCACCGACGACACCTGGTCGCTGACGGCGAAGATGCCGCTGTCGCTATAGATGTCGAACGCGCGGTTGAACGCGTCGATGTCGGGAATCAGCCAACGCCCGTCGCCGACGTTGCCGATGTCCTCCAGCTGGATCGTGCGGGTGAAGTCGGCCAGCGACGAACCGGCCGGCAGCGCGGGCACGACGAGTTCGGACGCGCGGCGTTCCTCGCGCGACTGGAAGGTGTACTCCTTGAACTGGCCGCCGCCCTTGAGCGTGAAGCGGTCGGTCAACGCCCACGACATCCCCAGCGACACATTGTCGATGGTGTTGTCGGCGTATTGCGGGCGCAGGCGGATTTCCGACACGCCGTTGATGAACGCCCATTGCGCCGGGTCGTTCACGTCGAAGCCGTTGTGGATGACCGGCAGGCGATCGTCGTTGCGGTAATCCCAGGTGTAGTTCTGCGCGTTGGTCCGGTCCAGCGTGATGGTGGTCTGGATCGGGTTCTCGAACTCGGACTTCGCCCGGCCGCCCTCGAAATGCAGCCTGAAGTCGTCGGTCAGCTCATGGTCCGCGTAGAAGTTGAACTGGGTGAATCGGGTTTCCAGTTCGTCGTATCGGGCCTCGGAGCGCACGTCGACGTTGTTGAAGCGGCCGTAGACCAGGTTGCCGCGCTCGTCGACCACGCTTTCCAGCACGACCGTTTCCGGCTTGCCGCTGGCGCCGGCGGCTCGGCAGGCGGCACCGGCGTTGCCCGCCGCGCACGCGCCGCGACTGAACGACAGGCCGTTGAGGAAGTTCTCGGTGCGCGTGGCATCGAGGTCGGCGTACATCAGGTCCAGGCCCATCGAAGTGCGATCGGTGGGATCGAACTGCAGCGACGCGGTCACGCCCAGTCGCTCCTGTTCGTGCTCCATCACGCCGTAGCGCGGGATGCGCGGATGGAAGGTGCCCGCGTTCTCCACCGAGGGAGTGCCCGCGAAACCGCCGCTGCTGGTGCCGTTGTCCCAGCGCACGGTGCTGTGGCCTTCCTCGAGCAGGCGGCGCTTGGTATAGGCCACCGAAAGCAACGCGCCGAACCGGTTGTCCGCCCAGGTGTTGCTGACGAGCATGGTCGCGCGTGGATCGAGATCCGAGGCCAGGTCGTTGTAGCCCAGCTGCGCGCCGGTGACGAAGGTGAAGCCGTCGTAGTCGAACGGACGCGCGGTCTGCAGGTCGACCGTGGCGCCGAGTGCGCCTTCCTCGATATCGGCCGAGGAGGTCTTGCGCACCGTGATGCTGTTGAACAGTTCGGACGCGAAGACGTTGAAGTCGAAGCCGCGGCCGCGGTTCGCGCCGCCGGAGCTGTCCGTGCCGCCGGTGGTGGTCAGCGCTTCCATGCCGTTGATGCGCACGCGCGTGAACTGGCTGTCCAGGCCGCGCACCGAGATGTTGCGGCCTTCGCCGGCATCGCGCGAGATCGACACGCCCGGGATGCGCTGCAGCGATTCGGCAAGGTTGAGGTCCGGGAAATCGGCAATGTCCTCGGCGACGATCGCGTCGACCACGCCGATCTCGCTGCGCTTTTTATCCAGCGCTTTTTCCAGCGCCCCGCGGAAGCCGGTGACGGTGACCGTGTCCAGTTCGGTCGGCGGTGCGTCGGAGGCCGGCGCCGCGGCGGTCGTGGCGGCGGTCGTGGCGGCCGGGGCGGTTGCCGCGGCGTCCTGCGCAAGGGCGCTCGCGGCACTCAGCTGCAGCGCAAGGCCGATCGAGGCGGCCAGTAAGGTAACCGGTGTCTTTTTTGGTGCACGCTGGAATTGCATAGGTTCTCCCCTCCCATATGGCACTACAGCTCAAAGGTGCTTGTTGACTGGCATGCGACGCTTGCTATCGTGGTCCGGACGGCGGAATGACACCGATGGTCAAAACCCTAGCACCTGGACCGGGGAGGCGCATGTTGCGGTGCGCCATGATTCTTCGGAAGCCCGGGTGCGACAGGGGCGCGAAGGGACGGGAAGCAGGCAGAATCGTCGCGGTTCATCGATCGATGGGGAGCTGGAATGAGCGTAGTGGGGAGCCCGGCGTGAGCCGCGTCGTCTGTTTCGGTGAGCTGCTGTTGCGCCTGTCGGCGCCCGGCCGCGAACGCGTGCTGCAGTCGCCCGCGCTGGACGTGCACATCGGTGGCGCGGAAGCCAACGTCGCCGTGCTGCTGGCGCAGCTGGGCCACGATGCGGCGATGGTGTCGACGGTCGCCGACAACGCGCTGGGCACTGCGGCCGTGTCCGAACTGCGCCGGCACGGCGTGGACACGCGCGCGGTGCGCGCGGCGGCCGGTCGCATGGGCCTGTACTTCCTCTCGCACGGCGCGATGCAGCGACCGAGCGAGGTGCTGTACGACCGCGCCGATTCCGCGTTCGTGCGTCACGCCGACTACGACTGGGACGCGCTGCTCGACGGCGCGCAGTGGCTGCACCTGTCGGGCGTCAGTCCCGCGTTGGGATTGGCGACGGCGCAGGCGACGATTGATGCCGCGCGCGCGGCGCGCCGGCTCGGCGTCAAGGTTTCCTTCGACGGCAATTTCCGCGGCAAGCTCTGGCAGGCGTGGGATGGCGACGCCGCCGGGCTGCTGCGGCAGATCTTCGAGCAGGCCGACATCGTGTTCGCCGACCATCGCGACATCGCGGTCGTGCTGGGCGAACGCGTGCCCTCCGAAGGCGAGCAGGCCGTGGCCGAAGCCGCCACGCGCGCCTTCGCCGCGTTGCCGAACCTGCGCCGGCTTGCCTGCACGCTGCGCACGCAGCACAGCGTCGACCGGCACACGCTGTCGGCGGTCATCGTCGAACGCGACGGCACGCGCCGGCGCGCGCCGGATTACGCACTGGACGGCATCGTCGACCGGATCGGCACCGGCGACGCGTTCGCCGGCGGCGTGCTGCATGGCCTGATCCAGGGCATGTCCGCGCCGGACGTGCTGCATTTCGGCCTGGGCGCGGCGGTGCTCAAGCATTCGATTCCGGGCGACTTCTGCCTGGCCAGCGCGCAGGACATCGCCGACGTCACCTCGCAGGCGGGCTTCCATGTCCGCCGTTGACGCGCAGGCGGTGTTGCGCGGACACCGCATCGTGCCGGTGTACACGCCCGCGAGCGTGGACGAAGCGCGCCACGTGGCGCGTGCGCTGCAGGCCGGCGGCATCGGCGCGATCGAAGTGACGCTGCGCACGCCGGCCGCGATGGGCGCGGTCGCGGCGCTGGCACGCGAATGCCCGGACATGCGCGTCGGCGCCGGCACCGTGCTCGAGGTCGAACAGCTGCGCCGATTGAAGGACATCGGCGCCGCGTTCGCCGTGTCGCCCGGCAGCACGCGCGAACTGCTCGACGCCGCCGTGGAACTGCAGATCGCCTATCTGCCCGGCGTGGCGACCGGCAGCGAGGTCATGGTCGCGCTCGCCGCGGGGCATCGGCTGCTGAAGGTGTTTCCGGCCGAACCGATCAACGCGCTCGAACTGATCGACGCCTGGCGCGGCCCCTTCGCGCAGGCGCGCTTCTGTCCGACGGGCGGCATCGATGCCGTGCGCGCCGGCGAATACCTGCGCCGAAGCAATGTCGCGTGCCTGGGCGGTTCGTGGCTGACGCCCGCCGACGCGCTGCGCAATGGCGATTGGGCGCGCGTGGAAGCCCTCGCGCGCGAGGCGGCGACGCTCGCCGCCCGGTGACGCGGTGCGTCGAAAAGCGCGCATCCAAGCGCCATGCCGACGTCCATGACCGGCCGTAATCGCCAAACCGGCCGAATTCCTGCACTTTTTCGCGCAAAACCACTTGGCGGCGCGTTGGCGTTGCCCTACATTCCGCTTGCCTAGCTGCGGTTTACGGGCACCCATCAACCATCGAGTATCACGAGACACATATGGCGAAGACGAAGAAAGTGGCGAAGAAGGCCGCCCCGAAGAAGGCCGCTGCCAAGCCGGCCGCTCCGAAGCCGATCAAGGAAGTGCTGTCCAAGTCGGGCCTGGTCGCGCACCTGTCGGAAACGACGGGCGTGGTCGCCAAGGACGTCCGCAACGTGCTGGCCGCGCTGGAAGGCGCCGTGCACGCGTCGATCAGCAAGAAGGGCGCGGGTGCGTTCACCCTGCCGGGCCTGCTGAAGATCACCGCCGTCAACGTTCCGGCCAAGCCGAAGCGCAAGGGCATCAACCCGTTCACCAAGGAAGAGCAGTGGTTCGCTGCCAAGCCGGCCACGGTGAAGGTCAAGGTCCGTCCGCTGAAGAAGCTGAAGGACGCCGCGGCCTGATGACCGCCTGGATGCGGCGCGCGATTGCGCCGCATCCTGCTGCAATCCGGTAAGGGCAGGAACGAGGGTCGGGACAGCGGTTTGGCCGCATCCCGCGCCTGGTTCCTGCCCTTACCCGTTTTCGCGATACCGACAACTCAACGCTCGATGGATTCGTCCAGCCAGCCGCGCGCCATCGCAGCGGACACATCCGCGGGCGTGTCCAGGTCCAGCGCCAGCTCCGGCGCATCCAGCGTCCACACGTCCGACATCGCGCTCAAGCGGCCGCCGAAACCCGTATCGCCGCGCAACTGCCGCGCGCCCTGCAGCACGCGCGCGCCGACCACCGCCGGCACGCCAAGGCGATGCAGGCCGTGCCGCGTGGCGGCGCAACCCGACGCCGTACGCGCCGCACCGTCGAGCAACGCGCGAAGGTGATGCGCCTGCAGCGCAGGCTGGTCGCAAGCCAGGATCAGCGCGGGCGCGTCGCTGCCGTGCAGCGCATTCGCGGTGGCGGCGAGGCTGGTCGACAGCCCCTGCGGCCAGTCGGGATTGGAGACGAGTTCGAGCCGGTGGTCCACCGCTATCACCTGCAAGGCCTTGGCGATGTCCTGCGCGTGCGCGCCGGTGATCACGAGCAGCCGCGCCGGGTGCGTCGCCGCCGCGAGCCGCACCGCGCGATGCACCAACGACTCGCCGTCGCGCGTAAGCAGCTGTTTCGGGCGCCCCAGCCGGGTGCTGCCGCCGGCGGCAAGGACGACGGCTGCGTGCGTCATGCGTCCGCGCCGTGCAGATGGCGCTGCAGTTGCGCGGCGATGCTCAGTGCGATCGCTTCCGGCCCGCTGCCGCCCAGGTGCAGGCCCACCGGCGAGTGCAGGCGCGGCAACAGCGCCTCGCGCGCATCGGCCGGGAGCACGCGAAAGAGGTCGTCGCGACGACGCAACGGACCCAGCAGGCCGACGAAACCGATCGGCGCCGCGGCCAGCGCGTGCAGCGCCTCGCGATCGAGTTCGAAATTGTGGTGCATCACCAGGGCGACGTCGTGCCGGCGCGTCGCGACGCCGAGCGCCTGCGTCGGCGTGAGCGCTGGCGCGTGGTCGGCCAGCGCGCCGGCGCCGCTCCAGCGCGGGCGACGTTCGACCAGCGTGATCGTGGCACCGAGCGCGCGCAGCATCGGGAGCAGGAACGGCGTTTCCGGCCCCGCGCCGAACACGATCACCGACGGCGCCGCGGGCCACGTCAGCGACCAGCGCGATTGCGCGTCGGGCCAGGGCGGCGTTTCGGCCGACAGGCGATGCGTGCCTGCATCGGCGCCCGTCGCGACCTCGACCGCGCCGTCCCGATGCACGCACAGGCGCAGCGCGTCGCCCGCCCGCCACGCCGCGACGTGCGCGCACCAGTCCCGCAGCGCCGCAAGCGGCAGCAGGGCAACGCGCAGTCGGCCGCGACAGCCCACCGCGGAGCCGGACAGCAGGTCTTCGTCGAAGCGCGTGTCGATCTCCATGAAATCGATGCGTTCCGCGCGCGCCGCGGCCTCGGCGCGACGCGCGATTTCCGGCTCCAGGCAGCCGCCGCTCAGCCAGCCCACCTGCGCGCCGTCGCTGTCGAACAGCGCGAGCGCGCCGGCGCGCACGTAGGTCGAGCCGCTGGTCTCGAGCACGACGGCAAGCGTGGCGGGACAGCCGCGTTGCGCCGCGACGACGGAGGCATCGAGCACGGCACGCGCGCCGCCGGCGGGCATCGGGCCGGCTTGCGATGCGATGGCGGCCGGAGCGGCATCGCGGTCAGGGAGTCGCGAAAGGTCCATGGCGGTGAGGATGGGCAGTGTGCCGACGCGGGCGCGTGATCGCAGCGTACGCGAGCGGCGCGCGCGATGCCGGCACCGGCCGGGCGCGCGCCGCCGGCAGCGTGAGCCTGGCCGCGAGCCCGGGCGCGGCGGCGCCCGCCCGGGCCAGTCGCTATGCCTTGTCCCGATGCGCCCATGCATACAGCGCGGGCAGCACCAGCAGCGTGAGCAGCGTCGAGGACACGATGCCGCCGATCACCACCGTCGCCAGCGGACGTTGCACTTCCGAACCCGCGCCGACGTTCAGCGCCATCGGCACGAAGCCCAGCGACGCGACCAGGGCGGTCATCAGCACCGGACGCAGTCGGCCGAGCGCGCCCTCTACGACGGCTTCGTGCAGCGGCGTGGCCTGCTCGCGCAGGCGCCGGATGAAACTCACCAGCACCAGCCCGTTGAGCACCGCGACGCCGGACAGCGCGATGAACCCCACGCCGGCCGAGATCGACAACGGAATGCCGCGCAGGGCGAGTGCGATCACCCCGCCGGTCAGCGCGAGCGGCACGCCGCTGAACACGAGCGCGGCGTCCTTCGCCGAGCCGAACGCCCAGAACAGCAGCGCGAGGATCACGACCAGCGTGACCGGCACGACCACCGCCAGGCGCTGGCTCGCCGAGATCAGCTGCTCGAACGTGCCGCCATAACCGAGCCAGTAACCGGGCGGCAGCGACACCTCACGCTGCAGGCGGCGCTGCAACTCGGCGACGAAGCCGCCCAGGTCGCGCTCGCGCACGTTCGCGGTGACCACCACGCGGCGCTTGCCGTCCTCGCGGTTGATCTGGTTCGGGCCGAGCACGGTCTGGATGCGCGCCACTTCGCGCAGCGGCACCGTGCGCGGAGCACCCGCGGCCCAGGTTGCATCGCGGCTGGATTCGTCGGCGTTGCCGCCGTCGCGCAGGGGAATCGGCAAATCGGCCAGGCGCGCGGGATCGGAGCGCATGGCGTCGGGCAATCGCACGACGATATCGAAACGCCGGTCGCCCTCGAACAACTGCCCCGCGACTTCGCCGCCGATCGCGGTGGCGACCGTGTCCTGCACGTCGCCCGGATTGAGCCCGTAGCCCGCCAGCGCGCGACGATCGGGTGCGATCGACAGCAGGGGCAGGCCGGTGGCCTGTTCGCTTTTCACGTCGGCCGCGCCGGGCACCTGCGCCATGACGGTTTCGACCTCGCGCGCCACGCGCACCAGCGTGTCCAGGTCGTCGCCGTACACCTTCACCGCGACGTCCGCGCGCACGCCCGAAATCAGCTCGTTCATGCGCATCTGGATGGGCTGGGTGAACTCGTAGTTGTTGCCCGGCAACCGTTGCGCGACCGCCTCCATCTCGGCGAGCAGCTGCGCCTTGGGCTTGCGCGGATCGGGCCACTGCGCGCGTGGCTTGAGCATGACGTAGGTGTCGGCGACCGACGGCGGCATCGGATCGTTCGCGATCTCGGCCGTGCCGATCTTGCTGAAGACGCGTTCGACTTCCGGCATCGCGTGGAAACTGCGCTCCAGCTGCGCCTGCATCGTGACCGCCTGGCCCAGGCTGGTGCCGGGGATGCGCAGCGCGTGCACGGTGACGTCGCCTTCGTCGAGGCCCGGAATGAACTCCGACCCCAGCCGCGTGGCGAGCAACGCACAGGCGACGACGAGCGTGGCGGCGGCGCCGATCGCCAGCGCGCGATGCGAGAGCGTCCACGCCAGCGCGGGACGATAACCGCGCTGCGCCCACGCGATGAGGCGGCTTTCCTTCTCCGCGACCCGGCCACGCAGGGCCAGCGCGATCGCCGCCGGCACGAACGTCAACGAGAGCAGCATCGCGCCGGTCAGCGCCAGCACCACCGTGATCGCCATCGGGTGGAACATCTTCCCCTCGATGCCGGTGAGGGCGAAGACCGGCAGGTACACCGCGGCGATGATGCCCAGGCCGAACAGGCTGGGGCGGATCACCTCGGCGGTGGCCGACGCGGTGAGGTCGAAACGCTCCTCGTCGGTGAGTTCGCGCGCGCGTGCGTGTTGCGCCTGGCCGAAGCGTCGCAGGCAGTTCTCCACGATGATCACCGCGCCGTCGACGATCAGGCCGAAATCCAGCGCGCCCAGGCTCATCAGGTTGCCCGACACGCCGCCGCGCACCATCCCGGTGATGGTGAACAGCATCGAGAGCGGGATCACCGCCGCGGTGATGAGCGCCGCGCGCAGGTTGCCCAGCAGCAGGAACAGCACCACGACGACGAGCAGCGCGCCTTCGACGAGGTTCTTCGTGACCGTGGCGATGGTGCGGTCGACCAGCGCGGTGCGGTCGTAGACCGCGTGCGCCTTCACGCCGGCCGGCAGGCTCGCGTTCGCGCTGCGCACCTTGGCGGCGGCGGCCTGCGCGACGTCGCGGCTGTTGGCGCCCACCAGCATGAAGACCGTGCCGAGCACGACCTCGCGGCCGTCCTGCGTCGCCGCGCCGGTGCGCAGCTCCGGGCCTTCGCCGACCTGCGCGACGTCGCGCACGCGGATCGGCACGCCCTCGCGGCGGTCGAGCACGATCTCGCCGATCGCATCCAGGCCGGCGACCTGTCCCGGCACGCGCACGAGGAACTGCTGGCCGTTGCGTTCGATGTAGCCGGCGCCGACGTTGCGATTGTTCGCGGCGACCGCGGCCACGATGTCGCGCAGGCCGAAGCCCAGCGCGACCAGCCGCGCCGGATCGGGCGTGATGTGCATCTGGCGCGCGTAACCGCCGATGGTGTTCACCTCCGTGACGCCGGGCGTGTTGCGCAGCTGCGGGCGCACCACCCAGTCCTGCAGCGTGCGCAGGTCCGTCGAGGTCCACGGCGTGCCGTCGGGCTTGCGCGCGGCGGGGTCGGCTTCGACCGTGTACATGAAGATCTCGCCCAGTCCCGTCGAGATCGGCCCCAGTTCCGGTTCCAGCCCGGCGGGCAGTTGAGACTTCACCTGCTGCAGGCGTTCGGCCACCTGCTGCCGTGCGAAGAACAGGTCGGTGCCGTCCTCGAAGACCACGGTGACCTGCGACAGCCCGTAGCGCGACAACGAGCGCGTGTAGTCGAGCTTCGGCAGTCCCGCCAGCGCCGTCTCGATGGGAAACGTGACGCGTTGTTCGGCTTCCAGCGGCGAATAGCCCGGCGCCTGCGTGTTGATCTGCACCTGGACGTTGGTGATGTCGGGCGTGGCGTCGATCGGCAGTTGCCGGAAGCTCCACACGCCCAGCGCGACGAGTGCCGCCGTCAGCGCCATCATCAGCCAGCGCTGGCGGATGGCGAAACGGATGAGGTTTTCGAGCAGCCCGGGCGAGTCAGTGGTCATGCGACGCCCCCGACTTCTCGATGTCCGCCTTCACCAGGTAGCTCTGTTCGACGACGACTTCGTCGCCCGCGCGCAAGCCCGAGCGGACCTCGACCCGGTTCGCGTCCCGGCGCCCGAGTTCCAGCGGGCGGACCTCGTAGGTGTCGCCGACGCGCACGAACGCCACGTCCCAGTCGCGGAAACGCTGGAGCGCGGTGAGCGGCAGCGCGAGCGCGACCGGCTGCCGCGCCACCGTCACCTTCGCGCTCACCGCGGAGCCCGGCCGCCACCGGCCATCGGCGTTGTCGAGCGTCGCGCGCGCGACCGTGCTCTGGCTGGCGGTCGCGGTGCCCGGCAGCACGCGTTCCAGCGTCGTCTGCGCCTGCACGCCGTCGGTCATGCGCGTCACCGTGACCGGGGCGCCCGCGCGCAGGTGCGTGGCATCGGCACCGAACACGTGCAGGTCCACCCAGAGCGTGGACAGATCGGCGATCTCGAACAGCGGCGCGCCTTCGCCGGCCACCGCACCGGGCGCGGCGTTGCGCGAGAGCACCACGCCGGAGATCGGCGCGGCGACCGTGTACTGCGACAAACTGAGGTTGCTTTCGATGCTCGCCAGCGCCTGGCCCGCGCGCACCGTGTCGCCGACGTTCGCGCGCAGCGCACGAATCGGGCCGGGGAAGCGCGCGGTCGCGCTGGCGACGCGGCCTTCGACCGGCGTCAGCAGCCCCTGCACCTCGTGCTCGTCGGCGATCACGCCCGGGCCGGCCTTCGCGGTGCGGATGCCCGACTGCCGCGCGACGTCGGCGGCGATGACGGTGCGGCCTTCGTAACTCGGGAAGGTCCAGCGCAGCGTGCGGCCATCGACGCGCGCGGTCACGGCGACATCGAACGAGTGCGGCTCGCTGACGATGCCGTCGGCCATGAGGCGGCCATCGCGGCGGGCGCGGAGCGCGTGCGCTTCGCGGACGCCGCCCAGTCGCGTGAGTGCGACATCGACTTCGCCCGCCTTCGCCGGCAGCGGCTCGTCGCCGCGGTAGAGCCAGGCCTCGTACTTCGGCGGCGTGCCGTCTTCGGCGATGGCGAGTTCGACGGTGATGTCGCCTTCCCGCAACAGCCGCCCGCCGTGTTCGCCGCGTGGGGCGGCATGATCGCCGCCGGGAGCGTGGCCCGGATCGGTGGTCGTTCCGGCGCCGCCACAGCCGCCCAGAGCCAGCGCGAGGAGCGCGATCGTCCATCGGAGCTTCATGGCGTGGATTCCTTTTTCGTGGTGCGTGCGACCGGCTGCACGAGGGCCTGCCCGGTCAATCGCTGGATTTCGATGAGCGCGCGCCGCGCTTCCAGCGCGGTGTCAAGTTGCTGGCGCGCGGTGGCGGTGCGTTCGGATTGCAGCTGCGCCCATTCCAGGTAGCTGATGGCGCCCGCGCGATAGGCCCGTTCGGCCGCGGCTTCGGCGCGCGTGAGCGCGGGCAGCACGTCCTCGCCAAGCCGCAGCACCTCCAGGTGCGCGACGCGATAGCGCCCGTGCGCGTCCACCAGCGTCGAGTACAGCGACACGCCGCGCGACTCGCGCTCGAGCTCCAGCATCGCCAGGCCGGCCTGCGCGGCGCGGATCTGCGGCCGTGCGCGTCGCGCGCCATCCAACGGCACCGATGCGCTGGCGACCAGGCCGACATCGTCGGTGCCGTTGAAGGCACGCACGCCGATCTGCCAGTCCACGTCCGGCGCTGCCTGCGCGCGCGCCAGTTGCAGGCGCGCTTCGCCGATGCGGCGTTCGTCGGCGAAGCGGGCGAGTTCCGGCGTGCGTTCCAGCTGCGCGGCGAGCTCGTCGAAATCGGCGATCGCAGGCAGCGCGCGCGGATCGTCCGGTGCGAGCTCGAAGCGCGGTTCGCGTTCGCCCCACAGCGCGGCGAGGTGCTGTCGCGCGGCCTCTTCGGTTTGTGCGGCTCGGCGTTGTTCGAGCTGGGCCCGCGCGAGCGCGGCCTGCGCGGTGAGCAGCACCGATTCGGGCGACGCGCCGGCCTGGAACCGATGGCGCGCGGCGGCCACCGTGCGCGTGCGTTGGCCGATGTCGGCCTGGGCCAGCGCGCCACGATGCCGCGCGCCGACGACATCGAGATAACGGCGTGCGGTTTCGGCCAGCAGGTCCAGGCGCGCGGCTTCGCGCTCGGGCGCGAGCGCGTCGATGCGCGTTTGCGCCAGCGCCAGGCGCGCGTCGCGCTTGCCGCCGCGTTCGAGCACGGACGCCAGGCTCAGCGTCAGTTCTGCCGCGTCGACGCCGGCGTATTCGCCGGAGCCGAGCGCGTTTTCAAGCTCCACGCCCGCGCGGAACGCAGGCCGCTGCGCGGCTTCGTCGAGTTCGGCCGACAGCGCCTCCCCGCGCAGCGCGGGGAGGCGGAGGTCGGGATGGAAAGCGGCGACGCGCGCGAACGCATCGTCCAGGGTCAATCGGTCGCCGGCCCGCGCGGGCAACGCCGCAACGAGCACGGCGACAAGCGCGGCAGGCGCCGCGAGTCGCGAAAACATGGGAACGCTCCGATGAGGAAATGACGGCACGCCGGCATGCGGCCGGCCGTACGGTCAGATCGCGATCGGAGGGCGGAACGGCGCCGCGTGCGGAGTCGGTGCGAACGCGACGGATTGCGCGGGCAGCGGGGTATCCGGATGGATCCGCGGCAGCGCGAACTCCAGTCGCGGCAACATCGCGGCCTGCTGGCCGCAGCAATGGGTCAGATGGAAGTGGCTGTCGTCGTGCGGCGTCGGATCGGCGGTTCCCGTCGCGGGCGCGGCGGCTTCGACCGCATGACCTTCCTCGTGGGTGTGTCCATCGCCGGCCACCGCGGCGTGCGCCAGCAGCTCATGCAGTTCCTCGGCGATCGCCAGCGACGGCTTGAGCACCACGCCGCACAGCAGCAGGCCGAGCAGCAGCAGCCGAAGAGCCGGGGCGAGGGCGGGGACACGACGCATCGGTGCAGGGTACGCGCGGGGTGCGGCGATACACAATTGCGCCCTCGCGCGCGCTGCCGCGAAGCCGTCACATGCGCTGCCTAGCCTGTGCCCGCTCTTTGCAGGGGAATGCGCAATGCGGTTCGCGGGTCTGGCGGGTGCGGGGTTGTTGATGTGGATGCTGGCCGGCTGCGAGCGCGCGCCTGCGCCGGTCGCCCAGGAGGTGCCGGCGGGGTCCGAAACATTGCCCGCCCCGGTGCTCGACCAGATCGAAACGCAGCCGCTGCGCGCGCGTGCGGAAGCCGCGCTTCGCGAGCAGCGCCTGCACACGCCGGCCGGCGACAACGCGGTCGAGTACTACCTCGCGCTGCGCGAACGCGAACCCGATCCGGGCGTCGCCGCTGCCCTGGCGGAACTGCAACCGTATGTGCTGATCGCCACCGAGCAGGCCCTGGCGCAACAGCAACTGGACGAGGCGCGGCGCCTGATCGGCCTGCTCGCGCGCATGGAATCGCACGCGCCCGCGCTGCCGCGCCTGCGTGAATCGCTGCGCGTGGCGCAGGAGCGTGCCGATCGCGAGGAAGGCGCGCGCATCGCCGAAGCCGCGAAACCCGCGCCGTCGCTGCCCGCACCGGCGCCGGCGCTCGTACGCGCCGCGCCGCCGAGCGTGCCGTCGCCCGCGCCTGTCGCACCGATCGCGGCGCCGCCCGTCGCGCCCGAGCCCGCGATCCCGAAGGAACCGGCACCCGTTGCGAACGCCGCGCCCGTCGCCCGGACCGGACCGGCGCCCGCCGCCGTGCCGCGCCTGCTTCGCGATGTCGCGCCGCGCTATCCGCTCGCCGCGCGCAACCGCCGCATCGAAGGCAGCGTGCAGGTCGCCTTCACCATCCAGCCCGACGGCAGCGTCACCGACGTGCGCACCGTTTCGGCGCAGCCGGAAGGCCTGTTCGAGCAGGCCGCGCTCGCCGCCGCCGCGCGCTGGCAATTCGAGCCCACCTCGCGCCGCGTGAGCCTCACGCGCACGGTCACCTTCCGCCTGCCGCCCGACCCGAAAACCTGATTGGCCTGCCGGGACGCAGCGGCGACAATGCCGGAATGAACGCCACCGCCCCCTTGCTGGAAACCGTCGAATTCGAAACCGGACCGTCGCCGACGTGGACGGTCCTGTGGCTGCACGGCCTGGGCGCCGACGGACACGATTTCGCGCCGATCGTCCCCGAACTGGCGCGCCGCGACTGGCCGGCGCTGCGGTTCGTGTTCCCGCACGCGCCGGTGCGACCGGTCACGATCAACAACGGCATGCGCATGCGTGCGTGGTACGACATCGTGCATTTCGATTTCGACGCGCTGCATGCGGACGCGGGCCGCAATCGCGCCGATGAAGCGGGCGTCGCCGAATCGGTGGCGCAGGTGGAAGCGCTGATCGCCCGCGAGAACGAGCGCGGCATTCCGGCCGAGCGCATCGTGCTGGTCGGGTTCTCCCAGGGCGGCGCCATCACGCTGTCGGCGGGCCTGCGCCGACGCGTCCCGCTCGCGGGCCTGGCCGGACTGTCCACCTATCTCCCCGAAGCGCCCGCGCTGGCCGCCGCTGCACTGCAGCGAGCGGCCACCTCGCAGCCGCTGTTCATGGCGCACGGGCAGTTCGATCCGGTGGTCCCGGCGGCCATAGGCTTGCGCAGTTCTCAAGCCATGAAGGCCATGGGCTTCGCGCCGGAATGGCACGAGTACCCCATGGCCCATCAGGTGTGCGCCGAGGAGATCCGCGACCTGGGCGACTGGCTTTCCCGGCGCTTTGCCGGGTAGGGGCTTCCGACGATTGGTCGCAGGCCCCGGCCGGGGCTATCCTCCCCCTGAACGGCTCTGCCGGCCTGGGGAATGGAGGCGCCGATGAGGGTAGTGATCGCCGATGACGAACCGCTCGCACGCGAGCGCCTGCGTGGATTGCTGGCCGAGCAGCGTGGCGTAGAGGTCGTCGCCGAGGCGGCCGACGGCCAGCATGCCCTGCATGCCTGCGCCGAGCACCGGCCGGACCTGGTGCTGCTGGACATCGCGATGCCGGGCATCGACGGGCTGGAAGCCGCGCGTCACCTGGCCGCGTTCGATCCGCGCCCGGCCGTGGTGTTCTGCACCGCCTACGACGCCCACGCGCTGTCGGCCTTCGAGGCCGAGGCGATCGACTACCTCGTCAAGCCGGTGCGCGCCGAACGCCTGGCCGCCGCGCTGGAGCGCGTGCGCACCTTTGCCGCCGGCCGCGAGAAGAATGGCGACGACGGCGCCGGCACCACGGGCCAGCGGCGCAGCCATCTGTGCGCGCGCCTGCGCGGCAGCCTGCGCCTGATTCCGATCGAGGACGTGCACTATCTCCACGCCGAGGAGAAGTACGTCGTCGTCCACCACGCGCGCGGCGAGGACCTGATCGAGGAATCGCTCAAGTCGCTGGAAGACGAGTTCGGCGAGCGTTTCGTGCGCATCCACCGCAATTGCCTGGTCGCGCGGCACGAGATCGTCGAACTGCGTCGCGCGCCCGATGGCCACGTGCAGGCCGTGCTCCGCCACGGCAAGGCGCCGCTGGAAGTCAGCCGGCGCTGCGTGGCGGGGCTGAAGGAAACGCTGAAACACCTCTGAAGGGCAGGAGTGAGTGGAGAGAAGTGAGAAGTGAGTGAGCGCTGGGCTCGCCGCTTGCCTCGCTTCCTGCCCCCGCTCCTCGCCCCCGCTTCTCGCCCGCTCGGTGTTGGGGCTCGAAGGAAACGCTCGCCCCTGTGAAGGGCAGGAGTGAGTCGATGGAAACGAGCAGTGAGGCTCCTGCGCTCACTCCTCACTCCTCCCACTCACCCCTCGCCTTTCCGCGATAATGTCGCGATGAAGACCCTTCGCATCGCCACTCGCAAGAGCCCGCTCGCCCTGTGGCAGAGCGAGCACGTCGCCGATCGTCTGCGCGCGACGCATCCCGGCCTGGCGGTGGAACTGGTGCCGATGAGCACCCGCGGGGACGAGGTGCTCGACCGTTCGCTCGCGGCGATTGGCGGCAAAGGCCTGTTCCTCAAGGAACTGGAGCTGGCGATGCTGCGCGGCGACGCCGACTGCGCCGTGCATTCGCTCAAGGACGTGCCGATGGAACTGGAGCCGGGGTTCACGCTCCCGGCGATCCTGGCGCGCGCCGATTACGCGGACGCGTTCGTCAGCAACCACTTCGCGGACATCGCCGCGCTGCCGCAGGGCGCGCGCGTGGGCACGTCGTCGCTGCGGCGGCAGGCGCAGTTGCGCGCGCTGCGCCCGGACCTGCGGCTCGCCGACCTGCGCGGCAACGTCAACACGCGGCTGGCCAAGCTCGACGCCGGCGAGTACGACGCGATCGTGCTGGCCTGCGCCGGCCTGCAACGCCTGGGTTTCGACGACCGCATCCGCGACCGGCTCCAGGCGCCGCAGTGGTTGCCGGCGCCGGCGCAGGGCGCGGTGGCGATCGAGTGTCGCGACGACGACTTCACCACGCGCGAACTGTGCGCGCGCCTGGACGACGCGCCCACGCGCACCTGCGCCGAAGCCGAGCGCGCCATGAACCGCGCGCTGCACGGCAGTTGCCACGTTCCGGTGGCCGCATTCGCGCGCCTGGAGAACGGCGGGCTGCACCTGTCGGGCCTGGTGGGGTCGGCCGCCGATGGCGTCATCGTTCGTGCCGAAGGGGAGGGCCGCGGCGACCTCCCCGAAGCGCTGGGCACCGAGGTCGCCGCGAAGCTGCTGGCGCAGGGCGCGGCCGAGCTGATCGCCGGCTCGCACTAGACCGGGCGACCGGCCGTGACGCCGCATCGACATCGCGGCGACGATCGCCTCACCCGTGCGCGCCTAGGCTGAGCACGGTTCCGAGGAGGCGCGCGCATGCTCCAGACCGCATCGATCCTGTTCGTCATCACGGCGTTGGGCGGCCTGTTGATGGCGGTGATCCGCTTTGCGACCAAGCACAACCCACCCGCGTGGCTCGCGATGGTGCACGGCCTGGTGGCCGCCTCCGGCCTGACGCTCGCGATCTACGCGCTGTGCACGCAGCCGGTGCCATCGACGGTGCTGTTCGCGGTGGTGCTGTTCCTGCTCGCCGCCGGCGGCGGTGCCGTCATGAGCCTGGCGTACAAGTGGCGCGAGCGGCTGCTGCCGGCGTGGCTGGTGATCGTGCATGCGCTGATCGCGGTGATCGCGCTGGGCGTGCTGCTGCTGGCCGTGTTCGGCGCGGGTTGAACGCCGCGGCCGCGGGTCAGAAGCGGCGGCGGAGCTCGATGCTGCTCTCGGCCGTTTCCTTGCCGCCGCCCGTCTGCGTGTCGTGGCGGATCGCAAAGTCGCTTTCGAGCGTCCAGTTGGGCGCGAGGTTCACGTCAAAGCTCACCGACTGCTTCACGAAGGCCTCGCCGCGCCCGCTTTCGAACTGCACGCGCTGCGTCCAGGTGGCGCGTTCGCCGACCTTCTGGCCGAGGTTGAGTTCGCCGCGGAGCACCGGGCCGGGCTGGTTGATGCCGTCGTCGTAGAGCGGCGCCAGACGGTAGCCGGCGCCGAGCGTCAGGCCGATCTGCGTCGGTCCGTCGCGCATCACCTGCACGCCGTAACGCGTGCCGATGCGGAAATCGTTGGAGTACGACGCCTTGCTGTCGCGCGGCGTGGCCGGCGCACTCAGCGCGGCGTAGCTCTGGCTGCCCGGCAGCCGCAACGAGCGATGGCGGGTGTCGCCGGATTCCACGGGCATCGGCGCCGACATCGCGACCTGCCATTCCTCGTCGCCGCAGCGGGTGGAAAAGCAGTACAGCCGCATCTGCGCCGGATCGCTCGCGATGGCCATCAGCGTCGGGTCGCCGGGGGTGACCGGCATCGGCAATGTCACGAAGGGACCGCCCAGCAGGGCGAGCCCGAGCACACCGAGCATCGTCGTGAACGGGGGACAGGGGAGATCACATGTTGCCCATGAAAACGGTTACAGGCAAATGGGAGACGTCCGAAAATCCGTTTCCGTTCAGGGACTTCAGTAGTAAAGCGTGACCAGGTGCCGGGCCTGCGCGAAAAACAGCCAGCGTTCGACGAGCGTACCGGCCAGCGCCAGCAGCGCACCGAGCGTGAACACGGGGCCAGCCAGCCCGGGGTTCGCCCAGGCGAACCACGCGGCGACCATGGGCACCAGCGCGAACAGCACCAGCGCGATGAAGCGCAGCGGTCGCGCGTGTTTGCGCGCGAGCACGTAGCCCATTTCCTTGTTGATGTAGTTCGCCTGCGTATTGGGGCGCTCGAAGACGCCCACCTCACGGCCCGGCAGGCCGACGGCGTCGCCCCGCGTGGCGCCGAGCGGCTGCCGGTCGATGCGATGCCAGTACGCGAGCTTCACCACGCCGGCGACGATCGACAGCACGAAGGTCACCAGTACGATCACGCCGAGCACGGCGTCCGAAAGGGCGGCCCAGTTCACCAGCGCCATCAGCACCAGCCAGCCGGTGAGGATCGCGAAGACGAAATAGCCGGGCAGCACCAGCGGATGACGCCACGCGGGAATGGGCTTGAGCGAGGCGTAGATCATCGCCGTGCTGGCGATGGTGCACAGCGACAGCAGCACCATGATCGCCGCCAGCGCCGGAAGCGCGCTCCACAACGCCTGCGGCAATGCACCGGCGATGCCGATGCCGAGCAACGCGAGCATCGCGATCACCACCAGCGCCGTGGCGACCGCGAACACGCCTTCGCGCGAGAGCCACGATGTGCGCCACTGCGAGAACGCGCGCCATGCGCGCCCTGGCTTGCCCAGGTGCAGCATCGAACTGAGCAGGCCCGCCGTGGTGAGCACGAGCCCGAGCATCAGCAGCACGCCCCACAGCAGGACCGTCGTGCCGTTCGCGGGCGCGCGGCCCTGCAAGGCCGGCAGCAGGATCAGGCCGCCGGCCCAGAGCAGCAGCCCGTGGCCCGCGCCGGACAGCGTGGTGAAAGCGATGACGGAAAACGCTGGATGCATGCGATGGGACTCAGCGGCTGAGCACGCGGTCGAGCCAGCGCAGCATCGGCGGCAGCGCGGCGGTGTCGAGGGTTTCGTCCTGCTGCGCAGCCGGCGCGGTGTCGCCGGTGCGACGCGGACGCGGCGGCAGGTATTTGTTCACCGGCCGGTAGCCCAGCTGCGGCAGGAGATCGACGCCGCCGCGTTCGGCGACGAGTTTCGACACCTTCGACTCCGGATCGCCCAGGTCGCCGAAATGGCGCGCGCGCGTGGGACAGGCCTGCACGCAGGCCGGCTGGCGTTCGGCTTCGGCGAGGTTCTCGTTGTAGATGCGGTCGATGCACAGCGTGCATTTCTTCATCACGCCTTCGACTTCGCTGTACTCGCGGGCGCCATAGGGACAGGCCCACGAACACAGCTTGCAGCCGATGCACTTGTCCTCGTCGACCAGCACGATTCCGTCCTCGGCGCGCTTGTAGCTGGCGCCGGTGGGGCAGACCGTCACGCAGGCCGGCGTCTCGCAATGCAGGCACGAGCGTGGGAAGTGCAGGGTCATCGCCGGCTGCGGCGTCGGGCTCGACGCGCAACCGCCGGTCGCGGCGACCTCGTAACTGTGCACGCGGTTGAACCACACGCCCGCGGGTTCCTTGCCGTAGGGCTGCTCGTCGGTGAGCGGCGCGGCGAAGCCGCCGGCGTTCCATTCCTTGCAGCTCACGGCGCAGGCGTGGCAGCCCACGCAGGTGTCCAGGTCGATGACGAGCCCGAGTTTCTTCTTCGACGGCGGTGGCAGGTCGGTCATTCGGGTCTTTCAGCGTTTGCGGGAACTGATCAGCCATACGCCGATCGCGAACAGGGCGATGCCGAAACTCACGCTCGGCAGCATGCCCATCAGGACGGGGAGGATCGAACGTTGCGTCGCCGCCGGCGCCACCGGATCGAACACGCCGAAGCTGATCAGGATCATCACCGCGAAGCCGAGCACGATGCACAGCCAGCCGGCGAGCAGGCGCGCGGATTTCATGGCGTGCTTCCCTCGCGGCGGGCGCGGAACTGTACGCCGTAGCGCAGCGGTGCCTCGTCCGCTTCGCCCAGTCGCAGCGGCGCGAACTGCGGCGCGCTTTCCTTCACGCGGCCCGCGCTGGCGGCGACCCGCGCGATGCGCACGCGCAGGTCGAACCACGCGGCCTGGCCGGTGATCGGGTCGGCGTTGGCGTAATCGCCGCGCGGCGTGATGTCGGAGATGAGGTGGTTGAGCAGGAAACCCTCGCGGCCTTCCGGTGCGTCCTTCCCGAGCTTCCACGCGCCGCGGCGCTTGCCGATGGCGTTCCAGGTCCAGACGGTATCGGGCTGCACGTTCGCGGCGAACTTCGCCTGCACCCGGATCGTGCCGTGGTGCGAGGTCACCTCGATCCAGTCCTCGTCGCCGATGCCGTGGCGCGCCGCGGTGTCGGGATGCAGGTACAGCCAGTTGCGCGCGGCGATCTGCCGCAGCCACGCGTTCTGCGAGCCCCACGCGTGGTACATGAACATCGGCCGCTGCGTGATGGCGCTGAGCGGGAACTCCTCGCGCGGCGTCTGCGCGCCTTCGAACGGCTCGTACCACAGCGGCAGCGGATCGAAATACGTGGCAACGCGCTCGCGATGCCCGTCCGGCGGCTGCACCGCGCCGTGGCCCTGCGCGGCGAGGCGGAATTTCTGCATCGTTTCCGAATACAGCTGCAGCACGATCGGGTCGGCGTGGCCGAGGAATCCCATCTTCTGCGCCCAGTCGAGATAGCCCTTGTTGGCCATCTTGAAATAGCGCGCGTCCTCGGGAATCTCGCTGCGCCAGAAACCGCCGTTGTCGATATAGCGCTGCAGCTGGTCCGGATTCGGCTGGCCTTTGGCTTCCACGTCGCCATGCGCGCCGCGCCAGCCGGCGAGCAAGCCCACGCCCGGCGCACGTTCGTGGCGGACGATGTAATCGGCGTAGTCGCGGTACTTCGGCGAGCCGTCCTCGTTCGTCAGGCCCGGCAGGCCGAGCCGCGCGCCCAGGTCGATCAGCACCGACTGGAAGCCGCGAACGTCGCGGCCTTGGCGTTGTTCGGCGGCATCCAGGACCGGATGGCGGATCGCATCCGCCGCGCCGTCGGCATCGGAAATCGGACGGTCCAGCAGGCTGATCGCGTCGAAGCGCTCGAGGTACGTCGTGTCCGGCAGCACCAGGTCGGCGTAGGCGACCATTTCGGACGCGTACGCATCGGCGTAGATGATGCGCGGGATGCGGTACTCGCCGTCGTCGCGCTTGTCCGTGAGCCACGCGATGGTCTGCGCGGTGTTCATCGACGAATTCCAGCTCATGTTCGCCATGAACATCATGAGCGTGTCGATCGGATACGGGTCGCCCGCCCATGCGTTGCGGATCACGGTGTGCATCATCCCGTGCGCGGACAGCGGGTACGCCCACGAGAACGCGTGGTCGATGCGGCGCGGCGCGCCGTCGTCGTCGACGACGAGGTCCTCCGGCCCGTGCACGAAGCCGAGCGGCGCGGCGTCGAGGACGCCGTTCGCCTGGCGCGCCTTGCCGGGCCGGTTCGGCGGCGGCAGCGGTTTCGGGAAAGGCGGCTGGTAGCGGAACGACCCCGGCGCGTCCACCGCGCCCAACAGCAGCTGCAGCAGGTGCAGCGCGCGACAGGTATGGAAGCCGTTGCTGTGCGCGCTGATCCCGCGCATCGCGTGCATCGAGACCGGACGGCCCTGCATCGCGTCGTGTTCGCGGCCCCAGGCGTCCGTCCACGCCACGGGCAGGGTGAAGGCGCGATCGAACGCCGCTTCGGCCAGTTCGCGCGCGATGCGGCGGATCGTGTCGGCCGGAATGCCGCAACGCTCGCTCACCGCGTCGGGCGAATACTGCGGGTCCAGGTAGCGCTGCGCGACGAGATGGAACGCGGGCACGGCGCGGCGGCCGTCGCGCAGCGTGTACTCGCCGACGACGCGCGGCTGGATGCCGGTGTCGTTCGCGCGCGCGAAGCGGTGCGAGTCGACGGCGCACAGCGGGTGGCCTTCCAGATCGCGCGCGAAGAGGCCGTCCTCCGCACCGCCCGGATCGTCCACCACCAGCCAGTGCGCATTGGTGTAGCGCACCAGGTAATCCAGATCGATGCGGTCGGCGTTGAGCAGCTCGTGGATCAGCGCGAAGGCGAACAGGCCGTCGGTACCGGGACGGATGCCGATCCACTCGTCGGCGATCGCGCCGTAACCCGAGCGCACCGGATTGATCGCGACGATCTTCGCGCCCCGCGCCTTGAGCTTGCCCAGCCCGAGCTTGATCGGATTGGAATCGTGATCCTCCGCCACGCCCCACAGCATCAGGTACTGCGTGTGCTCCCAGTCGGGTTCGCCGAACTCCCAGAAACTGCCGCCGACGGTGTACAGCCCCGCCGCGGCCATGTTCACCGAGCAGAAGCCGCCGTGCGCGGCGTAGTTCACGGTGCCGAACTGCTGCGCCCACCAGCCGGTGAGCGCCTGCGACTGGTCGCGGCCGGTGAAGAAGGCCAGTTCGTCGGGATTGCGCTCGCGGATCGGCTTCAGCCAGGACGTCGCGATCTCCAGCGCCTGGTCCCATTCGATCTCGCGGAATTCGCCCGAACCACGCTCGCCGACGCGCAGCAGGGGTTTGTCCAGGCGTGCGGGCGAGTAGTGCTGCATGATGCCGGCCGAACCCTTGGCGCACAGCACGCCCTGGTTCACCGGGTGGTCGGGATTGCCCTGGATGTAGCGGATCTGCCCGTCCTTCAGCCACACCTTGATGCCGCAACGGCACGCGCACATGTAGCAGGTGGTGGTGCGGACCTCGTCGCCGACGCTGGGCGAGGTGTCGATGGCGGGCTCGGGCTGGCGCATCCCGTCATTGTGCCTGCGCACGACGGAGGGCGACACAGGCGGTGTTCCCATGGCGATGCGGGAAACGCCCGCGCTGCCGGCGTTTGCGCGTTCGATCGCCGAGGTTCGCGCCCTGCACGCATCCGATGGCGGCGCACCCTCACGCCGCGTCCAGATGTGACCGCAGTATCGTAGTCGCCCGGTTCAGCGGGCCTGGCACGCCCCGCGATGGCCGCGCCGCTGGCGGCCGCCATGGCGCGGTGCGATCCTTTCCTTCCGCTTCCTCGACCGCGACCCAATGGAACGCATCGAACGCATCCACGCCCTCCACCGCATCCTCAGCGCCGCGCGCTACCCGGTCACGGTGCAGCGCCTGCAGGAAGACCTGGAGTGCTCGCGGGCCACGGTCTATCGCGACCTGGCGTACCTGCGCGACTACCTGATGGCGCCGGTCGTCGGCAATGGCGAGGCGGGTTTCCGCTACGACCACAGCGAAGGCGAGCGCTTCGAGCTGCCCGGACTGTGGCTCAGCTCGGAGGAACTGCATTCGCTGCTCGCCGCGCAGCAGTTGCTGGTGCGCAGCGGCGGTGGCGTGTTGTCCAGCGCGCTGGCGCCATTGCAGCACCGCATCGAAAAGCTGCTGGACGAGCACGCCGGCGGCCGGCGCGTGCCCGTCGAACGCGTGCGCGTGATTCCGCACCGGACGCGCCGCCTGGACGAAACCGCGTTCCGCACCGTCGCCACGGCGGTGCTCGATCGCAAGCAGCTGAGCTTCGAATACCGCGCGCGCTCGACCGACGAGCAGACGCGCCGCACGGTGTCGCCGCAGCGCCTCACCCATTACCGCGAGAACTGGTACCTCGACGCGTGGGACCACAATCGCGAGGCGCTGCGCAGCTTCGCCGTGGACCGCATCAGCGCGGCCAAGCTGTCCGAAGCGGCTGCGCGCGACGTGCCGGACGAGGAGCTCGACCAGCACCTGGCGTCGAGCTACGGCATTTTTTCCGGCACGCCCAAGGGCTGGGCGACGATCGTGTTCTCGCCCAAGGCCGCGCGCTGGGTGGCGGACGAACACTGGCATTCGCAGCAGCAGGGGCGTTTCCTGCCGGACGGGCGCTACGAACTGAAAGTCCCGTACAGCGCCGGTCGCGAGTTGCTGATGGACGTGATGCATTACGGCAGCGACGCCGAGATCGTCGAGCCGCCGGTGCTGCGCGAACAGGCGCGCGCGCTGCTGCAGTTGGCGCTGAGCAATTACGAAAGGTGAAGCCGGGACCGGGGACCCGTGAGTGAAGCCGGGCCCCGGCACCGTGAGCGCTTGGCGCGTTCTTGATGTTGCTGTTGCCCCACGGGTCCCGCGTCCCGGGTCTCCGGTCCCGGCAACGTCGCAGCCCCTGAGATGCCCCGCCCGCAGGCTGGCTCCATTCCAACGGAGCCCGAGCCATGCAGACCCGTCCTGACATCCATTCCGGCCTCGACACCCTCATGCGCCATGCGGTCGCGATCGGCGTGGCGATCGTCGCCTTGCTGCCCGCCGCGCGCGGCTTCAGCCCGACCTTCGGCTGGATGCCGCTGTGGCTGATCGCCATGCCGCTGTGCGCCTGGTGGGCGCTGCACCGCTTCCGCGTGCCGGCGCGCGAGACCGAAGCGGCCGTGCCCGTCCGGGCGCGACGTCGGGCCGGGGCGCAGGCGCGTCGCCGCCGCGTATCGATGGCGCGCGGCCGCCACTCGCAGGCGGCCTGAGCAGGCCGCCCGCTCCGGCACAGCGCCGCGACCTCCCGCGTCGGCGGCGGACGTCGCGCGCTGTGCTAGCGTTCCGGGTCCACTTACGCCCCCGGAGCGCCGATGTCGAAGCTGTCGATCGCCTGCCAGAGCCTCGTGATGTCCGCAGGCCTCGCGGCCGCGTCCCTGGCCGGCGCCACACCCAAGGAGTCCCCCGCCGTGTCCGCCGATCCCTACGCCTGGCTCGAAGACGTCACCGCCGAGCGTTCCCTCGACTGGGTCCGCGCGCATAACGCCAAGGCCGAGGCCGAACTGGCGAGCTCGCCGCAGTTCAAGCAGCTGGAATCCGACATCCGCGCCATTCTCGATTCCGACGCCAAGATCCCGGGCGTGGAGAAGATCGGCGACTACTACTACAACTTCTGGAAGGACAAGCAGCACGAGCGTGGCCTGTGGCGACGCACGACGCTGGAGGAATACCGCAAGGACAAGCCGCGCTGGGAAACCGTCATCGACCTGGACGCGCTGAACAAGGCCGAGGGCGAGAACTGGGTGTGGCACGGCGTCGACTGCCTGCGCCCGGACTACACCCGCTGCCTCATCGCGCTCTCGCGCGGCGGCGCCGATGCGGACGTCACGCGCGAGTTCGATCTGTCCACGATGAGCTGGGTGAAGGACGGCTTCTTCCGCGACGAGGCCAAGGGCGCGCTCGGCTGGATCGATCGCGACACGGTCTACGTCTACACCGACTTCGGCCCCGCCGCTGACGGCGCGTCCTCGATGACGAGCTCCGGCTACCCGCGCATCGTCAAGGAATGGAAGCGCGGCACGCCGCTCGACCAGGCGCGCGTGGTGTACGAAGGCAAGCCGACGGACATGTACATCGCGGCGCTGCGCGACCACACGCCGGGCTTCGAACGCGATTTCGTCAGCCGCACGCTGGCGTTCTACAACGACGAGCTGTACCTGAAGGCCGCCGACGGCAAGCTCGCGAAGATCGACGCGCCGAACTCCGCCAGCAAGTCGGTGCATCGTCAATGGCTGCTGCTCGAACTGCGCGAGCCCTACGAGGCCGGTGGAAAAACCTGGCCGGCCGGCAGCCTGATCGCCGCGAACTTCGATGCCTTCATGGCCGGCAAGCGCGAGTTCACCGCGCTGTTCACGCCGACCGAGCGCACGTCGCTGTCGAGCTACACCTGGACGAAGTCGCACCTGGTGCTCAATGTCCTGGACGACGTGAAGAACCGCCTGAGCGTGCTCACGCCGGCGGCCGGCGAATGGAAGCGCGCGGAGTTCACCGGTGCGCCGACGTTCGGCACCCTGGCGGTGTCGGCGGTCGATCCGGACGAAAGCGATGCGGTGTGGCTCACCGCGACCGATTACCTGACGCCGACGACGCTCTCGCTGGCGCACATGGGCGCGAAGCCGGAAGTGCTCAAGACGATGCCGGTGTTCTTCGACGCATCGAAGAACGTGATCGAACAGCACTTCGCCACCTCCAGGGACGGCACGCGCGTGCCGTACTTCCTCGTGCGTCCGAAGGACCTGAAGCTCGACGGCACCGCGCCGACGTTGCTGTACGGCTACGGCGGGTTCGAAATCTCGCTGACGCCAGCGTACTCGGGGAGCGTCGGCAAGGGCTGGCTGGAGAAGGGCGGCGTCTACGCGGTCGCGAACATCCGCGGCGGCGGCGAGTACGGCCCACGCTGGCACCAGGCCGCGCTGAAGGCCAACCGCCACAAGGCCTACGAGGACTTCGCCGCGGTCGCGCAGGATCTGATCGCGCGCAAAGTGACCTCGACCAGGCACCTGGGCATCCAGGGCGGCAGCAACGGCGGCCTGCTCACCGGCAACATGCTCACGCAGTACCCCGACCTGTTCGGCGCGGTCGTGGTGCAGGTGCCGCTGCTCGACATGAAGCGCTACAGCCACCTGCTGGCCGGCGCCTCGTGGATGGCCGAATACGGCGATCCGGACACGGCCGACTGGGAGTTCATCCGCACGTTCTCGCCGTACCACCTGTTCGACGCGAAGACGACCTATCCACCGGCGCTGTTCATGACCTCCACGCGCGACGACCGCGTGCATCCGGGCCATGCGCGCAAGATGGCGGCGAAGATGCTGGAAGCCGGCAAGGACGTGCGCTACTACGAGAACATCGAAGGCGGCCACGGCGGTTCGGCCAACAACGCCCAGGCCGCGCACATGAGCGCGCTCGCGTTCACCTTCCTGTGGAACGAACTCGCCGACAAGTGAGTTTCCGATGCTCCCCTCCCTGCCTCGGGGAGGGGAGCGGCGTTCCGTACGTTGTCATCGGCACAACCGGACCCCATCCATGAATCCGACTTCCCTCCTGCTTTCGGCCCTCCTGATGAGCACGACCGCCCCGACCCTCGCCGCCAACGCCACGCCGCCCGACGCGGCGAAGAAGCCGCATGTCGTCAAGGCCCCGCACGGCGCGCAGCGCAACGACGAGTACTACTGGCTGCGCGACGACACCCGCAAGAACGCGGAGATGCTGGCGTACCTCAACGCCGAGAACGCCTACGCCGATGCGGTCATGGCGCCGCTGAAGCCGCTGGAGAACGCGCTGTACGAGGAGATCGTCGGCCGGATCAAGCAGGACGACAGCTCGGTGCCGTACCGCGAGCGCGGCTTCTGGTATTACAGCCGCTTCGAGACGGGCCAGGACTATCCGGTCTACGCGCGTCGCCCCGGCACCATGGACGCCGCCGAGCAGGTGCTGCTCGACGTCAACGTCATGGCGCAGGGCAAGGACTACTTCAACGTCGGCGACTGGGAAGTCAGCCAGGACAACAAGGTCCTGGCCTGGGCCGAGGATGCGGTGGGCCGCCGCCAGTACGTCATCCGCTTCAAGAACCTGGACACCGGCGAGGTCTATGCCGACGAGATCAAGGGCGTCTCGCCCAACCTCGTCTGGGCCGACGACAACAAGACGTTGTTCTACGTCGAGAACGATCCGGAAACGCTGCTCACGGTACGCGTGAAGAAGCATGTCCTCGGCACGCCCTCTTCGAAGGACGTACTGGTGTACGAGGAGAAGGACGACAGCTTCTACATGGGCATCGATCGTTCGCGCGACGACAAGTTCATCTGCATCGGCGTGGAAAGCACGGTGTCGAGCGAGATGCGCTGCGCGCCGGCGTCCAATCCCGGGAAGTTCACCGTGCTCGCGCCGCGCGAACGCGACGTCGAGTACCAGGCCGATCACCTTGGCGATCGCTGGGTGATCCGCACCAACGAGGGCGGCGCGGCGAACTTCAAACTGATGACCGCGCCGTCGGGTGCGACCTCGCGCACGCAGTGGATGGACTGGGTGCCGCATCGCGACGACGTGTTCATCGAGGGCTTCGAACTGTTCGACGGTTTCACCACGATCGCCGAGCGCTCCGACGCGCTGGAGCGCCTGCGGGTGCTCAGGAACGACGGCACCGAGGAATACGTGAAGGCGGACGAGCCGGCGTATTCGATGGGCCTGTCGGTCAATTCCGAACACGACACGCCGTGGCTGCGATACAGCTATACGTCGCTGACCACGCCGGCCACGACGTACGAAGTGAACGTGCTCACCGGCGAGCGCAAGCTGCTCAAGCGCGAACCGGTCATCGGTTACGACCCGGACAAGTACGTCACCGAACGCGTGTGGGCGACCGCGCGCGACGGCGTCAAGGTGCCGGTCTCGCTGGTGTACCGGAAGGGCTTCGAGAAGAACGGCAAGGGCGCGATGCTGCAGTACGCGTACGGCAGCTACGGCAGTTCGACCGACCCGCGCTTCAACGGGCCGGTGGTGAGCCTGCTCGATCGCGGCATGGTCTACGCCATCGCGCACATCCGCGGCGGGCAGGAGATGGGCCGCAAGTGGTACGACGACGGCAAGCTGTTCCACAAGAAGAACACCTTCACCGATTTCATCGACGTCACCGACGACCTGGTGAAGCAGGGCTACGCCGCGAAGGACCGCGTCGCCGCGTACGGCGGCAGCGCCGGTGGCCTGCTGATGGGCGCGATCGCCAACATGGCGCCCGACAAGTACCGGGTGATCCTTTCGCAGGTGCCGTTCGTCGACGTGGTGACGACCATGCTCGATCCCACCATCCCGCTCACCACCAACGAGTACGACGAGTGGGGCAACCCGGAGAAGAAGGAGTACTACGACTACATGCTGTCGTACTCGCCGTACGACAACCTGTCGAAGCAGGCGTACCCGGCGATGTTCGTCGGCACCGGCCTGTGGGATTCGCAGGTGCAGTACTGGGAGCCGGCGAAGTACGTCGCACGCCTGCGCGACCTGGACCAGGGCCAGGCGCCGGTCGTCTTCCGCACCAACATGGACGCCGGCCACGGCGGCAAGTCGGGTCGCTTCCGTCGGTACCGCGAACTGTCGGAGATGTACGCCTTCATGCTCGACCGGTTGGGCGTGCCCGCCACGCCGGTCGCGACGGCGTCGAAGTAACCGGGCAGTGCCGGATGTCGAACCCCTCTCCATCGGGAGAGGGGTTGGGGTGAGGGGCGGGGCGTGATAGCCGTCCCGATCGCCGCACATTGCCGTTTTTCGCGATGCGTTCCGAACGTCCTGACCACCACGTGACGACCCCGCTGCCATCTTCCCCGCCGCCCCCCAAGGTCCGTTTCCGCTGGGCCTGGTGGCTGCTCGCCTACACGAGCCTCGCGCTCGGCATCATCGGGATCGTGGTACCGGGCCTGCCCACGGTTCCCTTCGTGCTGCTGTCGGCTTTCGCGGCGGCGCGCGGATCGCGGAAGCTGCACGAACGCCTGCTCGCGCACCCGCGGTTCGGGCCCGTGATCCGCGACTGGCAGGCGCACGGCGCCGTGTCGCGCCGGGCCAAGCGGTTGGCCGCGTCGATGATGGCCGCCTGCGCGGTGATCATGTTCCTCACCGCGCCGCGCTGGTGGATGGCCGCCACCGGCACCGCGATCATGACGATCGTCGCGATCTGGCTCTGGCGACGCCCGGAGCCGCCTTCGCCGCCGCGCGCCTGACAACCCATCCCGGGCCACGCGGGCTACACTTCGGGCATGAATCCCGTCCGACTCTCCGCCCCGCTTCCCGTCGCCGCGTTCCTGCTCGCCCTGCCGCTCGTGCTGTCGGCGTGCGGCAACAAGGGCCCGTTGACCTTGCCGCCGAAGAACGTGCCGCAGGTCGTCATGCCGTCCGACATGCCGCCGTCGCAGGACGGGCAGCAGGTCGGCGATCCCAGCGACTCGCTGGACCAGGTGCCGAAGGCCGATGACGGCGAGGCCGGATCGGACCTGGACGGCGGCGATGCCGATCCGCCGGAAAACGCCGACACCAACGCCGAAACCAACTCCGATACGCCGTAACGGGTCGCAGCGATGGCGCTTCGCTTCACCAAGATGCATGGCGCGGGCAACGATTTCGTCGTGCTCGATCTGCGCGGCGACGTCGCCGAGCCCGACGCGGCGTTGTGCCGTGCATTGGCCGACCGCCACACCGGCGTCGGCTGCGACCAGATCCTCACGGTCGAGCATGCCTCCGACGGCGTTGCGGCGCGCTACCGCATCTGGAATGCGGATGGCTCGTCCTCGCAGCAGTGCGGCAACGGCGCGCGCTGCATCGCGGCGTGGATCGTGCGCGACGCGCAGCAGCGCGGCGCACCGCTCGGCGATGAATTCGTGCTGGACAGCCCGGTCGGCGCGCACGCGGTCACGCGTCTGGACGGCGGGCGGTTCCGCATCCAGATGGGCCTGCCCCGTTTCGCCCCGACCAGCATCCCGCTGCACGGCTTCGAGGGCGCGCAGGACGAATACGTGCTGTACCACAACGATGCGCTGTTCACCTTCGGCGCCGTGTCGATGGGCAATCCGCATGCGGTGATCGAAGTGGACGATATCGACCAGGCGCCGGTCGAAACGGTCGCGCCGATGCTGCAGGCGCATCCGGCGTTCCCGGAATCGGTCAACGTCGGTTTCGCGCAGGTGGAATCGCGCGACCGCATCCGGTTGCGCGTGTACGAGCGCGGCGTCGGCGAAACCCTCGCCTGCGGCAGCGGCGCGTGCGCGGCCGCGGCGGTCCTGATGCGACGCGGCCGCGTCGATCGCGACGTCACCGTCGCGCTGCCCGGCGGCGAACTGCGCATCGAATGGCCGGCCGACGACGCGCCGCTGACGATGTCGGGGCCGACGGCATTCGTGTTCGAAGGGGAGTGGAACCATGAGTGACACCCAGGAAAAGCTCGGAGCGCACGAGGTCGCCGCGTTCCTGCGCCGGCATCCACGCTTCCTGCAGCAGTTTCCCGATCTCGCGGTCACGCTGGTCGTGCCGCGCGAGGAAGGCTCGGCCGCCTCGCTCGCCAGCTACCAGCTGGAAGTGCTGCGCGACAAGAACCGCGAACTGTCGCGCCGCCTGCAGGAACTGTTCGGCAACGCGCAGGAGAACGAGCGCCTGTCGGTGCGCACGCACCAGCTGACGCTGGCCTTGATGCGCCAGTCGACGGCCGCCGACACGCTGCGCGCGATGGCCGCGACGCTGGCGGAGGATTTCAACGGCGATCTGGTGCGACTGGTCGTGTTCCATCCCGTCGAGGGGCTGGACGACACCGAGTGGCTGCAGGTGATCGCGCAGGACGATGCGCGACTGCACCCGTTCCGCGACTGCCTGGCCGATGGCGAGCCGCTGTGCGGCCGCCTGCAGCCGGAGAAGCACGCGCTGCTGTACGGCGCGCGCGCAGAAACGGTCCAGTCCACGGCGCTGTTGCCGCTCCCGGGCGTCGGCCTCATCGCGGTGGGCAGCCGCGATGCCAACCGCTTCTTCCCCGGCATGGGCACGCTGTTCCTGCGCATGATGGGCGAATCGCTCGCGACGGCGCTGAAGCGTTTCCAGGGTTGATGCGCCGCCTGCCGCGCGCTGCTGTGCTTCCTCTCGCGCGAGCGGGAGGGGAGCGGGGTGAGGGCGAATCGCGATGAACGCTCAACAAGCTCCCGAGCCGCGCGTGGCCGACATCGAGGACTTCCTCGCGCACCTGCAGGTCGAACGCCGGATGTCCGCGCACACGCTCGATGCGTACCGACGTGATCTGACCGCGCTGGCGGAGTGGGCCCGGCGCGAAGGCGGCGACGTCGCGTCGCTGCACGGCGAGCAGTTGCGCGGCTTCGTCGCCGCCGAACACCGTCGCGGCCTGTCGCCGAAGAGCCTGCAGCGCCGGCTTTCGGCGTGCCGCAGCTTCTACGCGTGGCTGGTGAAACAGGGCCGCATCGCCGCGAGCCCCGCGGCGTCGATCCGTTCGCCCAAGGCGCCACGGAAACTGCCGCAGGTGCTCGATCCGGACGAAGCCAAGGCGCTCGTCGAAGTGCCGACCGACGCGCCGCTCGGCCTGCGCGATCGGGCGCTGCTGGAGCTGTTCTACTCCTCGGGTCTGCGATTGTCGGAGCTGTGTTCGCTGCGCTGGCGCGACCTCGATCTCGCCGATGCGCTGGTGAACGTGCTCGGCAAGGGCAACAAGCAACGCAGCGTGCCGCTGGGCTCGCATGCGCGCACGGCGCTCGCGCAATGGCGCGCGTCGACCGGCGCCCCGAACGATGCGCACGTGTTTCCCGGACGCGGTGGCGGCCCGATCACGCCGCGCGCGGTGCAACTGCGCATGCGTCACCTCGCGCAACAGCAGGGCCTGTTCAAGCGCGTGCATCCGCACCTGCTGCGGCATTCGTTCGCCAGCCACATCCTGGAGTCCTCGGGGGATCTGCGCGGCGTGCAGGAATTGCTCGGGCACGCGGACATCGCGACCACGCAGATCTACACGCACCTGGACTACCAGCACCTGGCCAAGGTGTACGACGACGCGCACCCGCGTGCGCGGCGCAAGGGCGGCCAAGGCTGAACCCTTGCCGTACGGTCGGGCCCCGCAAACCGCGCTGGAGCGGCTCGAAGGCGATTTCTGATTCGTCTCAAGTACATCGCGGCGCGGCGCCGATAACTTGCTTGCACAGGCAAAGACCACGCAGGCGAGCGCCATGGCGAAGAACTTCCCCCTGAATCCCAAGCACCCCGAACGCATCTGCTGGGGCTGCGACCGCTACTGCCCGGCGGCGTCGCTGGCCTGCGGCAACGGCTCCGGGCGCGTCATGCATCCGGTCGAAACGCAGGGCGAACACTGGTACGAAGACTGGGGCATCGAGCCCTCGCCGGAGAACCCGCGCATGGCGATGTTGTGATCGCCGCGACCTTCGCGTCGGCCTTCACGTCGCGCCCTCCGGCCGGTCGTGCCACGCCGCCGGCTTGAACCGGCCCGTCCATGCCCCCACCGATGGGAAGTCCCCCGGAGGTCGCATGGACCCGAGTCAGAACCCCAACGTTTTCCACGCCACGACCATCGTCTCGGTACGCCGCGACGGGCATGTCGCCGTCGCCGGCGATGGCCAGGTCACCCTCGGCCACACCGTGATGAAAGGCAACGCACGCAAGGTGCGCCGCCTCGGCCGCGATGGCCAGGTGCTGGCCGGCTTCGCCGGCGCAGCCGCCGACGCCTTCACGCTGTTCGAACTGTTCGAAGCCAAGCTCGAGAAGCACGGCCAGCTCACGCGCGCCGCGGTCGAGCTCGCCAAGGACTGGCGCACCGAACGCCGCCTGGGCAAGCTCGAAGCGCTGCTCGCCGTCGCCGACAGGGAAACCTCGCTGATCATCAGCGGCACCGGCGACGTGATCGAGCCGGAGGACGGCATCATCGCCATCGGCTCCGGCGGCATGTACGCGCTGTCGGCGGCCCGCGCGCTGATCGCGCACACGCAACTGGACGCACGCACCATCGCCACCGAAGCGATCAACATCGCCGGCGACGTGTGCATCTACACCAACCGCAACGTGGTGGTGGAAGAGCTCTGAGTCGTCATCCCCGCCGACGCGGGGAGCCAGCGACCTCATCCCCCAAAGACACTGGATTCCCGCCTGCGCGGGAATCACGAGCACAACGACATGCCCATCAAGCCCGACAACTCCAACGCCACCATGACGCCGCGCGAGATCGTGCAGGAGCTGGACCGACACATCGTCGGCCAGCACTCGGCCAAGCGCGCCGTCGCCATCGCCCTGCGCAACCGCTGGCGCCGCATGCAGCTGCCGGCCGAGCTGCGCAACGAGGTGATGCCGAAGAACATCCTGATGATCGGCCCGACCGGCGTGGGCAAGACCGAGATCGCGCGACGGCTGGCGACGCTCGCCAACGCGCCGTTCGTCAAGGTCGAAGCCACGCGCTTCACCGAGGTCGGTTACGTCGGCAAGGACGTCGAGCAGATCGTGCGCGACCTCGCCGACACGGCGGTGAAGCTGTATCGCGAACAGGCCAAGCAGCGCGTGCGCACGCAGGCCGAGGAACGCGCCGAGGAACGCATCCTCGACGCGCTGCTGCCGCGCCGGCAGGGTGCGCCGACGGTATTTGGCTTCAACGCCACCGAGGAAGCGAAGGACGAACCGTCCTCGCAGGAGAACGAGACCCGCGCCAAGCTGCGCAAGCAGCTGCGCAGCGGTGCGCTGGACGATCGCGAGATCGAGATCGAAACCGCGGTGAACGTGGGCGTGGACATCATGGCCCCGCCCGGCATGGAAGAAATGGGCCAGCAGCTGCGGCAGATGTTCTCGCAGGTGGCCGGTGCGAAGACGCACAAGAAGACGCTGCCGATCCGCACCGCGCGCACGCAGCTGACCGAAGAGGAAGCCGGCAAGCTGGTCAATGAGGAGGAAGTGCGCGAAGCGGCGATCGAGGCCTGCGAGCAGCACGGCATCGTCTTCATCGACGAGATCGACAAGGTCGCCAAGCGCTCCGAGGCCGGCATGAGCGGCGGCGACGTGAGCCGCGAAGGCGTGCAGCGCGACCTGCTGCCGCTGGTGGAAGGCTCGACGGTGAGCACGAAGTACGGCGCGGTGAAGACGGACCACATCCTGTTCATCGCCTCCGGCGCGTTCCACCTCGCCAAGCCGAGCGATCTCATCCCCGAGCTGCAGGGCCGCTTTCCGATCCGTGTCGAACTGTCCGCGCTGAGCAAGGACGATTTCGTGCGCATCCTGACCGAGCCGAAGGCCGCGCTGACGACGCAGTACGTCGAACTGCTGCGCACCGAAGGCGTGGGACTGGAATTCACGTCCGATGCCGTCGATCGCCTGGCGGAAATCGCCGCGCAGGTGAACGCGCGCCAGGAGAACATCGGCGCACGTCGCCTGCACACCGTGCTGGAGCGGCTGCTCGACGTGCTCAGTTACGAAGCGCCGGATCGGGACGGGCAGTCGGTGAAGATCGATCGCGCCTACGTCGACGCGCACCTGGGCGAGCTGGTGCAGGATCCGGATCTGAGCCGCTACATCCTGTAAGCAGGACGCGGTTACCAACGGCATCGCGGGCCTTCGGGGGGCTGGTGTTCCAGAACCGTAGGATGGGTATCGCGAAGCGATACCCATCGCTGCGCGAGGCCGCGATGATGTCGGTTCGTTTCGCTCGACCTACCCTGTGACGCTCTGCTCCCAACCCTGCCTGCAGGGGCGGAGTGGGACGGGGCGCGACGCCGCATCGCGGCGAGCTCTGCGCCGACGCGCCTCACCTTCCCGCAACCTCCCTTGCAAGCGGGGAGGGGAAACTCAGCGCGGCTCCACCACCACGTCGGTCTTCACCGAGTTGGCGATGAAGCAGTTCCGGTGCGCCGACTCGTGCAACTTCTCCAGCGCGGCCGCATCGGGCGCATCGCCGGCAAAGACGATCTTCGGCCGAAGCGTCACGTGCGTCACCGCCATGCGGCCTTCCGCGTTCTTGTCGAGCGTGCCGACCGCGTCGTCCTCGTAGGCGTCGATCGTCCAGCCCTTCTTCGCCGCGATCGCCAGCAGCGTCAGCATGTGGCACGACGACAGCGCGGCCACCAGCATTTCCTCCGGATCCACGCCTTCCGCACCGCCGAAGTAGGCCGGCGCGGCCGAGCCGGTCAGGCGCTGCCCGCGCTCGAAACGGACCTCGTGGTCGCGCGGGTAATGCTCGTAATCGAACGGCTGCTGGTTGCGGCTCCAGCGGATCGAGGCGAGGTGTTCGGACATGGCGGCGGCCTTCGTGTGGGCGGGCCGCCACCATGCCACAGCCGGCTCAGCGCGCGACAGGCGCCGCGTTCGACCGGGCGGCCTTGCGGCGCGCGGTGTCCTCGACGAGCTGGTCGTGCGCGGCCTTCTGCAGCCGTTCGATGCCCACCTGGTCCGGCGAAACGCCGAGCCGCGCGGTGAGATCGGCGATCACGCGCTTGTTCGCGTAGGTGTGCGGCGAATCGGGATCGTCGCCCTGCGCCGTGATCATGCCGCCCAGGCGCTTGGCGCTGACTTCGCGCGCCTGTGCCAGCTCGACGAGCTTGGCGCGGTACTCAAGTTCCCACGATGCCATGCCAGGGAACGCGTTCTGGTCGGCGAAGTGCTGCGTTTCGTGGCCCAGGAACACCACGCGGAACGCCTCGCTGTCGAGTCCCTCGGCATAGCTGGGCACCACGGCGTACAGCGCTTCGGCCGTCGCCCAGCCGCCGGCGGAGCCGCGTTCGCAACGGCCGTAGGACGTCCAGCCGCGGCTCACCCAGTCGTCGAGCAGCTCCACCTTCACCGTATACGGGCCTTCCGGAAGTTCGACCTTCCACGGCCGGGTTTCCTGCCGGCGCCACATCATCAGTTCGCGCAGCGGCAGCGTGCGGCCCAGTTGCGCGCGATAGCCGCGCGCCAGCAGATGGCCCTGCAGGATCGGCTCGAGCGCATCCATGTCCTTCGCCTCCGCTGCGTCGGGGCCGAGGCGCTTGCGCAGCGTCGCGAGGAGTTTCGCCTCGAGCGGCGCGCGCTGCTGCGGCGCTTTCATCGCGTGCCACCAGTAGTCCTGGTAGTCGTGGAGCACCTGGCGGACGAACGGGTCCGTCACGGCGTCGGTGGCGAACACCGGTGCGTCGCCGTGGCGCGCGAGCATGCACGCGCGGTACACCGCATCCTTGTCGACGAAGCCGTCCGCCGGCGAGGCACGCAAGGCGCTCACCGCGCGTCGGCTGTCGCCCTGCAGGATGGCGTTGGTGGATTCGGCGATCGCCGCAGCGGCCGCGGGCGTGGACTCGGGCGGTGCGGCCTGCGCGGCGCTCGCGAGCGCGACGAGCAGCGGGGCGAAGCGGAGGATCGTGCGAGGCACAGGCATGGGGAATCCGTTCGTGCGACGGCCGGCGGCCGCCTTCGCGCTCATTGCACCGCGGCGGTGCGGCCGGCGTCTTGAACGGATTTGATCTGTCGACGCAGGCGCGAGGGCGGGGCGCCGGTAGCCGCACGCAGCACGCGGGTCAGGTGCGCCTGGTCGGCGAAACCGCTGGCCGACGCGATATCGGCCAGCGGCATGCCAGCAGCGAGCAGGCGCAGCGCGCGGCGGCAGCGCAGTTCGCGACGCAGCAGCTGCGGCGGCATGCCGTGGGACTTCACGAACGTGCGCGAGGCATGCGCGAGCGACACGCCGGCCAGGCGCGCGAGCGCGGCGATGTCGTGCCCGCCGTCGTCGAGTTCGCGCAGGAAGGCATGCTGCCAGGGTTGCAGTGTCGGCGTCGGCGCCGGGGAGCACGCCGCGATCAGTTCGCGCAAACGGTGCGGCGCGCGAGCGAATACCGCCAGCGCCTCCTTCGCATCGTGGACGTGCAGCACGCGCAGTGCGTCGCCGGCGAGGCCATCGTCCAGATCCAGGTTCGCGACCTTGGCGCCGAGCCGGCCGAAGCGGTTCCCGTGCGCGTGCCAACGTGGATGCAGCACGAGCGTACCGGGCCGGCACTCGACCGGCCCATCCGCGCTGGCCTCGACATGGTTGCCGTCGATCACCAGCGCCGCGTACGCGCCCGCGTGCCGGTGCGTGCGGAGCACGTCGCAGGCGTCGTGGCGGGTTTCGAAGCCGGTGTGGGCATGCATGCGGCGAATCCTGACGAAGACGGCGACCGTGGGCCAGTGGCGGAGGTTGGGGCCTCCCCTGGGATGCGTCGCCCCGGCGCGCGGTTGAAGGCGCGGTTGCGGACCGCGCGGTCCCGGCCGGCCGACGTCGCGGGCGCGAGCCGGCAATAGACGGCGCCCTCCCGATCGCGCGCCAGCCGACAGGTTGTCCGCCCGCGCGCTAACGCACCTCAATCCTCGATCGCTTCGATCCCCGCGCGGTTCAGGGCGTCCAGGTGGTCGCGCATCTCCTTCAGGCGCTCGGGGGCGTGGCCTTCCCAATCGAGGATCTCGCCCACGACGCGAAACGGATGCGCGGATCGGTACGACCGGGTGGGATTGCCGGGGAAGCGCTTGTCCGTCAGGTTGGGATCGTCCTCGATCGGTCCAGTCGGTTCGACGACGTAGATCCGGCCGCGTCCGTCGCCGACGGCCAGTTCCGCGCCCCAGATGGCCGCGTCGAGCGTGGCGCTGAGATACACGAACTTCGCTGCGCCGCGCCTGCCGTAATTGGACGCGCGGCCCGGTTCGATCAGATCGCCCACGCCGAGGTCGGCCTTGGTGCCGTGGTAGTACGTCGGCGAATCGCCCATTGCATTGCTCCGGTTGGCTGCCCATTCGACAGGCCGGCGATGCTGCACCACGCGCGGCGGCTTGCCGCAAGCCCCGGGGCGCTATATAAATTGGATGTGGGAGGCGTCGAGCGCCTCCCTTTTTTTGCCTGCAACGCGGAGCGACGGGCGATCAATCCTCGCCGATGTCCTCGTTCCATACCTCGGGGTTGGCGGCGATGTAATCGCGCAGCATGCCGATGCATCCGGCGTCTTCCAGGTCGACGACCTTCACGCCGTTCTCGCGCAGCCAGTCGATGCCGCCGCGGAAGTTCACCGATTCGCCCACGACCACCGTGCCGATGTTGAACTGGCGCACCAGGCCGCTGCAGTACCAGCACGGCGCGAGCGTGGTGACCATGATCGTGTCGCGGTAGCGGCGCTGGCGGCCCGCCTTGCGGAAGGCGTCGGTTTCGCCGTGCACGGAAGGGTCGTTCTCCTGGATGCGGCGGTTGTGGCCGCAGCCGAGCAGGCGGCCGTCGTCGTGATACAGCGCCGCGCCGATGGGAATGCCGCCTTCCGCCAGGCCCTTGCGGGCCTCCTCGACGGCGGTGGCGAGCAGGGCACGGTAGTCGGGCGTCTGGATCATTCAAGGGCTCCTGCGACGCGCAGCATGTCGATATGCGCAATGCCGTCGTCGAGATAAGGGTCGGAATGGCGGACGAATCCGTGCCGCGCGTAATAGTGCTCCAGGTGCGCCTGTGCGCCGATCTGCACGTCGCTGCCGGGCCAGCGTCGTTCGATCTCCGCCAGCGCGACGCGCACCAACGCATCGCCCAGGCCGCGCCCGCGATAGGCCGGCGCGGTGAGCACGCGGCCGAAGCTGACCTGCGGATAGCTCAGGCCCGCCGGCAGGATGCGCAGGTAGGCCGCGATGCCGTCGTCCTGCGCGCGGCCGATCACGTGCACCGCACCGGGATGCGCGTCCTTGCCGTCGGGGTCGAGGTAGACGCATTGCTGTTCGACGACGAACACCTCCGAGCGCAGCTTCAGCAGCGCGTAGAGCGTGGCGGCGTCGAGCTGCGCGAACGCGTGCGCCTGCCAGCGCACCGTGGGCGTGGTTCCGGTCATGGACGGATGATGCCAGCGCGGCTCAACGTCGTGCATCCCGTGGCGCATCGGACGTGTCGATGCTCACCTCCACCGACATGCCCGGATGCAGCCGCGCCTTGAGCGGCTGGTTGGCATCGATCGCGATCTTCACCGGGATGCGCTGGGCGATCTTCACGAAATTTCCGGTGGCGTTGTCGGCGGGCAGCACGGCGAACTCCGAACCGGTCGCGGGCGAGATCTCCTCCACGCGGCCGCGCAGGCGCGCACCGCCGAGCGCATCGACCGTGAACGTCGCCGGCTGGCCGATGCGCACGTACTGCATCTGCGTTTCCTTCATGTTCGCCACCACCCACATGCGTTCGGGCACCAGGCCCATCAGCTGCGTGCCGACGTTGACGTAGGCGCCCACGCGCACCGCCACCTGGCCGAGCTGGCCGTCGCGCGGCGCGAGGATGCGCGTGTTCTCCAGGTCGATCTCCGCGAGCCGGATCGCCGCCTGCGCGCTCGCCACCGCCGCTTCGAGCACGCCGATGTTGACCGTCACGCTGCGCGCGTTCTGGCGGGCGATCTCCAGTCCGGCCTGCGCTTCGGACACGCCGGCCTGCGCCTGCGTGCTCGCCGCCTGCGCCTGGTCGCGATCGGCCTGCGAGAGCAACTGCTGGCGCGCCAGCGGTTCGATGCGTTGCAGGTCGGCCTGCGCCTTGCGTTGCAGTGCCTGTGCATTGCGCACCGCGGCTTCGCTCTGCTCGATGCCGGCGGCGGCACTGCGCTGCTGCTGCGCGGCGTTGGCCAGCGCGGCCTGTTCGCTCTGCAATCGGGCCTGCGCCTGTTCCAGGCGCTGGCGGTAGATGCGGTCGTCGATCTGCACCAGCAGTTGCCCCTGCTTCACGTGCTGGAAATCCTGCACGGCCACCTTCGTGACGTAGCCGGCCAGCTGCGGCGCGATGATCGTGACCTGGCCGCGTACCGTCGCGTTCTCCGTGGTCTGGATCGCGCTGCGGAACGGCGGAAGCCGCCACGCGTACAGCACGACCAGCACGCCGGCCAGCGCGACGCCGGCGAAGGCGGCCATCTGCCAGCGGCGCCGTCGCGTGCGCGCGGCAGCCTGGGACGATGCGGACGGTTCGGTTGGTGCGGGGGAGTTCATGGCGCGGGCGTCGCGACGGAAGGGGAGGATGCGGCCGCACGGGCGAGCGCGCGGTCGCGTTTCAACAGGCGGAGGCGATGGATCAGCATCCACGCCATCGTGAGCAGTGCGATGGCGGCGATCAGCAGGAACACATCGTTGTAGGCCAGCACGTTCGCCTCGCGTGAAGCCGCCGCGCCCAGCGCCCGCATGCCCAGCGCATTTCGCGCGGCCGGATCGGCGATCTCCGGCGCATACGCGGCCGCTCCGGCCTGCACGCGCGCGGCGACGAGCGGATCCTGCATCGTGAGGTGCTCGACGAGCTGGCTGGAATGATACTTCTCGCGCGCGGTCTGGAACGTGCCCAGCGCGGCGGTGCCGACCAGTCCGCCCAGGTTCTGCGCCATGCCGAACAGCACCACGAAGGTGATGAGGTTGCGCGGCTGCGCGATGACCTGCCCCATGCCCAGGATCATCGCCGGACCGAGGAAATACGTGCTCCCGAAGCCGATCAGGAACTGGCTCAGCATCATGTTCTGCGGACGCGTGAGGTTGGTGGAATGCGCGTCCAGCAATGCGCCAGCGGCGATGCACGCCAGCGCGATGGAGGACGGAACGATCATGCGCCCGGGCACGATGGTGAGCGCGCTGGCGACGATGCCCAGCGCACAGCCCAGCGCGACCATCGCGAACATGCCGTGCATCTGGTCGTTGGTCAGGCCCAGCGCCTGCATGAAGCCCACCGCGCCGGTGCTCTGCTCGGAGAGCGCGAACCGGATCAGCAGCACCGACACGCCCAGGCGCACCATCGTGCCGCTCGCGAGCCAGCGCGTGTTGATCAATGGATTGGCGCGGAAATGCTCGACCGCGATCGCGCCGGTGAGCAGCACGATCGCACCCGACAGCGCCCATCCGATCCATGGCGCATCGAACCACCAGTCGATCCGCCCCAGGGACAGCACCGCGCACAGCAGCGCCATGCCGGGCGCGAACAGCGCGAAGGTGAGGAAATCGGTCTTCTCGAACACCTTCATGCGATCGCTCGGCGGCAGCCGCAGCATCAGCACGCCACCGAGGGCGACCAGCGCCAGCCCGAGTTCGAACAGGTACAGCCCGCGCCAATCGCCGAACTCCAGCAGTTCGGCCGAGAAGATGCGCGCCAGCGGCGTCGCCAGCTGGGCCACGCCGATGCCGACCACCAGCCCGCGCAGGCGATGCGCGGCGGGAAAGGCCTGCATCATGTAGTACAGCCCCAGCGTGCTCAGCGCCGCGCCGGCGATGCCGTGTGCGGCGCGCACGGCGATGGCCGATTCCAGCCCGTGCACGAACAGGTGCGCGAACGCCACCAGCGCGTACAGCCCGAGGAACACTTCGGTAAACGCGCGAAGCCCGAACTGCTGCCGGAACTTCACCAGGATCAGGTTCACCGAGGCATTGGTCATCACGTACGCCGCGGGCAGCCACTGCACCTCGGCCGCGGTCGCGCCGAGCGCGCCCTGCAGGTTCAGCAGGTTGGCCGTGACCAGCGCGTTGCCGAGTCCGCCGGTGATCGCCACGATGAACCCCACCAGGGCGAAGGCCGCCCGGCGGCGCGGCGAATGCAGCGGGGTGGAGGGCGAGCCGGGGATCCTCGGGCGTTCGTGCTCGGCCCACTCGCGCGGCGCGTAACGGCTCATCGGCGCGGACGTCCTCCCTGGCGCGGCGTGGGCGACGGACGGCGGGGGCCGGCCGGCGACGGTGAATTCTCGCACGGGGTGCGATAATCGGCGCATGAACGATCCCCGCCAGAAGCCGGACGCCACCTCCGGCACGACCCACTTCGGTTTCCGCGACGTCCCCGTCGGCGAAAAGCAGAAGCTCGTCGGCCAGGTCTTTTCGTCCGTCGCGAGCAACTACGACCTGATGAACGACCTGATGTCGATGGGCATCCACCGCGTGTGGAAGCGCTATTTCGTCGGCACCTGCCAGGTCAAGCGCGGCGACCGCGTGCTCGACCTGGCCGGTGGCACCGGCGACATCGCGTTGCTGCTGCGCGATCGCGTGGGCGATGCGGGCAGCATCGTGCTGGGCGACATCAACGGCGCGATGCTGCGCGTCGGCCGCGACCGCATGACCGACATGGGCAAGGTCGCCGGCTTCGAATACGTCCAGATGAACGCCGAGAAGCTGCCGTTCCCCGACGGAAGCTTCGACCTGGTGACCATCGCCTTCGGCCTGCGCAACGTCACCGACAAGGACGCCGCGCTGCGCGAGATGCATCGCGTTCTGAAGGTGGGCGGGCAGGTGCGCGTGCTCGAGTTCTCGGAAGTGAAGGCCGAGTGGTTCAAGCCGATCTACGACTTCCATTCGTTCAAGGTGCTGCCGCGACTGGGCAAGCTGTTCGCCAACGACGCCGACAGCTACCAGTACCTGGCCGAAAGCATCCGCAAGCACCCGCCGCAGGACGAACTGAAGGCGATGATGCAGGCGGCCGGTTTCGCGCGCTGCGATTACCGCAACCTGTCGGCTGGGATCGTGGCGATCCATACGGGTTACAAGGTCTGACGTCCGCCGTCGTCCCGGCGAAAACGAGGACCCAGGCCCGGCGCGTGCGGGAACTCCCCGCACGGTGAACCCCATCGTCGTCGTTCCCGCCTTCTCGGGAATGACGATCAAGGTCCGTCGGGATGCTTCGGATGCGCCGTGCTGTTGGGCGGATATCGGACCAGCAACGCGCGGACGACGCCGTTCGTCCAGCCGAACCCGTCCTGGAGCGGGTACTCCCCGCCACCGCCGTGCGCACGGCCGGTCGCGTCGTACTTCTCGACCAGCTTGTGGCGCTCGTCGAACACGCGCTGCACTTCGCCGAGGAAGTTCGTCGCGATGTCCTTCGCCAACGCGTCCTCGCCGTAGCGAGCGAGGCCTTCGACCGCCACCCATTGCAACGGCGCCCAGGCGTTGGGCGCATCCCATTGCTGCCCGGTGCGCAGCGTGGTGGTGAGCAGGCCACCGGGTTGCAACAACTGCGTGCGCGCGGTGGTTGCGGTGAGCTTCGCCCGCTGCGGCGACGCGATGCCGGCGAACAGCGGATACAGCGCCGCCGCCGTCACCTGCGTGCTGACGGTGCGGTGTTTCCAGTCGTAATCGGCGTAAAACCCCTTCGCGTTCCACAGGTGCGCTTCGATCGCGGCCGCACGTTGCGCCGCGCGCTGGTCGAACTCGCGTGCGCAGTCGGGCTGCGCATCCTTGGCGCACGCCAGCGCGATGGTCGCTTCGAGGTGGTGCATCAGGCTGTTGAGATCGACCGGAAGCAGTTCGGTCGTGCGGATGGTGCCCAGCGTGCGGCGATCGCCCAGCCAGCGACTGGAGTAGTCCCAGCCGCTTTCGGCGCCGGCACGCAACTCGCGGAAGACCTGCGTGGGCGGGCGATCCGGCGCGCTCGCGGCGGTGCGCACGTCGTGCAGCCACGCTTCCGGTCGCGGCGTGTCGAGGTCGTCCCAGTAGCGGTTCAGGACGCTGCCGTCGGCAAGCCGCACGACGCGCCGCGTCGCCCCGCCGGGCGCGAGCGCCTGCGCGCCCTGCATCCAGAACGCATGCTCGCGACGCAGCTGCGGCAGGTAGCGGCGGTACACCGTGTCGCCGTCGATGCGCGCCTCCAGTTCGACCATGTGCGAGAAATACGGCGGCTGCGAGCGGCTGAGGTAGTACGTGCGCGCGCCATTCGGAATGTGGCCGTACGCGTCGATCAACGCGGCGAAGTTCGCGAGCAGGTCGCGCGCCCGTTCGCGCTCGCCGCTCTCGACCAGTCCGAGCATCGTGAAATACGAATCCCAGTAATACATCTCGCGAAAGCGTCCACCGGGCACGACGTAGGCGTGCGGCAGCGCGAGGCGGCTGTCGTGCGGCTTCGGCGCGGGATCGGTACGCGTGAGGTGCGGCCACAATCCGTCGATGTGCGCGGCGAGCGTGCGACCCACCTTCACGTCCGTCGTCGCGACCGGCGCGGGGACATCGAAGTTCGCGTGCACGAACGCCGCAAGGTCGAAACCGGATTCGTCGCGTCTTGCGAGGAAGTCCGCCTGTACCTGGTCGGGCTCGCGCCGGGGACGCGCGTCGGCGAAGGTTTTCTGGTCGTCGAAGAGTTCCGCCTGCTGCACCGCGGCGAACAACGCCGGATAGGCGCGATCGGGCGTTTCGGAGGGCGCCGGGCGCTGCGTGGGTTCCGGCGCGCTGGCGCGCGGCGGATGCGTCGCTGGCGCGCACGCGGCCGCGCTCGCGAGCGACAGGACGACGAGGGCGGTGCGCAGGGCGTGTTCGAGGCGGCGTGGGCTCACATCCGGCTCCGGGCGACGGTCGGCGCAGGGTAGGGGCCCACGCATCGGCGCGGCGTGAGGCGGGGCGCCGCACCGCGCTACACTCGCCCGCTCACCCGCCAGATCCGGTTCTCCCATGCGTTATTCGATGCTGACCCTGTGCCTTGCCGCCGCCCTCGCCGCCGGTTGTTCGCGTGATGCCGCGCCGCCCGCGGGTACCGCCGCCAAGGACGCCGCCGCCGCTTCCACCGCCGACCAGAAGACCGCCGCCGAAGTGGACGAATACTCCTTCGCCGAACCGGACAAGGTCCGCATCGATGACCTCGCGCTGGAACTGAAGGTCGACTTCGACCAGCGACAGCTCGGCGGCAGCGCGACCTACACGCTGGAGTGGCTCGACCCGAAGGCGACGCAGCTGGTGCTGGACACGCGCGATCTCACCATCGAGAAGGTCGTCGGCGAGCGCAGCGACGGCAAGTGGGAGGACCTGAAGTTCGCGCTGGGCGACAAGGACAAGGTGCTCGGCAGCAAGCTCACCATCGAGGCGCCGCAGCGCAATCCGCGCATCCGCGTCACGTACCGCACCTCGCCGGACGCGTCGGGCCTGCAGTGGCTCACGCCGGAAATGACGCAGGGCAAGAAGACGCCTTTCATGTTCAGCCAGTCGCAGCAGATCCACGCGCGTTCGTGGGTGCCGCTGCAGGACACGCCGCGCGTGCGCTTCACCTACACCGCGCACGTGACCGCGCCGCAGGATGCGATGGTGCTGATGAGCGCCGACAACGATCCCAAGGCCACGCGCGACGGCGACTACAGTTTCAAGATGCCGCAGAAGATCCCGTCGTACCTGCTGGCGATCGCCGCGGGCGACCTGGTCTTCCAGCCGATCAGCGAACGCGCCGGCGTGTGGGCCGAGCCGGGCATGGTGAAGAAGGCCGCCGACGAGTTCGTCGACACCGACCGCATGATGCAGACCGCCGAGCGGCTGTATGGCCCGTACCGCTGGGAGCGCTACGACATCCTCGTGCTGCCGCCGTCGTTCCCGTATGGCGGCATGGAGAATCCGCGCCTGACCTTCGCCACGCCGACGGTGATCGTGGGCGACAAGTCGCTCGTCTCGCTGGTCGCGCATGAACTGGCGCACAGCTGGTCCGGCAACCTGGTGACGTTCTCCACGCCGAAGGACAGCTGGCTCAACGAAGGCTTCACCAGCTACGTCGAGAATCGCATCGTCGAGGACCTGTACGGCAAGGAAGCGGCCGACATGGAGAAGGTCATCTCGCGCAACGAACTCGCCGCCGAGTACAAGGAACTCGATCCCAAGCTGCAGGTGCTGGCGCTGCGTCCGGGCACGCTGGCCGATCCGGACGGCCAGAGCAGTTCGACCGTCTACACCAAGGGCGCGTGGTTCCTGCAGTTCCTGGAAGAGCGTTTCGGCCGCGAGGCGTTCGATCCGTTCCTGAAGGAGTACTTCAACCACTTCGCGTTCCAGTCGATTCCGACCACGAAGTTCATCGAGTACGCAAAGGCGAACCTGCTCGACAAATACCCGGGCAAGGTCACCGAGGCCGAGCTGGACCAGTGGATCTACGAGCCGGGCGTGCCGGACACCGCGCCCCGGACCGCGTCGCCGCGCTTCGACGCGGTGGATGCGGCGCGCAAGGCGTGGCTCGACGGCGGCACGCTGCCGGCCAAGGACGTGACCGCCAAGTGGAGCACGCAGGAATGGGTGCACTTCATCGACGCAATGCCGGAGACGCTCAAGCCCGGGCAACTGGCCGCGCTCGACGCCGCGTTCCACTTCACCGGCACGCCGAACGGCGAGATCGCGCAGCGCTGGTATCCGCTGGCGGTGCGCAGCGGCTACACGCAGGCGAACCAGGCCGCCGCGGAGTTCATCGCACGCGTGGGCCGTCGCAAGCTGATCATGCCGACCTACGCCGAGCTGGTGAAAACGCCCGAAGGGCTGAAGCTGGCCGAATCCACCTTCGCCAAGGCGCGCGCGGGTTACCACCCGATCACGACGCAGTCTGTGGAAGAGACGATCGCGAAGGCGAAGCAGCCGAAGTCGTAAGCGCAGCGGGATCCCGCAAGGGACGCCGAAAGACCCCTCTCCCACCGGGAGAGGGGCGGCTGAGGGTCGGTACATGGGATGCCACGACATGACCGCAACCACGCGCACGCGTCATCACGGAGCGGCAGCGTGACCGTCACGCGTTCCCGCGCGTTTCGTGCCGCGGCCGTCGTGCTCGTTGCGTCGCTGCTCGTTGCAGCCGCCTTCCTCTGGCGCAACCCCTACGCCCTGATCGCCGGCGATTTCACGCGGCAACGCATCGCCGCGGGCCTGTCGAAGGCGAGCGTGCAGATCGGCGACGATCGCTGGGTCTACGCCTACAGCGACGCCACCCCGCGCGATGCGCCCCTCATCGTGATGCTGCACGGCTTCACCGGCAGCAAGGAGAACTGGTTTCCGGTCGCGCGGCGATTGCGCGATCGCTACCGCGTCGTCGTGCCCGATCTTCCCGGCTGGGGCGAATCGAACCGCATCGACGGCGCCGATTACGGTTTCCTTGCGCAGAGCGCGCGCGTCGCGCGTTTCGTCGAGGCCGTCTCGCCGAACGAACGCGTCGTGCTGCTCGGCCATTCGATGGGCGGTGGCATCGCCGCAATCACCGCGGCGCGGCATCCCAGTCGCGTTTCGCATGTCGGCCTGATCGATGCCGCCGGCGTGCGCTTCCGCGACAACCGTTTCGGCATCGACGTGCTCGCCGGAAAGAACCCGTTCGCGGTCCACGACGACGCGTCGCTCGAACGCTACCTGGACACGGTGTTCTTCGACGAGGCGGCCAAACCGACGATCCCCTGGCCCGCCGATCGCATCTACATCGCCCGGCGAAGGCAGGACGCCGCGTTCGAACAGCGCGTGCTGGACCGGATCGGCCGCGGCGACGAACGATTCCTGCCCGGCGACGAAGCCGCGGACATCCGCCAGCCCGCGCTGCTGCTATGGTGCCGCCAGGACGCGGTGATCGACGCGAGCGCCATGGCGCTGTACGCGCAACGCATTGCGCAGGCGCGACGCGTGCTGCTGGACGGTTGCGGGCACATGTCGATACTGGAAAAGCCCGATGCGGTCGCGCAGGCCGTGATCGAACTGATCGAACGAGGAAAGTGACGATGAAGCTTGCTGCAACCACGTGCTCCGCCATCGTGCTCGCAGGCGCGCTCGCCGCGTGCCAGCCCGCGGGCGATCCGAAGGCCGAAGCCGCGGCGCAGGCCGCCGCGCAGGAGCAGGCCGCCGACGAGATGGCGAACTCGTTCGAGGCCGAATACGGCAAGCAGAACTGGGAACTCGCACGTGCGCACGGCGACGTGCTGGCTGCGAAGTACCCGGCGAGCGCCGCCTTCGGTCGCATCGAACCGCGTTACAACGAGGTCCGTGAGAAGGCCGCGCAGGCGCGCGAGCAGCGCCGCACCGCCGCGTTGTGGACTTATCAATCGCAGCCGGTGGGGAAGGGCGAGCAGGTATCGGCGTCGATCTACGCCAGGGAGACCGTGGACACCGACGGCAGCGGTCCGCGCCCGGTGCAGCTGATCTTCCGCGATCGTCCCGACTGGGGGCGCAGCAGCTACCTCGTGCTGGAAAAGGGCGATTTCGACTGCTACGGCGGCTGCAAGGTCAAGCTGAAGGTCGACGACGCCGAACCCAGGCGCGTGGACGCCAGCCGCCCGAAGACCGACGAGGCCATCGCGATGTTCATCGAGGATGAAAAGATGCTGTGGCGCACCGTCAAGGCCGCGAAGGTCATCGCCATCGAGTTTCCGGTGAAGGCGGGCGGCACGCGCACGGCGGTGTTCGAGGTCGGTGGGCTGGATCCATCGAAGATGCCGAAGTGGAATTGAGTGCCATGGCTCACAGGAGCGCGCGCGGATAGCGGGCGTCTAACGCGTACGGGAGACGGGTCTGGCGCAGCGCAAGAGGCGCTAGCAAGCGCCGCCCCCTGCACGCCGCCTTACGCGCGATGCCCGTAAGCTCCGTCCCGGTGCCGGCTCACGCCGTGCATCGGGCGGCGCGACCAGGACCGGACGCGCCGGTTCGCCAGCCACGCGAATGCGATGGAACGCGGGCGACGTGGCACATCGGGTGGAGGACGCCATGCTCTCCCCACGTCTGCACAACCTGCTCGACCAGGGCCAGGCGCCGTACACGACGCTCACCCATCCGCGCACGGTCACCGCGCACGAAACCGCATCGGCGGTGCGCGTGGAGCCCAATCACTTCGCCAAGACGGTGATGATCAAGGCCGACGGACGGCTTGCGATGGTCGTGATGCCGGCGACGTATCGCGCCGATCTGTACCGGCTCTCGCTTGCGCTCGGCGGCGTGCCCGTCGAACTGGCCGAAGAGGCGGAATTCCGCGATGCGTTCCCCGATTGCGAGCCGGGCGCGATGCCGCCGTTCGGGCATCTGTACGGCATGCCGGTCTACATCGATTCGCGCCTGGCGCATCAGGATGAGATCGCGTTCAACGCGGGCAACCACACCGAAGTGGTGCGCATGCCCTACGCGGAGTTCGAACGCCTCGCCGCCCCCGAGATGCTGTGGCTGGCGCACATGATGTGATGGAGCCAGGAGTGAGGTCGAGAAGTGAGGAGTGAGCGGCTGCTTCCCATGCTCACTGTTCGCCCCTATGCACTCACTTCCGTTCGAACCGTGAAGCTCCCTCCCCTGCGAATGCAGGGGAGGGTTGGGGAGGGGTGAAGTGGCTCGCGGGAACTCACCGCAAACAGCTCACTACTCACTCCTCTCCACTCACTCCTGCCTTAAAGCGCGTAACCGAACTGCTGCTTGAACTGCTCGTTGAACTCGTCGAAGTCGAAGCGCTGGTTCTGCGTGCCCGGGTGCTCGACCTTCAGCGCGCCCATCAGGTTGCCCATGCGGCCGATGGTGAGCCAGTCGTAGCCCTTCTCGATGCCGAAGATCAGGCCGGCGCGGAACGCGTCGCCGCAGCCGGTCGGATCGGTCACGCGGCGCTCGTGCGCGGGCGGAACGTCGATGGTCTTCTCGGGCGTGTGGATCTGCGAGCCGTGCGGGCCGCGCGTGGTGATGTACGCCTTCACGCGCTTGACGATGTCGTTCTCGCTCCAGCCGGTGCGTTCCTGCAGCAGGTTCGACTCGTAATCGTTCACGGTGACGTAGTCGGCCAGCTCGATGAAGTTGCGCAGTTCCTCGCCGTTGAACAACGGCATCGCCTGTCCCGGATCGAAGATGAAGGGAATGTTCGCGTCGGCGAATTCCTGCGCGTTCTGCAGCATGCCCTCGCGGCCGTCGGGACTGACGATGCCGAACGTCACGCCCGGCACGTCGCGCACGTGGTTCTCGTACGAACGCATCATCGCGCCGGGATGGAACGCGGTGATCTGGTTGTTGTCGTGGTCGGTGGTGATGAAGGCCTGCGGGGTGAAGAGCTCTTCGATCTCCTTCACCTGCGTCAGGTTGATGCCGCACTGCTGGAAATGTTCGCGGTACGGCGCGAAGTCCTGGCCGACGGTCGCCATCGGAATCGGGTCGCCGCCCAGCAACTTGAGGTTGTAGGCGATGTTGCCGGCGCAGCCGCCGAACTCGCGGCGCATCCTGGGCACCAGGAACGAGACGTTCAGGATGTGCACCTTGTCGGGCAGGATGTGGTTCTTGAACTGGTCGGGGAACACCATGATGGTGTCGTACGCCAGCGAGCCGCAGATCAGTGCAGACATCGAAATTCCCAGGGTAGAAAGGCCGTCCGCGGCGCGGTGGCGGCGTGGTGCGTGAGGTCACGGAGCGGCGGCCGGTTGCCGCGCGGGCGCTAGGGTAGCCGGTGGGGGAGCCGGCGGCCAGCGGCCGCGGAACTGAACCGCCCGCCCGGCTCGGGATAGGACACGTCCGAAACGTGGCCTCCGATGACACGAAGTGCCCGGAATTGCAGGTTTTTTCCTTGTGCCGCAAGGGGGTGGTTGCTAGGCTAGCGAACCCCTCACGCGCCTCTCACGCCCCCACCTTTCGACGGCCGATCCTCGATGTTCAAGAAGTTCCGCGGCATGTTTTCCAACGACCTGTCCATCGACCTGGGCACGGCGAACACCCTCATCTACGTGCGCGGCCAGGGGATCGTCCTGAACGAGCCGTCGGTCGTCGCCGTCCGCCAGGACCGCCTGATCGGCGGCAACCGCACGGTCGCGGCGGTGGGCAGCGAGGCCAAGATGATGCTGGGCCGTACCCCGGGCCACATCACGACCATCCGGCCGATGAAGGACGGCGTCATCGCCGACTTCACCTATACCGAGGAAATGCTCAAGCATTTCATCCGCAAGGTGCACAAGAGCCGTTTCCTGCGCCCGAGCCCGCGCGTGCTGGTGTGCGTGCCGTGCGGCTCGACGCAGGTCGAGCGCCGCGCCATCAAGGAATCGGCCGAGGAGGCCGGCGCCCGCGAGGTCTACCTGATCGAGGAGCCCATGGCGGCCGCCATCGGCGCCGGCATGCCGGTGACCGAGGCGCGCGGCTCGATGGTCGTGGACATCGGCGGCGGCACCACGGAGGTAGCGGTCATCGCGCTCAACGGCATCGTCTACTCCGCGTCGGTCCGCATCGGCGGCGACCGCTTCGACGAGTCGATCATCAGCTACGTCCGCCGCACCTACGGCACGCTGATCGGCGAGGCCACCGCCGAACGCATCAAGCTCGAGATCGGTTGCGCCTACCCGCAGCAGAAGGCGGCGACGGTGGAAGTCTCCGGCCGCAACCTCGCCGAGGGCGTGCCGAAGATGATCACCATCAATTCCAACGAAGTGCTCGAGGCCCTGCGCGAGCCGCTGGCCGGCATCGTCTCGGCCATCAAGCTCGCGCTGGAGCAGACCCCGCCGGAGCTGTGCGCCGACGTCGCCGAGCGCGGCATCGTGCTGACCGGCGGCGGCGCGCTGCTGCGCGACCTCGATCGCCTGATCAGCGAGGAGACCGGCCTGCACGTGCAGGTGGCCGACGACCCGCTGACCTGCGTCGCACGCGGTGGCGGCCGCGCGCTGGAACTGGTCGACATGCACGGCAACGAGTTCTTCGCGCCGGAATGAGCGACGCGGGGAGATTCGGGATTCGGGATCCGGGGTTCGTCCGGCTCCCGGTCCTGAGTCGCGCCGGCCGATGTTCCCGAGGGCTTGCGCGTGGTCGTCACGGCCGCCGCGCGGTGCCGAATCTCCAAACCCGAATCCCGAAACCCGGCTTCCATGCCCACCTACGCCGGCCCCCCGACCTCCGCACGCTCCGGTGACGTGGCCGGCACGCTCCGGCTGCTCGCCTACCTGGCGCTGGCGGTGGTGCTGATCGTGCTCGATCACCGCGGTGGCTGGCTTGCGCAGGTCCGTCAGCAGGTGACGCTGCTCGTGCAGCCGTTGTGGATGGCCGCCGGCTGGCCGGGGCAGGTGGTTGATCGGGTCCGCGAGGACGCCGGCACCATCGCGCAGCTGACCGCCGAGAACCGCCGCCTCCGCAAGGACGCGATGTTCGACCAGGCTCGAATTGCCCGCCTGGCCACTCTGGCCGCCGACAACGCGCGCCTGCGCGGTCTGCTCGACGCCGCGGAGGACGGTAATCTCGACGCCTTCCTCGCGCCGGTGCTGGACATCGACCTCGATCCCGCGCGGCAGCGGCTCGTCCTCAATGCCGGCTCGCACGAGCGCGTACAGGTCGGGCAGAACGTGATCGATGCCAACGGGCTGCTCGGCCAGGTCATCGCGGTCACGCCGATGTACGCCAACGTGCTGCTGCTGACCGATCCCTCGCACGCGGTGCCGGTCGCCGTCGCGCGCAACGGCGTGCGGCTGGTCGTCTACGGCGAGGGCCGCAGCGACAAGCTCCGCCTGACCAGCGTGCCGTTGTCCAGCGACGTGAAGGTCGGCGATGTGCTGGTCACCTCCGGCCTGGGCGGACGCTTCGCGCCGGGCTTCCCGGTGGGCAAGATCGCCTCGCTCAAGCCAGACGACAGCCGCGCCTTCCTCGTCGGCGAGGTGACGCCGGCCGCGCAGCTCGATCGCGGGCGCGAAGTCCTCGTGCTGCTGTCGATGCCCAACCCGTTGCCCGGCGCGACCGCCTTCACGCCGGCAGACGCGGCGGGCACCGGCGCCCAGCCGGCGGGCGCGGCCCCGACGTTGCCCGGGGGAGCGGCGCAGGCCCCGGCAGCGGGTGCGTCCACGACGCCCAACCCGCCCGCCACGAACGTGGCGCCGCCCCCGTCTTCGCCCGCCGCGAACACCGCGCCAACGTCTTCGCCTGCGGCGACACCTCCCGCCCCCCGCGCGCCGGCGAACGGGCCGGACGCAGGGGCCGCCACGACCCCGCCGCCTACCGCGCCCACGCCGCCGGAGGCACGCCGATGACCCGCGCCCGTCCGCAATGGGTGTTGCCGGTGAGCCTGGTGGTGGCGCTGCTGCTGATGTTGCTGCCGTTGCCGCCGGCGGTGCAGCCGCTGCGTCCCTACTGGCTCGCGCTGGTGCTGGCGTACTGGGTGATCGAGGATCCGGACCACGTCGGGCTGGGGGTCGCCTTCATCATCGGCCTGCTCGGCGATCTGGTCACCGGCAGCGTGCTCGGCGAACAGGCGCTGCGGCTGGTGGTCATGGCCTACATCCTCCAGCGCTTCCGCGCGCGCTTGCGGTTCTTCCCGATGTCGCAACAGGCGCTGGCGATCGGCGGCCTGCTGCTCAACGACTGCATCGTCAGCGCGGCGATCCGCATCGCCATCGGCGTGGCGCCGTTGGATCCGCTGCGCTGGGCATCGCCGTTGACCGGGATGGTGCTGTGGCCGCTCGCCTACGTCGCGCTGGATTCGCTCCGCCACGGCCGATGGAGGGCGCGCTGAGATGGGTCCGCGCCGCCGCGTCCTGAAGAACAGCGCCGCCGAAGCCAACCAGTTCCGAGTGCGCTCCGCCGTCGCCTTCGCCTGCGTGATGCTGGCGCTGGTGGGGCTGGGCTTCTGGTATTTCCGCCTGCAGGTGTGGGAGCACGACGACTACGCCACGCGCTCGGAAGCCAACCGCATCAAGCTGCGGCCGGTGGTTCCCGGCCGCGGGCTGATCCTGGACCGCAAGGGACGCGTGCTGGCCGACAACGTGCCGGCGTACCGCATCGAAGTGACGCCGTTCGAGGCGGGCAAGAGCGAGACCTGGCTGCCGGCGCTGGCGAAGATCATCGCGCTCACGCCGGAAGACATCGCGCGCTTCGAGGACGAGCGCCGCGCCACGCGCGGCTACAAGCCGATCACGCTGAAGCTGCGCGTCACCGAGGAAGAGGCCGCGCGCTTCGCCGTCGACCGCTGGCGCTATCCCGGCGTGGACCTGGTGCCGTACCTCAATCGGCGCTATCCGTACGGCGAACTGCTCTCGCACGTGATCGGCTACGTCGGGCGCATCGACGCCGACGACCTGAAGGAACTCGGCGAGGGCGGCGCGGCGCTCACCCACATCGGCAAGACCGGCCTGGAGCGCTATTACGAGGAAGCGCTGCGCGGCAAGGTCGGCTACGAGCAGATCGAAACCAACGTCGACGGCCGGCCGATGCGCCAGGTCGGCCACGTCCCTGCGACCCCGGGCGCGGACCTGCGGCTGAGCATCGACCTCGACCTGCAGCAGGCGATGGTGACGGCATTCGGCGACATGGACGGCTCGGCCGTCGCCATGGACCCGCGCACCGGCGAGATCCTCGGCATGGTCAGCCTGCCGGGCTACGACACGAACCTGTTCGTCAACGGCATTTCCACTGTTGACTACCGCGCGCTGATGGACAACCCGTCGCGCCCGCTGTTCAACCGCAACGTGCTCGGCGGCGGCCCGCCGGGATCGACGGTGAAGCCGCTCATCGCGCTCGCCGGACTCGACAGCGGCCTGCGCACGCCCGAGTCGAAGGTGTTCTCGACCGGCACGTTCTACATCCCCGGCCAGCGCCGCGGCTGGCGCGACGCCCATGGCGGCGCGGGCTGGACCGATCTGCGCAAGTCGATCGCCGCGTCGGTGAACTACTACTACTACAAGCTCGCCTACGACATGGGGATCGAGCGCTTCGACGAGTACATGCGCCGGTACGGCTTCGGCGAGAAGACCGGCATCGACCTGGCCGGCGAGAACAAGGGCGTGGTGCCGTCGCCGGAATGGAAGCGCACGCGCAGCAAGGAGCCGTGGTACGCGGGCGAGACGGTGAACGCCGGCATCGGGCAGGGCTACTGGATCGCCACCACGCTGCAACTCGTGCGCGGCACGGCGGCGATCGCCAACGGCGGCCGCCTCGTTCGCCCGCACCTCGTCGCGGAGCGTCGCGACGGCTACAACACGCCGTGGGTGCCGCTGCAGCAGCCCGAGCCGCCACGCATCACCGACAACGCCGACAACCTGCGTGCGGTGCAGGAAGGCATGATCCAGACGATCCATGGGGCTGGCGGCACCGGTCGCGCGATGGCCGTCGGCGCGCCGTACATGATGGCCGGCAAGACCGGCACGGCGCAGAAGATCAGCCGCAAGGGCAGCCAGAGCTTCGATCCGCATTCGCTGCCGTACCACCTGCGCCATCAGGCGTTGTTCGTCGGCTACGCACCGGCGGACAACCCGACGATCGTCGTGGCCATCTCGGTGGAACACGGCGGTTTCGGCGGCAGCACGGCCGCGCCGATCGCTCGCAAGATTTTCGACGCCTGGTTGCTGGGCAAGATGCCCGAACCCATGCCGACCGATCCGAAGTACACCCGTCCGGCGCAGCCGCATGCAGCGCCGGTTGTTGCCGCGGCAGCGACGCAGGGCGCGCCGTTGGCGCCGATCCTGCCGACGCCTCCCGCTGGAGCTGTCCGCCCGTCGCCCGCCGGTGGAAGCGGGGGTGGGGCGAACGCGGGCGGAGTGGGCGGCTCGCCGGCCGGTGCCGGGGCGCTGACGCCATCGGCCCCCTTGCCGTCATCGGCTCCCGGATCCACTCCGGGCCAGACCCTCCGCGCGCCTTTGCCCGCGAGCGGGAGAAGGGAGCAAACGCCACCGCAAACGCCACCCCAGGAGCCCGCACGATGAGGCAGATCCTGCGCTGGCTGTTCGACCTGCTCGCGCGCTTCGCGCGCACGCTGGACCTGCCGCTGGTCGGCGCCCTGCTCGCGCTGATGGTGATCGGGCTGGCCGTGCTCTACAGCGCGGCCGACCACGCGATCGGCCTCGTGGTGCGCCAGGGCGCGTTCTTCGTCGCGGGCCTGGGCGTGATGTGGGCGCTCTCGCGCGTGCCGCCGAACCAGCTGCGGAACTGGACGCCCTTCGTGTTCGGCGCCTCGCTGCTGCCGCTGTTGCTGGTGCTGCTGATCGGCACCGGCAAGCATGGACGGCACTGGATCAACCTCGGCGTCGTCTACGTGCAGCCGGCGGAGCTGCTCAAGCTCAGCCTGCCGATGATGGTGGCCTGGTACCTCGACCGGCAGACGCTGCCGCCGCGTTTCCGTACCGTGCTCGTCGCGGGCCTGCTGATCGCCGCGCCGACCGGACTGATCCTGCTGCAGCCGGACTTCGGCACCGCGATGCTCGTGGCGACGAGCGGCGCCTTCGCGTTGTACCTGGCGGGGCTGCCGTGGTGGTGGTTCGGCATGGCGTTCGGCGCCGTCGCGGCGGTCGCGCCCGTCGCGTGGTTCTGGCTGCTGCGGCCGTACCAGAAGGATCGCATCCTCACCTTCCTCAACCCGGAGTCCGATCCGCTCGGCACCGGCTGGAACATCATCCAGTCGAAGATCGCCATCGGCGCCGGCGGCCTCACCGGCAAGGGCTGGGGGCAGGGCTCGCAGTCGCATTTGAACTACCTGCCCGAGCACACCACCGACTTCATCTTCGCCGTGCTCAGCGAGGAGTTCGGCTGGATCGGCGTCGCGACCGTGCTGGCGCTGTACCTGTTCGTGATCGGCCGCTGCCTGTGGATCGCCTCGGAGGCGCGCGACGGCTATTCGCGCCTGATCGCGGGCGCGCTGGGCCTGGCGTTCTGCGTCTACGTGATCGTCAACGGCGGGATGATCTCCGGCCTGCTGCCCGTGGTCGGTGTGCCCATGCCGCTGCTGAGCTATGGCGGCACGTCGGCGGTATCGCTGCTGGCGGGCCTCGGCGTGGTGATGGCGGTACGCGCGCATCGGCCGATCTACGCGCGCTGAGCTGCAGCCGGTCCTGGCCATTTTTCTCGCACGCGGGGCCCTGGTGGTGATCGCCCGCAACGCGACTTTCCGTAGCCATCGGCGCGGTGCGGCGAAATACCCCCCGCGCGATGCCGATGCGGGAAGCGCGGTGCGGCGAATCGAAGCTGACTGCCGCCTCCGCCGCGCCTGAACACGCGGTTTTTGCCGCCGGAATCGCGTGCTACCCTCCCGGCGATGACCCGACGCCACTTCTCCCGTAGCGCCGCGATCAGCGCGATTCTTGCCGCGTTGGCCGGTTGCGCCACCCAGACCCAGGCGCCCGCGCCGCAGACGTCCACTCCCACCGCCCCCGCGCCGGCTCCCGCCGCGGCGAAGCCGCGCGTCGTACCGGGCACGCCAGCGCTGCCCGCGCCGGTCGTGCAGCAACCGATGGAAGTGGCGCGCGCCGCCTTCGTGCGCGAGACCGCCGCCCAGTACGGCATCGATCCGGCGTACATCGAATCGGTGCTCGCGCGTGCGCAGATCCGCGACAGCATCGTCGCGGCGATGTCGAAGCCGGCCGAAGCCAAGCCGTGGCGCGATTACCGTCCGATCTTCATCACGCAGTCCCGCATCGACGGCGGGCGCGCATTCCTGGCCGAACACCGCGCCGAGCTCGCGCGCGCCGAAGCGACCTACGGCGTGCCGGCCGAGGTGATCGTCTCGATCATCGGCGTGGAAACCAACTACGGACGCAACACCGGTTCGTACCCGGTGCTCGATGCGCTGTACACGCTCGCCTTCGCGTATCCGCGCAGCGGCGATCCGGCCAAGCTCGATCGCGAAAACCGCCGCGAAGCTTTTTTCCGCGGCGAACTGGCGCAGTTGTTCGCGCTGGGCAAGGAAACGGGCCTGGACATCACCACGCTCAAGGGCAGCTACGCCGGCGCGATGGGCTGGGGCCAGTTCATGCCGTCGAGCTACCGCGAGTTCGCGGTGGACGGCAACGGCGACGGCAAGCGCGACCTGTTCAACGAGCTCGACGACGTGTTCGCCTCGATCGCCAATTACTTCGTGAAGAAGGGCGGCTGGCAGCGCGGGGGCCCGGTGACGGCACGCGCGAATGCAGCGGCCAACGCGCAGCCGATCGAACCGGAAAGCCTCGACCCGCTGCACACGATGGAGGACCTGGCCAAGCGCGGATTCCGTCCGCTCACGCCGGTCGCGCAGCCGGGCGAGCACGCCACCGTCGTGATGCTCGACGGCACCAGCGGCCCGGAATACTGGTTCGGCTTCCGCAACTTCTACGCGATCACCCGCTACAACATCTCCAAGCATTACGCGATGGCGGTGTACCAGCTGAGCCAGGCGATCGCGGGCCGCAGCGATGCGGACGTCGCCGCCGCGCCCAACGGGCAGCCGTCCGCATGAGGCGCGAGGCCGCCCTTCGCTCCGCGGCTGCCCGGACGCTCCTGGCAGCGGCGGCGCTCACCCTCGCGGCGTGCGCGAGCTCGCCGAAGAAATCGGGTTCGCAACCGGTGGCGGCGCCCGATCGCGGTGGCGTGCACCATTCGCCGCTGCCCGGCGGCAAGAAGAAGTCCCCCTACGCACCGGCGCAGGAAGATCCCCGGACGCGCGGCCACTACACCGCGGGCGGCCTCTACAAGCCGGGCGTGAAGGACAGCACGCCGGATTACATTCCGGACGTCGACGCGATTCCCGAGCCCGACGTCACCAACGAGCCGCGTTCGGCCGTGGGCAACCGGCCCAGCTACGTGGTGCTGGGCAAGACCTACAAGGTGATGGACAACCCGAAAGGCTACGTCGAGCGCGGCACGGCCTCGTACTACGGGCAGAAGTTCCACGGTCGGCGCACGTCCAACCTCGAGGTGTACGACATGTACGCCTTCACCGCGGCGCACAAGACGCTGCCGCTGCCGAGCTTCGCGCGCGTGACCAACCTCGACAACGGCAAGTCGGTGGTGGTGCGCGTCAACGATCGCGGCCCGTTCCACGAAGGGCGGGTGATCGACCTGAGCTACGCCGCGGCGGTCAAGCTCGGCATCACCCAGCGCGGCACCGGCAGGGTGGAAGTGCGCGCACTGACGCCCGATGACGATGCGCCGGTGTACGCAGCGAAACCGGAACCTGCCGAACCGGCGAAAGCCGTCGCCAAACCGGCTCCCGCGCGCGACGCCGCGCCGGCGACCGCAACCGCAACCGCAAGCCTGGGCACGAACGCGACGGAAGCGCCGCTCAGTCCGATGGACCGTCTCGTGGTGGCGATTCCCGCGTCGGCGGTGCGGCCGTCCCCGTCCGGCACGCTTGCCGCCCCCAAGCCGCCGACGCTGGCAGCTGCGTCCGGCAAGTTCAGCCAGGCCGTGGCGCTGGCGGCGAGCGCCGCGCCGATCGGCGCAGCGGCCGCGCGCCCGGTCGAGGCCGGTGGCGACAACGTCATGTTCCAGGTCGCCAGTTTCACCGCCCGCGACAACGCCAACCGCGCCCTGACGCGCCTGCGCGCGGCGGGCATCGACGCCGCCCAGATCAGCGACGCCAGCGCCAACGGGCAGACCGTGTGGCGGCTGCGCGTCGGTCCGCTCCAGGCCACGCAGGCCTCGGAACTTGCGCAGCGGATCGCAGGTCTGGGATTCGGCCAGCCGCAGCGCGTCCGCGACTAGAATTCGTCTCAACCCTTGCCAATCGCCGGTCCGCGCCGGCGCCCCGGAGTCCTCGTTGAAAATGAAAGTCCCCGCTCTCGCCAGAGCCGCCGTCCTCGCGGCCGCCACGACCCTCGTGGCCGGCCTCGCCATCGCCCAGACCACCCCGGCGCCGCGCACCGCGCTGCCGGCCGCCAGCGAGTCGCTGCCGGTTCCGCCGCCGCCGAAGATCACCGGGACGGCCTGGGTGTTGATGGACGCCGCCAGCGGCAACGTCCTGGCCGGCGAGAACTACGACCAGCGCCTGGAGCCGGCGAGCATCACCAAGGTGATGACCAGCTACGTCATCGCCGCCGAAATGGCCGCGGGCAAGGTGAAGCCCGACGACCAGGTGATGATGACCGAGAACGCCTGGCGCATCGGCGGCGCGGGCACCGACGGCAGCTACTCCGGCTTCGAGGTCAACAAGACCGCGCCGCTGCTGGAGATGGAAAAGGGCATGGTCGTGCAGTCGGGCAACGACGCCGCCATCGCGCTGGCCGAGCATGTCGCCGGCAGCACCGACGCCTTCGCCGCGCTGATGAACCAGTACGCACAGCGCATCGGCCTGAAGAACACCCACTGGGTGAACCCGACCGGCCTGTCGGCGCCGGAGCACTACTCCACCGCGCACGACCTGGCGCTGCTCGGCCGCGCGCTGGTGCACGACTACCCGGTCGCGTATTCGTACAACAAGATCAAGGAGTTCACGGTCGGCCCGATCACGCAGCCCAACCGCAACCTCCTGCTGTGGCGCGACCAGTCGGTGGACGGCATCAAGACCGGTCATCACTCCGGCGCCGGCTACTGCCTGATGGCCTCGGCCAAACGCGGCGACCAGCGCCTGATCTCGGTCGTCATGGGCTCCACGAGCGAGAACCAGCGCGCCGTGGATTCGCAGGCGCTGCTCAACTGGGGCTTCCGTTTCTTCGAGACGCACAAGCTCTACGACTCCGCCAAGGCGATCGCGAAGCAGAAGGTGTGGAAGGGTGCGTCGGACGAAGTGCAGCTCGGCGTCGCCGAACCGTTGCTGGTGACCGTGCAGCGCGGCAAGTACGACCAGCTCAAGCCGACGATGGACGTGCCCAAGCAGCTCGTCGCGCCGATCGCCAAGGGCCAGAAGATCGGCACGGTGAAGGTCACGCTCGACGGCAAGGTCGTGGCGCAGCGCCCGCTGGTCGCGCTGAACGCCGTCGAGGAAGGTGGCTTCTTCAAGCGCCTGTGGGACGAGTTCTGGATGTGGTGGGAGTCCGAGTAACGCCTCGGACCACGATAGCCATCGCACGATCGCCATCGAAAGAAAAAAGGCCGGCGCAAGCCGGCCTTTTTGTTTGCCCCTCAGTACAACAGGGCGGCGATCATCGGCCAGGGCAGGCAGGCGTATCCGCACATGCAGGCCATGGCGCGCTTCTCGCGGCCGCGCCGTAGCAGGTTCGCCGCGAAGAGGTACGTCGCCAGTCCGAGGCCGACCAGCAGCAACATGAACGGCGCAGCGATCGAAAGCGCATCGGCGGTGCCGGTCTCGCCGTAGCCGGCGATCATCAGTGAAAGGATTAGGGTCAGCAGCGCCATGGAGCCGGTGTAGACGGCGACCAGCAGCGCGAGGGTGCGGTGGGACAGGGGCGAGGGCATGGCAAGGTCGGCGGCCAAAAACGCAGGCAGTCTGTTCGTCGAGCGGCGGCACCCGAATAGGACTAATCCGAAACCGCTGCGCCGCCCGCCGAGGCCGGCGCGGCCTCGGCCTGCCTTGGGTTTGGAGAGACCCGGACCCATAATCCGGCCATGGAAATCAAATCCGACAACCCCGAGCACGGCTTCCAGTTCCCGGGCACGTTCGAGCTGAGCGCCATGGGCGCCGCCGAGAAGGACCTGGAAACGGTGCTGCCCACCCTGCTGCTCGACGCCGGCATCGAAGTGCTGCAGGAAACCGTCAACTGGAAGCTCTCCAGCAACGGCCGCTTCGTCTCGGTGCGGATCACCTTCCGCGCACAGGATCGGGATCAGTACGAGCGCGCGCACCAGGTGCTGCGCGACCATCCGGAAGTGAAGTGGACGCTCTGAGCGAGGCTGCCGTCGCGCCGGAGCCGCTTCGCGCGGCACCGCCCGCGCAGCTGCGCGACCTCGGCCGGCGCGCCTACGAACCGGTCTGGCACGCGATGCAGGCCTTCACCGATGCCCGCACCGCCGACACGGCCGACGAACTGTGGCTGGTCGAGCACGATCCGGTGTTCACGCTGGGCCAGGCCGGCAAGGACGAGCACGTGTTGTTTCCCGGCGGGATCCCGGTGATCCACGTCGATCGTGGGGGCCAGGTGACGTACCACGGGCCGGGCCAGATCGTGCTGTATCCGCTGCTCGACCTGAAACGCCTGAAGGTCGGCGTCAAGGACTACGTCCACCGCATCGAGCAGGCCATGATCGACACGCTCGATGACTGGAACATCCATGCCGAACGGCGCGACGGCGCGCCGGGCGTGTACGTGAACGGGGCCAAGATCGGCGCACTGGGCATCCGCGTGCGCCGCGGCTGCACCTTCCACGGCCTGGCGTTCAACATCGCCATGGACCTGGAGCCGTTCCGCCGCATCAATCCCTGCGGCTTCCAGGGGCTGCAGGTGACCTCGATGCTAGACTTGGGCGGCCCTTCCGGGCTGGAGCCGGTGAAGCCCGTGCTCATCGGGCACGTCGCCCGCCAGTTCGGCCTGGCCGTCGAGACGGCCCCGCCGCCGACGTTCTGAACCTTTCCGGCGCGTGCTCCGCGCCGATCCAGAGATCCCGCACGCCATGTCCGAGACCGCCTCCAAGACCATCCCGCTGTCGGTCGTGAGCGGCGACGCGCCGCCGTCGCTGCAGCCGGGCGTGAAGCAGGTCGCCGGCGACAAGATCGCCCGCTCGCCGGTGCAGTTCGCCGATGCGCCGGTGCTGCGCAAACCCTCGTGGATCCGGGTGCGGATTCCCTCGGGCAACTCGGTGCAGCAGCTGAAGTCGAAACTGCGCGAGAACCGCCTGGTCACGGTCTGCGAGGAAGCGAGCTGTCCGAACATCCACGAGTGCTTCAGCCACGGCACGGCGACCTTCATGATCCTCGGCGAGGTCTGCACGCGCCGCTGCAGCTTCTGCGACGTCGCCCACGGGCGGCCGAAGCCGCCGGACCCGTCCGAGCCGCTGAGCCTGGCGACCACCGTGGCGGACATGGGCCTGAAGTACGTGGTCGTCACCAGCGTCGATCGCGACGATCTGCGCGATGGCGGCGCACAGCATTTCGTCGACTGCATCGCCGCGATCCGCGAGCACAGCCCGCGCACGCGCATCGAGATCCTCACGCCCGATTTCCGCGGCAAGGGCCGCATGGAGCGCGCGCTGGAAATCATGGCCGCCAATCCGCCGGACGTGTTCAACCACAACGTCGAAACCGTACCCGACCTGTACCGCAACGTTCGTCCCGGCGCGGACTACCAGTGGTCGCTGACGCTGCTGAAGAAGTTCAAGGCGCAGCACCCGCAGGTCGCGACCAAGAGCGGCATCATGCTCGGCCTGGGCGAGACGATGGAGCAGGTGCAGGCCACGCTGCGCGATCTTCGCGAGCACGACGTGGACATGATCACCATCGGCCAGTACCTCCAGCCCAGCGCGCATCACCATCCGGTGCTGCGTTACTGGACGCCGGAGGAGTTCAAGGCGCTGGAGGACTACGGCTACGCGCTCGGGTTCACCCACGTGGCCTCCGGTCCGCTGGTCCGTTCGTCGTATCACGCCGACCGCTCGGCGATCGAAGCCGGCGTCGTCGCGGCCGGCTGATCGCCGCGACACGGTCATTACGTGCTCACGCCTCGTTGATCGGCGAAGGTCGACGCTGAGTCGTGCCTGACCGCCGCCCGTCGCCCAGCTGAACGCGTCCGGGTGAACGGGCGAAGTGCGGCCACTGGCACGCTAATTCCCACCCCCGGTGGGTGACAGGTGCCGCAACTTTCGGCACTGTGGGGTTGTCGAAACGCCGTCCATTCTGCGTTCGTCTCCTCAGGACCCCCATTCGGCCGCTCGCGGTCGCGAAGCCTCCTCGATGAAAGCCAAGACCACTCCCGCCTCCGTCCTCGTCGCCCTTGCGCTGGCCTCCCCCGTGGCACTGCTCGCGCAGTCCGACAGCGCGGTGGAGAGCAAGACCTCCCAGGTCGAGCGTCCGCAACACGAGAAGCCGAACCTGATCAAGTCGATGGAGGTCTCGCAGTTGCCGCGTGCGGCCACTGCCGACCAGACCACGGCGGCGAAGCTCGTCTACGGACTGCTGTCCGACAGCCGCTACGCGTACCGCCCGGTCGCGCTGGACGACACGCTGTCGGCGGACATCTACAAGCGCTATCTCGAGTCGCTCGACGGCGGCAAACAGTTCTTCACCGCGCAGGACATCGCGAAGTTCGACGCGTACAAGCTCAAGTTCGACGACGCCATCAAGAGCGGCGACCTCGCACCGGCGTACGCCATCTTCGCCACGTACAAGCAGCGCGTGGACCAGCGCGTGGGCTATGCGCGCGGTCTGCTCAAGCAGGACATGTTCGATTTCACCGGCAGCGACCGCTACGAATACGACCGCGAAGACGCGCCGTGGGCGACCGACGACGCGGCGCTCGATGCGCTGTGGAAGGCATCGGTGCGCAACGACTGGCTGCGCCTGAAGCTCGCCGGCAAGAAGCCGGAAGACATCCGCAAGACGCTCGACAAGCGCTACGCGAACATGGGCAAGTCCATCGCCGAACTGAAGGGCGAGGACGTGTTCCAGACCTTCCTCAACAGCTACGCCAATTCCGTCGATCCGCACACGGACTACTTCACGCCGAAGACGGCCGACAACTTCAACGTGTCGATGTCGCTCTCGCTGGAAGGCATCGGCGCGGTGCTGCAGAAGCAGGACGACGTGGTCGCGATCCGCGAGATCGTGCCCGGTGGCCCCGCGGGCAAGTCGGGCAAGCTCAAGCCCGGCGACCGCGTGGTCGGCGTGGGGCAGGGCGAAAGCGGCGCGATGGAGGACGTGATCGGCTGGCGCATCGACGACGTGGTCGCCAAGATCCGCGGCGCGAAGGGCACCAAGGTGCGCCTGGACGTGATCCCGGCCGAAGCAGGCCTGGACAGTCCCCCGCAACGTCTGGTGCTGGTGCGCGACAAGGTCCGCCTGGAAGACCAGGCCGCCAAGTCCAAGGTCATCACCATCCCGGCCGCCAACGGCGCCCCGGAACAGCGCATCGGCGTGATCGAACTGCCCGGCTTCTACCAGGATTTCGAAGGCCGCCGGAAGAACAGCAACGACTACGCCTCGGCCACGCGCGACGTCGCCAAGCTGCTCGAGAAGCTGCGCGGCGAGAAGGTCGACGGCGTCGTGCTCGACCTGCGCAACAACGGCGGTGGCTCGCTCAACGAGGCCATCGAACTCACCGGCCTGTTCATCGACCGCGGCCCGGTCGTGCAGGTGCGCGAGTCCGGCGGTCGCGTGAGCGTGGAAGGCGACAGCGACACCGGCATCGCATGGGAAGGCCCGTTGGCGGTGCTGATCAACCGCGGTTCGGCGTCGGCCTCGGAGATCTTCGCCGGCGCGATCCAGGACTACGGCCGCGGCCTGGTCATCGGTGAAACGAGCTTCGGCAAGGGCACGGTGCAGAACCTGGTGGACCTCGACCGCTGGCCCGCCAACGAGGAAGCGCGCTTCGGCCAGGTGAAGCTGACCATCGCGCAGTTCTTCCGCGTGAGCGGCGGTTCGACGCAGAACAAGGGCGTGGTGCCCGACGTGGCGTTCCCGGTCTCGGTGGATGCGAGCGAGTACGGTGAGAGCACGTACGACAACGCGCTGCCGTGGACGCGCATCTCCGCCGTTCCGCACACCACGTACGGCAACTTCTCGCCGCTGCTGCCCAAGCTGGAGGCGTTGCACACCGCACGCATCGCCGGCGACAAGGAGTTCCAGTGGTGGAGCGACGATGTCGCCCAGTTCCGCGAGGAACGCGCGAAGAAGTGGGTCAGCCTGAACGAGGCCGAGCGCCGCGCCGAACGCGATCGCGAGGAAGCCAAGCGCAAGTCGCGCCAGGAACAGCGCAAGGCGCTGGGACTGGACCTCGACCCGCTGGCGGACGACTACAACGACGACGGGCTGGCGGCGAACGAGCGCGACATCGCCAAGGACGCCGAACGCGAGAAGCTCGCCGAGAAGCGCCCGGATCCGCTGCTGCGCGAGTCGGCTGCCATCCTTGCCGACGCGGTGCGCCTGCTGAACAACGACCGCCAGCTGTCGGCACAGGTGCTGCCCACCGCCACCACGGCGGGCCACTGGGCGGACTGACACGACGTCCGGGGGAATCCCCACGCCGCGCAACACAAGAATCGGATAGCGGGCGCCTTCGGGCGCCCGTTACTGTTTCGGCCATGGACATCACCCGCCAACAGCGTGCCGCCCGGCAACTGCACGACAAGCTCGATCAGGCCCGCCGCCTGATGGACGAGGGGGAGCCCACCCTCGCCGATCTCGCCGCGAACGTCGGGCTCAGCGCATCGCACCTGCAACGCCGCTTCGCCGAACGCTTCGGCCTCAGTCCGGCCGAGTACCTCTCGCAGCGCAAGCTCGGCACGCTCAAGGACGCGCTGCGTGACGGCAGCGACGTGAGCGCCGCGCTCTACGATGCGGGGTATGGCTCGCCCTCGCGCGTCTACGAAGGCGGCGCGGCGAAACTCGGCATGACGCCCGCGCGCTATCGGGCCGGAGGCGCCGGCGAACAGATCCGGTGGAGCATCGCGGACACCGCGCTCGGGCAAGCGCTGGTGGCCACGACCGAACGCGGCATCTGCATGATCGAACTGGGCGAAGACGCCGCCGCGTTGGAGCGCAAGCTGCACGCCGAGTTTCCGAAGGCGCAGATCGAACGCGTGGATGCCGGACGCGACGAGTTCCTTGCGCCCCGGTTGCGAGCCGTGGCGGATGCATTGGCCGGGCGCCGCGCCCAAGTACCCGTGGACCTGATCGGCACGGCCTTCCAGAAAAAGGTCTGGGATGCGCTGATGAAGATTCCCCACGGGCAGACGCGCAGCTATGCGCAGATCGCAGAGGCCATCGGTCACCCGCGTGCGACGCGCGCCGTCGCCAACGCCTGCGCCAACAACCACGTCGCGATCGTCGTGCCATGCCACCGCGTGGTGCGCGGCGACGGCTCCCTCGGCGGCTACCGCTGGGGCTTGCCGATGAAACAACGCGTGCTGGAACGCGAACGCGCCGCGTGATGCGCCTCAACGCGCTGATCGTGTAGCCCGGCAGGCGAAGCGCCTGTGCCCTCGTCGCGATCGCCTTGCATGGGCAGCGCCGTATCGATGCACTCGTGCACGGCAGCGCACCCTTCGAGCTGCTGGCGCATTCCACGGTCCCCACGTGGTGTTCCGTCGCGCAGGGCGGATGCCGTTCTCGTGCTCGGCTTCGAGGCTTACTTGCGCCGCCGCACCGGCGCGCGCGTGGGAACCTGCAGCCCCGATTTCACGACGTCGAACACCATCCGCGTCTCGTAACGCTTGATGTTGCCTTCGTCCATGAACAGACGGTCCGCGACCTCGCGACAGTGCGCCACGCCGGTCGTGCACAGGATCACCAGGTAGTCCCACTCGCCAGCGAGGGTGTAGCACTGCTGCACTTCGGGCGCGGCGCGCATGCGGGCGTGGAACGCGGCGTGCAGCTTGGCCGACTCTCGCTCCATCGCCACCAGCACCGTGGCCAGCGTGGTCGTGCCAAGCAGGGTCGGATCGAGCACCGCGACTTCGCGCATCAGTCCGTGCTTGCGGTAGCGGGTCATGCGTCGCTGCACGGCACTCGCCGACAACCCGACGGACTCGCCCAGCGCAGTCAATGTGGAAGCGGAGTCGCGCTGCAGCAGTTCGAGCAGGCGATGGTCGAACTCATCCAGCAGCACAGGCGTCTTGGGCATGCAAAATTTTTGCGTCAAGGCGCACGATTAATCAAGCACGTCGCGGCGCCCGCGCGCTACGCTTCACGTATCCGAACGACTTCCGGCACCGCGCGTGCGTGGCGTCCACCCGAACCGGGGAGGGCGCCCGCCAGCACGGTGCCTTGGTGTCGTCCGGCGCTCACCGCCCGCGCAACGCTGTGTTTCCCGTCGCGCGCTCGTCGAGCCGCAGTGCCGCACCTCCACCCCCACGCTTGCACCACCTTTCACAGGAATCGGCATGAGCACCGCTGCACCTACCGCGAACCGGGGCGCCCCCGGCGCGCTCGCCGTCGCTTTCGCCCTGGCGTCGGTCTACATCCTCTGGGGCTCGACCTATCTGGCGATCCGCTTCGCACTCGAGAGCTATCCGCCGTTCCTGCTCGGCGCCGGCCGCATGTTCCTCGCCGGGCTGATCATGTACGTCGTGCTGCGCGCCCGCGGCGTCGCGTCGCCGACAGGGAAGCAATGGCGCACGCTCTGGGTGCTGTCGATCTGGATGGTGCTGCTCTCCAACGGGCTGGTGAACCTCGCCGAGACCGAGGTCGGTTCCGGGCTCGCCGCCATCGCGGTCGCGTCGATGCCGCTGTTCGCCGGCGTGTTCGCGATGCTGCGCGGGCGCCACCCGTCGAAGATCGAATGGGTCGGCCTGATCATCGGCTTCCTCGGCGTGCTCTGGCTCAACGCGGGCGGCGAACTGGCGTCTTCGACGCTGGGCCTGGTGTGCCTGGTCATCGCGCCGATCGCGTGGGCCTGGGGCTCGATCTGGAGCCGCGACCAGGACCTGCCTCAGCCGTTCATGTCCGCCGCCGGGCAGATGCTTACCGGCAGCATCTGGATGCTGATCGCCGCGGTGATCCATGGCGAGCGCATCACGCAGGTGCCCTCGTTCCCGGCTACCGCGGCCTTGTTCTATCTCGTGGTCGCCGGTTCGATCTTCGGCTTCACCGCCTACATCTGGCTGCTGCACCACGTGCGTCCCGCGCTCGCCACCAGCTACGCCTACGTGAACCCGCCGATCGCGGTGCTGTTCGGCGCGCTGATCGGCGGCGAACGCTTCACCGCGCACGACCTGGGCGCGATGGCGGTGATCCTGCTTGGCGTGGTGATCATCACGCTGGCGAAGGCGCGCGCTGCGAAGCCGGCTGCGTCGGCGCCTGCGTCGGCCTCGGAGCCGGCGGCATGAGCGCGAACCACGACACCCGCAATGGCCTGTGGATCGCGGCCGCGTCCTTCGTGCTGTGGGGGCTCATGCCGCTGTACTGGCACCTGCTGAAGAACGTGCCATCGCTGCAGATCGTGCTGCACCGGATCGTCTGGAGCGCGCTGCTGGTCGCCGGGTGGCTCGCGTGGAAGCAGGGGCGCGGCTGGTTGAAGGCGACGCTCGCCCGACCGCGCGCGGCATGGATGCTGGCGCTGAGCGGCGTGCTGATCGCGTTCAACTGGGGCCTCTACATCTGGGCGGTCAACGCGGGGCACGTGGTCGAGAGCAGCCTAGGCTACTTCATCAACCCGTTGATCAGCGTGGTCCTCGGCGTGGTGTTCCTGCACGAGCGGCTCAATCGCGTGCAGTGGCTGTCGGTGGCGATCGCGGCCACCGGCGTGGCCTGGCTCACGTGGCAGTACGGACAGCCGCCGTGGATCGCGCTCGGCCTGGCATTGTCGTTCGGCCTCTACGGCCTGATCCGCAAGCTGGTCGCCGTGGATGCGGTGAGCGGCCTGGCGGTGGAAGGCGTGTACCTGTTCCTGCCGGCGCTCGCGCTGCTGCTGTGGGCGGAGACGCACGGCGGCGGCGGATTCGGCGCCGGTTACGGGCTCGCGGCGGATGCGTTGCTGGTGTTCGCCGGCGTGCTTACCGCACTGCCGCTGATCGGCTTCGCCTACGCCGTGCGGCGCGCGCCGCTGTCGGTGGTCGGATTGATGCAGTACATCGCGCCCACGATCCAGTTCCTGCTCGGCGTGCTGTTCTTCAACGAGGCCTTCGACCGCGATCGCGCGACCGGTTTCGTTTTCATCTGGATCGCGTTGGCGATCTTCGCCGCCGAAGGAGTGTGGCGAGCGAGGCGCCAGCCGGCGGTCCCGGCCACCGCATGAGGACCTCACCATGGACAGGACCACGCTGAACGCATTGGCGCTGTTTCCGCTGCAACTGGAGGCGCATTACAAGGCGATTCCCGCATCGCACCGCCATTGGGCGCCGGCCAGCTGGGACGGCATCCCGAGCGAGCACTTCACCGCCATCGAGCAGGTGTGCCACGTGCGCGACATCGAGATCGAGGGCTACCAGGAGCGCATTCGCCGCACGCTCGACGAAACGCATCCGCTGCTGCCGTCGATCGAGAGCGAACCGCTGGCGATCGAGCGCCGCTATGGCGAGGCCGATGCCGACGCAGTGCTGCTCGCGTTCCGCGATGCGCGCGCCCGCACAGTGGAGACCATCGCGCGGCTGGACGACGTGCAACTCGCGCGCACGGCGGAGTTCGAAGGTTACGGCCCGCTCACGTTGCGCAGCCTCGTCCATTACCTGTGCAGCCACGACCAGCAGCACCTGGCGGGGCTGCAGTGGTTGCTGGGGAAGATCGAGGCGGAGCGGGTGGGGCGGATCGGTCCATGACGGCAGGAACAAAAAGGCCGCGATCCCTCGCGGCCTTCCTGCTTTCAACCAGGCGCAGCGATCAGGCCGCGCGCAATGCTTCCGTGACCGGCAAGCGCGCCGCGCGCAGCGCCGGGAACAGCCCGCCGACCAGGCCGATGCCCAGCGCCCATTTGATGCCGTTCCACAGCAGGTCCGGCGAAACCTTGAACTGGAACATCACCTGGCTGAAGTTGTTGCCGAGCGTCGACACGCTGTAGCCGTTGAACACCAGCCACGCGATCAACCCGCCGATCAGCCCGCCGATCAGCGCCAGCAGCATCGTTTCGAGCATCACCGCGACGACCACCGGCAAGCCGCGGAAGCCGATCGCGCGCATCGTCGCGATCTCCCGCGCGCGTCCGGCGACGGCGGCGTACATCGTGTTGAGCGCGCCGAACACCGCGCCGACGGCCATGATCGCGCCGATCACGATGCCCAGCACCTTCAGGAATCCGCTCAGCTGCTCGGACTGCTTGGCGTAGTAGTGGCGCGTGGTGTCGACGTCGAGCTTGAGCCGCGGGTCGGCGGCCATCGCCGCCTTGAGCTTGTTGAAGCCGTCCTTGCCGTCGAGCCTGACCGTGATCGACTGGTACGCGGTGCGGCGATAGGTCGATGCCAGCGTTTCGGCATCGGCCCACAGCTCCGAGTCGTGGGAATCGCCCGACGCGAAGAAACCCACCACCGTCCAGACCTGGTTCGCCAGTTCGATCTGCGTGCCCGGCTTGAGGTCGTTGAACTGCTGGTCGACGTACTGCTTGCGCGCGCCCTGGCCGATGACCAGCTCGCGCTTGCCCGGCTCGAAGCGGCGGCCTTCGACGATCTTCACCTGCGGCCGCAGCGCCCACGCCGCGTCGCCGACGCCGCGCAGCTGCGCGTTGGCGTCGGTGTGATCGGCGCGCGTGACCATGTTCACCACCTGCGACAGTTCCGGCGAGACTGCCGGGCGCCCGTCCGCACCGCGCGCGATGCCCGCCAGTGCGCTCACCAGCGGCACCTGGTCGCGGGTGATGACCGAATTGGTCTCCGCCTGCGAACCGCCGCGCAGGATGATCGCGGTGCTGTCGTTGCCGGTCTGCTTGAGCGTGGCCTCGAAGCCCGCGCCCATCGCGAGCATCGCGACCAGCACGCCGACCACGCCGGCGATGCCGACCACGATCACGCTCGACGCGCCCCAGCGTTGCGGCAGGCTCGCGATGCCGATGCGCGCCGCTTCCAGCGTCAGCCGGCCGTTGCGCGTGAGCAGCAGCCATAGCACCAGCGCGACCACCAGCGCGAGCACCGCGAACCACGGCAGCATCGTCCACACGGCCAGTCCTGCGATCAGCGCCAGCACGACGCCGGCGTTGCCCAACCACTTCCTTGCACGGCTCATGTCGTGTCTCCTGTCAGCGGCCCGCGAGGGCATCGACGATGTTCAGGCGCATCGCACGCAGTGCCGGCAACAGGCCGACGACCGCACCGATGATCAGCATCAACGCCAGGCCCAGTCCCCACGTGGCGGCGGGTACGCTCGGCAGCTGGATCAGGCCGCGACTGGCCGAACTCACGCCGGGCATGATCAGCGCCGCCAGGCCCAGGCCGATCAGGCCGCCCAGCACCACCAGCAGCGTCGCCTCCGCCAGCACCAGCCACAGCACGCTGCGGTTGGTGAAGCCGATCGTCTTGAGCACCGCCAGTTCCGGGATGCGCTCGCGGACCGCCTGCGCCATCGTGTTGCCGGTGAGCAGCAGCAGCGTGAAGAACACCGCGCCCATGATCGAGGTCACGATCATGCCGATGTCGCCGATCTGCTTGAAGAACGCCTGGTTGAAGGCCGCTTCGGTCTGCGTCTTGGTTTCGTGGTCGGAGTTGTCCGACAGCTTGTCGATGGCCTGGGCGACGGCGTTGGACTGGTCGGGGTTGGCCACGTCGATCACGTACCAGTGCACCTGGCCCTTGATGTAGTCGTTGGCTTCGTCGAAATACTTCCAGTTGAACATGAGCGAGTTCTCCTCGCCCTTGCGCTTGTTGTCGTTCACCCGGTAGATCGCGACCAGCTTGAAGTTCCAGTTGTTGCTGCCCTTGGTCGGGAAGATCGTCGCCTGCAGCGGGATCGTGTCGCCGATCTTCCAGCCGTGCTTGTCCGCCAGCGCCTGCCCGACGATCGCGCCGTCCTGCGTGGCGTAGAAGGCCTTGAGCTGTTCGGCCGGCACGACGTACTCCGGATACAGCTCCATGTAGCCTGGTCCGACGGCGAAGTTCGGGAAGAAGTTCTTCGGATCCTGGTAGATGCCGCCGAACCACGTCGCATAGGACGCCTTCTTCACGCCTGGCACGCTCTCGATCTGCGACTGCAACCGGTACGGCAGCGACGAGGTGATCGACAGCTTCGAGGTGGTGATGAGCCGGTTGGTGCCGGCGACGTTGGCGCTGGTGTTGAACGCCACGCGGACCGAGTCGAGCATGCCGAACAGCAGGAAGGCGGTGACCACCGACAGCAGCGTCAGGAAGGTGCGCGTCTTGCTTCGGAACAGCGCGGCCCAGATCAGGTGCAGGTATTTCATCTCTGCGTCCTCAAGAAATGTCCCGTCTCCCGCGCGCGGGAAACGGTGCCCGAAGGGCGGATGAGGGAAGGCACGGCAACGTAGCCGGTGCGCGCCCCCACCCCGGGGTGCGGAAGGTCAGTACTCCAGCGCCGGTTCGCGCGCGACCAGCGTGCCCTTGTCCAGATGGATCGTGCGCTGCGCGTGGTCGGCGGCCTTCGGATCGTGCGTGACCATGATGATGGTCTTGCCGTGGTCGCGATTGAGCGACTGCAGCAACGCGAGAATCTCTTCGGCCGACTGGCGATCCAGGTCGCCCGTGGGTTCATCGCAGATCAGCAGCGTCGGGTCGGACACGATCGCGCGGGCGATCGCCACGCGCTGCTGCTGGCCGCCGGAGAGCTCGTTCGGACGATGCTTGCCGCGCTCGGCCAAGCCCACCAGCTGCAGCGCGATCTCCGCGTTGCGCTTGCGCTGCGCCGACGACAGCTTGGTCAGCAGCAGCGGCAGCTCGACGTTCTTCTGCGCGTTGAGCGTGGGCATCAGGTTGTAGAACTGGAACACGAAGCCGACGTTCTGGCTGCGCCAGTGCGACAGCTGGCCCGCGGTCATCGAATCGATGCGCTGGCCGTCGACGGTGATCTCGCCGCCGGTGGGCGAATCCAGGCCGCCGATGAGGTTGAGCAGCGTGGTCTTGCCGGAACCCGACGGCCCCATCAGCGCCACGAAATCGCCCTTGGGGATGTCCAGGTCGATGCCGTGCAGCACCTCGACCTTTTCCGGACCGCGTTGATAGGTCTTTCTCAGGTTGCGGATCGAAACCAGCGTGGCCATTGCGACGTCCTCGAAACGATGAAAGGGGGACTGCTTCCTGCTCGTAAGGCTTGCCTGCGTGCGGGCGGACCTACTCGCCCGCCGCGTCGGCGTCGTCCGCGCCCGCGACGCGCACGCGGTCGCCGTCGGACAGCGAGGCCGGAGGATCCAGCACGACCGTCTCACCGCCTGAGAGCCCCTGCGTGATCTCGCGATCCTCGCCGAGGCTGCGGCCGACGGCGACCTCGCGCTGCGAGGCCTTGTCCTCGGTCACCACGAACGCGACCTGCTTGCCGTCGCGCGAGACGATCGCCGCCGCCGGCGCGAGCGCGCCGGGCTTCTGCGCGGGTGCGTCGTCCCGCTTCGGCTCCAGGAAGCTCACGCGCACGCCCATGTCGGGCACGATGCGCGGATCCTTCTGCTTCAGTGCGACGCGCACCTTCACCGTCGCCTTGCCGCGGTCGGCGGCCGGGATGATCGCGATCACCTCGCCGGGGATCTTCCAGTCCTGGTACGCGTTGAGCGTGGCTTCCACCGGCATCTTCGGCTGCACGCGGCCGATGAAGGCCTCGCCCACCTCGACTTCGACTTCCAGCGAATCCATGTCGACGATGGTGCCGATGCCCGTGCGCGTGAAGCCGCCGGTGGCCAGCGGCGAAACGATCTCACCCGGTTGCGCGGCCTTGGCGGTGACCACGCCGGCGAACGGCGCGCGCACGATGGTGTTGTCCACGCCGATGTCGGCGATGCGCAGGCGGTCGCCGGCGACCTTGGCGTTGCGTTCGGCCGTGGTCAGCTCGGCGCGCAGCGAATCGCGCGCGGCGACGGCTTCGTCGTACTGCGCCTTCGACACCAGTTGCTGGTTCACCAGCGTGGAGAGACGTCGCGCGTTCGCTTCGGCTTCCGACAACTGCGCACGCACGCTTTCGACCTGGCTGCGCGCCGCGCTGTGCTGCGCGCTGGCCAGCGTGCGTTCGGCGTCGGCGTCGAGCGGATCGAGCGTGGCCATGACCTGGCCTTCCTCGACCTTCATGCCTTCCTCGATGAACACCTCGCGCACCTTGCCAGTGATCTTGGCCGACACCGTCGCCATGCGGCGCGCGACGATGTAACCCGTCGCATCGAGCACCGAGCCGCTCGCGCCGCCGTTGCCGATCGCCGTCACCGTGGCGGTCTGCACTTCCACGCCGCGCGCGCGGCCGAACACAGCCCACGCGGCGAGCGCGAGCACGAGGACCGCCGCGACCGCGGCCAGCGCGATCCACAGTCCACGGCGCGAAGTGGGCGGCGGCGGGGCCGAGCGATCTATGCGCAGTTCCTTGAGCAGGTCGGCAGAGTTGTTCATCGACGATCCGGACGATGGGAAGGGGGCAGTGTGGGCAGCGTCCCGCGCTGCGCCAAGGGGCCGGAAGTAACTTTCTACGGCCGCGACGGCGCCAAGGGTATGCGAAGCGGGGCCGCGGGGTCACCTTGGCGGCGGGGCTTCGCATGTCCCTGGAGCGCTTTTCGCCGGCCGATAGCGCTATCTCGCATCCCGAAGGTCAACGCCCGGCGGCAGATCGGGGCAAGCGCAACTGCTCGCGAACGTCATCCCGGCGAAGGCCTGGGCCCAGGCGGGTGACGCATCCGCACGTTGGCCGCCATTCCATCGAACGCTGGAATCCATCTGGCTCCATGCGTTCGATGCGGAAGCAACATCGCAGCGCTGTCAGGCAGAGGCAGTTCACCTCCACCGCGCCGTTGCCTCACCCCAACCCTCTCCGCTCTGCATTCCCTGCGGTCGCCGGCAGGAGAGGGGCTCAACAGCCCGTCATTCCGTGGAAAGGAGTCCGAGCCGGAATCGCTCGACCGAAGGTCAAACGCCCGCGTGCTGCTTCAGCAGTGCATACGCCGAGCGAAGCCCCTGCGCTTCGCCGCCGGCAGGGCGGCCGGGACGGTCGTTGTCGTTCCAGCTGTACACGTCCAGGTGCGCCCACTTCTGCGCCTGCGGCACGAAGCGGTCGAGGTACACCGCAGCGGTGATCGAACCGGCCATCTTCGACGGCCCGCCGTTGGCGATGTCGGCCACGTTGCTGACCAGGTAGCGCACGTACGGGCGCCACAGCGGCATGCGCCACAGCGGATCGCGCAGCTGCATGCCGGCCTCGAGCCATTGCTGCGCCACCCCGTCGTCGTTGCTGTACAGCGCCGGCAGGTCCGGGCCCAGCGCGATGCGCGCAGCGCCGGTGAGCGTGGCGAAATCCAGCAGCAGTTGCGGCTGCATTTCGGCCGCGTAGGTCAGTGCGTCGCAGAGGATGACGCGGCCTTCCGCGTCGGTGTTGTCGATCTCGACCGTCACGCCCTTGCGCGTGTCGACGACTTCGCCCGGACGGAACGCGTTCGGGCCGACGGCGTTCTCCACCGCCGGTACCAGCAGCGTGATCCGCAGCGGCAGCTTGCGCGCCATCACCAGCTCGGCGAGCGCGATCGCGTGCGCCGCGCCGCCCATGTCCTTCTTCATGTTGCGCATGCCATCGGCGGGCTTGAGGTCCAGTCCGCCCGTGTCGAAGCACACGCCCTTGCCGACGATCACCACGTGCGGATGCGATTCGTCGCCCCAGCGCAGCGTGATCAGGCGCGGTGCGCGATGGCTCGCGCGACCCACGGCATGGATGGCCGGGAAGTTCTGCGTGATCAGGTCGTCGCCGCTCACCACCTCGATGCGCGCGCCGAAGCGCTCGGCGATCTCGCACGCCACCTGCTCCAGCTGGTCCGGGCCCATGTGCTCGGTCGGCGTGTTGACGAGATCCCGCACGCGCACGCACGCGGCCAACTGCGCGAACGCGTCGTCGTCGCCCTGCGCGACGGCCAGCTGCGCGGGCGCGCGCAACGGCTGGCGATAGCGGCTGAACCGGTATGCGCCCAGACCCCAGCCCAGCTGCAGCGCGCTGCGCGCCTCGGCCGGCAGTTCGCCCGCCAGCGCGAACGTGCGCGCCGGCAGCGCATGAGGCGCATGGCCGTACGCGAACGGGTCGAGCATGTCGCCCACGCCGATCACCGCAGCGGCGATGCCGCCGTCGTTGCCGGGCAACGTGATCGAGGAGAACGGCGAGCCGTCGAAGCCCTGCGCGTCGAGCCACGCGCCGACGCTGACCGGCTGCGCCGACCGCCAGGAAGCGAGGCTGTCGCGCGTGACGACGTGCAGCGGGAGCGCGTCGGCGCTGGGGGTGTCGGCGAATCCGGACGGCAGGCTCATGCGGCGGCGGTTTCCATCGGTTGCGCCGCGTCCAGCCAATCGGCCAGCTCGGCGAGGGTGGTGAATTCGAGGTCGGGGCGGACATCCGCGTGGGGCCATCGCGCGCCGATGCGGTTGATCCAGCAGCTGCGCAGGCCCGCGCGATGCGCGCCGAGGACGTCCATCTCGATGTCGTCGCCCACGTGCAGCACGTCGTGCGGCGCGAAGGGGAAGCGGCCGCACGCGGCGTGGAAAATGCTTGCGTCAGGCTTCGGCAGCCCGTGTTCGCGCGCGCCGAGCTGGAAGGCGAAGTGCGCGCCGATGCCGACGCGGATCAGGTCGGCGTTGCCGTTGCTGATCGCCGCCAGCGGCACGCGCGCGGCCAGGCGTGCCAGCGCGTCGAGCGTGTCGTCGTAGAACTCAACGCGATTGCGCTCTTCGTAGAAGGCGTCGAACGCGGCCTCGGCGTGCAGCGGATCGTCGCCGGCCTCTTCCATCGCACGCACCAGGCTCAGCTTGCGCAGCTGGCTGAAGTCGTGGGCGAGGTCGGGACGCTCGGCGTACATCCGCTCGCGCAGTTCGCGCATCGCTTCGATCGGGAATCGCTGCGCGGTAAGCGGGCAGTGCTGCGTCAGCCAGTCGTGCAGCACGCGTTCGACCCGCGCGCCGATCGGCGCGAAGGGCCAGAGCGTGTCGTCGAGGTCGAGGGTGATCGCGCGGACGGGGAAAGCCATCCGCCGATTTTACCCCCAGCGGGCCGCGGGGCTGGGTGCGGCATCCGGAAGGCCGCGATGCGGGAACTGCTGGCTGCCGTTACTCCCGCCCCTGCGACCGCGGGGGAAGGTTGGGGAAGGGTGAATGGCGACCCGTAACGTACGGGTTCGGCATCGGCATATCACCCCATTGCGCGCCCGAACCCTCACCCCAACCCCTCTCCCGAGGGAGAGAGGGGCGCAAGCCGGGGCACAGGTCACTCCAGCAGCCGCGCCCACCCCGTCAGGCCTTCCACGCGCGCCAGCACCAGCTTCACGCACACCAGCAGCGGCACCGCGAGCAGCAGGCCGATGATGCCCCACAGCCAGCCGAACACCATCAGCGCGAGGATCAGCACCAGCGGCGACAACCGCATGCTGTGGCCCAGGATGATCGGCGTGATGATCTGGCCTTCCAGCGTGTGCAGCGCCAGGTAGATGCCGGCCGGCAGCAGCGACGGCCACAGGTCGTCGAAGGCCACGAAGCCCATCAGCAGCATGATGATGATGCCGATCAGCGGGCCCACGTACGGCGCGAAATTGAGGATCGCGGCCATCGTGCCCCACAGCAGCGCCTCCTGCATGGGCACGCCGAGCCCGTACAGCGCGCCCGACAACGCCAGGCCCAGGCAGGTGTTGATCACGGTGATCGTCAGCACATAGCGCGAGATCGCCCCCTCGATCGACGTGAGGATGTCCACCGTGAGCTTCTTCTGCTGGCGCGTGGGCAGCAGCGCGATGGCGTTGCGCTGCAGCTGTTGCCCGTAGACCATGAAGAAGAACGTCAGCAGCACCACCGCCAGAACCGAGGCGATGCGACGCGGCGTCGCGGTGAGCACCTTGTACGGTTCGTTCGCTTCGGTGCGGATCACCTGCACCGGCCGGCTCGTGCTCTCGCCGCCGGCGGCGCGCGCGATGTTCTGCGCCGCCTTGTTCGCATCGAGCATCGGCTTGTAGAGATCGCGAAGCTTCGGCGCGACCTGTTTCATCTCGCGCGGCACCTGGCGGATCCACTCGCCCGCCGGCTCGATCAGCTGGTTGCCCAGCGCGCCCGCCGCGAAGAGTCCGCCGAGCAGCACCAGCAGCGCGCTGAGGAATCGCGGCACGTAGAGCCGCTGGAGGCCGCGGATGATCGGGTTGCCGATCAGCGCGAAGAACATCGCCAGCAGGATCGGCAACACCAGTTCCTGCGCCGCCCACAGCGTGAACCCCACCGCGAGGGTCGCCAGCACCAGCGCCGCGCTGGACGAACGCGGTCGCGGTGTCGGCGGGGGACTGGCGGGTAGCTCGCCGTCCTCGTCGAGCGATGCAACGGCGTCGGTGGCAGGCGGAACCGGCGGCAGCGCGCTCACGGCGCCACCTGGTCGACGGTCGCGGTGCGTGCCGCGCGCGCGCGGGCCTCGGCCTGCGCAAGGGCGTGCACGTCGTCCTGCAGATCGTCCGCGACCGCATCCGGATGCACGCTCGACATTGGCGCGGCGACGCCGGCATCGATGGCCGCGTGACCGGCCAGCGCTTCGGCGAGGGTGGCGTTTCCGCCCGTGGCGACCTGCTCGCTGACCTCGCTGGCCTCCTCGGCGGCGACCTTGGCGCTGCCGCTGGCAACGAGCGTGGACACCATCGAGATCATCTGCAGCAATCCGCCGCTCTTGCCGATCGCCTTCATCGGCTCGGCGCGGCCGACCAGGAATCCGCTGACCAGCCCGGCGCCGACGATGCGCCATGGCGTCCATGCGGCGAGCCAGGACGTCTTCAGATGCCGGACGCCGGCCACGACCTCGCGCTCGCGTGCCTCGACCACGTCTTCGGCCTGGTGGACCTTGGCGATGAGCTGCTTGAAGGTCGGCTGTTTCTGCTTGATCGCCATGTGACGTGCCTGGGAATCAGGGCGGGGTGATGTCGATGTCGTTGCTCTTCTGCTTCGGCATCTGATCGACGTTCTCGCGCAGGTCCTTTGCGGTGTCGCGCGCGGATTGCGGCGAGTCCGGCGACGGCATCAGGTCGGACAATTCGCCGATGCCCAGCCGCGCGAGCTGCCGACGCGTGGCCTGCAGTCGCGTGTGGTCGAAGTAGTGCATCGCGCGCCAGCCGGCGTATGCGGTGACGAGCAGGCTCAGGCCGGCGGCGATCAGCATGGACATCAGCCATGAGAGCCCCGAATTGCGCAGCAGCGCCACCAGCGTGGCCATCAGGAACAGCCACGCCGACGCGCCGAACACGACCGCGACGCCCGCGAACGCGAGCGCGCGGCCCATCGCCACGCGAGCGAGCGAGAGGTCGGCCGCGAACAGCGAACGCAGGGCGCGCGCCGAATCGGCGGCGGCGCCCAGGCTGGCCTTGGCGGTGCTGCCGATGTCGCGCAGCGAATCGGCCAGGTCCGGCGGCGGCTGGTCCGCCGGGTCGTGCTCGCGGCGCTCGTCCCCTTCGCTCACGGCGCGCGCTTACTTGTCGCCGCTGCGGCCGAGCTTCGCGAGGATCCATCCCGCGGCGAAGGCGACGCCGAACGACGCGAGCGGGCGCTCACGGATGAGCTCGGCGGCGCTGTCGACCAGATCGCGACCCTTGTCCATCAGCGCATCCATCTGTTCGCGCGCGGCGCCGCCGGCGTTCTCGGCGGCGGCCAGGCCGGCGAGCGCGCCGTCGGCCAGGTCGGCCTTGACGTTGGCCTTGCCCACGCGCAGTTCTTCGCCCGCGGCGGACGCGGCACCGCGCAGCGCGGCGCCGGCATCGCTGGCGGCCTGCTTCACGTGGCCACCGGCCTGCGACAGGTTGCTGCGCACGCCGTCGGTGTAGTTCGACGCGGTGCCCGCGCCGGCGTTCGCGCCCAGGTTCGCGCCCGGGCCGGTGTTGATGGCGGTGCCGCCGGGGTTGGTCGGATCGGTGGGAGTGTTCATCGAGCGGCTCCTGTGTGTCTGAGGGCGTGTTCCGAGAGCATGTCCGTGCGCGGCGCAACGGACGCGTGGCCTCACTGCATCAGCAGATCGGCCCGCCGGTTGCCGCGAAGGATGCGCAGGACCAACTGTGCAGGACGCTGCGTGAAGCTCGCGCGGAAGCCGGGCAGGTCCTCGAAATTCCCCGCGCTCGATGCGATCACCACGTCGTCCTTGCGCAGCCCGTTGGCCTCCGCGCGGCTGCCGCGCTCGACCGACTCCACCATTACGCCCGAGAGTCCCGCCTGGCGCAGGCGTTCGGGGAGTTCCGCGAAGCTCGCGCCGCCCAGCCGCGGGTCGAGCTCGGTTCCCACGTACGAACGCGGCTGCTCGCGCAGCGTGGTGGTGAGCGTGAGCGGCTTGCCGTCGCGGCGGACGTCCAGCGTGATGCGGCTGCCGACCGCCTGCAGGCCTTCGAAGTTGCGCAGCGCGTCGCGGTCGTCGATGCGTTCGCCGTTCGCGGCGAGGATGACGTCGCCGACGCGCACGCCCGCGCCTGCCGCGGCGCCGCCGGAGAACACCTGCGTCACCACGGCGCCGCGCGCTTCCGACAGGCCCAGCGCCTGCGCGAGTCGCGCGTCGACGTCCTGCGATTCCAGCCCCAGCGTGCCGCGGATCACCACGCCGTCGTTGGCGATCAGCTGGCCCATGATGTTGCGCGCCAGGCTGGTGGGGATCGCAAAGCCCAGGCCGATGTTGCCGGCCATCGAACCGCGCGGATTGAAGCTGGCGGTGTTGATGCCGACCAGTTCGCCATTGAGGTTGACCAGTGCGCCGCCGGAATTGCCGGGATTGATCGACGCGTCGGTCTGGATGAAGTTCTGGAAGCCCAGTCCGCGCAGGCCGCTGCGACCGACCGCCGAGACGATGCCGGAGGTCACCGTCTGGCCGATGCCGAACGGATTGCCCACCGCCACGACGAAATCGCCCACGCGCAGGGCGCTGGAATCGGCCAGCGGCAGCGCGGTCAGGTTCTGCGCGGGGATGCGCATCAACGCCACGTCGGTGTCCGGGTCGGAACCGACGAAATCGGCCTTCAGCGTGCGGCCGTCGGCGAGCGTCACCGACACCTCGTCGGCGCCTTCGATCACGTGATGGTTGGTCAGCACGAAACCCTGCTTCGCATCGACGATGACGCCCGAGCCGAGCGATTCGTTGATGCGCTCCTGGGTGAGCTCGGGAAACATGCGGCGGAACATCGGGTCGCCGCCGAACGGACTGACGCGCACGCGCTGCTTGGTGTGCACGCTGACCACCGCCGGCGTCACCTTCGCCAGCATCGGGGCGAGCGACGGCAGCGGCTGCCCGCCGACCACCGCCGGCAGCGCGGCGACGGTCGGTGCTGCGGCCACCGACGACGCCGGCGCGGCCTGCGCGGGCGTTTCGAGGCTATCGCGGATAGCGGTCGCGGCGAAGCCGCCGAAGGCGGCGGCAAGGGAAAGGGTCAGCAAGGTCGGAAGCGGGCGCATCGCGTCGTTCGCAGGCAGGTGAATGGGGACGGGTGGGGGAGCCGGTGGCCGCGGCGCGATATCGTCGCGATGCCCCGCCGCTCCCCGCCGCGGAGGCGTCCAGTCTCCCTGAACGGCGCTAAATACGCGATGAAGTTTTTGCGCTGCAGGACGCGTGCGCAGGGTGTTGCAGCGCGGCGATGCGCACGTTCGCGCCAGCTTCGGCAAGCGCCGACGCGTCGCGGCTTGACCGCCATCACAGCCGTGTGACTGCCATCAAAAAACCGTTGACACATTCCGGGGGCAGGGGTAGCTTGGGCCCTCGCCTCCGCCCACTACATCTAGTGGTAATGCTGGCGACGAAAACCCAAATTTGGGGTTTTCGGCTTGGTTTTGCTGACTGTCGGCACCTTCGGGGGAAGGGCCGTGGCGGAGCAGGATGAGCACAGGAATCCAGAAAAAACCATGCCGTCGCGACCGCTGAAAACGCGGCCGCGGGCATAGCCGTCGGCGGGCGTCCCGTACGCGACGCCAACGGTGCGGTAGCCAACATAAGAATCCACGGCGGAAAGGTCGCAGGGTCCGGACCGCCATTGAAAGGAGACAGGACAGGCATGAGCACAGTGCGCCTCGAGGCGGTCAAGACAGCCGCGGCCGAGCGGGACATCCCGATGCAGCCCGCCTCCCAGGACATCTGGGACAAGAAGTACCGGCTGAAGACCAAGAACGGCCAGGCGGTGGATGCCGACATCGACGCCACCTACCAGCGCGTGGCCCGCGCGCTGGCCGACGCCGAGCCGACGCCCGAGAAGCAGCAGTACTGGAACGAGCGCTTCGTCTGGGCGCTGCGCCGCGGGGCCATTCCCGCCGGCCGCATCACGTCCAACGCCGGCGCGCTGGAGCACAAGCCGGCCACCTCGACGATCAACTGCACCGTGTCGGGCACCATCGAGGACTCGATGGACGGCATCCTGGAGAAGGTGCATGAAGCCGGCCTCACGCTGAAGGCCGGTTGCGGCATCGGCTACGAATTCTCGACGCTGCGTCCGCGCGGCGCGTTCGTCGCCGGCGCCGGCGCGTACACGTCGGGCCCGATGTCCTTCATGGATATCTACGACAAGATGTGCTTCACCGTCTCCTCCGCCGGCGGTCGCCGCGGCGCGCAGATGGGCACCTTCGACGTGTCGCATCCGGACGTGAAGGACTTCATCCGCGCCAAACGCGAGGACGGCCGCCTGCGCCAGTTCAACCTGTCGCTGCTGATCACCGACGGCTTCATGCAGGCGGTGGAGAACGACGCCGACTGGCCGCTGGTGTTCCCGGTGAACATCAAGGAAAAGGGCGACCTGGACATCGAGGACGCCAGCCAGGTCGTGTGGCGCGAGTGGCCCACGCACCGCAACTACATCGTGCGCGACGACGGCCTGGTGGCCTGCAAGATCTACGGCCACATCCGCGCCCGCCACCTGTGGGACATGATCATGGTCTCGACGTACGACTACGCCGAGCCGGGTTTCATCCTCATCGACCGCGTCAACGAGATGAACAACAACTGGTGGTGCGAGAACATCCGCGCCACCAACCCGTGCGGCGAGCAGCCGCTGCCGGCGTACGGCGCCTGCCTGCTGGGCTCGGTCAACCTGACCAAGTTCGTGCGCGACCCGTTCACCGACAAGGCCTCCTTCGACTGGGAGGAATACAAGGAAGTCGTGCGCGTGTTCACCCGCATGCTCGACAACGTGGTCGAAGTGAACGGCCTGCCGCTGCCGCAGCAGCGCGACGAGATCATGCGCAAGCGCCGCCACGGCATGGGCTTCCTCGGCCTGGGCAGCACCGTGACCATGCTGCGCATGAAGTACGGCAGCAAGGAGTCGTGCGAGTTCACCGAGCGCATCGCCCGCGAGATGGCCGTGGCCGGCTGGGAGATGGGCCTGGCGCTGGCGAAGGAAAAGGGCGCCGCGCCGATCATGGACGAGCTGTTCACCGTCACCGCCGAAATGCTGCGCAAGCGCCCGGAGATGAAGAAGGACGGCTGGAAGGTCGGCCAGGAAATCCCGGGTCGGGTGCTGCACGCGCGCTACAGCCGCTACATGCAGCGCATCGCGTCGGTCGCGCCGGAACTGGTGGACGAACTCGCCGACACCGGCGCGCGCTTCACGCACCACAGCTCCATCGCGCCGACCGGCACGATCTCGCTGTCGCTGGCCAACAACGCCTCCAACGGCATCGAGCCGTCGTTCGCGCACCACTACAGCCGCAACGTGATCCGCGAAGGCAAGAAGTCCAAGGAAAAGGTCGACGTCTACTCGTACGAACTGCTCGCCTACCGCGAGCTGGTCAACGCCAAGGCGATGCCGTTCTCCGAAGAGGCCGACGCGCAACTGCCTGACTACTTCATCGCCGCCGACGACATCACGCCGAAGGAACACGTCGACGTGCAGGCCGCCGCGCAGAAGTGGGTGGACAGCTCGATCTCCAAGACCGCGAACGTGCCGACGGACTACCCGTACGAGCAGTTCAAGGACATCTACCGCTACGCGCACCAGCAGGGCCTCAAGGGCTGCACCACGTTCCGCTTCAACCCGGCCGCCTTCCAGGGCGTGCTGGTGAAGGAAGCCGACCTTGAGAACACCACCTACCGCTTCGAGCTGGAAGACGGCAGCGTGCTGGAAGTGAAGGGCAACGAGCAGATCGAGTACGACGGCGAAATGCACACCGCCGCCAACCTGTTCGATGCGTTGAAGGAAGGCTACTACGGCAAGTTCTGAGCCATCGCCGTCATCCCCGCGAAAGCGGGGATGCAGCGACGCCGCCCTTGGACTCCGCCGCTGCAACCCAGGCCCGAACCGCATTCATCCACGGCCCCGGCACCGCGTTAGAGTCGCTTCGCACCACCGCGTTTCCAGCACCGATCAGCAAGGCCCCGGTTACCGCAACGCCTTACGAATGAGACGCCCGTCAGGAGGGCATACATGAGCAATGGCAACGGAGTGACGGCGACCCTGTCGCAGGCCGCCGACAACGTGAAAGAAACCGTGACCACCTTCAGCAGCGCCGTCATGCAGCGCGCCGATGAAGCGGTGGAGAAGGCGCGCAAGAACGTGCGCAAGGCGACCAAGGCGGCGAAGAAATCCGTCGGCACCGCGAAGAAGAAGCTCGAAAAGGCCTCGGCCGACGCGAAGAAGGAAGCCGCCGCGCTGCGTCGTGAAGCGACCGCCGCGCGCAAGAAGGCCGCGAAGAAGGTCACGGCCGCGCGCCGTGCGGGCAAGACCGACGTCGCGCAGGCCAAGGGCACCGCCAAGCGCGACGTCGCCTCCGCCAAGCGCAAGGTCGCCAAGAAGACGACCAAGGCGAAGAAGACGATGGCCGCCACGCGCGGCAAGACCGCCGCGAAGAACGCCACCAAGAAGGCCGCAACGAAGAAGGCCGCGACCAAGCGCACCACCACGCGTGGCGCCGCAGTCCGCAAGGCCGTGACGAAATCCGCCGCATCGACGGCGAAGAAGGCGCCGGCTCGCAAGGCCAGCGCGAAGAAGGCAGTCAAGCGACCCACGAAGAAGGTCGCGAAGAAAGCTGCCAGGTAACTGCAAGCCCCGATTGGTGGCCGCGCCCACGCGGCGCGGCCACCGCATTAACACCGAAAACCAGATCAGCAACACCGCACCAGGAGCGGGTCACATGGCCGTCAAGATCGACAAGAAAATCAAGGGTTACAGTGTCGTCACGCCGGAAGACAAGGCGAAAGAGGCCGCCCGGCCCGCCGTCGCGCCGGTCGCCGAGCTGCCCACGGCCGATGTCATCCAGATGCACGAGCGCATCGAGCGCCCCGAGATCCTGGTCGGCTCCACGTACAAGATCAAATCGCCGCTGTTCGAGCACGCGCTGTACGTGACCATCAACGACATCGTGCTCAATGCCGGCACCGAGCACGAACTGCGCCGCCCCTTCGAGATCTTCATCAACTCGAAGAACATGGACCACTTCCAGTGGATCGTCGCGCTCACCCGCATCATGTCCGCCGTGTTCCGCAAGGGCGGCGACGTCACCTTCCTGGTGGACGAAATGAAGGCCGTGTTCGACCCGCGTGGCGGCTACTGGAAGCCCGGCGGCGTCTACATGCCCTCGCTGGTGGCCGAACTCGGCGCGATCGTCGAGGACCACCTCAAGTCGATCGGCCTGATCCACGACCCGGAAATGAGCGACGCGCAGCGTGCGCTGATCGCCGAAAAGCGCGCGGCCTACGCGCAGCTCTCAAAAAAAAACGCTGAAGTAAGCGGAAGCTCCGCCGACCTGTTCCCTGAACCGCGCGTCGCCGACGAACCGCGCGTCGAAGACGTGGAAGTCACCGGCGAAGGCGCCGCCTTCCCGCCGTCGGCGACGATGTGCCACAAGTGCAGCACCAAGGCCGTGGTGATCATGGATGGGTGTGCTACGTGTTTGAACTGCGGGTATAGCAAGTGCGGGTAAATGTCGTGGAGCACGGGCATGGAACGCTTGTACCTGAACGTTTTCCTTTTGAAGAAGGGTGTTCGCGCTGACGATGCGATTAGCTTGAAGGGCCTTACGCAATCCTTCGAAGTTCCTTTAGAGGATGGGAACGTTGCAACGCTGAGGTACGGCCACACAGCAGGGGCGCCGGAGTGGTTCGAGAGGCTCGCAGCTAGCTCCCCATCGCCGCCAAAGAGCTTGCCCAGTGCAAGCTCCATTTCCGGCATTCTGGTGGCAGAGGTGGATCAAAGCCTATTTGCCGTTGCTTTTGGGCACGGCTGGCAGCGAGTGCGTAGGGCCTTAGTCGAGCCTAACTTCGGGCTGCGGTGCGTATTAAATCTCGCCGAGAGGAACAAGCTAAAAAGCATTAGGCGAGATCGGATTGCTGATGATTTCGTCCAGGCGATTGAGCAGGTCCCGGACGCTGACGATATTTACCGTTTTGATATCGACACAGACAAGGACCTTTTGACGGGCGTTTCTGCGCGGGTCAACGAGAGCTTAGATTTTGGTCTGAATGTGTCAGGCGCAGACTCCTTCAAAGCGAGCATCGATCTCTCCCGAGAATCGATTGGCTCGTTTCTTCGAAGGTGTGAGCTGCTGTACCGGCAAAGCTCATACCAAAAGCGCTTTCCGTGGGTCGATAACATCCGACCTGTCAGAGATGAAAAGCTAGCTGCCACGTTGGCGGAGGAGCTAGCAAAGCTCGTCATCGCTGGAAGTTCGGATCTGGCTCTTTGCATCCCCGATCTTATTGCGTGGGATGAATACGACCTCTTCACCTATCAAGTTCGACGCGGCAGGCGATCGCCTGTTGCATATGAGCTCTCGCCCGCCGCGTGGAAGGCCTACGCGGTCGGGCAAGGGGTGATTATCGACGCTTCAGCGCTTCGGACATCCTCTGTTTATGCCTATAAGCAGGCTAACAGCCAGCTCCAGAAGAAATGGTCGGTGCTGGAGTGCTTGCACGGATCTGTCGTGCACAACGGAGTGAACTACCTCGCCCATGGTGGCAAGTGGTTCGAGTTAGATAAAGGCTTCGTTTCCGAAATAGACAAGAAGATTCGCTCAATTGCTATTTCGAGTGTCGCCCTGCCGAAGCTAGCGTCACTCACTGAGACCGAAGGCGTTTACAACGATCGGGCGGCGGCGAGCTCTGGGGGGAAGATATTCAAGCTGGATAAGAACCACGGTGGAGGGAAGAGCCGGATCGAGGTCTGTGATCTTCTCTTGGACTCTGGGGAGATGGTGTGCGTCAAGCCTTGGGGTGGCAACTCCGCATCGCTCAGTCACCTCTTTCAGCAAGCGCAGGTAGCTGCAAAGCTGATCAGCGAGGACGATGGCTTCAATGCAAAAGTGAAGGTCATTCTGCCAGCTACGCATCACACAACGTGGGATTCAATCAGCGTGAAAGGAGGCGCGCCGAAGATCGTGTTGGCAGTCCTGCGCGGGCCATCACCGGACAAGCTTCCTTTCTTCGCGAGGATCTCGCTTGCAATGTGTGTCGCAAGCCTCCGCCAAATGCGATTTGAGCCGTCATATTTGCGAATTTCATAGCCAGTACAAGTAGGGCGCAACAACGTTGCGCCGTATGCTGCACGGATCGGCGCATTGTCCAATGCGCCCTAAGCGCTTTGTACAAAGGCCGAGCCAGCCGAATAGCCGACCAAAGGGGCGCACGTTGGACCAAATGATCGGTACCCTCACCGTCGTCGCCATCATGATCCTGGCCGCAGTCGCGGCGCGCGCCGGAAACAGAAAGATCAGGGCCGAGGTCATGCGCAGCTTCAACGCGCAAACGTTCGACACGCCCGTGGGACGGGTGACTGGCGAAGCCTTGAGGATCGTCAAGATCAGCAAGCAGTCGATGAGGTTTGCGGGCGACGACGTCTACAGTCTTGGGCAGCAGCACCAGCCCTCCGATGCCTTCCTCTACTGCGTCGGGCCGGGGCCGTCGTACTTCCTTGCCATCGCAATGGCGGAGACCGGGGCCGGGGCGGTGTCGGTGAAGTGGGTCCTCCGCCCACTGACCGAGGAACGCATGCGCGGCGCTCTGATGGGCGATCGCAAGGCCACCGCGCTGGCGTTTGGTCGCGCGACCGAGGCGTGATGGCGGCCAGCCTCGCTCGGCCAAGTCCACGCGTCTCGCCTGAGGTCCTCGAAAGGGTGGTGTACCCGGGGAAGCGTACCCGGGGCAGCCTCCACGTCGCTGCACCTTCAAGATTACGGAGGGCGGGCGGTCGCCTATGCCGTTCGCATCCATCACGGATATGTGCCATCGAACGGCGCAGGTTCCAGCCTGAGGTTGCGAAGCGCGCCCAGGCGTCCGTGAGCGACATGTGCCACATCCTGCTTGACCTCTCGCCGTCGCGTGCCCTGGATGCGCAGTGCCTAATACCCAACGCCGGCCAGTGAGTTTCACACCAATGGAAACCACGCCCTCCCGAATTCCGGTCGACCGACCTCTCTCCGCGGAAGAGCACTCGCTCATCAGATGGCTACTCAGGCATGGCGATGGCGATAACGCCGCGTTCGTTGAGCAGTTGAATCAGGCGAACGTCGTAGCGCATTGCGCCTGCGGCTGCGCCAGCGTCGATCTGGCGATTTCCGGGGAGTGCGGCACTGGCGGCATGCGCGTGTTGGCCGATTTTCAATGGACGACACCCGAAGGGCACGCCTGCGGCGCCTTCGTGTACGAGCAAGGCGGACTGCTCGCGGGACTGGACCTCTGGTCGATCGACGGTGGAACCGTTCCGTCGTCCTTGCCGCGCACCGACGATCTGGTGCCATTCGGCAGCCCCATCGTTTCGCGGTAGCGAGCCGGCCAGCGTGGCTCGTTGTTAAGTGGCCGCGTCAACCGTGGGACCCATGTCGGACATGCTGCGGCGGCACCGCCTTCCCCGCGTTGCAAGGCGTGACGCTTAGCTACCTGGGACTACGCGCTCGAAGCGCGCCACTCATGCCGCCCGCGTGCGACGGACGAGTAGTGGACGCATTGCGCATGAAGCAGCCTCGTGTTGCGGATTGCCAAAAGAAGGGCCGCCCTAGGCGGCCCTTCCTCGCAATCCGGCGTGCTACTTCGTCAGATCGTTGTCGACGACCGTCTTGCCGTCGATGGCGAGCGTGGCGTCGCCGGTGTTCTCGAGGTCGTTGCTCTTGAAGCGCCCGGTGAGGCGGACCCTGAGCCGGTGCTTGTCGCTGAACGTGCCGGGGGCCTGCAGGCGGATGTCGTCCCAGGCGTAGACCGAGTACACCTTGTCGAGGGCGCTCTTCTGGCTGTCCATGAACGCCTGCAGCGGGGCCGTGTCGATCTTGCCGAGCGCGATGACGTAATCGTCCAGCTTGAACGACTGCTTGTTGCCCGTGACGTGCAGTTCCACCGGCCTGGGCTTGCCGAACTCGCCGCTATGGACGTCCATGCGCACGCTGAGGAGTTTCCGTGCGTCGTCCGGGTTCTGATAATCGACGGCACACGTCGTCAATGTGCCTTTAGGCTCGTCGGCGTCCGGATCGACCTGTGTGCCCGCGCTGAAGTAGCTCTGGATCTCGTTCACGCGAGCGTCCGGGCCCAGCTTCTCCCGGATCTTGCGGAAGCAGATATCGATTCCGTCCTTGTCCACCGAGTAGGCGTAACGCTCGACTTCCTCTTCCGCCGCGGCTTCTTCATCGCTCCCGTCGGCGGCTGGCGCGGCTTCGTCCGTCGGAGCGGAAGTCGCAGCATCGTCGGTGTTGGAGCAACCTGCGAGCAATCCAAGGATCGTGAAGGCGAGTACGTGCGGGATGTAGCGCATGCGATGGCTCCGGGAGGGGTGTCCGGAACACTATCGACCGTGCGAAGTAACCACTATCGGACCTTTTCCAATGGGAAGTCGGCGGTCGCGCGCGTATGGGCCATGCCCGCAACGAGCACGTCGACGCGATGCCACGCACTGCTTTCGCTACGGGCGTGAACCGCGCTCCCTGCCCGGCGCCGGCGTTGTCGCGAATGGTGCGCCACACGCCTGACGCAGCGTTGACGTGGTGCAGGCTGTGGAGATGGCGATCCTGCCGGCGAAGCACGAGCACGTGGCCCGCGAAGCCGCATTCCGGGTAAGGTGAACACGTCACCCGGGAGCGCACATGGAGTCCAATCCCTATCTGCCGCCGCGTTCGCGTGCGGACGCAACGTCGTCCGGATCCGTGTTGCAGCTGGGCCGGGCGTATCGCGTGGCGAACACCGTGTATGCGGCGCTCCTCTTCGCGGGCACGGGCCTTCTGCTCGCCGCTGGACCGCTCCCGCTGGATCGCCGCAGTGCGAGTGTGTTCCTGTACTTCTACGCGCCGGTCGCGTGCTACTTCATGTTGCGATGGAGCACGCCCGCCGTGGCGCGCTGGTTCCTCGGCGCCTACGGGCTCTACCTGCTGTATCTGTTTGGCGTGTTCGCCTGGAACCTGGGTTCGGCCAGCCCGGACGTGGGGATCGGCATGCTCGTGGTCGGCATCAATCTCGTCGCGCTGGTGAGTGCGTTGCTCCAGATGCGTCGCGCCGCGGCATAGCGCGCAGGGTGTCCCGATGCGCGCGGGTGCGTTACTCCGCCGCGATCAGATCCACCCACGTGATCCAGTCGTCGGTGCGCGAGTGGAACGGTTCGACGAGCGTGCGCGCGCTATCCACCGGCAGGCCGTTCTCGAAGCCGGCGTCGGCCAGGCGCTGCTCGAGCTCGGCGGCGATGCGCTGGAACGCTTCCTTCAGTGCGGCACGGTTGGGATGCGTGACGATCATCGCGCGCAGCAGGCATTCCATCGCCAGGATCTGCGCCGAATGCAGTACGACGGCGCTCTCGAGTGCAGTGATCTGTTTCTTCACGAGGACTCCTCGGTCGTCAGGCCGAACGTAGCCTTGTCGATGTGAATGGACCGCGAGAGGAACCATGCTTCGCCCCATGCGACTGTTGTGCACGCCATGGCGATTGGCGCAAGCCACGGCGAGAAGCGCGCTCACTGTCACATGACGTGCGGCCGGTTATGGATTGCAGCCGCGAACCCGCGCCACGCCATGCCTGCACTGCTCACACCCGATCAGCGTTACATCGTCGTCCGTGGCCGGCTGTGGCGCGCGGCGAACCCGGCGCTCGCGCCTGCCGAACGCGACGCACTCACGCGGCGGCTGATGAACGCGCGTCGCGAAGTCGCCGCTGCACGCCGCGTTGGCGACGATGAACGACTCGCGCGGGCGCGCGGCGAAGTGGACGCGGCGAAGGTCGCGCTCGGTGAGCGCGGTACGGTCTGGTGGACCGACGGCGCGCCCGATTTCAACCGCAAGCTGGTGAAGAACTCGCCGTACGCGCGGTGGTTCGACGACCTCAACGAGGCCGGCACCCCGCGCTGACCGTCAGGGCTCGTCTTCCCACGCGGTCGCCGAGTCGAACAGTGTCGGCCTGAGCGGCGTCTCGTCGGCGAACTTCAGGTCCAGTCGCGGTGCATCCTCGACGGGAGCGAACGCGGCTTTCGGCGCCGCCGCGGGCACGAGCAGCGGCTTGCCCTTCTCGACCACGTACGTCGCCAGCTCGGCGCTGCGCCCGGCGCCCACGTTCACCACTTCGTGGTTCACGCCATACGGGATGAACAACACGTCGCCTTCCTTCAGCGTCACCGGTGCGCGGCCTTCGAGGCGGTATTCGAGCGCGCCCTGGGTGACGTAGACGATCTCCTCGCCGTTGTGGTGATGGCTACCCGCCACGACGCCGGGCTCGAAGGCGACCAGCACCTGCACCACTTCGCGGCCGGGAATGGACAGGTCTTCGCGCTGCAGGTCCGTGCGGTGGATGCCGGGCGCCTGTGCGTGCGTGAGGGCGGGCAGGGCAAGCGCGGCGAACGTCGCGAGCAGCGCGGCAGCGAATGGGCGGGACGGCTTCATGGGGCATTCCTCGTTGGGGTGTCGCCATTCGACCGCCGGGGCGTATCGCCACTGTGTCCGCGTGCGTCGCGATTTGTATCGGCATGTACGCGGCCTCCGCACCGCAGCCACGGCGTTGCCGGTATGCGCAAGGCGAACATTGCGCGTACCGCGTCGGGGTGCCGCTGGATAACCTCGCCGCCCCGCTCACGGGCGCGCGAGGCGACCGGCATGGGCGTTTTCCCCCGGGCAGGTCGTCGTGCGTGGTTCCGCAATTCTCCTGGTGTCCTTCGCGCTGTTGCTCGGCCTGTGCGCGTGCACGCCGGCGACGGTGAAGGTGTGGCCGTCGTCGGGCCCGACGGCGTCGAACGACGGCACGGTCGTCGTGCAGGCCGGGGACTCGCTGTACGGCATCGCCGCGCGCAACGGCGTGAGCGTGGTCGACCTCGCGCTGGCCAACGGGATCACCGAGCCCTTCCTCATCCATCCGGGCGATCGACTGCGGCTTCCGTCCGGCGCCGCGGCGAAGACGCTGGCTCCGCCGAAAGCGCCGGCCGCACCGACCGTGCGCACCGAGCCGCTACCGGACACGAGCGACGCGCCCAAACCCACCGCGTCCAAGCCGGCCGCGTCCGCCAGCGCGTCGAACCCCGCTTCCGCCAAGCCGAACGCCTCGGCGGCGACAACGTCGAAGGTCGCCGCCGCAGCGTCGGTAGCGAAGAAGGCGATCGATCCCGCCAGGACGTCGTGGCGATGGCCCGCCGACGGCGCGGTGGTGAACGTGCCCGCGCGCAGCGACGCGAAGGCGTACGCGCTCGACATCGCCGGCGCCGCGGGCAGCCCCGTGCGCGCGACCGCCGCCGGGAAAGTGCTGTATTCCGGCGAAGGCTCGCCCGGCTACGAACAACTGGTGGTGATCGAACACGCGGGCGGCTGGGTGTCGAGCTATTCGCACAACCGCAAGCGGCTGGTCGGCGAAGGGCAGAACGTCGCCGCCGGCGCGGTGATCGCCGAGATGGGCCGCACTGGCGTCCAGCGCGACATGTTGCATTTCGAATTGCGGCGCGCCGGGCAACTCGTCGATCCGCGCACCGTCCTTCCTCCGCGCTGACACGGCGCTTCATCCGAAAGGAACGAACCGATGGGCCTGACGCCTCCGAGTTTCCCGATGTTCTTCATCGCCACGCTGGCCGGAGGCGCCGGCCTGGCCGCGCGCCTGGGCTTCCTGCACCTGCCCACGCCGTTCGCCTTCGTGCTGGTGGCCGTGGCGTTCGTGCTGCTCTGGATCGCGTGCATTTTCCGCGGTCTGTGACGCCTCGCTGGTAGCGCTACCGGCCCCGCGCAGGGACATTGGCAATGCGGGGCCGACAGGAAGAAGGGCGGGGCGCGGATTCGCCTCCCGCCTGAACAGGGCCGCTTCGCGGCGCCGCAGCAGCGGCAAGTGGTTGTGGGAAAAGGCTTTGCGCAGTGCAGCAAGGCTTTTTTCTCATCGCTGGTAGAGTGCATGCCACCTACGGGATCCCTGTTCCACACCGATGCCACAGCTGGTCGTCTCTTCCAGTGCGGTTTTTTCCTGCCGCAAAATTGTTAGCGCTAACTTTTCTGGAGCCGGACGCGCATGAGCGCAGCAGCACGACACGCGGAACCGCTGTTCATCGGCCTGGACGTGGGCACGCAGAGCGTCAAGCTCGTCGCCTACGAGCCGCGCTCGCGCCGCATCGTCGCCACGCACGGCCAGCCGCTGGAACTCATCGCCGGTAACGACGGCAGCCGCGAGCAGCACGCGCAGTGGTGGATCGACGCCATCCGCGCCTGCTTCGGCAAGCTCGATCCCGTCCAGCGCGCCGCCGTCGCCGCCATCGGCGTGTCCGGCCAGCAGCACGGTTTCGTCCCGCTGGATGCCGACGGCAACGTGCTCGCGCCGGCGAAGCTGTGGTGCGACACGAGCACCAGCGGCGAGTGCGACGAGATCATGTCGGCCGCCGGCGGCGCGGCCCGGTGCGTGACGCTCGCGGGCAATCCGATCCTGGCCGGCTACACCGCCTCGAAGCTGCCGTGGACGCGCAAGCATCGCCCCGAGGTCTACGCGAAGCTCGCGACGATCCTGCTGCCGCACGACTACGTGAACTTCTGGCTCACCGGGCAGCGCTGGATGGAATACGGCGACGCGTCGGGCACGGGCTGGCTCGACGTGCGCACGCGCACCTGGTCGCGCGAGATGCTCGCCGCCACCGATGCCGACACGAAGCTCGTGGATTTCCTCCCGCCGCTGGTCGACGCCGATGCGAGCTTCGCCATCGCGCCCCGCATCGCGGACGAACTGGGCCTGCCGCACGAGGTGATCGTCGCGGCCGGCGGCGGCGACAACATGATGGCCGCCATCGGCACCGGCAACGTCGCGCCGGGCGTGCTGACGATGAGCCTGGGCACGTCGGGCACGCTGTTCGCGTGCTCGGACACGCCGGTCGTCGACGAAAACGCCGGCTGGGCCGCGTTCTGCTCGTCCACCGGCGGCTGGCTGCCGCTGATCTGCACGATGAACTGCACGGTCGCCACGGAGAACGTCGCCCGGCTGTTCGGCTTCTCCAGCCGCGATGGCGAATCCGTGCTGGAAGGCACGAAGCCCGGCGCCGACGGCCTGGTGATGCTGCCGTTCTTCAACGGCGAGCGCACGCCGAACCTGCCCGACGCGCGCGCCAGCCTGCACGGCATGGACATGGCGAACCTCACGCGCGGCAACGTCTACCGCGCCGCGATGGAAGGCGCCACCTACGCGCTGCGCAACGGTTTCGATGCGTTGTGCGCGGCGGGCATGACGTTCGATTCGATCCGCCTCACCGGCGGCGGCAGCCACAGTGCGACGTGGCGACAGATGGTCGCCGACGTGTTCGACCTGCCCGTGCAGGTGCCCGAGCAGGCCGAAGGTGCGGCGTTCGGCGGCGCGTTGCAGGCGCTGTGGGCCTTCGAGCGCGCCCGCGGCCGCGACACGACGATCGCCACGATCGCGCGCGAGCACGTGCGCGTGGACGACGCCACGGCGACGCGACCGGACGCCGATGCCGTCGCCGCATATGCGGCGCATTACCAGCGTTTCCTGAGCTTCCTCGACACGGCGCAGACGCTGTACGCGCCGCATCCGGACACCGCGGGCTGAGCCTTCACGCCGCGCATCCATCCACCGACCAAAGCGATTCCCACGAACATGAGCAACCACTTCATCGGCGCCAAGGAATACTTCCCCGGCATTGGCCGCATCCCGTTCGAGGGACGCGACTCGAACAACCCGCTGGCCTTCAAGGTGTACGACGCCAAGAAGAAGATCGGCGGCAAGACCATGGAAGAGCACCTGAAGTTCGCGGTCTGCTATTGGCACACCTTCACCAATGCCGGCCACGATCCCTTCGGCCCGGGCACGCGCAAGTTCCCGTGGGAAGGCGCGACGCCGATGCAGACGGCGGAAAACAAGGTCGATGCCGCGTTCGAATTCATCACCAAGCTCGGCGTGCCGTACTACTGCTTCCACGACGTCGACCTGGCACCGGACGCTGAAGACATCGGCGAGTACGAGAAGAACCTCAAGCACATGGTCGCGCTGGCCAGGCAGCGCCAGAACGACACCGGCGTGAAGCTGCTGTGGGGCACGGCGAACCTGTTCTCGCACCCGCGCTACATGAACGGTGCATCGACCAACCCGGACTTCAACGTCGTCGCGCGCGCCGCGGTGCAGGTGAAGGCCGCGCTGGACGCCACCGTCGAACTGGGCGGCGAACACTACGTGTTCTGGGGCGGCCGCGAAGGCTACGCGAGCCTGGTCAACACCAACATGAAGCGCGAGGTCGAGCACTTCGCCCGCTTCCTGACGATGGCGCGCGACTACGGCCGCAGCATCGGCTTCAAGGGCTACTTCTTCATCGAGCCCAAGCCGATGGAGCCGATGAAGCACCAGTACGACTTCGACAGCGCCACCGTCGCCGGCTTCCTGCGCCAGTACGGCCTGCACAACGACTTCAAGCTCAACATCGAGGCCAACCACGCCACGCTGTCGGGCCACACCTTCGAGCACGACCTGCAGGTGGCGTCCGACCACGACCTGCTCGGCAGCATCGACGCCAACCGCGGCAACGCGCAGAACGGCTGGGACACCGACCAGTTCCCGACCGACCTGTACGACACCGTCGGCGCGATGATGGTCGTGCTGCGCCAGGGCGGCCTGGTGGGCGGCCTGAACTTCGACGCGAAGGCGCGCCGCGAGTCGACCGACATGGAAGACCTGTTCATCGCCCACATCGGCGGCATGGACGCGTTCGCGCGCGGCCTGGAAGTCGCGCACGCGCTGCTCAACGATTCGCCGTGGGAGACCTGGCGCAAGGAACGCTACGCCAGCTTCGACGGCGGCGCCGGTCAGGACTTCGAACGCGGCAAGCTCGGCCTGGCCGATCTGCGCGAGCTGGCCATCAAGAACGGCGAGCCCAGGCAGATCAGCGGCAAGCAGGAGCGCTACGAAAACCTGCTCAACCAGTACCTGCTTCGCTGAAAACTGTGCGGGACCCGGCGTCCGGGTTCCGCGACAGGCGGCGGCCATTCCCGCGACGCGCGGAATGGCCGCTTGAAGGCGACAGGTCTGTTGTGCGAAGAGTGGAGGACGTGGCGCGAAGGGGAAGGGCGCGCGACGCCTGGCTGGTGAGTGCTTCGGCTTTCCCGAGTGCCGAGTCCCGAACTGCGGGTCTCCGGTTCCGTCCTCCAAATCAACGAGATACGCGAATGAACAGCGCCATGCTCGACGGTTCCACCTCCGCCGCAAGCGCGGAAAACACCCGATTCATCGTTCTTGTCAGTTGCGTCGCCACCATCGGCGGCTTCCTGTTCGGCTTCGACAGCGGCGTGATCAACGGCACCGTCGACGGCCTGCAGCAGGCGTTCCAGTCCACCAAGGCCGGCCTGGGCTTCGAAGTCGCTTCGATGTTGCTGGGCTGCGCGATCGGCGCGTTCTTCGCCGGCCGCCTGGCCGATCGCTGGGGTCGGCGATCGGTGCTGATCATCTCGGCCGTGCTGTTCCTGATTTCCGCCATTGGCTCCGGCGCGGCCACGAGTTCGGCGATGTTCGTCGCCGCACGCGTGATCGGCGGCTTCGCCGTCGGCGCGGCGAGCGTGATGTCGCCGGCGTACATCGCCGAAGTCGCATCGGCGCGCTATCGCGGGCGCCTGGCGACCGTGCAGCAGATCGCGATCATCTTCGGCTTGTTCTGCGCGTTCCTCAGCAACTTCCTCCTGGCCAAGATGGCCGGCGCCTCGACGCAGCCGCTGTGGATGGGGCACGAGGCGTGGCGCTGGATGTTCTGGATGATGGCCTTCCCGTCCGCGCTGTTCCTGGTGCTGCTGCTGACCATTCCGGAAAGCCCGCGCTACCTGGTGGTGAAGAAGCGCAAGGACGACGCGCTCGCGGTGCTCACCAAGCTCTACGGCGTGAACGAAGCGCAGAGCAAGCTGGCCGAGATCGACGCCTCGCTGTCGACCGACCACCATCGCCCGCAGCTGTCGGACCTGATCAACAAGGCGACCGGGAAGATCCGGCCGATCGTGTGGATCGGCATCGGCCTGGCGACGTTCCAGCAGCTGGTCGGCATCAACGTCGTGTTCTATTACGGCGCGGTGCTGTGGCAGGCGGTCGGCTTCTCCGAAAGCGACGCGCTGCTGATCAACGTGCTGTCGGGCGCGCTCAGCATCGGCGCGTGCCTGGTCACGGTGCTGCTGATCGACAAGATCGGCCGCAAGCCGCTGCTGTGGATCGGCTCGGTCGGCATGGCCGTATCGCTGGCGCTGATGACCTACGCCTTCGCCAGTGCATCGCTCGACGCGAACGGCAAGCTGATGCTGTCCGATTCGATGGGCACGCTGGCGCTGATCGCCGCCAACGTCTACGTGGTCTTCTTCAACGCCTCGTGGGGCCCGGTGATGTGGGTCATGCTCGGCGAGATGTTCCCGAACCAGATCCGCGGCTCGGGCCTGGCCGTTGCCGGCGCCGCGCAGTGGACCAGCAACTTCGCCATCACCGTGACCTTCCCGATCCTGTTGGCCGGCATCGGCCTGGCGGGCGCCTACGGCATCTACACCGTGGCCGCGATCGTGTCGGTGTTCTTTGTCCTGAAGTACGTCTACGAGACCAAGGGCAAGGAACTGGAGCAGATGGAAGGCTGACGCATGCAGCGCCCGGGCGGCTCCAAGCGGAGTATTTCCAGCCGGATTGCCCGGGCGCGCCTTCCAACGTTCCCACTAGGAACGCTTGGGCGCCGCCACCGAATCGCGTCGGCACAGCTGGTGGGCGACGACGTGGTCGACCACCACGCGCGTGCTCTTGTCCTTGCGACGGATGCCGCGCAGCAGGATGTCGACGGCCGAATCGGCCATCGAGGCGATGGGCTGGTGGATGGTGGTGAGTTCCGGCCACACCGTCGTCGCGGCGGACGTATCGTCGAAGCCGACCACCGACAGGTCGCGCGGCACGTCCAGTCCGCGGCGATGCGCGACCGACACCACGGCCGCGGCCATGTCGTCGTTGCTGGCGAAGATCGCGGTCGGCGGCTTCTTGTGCGCGAGCAGCTTCTCGGCCGCCTCCAGGCCCGAGCGGTACGTGAAGTAACCCTGCTGGACCAGCGCGCTGTCGATCTCCAGCCCGGCCTGCGCGAACGCGGCCTGGAAACCCTCGAAGCGCCGCGCGCTCGCGGTCTGGTTGGGATGGCCCTTGATGTAGCCGATGCGCGTGTGTCCGAGCGAGATCAGGTACGAGGTGATTTCCTGGCTGGCGCGGAAGTCGTCGATGCGCACGCAGGAGATCTCCTGGCTGAAGCGACCCGACGCGATCGCGACGACGGGCACGCCGGCGGACAGGAACTCCGATACGACCGCCCTGGATTCGCACAGCGGGGGCGGAAGGATGACGCCGGCGACGCTCTTGCTCATCTCGCGCGCGGCCGCGCGCTGCGCGTCGGCGTTGTACGTGTCCCAGCTTTCGATCATCAGTTGCGCCGCGGTGCGGGCCGCACCGCGCAGCGCGCCGACCAGCAGCTCGCGCAGGTAGGCCGAGCTGGGATTGGTGTAGATCAACGCCACGCGCGTGTGCTGCGCGGCGGCGAGCGAACTGGCCGCGAGGTTGGGTGTGTAGCCCAGTTCCTTCACCGCACGCATCACGCGTTCGCGCGTGCTCTCGCGGACCTTGCCCTGGCCGTTGACCACGCGCGAGACCGTCATCGGCGAAACGCTCGCCAGCACGGCGACTTCATCGATGGTGACGGCGGCGCCCTTGCGGCGCAGCGATTTCCTCGGCTTCTCCAACGTTCGTTCCTTATGTCGGCCTGCGGTCGCGGAGGCCGCACCGCGCGGCGAATGCCGCGTCGAGAGCGCCTTTGTCTTCCGTTCAACCAGGATTGCGCATGAGAGCTTTGCACATGGTACGGGCATCCCGCACGCCCGGCGACAGCGTACACGCCGCCCGGCGGTCCACCGGCATCCTCGCCCTTGCGTTGCTCCTGCTTGCCGCCCTGTCGTTGCCGAAGGCGGCGCTCGCCGAGGACGGCTACGACCTGTGGCTGCGGTATCGCCCGATCCCCGACGCCGAAGCCGCGCCGTATCGCGCCCGCATCGCCCAACTGGTCGCCCCGGCCGAAACGCCGAGCCAGCGGGCCACGCGCGATGAACTCCAGCGCGGGCTCGGCGGCCTGCTCGGCGCCGCGCCGCCGCTGGCCGACGCGGCCACCATCGAGGGCGCGCTGATCGTCGGAACCCCGGCTTCGTCGAAGCAGATTGCCCGCCTCGGCCTGGCGACGAAGGACCTCGGCCGCGAGGGCTACCGCATCCGCAGCGTCAAGGTCGACGGCCGCGACGCCATCGCCATCGCCGCCAACACCGACGCCGGCGCGATGCACGGCGCGTTCCATTTCCTGCGGTTGCTGCAGACGCGCCAGCCGCTCGCGTCGCTCGACCTGCGCGACGCTCCGCGCACGCAGCTGCGCATGCTCAATCACTGGGACAACCTCGACCGTCACGTCGAACGCGGCTATGCGGGCGAATCGATCTGGGACTGGCACAAGCTGCCCGACTACCTCGACCCGCGTTACACCGATTACGCACGCGCCAACGCCTCCATCGGCATCAACGCGACGGTGCTCAACAACGTCAACGCGAGCGCGCAGCAGCTCACGCCGATGTACATCGAAAAGGCCGCGGCGCTGGCGAACGTGTTCCGCCCGTACGGCATCCGCGTGTTCCTGAGCGCGCGTTTCAGTGCGCCGGTGGAGATCGGCGGCCTCAAGACCGCCGACCCGCTCGATCCGCAGGTGCGCGCGTGGTGGAAGGCGAAGGCGGACGAGATCTACACGTCCATCCCCGACTTCGGCGGCTTCCTGGTGAAGGCGAACTCCGAAGGGCAGCCCGGCCCGCAGGATTACGGACGGACGCACGCCGACGGCGCCAACATGCTCGCCGACGCGGTGAAGGCCCACGGCGGCACGGTGATCTGGCGCGCGTTCGTGTACTCGCACGAAACGCCCGACGATCGCGCCAAGCAGGCATACAACGAGTTCGTTCCGCTCGACGGCAAGTTCCGCCGCAACGTCATGGTGCAGGTGAAGAACGGCGCCATCGACTTCCAGCCGCGCGAGCCGTTCCATCCGTTGTTCGGCGCGATGCCGAAGACGCCGTTGATGATGGAGTTCCAGATCACCAAGGAATACCTCGGCTTCGCCACGCACCTGGCGTACCTGGGGCCGATGTACGAGGAGACGCTGCGCGCCGATACCTGGGTGCGCGGCGAAGGCTCGACCGTGGCGAAGGTCGTGGACGGGCAGTTGCATCGCGACACGCTGTACAGGAGCGGTCTCACCGGCATGGCGGGCGTGGCGAACATCGGCAGCGACCGCAACTGGAGCGGCTCGCATTTCGATCAGGCCAACTGGTACGTCTTCGGCCGCCTCGCATGGAATCCGCAGCTTTCCGCGCGCGATATCGCCGAGGAATGGACGCGCATGACGTTCTCCAACGACGCGGACGTCGTGCAGCCCATCGTCGCGATGATGATGGGGTCGCGCGAAGCGGTCGTCAATTACATGACGCCGCTCGGCCTGCACCACCTGATGGGACGCGGCCACCATTACGGCCCCGGCCCGTGGGTCGAGGGCGGCCCGCGCGCCGACTGGACGAGCGTTTACTACCACCGTGCGACGAAGGACGGCATCGGCTTCGATCGCACCACGCGCGGCAGCGATGCCGTGTCGCAGTACGCCAGGCCGGTCGCCGCGCGGTTCGACGATCCGGCGAAGACGCCCGAGGAATTCCTGCTGTGGTTCCACCACCTGCCGTGGGACTACACGACCCGGTCCGGGCGTCCGCTGTGGGACGAACTCGTCGTGCGTTACACGCGCGGCGTCGACGCGGTGCGCGGCATGCGCAGGACCTGGGAGGGCCTGTCGGGGAAGATCGACCCCGAGCGCCACGCGCAGGTCGCCACCTTCCTGTCCATCCAGGAAAAGGAAGCGCAGTGGTGGCGCGACGCGAGCATCGCCTATTTCCAGACGTTCTCGCAGCGACCGTTGCCCGAGGGCTACGCGGCCCCGGCGCACACGCTGGAGTACTACGAATCGCTCGAATTTCCGTTCGCCCCGGGGAATGGCTGAACCATGCAGACCTGCACGCCTCGCATCCGAAACCTGTCCCGCGCGCTGGCCGGTGCCGCCGCGCTCGCCGCCGCGTTCGCCAGCCATGCGGCCAACGCGCCGCTGCTGCACACGATGTTCCAGGACCACGCCGTGCTCCAGCGCGAGCAGCCGATCCGCGTGTTCGGCCGCGCGAAGGCCGGCGAGCAGGTGAAGCTCGACTTCGCCGGCAAACGCGCCACGGCACGCGCCGATGCCGACGGCCAATGGAGCGCGACGCTGCCTGCGATGAAGGCGGGCGGTCCGTACACCCTGGCGGCGACGTCCGGCGGGATCACGCAGAACGTCGCCGACGTGATGGTCGGCGATGTGTGGCTGTGTTCGGGCCAGTCCAACATGGAGCTGCAGGTGTGGCGATCGCTCGACGCGCGCGCCGAGATCGCCGGCGCGAACAACGACCGCATCCGCTTCATGACCGTGCCGCAGAACGGTGCCGTCACGCCGCAGGCCACGTTCGCCACGCCGGTGAAGTGGACCACGACCACGCCCGAAACGATCCGTGACTTCTCGGCCGCGTGTTACTACTTCGCCCGCGAACTGCAGAAGACCGTCGACGTGCCGATGGGGCTGATCAACGCGGCCTGGGGCGGCTCGCGCATCCAGGCGTGGACCAGCGGCGACGCACTGCGCGCCACGAAACTCTACGACGCCGAACTCGACGTGCTCGCGCGATACGCGACCGACGAAGCGGGCGCGATCGGCCAATGGGGCCAGGTGTGGGCGCGCTGGTGGAACGCGCGCGACGGCGCGAAGCCCGGCGACGAGCCGTGGGCGCAAGCCTATGCGCCCGGCAAGGACTGGCGCACCGCGCCGCGCGAACTCGGCGCATGGGAACGCTGGGGCGTGCCGGAACTCGCCGCGTTCGACGGCATGGGCTGGTATCGCACCACGGTGAAGCTGACGGCGAAGCAGGCCGCGCAGGGCGCGACGCTCGCGCTGGCACCGGCCGACGAAGTCGATATGACGTGGGTGAACGGCGTTGCGGTCGGCAGCACCTACGGCGCCGGCAGCGGCCGCGAATACGCGCTGCCCAAAGGCGTGTTGAAGGAAGGCGAGAACGTCGTCGTCGTCAACGTGCTCGACACCTACCGCGAGGGCGGGTTGTACGGCCCGGCGTCGGCGAACGCGCTGCGCTTCCGCGACGGCAGCAGCGTCGCGCTCGGCAATCCCTGGAAATTCCGCAAGGTGGACGGCAACGACACGCCGCCGCGCGCGCCGTGGCAGACCGCGGCGGGACTGTCGACGTTGTACAACGGCATGATCGCGCCGCTGGGCCGTTACAACGTGCGCGGCATGCTGTGGTACCAGGGCGAGTCGAACACGTTCGAAGGCGCGCGCTACCGCGACCTGCTGCGCACGCTGCGCGAGGACTGGCGTTCGCGCTTCGGCGCGCGGACGCCGATGCTCATCGTGCAGCTTGCGAACTACGGCCTGCCCAAACCGCAGCCGGCCGAAAGCGGCTGGGCGGAACTTCGCGAATCGCAACGCCAGGTCGCCGACGAGGATGCGAACAGCGGCCTCGCCGTCGCGATCGACATCGGCGATCACTACGACATCCATCCGCCGAACAAGCAGGAGCTCGGCCGTCGCCTCGCTCGCGTCGCGCGCCATGTCGTCTATGGCGAAAGGCTGCCGCCGTCCGGCCCGGTGCCGCGTGCGGCGCGTCGCGTCGCCGATGCGGTCGTCGTGACGTTCGCAGACAACACGGGCGAACTCGTCGGCGTCGGCGCGAACGGCCCCATCGGATTCGAGCTGTGCGGCGCGCAGAAGGACAGCTGCCGCTACGCCGACGCGACGGCCTCCGGCAACACCGTCACCTTGCGCGCGCCCAACGCGCACGACGCCACGCGCGTTCGCTACTGCTGGGCCGACGGCCCGGTATGCACGCTCTTCGACGGCGAACACCTGCCAGCCGGTCCGTTCGAACTCGCCCTTCCCACCGCCTCCACCGACGATCACGCACGATGAATTCCGCCACTACCGAAACCCGCCACGGCTCCACGCGCGATCGCGAGATCGTCGACGCAAAGGTCATCGTGACCTGCCCGGGCCGCAACTTCGTCACGCTCAAGATCACCACGCGCTCGGGCATCACGGGCCTGGGCGATGCGACGCTCAACGGCCGCGAACTCGCCGTCGCGTCTTACCTGACCGACCACGTCGTACCCAACCTGATCGGCCGCGATGCCGGACGCATCGAGGACATGTGGCAGTTCCTCCACCGCGGCGCGTACTGGCGCCGTGGCCCGGTCACGATGACCGCGATCGCGGCGGTCGACGTCGCGCTGTGGGACATCCTCGGCAAGATGTCCGGCATGCCGGTCTACCAGTTGCTCGGCGGCCGCTCGCGCGAAGGCGCACTGGTGTACGGCCACGCGAACGGACGCGACATCGAGGAGACCACGGACGAAGTCGGCAAGTACATGGAGAAGGGTTTCCTCGCCGTGCGCGCGCAATGCGGCGTGCCGGGCGTGAAGAAGGCCTACGGCATCTCCGTCGGAGGCAAGCCGTACGAGCCCGCCGAAAGCGAGTTGCCGGCCGAGACCGTCTGGAACACGCCGAAGTACCTGAACATCGTGCCGAAACTGTTCGAGCGCCTGCGTGCCGATCACGGCCCCGACGTCGAGCTGCTGCACGATGTGCACCATCGCCTCACGCCCATCGAGGCCGCGCGGCTGGCACGCGATCTCGAGCCGTTCCGCCTGTTCTGGCTGGAGGACGCCACGCCGGCGGAGAACCAGAAGGGCTTCGAGCTGATCCGCAGGCATTCGGTCACCGCGCTCGCGGTGGGCGAGGTGTTCAACTCGATCTGGGATTGCAAGCACCTCATCGAGAACCAGCTGATCGATTACATCCGCACGACGATCGTGCACGGCGGCGGCATCACGCATGTGCGCCGGATCGCCGACTTCGCCGCGTTGCACGCGGTGCGTACCGGCTTCCACGGCGCGACGGACCTGTCGCCGGTGTGCATGGGCGCTGCGCTGCATTTCGATACCTGGGTGCCGAACTTCGGCATCCAGGAGTGGATGTTCCATTCGGACGAAACCAACGAGGTCTTCCCGCATGACTACGTCTTCCGCAACGGACGCCTGCACGTCGGCGACACCCCCGGCCATGGCGTCGACATCGACGAAAAGCTCGCTGCAAAGTTTCCCTATGCACCCAAGCAGCTGCCGATCGCGCGTCTGGAAGACGGCGCGATGTGGGATTGGTGATCCGATGAAGATGGCGGCGCATCTGCTGGACTCGTCATCTCCGCGAGAGCGGGCGGGCAGCGACTTTGCAACGGCGCCTCGACGCCAGGCCAAACGGCGCCGGGTTCCCGCGTTCTCGGGACTGACGAAGTGGATGTCGGTACTGGTTCTTGCGGCAGCGGCGCTTCCCGCGCTCGCCGCCGAGCCCGTCCTCTTCGACTGGTTCGAGTACAAGGGCCACGACGCGCCGTTCGATGCGCCGCTCAAGCCCGGGCAGTACCGCAATCCGATCCTCGCCGGCTTCTACCCGGATCCGAGCATCACGCGTGCCGGCGATCGCTATTATCTGGTGAACTCGACCTTCACCTGGTTTCCCGGCATCCCGGTGTTCGAGAGCCGCGATCTCGTGCACTGGACGCAGATCGGCCACGTGATCGATCGCCCGACGCAGCTCGATTTCGACGGGCTGGGCATGTCGCGTGGCGTGTTCGCGCCGACCATCGAGTACCACGACGGTACGTTCTACGTGTTGAACACGTCCGTGGATGCGGGCGGCAACTTCATCGCCACCGCGAAGAATCCGGCCGGGCCGTGGTCCGATCCGATCTGGTTGAAGACCATCGACGGCATCGATCCGTCGCTGTTCTTCGACGACGGAAAGGTCTACCTGATCAACAACGACGCGCCCGAAGGCACGCCGCTGTACGAAGGCCACCGCGCGATCTGGATGACGGAACTGGACCCGAAGACGCTCCAGCCGGTCGGCCCGCGCAAGGTGTTGATCAACGGCGGCATGGACATTTCGCAGAAACCGATCTGGATCGAAGGCCCGCACATCTACAAGCGCGACGGCTGGTATTACCTGGTATGCGCCGAGGGCGGCACGAGCCTGCAGCATTCGCAGGTGGTGGCGCGCAGCCGCGACATCTGGGGCCCGTACACGCCGTACGAACACAATCCCATCCTCACGCAGCGCGACCTTCCGGAAGACCGCGCGAATGCCATCGGCAACGCGGGCCACGCCGACCTTGTGCAGGCCACCGACGGCACGTGGTGGACGGTGTTCCTCGCCAGCCGCATGTACGGCCGCGTGCACTACAACACCGGGCGCGAGACCTTCCTGCTGCCGGTGGAATGGAAGGATGGCTGGCCGACGATCCTGGCGCAGGGCAAGCGCATTCCGCAGGTCGCCGACGGCCCGTCGTTCATGCAGCGCAACGCGACGCAGGCGCCGCTGAGCGGCAACTTCACCTGGCGCGACGACTTCGACCGACCCCAACTCGATACGACGTGGATGTTCGCGCGCGTGCCGAAGACCCAGTGGGCCGACCTGCGCTCGCATGCGGGCAAGCTCGCGATCTCGCCCGGCGAGGGACTCGACACGCTGCGCAATCCCACCTTCCTCGCGCGCCGGCAGCAGCATCTGTCGTTCGAGGCGAGCACGTCGTTGACGATTCCGGCGGATGCGAAGACGGAAGCGGGCCTGGCGGCCTTCCAGAACGAGACGCACTGGTTCGCGGCCGCCGTGCGGCGCACGGGAGATCGCGTCACGTTGACGCTGCGCAAGCGCCAGAAGGACGCGACGACGACGCTCGCGTCCACGACGCTGCCGGCGACGACGAAGGAGCTCCGGCTGAAGGTGCAGGGCAACGACGGCAACTACGCGTTCGCGTACGACGCCGGCAACGGCTGGACGTGGCTGAAGCAGGACGTGGACGGGACGGTCCTGAGCACCGATGTCGCCGGCGGCTTCATCGGCGCGACGGTGGGACCGTATGCGCGAATCGTGCAGGACTACTGAGGAGTGACCGGTATGGAACGCATCGGCGTCATGGGCCATCGCGCACGCGCGGGCCTTTCATCGCGCAGGCCGCTCGCGCTCGCGCTGCTCCTGGCCGTCGGGCTCGCCGCTTCCGGCGTGCACGCGGCCGATACGAAGGCATCGGGCGATCGGCCCTGGCTCGATACCTCGCGCACGTTCGAGCAGCGCGCCGCGGACCTCGTCTCGCGCATGACGCTGGAGGAGAAGGCCGCGCAGATGCAGAACGCCGCGCCTGCCATCGACCGCCTCGGCGTTCCCGCCTACGACTGGTGGAACGAGGCGCTGCACGGCGTCGCGCGTGCGGGCGGGGCGACGGTGTTCCCGCAGGCGATCGGCATGGCCGCGACGTTCGACGTGCCGCTGATGGCGCAGGTCAGCGAGGCCATCGGCGACGAGGCGCGCGCCAAGCACCACGAGTTCGCGCGCCAGGGCCAGCGCGGCCGCTACCAGGGCCTGACGTTCTGGTCGCCCAACATCAACATCTTCCGCGATCCGCGCTGGGGCCGTGGCCAGGAGACGTACGGCGAGGATCCGTACCTTACCTCGCGCATGGGCGTGACGTTCGTGAAGGGCCTGCAGGGCGACGACCCGAAGTACCGCAAGCTCGATGCGACGGCGAAGCACTTCGCCGTGCACAGCGGTCCGGAAGCCGACCGCCACACGTTCGACGCGAAGCCGACCGAGCGCGATCTTCGCGAGACCTACCTGCCCGCGTTCGAAGCGCTGGTTAAGGAAGGCGACGTCGATGCGGTCATGGGCGCGTACAACCGCGTGTACGGCGAGTCGGCCAGCGCGAGCAAGTTCCTGTTGCAGGACGTGCTCCGCGGCGAGTGGGGCTTCAAGGGTTACGTCGTGTCCGATTGCTGGGCCATCGTCGACATCTGGAAGAACCACAAGATCGTCCAGACGCCGGAAGAGGCCGCCGCGCTCGGCGTGAAGAACGGCACGCAGCTCGATTGCGGCGACACGTACAAGCCGTCGCTGCCGGTGGCGGTGCGCAAGGGCCTGATTTCCGAGCAGGAAGTCGACGCCGCGCTCACGCAGTTGTTCACCGCGCGCATGCGGCTGGGCATGTTCGATCCGCCCTCGCAGGTGCGCTGGGCCGGCATTCCGTACTCGGTGAACCAGTCGCCCGCGCACGACGCGCTGTCGCGCAAGGTCGCGCAGGAATCGATCGTGCTGCTGAAGAACGACGGCGTGCTGCCGCTGTCGCGCGACGTGAAACGCATCGCCGTCGTCGGCCCGACCGCGGACGACACGATGGCGCTGCTCGGCAACTACTACGGCACGCCGAAGGCGCCGGTGACCATCCTGCAGGGCATCCGCGAAGCCGCGCCGAACGCGACCATCGTGCATGCGCGCGGCGTCGACCTGGTGGAAGGCCGTGACGATCCGGCAGCCAATCCGCTCATCGAGCCGCAATACCTGCGGCCGGACGCCGGTTCGACCGAACGCGGCCTGCGCGGCGAGTACTTCCGCAATCGCGATCTGGCGGGCAAGCCGACGCTGGTCCGCGTGGATCCGCAGATCGGTTTCCGCTGGGATCGCGGCTCGCCGACCGACAACCTGATGGCGCGCGGCGAAGCGCAGGGCGGGCAGGACGTGCCGGCGGACGACTTCAGCATCCGCTGGAGCGGCCAGTTGCTGCCGCCGGTGAGCGGTACCTATCAGCTCGAAGCGGCCGGCAACGACGGCGTTCGTCTTTACCTCGACGACAAGCTCGTGATCGACCATTGGCAGAACAGCGACCGCCTGCACGCGGAGCATGCGGACGTGCAGCTCGAAGCCGGCCGCGCATACCGCATCCGACTGGAGTACTACGAGCGCGAACGCGATGCGGGCGTGCGCCTCGCGTGGCGGATGCCGGGCGCGAAGCCGCCGTTCGAGGAAGCCGTGCAGGCCGCGCGCGATTCGGACGTCGTCGTCTTCGTCGGTGGCCTGACCGGCGACGTCGAAGGCGAGGAGATGACGGTCAACTATCCGGGCTTTGCCGGCGGCGATCGCACCGATATCCGCCTGCCCGCCACGCAGCGCAAGCTGCTCGAAGCGCTGCACGCCACGGGCAAGCCCGTCGTGATGGTGTTGACCGCCGGCTCCGCGATCGCCGTGGACTGGGCGAAGCAGAACCTGCCGGCCATCGTGATGGCGTGGTATCCGGGCCAGCGCGGCGGCAACGCCGTGGCCGACGTCCTGTTCGGCGATGCGAATCCGGCCGGCCGACTGCCCGTCACGTTCTACAAGGCGGACGAGAAGCTCCCCGCGTTCGACGATTACGCGATGCGCAATCGCACGTATCGCTACTTCGAGGGCGAGCCGCTCTATCCGTTCGGCCACGGCCTGTCGTACACCACGTTCGCGTATTCCGGCCTGAAGCTCGACCGCGCGGGTGCATCGGCGACGCAGCCGGTAACGGCGACCGTGCAGGTGAAGAACACCGGGTCGCGCGCGGGCGACGAGGTCGTGCAGCTGTACCTGGGGCCGGTCGATCCGAAGCGCGAGCGCGCACGCAAGGAGTTGCGCGGGTTCCAGCGCGTCCACCTGCAGCCGGGCGAAACGCGCGAAGTGCGCTTCACGATCACGCCGGCCCACGACCTGCGCACTTGGGACGAGGCGCGCGATGCGTACACGGTGGATCCGGGCAAATACGAGGTGCAGATCGGCGCATCGAGCGCGGACGTGCGGGTGAGGAAAACGTTGAGCGTCACGAAGTAGGCTGCCGGGTGGCCTGAAAGCGAAAGGGAAGGAAATGCCAACCTCAAACGCGGCAGCAATGGCAACGCCACAGCAAATGCAACAGCAACCGCAATCGCAACGAACCGCCGCTCGATGACCGAACAAACCCCCACGCGCCTCGCCCCCGAGGCGCTGCGCCACCTTCCCGCCACGATCCAGCGTCCGGCTTACGATCGCGACCGTACCCGCATCGGCGTCGTCCACCTCGGCGTCGGTGCATTCCATCGCGCGCACCAGGCCGTCTACATCGACGACGCGCTGGCGCTCGATCCGGATTGGGCGATCTGCGGCGTGTCGCTCAACAGCCGCGACGTGCGCGACGCGCTGAGGCCGCAGAAGGGGCTCTATACGCTCGCGCTGCTGGGCCAGACGCCGCAGCTGCGCGTGATCGGTGCATTGCGCGAAGTGCTCGCCGCGCGCGACGAACGCGAGCGCGTGCTCGGCCGCCTGTCCGATGTCGATGTCCGCCTCGTCACGCTCACCATCACGGAGAAGGGCTATTGCCTCTCCGCCGGCGAACTCGACTTCGAGCACCCCGACATCGCGCACGACCTGGCCAACCCGCGTGCGCCGGTCAGCGCGGTCGGCTACCTCGTCGAAGGACTGCGCAGGCGCAAGCTGCAGCGGCTGCCGCCGTTCACCGCGCTCAGCTGCGACAACCTGCCCGACAACGGCGGCAAGCTGCGTCGCGCGGTGGTCGCCTTCGCGCAACGGCTCGACCACGACCTCGCGTGCTGGATCGCGGAGAACGGCGCGTTCCCGCGCTCGATGGTCGACAGCATCACGCCGGCGACGGACGACGCGCTGCGATCGCGCGTCGCCGCCGAACTCGGTTGCGTCGATGCCTGGCCCGTGCAGCGCGAGGCTTACGCGCAATGGGTGGTCGAGGATGCGTTCTGCAACGGCCGACCGCCGCTGGAGCGCGTGGGTGTCACCCTGAGCAACGACATCGCCGGCTACGACCGCGCCAAGCTGCGCCTGCTCAACGCGCCGCATTCCGCGCTGGCGTACCTGGGATCGCTGATGGACATCGGGACGGTGGCGCAGGCCATGGCCACGCCCGTGCTCGCGCGTTTCGTCGAACGACTGATGCGCGAGGCCATCGCGCCGAACGTGGTCGCGCCGCGCGGTTTCGACGCCGCGCGCTATGTCGACGCGATCCTCGAACGGTTCCGCAATCCTGCGATCCAGCATCGGCTCTCGCAGATCGCGTGGGACGGATCGCAGAAGATTCCCGTGCGGCTGCTGGGCACCATCGCCGATGCACTCGCGGCGGGCCGCCCGATCGATCTGCTCTGCCTGCCGGTGGCGGGGTGGTTGCAGTTCGTGCGGCGGCAGGCGCGTGACGGGGTCGCGCTGACCGATCCGATGAACGAGGCGCTGTCGCAGGTGGGCCGTCGCGCGACCGGCGATGCGGCGCAGGATGTCGAGGCGTTCCTTGGCCTGCACGGCGTGTTCGCGCCGCTGGCGACCGACGTGCGCTTCGCATCCGCGCTGCGCGACGCGTACGCGGCGCTGGGCGACGGGTCGCCCGAGGCGGTCGCCACCGCGCTCGCGTCGGCCGGTTAGCACCCTGTGTAGCCCGGCAAGCGCAGCGCTTATCCGGGCTGCCAGGGCTCAGCGGGTGAAACCAAGCCCCGTCGCGTTGACGCGCACGCGCGCCACGAACGTATGCGAGGTGAGGAACAGCGTGCGCCCGTCTTCGCCGAAGGCGCAGTTCGAGACGCGCGCGCCGGTTTCGATCATGCCCAGGCGTTTGCCGTCGGCGTCCATCACCAGCAGGCCGCCCGGCGCGCTGGCGAAGAGATGGCCGTCGGCCGAAACGCACAGGCCGTCAGGCGCGCCCTCCGCGCCGGCGGCGATCAGGTCTGACGCGTCGGCGAGCACGCGCCGGTCGATCACGTCGCCGCGCGCATCCAGGCGATACACCATCCAGACCGGATACGCGGGATCGGAATTGCCCACGTAGAGCGTGCGCTGGTCCGGCGACAGCGCGATGCCGTTCGGGAACTTCAGCGCGCCGTCGAGGAGGTGCACCGCGCCATCCGCATCGAGCCGGTACACGCCGTTGACCGGCTGCTCCTTCAGGGGCGACTCGTCGATGCCCTTCAGGCCGTACGGCGGGTCGGTGAAGAACACGGCGCCATCGCGACGAAGCGCGATGTCGTTGGGGCTGTTGAAGCGCTTGCCTTTGTACGTCGCGGCCAAGGTGGTCTTGCGCCGGGTGACCGGATCGAAGCGCGCGATCAGGCGTGAACCCGAGTCGGCGAGCAGCACCGTGCCCGACGGCTCGGCCTCCAGCCCGTTCGCACCGGCCTCGCGCAGACCGGCGGTGTCGGTGCCGGCGTAGCCCGACGGCGTCAGGAACACCGATGCGCCCTCGCGTGGCGACCAGCGATGCATGGTGTTGGCCGGCACGTCGTCGAAGAGCAGGTAACCGCCGCGGGCGACCCACGCCGGGCCTTCCGACCATTCGAACCCGTCGGCGATCCGTTCGATGCGCGCGTCCTGCGGCACGAGCGCATGGAAGGCCGGATCGAACGCGACGATGCGCCCGACGGACGCGTTCTGCACGTTGGCGTCGCGCGGCGACGCGCACGCGGCGAGCAGGGCACACGACAGCACGGCAGCAGCAATGCGAAATCCGTTCGGCATGGCGAATTCCCCAGGAAGTTTCAGCGGCCCGCGGACGCGCAGGCGTCGCCGCAGGGTACACGCAGCACGGCGTCCAGTGCGGGCTTCGGCTGTCGCCCGCGATTGAACAGCAGCGGGTAGTTGATGCGCCCCGGCACCGGGTAATCGTTCTTCCACGACATGCCGTCGTGCACGCCCCACAGGCTCACGCGGTCGATCACGTCGCGCTTGCGATGGAACAGCGCGAACAGTTCGGCGTAGCGATCGGCGAGCCGCTGCTGCACGTCGGGCGGAAGGCCGTCGCGATACGGGTCCAGATAGCGTTTGAATTCCGGCAGCTGGAACTGCGGATGCGCCATCACCGTGCCGATCACCTGGCCTTCGCGCGTGAGCGGCAGCACGTCGACGTCGAGCTCGGTGATCATCACCTTCAATCCGAGCGAGGCGTAGGCGTCGATCGCCGCTTCGATATCCGCCAGCGACGGATAGTGCAATCCCCAATGGCCCTGCATGCCGATGCCGTCGATGCGCACGCCCTCGGCCTGGAGCTTCCTGACCATGCGCACGATGCCGTCGCGCTTCTCGGGTCGCCAGGTGTTGAAGTCGTTGTAGTACAGCTGCGCGTCCGGTGCGTACCGCTGCGCGAACTCGAACGCGTGCTTCACCAGCACGTCGCCATCGCCGACGCTGCGTACCCACGTCGTGTCGCGGTAGTCGCCGTCCTCGTCGATCACTTCGTTGACGACGTCCCACGCATCGACGCGTCCCTTGTAGCGGCCGGCCACCTTCTCGATGTAGGCGCGCATGCGCTCGATCTGCGCCTCGCGCGTGTTCGGCTTGCCGCTCGCGTCCTTGAAGAACCACTCGGGCGTCTGGTTGTGCCACACCAGCGTGTGGCCGATCACGTACATGCCGTGCTTGCGACCGAACGCAACGAAGGCATCGGCGGCCGAGAAATCGTAGGTGCCGGGCGTCGGGTTCACGACCTCCGCCTTCATCACGTTCTCGGCGGTGACCGCGTCGAAGTGGCGGATCGCGATGGCCTGCGATGCCGCATCGCGGCCGGACACGATGTCGTCGTTGACCGCGACGCCGAGCTTGAAGGCATCCGCATACGCGGCCTTCAGCGTTGCGGCGGGCGGCTTGGAGAACGCGAGCGGCGCGACGCCGAGCGTGGCGGAGAGCGCCGCCGCCAGGAGCGTGCGCAGCGTGATGCGTCGGGGCGTCATGGATGCTCCTGCGGGGACCCGGCCTTGCAGGCAGGGGAGGCCGAACGTGGGCGAAGGCTGCACGGCACTCACAGGCGATACGCCTTCTTCGGCAGGCGGTACGCCAGATCGATCGCGACCTCCACCGCTTCGTCCTCGTCCAGGCGATGTTCCGCCACGAGCTTGCCAAGGAAGGCGCAATCGATGCGCCGCGCGACGTCGTGGCGTGCGGGAATCGACAGGAAGGCACGCGTGTCGTCGTTGAAGCCGATCGTGTTGTAGAAGCCGCCGCTGGCGAGCGTCTGCTCGCGGAAGCGCCACATGCCCTCCGGCGCGTCGTGGAACCACCACGCGGGCCCGAGGAACAGCGTCGGGTAATGGCCGGCGAGCGGCGCGAGTTCGCGGCTGTACGTGCTCTCGTCCAGCGTGAACAGGATGACGGTGAGGCGCGGATCGTTGCCGAAGCGGTCGAGCAGCGGCTTGAGCGCATGCACGTACTCGGTGCGCAGCGGGATGTCGGCGCCCTTGTCGCGGCCGTAACTATCGAACAGGCCGGCGTTGTGGTTGCGGAAGCAGCCCGGATGGATCTGCATCACCAGCCCGTCGTCCAGGCTCATCGCCGCCATTTCGGTGAGGATCTGCGCGCGGAACAGTTCCGCCTGCGCGGGCGTGGCCGCGCCGCGCACGACGGTGTCGAACAGCTTGCGCGCTTCGTCGGGCGGCAGGTTCGCCGTAGCTGCGGAGGGATGGCCGTGATCGGTCGACGTCGCGCCCATCCGCTTGAAGAACGCGCGGCGCTGCCGGTGCGCGCGCAGGTAGCCGTCCCAGGTGTGAACGTCTTCGCCCGTGATCTCGCCGAAGCGTTCCAGCGCGGACGGGAACTGCTCGTGCTCGGGATCGACGACCGGATCGGGACGATAGGCCGTGATGACGCGACCGTTCCAGCCGCTGTCGCGGATGGTCCGATGATGCTCGAGTGCGTCCAGCGGCGATTCGGTCGTGGCGATCACCTCGATGTTGAAGCGCTCGAACAACGCGCGCGGCGTGAACTGCGGTGTCTGCAGCGCCTCGGTGATGCCGTCGTAGTACGCATCGGCCGTGGTGGCGTCCAGTCGCTGGCGCAGCCCGAAGACGTCATGGAACACGTGGTTCAGCCACATCGACGACGGCGTTCCGCGGAACAGATGGAAGTGACGCGCGAACACGCGCCATGCGGCGCGCGGATCGACCGGCGCACGCGAGCCGTCCGCGCGCGGAATGCCCAGTTCATCGAGCGAAACGCCCTGGCTGTAGAGCATGCGGAACACGTAGTGGTCCGGTACCAGCAACAGCTCGGTCGCGTTCGCGAACGGCGCGTTGGTCGCGAACCACGCCGGATCGGTGTGGCCGTGCGGGCTCACGATCGGTAGCGCCGCGACCTCGCGGTACAGGCGGCGCGCGATGCCGCGCGTCGTCGCATCGCTCGGGAACAGGCGGTCGTCGTGGAGGTGGAGGGTGTGGGTCATCGGGATTCCCGGCTCTGTTTGCGGGCCGTCGGCAGGTAAGGGCTTTCCGGCGGACCCAGGTAAGTGGCGCGGGCGCCGTCGCGCGCGATCTCCACGCGCTGCAGCACGACGCCGGGATCGACGCGCCAGATGCGCAGCGTGCGGTTGCCCGCCTTCGCATCGTGCCGCGAGGTGCCGACGTACACACTGTCGCTCACCGCGCGTTCCCACGCCTTGAAATCCGCATGCCCCGGCGTCGGGTCGGACTTCACGGTGACGACTTCCGGCGCCTCGCCGTCGATCGAAACGGCGTAGCGCAGGCCGCCGCGATGCTGGAAATCCAGCGTCGGCGACATGACCACGCGCACGTCGAAGGCGCCGTCGCGGGTAAGGTGGATCGGGTACTCGAGCCACGCGCCGTGTTCGCCCGTCGTGCCGGGCGGCGCGGTCACGGGAAACGACGTCACGCCCGAAAGCGTGCGGCCCAGGTGCGGGATCGTGCGCCATTGCACGCCGGCGTTCGCGATGGCGCGATCGTAATGCGCCGCTTCGATCGCGATGCGGCCATCGGCTTCGACGAAACCGCGTGCGCGGCGCGCATCCACGCGGCCGGCGAGGGGCACGTCGATCACGACGCGGGTGCCCTCGCTGCCACGCAACGTAACGCGGCCCCGGGTCGCGTTCGCGGGAAGGGCCTTCCAGTCGACGTCGACCGTCAGCGCACGCTCGTCGTCGACGTCGCCGGAGGCCGGCGACACGCGCAACCACGGATGCGAGGTCTGCGCCTCGAAGCGGAATGCGCGCGCGCCGCGATTGAACACGGTGATCGTGCGCGAGCGATGGGCGAGTGCATCCAGCGGCGGCAGCATCGGCGCAGGCGTCGCGCCCGGCCACGCGGATGCATCGCCTTCGATCGCGACGGCCATGGACGCGGAGGCCTGCGGCGCGGTGCTTTCCAGCCTCGGCAGGATGTTGCGCTCGGGTTGCTGCCAACCGGTGTAGCCGATGCGCGGCTGCGACATCATGTGGCGCCACTTGCCGCCGGCGATGTCGCGCTCGTACACGCGCGCGAGTTCGGCGTCGCGCTCGAACAGCCGACGCGCGAGGTCGCCCTGCGCATTCGCCGACACGCGACCCTGCTTCGCGTACAGGCGGTTGCGGCCGACGGCCACGTACATCGCGGTGAGGTTCGCGCTCGCGGCGATCGGATACTCCACCAGTTGGTAATACGCGTCGCGGTAGGTCGGACCAAGCGCGGCGCCGGTCGCGCGCGCGCGTTCGACGAGCGCATTCCAGTCGGCGAGCACGCGGTCGGCTTCGGCGTCGTTCACGAGGCTGAAGGTGTCCGGCGACAGCAGCTCCGGCTTGCGGCGCGCGTTGTACTGCGTGTAGCGCGTGAGCAGCTCGCCGATTTCCTGCGCGTGTTGCGGGCCGAACTGTTCGGCCGCCCAGTGCGCGGGGTAGCGTTCCAGAGCGTCGATCCCGAACGCCTCCGGCTTCCACGCGTGATCGAGGAAGAACGAGATCGGGAACTCCATCGGCTTCAGGTCGCCGACGTTGACGATCCACAGCTGTCGCGCGCCGTACTCGTAGGCCAGGTGCATCTGCTCCCACGTGCGCTCGATCTGCGTCGTGTTGAGCCACTTGTAGTTGCGCGGCCCGCCGACGTAGTCGAAGTGGTAGTACACGCCGTAGCCGCCGCCGCGTGTGTCGCCGGGTTTCGGCAGGCGGCGCAGGTTGCCCCAGTTGTCGTCGGCGAACAGCAGCGTGACGTCGTCCGGCACCTGCATGCCGGCGTCGAAGTAGTCCTGCACTTCCTTGTACAGCGCCCAGACCTGCGGCGTCCGTTCCGGTGGTTTTCCGGTGAGATCGGCGAGGATGTTGCGCTGGTCGGCGACGATGGCCTGCAGCAATTCGATCGCCGTGCCCTGCGTCATCGGTTCGTCGCCGTCGCCGCGCATTCCCAGCGTGACGACGCTTTCGCGCGTGCCCATCCGGCGGATGCCGTCGCGCCAGAACGCACGCAGCGTGTCGGCGTTCTTCGTGTAATCCCACGGGCCGCTGCCGTGGCGCTCCCATTCGACGTGCGCCCGCATCATCGGCTCGTGATGGCTGGTTCCGATCACGATGCCGTATTCGTCGGCGAGCTGCGGGTTGCGCGGGTCGTCATCGGCGAAGGCGCGGCCCCACATGGCGGGCCACAGGTAGTTGCCCTTCAGGCGCAGCACGAGTTCGAACACGCGTTCGTAGAACCGATGGTTCGGGCCACCGTACGTGGCCTTCATCCAGCCGCCCAGCGCGGGGTCCTCATCGTTGAGGAAGATGCCGCGGTAGCGCACCTGCGGCGCATCGACGAAGCGGCCCGGCGCGATGTAGCGCGTCCGGCGCGGCTGCACCGGCACGTCTGCCCACCAGTTCCACGGCGACACGCCGAGACGGCGGGAGAGTTCGTACAGGCCGAAGATCGTGCCGCGCTTGTCGGCGTCGGCGACGATGAGCGCACGATCGACGCCCGGCTCGGGGCGCTCGACCACCTGGAGCAGGTAGCCTTCCCACGTCCCGGCGACGCCGGTCGTGTCGAGTCGCTTCGACGCGACGATGCGGTCGATGCGGGGACTGCGGCCGAGCGTGCCGGCGATGATCGCGGTCGTGGCCGTCTGCGTCCCGTCGCCGGCAACCTTGCCGAGATCGCCCTGCAGGTCGCGCGCGGCGCGCAGGACGCCGGGGAAATCGGCGGCGTCGACGATCACGCGCGCGACGCGTCCGTGGTCCACCAACGCCAGTGCGCCGGGCACGGCGTCGTCGCACACCGCCGCGGGAGCCGCGCAGTCGTCGGCGGCCCGCGATATCGCAGGCGGGAGGAGCAGCACGAGCGCCGCGAACAGGCCGCGCGCAGCGGGCGCGAATGCCATTACGGCGCCGGCGTCGGTGCTGCGGTCGTTCCGCGCACGTATTCGCGCAGCCATTGCAGCGCGGGCCGTTCGCTGCCGTCCTTGCGGACGAGATACGCCTTCTCCTTCTGGCGCCACAGGCCGGGACGGAAGCCCCACAGCGTCACGCCCTTCACCGCCGGATGTTCCCAGAACACCGGGAAGATGCGCTGGTAATCCTTCAGTTGCTGCTCGTCGGTCGGCCCGTCGATGTCCATTTCCGTCACGTAGATCGGCAGGCCGCTTCCGGCAAGCAGGTCCAGGTTCGCCTTGTGCACCGACATCGGCACGTCGGGCGTGGTGGCGAACGCGTGGCCCTGCACGCCGATGCCGTCGAGCAGGTTGTCGCGGCGCAGCAGGTCGATGATCTCGCGATAACGCTTCGTCGCGTCGGGTTTGTTGGTGATGTTGTAGTCGTTGATGAGCAGCTTCGCGTCCGGGAAGTGCTTGCGCGCGAGGCGATACGATTCGACGATCCAGTCCCAGCCGCTCGCGCCGCTGCCGCCGAGCGCCTCGATGTAGTTTCCGCCGCCCTTGTCGTCCTTGCTTGGCGGGTCGTTGAGCGGTTCGTTGACGACTTCGACGTAGTCCAGGTCGGGGTAACGCTCCGCCACGGCCGCGAACCACTCCTCGATTTCCTCGCGCTGCTCGGCGACGGGCAGCTTCTCGATCCATTCGGGCTGCTGGTTGCCCCACACCATCACGTGCATCTGGAACGGCAGCCGGTGGTCTTTCGCGACGCGGTACGCCTCGTCCAGTCCGCGCCAGTCCATGCGGTCGCGACGCTTCTCGACTTCGCCCCACTTGCCGGCGTTCTCCGGCGTGACCTTGTTCCAGTAGACCGTGAAGTCCTTCGCCTGCGGCGGGCTGTATGCGCTGCCCAGGAACTTCGCGTGGCCGGCGGCGAGCTGCGTCGGTGCCGCCTGCTGCGCGAGGGCGGGCGAGAGCGCGGTGGCGAGCAACGCGAAAAGCAGCGTGTGGCGAGGGTGCTTCATGGCGGTTTCCCCTACGGAACGATGGCGGGTGTCAGGCGGCGGGCGCGCGTTCGAGCGCGGCCGGCTGCAGCTTCGGGACGAGCAGGTGCACGATGACGAGCGCGAGCAGGTACGCCGAGCCCGCGATCACGAAGATGCGCGCGTAACTGCCGGTGGATTCCAGCTGCGCGCCGGTGAACATCGACATCAGCATGCCGCCGACCGCGCCGGCGAAGCCGCCGATGCCGACCACCGAGGCCACCGCATGGCGCGGGAACATGTCCGAGGGCAGGGTGAACACGTTCGCCGACCAGCCCTGGTGGCCGGCCATCGCCAGGCCGATCAGCGTGACCGCGACCCAGAGGTTGTCGACCTGCGTGACCAGCACGATCGGCGCCACGCATAGCGCGCAGGCGAGCATCGCGCCCTTGCGCGCGCGGTTCACGTCCCACCCCAGGCGCATGAAGCGGCCCGCGAGCCAGCCGCCGGCGATGCTGCCGACGTCGGCCATCAGGTACACGACGATCATCGGAAGGCCGATCGTGCTCAGCGACAGCTTGTATTCGGACGCGAGGAACTTGCCGAGCCAGAAGAGGAACAGCCACCACACCGGATCGGTGATGAACTTCGCCGCGACGAACGCCCACGCCTGCCGATGCCGCAGCAGCTGCAGCCACGGCACCTTCACCGTCGGCTCGGGCGGATCGCTGCGGATGTAGTCGAGTTCGGCCTGCGTCAGCTTCGGTTGCTGGTCCGGCGTGCGATATGTGAGCAGCCAGCCCGCGAGCCAGGCCGCGCTGAGCACGCCGGTGAACAGGAACGCCGCCTGCCAGCCCCACGTCGCGGCAATGATGGGAACGAGCAGCGGGGCGAGCACGGCGCCCACGTTGGAGCCGGCGTTGAACACGCCCACGGCGAGCGCGCGTTCGCGGCGCGGGAACCACTCGGCGACGGTCTTGATCGCCGCGGGAAAATTGCCGGCCTCGCCCAGCCCCAGCGCGAACCGCGCGGCGGCGAAGCCCACCACGCTGCCGGCGAGCGAGTGCGCCATCGCGGCGATGCTCCACACGCTGATCGCGATCGCATAGCCGATGCGCGTGCCGAAGCGGTCGATGATCGCGCCGGTGCAGAGCAGGCCGATCGCATAGGCCGCCTGGAACGACGTGACGATGTAGCCGTACTCGATTTCGTTCCAGCCGATCTCGGTCTGCAGGAACGGCGCCAGCACGCCGAGGACCTGCCGATCGACGTAGTTGATCGTCGTGGCCGCCAGCAGCATCGCGCAGACGCGCCAGCGGTACCTGCCGACGTGTGGGGCGCTGGCGGATGCAGCGTGGGTCGCGGTGTCGTTCATCCGGAACGGCTCGCAAGACGGGCGTGCAGGGCGGTGGCGTGGGGCATGGGCGCGGGTCCTCCTGCACGCATGGCAGGTGTGGAGTGGCTGGAAAAGTGGTAGCGCTATCACCGCGACGCGCTGCGTCGGACATCCGGCCGCCTGCGCCACCCCCATATCCAACCCGCTTTCAGGGCGTAACGTCATGCTGCGTTGCGACAAATTCGCGTGGACACGTCGCGGAAATCCATGTCGCACCGCAGCGTGCGGCCGGATAAATGGTAGCGCTACCATCCGGACCACTTGTCCGACCCACTGGAAACCGGGGTCATCGCGTCAACAGGTTTCTACACAAAACGAGTGCGACGAATCCTCGAGATCGCCGCGTACCAGAAACGGGAGGGGAGTACGGTGCAGAAGTTCGCAAGAAACACGCTGTCGCGCGCGTTGGGCCTGGCGCTGTTGGGTGTGGCCAGCTCGACGGCTTTCGCGCAGCAGCAGGCCGCCACGCCGGCGGCCGAAACGCAGGCCACGCAAGCGCAGACCGAATCGCAGTCCACGCAGGACCAGGTGACCGAACTCGACCGCGTCGTCGCGAGCGGTTTCCGGCAGAGCCTCGAGTACTCCACGCTCGCCAAGCGCGAGTCCACCGGTTTCGTCGACGCGATCTTCGCCGAGGACATCGGCAAGTTCCCCGACGTCAACATCGCCGAGTCGCTGGCCCGCATCCCTGGCATCCAGCTCAATCGCGACGTCAACAACGAAGGCCTCAACGTCGCCATCCGCGGCCTTCCGAGCAGCTTCACCAAGACGACCATCAACGGCCAGTCGGTCGCCACGGCCTCCATCGGCCTGGACAACCTGAACGCGAACCGCGAAGTCGACCTGAACCTGTTCCCGACCGAATTCTTCACCCAGTTGCAGGTCTACAAGTCGCCCACCGCGAATCTGCCGGAGGGCGGTGCGTCCGGCGTGGTCGACATGCGCAACGTGCGTCCGTTCGACAATCCCGAGTCGCAGGTCACCTATGTGCTGCAGGCCGACTACAACGACATCGCCGAAGAAGCCAGTCCGCGCGGCACGTTGATCGGCAGCTGGCTCAATGAAGACAAGACGTTCGGCGTGCTCGCCGGCGTGACGTCGGCACGCGGCAAGCTGGGCGTCGAAGGCTACGAGACCATCGGCTGGACCAATCCGAACCTGACCAATGCGCAGTGCGGCAATGGCGCCGCCGTGCCGGGCGCTTTCCCCGCCCTGGGCCAACCCTGCAACCTGTCCGGCGGTAATGGTTGGCGCATTCCCGACACGGTGCCGAACAACGCTTCGACGATCGGCGCGGGTCTGACTCCCGGGCAGCAGATCGACGCCGCGTTGCTGCAGCAGCTCAACCCGGGCCTGACGGCCGCACAGATCGGCGAAGCGCTGATTCCGCGCCTGGGCCGCCCGGTGCACATGTCGGGCGACCGCGACCGCGACGCCTTCCTCGGTTCGGTGCAGTGGCGACCGAACGAGAACACCGATCTGTACATGGACGTCCTGTACACGAAGGCCGAGCGCAGCAACGACCGCATCGACGTGAACCTGATCGGCCGCAACGGCGGCATGATTCCGATCGACATGCAGCTGGACGCCAACAACGTGGTGACCAGTGCCACGTTCAGCAATGCGCAGTACTTCCTGGAAGCGCGTCCGTACAACGAGGAAGTGCAGTACTGGCAGGTCACGCCAGGCGGCACGTTCTACTTCGCCGATGACGTCAAGCTCGATTTCGCCGGCAGTTACAGCCGCAGCTGGATGCGCCGCGACTCGCCGACCATCGGCTTCAACTCGCCGTTCACCACCATCCAGTACACGAATGGCGGCGAGCTGCCGACCTGGACGACGGACATCGATCTGAACGACCCCAACGCGGGCTGGACCTGGACGGGCGGCCGCATCTGGGTGCAGAACGAGAAGCGCGTTACCGAGACGAAGGGCCTCAATGCCAGCCTGCGGCTTGGCGACGACCGCAACAACGTCAGCTTCGGCATTGCCTACGACGAGAACTACCGCACCATCGTCGGCTTCGGCGACACCGGCACCAGCTGGCAGCCGTATGCGCAGTCGCAGGTGCCCGATTCGGCCCTGGCGGGTTACATCAAGCCAGGTCCGCTCGGCTTCGTGACGGTCGATTTCGACCGGTTCATGGCCGATACGAACTACGCCTTCTACCGCGACAACGCGCCCGAGGCCAACAACTCGAACACCAGCGCATCGACCGGCGGCTTCGACGAGGCCAACACCGCGGCCTTCATCATGGTCAACGGCGAGTCGGAGATCTGGAACCGCAACCTGCGCTTCAACATGGGCGTGCGTTACGCGATGACGGACCAGGACATCAGCGGCCCGGTGACGATCGCCGGCGTGCGCCAATGGCGGACGCTGAGCAGCGATTACAACGAATGGCTGCCGTCGTTCAGCGCGGCGTGGGACGTGGCCGAGGACGTCGTGCTGCGCACCTCGGCGTCGCGCACCATGACGCGTCCGAACCCCAGCTCGATGTTGCCGGCCACCACCTTCAGCGACATCTCCGCGCAGGTCGCCAGCCAGGGCAACCCGGACCTCACCCCGTACACCTCGACCAACTTCGACTTCGGCGGCGAGTGGTACACCGGCGGCGAAGGCTTCGTGGGTCTGACCCTGTTCAACAAGCGCATCGAGGGTTACACCTACCAGGGCGTGACGACCCGGCCGTTCACCGAACTGGGCATCCCGTTCGACACCCTGACCGACTCGCAGCGGGTCGCCATCAACTCGCGCGGTGGCCCGAACGTGGCGACGGTCAACGTGCAGCAGCAGGTCAACGCGGACGCCGAACTGGAGATCCGCGGCTGGGAAGCGATCTGGGTGCAGCCGCTGAGCGTCGTGCTCGACGGCCTGGGCTTCATGGCCAACTACTCGAAGATCGACATCTCCGCCATCGGCAAGGACGCGAGGGCGCTGGAATCCAACGTCTACGGCCTGTCGCCGTCGCTGTGGAACGCCACCGTCTACTGGGAGAACGACGTCGCCGCCGCACGCCTGTCGTACAACTGGCAGGAAGGCGCGGCCGCCAGCGGCGCAAACCAGCAGGGCATCCCGTTCGCGCAGCTGTACGGCGAGGACCGGGGCCAGCTGGACCTGTCCACCAGCTACACGCTGGTGAACGTGAAGTCCAAGCCGCAGATCTTCTTCAACGTGACCAACATCACCGGCGAGGAGCGTCGCTCGTTCTTCGCGTTCGAGAACGCGGTCAACGACTGGTACGACCCGGGCACCACGTACACGCTCGGCGTCCGCGGCACGTTCTGATGCGGTAAACCTCCCCCGCGCCGGCGGGGAGAGGGGAAAACGCGGCCCGTCCAGTGCAGCGCACCGGGCGGGCCGTGGTGTATATGAAGCGGCGGCGCAGCGCACACCACAGGTGATCATGAACAGCACTTCCGAACAGTTGTCGGTCACCGAAAAGATCGGCTACAGCCTCGGCGACCTCGCGGCGAACCTCATCTTCCAGACGCTGGTGACGTTCCTGGCGTTCTTCTACACCGACGTGTACCGCATCCCCGCGGCGACGGCGGCCACCATCATCTTCATCGGCGGCATCCTCGGCGCGTTCGTGTTCACGCCGATCGTGGGCATCGCCGCCGACCGCACGAACACGCGCTGGGGCAAGTTCCGCCCCTGGATCCTGTGGACGGCGGTTCCGTTCGGCGTGTTCTCGCTGCTGGCCTTCAGCACGCCCGACCTCGCGCCGGGCGCGAAGGTCGCCTACGCGATGGGCACCTACACGCTGCTGGTGATGATCTACGCGGCCAACAACCTGCCGTATTCGGCGCTGAGCGGCGTGCTGACCGGCAACATGGCCCAGCGCAACAGCCTGTCGGCGTACCGCTTCGTCGCGGTGATGGTCGCGCAGTTCATCATCCAGGCGCTGCTGCTTCCGCTGGTGCTGATCCTTGGCGACGGCGACAAGGTACGCGGCTTCCACAACACGATGATGCTGTTCGCCATCGTCGGCACCGTGTTCTTCCTGATCACCTTCGTCACGACGAAGGAACGCATCGTCCCCGCGCCGGAGCAGAAATCCAGCGTGAAGCAGGACCTGGCCGACCTCGCGCGAAACCGCCCGTGGGTGGTGATGCTGATGCTCACCATCCTGGTGTTCATGACGCTCGCGCTGAAAGGCGGCATGTACGTGTACTACTTCAAGTACTACCTCAGCGAGCCGCACCTGGCGGGCTTCCTCGAGGAGGCCGGCTTCAACGGCTTCATCGCCGGACTCAACTCGCTGCTCACCGGCATGGGGCTGACCGAATTCCAGTGGCCGAAGGACGCGCCGACGTCCGCGCTCAGCCTGTTCAATGCCGGCGGCATCATCTTCATGATCCTCGGCATCGGCTTCTCGAAGAAACTCGCCGACCGCTTCGGCAAGCGCGATGTGTTCGGCGGCGCGCTGCTCGTGTCCACGCTGTTCATGCTGGTGTTCCTGCTGTTCCCGCCGCAGGCCACGTGGGTGGTGTTCGGCGCGCAGATCCTGCATGGCTTCTTCTACGGCATCACCATTCCGCTGCTGTGGGCGATGATCGCCGACGTCGCCGACTACTCCGAATGGAAGAACCATCGCCGCGCCACCGCGATCATCTTCTCGGCCATGTTGTGCGGGCTGAAGATCGGCCTGAGCGTCGGCGGCGCCGCGGTCGCGGGCATCCTCGCCTTCTACGGTTACGACGCCGATGCCGCGGCGCAGGCGCCGCAGACCGTCGACGGCATCCGCCTGGCGGTAAGCCTGTACGCGTCGCTGCCGTTCCTGCTGTGCGTCGTGTTGCTGTTCCTGTACGAGATCAACAAGCCGATGGAATCGCGCATCGAACGCGAACTCACCGAACGCCGCCTGCAGGGCGCTTCGGCCTGAGCCTCGCGTCGCGCCCGACTACGCTGGAGACCGCCATGTCCGATCCTTCCGAACACCAGGAGCTGAGCGCGCTCGCCGCCAAGGCGATCTCGCAGCCGCTGGTCACGCACATCTACACCGCCGATCCGTCCGCGCATGTCTTCGAGGGCAGGCTGTACGTCTATCCCTCGCACGACATCGACGCGGGGATTCCGTTCGACGACGAGGGCTCGCACTTCGGCATGGAGGACTACCACGTCCTGCGCATGGACTCGCCCGACGGCGACGCGGTCGATTGCGGCGTCGCGTTGCACGTGCGCGACGTGAAGTGGGCGCAACGCCAGATGTGGGCGCCGGATGCGGCGACGAAGGACGGCAGGTACTACCTGTATTTCCCGGCCAAGCGCGCCGACGGCGTGTTCCAGATCGGCGTCGCGGTGGGCGACCGCCCCGAAGGTCCGTTCGTGCCGCAGCCGGAGGCGATCGCCGGCAGCTATTCGATCGACCCGGCGGTGTTCACCGACGAGGACGGCGAGAGCTACATGTATTTCGGCGGTCTGTGGGGCGGCCAGCTGCAGAAATACCGTGACAACGTGCGCGACGAATCGCACGTCGAGCCGGGCGACGACGAGCCCGCGCTCGGGCCGAAGGTCGCGCGGATGCGCGGCGACATGCTGGAGTTCGCCGAAGCGCCGCGCGAGGTGGTGATCCTCGACGAGGACGGCATGCCGCTGAAGGCCGGCGATCACGAGCGCCGCTTCTTCGAGGCATCGTGGCTGCACAAGTTCGGCGGGAGGTACTACTTCTCGTACTCGACCGGCAACACGCACCTGCTGTGCTACGCGATCGGCGACAGCCCGTACGGGCCGTTCACCTACCAGGGGCCCATCCTGACGCCGGTGGTGGGCTGGACCACGCACCATTCCATCGTCGAGTTCCAGGGGCAGTGGTACCTGTTCTATCACGACTCCATCCTGTCGGGCGGCGTGACGCACCTGCGCTCGATCAAGGTGACGCCGCTGCATCACGAGGCCGACGGACGCATCCGGACCATCGATCCTTATGGCGCATGACGCCGCCACGGCGCGGCTCGAACCGGGCCCGCTGCTGACGCTTGCGTGTGGCGCGATGTCGGTCGACGTCGCGCCGCAGGCGGGCGGACGCATCGCGCAGATCCGCGTCGATGGCATCGAACAGCTCGCCGGCTTCAGCGACGACAACGCCTCGATGCTCGCATGGGGTTCGTACCCGATGGTTCCGTGGGCCGGTCGCGTGCGGCGCGGCGGCTTCATGTTCGATGGCGTGCCGCATCGGCTGCCGATCAACCTGGGCGCGCATGCGATCCACGGCGTCGGCTTCGCCTTGCCGTGGCAGGTGGAGTCGCAGTCGCCGCACCACGTCGAGCTGTCGCTGGCGATGCCGGCCGATGGGCGCTGGCCGTTCGGCGGCATCGCGCGACAGCGCATCGAGGTCGAGGCACGCGCCGTGCGCATGACGCTGTCGGCAACGGCGGGCGAGCGGGCGATGCCCGTGGAACTGGGCTGGCACCCGTGGTTCCTCAAGCCCGAACGTATCGACTTCGCGCCAAGCGCCTGGTACCCGCGCGATGCGGACGGCATGGCGACACGGCCGCTCGCGCCGCCGCCGCCCGGCCCTTGGGACGATTGCTTCCTGAACGACGCGCCGGTCGTCCTGCATCGCGGCGGGCAGCGCCTCACCCTCACGTCGGACTGCGCGCACTGGGTCGTCTACGACATGCCCGAGCGCACCACCTGCGTGGAGCCGCAAAGCGGCCCGCCGGACGCCTTCAACCTCGAGCCGCGCGCGCTTTCGCCAGGCGAAACGCTGGAGCGATGGTTCCGCATGGCGTGGTGACGCCGCATCCTGAATGCCCCACGCCCGCAAGCGGGGAAAAGCGCCTCAATCTTCCCGATGGCGAGCCGTTAACCCAATCGTGTCACGGGGCGGCTCATGTTCATCATCATCGGTTTCATCGTCGTAATCGGCAGCGTCCTGGGCGGCTTCGTGCTTTCGCACGGGCAGATCGGCGCACTCTGGCAACCCTATGAACTGCTGATCATCGGCGGGGCCGCGCTGGGCGCGTTCCTCGTCGCCAACCCGATGAAGGTCGTGAAGGCGTGCGCGTCGGGCATCCCGCGCCTGCTCAAGGGTTCGCATTACAAGAAGTCGGACTACGTCGACATCCTCGCCATGCTCTACGACGTGCTGATGAAGGCGCGCCGCGAGGGCATGATGGCGATCGAGCGCGACGTCGACGAACCCGCGTCCAGCGAGCTGTTCCAGAAGTACCCGAAACTCCTCGCCGACAAGCCGCTCATGGAGTTCACCACCGACTGCCTGCGGTTGATGGTCAGCGGCAACTTCGAAGCGCACGAGCTCGAACAGGTGCTCGACATCGAACTGGAAACGCACAGCAAGGAAGCCGCCGAACCGGCGCACGCGCTGCAGGTGCTGGCCGACTCGCTGCCGGGCTTCGGCATCGTCGCGGCGGTGCTGGGCATCGTGATCACGATGGCGTCGATCGGCGGCGAAGCCTCGGAAATCGGCCATCACGTCGCGGCCGCGCTCGTGGGCACGTTCCTGGGCATCCTGCTGGGTTACGGCTTCGTCGGTCCGCTCGCGGCGGCGATGCACCACCACGCACAGGAAGAAGCCAAGGCGTTCGAGATCATCAAGATGGCGCTGGTGTCGAGCCTGCGCGGCTACGCGCCGAGCGTGGCGGTGGAATTCGCGCGCAAGCTGCTGTTCTCCGACATGCGCCCGGCGTTCGCCGACCTGGACGCGCACCTGCGCGGCAAGCGCTGACATGGCCGCCAACCGCGAACGGCCGGTGATCATCCTCCGGCCCATCAAGCGCGTGGCCGGCGGGCATCACGGCGGCGCGTGGAAGGTGGCGTACGCGGACTTCGTGACCGCGATGATGGCGTTCTTCCTGGTGATGTGGATCGTCGGTATCGCCGACAAACAGCAGCGCGCCGCGATTTCCGAATACTTCAAGAATCCCAGCGCGGTCGTCGGCCAGTCGCTCAAGCCCGCACCGGGCGCGAACGGGCCCGGCGGCGCGGCCGACCGGCTGATTCCCACGACCAGTGCCGTCGCCGTCGCGGGCGGACACGGTGCGGAGTTCGGCGCGCGCGAGCCGATGAAACTGTCGCCGAAACAGGCCAAGGACATCGCGCGCGAGGAAGAGAAACGCCGGCTGGACGCACTGAAGCGGACGCTGGAAGAGGCGATCGAACGCAGCCAGGCGCTGGCGCCGTTCAAGGACCAGTTGCTGATCGACCTCACGCCCGAAGGGCTGCGCATCCAGATCGTGGATCGCCAGAACCGGCCGATGTTCGACACCGCGAGCGCGCGCCTGAAGGACTACGCGCACACGCTGCTGGCCGAAATGGGCGGCCTGCTCAACGACGGCCGCCACCGCATCGCGCTCAGCGGCCATACCGACGAGGTGCCGTACCACTCGGCCGGCGGCTACGGGAACTGGGAACTGTCGGCAGAGCGCGCGAACGCCGCGCGTCGCGCGCTGGTGGAGGGTGGCCTGCAGGAAGACCGCATCTCGCGCGTGGTCGGCCTCGCGGCGTCGGTGCCGTTCGACAAGCAGGACCCGCGTTCGCCGCTCAACCGCCGCATCAGCATCGTCGTGCAGAACCCCGAGGCGGACGTCATGATCCCCGCCGACAGCCTTCCCGGCAGCAGCCCCACGCCGGCACCGGCACCGGGCGCGCGGCCGGAGGTGGGGCCGGACCGCGTCGCGCGCGCACCGGGCGAGGCCGGGCAGCGGAACGGCTGAGGCGACATGGCGTCGCGCGTGGGGTCGGGCGCTCGCGGGCTTCGCGGAGCCGGCATCACAGGTCGGGAACGGGCAGGGACTATGATCGGCCGGCACGCGCCAGCGCCTGCAGCACGACACCCGCGTAGTCCGTCCGAACCCTTCCGGAGAGCGACCATGAGCGAGCACGTCTACAAGCATCTCGAGCTGACCGGCTCGTCGAAGACCAGCACCGACGACGCGATCCGTCGCGCGATCGAACGCGCATCGCAGACGATCCGCAACATCAAGTGGTTCTGCGTGCAGGACGTGCGCGGGCACGTCGAAGATGGACAGATCGCGCACTGGCAGGTCACGATCAAGGTGGGCTTCACGCTGGAGGAATGAGGCGCGCGTTCGCGTTTCTGCGCGCGATGGGGGCTTTCTCGAACAGGCATCGCGAGTGCGGGCGTTGATGCTCTACCGACCCTCACCCCAACCCCTCTCAGCTCTGCACTCCCTGCGGTCGCCGGGGGAGAGGGGCTGGACCGTCATTTCGCGCACTGGCAGGTCACGATCAAGGTGGGCTTCACGCTGGAGGAATGAGGCGCACGTTCGCGTTTCTGCGCGATGGGGGGCCTTCTCGAGCAGGCATCGCGAGTGCGGGCGTTGATGCTCTACCGACCCTCACCCCAACCCCTCTCAGCTCTGCACTCCCTGCGGTC
>JARUHG010000050.1 GCA_031216755.1 Lysobacter arvi | reverse complement strand
AATTGTCGGAGTTTTACCCGCATGCCGACGCGCCGCAACGCTACGCCAGGCGTCGTGGATTCGCGAAACGTTAAGAGTTGCCGAATGAGATCGATGCGTCTTCTAGAAAGGAAAACGCCGTGCCTCTGCGCCTGGAACTCAAGCCGTTCGAGCGGCTCATCATCAACGGTGCCCTGATCCGAAACGGGGACCGGCGGTCCGCGTTCCTGATCGAGACGCAATGCAAGTTCCTGCGGGAAAGCGAGATCATCACGGAGAGCGAGGCCGATACGGCCTGCAAGCAGCTCCACCTGACGCTGACGGTCATCTACCTCGCCGATGATCCCGCGCAGGGAATCGACCTGTTCTTCCGCCAGGCGACAGACCTCATCCGCCTGGTTCCGGCAGCTGCGCAGCAAGTTGCGGCCATCGCCGAACTGGTCGAGGCCGGCGAGTATTATCGCGCCCTCAAGCTCAGCCGAAAGCTCGTCGAGTGGGAGAGCGCGATCTCCTCGGAGGCT
>JARUHG010000049.1 GCA_031216755.1 Lysobacter arvi | reverse complement strand
GACCTCGTGGCGGCGATCGAGACCATCCTGCCGAATGTCGGCGCCGAACGCGGCCTGTCGGCGCCGCTGCAGCCCGATCTCAAGGACAAGCTCACCCAGGCCATGCCGGGGCTGAAGGAGCGGGCGAAGACGCTGATCGAGCTCCTCGACAGCGCCTCTTACCTGTACGCGCAGCGCCCCCTGGCGCTGGACGACAAGGCCCGCGCCCTCTTGACCGACGAGGGCCGCGCGCGGCTCGCCGGGGTGCGCCCGGCGCTCGAGGCCCTGCCCGCGTGGAGCGAGGACGCGGTGCGTCAGTACGCCGAGAAGGCCGGCTGCAAGCTCGGGCAGGTGGCCCAGCCCCTGCGCGCGGCGCTCACCGGCCGCACCACCTCCCCGCCCCTGTTCGACGTGATGGCGGTGCTCGGTCGGGACGAGACCCTCGCGCGCCTCGGCGATCAGGCGCCGCCGGGCTGAAGTGAGCGGGCTGGCGGGGTGACGCCTGCGCCGCAGGCCCCGAAACG
>JARUHG010000048.1 GCA_031216755.1 Lysobacter arvi | reverse complement strand
GACGCTGTTGATGCGCCGCGCCACCTTCAGCGCGAGGCAGGCCCGGCTGTGCTCGTCGATCAGCGTCAGGATGCGCAGGCTCCGCCCGTCGTGAGTCCGCGCCTGGACGAAGTCGAAGCTCCAGACGTGATTGCGGTGGAGCGGACGCAGCCGCACGCACGAGCCGTCGTTCAGCCATAGGCGGCTGCGCGGTCTATGTCGGGGGTACCTTCAGCCCCTCGCGACACCAGATGCGTTGAACCCGGTCCTTGCCCACCTGCCAGCCCGCTGCCTGCAGCAGCGCAGTGACGCGGCGATAGCCATAGCGCCCGTACTCGGACGCCAGGGCGATGATGGCACGGGTCAGCGCATCCTCGTCGGCCAGCACGGTCGGCACGTAGCGCTGTGTGCCCCGGTGCTGCCCGACGATCCGACAGGCGTGACGTTCCGAGAGGCCGTACTTCTCCCGGATCCCGTCCACTGCCTGCCGGCGCCGCTCGGGGCCACAAGTTTCCCGAGGCGAC
>JARUHG010000004.1 GCA_031216755.1 Lysobacter arvi | reverse complement strand
CAAGAGTAGGTCATCGCCAGGGGCTTTACCCCAGAAGGCCGGTCCAACAGGACCGGCCTTCTTCTTTTGCGCCAACGCTAAACCGTACTCGAGCTACGCTAACCCGCTGCGCCCGCCTGCCGGCGGTCAAGGCATATTTGCGCTTGCAGAGCGGCCGGGCCCCGGCGAGCCAAACAGCAACCAGCCCCGATCACGGCTGAACGTGCTTGATTAATCCGCGCGAACCAGCGACGACGCAACGCAGTCGTTATGCGGTTGCGCACGGCTACGAATCCGACGCACGGCCCGTGGATCATTCCAGATGCTCCGAAGACCGCGCCTCCACGAGGTGAAATCCGAACATGAAACCGGCGAGCCCATTCGCGCTCGCCAACCGACCGCGAACGGCGACTCAACGCTGGCGGAAGGTCACCACCAGCACATCGCGATGCGAAGGTTTTGTTGGATCTTCCGGCTCCACGGGCGTGACGCCGTGGAAAACACGAGCATCGTCCACGAGCGCCGCGTCCAGCGGGCGGGTAAGCGTGAAGCTGCCTAGAAGCGTGCCGTCGGCGGCATGGATCGTGGTGGTGCCGCTGGCGATGTTCCGTCGATCGACGAGCAACACGAGGACGTAGTCGACGCCGTCGCGATGGATGCCTTCCGGAGTCGGTTGCCCGGGCTCGCCCGGTCGCGCCTCGATGCGGAACTGATGCAGTTCGATGTGCCAGCGCGTCGCCTTGGGGGCGAGTGCACCGAAGCATGCATGGCAGAACTGCAGGATGCAGCGAAGACTCGCGCTATCGGCAACCTGGGGTAGTACCGGGGCGAACCAGCGTTCGATTCCGCCTTGCAGGCTGTTGTAGTCGCGGCTCTGGTAATGCGGCTGGTGCGCCTCGCGCGTGATTCCCTCAGGCGTTGCGGAAAAAACCGCGTGCCTGCGGCGGCGGTGCAATCCGACGCTCGCCAGGTAGGTGTCGGGTTCAAGCGCGTTCCAGCTCTCGGCGAAGGCGCTCCAGTCCGACAGGGTGCCGAAGGCTTTCAGCAGCCCACGCATCGCGTCGCCTTCGACGAACCGGAACCCAGCGTCCTGAAGGGCGTGCTGCAGGACGTCCGGCGAAAGCGGCATGGCAGGCGTAGCGTTCAACATGGCTCCTCGAATGCGCTCGCCGACTACGGCGTGATGTGCAGCGCGGCTTGTACGAACAGCCAGATCACGCAGGCCAGGCCCAGTACCCAGGCCAGCGAACGCACGTAATGGAGGCCGGCGATGTAGACCAGCCCGTGCACCACGCGCAACGCCACGAACGCCAAGGACAACGCCGCGATCTGCGAGTGCGCGACGCCCGCGAGTTGCGCCATCACGACCGCCGCCGCGAACGGGGCGAACGCTTCGTAGCTGTTGAGCTGTGCTGCGTAGGCGCGCTGGGCGCGCGGGCTCTGCTGCTTCTCCTGCCAGCGCCGCGGATCGCGATTGTCGTAGCGTTCGCCGCTGGCCTTGGAGATGGTGACCCACAGGTACGGCAGCAGGGCGGCGATCAGGACACATACGTACGCGGTGGTAAGCGTCATGGCGGATCCTTGAGCCAGGAGAGGCCCACAGCGTAGCCCAAAACGAAACGGCGCCCGAGTGGGCGCCGTCGCGTGTCGATACCGGCAGCGGTTACTTGGCCGACTTCATCAGCTTGTCGTGGGCGCCGCGGAAGGCATTGCCCTCGTACCAGTTCGGCCACTGCTCGTCGCCGGCCAACGTGCGGCCGACGCCGTACAGCGCTTCCAGGTCCTGCACCACGCCGTCCATCTTCCAGGCCGGATCGAACTGGTCGCCCGGCTTGTGGTAGCGGTTGTCGCGGTAATCGGATTCGGCCTTGCGGCCCGCGTCGACGCCGCCGTCGATCAGGTCGTTGCCGCCCTTGGCGTACAGCGCCGGCACGCCGGCCTTGGCGAAGTTGAAGTGATCGGAGCGGAAGTAGAAGCCGTCTTCCGGCGTCGCCTCGGCGTGCAGCACGCGCTGCTGGCTTTCGGCTTGTGCCTTGAGCAGGTCTTCCAGCTCCGAGCTGCCGAAGCCGACGACCGTCATGTCCTTCGCCTGGCCGATCACCGGCATGGCGTCCAGGTTGATCACCGCCACCGTCTTGTTGAGCGGAATGCTCGGATGCGCGACGTAGTACTTGGAACCCAGCAGGCCCGACTCTTCCAGCGTCACGGCGAGGAACAGCAGCGAACGATCCGGCGGCGGCGTCTGCTTGCTGAAGGCTTCGGCGATTTCCAGGATGCCGGCCACGCCCGTCGCGTTGTCGATCGCGCCGTTGTAGATCGTGTCCGCGTGCGGCTCGCCGGCGCCCGCGCCGCCGTGCTCGTCGGCCTCGTGGCCGTGGTTGCCCAGATGGTCCCAATGCGCCATGTAGACGATCGCCTCGTCCGGACGCTTCGCGCCCGGCAGCAGCGCGACCACGTTGCGCGAGGACTTCTCGCTCGTCGTACTCTTCAGGTCCACCGAGAGCCTGCCGTCGAGCGGGATCGCCTTGAACCCGGGCTTGTTCGCCGCCTTGTACAACTCGTCCAGGTTCTGCCCGAGGTCGGACAGCAGCGAGCGCGCCGCGTCGCCGGTCATCCAGCCCTGCACCGGGAGGCGCGGTTCCGGATCGTCCTTCGCAGGAAGGTCGAATTGCGCGCCAGACCAGGAATTCTTCACCACGTCCCATCCGTAGGATGCGCCTTCGGTGTCGTGGATGATGATCGCGGCGGCAGCGCCCTGGCGTGCGGCCTCCTCGAACTTGTAGGTCCAGCGGCCGTAGTACGTCATCCGCTTGCCTTCGAAGAGCTTCGGATCCTGGCTGTGGAAGCCCGGGTCGTTGACGAACATCACGACCGTCTTGCCCTTCACGTCCACGCCGGCGTAATCGTTCCAGTTCTGCTCGGGCGCGTTGACCCCGTAGCCGACGAACACCAGCTGGCTGCCGTCGACCTTCACTTCCTTCTGGCCTGTGCGCGTGCCCACCACCATGTCAGTGCCGAACTTCAACGTGTGCGGCTTGCCCTTGGCGTCGATGTTCAGCGTGGCCGATTCGTCCGCCGTGGTTTCCACCATCGGCACGGTCTGGAAGTAGCTCTCGCCATTGCCGGGCTTCAGCCCCATGCGCTTGAACTGCGCTTCCAGGTACTGGACGGTCTTCTCTTCGCCGGCGCTGCCGGGCGCGCGCCCCTCGAACTCGTCCGACGCGAGCACCTTCACGTGCTGCGCGAAATCGGCCGCGTTGATGGCGTCGTTGAACGAATGGCTGTCGGCCGCAGGCGTCGCTGCGGGCGTTTGCGTCGTGGCCGTGCTGGGCGCGTCGCTGGGCTTGGAGCAGGCGGCCAGCGCGATCGCGCCTACGATGCCGGCTACCGCCGTGCTGAGCAGGGAAACTCGGGACATGGGACCTCCGGAATGGACCAGGCTCCACGACGGCCCGTCTCATTCCGGGGCCGCCCTGAAGCGAACCCCATTCTAGGCATGGTTTCCGGACCGCGGCCGTGCGCGGTCCGGCAGTTCACGCGACGTCCGGCTACTGGCCCGGCGGCGTCGAACCCGTGTAGCGCACGGCGGTGGCACCGCTGACCTGGCCGATCTTCGCCGTGTCGTGGACGTACAGCTCGACCTTGCGCTCGAACACCAGCGGACCGTCGACCACCGCGTTCGGCCCGATGATCACCTTCGGGTCGCGCTTGTTGAACGAGAACCACGAACTGCTCGGCTTGGTGTAGCGGATCCCGCCCTTCACGTGCGAGTTCACGCCGACCGTCACGTCGCCGTTCACCGTGGTGATGCCGCCGGACAGGTCGGTATCGACCAGGCCGATCGCACCGTTGACGGTCTCGATGTCGCCGCGCACGTCGCCGCCGCGGTCGATGAAAATGCCGCCGTTGACCGTGGCCAGGCTGCTGGCGAGCTTGCCGTTGCCGGCCACGCGGATCGAGCCGTTGACCGTTTCCAGGCCGCCGGCCTCGACGTTCTCCGCGACGGTGATGCTGCCGTTGACGGTCTCGGCCTTGCCGGTGCGTGCGCCGGCGCCGATCTTGATGGAGCCGTTCACGGTCTCCAGGTCGCCGGCGGTCTGGCCGGCTTCGACGGTGATGCTGCCGTTGACTTTGTCGATGTCCTGGGCGGCCAACGCCGGCGCGGACAGCGCCAGGGCGAGCGGCAGGACGCAGAGGGAGCGGATTCGCATCGTTTCGGTTTCCGTGTTGGGACGGGCTTCAAGGCATCGGATGCGCTGAAGGCGGAATCGGTTTACACCGCTTCGCTACAATCGCAGCCATCGCCGGCGCGGACCCGTGCCCGAAGTCACCATTGGCCCCTCACTCTGGAATCCCACGACGTGCCAGCCTCCCCGATGCGCCCGAAACCGGTGGTCCTGCTGATCCTCGACGGCTGGGGGCATCGCGACGACCCGACCGACAACGCGCTGGCCCAGGCGCGCCTGCCGAACTGGGACGCGCTCGTCGCGTCCGCGCCGCACACGCTGATCCATACCGAAGGCCGCCATGTCGGCCTGCCGGACGGGCAGATGGGCAATTCCGAGGTCGGCCACATGAACCTCGGCGCCGGCCGCATCGTCTACCAGGACCTGACGCGCATCGACGCGGCCATCGAGGACGGCACGTTCTTCGGCAACGACGAACTCCGCGCCGCGTGCGCCGCGGCGCAATCGAGCGGCGGCACGCTGCACGTCATGGGGCTGCTGTCGCCCGGCGGCGTGCACAGCCACGAGAACCACATCTTCGCGATGCTCGAACTGGCCCGCCAGGCAGGCGTGACGAAGGTGGCCGTGCATGCGTTCCTCGACGGCCGCGACATGCCGCCCAAGTCGGCCGAGCCGAGCCTGGCGAAGTTGCAGGACGTGTGCCGCAAGCTCGGCAACGCGCGCGTCGCCAGCGTCAGCGGCCGCTATTACGCGATGGACCGCGACCAGCGCTGGGATCGTCTGCACCGCGCCTGGGATGCGATCGTCGAGGCGAAGAGCGAACACGTCACCACCGGGCCGATCGAAGCGTTGCTGCAGGCCTACGAACGCGGCGAGACCGACGAGTTCGTCGCGCCGACCGTGATCGAAGGCCACCTGCCGATGGCCGACGGCGATGCCGTGGTGTTCATGAACTTCCGCGCCGATCGCGCACGGCAGATCACCGCGGCGTTCGTGTCGCCCGCGTTCGCCGGATTCGAGGCGCGCCGGCCGAAGCTTTCGCGCTTCGTGTGCCTGACCGAGTACGACGCCAAGCTGCCGGCGCCCGTAGCCTTCGGTCCGGACGACCTGCGCCACACGCTGGGCGAAGTACTCGCCGACAACGGCCTGAAGCAGCTGCGCATCGCCGAAACCGAGAAATACGCGCACGTGACGTTCTTCTTCAGCGGTGGCCGCGAGGAGCCATACGCCGGCGAAACGCGCATCCTCGTGCCGAGCCCGAAGGTCGCGACCTACGATCTCCAGCCGGAAATGAGCTGCCCGGAAGTCACCGAAAAGCTCACCGCCGCGATCCGCTCCGGCGAGATCGACGTGGCCATCTGCAACATCGCCAACCCGGACATGGTCGGCCATACCGGCGACATCGCCGCCGCGATCAAGGCCGCCGAAGCGGTGGACGTGGCGATCGGCGCGATCGCGCAGGCCGTCCGCGACACCGGTGGTGCGCTGCTGATCACCGCCGACCACGGCAACCTCGAGATGATGCGCGACCCCGCCACCGGCCAGCCGCATACCGCGCACACCGTCGGTCCGGTGCCGTTCGTCTACTTCGGCCCGCGCGCGGCGACGCTGCGCTCCGGCGGCGCGTTGCGCGACGTGGCACCGACCATCCTCGACCTGCTCGGCGTGCCGAAGCCGGCGGAGATGAGCGGGACGAGTCTGCTCGCGGGCTGACCGGATGCGGCGCGTCGTCGTTGCGGTGACCTGCGCGGCCCTGCTCGTGGCCGGCCTCGCGCCGGTGCCGAACGCGTCCGCGCAGAACAGCCGCGACGCCGAACGCAAGCTGGAGAAGATCCAGCGCGAGTTGAAGTCGGTCGCCGCCGAGCGACGCAAGATCGAAGGCCAGCGCGGCAACGCGTCGCGCCAGTTGCGCGAGGCCGACGAAAAGGTCGGCCAATCCAACCGGCGCCTGCGCGAGATCGAGGCACGCATGGCCAGGGAGCAGGCGTCGCTCGCATCGCTGCAGGAACAGCGCGCGCAGTTGCAGGACCGCATGGGCGCGCAGCGGAAGGAACTTGCGCAACTGCTTCGCGCCGCCTATCTGCAGGGGCAGGACGCGCCGCTCAAACTGCTGCTCGCGCAGGATCGCGTCGCCGACGGCAACCGCATGCTCGCGTACTACGGCTACCTGCAGCGCGATCGCACGCGCCGCATCGTCGAACTCGACGCCCAGTTGCGCGAGCTCGATGCGGTGGAGCAAGCGATCGTGCAGCGTCGCAGCGAACTGGATCGCACGCGCGAACAGCAGCGCGCGCAGCTGGGCGAATTGCAGAAGGCCCGCAAGGCCCGTGCATCGCTCGTGGCGCAACTGGACGAGCGCTACCAGGACCGCAGCACGCGCGAACGCGAGCTCGGACGCGACGCCGCCGGCCTGGAGCAGCTGCTGAAGAAACTCCGCGCCGCCGCCGCCAAGGCCGAAGCGCAACGCCGTGCCGCGGCCGAACGCGCCGCGCGTGAGACGGCCGTCGGCAAGGACGCCCCGCCGCGCCGCAAGCCGTCCGTCGTTGCCAGCGCGCCCACGCCGCAGGTCGGCGGGCTGGGCTGGCCGGTGTCGGGCGCGCTGCTGGCCGGCTTCGGCGGGACCATGCCGGACGGCCGCGACAGCGACGGCCTGCTGATCGCCGCGGCCGCCGGCACGCCGGTCAAGGCGGTGGCCGACGGACAGGTCGTCTATGCCGAATGGATGACTGGCTACGGCCTGCTGCTGATCGTCGACCACGGCAACGGCTACATGAGCCTCTATGCGCATAACGACGCGCTGCTCAAGGACGTCGGCGATGCGGTCAGGCGCGGCGATTCCGTCGCCACCGTGGGCACGTCCGGCGGGCACGGGCGCGCCGCGCTGTACTTTGAGTTGCGACGCAACGGTTCGCCTGTCAATCCCGGAACGTGGCTGCGTCGCTGACGCTGAACGCCCGATCCGCTTGCCGGGAGGATTAACGAAAGCCTTCCATTGCGCTCCCCCGCCGTGCCCATAATCACGGCACATCGCCGGATGCCTCCGGCCAGCCGTCCTGGACGGCCGCTTCGTCTCACGCGCCACCGGAGTTGCCCGAATGTCCCTGCGTCGCCTCGCTCCCTTCGCCCTGGCCGCTTTCGTCGCCCTGCCGGCCGCCGCGCAGGAGGCCGACGCACCGCCGGCCGACGCGCCGATCGAGTCGCCCGACGCGGAGACGGCCGAGGCGAAAGTGCCGCTCGATGAAATCCGCCGCTACGTGTCGGTGTACAACGCGGTCAAGCAGGCCTACGTCGAGCCGGTGGAAGACCAGAAGCTGATGCATTCGGCGATTCGCGGGCTGCTGTTCGACCTGGATCCGCACAGTGTCTACCTCGACAAGGAAGACGCCGAGAGCTTCGACGAACAATCGCGCGGCGCCTACGACGGCGTCGGGGTGGAACTGATGCGCCAGCCCGACGGCTCGCTGCGCGTGATCTCGCCGATCGACGACACGCCCGCCGCGCGCGCGGGCATCAAGGCCGGCGACGTAATCACCGCGATCGACGGCAAGCCGTTCAAGCCGGACGAAGGCGATCAGTCCGGGCCATTGCGCGGCGAACCCGGCAGCAAGGTCACGCTCACGATCGTGCGCGAAGGCAAGGACAAGCCGTTCGACGTCACGCTGATGCGCGAAACGATCCGCGTGGCGAGCGTAAAGAGCCGCATGCTCGAACCGGGCTACGGCTACGTGCGCATCAGCGCCTTCCAGGCCGACACCGCGGCCGACTTCGAAAGTCAGCTGGAGAAGCTCAAGGCCCAGGCCGGCGGCAAGCTCCGCGGCCTGGTGATCGACCTGCGCAGCAACCCGGGCGGCCTGCTCACCTCCGCGGTGCAGATCGCCGACGACCTGCTCGACGAGGGCAAGATCGTGTCCACGCGCGGCCGCATCGCGATCAGCGACGCCGAATTCGGCGCGACGCCGGGCGATCGCCTCGACGGCGCGCCGGTCGTGGCGCTGGTCGATGCCGGTTCGGCGAGCGCCGCGGAAGTGCTCGCCGGCGCACTGCGCGACAACAATCGCGCGCGCATCGTTGGCAGCCGCACTTTCGGCAAGGGCTCCGTGCAGACCGTGCTGCCGCTGGACAACGGCGATTCGGTGAAGCTCACCACCGCGCGCTATTACACGCCGAGCGGCAAATCGATCCAGGCGCTCGGCATCACGCCGGACGTCGTGCTGCAGCCGGGCAAGGACGCCGACAAGAGCATCCGCAACTTCAGCGAAGCCAGCCTGCCGGGCCATCTGCGCGGCGATGGCGAGAAGGACGGCGAGGAAGGTCAGCCCGGCCAGAACGCCGGCGACGTGCTCGAAGGCGACGCACCGATCGCGGCCGCGCTGCTGGAACTCAAGAAGCCGGTGGCGAGCGCAACGGCGCCCGCGACAAAGAAAAACTGAGCCGCGCGCCGCGTCAGCGCGGCGCTTCGCCGATCAATCCGCACGAAAGCCGGATGGGCGCGCGCGAGGCGACGGCCAGCGTGTCCTGGAACATCGCGCAATCGAGCAGGTTGTCGGGCGACGAACGCCGGCCCGAATACACGTTGATATTCACCTGCGGCGCGTCCGGTGCCTCGGTCGAGGCGAGTTGTTTCGCATCGAAGGCGACGGCCGGGAAGTGCGCCACGGGCGTGCCGTTCAAGCGCTCGCCATCGAGCTCGACCTGCATGCGATGCAGCGTCAGCCAGGGATTCTCGCTGCCGGGCACCCCTTGCGCTTGCGCCTGTGCGCTCGGATAGCCGAAGTAATCGGCGCTGACGACCAGCGATTCGCGCTGCGAAACCAGACGCTCGCGCGCGGCAGGCGAAAGCGTGATCTCGACGTCGAACGCGTTCGACACCGAATTTGTCTCGGCGGCTTTCGTCGCGGGCTTCGTCGGTGCGGCGGCAGCTGCGTCGTTCGCCGCCGGTTCCGGCGCGCGCTGGCATGCCGCGATGCACGCGATCGAGGCGGCAAGCAGGCAGGTTTGCATGATCGTCTTCATGGACCGCCTCAACGGGGCTTGCCGGGAAGCGGGAACGGCGTGACGACCTTTTCGCCCGTCGTGGCATCGCGGATCGCCGACTGCCCTTTGCGCTCGACTTCCTCGATGCGCACGATGCTGTGCATCGGCAGGTGCAGCGCGCGCGTGTTGCCGAACTCGTCGCGCAGCCGCTCTTCGGTCGGATCGATCACCACGCCGTCGTGCACGTCGAACACCAGCTCGCTCACTTCGGTGAAGCCCCACAGCGCGCCGGACGTGACATTGCGCGCGTAGAGCTCGTACACCTTGCCGGCGTTGAGGAAGGTCACCTTGTAGAGCGGCTTGGACATGGTCGGAATCGCGAGGAGGGAGAGCGCTGCGGATTGCACGCTGACGATGGGGTCGCGTGGCGCCCCTATCAAGCGCGCGTCAGAAACCACGCCGCCGGCGCATGCGCCGCGCGATGCCGGCGCGTGCGATCAGCGCGAAGGCGCCGCCGAAGGCGAAGCCGGCCAGGTGCGCCGACCAGGCCACCGCACCGAACGCGGGACCGATGAAGGTGAAGACCAGCTGCAGCAGCGCCCACACGCCGATCAGCAACGGCGCGGGCACCTTCACGAACTGCAGGAACAGGCCCAGCGGGACCACCACGCCCAGCTTCGCGCCCGGGAACAGCGCGAGGTAGGCGCCGATCAGCGCCGACACCGCGCCGCTCGCGCCGATGATCAGCCGGTCCGGCGTGCCGATGGCGATCACCGCGGCGAGGTTCGCGACCGCACCGCCGCACAGGAACAGCACCAGCAGGCGCCACGGGCCCATCGCGCGCTCCGCGGGCAGGCCGAAGATCAGCAGGAACACCAGATTGCCGAGCAGATGGGCCCAATCGGCGTGCAGGAACAACGCCGTGAACAGCCGCCCGAGGCTCCCGTTGCGGATCGACTGCAGCCACGCGTCAGGCGAGGCGAGCCCGCCGGAGAGCGCGCCCCATTCGGTCAGCAGCCGGCGCTGTTCGGCGCCGGGCATCAGTTCCACCGTGATGAAGGCCAGCCATAGCAGGCTGAAGAGAACGGGCGTCGCCCAACGCAGCGGGATGCGTTCCCGCCCGGGAATCGTCACGAACACCAGCCGGGGCCTCCCCTGTTCAGCATCGCGCCAGGGCGAGCGCGCGTGGAAACCCCTGTTTTACAAGTGCGGACGGGCATGCCGGCTGTTGTTAGCCTCGGGTTAAAAGCCGGGTTATAGTGCATACGGCGTCGTACGTCGGGAGGGGTTTCCGGCGAATTGTGGCGACCGACCGGACCGGCCGGATTGCCCTGGCAATGACGCGGCCTGAAGAAGACGAAAATACTCCATTGGAGACTACACGCATGCAACACGCTTCTCGCTTCATCCAGCTGTCGGCGCTCGCCTTCGGCATCGCCGGCGCGCTGGCCGTCGGCCAGGCCCACGCTTCGGGTTTCCAGCTGAAGGAAAACAGCGTCAAGGGCCTGGGCGCCGCCTTCGCCGGCGCCGGCGTCAATGAAACCGACTCCTCGGTCGTGGCCAACAACCCGGCCACGATGGCCCGCTTCACGGGCACGACGGTCCAGGCCGACGTCACCGCGATCGACCTCAGCTACGAATTCAAGGGCACCGGCACCGACGCGCTCGGCCGTCCGCTCACCGGCGGCAACGGCGGCGACGCCGGCGACATCACGCCGGTGCCGGCGCTGTCGGTGGTCCACAAGCTCGACAACGGCCTGGCGTTCGGCGCCATGGTCAGCGCGCCGTTCGGCCTGAAGACCGAGTACGACGATGGCTGGCAGGGTCGCTATTTCGCGCACACCTCCGACGTCAAGATCGTCGACCTCACGCTGGCGGCCGCGCTCGACATCGTGCCGGACCGCTTCTCGGTCGGCGCCGGCATCATCTACTCGCGCGCCGACGTCACGCTGTCCAAGTCGGTCGACTTCGGCTCGCTGCTGTTCGCCAACCCGGCGACCCGCCCGCTGCCCTTCGCGCTGCCGCAGGCGGCTGACGGTTTCGCCGAGATCCAGGGCGACGACACCGGCTTCGGCTGGACCGTGGGCGCGAACCTCAAGCCGACCGACAAGCTGGCCATCGGCGTGAGCTACCGCTCCGAGATCGACTACGAGCTGGACGGCACCGCCGACTGGACCGTGCCGGGCAACGTCGCCGCGGTGTTCTCCGCCAGCCCGACCACGCGTCTGCTCTTCCAGGACGGCGCCGCGAGCGCCAAGCTGACCACGCCGAGCGTGCTGAACGTCGATGTGCGTTACGACTTCACCGACCGCTTCGCGATGATGGCCACGTACTCCGAGACCGGTTGGGAATCGCTGCGCGAAGTGCGCATCGATTTCGCCAACCCGGATCCGGATTCGGTCGAGCCGTTCGCGTGGAAGGACACGACGTTCTCCTCGCTTGGCGCCGAGTACAAGCTCAACGAGTCGTGGACGCTGCGCGGCGGCGTCGCGTACGACGAAACGCCGACGCACATCGAAACCCGCACGCCGCGCCTGCCCGACGCGAACCGCATGTGGTACTCGATCGGCGCGAGCTGGATGGCCACGCAGGCGCTGGAAGTGAACTTCGGCTACACCCGCATCGAGCCGAACTCGCCGAAGATCGACATCACCGCCGGCGGTTCCACGCTGGTCGGTCCGTTCGACGGCCATGCGAACCTGTACGGCGTTTCGGCGCAGTACAAGTTCTGATCGCGTCGAACCTGCAGTAACCGAAAGCCCCGCTCGCGCGGGGCTTTCTTTTTTTGCGCGCGCGGGACCGATGCCGGATCAGAGCGCCGGCACCTGCGCGATGTCGCGCTCGCCGCGCAGCGCCTGCACGCGTGCCAACGCGTCGTTCGCCATCGCCTCGTCGTGCAGCGCGCGATACACCGCGAGCGCCTCCCAGGCCACGCGATAGTCGAAGGTCGCGAACGCATCCAGGTCGGCGAGCACCGTCGCCGCCGCCTCGGGCCGTCCCTGCATGCGCAACAGGCGCGCCTTGAAGACGCCCGCCTGCACGCGTTCGGCGGGGCTGCCGCCTTCTTCCACCCGGGCGGATGCCGCATCGGCCAGCGACATCGCCGCCTGCACGCGCGCGCGCGATTGCGCGAACAGCCCCTCGGCGATGTCCCAGTCGAGGCCGCGTTGCGCGGCGTCGATGCGCTCGCGGTAGGCGAGCCAGCGTGCGGTCGTCGCGTCGTCGCCCGCTGCGAGCAACGCCTGCGAGGCGGCCAGGGCAAGACTCCCCGGCACGCGAGCGGTCATCGCGACAGGCGCAAGGGCGATGGCGGTCGCCGCTTCGGTCGCACCGCGCGCCAGTTGCAGGCGCAGTTGCAGTTCGCGCAGCGTGAGGTCGTCGCTGGGCACCTCGAGCACGCCCAGCCGGTCGATCTGTCGCGCCGCCTCGTGCAGCCGGCCGCGTGCGAGCGCGATCCTCGCCGTGATCGAGGCAATGCGCGCCGTGAGCTGTCGATCGCCGATCGGTTCGATCGCCGCGCGCGCGATGCTTGCCGCCGCCGCGTCGGGCTGCACCATGTCCAGTTGCGCGTCGGCCTTCGCCATCAGCGCGGCCGCGAGGTAATCGTTCACGCCGAACCGCTCGAACACCGCGATCGCCCGGTCGAACTCCTGCAATGCCTGCGGATAATGGCGGCGTTGGAGTTCGATCAGCCCGAGGTTGGTGCCGACCGACGCGGCTTCGATCAGGTTGCCCGAGCGCTGCATCGCCACGCGCGCCAGGCCCATGTCGCGCACGGCTTCGTCCATGCGCCCCTGCTGCACCAGCGCGACGCCCAGGCCGTTGTAGGCGTTGCCCAGCAGCGTGGGGTCGTCGCTCTGCGCAAGCCGCTGCACGACGTCGAGCGCGTCCGCGTAATGCGCCTGCGCGCGCGCAGGTTGTCCGCGCCGGATCTCGATCGCGCCCTGGCCCATCAGCGCCTTCGCGCGCACTTCCGGCGACGCTGTGGTGTCGGCCAGTGTGCGTTCGAACAAGGCCGACGCCTTATCGAGATGGCCGCTGCGGAATTCGATCTGCCCTTCGCGCACGCGCACCGCGGCATCGGCGCGTTCGTCCGGCGTGGCCGACGCCATGAGTCGTCGCGCGGCATCGAGTTGTCCGGCGAGCAGTTCGGCGTCGATCTGCTGCAGGCGCTGGTCGAGCCGGCTCGGGCCTACGTCGGTGGACACGCGATCCGGACGCACGCGCCGCAGCCAGGAATCCGCGGCGGCGGCCGTCGCGGTGAGCACGCTCGACCCGCGCGCTTCGACGACGCGTTCGCGCTCGCCTTCGAACACGCTCAACCGCACGCGCCAGCCGCGTCCGTCGCGGTCGGCCTGCGGCGCGAGCACCCAGCGTGCGTCGCCCAGGCGCTGCAGTTCACGCGCGCGCGTCGCGTCGAGCGGACGGGCGGTGTCGGCCGGCCGGCCCAGGTGCAGCGCCTGTTCGCTTGGCACCGCGCGCAGACCGCCGTGACGCAGCCGGTTGGCAAGGTAGTCCATCGCGCCCAGGCGCACCCAGGCGTCGTCTTCCTGCGAGGCGGCCACGCGCACCGGCAGCACGAGGACCGCGCGGCTTTCGTGGCCTGCCATCTTGGCCGGCCGAGCCGACAGGGGCCGAACCTGCAAAGGCAGCCACGGCCATGCGCCGAGGACGGCCGCGGCGACGGCACCGAACGCGCACGCGATGACGGCGGCACGTCGCCATTGGAATGACGTTCGCGCTGGCGCTGGCGAATGCAGCGCGGATGCGGCAGGCGTTGGCGCGACGGTTTCGATCGGCTCGGCGAACCGCGTTGCGATCTCGTCCACCGGTTCGACCCAGTGGTAGCCGAAGCGCGGCACGGTGCGCACGAAGCGCTGCGTGGAGTCGCCCGGATCGCCCAGCGCCTTGCGCGCGCGCAGCATCGTCTGCGCGACCACGGTGTCGCTGATGTCGACGCGGCCCCAGACCGCGGCGATGAGTTCGTCGCGGCCGACGGCACGGTCGCGGTGGGCGATGAGGTAGGCCAGGCAGTCGAAGGACTTCGGCGGCAGCGCGACGCGTTCGCCGTCGCGGCGCAACTCGCGCGCGGCGGGGTCGAGTTCGAACCCGCCGAACCGGTATTTCGTCAAACGCATTGCCGGGCCCCGTCTTGCTTCGACGATCCGAGCGTAGCGGGGCCGCGGCCCGCAGGCGACCTGTGACGGTCTATTCCACGACGACGTCCACCTCGCGGCGTTCCGCGGCCGTGGCATCGGGGTCCCACGGGCGGCGATACACGAACCGGAGCACCGCGCGGCCGGGACGCGCGGCGCGGAAGGTCCACGTCTGGATCGACGCGGCCCCCGGCTGCGTACGGTCGAACGGGGCCAGGCCGGGATCGCGTTCCATGCGGAGTTCGGGCGGGAGCGGGCCGACGAAATCCCAGACGTGGCCCGTCGCCGGGCTTGCGGTCAGGCGGACGTGCAGCGCCTGACCGACGCGCAGGTGCGATCGCTCGCTGTCCTGCGCCGGGGTTCCGGCCGCACCGCACAACAGCGCTGCGGGAAGCAGCAAGCGCGCCAGGGTGGGCAGGGCCGGGGCGTGCGACGCCCCGGCCTTCGCGACGGGATCGTCAGAGGATCCGCGCACGCACCAGCACACCCGCGGCGTCGGCGGTCGCCACCACCTTGATGTAATAGCGGCCCTTCGCCGGCGACATCACGTTGAGCACCTGGTTGGTGCCCGGCCGCACCGAAGACGCGATGTTCGCCGCCGGCATCGGCTCGGATTCGTAGTTCGCGTAGGCGGCGAGCGTGCCGCGACCGCCGTATGTCGTGAATTCCAGGCGGCTCCTGCCTTCGGGCACGTCGATGGCGTACATCACGCTCTGGCCCGCCGCGAGGGGCGGCATCGCTTCGGTGATGTTGCTGGTGAGCGCGATCGCCTGGATCGGCTGGCCGAACGTGCGGGCGCGTTCGACGGCCGCCGTCGCATCGACGATGCCCGCACCGATCGCGCGGTCGGGCTTGATCGGGAACGGCCTGGCGGACGCCACCAGCAGCCCTTCGATCTGCGCCGGCGTCAGCGGGGTCGCGGCGACGCCCTGCATCAGCGCGACGATGCCCGCCACATGCGGCGTCGCCATCGACGTGCCGGTCATGCCGACGTAGCGGTCGCCCTCGGGCACGGTCGCGCCGGTGTTGTGCGTGGACCAGATGTAGCCATTGGGCGAGCCTTCGACGCCGGCGCCGCCGGGCGCCGACAGGTCCACCGCGCTGCCGTAGTTGGAGTAGCCCGCGCGCTGCCCGCTGAAGCCGGTCGCGCCCACCGTCACGACGCGGGCGCAGCTGGCCGGTGCGTGCCCGGTGGCGTCGGCGTTGTCGTTACCTGCCGCGACGACGACCGTGGCGCCCAGCGACACCGCCTTGTCGATGGCGGCCTGCGTGTCCGCCTCGCACGCGTGCGTGCCGCCGAGGCTCATGTTGATGACCTCGGCCGGATGCGGATTGTCGGGCACGCCGTCGACATGGCCGCCGGCCGCCCACACGATCGCGTCGTTGATGTCCGACGTGTAGCCGCCGCATCGGCCCAGTACGCGCACCGGCACGATCTTCGCGTCGTACGCCACGCCCGCGCCGCCGATCTCGTTGTTGGTCACTTCGGCGATGGTTCCCGACACGTGCGTGCCGTGCCAGCTGCTGGGGCTCGCCGGCGAACCGGGCGCGCACTGGCCCGCGGTGGTGAAATCGCCCAGGTCCCAGCCACCGGGCACGCGGTCGTCGGTGGGGCGTCCGGACAGCGCCCGGTCGGTGATGAAGTCGTAGCCGTCCAGCAGGTTCGACATCAGGTCCGCGTGGCGCGTCGCGCCGGTGTCGAGCATCGCGACCACGATGCCGGCGCCGGTCGCGCCCGTGCTCCAGGCGGTGGTCACGCGCGCGCCGCCGCTGCCGGTGCCGTAATGCCACAACTGGTGCGTCGCGAGCACCGGATCGTTCGGCATCGCGCTCGGGCGCATCAGGCGATCGACGCTGACGGATTCGACGTTCGGATCGCTCGCGATCGCGCGCATCAGCGCTTCGGCCTGCGCGCGGTCGAGCCGCTGCGATGCGCGCACGACCTGGCGGCCCGTGGCGGTGACGCGCAGCGTGTCGATGCGCAATGCCGCAGCGCCGCGCAGGTTGGCCAGGCGTGGGCCCATCTGCGGCCGCGCGCGTTCGACGGCCGCGGCCAGTGCGCGCCGGCTCGCGGCGGCTTGCGTGCGCTCGGCGCTGCCGTCGCGGTACTTGACGATGAAACGTGGCGAGACGGTGGCGTCCTGGAGGGACGACAGGTCCACGGTGCCGGCGGTGGCGGGCAGGCAGGCGCTGGCGATCAGGACGCTCAGCAGGGTGCGACGAAACGTCATGCGGGATTCCTCGGGATGCGGATGGGACGGCGCCGCGGCGGGCGCCGTTTTTTGGAGCGAAGCGAGCGTTACAGATCGATGCCGAAGCCGACGCCGGCGGCGCTGTCGTCGCTGCTGAAGGCGCCGCCGATGGAGAACGACGCGCGCTCGCCGATGGCCTTGGAATAGCCAACCGACAGGGCGCTCTCGCCGTTCTGCCAGCCCGCGCCCACGCCGATGCGACCGCGCGGGCTGCGCGAATTGGCGGCGTTGATGGACATGTTGAGCATCGCCGCGCTCATCGCACCCTGGCGGTCGATGCGTTCGTCCTGCTTGCCCAGGCGGTACTCGACGTCGTCGCGCAGCTGCGTGAACTCGTCGCTCATCGCCTGATGGCGGCTGTCGGTGTAGGCGTTGGCGCGCGAAAGCGTCTGCGCGTCGCCGGCCTGCAACTGCTGGACGTTCGCCGCGTCGTTCGCGTCGACGCCGTCGGCGACGTGCGTGACGCGTCGCTGCATGTCGGCGTTGCCGACCGACACCGTGTTGGCCTCGTCGGCGACCGAGCCCTGGCCCAGCGCGACCGCGCCCTGGGCGGTTGCGGAGGCGCCTTGTCCGATCGCCGTGCCCGACGCCGCGGTGACACGCGCGTCCGCGCCCACGGCCACGCCGTTCGTTGCGATGGCGTCGATCGTCGCGTTGCTGCCCACCGCGGTGCTGCCGTCGGCCTGCACCGAGGCGCCGTTGCCGATCGCGGTGTCGCTGACGCTGGCCGCAAGGCTGCTCTCGCCGATCGTCAGCCCGTCGCCCGTGCCGACCGGCACGTCGCCATGCGCGCCGCCGAGATGGCCTTCGACCAGGGCGAGGCGATCGCCCAGGCCGCCGATGCCGGCGCCGATCGCATCGAAGGCTTCGGCCACGGTGTGGTACTGCGCGCCGAACACGTTGAAAGTCGGCAACGTCATCAGGCCGCTGGCGTCGAGTGCGGCGCCGCCGCCGAATCCGGCGAACACCGAGCGCAGCTGGAAGACGTTCACCGCGTCGCCGCCCGCGATGCCGGCGCGGACGTTCGCGATCGTCGTGCCCGCGGTCCCGCCGAGCGTGACGCGGTCGCGCGCGGCGGGGTCGTCGTACTTCACCGCCGATTCGTCGAGCGTCCCGATCGCGCCATCCACCTGCGCGAGCGCCGTGTCGAGCTGGGCGACGTTGACCGCGTCGGTGTCCTCGGTGCCGGCGGCGACGTTGGCGATCTGGCGTTCCTGGCCGGCCGCGCCGACGGAGAGCGTGTTCGCCCGATCGGCGATCGAGCCGGCGCCGACGGCGACCGCGTTGTCGGCCATCGCCATCGCGCCGCTGCCCAGCGCGGTCGAGTGCGCGGCGTCGGCGACCGCATGACTGCCGAGCGCGGTGCTCTCCACGCCGCCGGCGTAGCTGTTGTAGCCCAGCGCCGCGCTGCCGGCGTCCATCGCGAACGCGCTGGTGCCGACGGCGGTGGCGTTGTCGGCGCCGGCGTAGGCGTAGGCGCCGAGCGCGGACGCGTTCTCGCCCACGGATTGCGCGCCGTTGCCGATCGCGGCGGCGTTGGTGCCTTGGGCCTGTGCGTTCGCGCCCAGCGCGGACGCGCCGATGCCCTCGGCCGAGGCGGCATCGCCCAGGGCGACGGCGTCGTCGGACCGTGCTTCGGCGCCGGTGCCCAGGGCCATCGCGTTGTTGATGTCGTCGCCGCCACTCACGCCCACGCGGGCGCCGACCCCGATCGCGATGTTGCCGGTGCCGAAGCCGCCCCACGCCTGTGCATCGGTGCCGACTGCGATGTCGTCGTGCCACGCCGCGAGCGCCGAATCGCCCAACGCGATGCTGCGCATGCCCCAGGCCACGGTTTCGTTGCCGACGGCGACCGAGAAGGCGTCGTTCGCCAGGCTCGACGTACCCAGTGCGCTGCTCCGGTGGCCGCGCGCGTTGGCGCGGAACCCGAGCGACGTGGCGCCGTTGATGACCGTCAGGTCATTGGACTGGTAGGGCGCCGTGCCGCCTTGCGCGCTGTAGAACGAACTGGTGATCGCGCCCGGGCCGACGGCCGTGTCGTAGTTGGCGAACGCCCGCGCGCCACTGCCGATGGCCTGCGAGCCGGTGCCGAGCGACTGCGTGAACAGCGTTCCCAGGCCCGAACCGGGGAAGGTCACCCCCAGGTCGAGCAGGCCGCCGATCGCCGTCGACTGGTACGCGACCGCATAGCTGCGCGAACCCAGCGCGGTGGTCTGGTAGCCGTAGGCGATCGCCCGGTAGCCCAGCGCCGTGCCCCAGCCGCGGACCGTGGCGGCGGATGCGCCGACGACCGTGTTGTTCTGGTCCTTCAGCAGCTTGGTGGCGGTGGGGTCCAGGCCGTCGCCGAACGTCTGCGCGTCGGCGCCGATGACCACGCTGTTGGCGCCCAGCGCGCGCGCGTTGTTGCCGATCACCGTCGTGCTGTTCGCCGGGCCGGCGGTGAAGTAGTTGCTGGTGCCGCCGAAGCCGGTCAGCGTCTGGCCCACCTTGGCTTCGGCCAGCGCGTTGGCGCCGATCACGATCGTGCCGTCGCCGTTGGCGCGGGCGTTGGTGCCGACCGCCATGCTGTTGGACGCGGGGCCGGCGGTCGTCGTCTGGACCAGCGTGCTGACGTCGGCGGTGGTGCTCATCGCGAGCGTGTTCGTGACCTTCTCGACCGTCGCGCCGGTACCCAGCGCGATGTCGTTGCTGCCGTTGGCGCGCGCCTGGGCGCCGATGGAGACGCTGCCGGTACCGGTCGCGGCGGCCGTGGAGGTCGTCGTGGTCACCGTGTTCGGCGTGCCCTGGACGGTGGTCTTCGTGGTGGTGGTGACCTGCGCCTGCGTCTGGGCCTGGCTGCCGAGGGCGACCGCGTTGTCGCCGCTCGCCACCGATCGCACGCCCACGGCGACGCTCGACGCGCCGAGCGACTGGGCCGCCGCGCCCAGGGCGGTGGCGTTATCGCCCTTCGCCCAGGTGATCTCGTCCGGGTCGACGAGGCCGTCGCCGTCGAGATCGAGCCAGGAGCCGACCGCCGTCGCGTTCTTTCCGGAGGCGGTGGTCTCGTCGCCGACGGCCACCGCGCCCACGCCCGTCGCCTTGGCATCGGGGCCACAGGCGAGGGCTTCGGTGCCCGGCGCCGTGCTGTCGATCGCGAGCGGCGTGCCCGCGTCGTCGACGAGTTGGCAGTTGCCGCCGGCGAAGGCGGGGCCCGCGAGCGCCGACAGGAGCGCGAGGGTCAGGAGACGGCGTTGCGGTCGGGCGTACGGCGGCATCGGGGACATGGCGGCACTCGCTGGTTGGACGGACCTCCGGACGACGTCGTCCGGGCGAGCCCAACCGTTGCTTGCGCCACCGTGGCCGGCTTGAAAGCGCCATAACAGCCGCCGCTGCGGGATCACAGTTCGATGACAGCGCCGCGACAGGTGTATCAAAAGTCGTAGGAAGTCCCCTAGGACGCGCTCGGAGTTTCCTGAGCGCCGCTAGGAATCTTTTCCGCATAACGACAACGGCCCCGGCGTGCGCCGGGGCCGTGTCGGGTACTCGGTACAGGGCCGTTGCCGGCCCCGGGGGCGCTCAGTCGCCCAGCGTCAGCAGCGAGGCATTGCCGCCCGCGGCCGTCGTGTTGACGGTGATCGTCTTCTCGGTGGCGAAGCGCGGCAGGTAGTGCGGGCCGCCGGCCTTCGGGCCGGTGCCCGACAGGTTCTGGCCGCCGAAGGGCTGCACGCCGACCACCGCGCCGATCTGGTTGCGGTTGACGTAGCAGTTGCCCACCTTGATGCGCGAGGCGATCTTCTCGATCGTCTCGTCGATGCGCGAATGGATGCCCAGCGTCAGGCCGTAGCCGGTCGCGTTGATCTGGTCGATCACCGCGTCGAGCTGGTCGGCCTTCCAGCGCACCACGTGCAGCACCGGTCCGAAGATTTCCTTGTGCAGCTGGTCGAGCGACTTCAGCGTGTACGCGCGCGGAGCGAAGAAGCTGCCGTTCGCCGCCTCGGCGTCGAGCGCGACCTCGGCGATCTTCGTCGCTTCGCGATCCATGCGCTCGGCGTGCTCGCGCAGCATCTTCAGCGCGTCCTCGTCGATCACCGGGCCGACGTCGGTCGACAGCAGGCCCGGATCGCCGACCTTCAGCTCGGCCATGGCGCCGGCGAGCATGGTGGTGACCTTGTCGGCGATGTCGTCCTGCACGAACAGCACGCGCGCGGCCGAGCAGCGCTGGCCCGCGGAGGTGAACGCCGAGGCGATCGCGTCCTTCACCACCTGCTCGGGCAGCGAGGAGGAGTCGGCGATCAGTGCGTTCTGGCCGCCGGTTTCGGCGATCAGCACGCCGATGGCGGCGTCGCGCGCGGCCAGCGCACGGTTGATCGCGCGCGCGGTGTCGGTCGAACCGGTGAACGCGACGCCGGCGATGCGCGGGTCCTTCGTCAGCGCGGCGCCGACGGTGGCCCCATCGCCCGGCAGGAACTGCAGCACCGCTTCGGGTACGCCGGCTTCGTGCAGCAGCTTCACCGCGTAGTAGCCGATCAGGTTGGTCTGCTCGGCCGGCTTGGCGAGCACGCTGTTGCCGGCGGCCAGCGCCGCGGAAATCTGGCCGAGGAAGATCGCCAGCGGGAAGTTCCACGGGCTGATGCAGACGAACACGCCGCGGCCGGACAACTGCAGCGTGTTGGATTCGCCGGTCGGACCCGGCAGCGGCTCGACGGCGAACTGGCGGCGGGCCTGGCCGGCGTAGTAGCGCAGGAAGTCGACCGCCTCGCGCACTTCGGCCACGCCGTCGGGAATCGACTTGCCGGCCTCGCGCGTGCACAGCGCGATGTACAGCGGCATACGCTGTTCGAGCAGATCGGCGGCGTGTTCCAGGATCGCGGCGCGGCTGGCGGCCGGCGTCATGTTCCACGCGTCGTGCGCGGCCACGGCGTTCTGCACGGCCTTTTCGACCGTCGCGCTGTCGGCGGCCTTCCACTGACCCACGACCTGGCGGCGGTCGGCCGGATTGGTCACCGCGATGTCCGGACCGGCGGCGTTCGCGCCGGGCACCAGCGGTGCGGCGCGCCACTCGGCACGGGCGGCGGCGTTGACCTGTTCGGCGAGCGTGCGCAGTTGATCGTCGTTGGCGAGGTTGATGCCCATGGAGTTGGTCCTGTCGATGCCGAAACTGCGGTACAGATCGATCGGCTGCGGAATGCGCGGGTGCGGGATGGATTCGAAGGCGGACACCGTCTCGACCGGATCGCGGATCAGGTCGTCGATGGCGATGTCCTCGTCGGTGATGCGGTTGACGAAGCTGGAATTGGCGCCGTTCTCGAGCAGGCGGCGTACCAGGTACGGCAGCAGGTCCTCGTGCGAGCCGACCGGCGCGTACACGCGGCACGGCACGTCCAGGCGGTCCGCCGGGATCACCTCGGCGTACAGGTCGTCGCCCATGCCGTGCAGCTTCTGGAACTCGAAGTGCTTCGCGCGGCCCATGGACTTCGCGCGCTGGTGGATCGTCGCGATGGTCTGCGCGTTGTGCGTGGCGAACATCGGGTAAATCGCGTCCGACGCCTCGAGCATGCGGCGCGCGTTGGCCAGATAGCTCACGTCCGTGTTCGGCTTGCGCGTGAACACCGGATAGCCCGCCTGGCCTTCGACCTGCGCGCGCTTGACCTCGCTGTCCCAGTAGGCGCCCTTCACCAGGCGCACGGGAATGCGGCGGCCGGTGCGGCGGGCGAGGTCGGCGATGAAGTCGATCACCTCCGGCGCACGCTTCTGGTAGGCCTGAATCGCAAGGCCGTAGCCTTCCCAGCCGTCGAGCGACTTGTCCGAATACGCGGCGGCGATGACGTCGAGCGAAAGCTCCAGGCGGTCGGCTTCCTCGGCGTCGACGGTGAAGCCGATGCCGTAGGACTTCGCCATCTGCGCCAGTTCGAGCACGCGCGGCACGAGTTCGCGCATGACGCGCTCGCGCTTGGCGTGCTCGTAGCGCGGATGCAGGGCGGAGAGCTTCACCGAGATGGACGGCGCGGCGAACACGTCGCCGCCGACGAAGCTGCCCGACTTGCCGATGGCATGGATCGCGTCGCGGTACGCCTGCAGGTAACGCAGCGCGTCCTTCGTGGTCAGCGCGCCTTCGCCGAGCATGTCGAACGAGTACCGGTACGCGGCATTGCCGTTCTTCTGCGAACGGGCGAGCGCCTCGCCGATCGTGCGGCCCATCACGAACTGGTGGCCCATGATCTTCATCGCCTGGCGCACGGCGAGGCGGATCACCGGTTCACCGACGCGGCCGAGCAGGCGCTTGAAGGCGCCGTGCACGTCGCGCTTGGTCTCGTCGGCCAGGTCGACCAGGTGGCCGGTCAGCATCAGGCCCCAGGTCGAGGCGTTGACCAGCACCGAATCGGACTGGCCCATGTGCTTCTTCCAGTCCGCGTCGCCCAGCTTGTCGCGGATCAGCTTGTCGGCGGTGTCCTGGTCGGGGATGCGCAGCAGGGCCTCGGCGACGCACATCAGCAGCACGCCTTCCTCGCTGCCCAGGTCGTACTGGCGCATGAAGGCCTCGATCGCGCCCTGGTCCTTGGCCCGCGCGCGGACGCGGCGGACGAGGTCCGCGGCGGTGGCCTGCGCGGCGATGCGGTCGGCTTCCGGAAGGCGCGCGCGGTCGAGCAGGGCGCGCACGTGGCTGGCTTCGTCGCGGACCCATCCGGCGGTGATGGCGGCACGGGGCGACGGGGGCGTCGGCGGAAGTTCGGGGCTGATCAGCGCGGACGGCGCCGGCGGGCCGTCACTGGCGACGGCAGCGGAGGAGTGGGTGGTCATGGAGCCCGGGACAGCCTGGGGAAGCCCGATAGTCTAGAGGGTTCCGGTCGCTGCGGAGGTTGCGCGCTCGGCCTGCTAGGTTCCACCGCAAGGGGAAAAGTTCTCCACCTGATCGGGCGGGATTGCGAAATCTGCCCACTATTTCGCATGCTTTGAGCGCTGCGGTTGTTGGTGGCGTTCACGGTCGGTAAACTAAGCGGTTCCGCGGGGCAGTTTTTTGGTTCCCTTTTTGGGTCCTCCTTGGGCTGCGATGCCCGCTGCCTCCGGTCGCGGATGAGCCCGCAAGCCAAGCCGAACGGCTCAGCCAGTCCAGTACATTCAACTAGCGTCTTTCTGGGGCTCGAACAGATGAAAGCCGGTCGTTTCAAGCAGTGGGGCGCGGGCATCGCCGCGATGGCGCTGCCGGTCCTTGCCAGCGCGCAGGCGGCCGATCCCAAGCCGTGGCAGCTCAACATGGGCCAGGGCGTGACCGTCCAGTCGGCCAACGCCTACAGCGCGCACATGTTCGCCCTGTGGGTGTGCGTGATCATCGGCATCCTGGTCTTCGGCGCCATGGCGTACGCCATGTTCAAGTTCCGCCATTCCAAGGGCGCGGTGCCGGACAAGGACTTCACCCACAGCACGAAGCTGGAAGTCATCTGGACCGTGGTCCCGGTCGTGCTGCTGGTGCTGATGGCGTTCCCGGCCACCAGCAAGCTGATCAAGATGTACGACACCCGCAACGCCGAGATGACCGTCAAGATCACCGGCTACCAGTGGATGTGGAAGTACGACTACCTCGGCGAGAACGTCGGCTTCACCAGCCGCCTGGACCGCAAGAGCGACCAGATCCGCCAGAGCGGCGTCGACGCCCGCGCGGCCGACCACCCGCATTACCTGCTCGACGTCGACAACGTCCTGGTGCTGCCGACCGACACCAAGATCCGCTTCGTCATCACCGCCGACGACGTGATCCACGCCTGGTGGGTGCCGGCCCTGGGCTGGAAGCAGGACGCGATCCCGGGCATCGTCAACGAGGCCTGGACCGACATCAAGAAGCCGGGCATCTACCGCGGCCAGTGCGCGGAGCTGTGCGGCAAGGACCACGGCTTCATGCCGATCGTGGTCAAGGCCGTGCCGAAGGCCGAGTACCAGCAGTGGCTCGCCGCGCAGAAGGCGAAGAACGCCCCCGCGCCGGCCCCGGCTCCGGCCGCCCCCGCCGCCCCGGCCCAGCCGGAAGCGACCCCGAACACCGACGCCACGGCCGCGACTGCTGAAAAGCAGGCGCCGGTCGCCGGCTGATCGTCCCGATTACCGAGGTTAGGCCATGGCCGTCACGCACGCTGACACCCACCACCACGATGACCACGCCCACAAGCAGGGCTTCATCGAGCGTTGGTTCTTCTCGACCAACCACAAGGACATCGGGACGCTGTACCTGATCTTCAGCTTCATCATGTTCATCATCGGCGCAGCGATGTCGGTGGTGATCCGTGCGGAGCTGATGAAGCCGGGCCTGCAGTTCGTCGAGCCGATGTTCTTCAACCAGATGACCACCGTGCACGCGCTGGTCATGATCTTCGGCGGCGTCATGCCGGCCTTCGTGGGCCTGGCGAACTGGATGATCCCGCTGCAGATCGGCGCGCCGGACATGGCGCTGCCGCGCATGAACAACTGGTCCTTCTGGATCCTGCCGTTCGCCTTCGCGATGCTGCTGCTGACGCTGTTCCTGCCGGGCGGTGCCCCGGCCGGCGGCTGGACGCTCTATCCGCCGCTCTCGCTGCAGGGCGGCAGCAACGTGGCCTTCGCGATCTTCGCCATCCACATGATGGGCATCAGCTCGATCATGGGCGCGATCAACGTGATCGCCACCGTGCTGAACATGCGCGCGCCGGGCATCGACCTTTTGAAGATGCCGATCTTCTGCTGGACCTGGCTCATCACCGCGTTCCTGCTGATCGCCGTGATGCCGGTGCTCGCCGGCGCCGTGACGATGCTGCTGACCGACAAGTTCTTCGCCACCTCGTTCTTCAACGCGGCCGGCGGCGGCGACCCGGTGATGTTCCAGCACATCTTCTGGTTCTTCGGCCACCCCGAGGTCTACATCATGATCCTGCCGGCGTTCGGCGTCGTGTCGGAGATCATCCCGACCTTCAGCCGCAAGCCGCTGTTCGGTTACCAGGCCATGGTGTACGCGACCGCGTCGATCGCGTTCCTCTCGTTCATCGTGTGGGCGCACCACATGTTCACCGTCGGCATGCCGCTGGGTGGCGAGATCTACTTCATGTTCGCCACGATGCTGATCGCCGTGCCGACGGGCGTGAAGGTGTTCAACTGGGTCACCACCATGTGGCGCGGCTCGATCTCCTTCGAGGCGCCGATGCTGTGGGCGATCGCGTTCGTGATCCTGTTCACCATCGGCGGTTTCTCGGGCCTGATGCTCGCCATCGTTCCGGCCGACTTCCAGTACCACGACACCTACTTCGTCGTGGCGCACTTCCACTACGTGCTGGTGACCGGCGCGCTGTTCTCGATCATCGCCGCCACGTACTACTGGTGGCCGAAGTGGACGGGCCGCATGTACAGCGAGTCGGCGGCGAAGTTCCACTTCTGGTGGACGATGATCTTCGTCAACCTGCTGTTCTTCCCGCAGCACTTCCTAGGCCTGGCCGGCATGCCGCGCCGCATCCCGGACTACAACGTGGTGTTCGCGGACTGGAACCTGATCAGCTCGATCGGCGCGTTCGGCATGTTCGTCACGCCGTTCATGATGGCGTTCATCCTGTGGCGCTCGAAGGCCGTGGGCGTCAAGGCCGAGGCCCGCGCGTGGCCGACCGCCCGTGGCCTGGAGTGGACCGTGCCGAGCCCCGCGCCGCACCACACGTTCTCGACGCCGCCGGTCATCCGCGACGGTGATCTGGCGCACGGCGACATCACGCATTAAGAGGTAGCAGAGGAAAAGGCGCGGAGGTTTCCGGCTTCGGATACGTGGTCGCTCTTCCACAACCCCGTCGTTACGCCGCTTCGCGACGCAACGGCCGCCCCCTTGACTTAAGGGGGCTCCAGAAGCCAAAGCCTCTTCGCCCCTGACGTTGGACACCGCAATGAACCAGCCCGCCCACAACCCCGACGACATCGCCCGCCGCCGCAAGGCCGCGCGTCGCACGGCGTTGTGGGTGGCGGGGATCGCGATCGCGGTGTACGTGGTGTTCATCGCGATGAACACGGTGGGCAAGTGAACGGCGCGCCGGAACATCACGACGCCGCGCCGCCCGCGCGCAAGAACGCGGGCCTGGCGAAGATGGTCGTGGTCGCGATCGGTGCGTTCGCGCTGACGTTCGCACTGGTGCCGCTGTACCGCATCGCGTGCGAGAAGGTCTTCGGGATCCGCCTGGAGCGCACCGCCGCCCCCGGATCGGAGTCCGGGGCAGGCGCCGGCGTGCAGGCCGCGGAGAAACGCGTGATCACCGTGCAGTTCGATGGCGGCGTCAATTCGAAGCTGCCGTGGGACTTCACGCCGAACCAGGTCACGATGCAGGTCGTGCCGGGCGAGCTGTACGAAACCACGTACCACGCGCGCAACACGTCGCAGCGCACCGTCGTCGGCAGTGCCGTGCCGTCGGTGGCGCCGGCGCGCGCGTCGGGTTATTTCAGCAAGACCGAATGCTTCTGCTTCACCGCCCAGACGCTCAAGGCCGGTGAAGTGCGCGACATGCCGGTGCGTTTCATCGTCGATCCGAACCTGCCGGCCGACGTGAAGACCATCACCCTGTCGTATACCTTCTTCAAGAACGACACGCTGACCGCACAGGCACAGGGAGCGGCGCCGGCCGCGCCCGCGCCGATGTCGGCACCGTGACCCTTTCCTTGCAATCGCATCACTGACCGGAACGCCGCCATGGCCCAATCCCATTCGCCAGACGCCAACATCTACTTCGTGCCGCACAGCAGCCGTTGGCCGTTCCTCGGTTCGATCGCGCTGTTCATCACCATGGTCGGCATCGCCAGCTGGTTCAACGAAGTCAGCTGGGGCAAGACGGCGTTCTTCGTCGGCATCGCGCTGATGGTCGGCGTGCTGTTCGGCTGGTTCGGCGACGTCGTGCGCGAATCGGTGCGCGGCAACTACAACAGGCAGGTCGACACCTCGTTCCGCATGGGGATGATCTGGTTCATCTTCTCGGAAGTGATGTTCTTCGGCGCCTTCTTCGGTGCGCTGTTCTACGCGCGCCAGTACGCGATGCCGTGGCTGGGCGGCGAAGGCGACGGCGTGATGACCAACTCGCTGCTGTGGCCGGGCTTCTCGGCCGCGTGGCCGAGCAACGGTCCGGGCGCGATCGGCGGCGTGTACCAGACGATCCCGGCGTGGGGCCTGCCGCTGCTCAACACGATGATCCTGCTGACCTCGGGCATGACCGTCACCATCGCGCACCACGCGCTGAAGGCCGGCCATCGCAAGCAGCTGCTCGTCTTCCTCGGGCTGACGGTGCTGCTGGGCGCGGTGTTCCTGTACTTCCAGGCGGAGGAGTACATCCACGCCTACACCGAACTGAACCTCACGCTGGGTTCGGGCATCTACGGTTCGACGTTCTTCATGCTCACCGGCTTCCACGGCGCGCACGTCACGCTCGGCACGATCATGCTGGCGGTGATCTGGTTCCGCTGCCTCAAGGGCCACTTCACGAAGGACAACCACTTCGCCTTCGAAGCGGTGGCCTGGTACTGGCACTTCGTCGACGTGGTGTGGCTGGGGCTGTTCCTGTTCGTTTACGTGCTTTAAGTGCGGGACGGGGACCCGGGACCGGGGACCCGTGTTGCGAAGCGACGACGGATACGAAAAAGGCGACGGGCCGTCCGTCGCCTTTCGTTTCTGAGGCATCACGAATGCCGGCACACGGGTCCCTGGTCCCTGGTCCCTGGTCCCCGGTCCCGGCTTCACGGCCCGCCGTGGAACTTGATCCAGCCCATGTAGTTGGCCAGCACGACCAGCAGGATCAGCGCGATGGACAGCGCGATGCGACGGGTCAGCGCGTTCACCGTGCGCTTGCTCTCGCCCTTGTCCACGAGCATGTAGTAGAGGCCGGCGCCCAGGTTCCACAGGATGACGATCAGGAAGGCGATGATCAGCAGTGTCTTGAGCGAATCGTTCATGGCGGCGTCCGACCGGCCCCGGGCGGGGGCGTGCCGGCCATTATGGCGCTGCGCCGGGAGGAAGTCGTGAGCCGGCGGCGCACGCTGGTGGTCGGCTGGGTGGCCGCGTTGCTGGCGATCGCGCTGTTCGCCAACCTCGGGCTGTGGCAGTCGCGCCGCGCGGTGGAGAAGCAGGCGATGCTCGATGCCGCCGCTGCGGTCATGGCGGACCGCACGCCGCGCCCGCTCTCGCTCGCAGGCGACACCGCGCGTGCGCGGCAGTACGACTGGGCCGCGGGCATCGGCACGTTCGATGCGCGCGATGCCCTCCTGCTGGACAACCAGCAGCGCAACGGCCGCGCCGGCGTGCGCGTGTACCGCATCTTCGTGCCGGCGCGCGGGTTGCCGATGCTTGTCGATCTGGGCTGGCTGCCGCTGTCGGGCGATCGCACGCTGCCGCAGGTGCCGAACTTCGATGGCGCGATCGCACTGCGCGGCCTGCTCGTGCCGCCGCCGTCGACGGGCCTCGCACTTGGTCCGGCGCTGGCCAAGCAGGGCGATGCCTGGCTGATGACGCGCGTGGACCTGGCGGCGATCGCGAAACAGACCGGCCTGTCGGTGCCGCTCGCGCCGCGCGTGTTGCGCCTGGACCCCGCCTTGCGCATGGGCTACGAACGCGACCTCGAACTGCTGCCCAACACGCTTCCCCCGGACCAGCATCGCGGCTACGCGCTGCAATGGTTCGCACTCGCCGCCGCGGTGCTCGCGACGGCATTGATCCTCACTTTCCGCAGGCGCCGTCGGCCATAAGGAGTTCGCATGAGCGACGACACGACCCCGAATCCCGCCACCCGCAACCGCAATCGCGTGCTGTTGCTGCTCCTGTTCGCGATGTTCTTCGGCAGCATGCTCGTCGCCGGCGCGCTGCGGTTTTCCGGCTGGCGTCCGGAAGGAACGAAGAACGTCGGCGAACTGCTCGATCCGCCGGGCGACGTGCGCACGCTAACGCCGCGCCTGCTGTCCGGCGGCGATTACGCCTGGAAGGCGAGCGAGCGCACGTGGCGGATCGTCGTCGCGCCGCCGGCCGACTGCGGCGCCGAATGCGACACGCTCGCGCGCGAGATCGAGACCGTCTGGCAGTTGTTCGGAAAGGACGCCGACGACGTGCACGTGCTTTGGCTGTGCGCCACCGACGCCTGCGCGTGGCCGGCGGGCGTTCCGCAACCGGCCACGCTGAAGCTGCTGGCTCCCGACGCGCAGTTGCGCGCGGGACTGCCGCGCGTGGACGACACGGCCGTCAAGTCCGCCGCCAGCGGGCGCGGCGTCCCGGCCTACGTGATCGATCCCTACGGCTTCGTCATTCTGCGTTACGCTCCCGGCTTCGATCCGTCCGGCCTGCGCACGGACGTCGCGCGACTGGTCAAGTTGAAGTGACCGGCGGACGACGAAGGAACAACGACAGGTTCTGATTGAGCAGCATGACCATGCCCACCGATGCCCGGGCCGGCTCGCGCCCCGCGGTTTACCGACATTTCCATCGCCTGGCCTGGCTCGCCGTCGCGCTTGCGTTCGGCGTGATCGTGTTCGGCGCGTTCGTGCGCCTGTCGAACGCCGGCCTGAGCTGCCCCGACTGGCCGACCTGCTACGGCCGCGCCGCGTGGCCGACGGCCGCGCATGAGGTCGCCGACCACGTCGCCACCGCGATCCGCCCGGTCGAAGTGCACAAGGCCTGGCGCGAACAGTTCCACCGCATCATCGCCGGCACGCTCGGCGTGCTCGTCCTGGGCTTGGCGCTGCTGGCCGCGCGTCGGCGCAAGTACGGCGTGGCGCAGGTGATCGCCGCGTCCGTGCTCGTGGGCATCGGCATTCCGTTGTACATGCACGGCGAACACGTCGCCGCATCCGTCCTGGCGATCGCCGGCGAGGCGATCCTGCTGTTCGCAGCGCTGCGCTGGAGCAACGTCGACCTCGCGCGCGTGGCGTCGATCACGCTGGCGGTGATCATCTTCCAGGCGCTGCTGGGCATGTGGACGGTGACGTGGCTGCTCAAGCCGATCGTCGTGATGGGGCATCTGCTCGGCGGCCTGCTGACGTTCTCGCTGATCCTGTGGATGGCGTGGCGCGCGACGCACATTCCGATCCGCCTCGCCGAAGCGACGCTCGTGCGCCGGCTGGTGATCGCCGGCATCGCGATCCTCGGCGTGCAGATCGCGCTTGGCGGCTGGACGAGCGCGAACTACGCCGCGCTCGCGTGCGGCAACGATTTCCCCACCTGCGTCGGCCGTTGGTGGCCGCCGCACGATTTCCGCGAAGCGTTCGTGCTGTGGCGCGGCATCGGCGTGGATTACGAGGGCGGCATCCTCGACGGCGAGGCGCGCATCGCGATCCAGCTCGCGCATCGCATGATGGCCGTCGTCGTGTTCGTCTACCTGCTGTGGCTCGCGGTGCGCCTGATCCGCACGCCGGGCATGCGCGGCTGGGCGACGCTGCTCGGACTGCTGGTGTTCGCGCAGGTCGGCCTGGGCATCGCGAACGTGAAGCTCGGCCTGCCGCTGTCGGTGGCGGTGATGCACAACGCCGGTGCGGTGTTGCTGCTGTTCGTGCTGGTGTCGCTGCTGGCGCGCCTGCGTCCGCCGGAGCCGTGATGTCCGCCGCCATGCCCAAGGCCACCGCCAAGCAGTACTGGGACCTCACCAAGCCGCGCGTCGTCGCGTTGATCGTGTTCACCGCGCTGGTGGGCATGTTCCTCGCCGTGCCGGGCTTGCCGCCGTTGCGCGAATCGGTGCTGGGCTTCCTCGGCATCTGGCTTGCGGCCTCCAGCGCTGCCGCCATCAACCAGCTGCTGGACTCGCGCATCGATGCGAAGATGGCGCGCACCTCATGGCGCCCGATCGTCGCCGGCCAGATCACGCCGACGCAGGCGCTGGTGTTCGCGCTGATCCTCGCGGCGTTGTCGATGATCATCCTGGTGGTGTGGGTCAACACGATCACCGCGATCCTCACCTTCGCCTCGCTCATCGGCTACGCGGTGATCTACACCGTGTACCTCAAGCGCGCGACGCCGCAGAACATCGTCATCGGCGGCATCGCCGGCGCGGCGCCGCCGCTGCTGGGCTGGGCCGCGATCACCGGCATGCGCGGCGAGTGGGACTGGCCGCACGCGCTGCTGCTGGTGCTGATCATCTTCGTGTGGACGCCGCCGCATTTCTGGGCGCTGGCGATCTTCCGCCGCGCCGATTACGCGCGCGCCATGGTGCCGATGCTGCCGGTCACGCACGGCGTGGAGTACACGCGCTGGCAGATCCTGTTCTACACGGTGCTGCTGGTCGTCGTGACGATCCTGCCGTGGGCCGCGGGCATGAGCGGGCTGTTCTACCTCGGCGGCGCGCTGGTGCTGGGCGCGGTGTTCCTGGGTTACGCATGGCGCCTGATGAACCCGCCCGACGAGATGTACGCGATGAAGGTCTTCAACTATTCCATCGTGTACCTGATGGCGCTGTTCGCCTTCCTGCTGCTGGACCATTGGCTGATGCCGCTGCTGCAGCCGGCGCCGGTGATGGAGTTCCAGCCGCACCCCTGATCGCAACCGACCCTCGAGACCGCCGGATGACGCGCAACCGCTTCCGTTTCGCCCTGACTTCGTTGTTCGCCGGCCTCGTTGCCGCCACGTCCGGCGCGTTCGCGCAGGCGCCCGAACTGATCGAGCCCCAATCCTCGCCGGGCGAGGTCGTGGTCACCGCCGCGCGCCTGCTCGACGTGCGCACCGGCCGCATGATCGAGCGCCCGCAGGTACGCGTGCGCGACGGACGAATCGTCGAGGTCGCCCGTGCCGGCGCCGCCCTGCCGCCGGACGCGCGCGTGGTCGATCTGCCCGGCATGACGCTGATGCCGGGGCTGATCGACATGCACACGCACCTGGACGCCGATCCCACGTATGGCGGCTACACCGGCCTGCAGTTCAACGACCGCTTCTGGTCGATGATCTCGGTCGGCAACGCGCAGCGAACGCTGCTCGCGGGCTTCACCACGATCCGCAACGTCGGCTCGGACGCCTGGAACGACGTCGGCCTGCGCCAGGCAATCGAGGAGGGCAAGCTCACCGGTCCGCGCATCGTCACCGCTGCGTATTCGTTCGGTGCGACCGGCGGGCATTGCGATTCGACGTTCTTCCCGCCGTCGATGAACCAGAAGAGCCCGTACAACGCCGACACGCCGGAAGAAGGACGGCGGCGCGTGCGCGAACTGCGCAAGTACGGCGCGCAGGTGATCAAGATCTGCGCGACCGGTGGCGTGTTCTCGCGCAACACCGAGCCCGGCCAGCAGCAGATGAGCTACGCCGAGATGAAGGCGATCGCCGACGAAGCCCACCAGTGGGGACTGAAGGTCGCCGCGCATGCGCATGGCGCGGCGGGCATCAAGGATGCGATCCGGGCCGGCGTGGACACCATCGAACACGCAAGCCTGATCGACGACGAAGGGATCCGCCTGGCGAAGCAGCACGGCGCGTGGTTGTCGATGGACATCTACAACACCGACTACACGCAGGCCGAAGGAAAGAAGAACGGCGTGCTCGAGGACAACCTGCGCAAGGACCGCGAAGTCGCCGACATCCAGCGCGAGAACTTCCGCCGCGCGCACCAGGCCGGCGCGAAGATGGTCTACGGCACCGACGCGGGCATCTACCCGCACGGCGACAACGGCCGGCAGTTCGCGGTGATGGTGCGCTACGGCATGACGCCGCTGCAGGCGATCCAGGCCGCGACCGTCAACGCAGCGCAGGCGCTCGGTCGCGAGGACGTGGGCGTGGTCGAAGCCCAGCGCTGGGCCGACCTGATCGCGGTCGCGGGCGACCCGACGCAGGACGTGACCCTGCTCGAACGCGTGCCGTTCGTGATGAAGGGCGGCGTGGTGGTGAAGGGCGAAGACGCGCGCTGACGCGCCGTACTCACTGCGCCGCGATGCGCGGCGCCATCTCCGCATCCAGCAGCGGCGTGGCCGAAGGCAGGCGCGCCGGATCGAGCAGCGCCGCCATCGTCGGATCGGCCGGATAGGCCGAGCCGTCGAACTCCAGCGCCACGGTGCCGGCCTCGTCGCCGCTGCCCACGTTCACGAGCAGATCGTGCCAGCCGCGACTCACGCGTGCGCCCACGGCGATCGGCGCGCGCACCGACACCGATTCGCTCACCAGCCGGTAGCCGTCCTTCCCGCCGCGGAAGACCAGCAGCGTGCAGCCATCGGCCTGGCACCAGTTCGGGTCGTCGAGCAGCATCAGCAGGTCGCCGGTACCGTCGCCGTCGAGGTCCGCCTTGGCGTCGCGGTGCGCGGGCACCTCGCGGATGCTCCGCGCTGCGAGGAACGTCTCGAGCGCCTTGTCCGCCAACGCCTTCTCGTTCACCGGCGGCGGCAGCGGCTCGCTCGCCTGCGCGTCGCTGCGCGCGTTGGTGCTGCATCCGGCACACGACAGCGCGACCAGGGCGCATGCCATGGCCAACGTGAATGGGGTACGCATGTCCAGCTCTCCACCGAAGCTGCGCCGAGCTTGCGCTTGGCGGCGTGGTGGCGGAGTGAGCGCTTTCCTGTGCTGAATCGGCGTGCGACTGAGCGAGCGGGAGTCGATGGCGCCCCGAAAACCGTCACCCGGTTTTCGCCGGGATGACGGCATGAGGCGCTTCCGCTGAGATCCTGAATCCCGGATCCGTCACTTCCCCAGCAACGCCTGCTCCCAGAACAGCATCGTCGCCGCGTTGAAGTAGTCGACGTTGGTCTTCTTCTTGAAGCCGTGGCCTTCATCGTCGTACAGCAGGTACCAGACCGGCTGGCCGTTCGCGCGCACCGCCTTCACGATCTGCTCCGCTTCGGTGTACGGCACGCGCGGGTCGTTCTTGCCCTGCGCGACGAACAGCCTTGAGGAGATGCGGTCGGCGTGGTTGAGCGGCGAGATCGCATCGAACACCTTCGCCATCGCCGGGTCGCGTTCGTCGCCGTACTCGGCGCGGCGCAGGTCGCGGCGATAGCTTTCCGTGTTCTTCAGGAACGTGCCGAAGTGCGAGATGCCGACGATGTCGACGCCGGCCTTGATGCGATCGCCGTAGTGCATCAGCGAGGCGAGCACCATGTAGCCGCCGTAGCTGCCGCCGTACACGCCCACGCGCGAGGCATCGAGGTCGGGCTGCGACGCGATCCAGTCGAGCAGCGCGCCGATGTCCTTCACCGAATCCTCGCGCTTGTCGGCGTTGTCCAGGCCCAGGTACGTCTTGCCGTAGCCTTCCGAACCGCGCACGTTCGGCAGCAGCATCGCCACGCCGAGTTCATTCGCGAGGAACTGCGCGGTCGGATTGAACAGCGGCAGCGACTGGCCTTCGGGCCCGCCATGGATGTTGATGACGACGGGAACCTTCCGGCCCGCGGGCACGTTCGCCGGACGGTAGTAGAACGCCGGGATCTGGCGCGGCTTGCCGTCGACCGTATCGAAGGTGGGGTAGTGCACCAGCGTGGGCGCCACGAACTTCGATGCGTCGAGCCCGCCGACTTCGCTCTGCGTCCAGCGCGTGAGCTTCGATCCCTTCAGGTCGATGACGTACACGTCGCTCGGCGATGTCGCCGAGTTGAGCGTCACGGCCAGACGCTTGCCGTCCGGCGAGAAGCCGAGGTTCACCACCACCCCGACCGGCAGCTGCGGCAGCTTCACTTCGCGATGCGAGGGCAGCGACAGCACGTGCAGTTTGTAGATGCCGTCCTCGTTGGTCGTGTAGGCCAGATGCTTGCCGTCGTCGGCGATCGCGAGGTCGGCAACGTCCCACGGCGTGGACGCGGTCAGCACCTCGAACGCGCCGGTCCTGGGGTCGTGATGGCGCAGCGTCAGGAATTCCTGCGGCTTCCCGTCGACGGGTTCGTCGGAGATGAAGTACACGCCGCGGCCGTCGGGCGCGTACTTGAAGCCCTTCAGCGACGCCTTGCCACCTTCGACCGGAAGCATCTCGAGTTTGCCGGTGGCCACGTCCACCACGCCCGGGTACGACTCGGCGGCCGAGACGTACTTCATCACCAGAAGTTCGCGACCGTCGGGCGAGAAATCCATCGCGTTCCACTGCCCGCCTTCGGTGACGAGCACGCGCGGCTTGCGCGTGGCGAAATCCATCACCCACACATCGGTGTCCTTGCCGTTGCGCGCGGTGCTGCTCCACGCGAACTGCGCGCCGTCATGCGAGAACAGCGGCCCTTGGTTGCGCGCCTTGCCGTCGGTGAGCAACGTGGTCTGGCGCGACGCGAGGTCGAACCAGTGCAACTGCCAGAATTCGTTGCCGCCGACGTCCTTGCCGAACACGAAGCCATCGAGCTTCGATCGCGGCGGCGTCGCTTCCATCGCCGCGAGCGGTTCGGGATAGAACGTGAGCTGCTCGCGCATGCCCAGCGGCGCGCACACGCGATGCGCCTGCGCGGTCTCGGCGAAACGCGTGCTGATCAGCAGGCACTCGTCGCTCCAGCCGGCGAACGTCGCGCCGCGCGTGTTCTGGTAGCGGCTGAGGCGTTCGGTCAGTTCGGGCGGAATCGCGGGGATGTTCTCGCTGATGCGGTTGCCGACCTGCTCGCGCGCGACGGCCGGTGCGGGAGCCTTCTGGGCGAGCGCCGGCGTGGCGCAGGCGAGCAGCAGGGCGGACAGGAGCATGGAGCCACGTGGCGACATCGGCGTTTCCCCGGATGGAAAGCCCGAGCTTATCCCGCGCCGGCCTTGCCGCGCCGGGCCGCTGTCGCGGAAGCCGATGGCGTCAGCGCGCCACGGCGCGCTGGCTCGGTCGCACCAGGCGCCACAAGGCGCGCAGCCCGGAACGCACGACCAGCGACAGCCCGGCGAACACCAGCGCGATCAGCAAAGGCAGCACGCCGCCGAACGTGAAGGCCATGCCCGCGACGAATCCGGCCACGCATTCGGCGCGATGGACCGGCGCCAGCAGCGCCACGACGAACAGGCCGAAGAACAGCGTCTGCATCACGGCCTGCGCGCCGAACTCGAATCCCGTGGCCAGCGTCGTTCCGTAGAGGAAGGACAGGATCAGCCCCGACCACATCACGCGCGTGAAGCCGCCGGCCCGTCGCGCACGCCAGCCCAGCGCAAGGCCGACCGCCGGCAGGGTCAGTAATCCGAACGCGTTCGAGATGGCCGGCAGGTCGGCGCGATTGAGCAGGTGATGGCTCTGCACGCCGCCGCCGAGCGCTTCGATCGTCAGTTGCACGACGGCGTAGACCAGGCCGAGCAGCGCGGGCGTGAGGAGCAGGCGGGTGGACGAAGACGGCATTCGCGAGGCGCCCGGCAGGAAGGTGTCACCACTGTCGGCCGCGTGGGGCGCAACGGGGAGTGCGGAAAGTGATGGTGACGTTCCGCCCGACCGTGGGCGGTGCCGGGCTCAGTGCTTGCTGAGCAGCCGCAGCGACAGCAGTTCGCGCAGCTCCTGCTTTTCCGCGTCCACCAGCGAGGCCACGCGTGCCTGCAGCGATTCGATGCGCGCCTGCAGCGCCTGCGCATCCAGCCGCGCGATGGCGTCGAGGAAGGCCTGCTGCCGGCGGTCGGCGTCGTCGAGCACGCGGGCATCCAGCGGCGTGGAGGCGGTCGTCTCGACGGCACCGGCCGTCGCGAGTTTCGTCAGCGCCGGCGCTTCGCTGCGATCGGAGAAGTGTTCGAGGATCAGGCCGGTGGAAATGTCCGGACGCTGGTGAATGAGTTCGATGATCTCCACCAGCAGGCCGACGCCGGGCTGGTCGAGCGAGGCGAAATGCAGCGACGGCGGCAGTGCGAGCGCCACCTGCGGCTGCTGCAGCAGCATCGTGATCGCGCTGCGCACGAGCGAGGGCTTGGAGCCGTGCTGCGCATTGCCGTGCGCTCGCGCGCGCTGCGCGGGCACGTGCGTCTCCGGCGCACTCGCGCGCGCACCGACGCCGGTGAGTTCGGTGAGCCGTTGCTTCATCAGGTCGCCGAACGCGCCGTCCGGGATCTGCGCCAGCAGCGGTTTGGCGCGTTCGGCCAGGCGTCCCTTGCCTTCGAGCGTGTGCAGGTTGACGTCGCCCGACAGCGAATCGAAGAAGAACTGCGACAGCGGCGTCGCCTGTTGCAGGCGCGCTTCGAAACCGTCGCGGCCTTCGGCGCGCACCAGCGAATCGGGATCCTCGCCGTCGGGCAGGAACAGGAAGAACGCCTGGCGTCCGTCCTTCATGCGCGGCAGCACGGATTCGACCGCCTTCCATGCCGCGCCACGCCCCGCGCGGTCGCCATCGAAACAGAAGTAGACGTCGGGCGCGTTGCGGAACAGCAGTTCGGCATGCTCCGGCGTGGTCGCGGTGCCCAGCGTCGCCACCGCGGTGTCGAAGCCGTTCTGGAACAGCGCGATCACGTCCATGTAGCCTTCGACCACGATCAGCCGTTCGATCCTGTTGTGCGCCTGGCGCACCTGCCACAGGCCGTACAGTTCGCGGCCCTTGTGGAACAGCTCCGTTTCCGGCGAATTGAGGTATTTCGGCCCGTTTTCCTTGTCCAGCACGCGGCCACCGAAGGCGATCGTGCGGCCACGGCGATCGTGGATCGGAAACATCACGCGATCACGGAACTTGTCGTAGACGTGGCCGCGATCGTTCTTGGAGAACAGGCCGCCGCGTTCGAGCAGCTTCATGCGGCGTGCGTCGGTGCCCAGTGCATCGCGCAGGGCGTTGAAGCCGTCCGGCGCGTAGCCGAGGGAGAAACGCGCGCGCGTGTCGGCATCGACGCCGCGGCTGTCGAAATAGCCCAGCGCGCGGCCGTTGGATGCCAGTTGCTTCTGGAAGAACTTCGACGCCGCCTCGAGCGCACCGTACAGATCCTGGCTGTCCGGATTGGCGTTGCGCTGGTGCGTGTCGCGTGGCACCTCCACGCCGAGCCGCTTGGCGAGTTCCTCCACCGCGTCGAGGAACTCGAGGCGGTCGTAGTTCATCAGGAAGGTGATCGCGGTGCCGTGCGCGCCGCAGCCGAAGCAGTGATAGAAGCCCTTCACCGGCGAGACGGTGAAGCTCGGCGAGCGTTCGTCGTGGAACGGGCAGCGCGCGGAGTATTCCTTGCCCTGGCGCTTGAGCTGCACGCGCGAGCCGATCACCTCGACGAGGTCGGTACGCGCGAGCAGGTCATCGATGAAAGCGTCGGGGATGCGGGCCATGTCGTTTGCATCGCTTGCCGCCGGACGGGCCGGCGGAGGCGGTGTCATCCACCCTGCGCGGGCACGGTGTAGCTGATGACGATGTTGTCCGGTGCCTGCTTGAAGCGCGCCGCAACCGCGCGCCGCGAAAGGGCTACCAGTTGCTCGGTGGAGACGCCCTTGGGAACGCCCTCGAACGCGATGGTGACGTTGGTCAGCGAGCCGTTGCTCCAGTTGAAACCGACCAACGGCCGGCTGCCCACCGATTTCTCGATGTCCTGCGCCGCGTCCTGCGAATGCTGGAAGCCTTCCTTCATCGCGTCCACCGCACCGCAGCCTGCGAGCAGCCATGCGGCGGCGAGTGTGCAGACAAGACCGAACGTTCTCATTGCGCTCCCCCGGGCGTTGGTCCGCCTAGGATGCCACGCAGCGATCCGCGGCCGGACGGGTCACGAGGCGAGCCGCTTCTTCACCAGCGCCGACACCTGGCCCATGTCGGCCTGGCCGGCGAGCCTGGCCTTCAGCGGACCCATGAGCTTGCCCATGTCGGCGGGGCCCGAAGCGCCGGTCTCGGCGATGGCGGCGTCGATCGCGGCCAGGATCTCGGCTTCGCCCATCTTCGCGGGGATGTAGCGCTCGATCACGACGATCTCGTCGCGCTCGACCTGCGCCAGGTCCTCGCGGTTGGCCGCTTCGTACTGGCTCACCGAATCGCGGCGCTGCTTGACCATCTTGTCGAGCACGGCGATGACGGCGGCGTCGTCCAGCTCGATGCGCTCGTCCACTTCCTTCTGCTTGATCGCGGCGTTGATCAGGCGGATCACGGCGAGGCTGTGCTTGTCGCCGCCCTTCATGGCGGCCTTCATGTCGTCGGTCAGTCGCTGCTTGAGGCTCATGGCTGAAGTCCCGTGACGAGGGTTGGGGGGAGATCGGGGATTCGAGAAGGCAGGGCCGGCCGAGGGAGGGCGCGAACCCCGTATCCACTCTCGCTGATCGCGGAAACAATCGCGAAAAACGGAAACACAAAAAGCCGGCAGCGCAGGGCGCGGCCGGCTTGTGCGATGCGTCCGGGAGCGGGTCGCGCGAGGCGCGGGCCCGCCGGGGCGATCAGTACAGGCGCTGACGCTTGGTCACGTCGCGCGAGGCGCGGCGCGCCTGGCGCTTCACCGCGGCTGCGGCCTTGCGCTTGCGTTCCTGGGTCGGCTTCTCGTAGAACTCGCGCTTGCGGGTCTCGGCCAGGACACCGGCCTTCTCGCAGGTGCGCTTGAAGCGACGCAGAGCAAACTCAAAAGGCTCGTTTTCGCGGACTTTGACGCTGGGCATACGTAATCTCGTTTCGGTAACCGGCCCGGGCAGGCCGGGGAAGAGCCGCGCATTATAGCGGCGGGCTTCTTGAAGGTGCAACATAGCGCCACACTTCAGGTGCAGGTCCTTGAATCCACACGCTTCCGGCCGTCGGAAGCCGCCCTGCGCCCCCTCGCGGAAGTCCTTCCTTGAAAGTCCTCGGCATCGAAACCAGCTGCGACGAAACCGGTGTCGCCGTCTACGACACCGATTCCGGCCTGCGCGCGCACGCCCTCTACAGCCAGATCGCACTCCATGCCGAATACGGCGGCGTCGTCCCGGAGCTGGCCAGCCGCGACCACGTCCGCAAGCTGCTGCCCCTGGTCCGGGAAACGCTCCGCGAGGCCGGCATGACGACCTCGGACCTGGACGGCGTGGCGTACACCGCCGGTCCGGGGCTGGTCGGCGCGCTGCTGGTCGGCGCCGGCGTGGCCCGTTCGATGGCCTGGGCGCTGGATGTCCCGGCCATCGGCGTCCATCACATGGAAGGCCATCTGCTGGCGCCGCTGCTGGAGGACGACCCGGAGCGCGGCCGTCCGGAGCCGCCGTTCGTCGCGCTGCTGGTCTCCGGCGGCCACACGCAGCTGGTGCACGTGGAGGCGATCGGCCGCTACCGGCTGCTCGGCGAAACCCTGGACGATGCGGCCGGCGAGGCCTTCGACAAGACCGCCAAGCTGATGGGGCTTCCGTATCCGGGCGGCCCGCAGCTCGCCGCGCTCGCCGAACAAGGGCGTCCCGGCGTGTTCAGGTTCGCCCGCCCGATGACCGATCGCCCCGGCCTCGATTTCAGCTTCAGCGGCCTGAAGACCCAGGTCCTGCTGGCATGGAAGGAGAGCGACCGGAGCGACGCGGTGCGCGCCGATATCGCGCGCGGCTTCGAGGACGCCGTGGTCGAGACGTTGTCGATCAAGTGCGAGCGCGCGCTGGAGGCCGCCGGCTGCGACACGCTCGTCGTCGCCGGTGGCGTCGGCGCGAACAAGCGGCTGCGTGCCAGGCTGGACGAGATGACCCGCAAGCGCGGCGGCCGCGTGAGCTTTCCGCGTCCGCAGTTCTGCACCGACAACGGCGCGATGATCGCCTACGCCGGCGCATTGCGGCTGGCTGCCGGCCAGCACGGCGACCTCGCCGTGCGGGTGACGCCGCGGTGGGACATGGCGTCCTTGTCGCCGGTGGCGCCCCTGCGGGATCCGGGATTGGAGATTCGGGATTAGCAACGCGTGGTTCGCGGAAGGCGGCCGAGCGCGCGGTAAGCTTCCGCTCCTGCGAATCCCCACTTCCGAATCCCGGCTCGCCCCATGGACCACGTCTTCATCGAAGGCCTCGAGATCGAGGCGCTGATCGGCATCTACGACTGGGAGCGGCGGATCCGCCAGCCGCTGGTGTTCGACATCGAGATGGCCTTCGACAACCGCATCCCGGCGGCGACCGACGCGATCGCGGACACGCTCAACTACAAGGCGGTGAGCAACCGCGTCGTCGAGTACGTGTCGCAGTCGGCTTTCGAACTGGTCGAGACGCTGGCCGAACGCGTGGCGCAGATCATCCTCGCCGAGTTCGGCGTGCAGCGCGTGCGCCTGAAGCTGAGCAAGCCCGGCGCGGTGCGCGGCGCGCGCGCGGTGGGCGTGATGATCGAACGTTCCGCCTCCTGACCTGCGCGCCACGTTCCGCATGAGCCGCGCCTACCTGAGCCTGGGCAGCAACGTCGATGCCGTGTCGCACCTGCGCGCCGCCGTGGATGCCTTGCGCGAACGCTTCGGCGAGGTCGTGATGTCGCCGGTGTACCGCACGCGCGCGGTCGGGTTCGACGGACCGGACTTCCACAACGCCGCCGCGATCATCGAGTCGGACCTGGATCCGCACGCGCTCAACGCGTGGTTGCATGCGCTGGAGGACGCGCACGGCCGCGACCGCAGCGGCCCGCGCTACGGCGATCGCACGCTGGACATCGACATCGTGCTGTTCGACGGACTCACGCTGGAAGGCGCCGGCAACCTGCGCATCCCGCGACCGGAACTCAGGCATGCGTTCGTGTTGCGGCCGCTGGCGGAGATCGCGCCGGAGGTCGTCGTTCCCGGCACCGGCCGCACGCTCGCGCAGTTGTGGGCTACACATCCCGACCGCGACCTGGCGCTGGAAACCGCACCGCTCTGAGCGCGGACCGCGCCGTACGTCCGGGTTCCGGCGTCCTCCCCTTGCCACCGCGGGCGGCCCGGCCCGAGGATGCGCGCTGGTCCATGGGGGACCTGGGGAAACCGCGATGTTCGAGAAGTTCTCACGCAGTTGGGAGCTGGTGAAGGCGAGTGCGGCCGTGTTGCGCTCGGACAGGGAACTGATGGTGTTTCCGGTCGTGTCGGCGGTCGCCACGCTCGTCGTGCTGGCGACGTTCCTGGTGCCGATGATCGGCTGGCGGGTTTTCAGCCACGGCGCCGTTTCCAGCGCCGTTTGGGTGTTCCTGTTCTATTTCTGCCAGTACACGGTGATCGTGTTCTGCAACAGCGCGCTGGTGGCCGCGGCGATGATCCGCCTGGAAGGCGGCGATCCGACGCTGTCCGACGGTTTCAACGCGGCCAAGGCGCGCCTGCCCTCGATCCTGGGTTACGCGGCGATCGCGGCGACCGTGGGGGTGCTGCTCAAGCGCATGAAGGACGACGACAACCTGCTGATGCGCCTGTTCGGCGGCGGCCTGGGCGCGGCGTGGACGCTGGCGACGTTCCTGGTCGTGCCGGTGCTTGTGCACCAGGAAGTGGGGCCGTTCGAAGCGCTCCGCCGCAGCGCGAACCTGCTGCGACGCACCTGGGGCGAAAACGCGATCGGCAATATCGGCATCGGCCTGGCGTTCGGCCTGATTTCCTTCGCGATCATCCTCGTCGGCGCATTGCTGGCGATGCTCGCCGCGCAGTTCTCGGTCGCATTGGCGGTGACGATCGCGGTGGCGTTCGTGATCGGCCTGCTCCTGCTGAGCGTGTACCAGGCCGCGCTGGGCGGCATCTATTCGGCGGCGCTCTATCGCTATGCGATGGAAGGCGAGGCGCCTCCGGCATTCCGCGCGCTGCAACTGGAGTCGGCGTTCGCGGCGCGATGACGGGGCGTGGACGGCGCCGGCGTGATTGCCGGCGCCGTCGGTATGCGCGGCGCGGCAGCGTTCCGACGCAGACGCAGAAGCGAAATGGGATGCCAGCTTTCGCGGGAATGACGGTGAAAGTGGTTCACCTCGAGGGAGTGGCCGTCACCCCGCCAGCATCCGCCCGCCATCCAGGTGCAACACCTGGCCCGTGCTGTAGTGCGCGTCCTGCAGTAACCAGCGGACGGCTTCGGCGACTTCCTCCGGCGTTCCGGTGCGGGCGAGCGGCGTTCGCGCGAGCATCGCCTGTTGCGCGGCGCTGTCGCTGCGGTCTTCCGGCCAGAGGATCGCGCCCGGCGAAACCGCGTTGACGCGAACGTCCGGCCCGAGTTCCAGTGCGAGCGAGCGCGTCATCATCAGCAGTGCGGCCTTCGCCATGCAGTAGAGCGTGTGTTCGCGCAGCGGGCGTTCGGCGTAGAGATCGGCGAGGTTGACGATCGCGCCGCGCGTCGCGCGCAGGTGCGGTGCCGCCGCCTGTGCGAGGAAGAACGGCGCGCGCGCATTGCTCGCGAACAGCGCGTCCCACTGCGCCGGCGTCGCGGTGCCGATCGGTGTGGGCGTGAAGGTGGACGCGTTGTTCACCAGCGCATCGAGACGGCCGAAACGGCCGACGCACTGCGCGATCAGTTCGGGCAGGCGATCGAAGTCGGCGAGTTCCGCCTGCAGCAGCATTACGCTCCCGGCGCGGGCGCGCTCCAGCTCGGCCGCGAGCGCGTGCGCCTGCTCCGATGCGCCGCGGTAATGCAGGGCGATGTCGTATCCCGCGTCGTGCAGGCGACGCGCGATCGCGGCGCCGATGCGCCGGGCCGCGCCGGTGACGAGGGCCACCGGCGGCGTGGCGGAGCGGGGCGGACTCATGGCGATGCATCCATGACGGGTCTCTCCGGTGCGTGGCGTATCCTGAGCGGCCAGTGTTCCCACGGCGATGCCGCATGTCCACCGATTCCCCCTCGCATCGTCCCGACGCCCAACAGCGCCAGCGCGAAGCCAATGCCCTGCCGATGCCCGACGCCGACGCGCTCGCGCACAGCGCACGCGTGGACGAACTGATCCGCGCGCAGATCGCCGGCAACGGCGGGGCGATTCCGTTCTCGCGCTTCATGGAGCTCGCGCTCTACGCGCCCGGGCTGGGCTATTACAGCGCCGGCGCGAGCAAGTTCGGCGAGAGCGGGGACTTCGTCACCGCGCCCGAACTCGGTCCGGTGTTCGCCGCGTGCGTCGCCGAGAGCGTTGCGCCCGTGTTGCAGCAGCTGGGTCCGCAGGCGCGCCTGTTCGAGCTCGGCGGCGGCACCGGCGCGTTTGCCGAAGTCGCGCTGAAGCGGCTGATGGAACTGGACGCGTTGCCGGATCGCTACTGCATCCTCGAGCCCAGCGCGCAGTTGCGCCACCGGCAGCGCGAACGGCTGCGGGAGCGGCTCGTGCCGCCCCTGTTCGAGCTGGTCGAATGGCTCGACGGGCCGTTCGACGACGAATGGGACGGCGTGCTGTTCGCCAACGAGGTGATCGACGCGCTGCCGACGCCGCGCTTCGCGATCGAAGCCGGCGAGGTCTACGAGGAACACGTCGCGGTCGAGGGCGGCGAACTGCTGCGCGTGCTGCGTCCGGCCGACGCGTTCCTGTCCAATGCCGTGCGTCATCTGGAGCGCCAGCTGGGCCGCGAATTCGAGCACGGCTACCGTTCCGAAGCGCTGCCGCAACTGCCCTACTGGGTGCAGGCGGTGTCCGGCGGCATGCGCAACGGCGCGATGCTGTTCGTCGATTACGGCTATCCGCGCGGCGAGTTCTACCTGCCCGAACGCAGCGACGGCACGCTGCGCGCGTTCTATCGCCATCGCATGCACAACGACGTGCTGCGTTGGCCAGGGTTGCAGGACCTCACCGCCTCCGTCGACTTCACGGCCTTGGCCGAGGCAGGCGTCGCCGCCGGCTTCGATTTCGCGGGCTACTGCTCGCAGGCGAGTTTCTTGCTCGGCAACGGGCTGGCGGGCGTGCTCGAACGCATCGAGCGCATCGCCGACGAAGGCGAGCGCATGAAGCGCACGCAGGAAGTGAAACGCCTGACCCTGCCCAGCGAGATGGGCGAGCGCTTCCAGGCGATGGGTTTCCAGAAGGGCGTGGAATTCGGCGCGGCCTTCCTCGTCGGCGACCTGAGCTTCCGCCTGTGAGCGCGATGACGACGACGGGACGGTCGTGGCTGCGCGCGTTCCGCTGGCCCGTGCTGTGGGTGGCGATCTGGATCGCGATGATCGCCGCGGTGGCGGCGTCCTCGCTGCTGCCCGCGCACGACCTGCCGGAGGTGCCGGACGGATTCGACAAGGTCGAGCATTTCGTCGGCTACCTGCTGCTCAGCCTCTGGGCGGCGATGCTGTTCGCGCATCGGCGCGGGCAGGCGCTTGCGGCCGCCGCGCTGATCGCGCTGGGCGTCGCGCTGGAATTCGCGCAAGGCGCCTGGACCGTGTCGCGCGTGGCCGATTCGGCGGACGCGCTGGCCAATTCTCTGGGCGTGCTGGCGGGCCTGATGCTCGGCGCGACGCCCATCGGACGCGGGCTGCAGTGCGTCGAGGCGACGTTTCGTCGCAGATAGCGGCAGGTTCGGCGGAGTTATCGTGACGATTACGCCTGACGCAAGCCGGCTGGCCGCCTCAGACGCTGGCGATGGCGAACCGGGCTCTGCGCGATCGTGCGGCTGGCACGCCACGAATCGGACAAAAGATCGCCATAAAAGCAGATAAGGCAAAACGACGATAGGTATTGCGCAAAGGTTAAAGGCTGGTTAAAGCTCGGGGTCGGGCTCGACAGGGGGAGTCCGCCCACCCTGAGTAAGGAAACCGCCAATGCTCGTTGCCAACCGACATCGCCTGACCTCGGCTGTCATTGCCGCGCTGTTTTCGACCGCCGTAACGCCCGCCTTCGCGCAGGATGCCGCGCACCCGACTCCGCCCGCCGCCGCGGCGCCCGCCGCCGGCCAGGACGCCGTGGACCTCGACAAGCTCGTCGTCACCGGCACGCGCGTGCAGGGCCGTTCGCCTACCGAATCGCTTTCCCCGGTCGACGTCTTCCGCCCCGCCGACCTGGAGAAGCAGGCCTCGGCCGACTTCACCGACCAGCTGGCCAACATCGCCCCGTCGTTCAACACGCAACGCTTCCCGATCGCCGACGGTACCGCGTTCGTGCGCCCGGCCAACCTGCGCAACCTGCCGCCCGACCAGACGCTGGTGCTGATCAACGGCAAGCGCCGCCATCGCTCGGCGCTGGTGAACCTGCAGGTCGAGCCGTTCGGCACGGTGAACCAGGGCTCGCAGGCGGTCGACTACAGCCTGATCCCGTCCGCGGCGATCCAGCGGGTGGAAGTGCTGCGCGACGGCTCGTCGGCCCAGTACGGTTCGGACGCCATCGCCGGCGTGATCAACGTGCTGCTCAACGACTACGCCGACGGCGTTCGGATCGATGCCCAGTACGGCTCGACCTACGAGGGCGACGGCGATCGCTGGCGCACCTCGTTCAACGCCGGCGCGCAGCTCGGCGACGACGGCTTCTTCAACATGACCGTGGAGTACTTCGACTCCGACCACACCTCGCGCGGCATCGCGCGCGCGGACGCGGCCGAAGTGGGCGCTGCGGTCGGCACCGGCCTGGTGCCGTTCGAGGGCCTCGGCCAGCGCTGGGGCGATCCGGACGGCAAGGGCCTGCGCTCGTTCTTCAACGCCGAATACCCGATCAACGAGAGCGTCAGCCTGTACGGATTCGGCAGCTATGCCGACACCGATTACGAGTCGAGCTTCTTCTACCGCACGCCGGTCGGCGTCCCCGGCGTGGCGCCGCGCGGCACGCTGATGGTCGACAGCGACGGCAACGGCGTCGCCGATCCGGTCGAACAGTCGCTGGTGAACGACATCCTCGCGCGCGGGCTCAATCCCGCCGATTACCTCACCGCCGACCCGACCAGCCCGTCCGGCTGGGTCGCGCTCAACCCGATCTATCCGCTCTTCCCGGGCGGCTACACGCCCACCTTCGGTGCGGAGATCACCGACTACGAAGGCGTGTTCGGCGCGAAGGGCGAAACCGGTGGCGGCCTGCGCTGGGACGTCAGCCTGCGCCAGGGCGAGAACCACATGATTTACAAGATGGCCAGCTCGATCAATCCGAGCCTGGGCCGCCTGAGCCCGACCAGTTTCGAGCCCGGCGACCTCACCCAGCTCGAGCGCGGTGCGAACGCCGACTTCGTCTGGCCCTGGCAGAACGACGTGTTCGCCACGCCGGTCAACGTCGCCTTCGGCGCCGAGTGGCGCGAGGAAACCTACAAGATCCGCGCGGGCGATCCGGCTTCGTGGGAGAACGGCCCGACCGGCGCCCTGTTCGGCGTGGGGTCGGACGGCTTCCAAGGCGACTCGCCGGAAGCGGCGGGCGATTTCAGCCAGTACAGCCGCGCCGCGTACGTGGACCTGGAAACCGACGTCGTCGAGCGCTGGACGGTCGGCGTCGCCGGTCGCTACGAGGACACGTCGAACTTCGACAGCACCTTCGACTGGAAGGTCTCCACGCGCTTCGCCTTCACCGACGCGTTCGCGATGCGCGCCACCGTCAACACCGGCTTCCGCACGCCGACGCCCGGCCAGCTCAACACGCTGGACGTGACGACCACCGCCGATTCGTCCGGCAACCTCGTGCCGCTGGGCACCTTCCCGGTGGCGAGCGAGGCGGCGATCGCGCTCGGAGCGCAGCCGGTGACCGCGGAGGAGTCGGTCTCGTATTCGGCCGGTTTCGTGTGGACGCCCAACGATGTGTTCAGCCTGACGCTCGACTACTACAACATCGACGTCGACGACCGCATCGCGCTGCAGACGATCAACGTCGCCGAAGGTTCGCCGCAGCAGCAGGCGCTGATCGATGCCGGCGTGCCGGGCGCGGAACTGCTTCGCCAGGTCTCGTACTTCGTCAACGGATTCGACAGCACGGTGCAGGGCGTCGACCTGGTGGCGGTCTACCGCGCCGATTTCGGCAGCATGGGCACGGGCGTGTTCGACTTCCGCCACAGCTACAACAAGCAGGAAGTGGACAGCGTCGCGGTGATCCCGGGCACGACCACGCCGGTGATCGACACCGAACGCGTGGCCGACCTGGAGAACCAGCTGCCGAACAACCGCAGCGTGATCACCTTCGACTGGCGATCGCCGTGGAACGTGAACTTCACCGCGCGCGCCAACTACTACGACAGCTGGGAGGACTTCACCTTCGGCGAGCAGGGCGAGTTCGGCTCGGAATGGCTGTTCGACCTGTCAGCGACCTTCAGCTTCATGGAAGACAATCTGCACCTGACCGTCGGCGGCAACAACGTCTTCGACAACTATCCGGACCGCGAAACCAACAGCACGCTGACCTTCCTCGGCGCGAAGTACCCGCTGTCCTCGCCGTTCGGCTTCAACGGCGGCGAGTGGTACGTGAAGGCGACCTACGAGTTCTGAACGGCGGCCCGCCGCGCGGTGCGACCGTGCTCACGGTTCGCCGCGCGGCGCGGCCCGTCCTGCCGCTCCGTGCGGAATCCTGTGATCGCAGCACGTTTCGTAACGGAAACTTCACGTATCTTCCCGATGCGGTGCCGACCTGAACGGCGGCGCGAGCATGTGGGATCCCGGTGCCAGGGGGCGAGGGATCCGGACACGACCGATGGACAGGAAGAAACGCCGGGCGGCTGGGGAGTCGTCCGGCGTTTTTCTTTTGGCGCGGGTGATGCGTGGGCGCGATGGGTCGTGGGGCGCGAAGAGGTGCGGCCGCCCGGTGCCCGGAGCATCCACCAGGCATCGTCATCCCGCGAAAGCCTTGGGCCAGGCTCGCAACGCGGGGAGCTCCATCAACTGCGAACCACGATGTCCTCATTCCAGCGAACGCTGGAACGTGCGTTGATCTAAGGCTTCTTCCCCGTCGCCTCCGCGATCGCCCGGATCCGCGCCTTCCTGATCGCCTCGCCGACCGCAGGGCCGCTCAGGCCTTGCGCGACATCCTCCGCGCGCACCGTCATCGCCGCCGCGAGCGCGGCCTTGAGCGATTCGCCCTGCGGATAGGGCACGTCCTGCAGTCCGGCGCGGCCGCGCTTGTCGGCTTCGCACACGATCGCCATCTGCGCGATGCGTGCCGGCTTGCGGAAACCGTCGCAACGCGAGAGCAGTTCGAACACCGTGCTCGCGCGCAGTTCGTCGAAACGGTGGACGTTGAGGTGTTCGCGGCAGACCGCTTCGGCCAATTGCCGATGTTCGGTCGGCACCTTGAGTCGCTCGCACAAGCCACGCAGCGGCGCGAGGCCGGCGCGCTCGTGCCCCAGGTGCTTGGGCAGCACGTGCGAGGGCGTGAGCGCCTTGCCGAGGTCGTGCGTCATCGCGGCGAAACCGATGAGGTCGTCGCCGGGGGCGAGCCGTGCCGCCATGTCGCAGACCAGTTCGACATGCACCCCGGTGTCGACCTCGGGATGGAACTCCGCGCGCTGCGGCACGCCGTACAGCGCGTCCACTTCCGGCAGCACCACGGCGAGCGCGCCGGCGTCGTGCAGCGTTCGCAGGAACGCCGACGGCGTCGGGTACGCCAGTGCGCGGCGGGTTTCCTGCCAGACGCGTTCGGCGGTGAGTTCGGCCAGTTCGCCCGAGGCCGTCATGTCGCGCATCAGCGCCATGGTTTCCGGTGCGACGGTGAAGCCGAGAGAGGCGAAGCGCGCCATGAAACGCGCCGCGCGCAGCACGCGCAGCGGGTCTTCGGAAAACGCCGGGCCGACATGGCGCAACACGCGCGCTTCGATGTCGCGCGCGCCGCCGTAGGGGTCGACCAGCGCACCGTGCTCGTCCTGCGCGATGGCGTTGATGGTGAAATCGCGACGCTGCAGGTCGTCTTCCAGCGTGACCGACGGATCGGCGTCGACGACGAAACCGCGATAGCCGCGCCCGCTCTTGCGCTCGGTGCGCGCGAGCGCATGTTCCTCGCCGGTCTGCGGGTGCAGGAACACCGGGAAATCGCGGCCGACCGCGCGGAAGCCGGCCGCTTCCATCGAGGCCTGCGTCTGGCCGACGACCACCCAGTCGTGGTCGCCGTGCGGCAGGCCGAGCAGGCGGTCGCGCACCGCGCCGCCGACGAGGTACCGCTTCATCAACGCGGCGCGTGGCGGGCGAGCAGCGACAGGATCTCGCGCACGCCGCCGTCGCGGCCCAGGGTGCGCGCGATCGGCGCCGACTGGCCCGACAGCCAGATGCGCAGTTCCGAATCCATGTCGAAATGCCCGGCGGTCTCGACCGAGAACATCACGATGCTGCGATACGGAATGCTCAGGTACTGCACCTTGCTGCCGGTGACGCCCTGTTTGTCGACCAGGATCATGCGCCGGTCGGTGAACACGATCAGGTCGCGGATGAGGCCGAACGCGCGCTCCAGCGTTTCGCCGGGTGCGAGCAGCGGCGCGAATTCCTCGGCGAGCTTCTCCACGGGCTTCTCGCCCGCGTGGCCGAGCAGGGTATCGATGAGGCCCATGGGCGTTCTCCGTTGTACGAGCGTGCGCGATTCTAGAACGCACGTCCGGAAACGTGCGTCATGCCGTCGTTCACGCGTCGGCCGGAGGCCGGTGGGCGGACGCGCGATGCCGTGCGGCAACGGCGGTCGGCCCGGGGCGCTGCCTCAGCGTGCGCCCATTTCGAGGTTGTCGATGCCGCGCTGGTTCATCGCATCGCGCGCGGCCGCGGCGTCCTTGCGACGCTGGCCGACGGTGCGGCAATCGCGCGTCATCATGTTCGAACCCACGGTGCGAACGCGACGGCAGACCATCTTGTCGTCGGGATCGGTCGACGCCACGGTCTCGCTGGCGACGGGCGCTGCGGCTTCGTTGGCGGTGGTCGGCCCGGCGGAACTGGCCTGGGCGGCGGCGGCCATCACGACGGCAGCCAACAGCGAGGAGATCGACATAACGGCATCCTTGAGTCGAAACGGGACGTGGGCGGCCGCCCTTCCGGCGGTCTGGCCGACTTTACCCAAAATGTGAGGCCCGTGTGCAAAAGCGGGCATCCGTGCTGCCGCGACAAGGTGCGCGGGCAACGCGGGATGGCAACGGACCCCTTGCCGTCAGCAGCCGGCGAGGATCTCGGGCAGCTTGGATTCCACCGGCGTCGGCGCGATTCCGAGACGACGCAGCCCGTCCTCCAGGCTCACCGAGTCCAGCTGCAGCGAACGCCAGTTGTCGCGGCTGATCGGTTTGCCCGGCAGCCATTCGCCGACTTCGGCCTGCAGCTTGCCCAGCGACGGCGGCAGGCCGAGCACCACGCGGTGCCGGCCGCGTCCGCGCGCGGCGAGTTTGACGATCTGCTTGAGCGTCATCACATCCGGGCCGATCAGGTCGTACGACTGGCCGATGCTGCGCGGCTCGTCGAGCGCCTTCGCGTACGCCTCCACCACGTCGCCGACCCATACCGGCTGGAAGCGCGCGTCGGCGCGACCGATCGGCAGCACCGGGGCGAACTTCAGCAGGCCGTCGAAGCGACAGAACAGCCCATCGCCCGGTCCGGCGATCACCGACGGGCGCAGCAGCGTCCAGTCGAGGCCGGACGCGCGCACATGCTGTTCGGCGCGGCCCCGTGCCTGCAGGTAATGACTGTCGCCGCGCCCCGCGTTGACGGCGCTCATCTGCAACAGCCGGCGCACGCCCATGCGTTGCATCGCGTCGATCAGCGCATCGACGATGCCGACGAACACGCGCTCGAACCCGTCGCCGCGATCGCCCTTCTCGTTGAGGATGCCGATGAGGTTCACCACCGCGTCGGCGTCGTCGAGCACGGCGGCGAGGAAATTGGCATCGGCGACGTCGCCTTCGATCAGGCTCGCGCCTTCGGGCTTGAGCCGGCGCTTGCCGGCATCGACGCCGCGACTGAGCACGGTCACGCGATCGCCGCCCCGCAGCAGGCGCGCAACCAGATGCCGGCCGACGAAGCCGGTGCCGCCGAGAACCACCACGTGACGTTGTGCCATGGACGAAGTCTAGGCGAGCGCGGCCTTCAACGCTGTGATCGGGAACGGGATTGCGTCGCGGGTGCGGCGGCCGGCGCGACACCCGGCGTCGGACAGACGAAGCGCGTGCGCGGACCGTCGGTGCGACCGCGCAGGCGATCGCTCACCCGCAGCGCATCGCCGTTGAGGCGCCAGTCGTACAGCACGCTGAAGGCAAGCACGCGCGCGACATATTCGCGCGTTTCCTTGTAGCTGATGGTTTCGATCCAGAACGGCGGCTCCATGCCCGGCCGCTGCGACTGCCATCGCGCCAGCGGCGCCGGGCCCGCGTTGTAACCGGCGATCACCTGGTACGGCTGGCCGCCGTACTTGTCCATCAGCTGCCGCAGGTAGGCCGTGCCCAGGATGATGTTGGTGTCCGGATCGAACAGGCTGTCGGCACCGCCCCACGGCACGCCGATGCGGCCTGCGACGCCGGCGCCGGTGCCGGGCAACACCTGCATCAGGCCCATCGCGTTCGCGGACGAGCGCGCACGCGGATAGAAGATGCTCTCGGCGCGGATTTCCGCGGCCACCCATGCCGGATCGAGGTTGTTCTTCAGCGCTTCGCGCCGGATCGTCGCCTCGTGGTGGAGCGGGAAGCGCAGGCCGTACAGGCGCAGTTCGTCGGGGTTCTTGCCCAGCGAGAACACCGCGCGATCGAACCAGCCGTTGCCTTGGGCGACTTCCACCGCGATGCGGCGCTGCTCGTCGTTGAAACGCGACAGCGCATCGTCCCACTCGCGCACGGCCCAGCCGACGCGATCGAGCTGGAACAGGCCCATGGCGCGCACCATCGAGGGATCGCGCGCGATGGCCTGCTGCGCGGCGGACGGGGTCGACGGCAGCCACGGGCACAAGGTGTACGGCAGTTCGAGGCGATCGGCGGCGAGGAAGCCGTGGAAGTCCGGCCGGTTCGCGGCGTCGCGGAAGAGGCGCTCGGCCTCGCCCTTGCGGCCGGCCAGTTCGTTGAGGCGCGCCTCGAAGTACATCCAGCGCGAATCGCCGCGCTGCTTCGCGCCCATCTTCTGGATCGCGGCCAGCGCAGCCGACCAATCGGAACGCGACAGCGCCTCGCGGACGCGCCACTCGTGCAGGCGCTCGTCGTACGCGGAGGCCGGCACGGCGTTGAGACGCCGCGCGGACTCGGGTTCGTACGACGCGACGGTCCACAGCGCGATCTGGTACAGCACGCGACCGCGCTGCGCTTCGCTCAGGCCGAGCGCGTCGGCGTAGCGCGGCAGGATCGCCTCCGCGCCGGCGGGCGAGGACTTGCCGTACTTCGCCAGCCCGTGCGATGCGATCTCGCGGCTGCGCTCGGTCCGGGGCCAGCCCAGGGCGCGCTCGTGCGGTGTGTCGAGGAAGGCCGCGTAATCGTTGGCGAGCGCCGCCTGATCCGCGGGCAGGCCGCGCGCGGCGGCGCGCATCACGCTGGGCTGCCATTCGGCCGCGGCCAGATCGATGCGCTCCCACCGCAGCTCCGGCGTGAGACCGCCCTGCACGGCGAGCGTCGCCATCGGCGCATCGCACGCGTCAGGCAACGATTTGCCGGTGCGCCAGAGCGCCTGGGCATCGCGCGTCCACTGCGCGTCGGCGCGGCCCATGGCCTGGCGTGCCTCGAGTTCGTGACAGCGCAGCGCCGTGCTCTTGATCGCCGGACTCCACGCGGCGAGCACCGACGACCAGTCCTGGCGTCGCGCGGCGGCGGAAATCCACGTTTCGCGGAAGGCCTCGGCGACCGGCTTGCCCTGGTTGCGCGACAGGAATCCCTGCGCGACGGCGGGCGCCAGGTTGTCGACATCGCGACGCAGCCAGGCGTACTCGACCCATCCGTACAGGGGATGCTGTGCGAGATCGGAGAACCGCGCGGCGTCGAACGTGCCGGTTTCGGCGGCCTGCAGCGCGCTGCGCACGCGATCGAGCTTCGGGTCGGCGAGCGGTCGCGGCAGCGGCGGAATGGACACGGCCGGCGCGGCCGCAGGCGTCTGCGCACAAGCAGACGTCGCAAGGGCAACGCCGCACGCAGCGAGTACGATGATGAATGGGCGGGGGACCATTCGCGGGACTATAGCCCAGCATCGTGAAGCGGCCGTCTCCGCGATGCGCATCGCGGTCAGGCAGTGTTCCGGGTGCGTGACATCGTGCGGCTCTGCGCTCGTCGATGTGCTGCGCACGAAGTCGCATCCGTCTCCGACGCGCCGCGATTCTCCCGGCCCGATCGGGTCGCGTTGGCTTTCATCCTGGAGCTTCCATGTTGCTTTCACTGTTCGTGTTCCTCGGGCTTGGCGCGATCGCCGGCGTGCTGGCTGGCCTGCTCGGCGTGGGCGGTGGACTGGTGCTCGTGGCGGCGCTGGCGTGGTTGCTGCCGGGCATGGGCGTGCCGAAGGACACCGCGATGCATGCCGCGCTGGCCAGTTCGCTTGCGAGCATCGTGCTGACGGCGGCCGCATCGGCGCGCGCGCACGCACGGCGCGGCAGCGTGCTGTGGCCGACGGTCGCGTGGATGGTGCCGGGCCTGCTCATCGGCGGCTGGGTGGGCAGCGGCGTGGCGGTGCACATCGACGGCGACGTGCTGCGATGGATCGTTGCCGGCTACTGCTTCCTTGCCGCGGCGCAACTGCTCTTCGGCGGCCCGCGCGCTGCCGCGACGGCGGAAGTATCCGCGCCGCGCGGCCTGCCGATGAGCGCGGCCGGCGTGGGCATCGGTGCGCTGTCGGCGATCGTGGGCATCGGCGGCGGAAGCATGACGGTACCGCTGCTGGTATGGCGCGGCGTCGTGCCGGTGCGGGCGGTCGGCACTTCGTCGGCGTGCGGCGTGGCGATCGGCCTGGCCTCGGCCGTGGGCTACGCGATGCATGCGCCCGTCGGCGCGCTGCCGCAGTACGCGATCGGCTACGTGTACCTCCCCGCGGCGATCGGCGTCGCGGCGGCGTCGGTGTTCGCCGCGCCGTACGGCACGCGGCTGGCGCACTACTTGCACGGCGACACGCTCAAGCGCGTCTTCGCCGGATTTCTCGTACTGGTGGGAACCAGCCTGGCGCTCGGCGGCTGAGGGCCGCATCAGCCGGTCGCGTCGCTTCTGGCGTCACGCAACGCCGACTCGATGCTGTCGAGCGTGGCGACGATCGCGGCGCGGCGCAGTGCCACATCGCGCGGCGTATCGTCCGGCGCCGCGGTGTGCGCGCCGACCAGCACCAGCGCGCCTTCGATGCGATGCAGGAGTTCGCGTTGTCGCGCCACGTCGCGCGTATCGATCGCTTCGTCGAGTTCCGCCAGTTCGCTGCGGCTGATGCTGAGCAGGTCGCCGAGCACGCGCCGGTAGTCCGTCTCCTCCTCGTACATCGCACGAAGGCGATCCAGTCCGGGCGTTTCCTCGCCGGCGACGAACGAGGCGCGTTCCTCCGTGGGCGACAGCAGCAGGGACGAAAGCTTCGTCGCCAGCGCATCCATCTGGATCGGCTTGCCGAGGAAATCGTCCATTCCCGCCTCGCGGCAGCGCTGGATCTGCTCGGGCAGCACGCTGGCGGACAGGCCGACGATCGGCAGGTGCACGCCGTCGCGCTCCGAGGCGCGTATCGCCCGTGTCAGCGCGTAACCGTCGACGACCGGCATGTGGCAGTCGGTCAGCAGCAGGTCGTAATGCGTGCGCCCGAGCTCGGCAAGCGCTTCCTCGCCGTTGGTCGCCATCGCGTACGAGTAGCCCAGGCTCTCGAGCTGTCGACCGATCACCGCGCGATTGATCGGATGATCTTCGGCGACGAGGATGCGCGCCTCGTGCGTGGCGCCCGCGGACACCGGAGCGAGCGCGCCCGCATCGGCTTCGACCAAGCCGAGCGCCTCGTGGCACGCGCGCGCCAACGCCCGTGCGCTCTGCGGATCGCCCGACATCCACACGCGATCCGCGCCTTGCGCGTTCGCGTCGGCGTCGCCCGCGACAAGCACGAGGGGAACGTTGGCCAGTGCGGCGGGTACTTCGACGTGTGCGTCCACGAGCAGCAGGTCCATGTCGCCCGGCTCGAACTCGACGAGATCCGACGGCTCGGCTTCCACCAGACTGAAGCCGAACGAACTCAGGCCATTGCCGATTTCCTGCGACCGCAGCTCGTCCGCGACGCACACCACCGCCGTACGGCCCTCGAACTCCGCCATGCCCTGCAGCGGCTTGACGACGCTCAGCGAGAGCTCGAGCACTGCGCGGGTGCCGTCGCCGAGTTCGCTTTCCAGATGCAGGCTGCCGCCCATCATCTCGGCCAGCCGGCGGCTGATCGACAAGCCCAGGCCGGTGCCGCCGAAGCGGCGCGTGGTGGATTCCTCCGCCTGCGTGAACGGCTGGAACAGGCGCGCCAGATTTTCCGGCGCGATGCCGATGCCGGTATCGACCACTTCGATGCGCAGTTGCTGCCCGCGCGGGGTCTCGTTGACCAGACGGACCTGGAGCGCGACGTGGCCTTGCGCGGTGAACTTGAGCGCGTTGCTGAGCAGGTTGGCGACGATCTGCCGGATGCGCATCGCATCGCCGCGGAACCGCGTCGCCAGCCGCCAGTCGACGATGGCGTAAAGACGCACGCCGCTTTCCTTCGCGCGCACGCCGAACAGCCCGGCGACGCTGTCGACCAGCTCGCGCAGGTCGAAATCGGTTTCGCTGATGGCCAGGCGCCCGGACTCGATGCGCGAGTAATCGAGGATGTCGTCGAGAATCTGCAGCAAGGCGCGGGCCGAGTCGCGCGCCATCGTCGTCATGCTCGATTGCTCGTGATCGAGCCGCGTGTGCGCGAGCAGTTCCATCAGACCGAGCACGCCGGTCATCGGCGTGCGGATCTCATGGCTCATCGCGGCGAGGAAGATGCTCTTGGCGGCCACGGCGGACTCGGCTTGCGCCTTGGCTTCGCCGAGTGCCTGCGCCTGCTCGTGGAGTTCCGTGGTATCCACCCAGTAGCCGCTCCACTCCACCGCGCCATCGTCGAGGCGGCGCGGCGGACCGCCTTCGGTGCGAAGCCAGCGCCAGCGATCGCCGATGCGGATGCGCACGTCGAAGGCCTGGATCGGCTTGAGCGTCCGCGCTGTCGTATCGACGGCCTCGGCCACGCGTGGCTGGTCGTCCGGATGCAGGCGCGAGAAGACCGCCGACTCGTGGTGCAGCAGTTCGTCGGGCGAAACGCCGAGCATGCGCTGCGTGTCGCCGGCAACGTAGGTGAAGCCGCGTTCGCCATCGGCCGACACGCGGAACTGGAACACCGTGCCCGGCATGGATTGGGTGATGTCGTGCAGCCGCTGTTCGGACGCGCGTGCGCGGCCTTCGGCCTCGCGAATCTCGGTGACGTCCACGATCGTGCCGATCAGGCGCAGCGCACCATCGCCCGCCGCATCCAGCGGGTGGCGCCACACGATCAGATGGCGCGCGCCGCCGCGCCCTTGCGGCGCCGGCACGGTGAGCTCGCGCCGCGTGCCGTCTCCGGTCGACAGCACGTGCATGTCCTCGCCGGTGAGCACGCGGTCGTCGATGCCGTTCGCGTGCGCGCTTTCCCGCGCCGTGCGGCCGACCAGTTGTTCGCGCGTGACGCCGAACATCGCCTCGTACGCGCGGTTCACGGTGACGTAGCGGCCCTCACGGTCCTTGACGAATACGGCGTACGGGATGTTCTCCAGCAACGCCTGCTGGAATTGCAGCTGCGCCGCGAGCGCCGTTTCCGCGCGCGCCTGCAATCGCGACGCACGGCGAAGGCGCGCGTAGGCCAGCCCGATCGCGCCGATCACCAGCAGCACGGCGGCCGTGGCCAGCAGCACCCAGCGCCATGGCACGCCGTAGACGTAGTCCGTCGTCAGCCAGCGGGCGCGGATCGCCTGGCGCTCGTCTTCCGGCGTGCTGTCGAGCACGCGATCGATGAGCGGAATCAGCGGCCGGTACTGGCGCTGCACGCCGAAGGCCAGTTCGGTATCGAAACCCGCCGGGCCGACGACGCGCAGTTCGCCCGCGTAACGATTGCGGATCAGCGCATCGATCGCCGGCAGCGTGCCGATGTAGGCGTCCGCCTCGCCGCTGGCGACGAGCGCCAATCCGGCTTCGTTGCTGCCGACGGTGCGCAGCTTCGTCTGCGGAAGCAGCGCGTGCAGCGACGACAGCACGCCCGGTTCGTCGCGCACCGCCACCGTCCGGCCGCCGAGGTCGGACGGGCTGGCGATGGCCGGACCGTGCAGCCGCGCGACGATCACCTGCGGGAAGTCCTCGTAGGAGCGGCTGAAGACCATGTCGTCGCCGTCGATGTCGCCGGTGCTGCCCGTCGCGATCATGTCGACCTCGCGCGCGAGCGCCATGCGCTGCAGGCTGCTCCAGTCGGCGGCGGGCACCAGCTCCACGCGCAGGCCGAGCTTGCGCTGGATCAGTTCCAGGTAGTTCGCGGCGATGCCGTCGAATCCGCCTTCGCGCGCGAGGAAACTGTAGGGAAAGCGGTCGACTTCGTAGCCGACGCGCAGCACGGGCAGCGAGGCGATCCACTCGCGTTCGGCTCGCGTCAGTCCGACGGCGTGCGAGGTGGCCAGCGACGGCGTGTCGCCCGCGCCCCAGCGCAATCGCATCTGTTCCACTTCGCTTTCGGGAATCGCCGCTTCGGCCTTGCGCAGGATGCTGGCCAGTTCGCTGCGGTCGCGGCGCACGGCCGGCGCGAGGGCGAAACCCGGCAGGTCGATCGGGCCCAGGATCGATACATCGTCCGCGCGGCGCTGTCGCACCAGCGCCGCCGTGCGCGGGTGCGTGACGCCCAGGTAGGCGTCGGCCTGTCCGCGCGCGAGCATGTCCAGCGCGTCGCGCCCATCGTCGGCGTAGACGAGCGTCGCGCGGGGATGGCGTTCCGCGAAGGCGGCTGCGGGAATCTCGAAGCGACGCTCGATGACGACGCGCGCGGCGTCCAGGTCCGCATCGCTGCGGATCTGCAGGTCCCCCTTTCGCGCGACGAGCACGATCCGCTGCGAGGAGACGAACGGACGCAGCATGTAGAAGCGTTCCATGCGTTGTCCGATCGCCGGCTGCGCGAGCAGGATGTCGTACGGCGCGGGCTGCTTCGACTGGCCGATCGCCACCGCTTCCCAGTCGGTGTACGGATGGAACTCCAGTTGCATGCCCGCGCGCGTGGCGAGTGCGCGGATGTAATCGACGCCCAGCCCTTCCGGACGGCCGCCGCGCCACGCTTCGAATGGCACGAAATCGCCTGCGAAAACGCCGACCTGCACGACCGGATGCGCGCGTCGCCACGCTTCTTCCGCGGGCGTGAGCCAGACGCGCGGCGGCGGCTCCTGCACGGCACGCGAACGCGTCGGCGCCGCCATCGCGGTCGAGAGGCCGCACAGCAGCATGAGGACGACCAGACACCGCGAGGTGAGCCGTCGGCGTTTGCGTAAGGGGCCCAAACTCATGCGGGTCTCGTCGTGAAAGAGCGTGCTTTCACCGCAGACTAGGCCGCACCCCAAAGTGCGGCCATCAGACGGGTCTGAATCTCCCCTTTACTCGCGCCTGAGATGTCAAGAGGGCGTGAAAACGCGGTCAAAGACCACCGTTCACGCGCCCGCGGCGATGGACGGCGCAGCCGCCGCGCGCGAGCGGCTAGAGCATTTCTCCAACCGCGCGCAAACGGCGCCCGACTCGCCGGGTTGGCCAGGCGTACCGCGCGGCGATTTGGTGGCTACGTCCGCACGCGAACAACTCGCATCGAGGATGCACGCGTGACGCGCGACGGCGCGAACGGTGCGGCACGTGCCTGTGGCGAAGGTGTTACTCGAGCGCGGGCAGGTGGCAATCGATGCGGCGTTGCGAGTGCAGCTTCGGGTTGGCACTGGACGTCGCGGAAGTTGCATTTTCGCCAGATTCATCTGATTCCCGGTTAGCGCAGCGGCGCCGAGCATGTCCCCCGTCGCTGGGGGGCGGCTGAAACGGAAGCGGTTCGAGCATCGCCACCCAGCGGCGAATCTCATCATCACGGGACAAATGGACGTATGAGCAAGACCTTGATTTGCGCCGCGCTGTTCTCGGCCCTGGGCTTCACTTCCCTCTCCGCCGCCGCTGCGGACGGCAAGATCACCTTCACCGGCACGATCTCCGACGTCACCTGCACCATCAAGGGCGGCGACAACACGAACGGCGGGACCAGCAACTTCACCGTCACGCTGCCGAGCGTTTCCACCACGGCGCTGGCTGCCGCGGGTCAGACCGCGGGCGATACGCCGTTCAGCGTGATCGTGGGCGGCAGCGGCCAGTCCGGTTGCAAAGACGGCAAGATCGCCAAGTTGTGGTTCGAGACGAGCACGCCGACGGTCGACGCCGCCAACGGCGGCCGCCTGAAGAACACCGCCTCCGCGGGCGCGACCAACGTGCTCGTCGGCCTGTTGAACAAGGCCAACGCGCCGATCGACCTGTCGGACAACACCGGCGTCGACGGCTCGGAGGAAACCATCGCCGACAACACCGCGACGCTGCAGTACACCGCGCAGTACTACGCGACCGGCGCTGCCGGTGCGGGCGACGTGAACACCTACGTCAACTACTCGGTCGTCTACAACTGAGTCAGCGCGACGCACGGCGGGGCCCTCGCGGCCCTGCCGTCCTGGGGAAGCATCAGGAACCGCACATGAGACTGCTCGCACGAGTGGGCTGCGCATGCGCCTGGATGGCCGCCGCCGTCCTGGCCCCGGCCCACGCCGATATCCAGATCAGTGGAACCCGCGTGATCTATCCGGCGGACGAGCCGGAAGTGACCGTGCAGGTCGAAAACTACGGCCGTGGACCGCGCCTGCTGCAGGTGTGGACCGACGGTGGGGATGTCACCGAAACCGCTGCGACCAGCACGGCGCCCTTCCTGGTGACGCCGCCGATGTCGCGGCTCGAGCCCGGAAAGGGACAGGCGCTGCGCCTGATGTTCACCGGCGCCGATGTCCCGCAGGATCGCGAGTCGGTGTACTGGCTCAACGTGCTGGAAGTTCCGCCGCGTCCCAAGGGGCAGGGCGGAAGCGACAACTTCCTTCAGTTCGCGGTGCGCACGCGCATCAAGATCTTCTATCGACCCGAAGGGCTTCGCGGCGCGCCGATGGATTCGATCGGTCAGCTGACGTGGCGGCTCGTGCATGCAGGTGCGGCCGCGACGCTCGAGTGCACGAACCCCACGGCGTACAACGTGTCGTTCGCCGAAGTGCGCCCGGAGCGCGCGGCACGCGAGACGATGCCCAAGGGCGGCATGTGCCCGGCGATGGGACGCGCGACGTTCCCGGTGCAAGGCCAACCGGGCGCGGGCCCCGGCACGGTGCTGCTCACGGCCATCAACGACTACGGCGGATTCGTCGAGAGTCGCGCGCCGTACTCGGATTGACCGCGTGCCGGACGACGTTCCGATCGTTCCGGCGTTCCCGTTACGAAGTTCCTGACGCGCACGAGGGAAGCGGGCGCGCGCATCGGCGCGCCAGCGGGCCGCGGGATCGTCAGCAACCCGAGATCCAGACATGCATTCATTTGATTCATGCGGCTTCGCACCGGCGGCAAGCGGCCTCAGGCGGAAGCGACTCGCGGTGTTCGTACTGGCCGCATTGGGGCAGATGCCCCTGGGCGCGAGCGCGTCGCCCCTTCCGGAACCCTCGCCCGAGCCGGCGCCGGAGCCTGCTCCGGACCCCGCGCCCGACGCGGTGGAATTCAGCCCGCAACTGCTGGGCGAAACCGCGAGCACGGCCGACCTGTCGCGATTCGAACGCGCCAACGCCGTCATCCCGGGCGAGTACCTCGTCGATATCCACGCCAACGGGCAGCGCGTCACGCGCCAAAGCGTGGAGTTTCGCGAGGACGCCGACCGCCAGGTGCGTGCGTGCCTGCCGCCGCAGACGCTGGCGGTGCTCGGGATCGATACGGCGCGCCTGTCCGCTGCGGGCGTGGATCTGTCCCAGCCCTGCATCGACGTGGAGCACGCGATCGCGGACGCGCGCGTGCATTTCGACGTCAACCAGCTGCGCCTGGACGTGTCGGTCCCGCAGATCGCGATGATGCGCAACGCACGCGGCCACGTCGATCCGGCGCTTTGGGAGCAGGGCGTCAACGCCTTCACGCTGGGCTACAACCTCAGCGCCAACCAGCTCCAGTACGAGGACGGCGATCGCACGACCGGCGCGTACGCCGGCCTCACGATGGGGCTGAACATCGGCGGCTGGCGTCTGCGCAACCAGTCGGGCTATCGCTGGGAACGCGATGTCGGATCGGATTTCCAGAACATCCGCACCTACGCCGAACACGACGTATCCGCGCTGCAATCGCAGTTCACCGTCGGCGATACGTTCACCTCCGGCGAGTTGTTCGATTCGACGGCCTTTCGCGGCATCAAACTCGCTACCGACGACCGCATGCGACCCGACTCGCTGCGCGGCTACGCGCCGACGGTGCGCGGCGTGGCGCAGACCAACGCAAGGGTCGTGATCCGCCAGGCCGGCTTCGTGATCTACGAAACCAATGTCGCGCCGGGTGCGTTCCAGATCGACGACCTCTACGCGACGGGCTACGGCGGTGACTTGCAGGTCACCGTGATCGAAGCCGACGGCGTCGAGCGCACGTTCTCCGTGCCGTATGCAGCGGTGCCGCAGTTGCTGCGTCCGGGCGTGTGGCGCTACTCGGCGGTGGCGGGCCAGGTGCGCGACGACACGCTGCATGCGCGAGCGCCGTACTTCCTGGAAGGCACGTTCCAGCGCGGGCTGAACAATCTGCTGACGGCGTACGCGGGCGTGCAGGCCAGCGACGGCGACCTGTATCGCAGCGCGATGATCGGCGCGGCGTTCAACACGCCGGTGGGCGCGGTCTCGCTCGACGTCACCGGCGCGAAGACGAAGTTCTCGGTGCCCGACGAGGACTCGTCCGGCTACAGCGCGCGCCTGACCTACAGCAAGAGCATTCCGCAGACGAACACCGACTTCGCGCTGGCGGCGTACCGCTACTCCAGTCGCGGCTACCTTTCGCTGGACGACGCCGTGCGACTCGACGACGCCGTGCGGCACGGCGAGTTGCGCGGCGGCGTGAGCGAAGGCGCGGGACGCCAGCGCAGCCGCTTCCAGCTGACGGTGAGCCAGCGTCTTGGCGAACGGGCGGGGTCGCTCTTCGTCAGCGGCACGCGCAACGATTACTGGAACGACACGCTGCCCATGGAGTCCAGCTACCAGGTCGGATGGAACCGGCAATTGCGCAACGTATCGCTCGGCGTCAACGCGAGCCGAAGCCGCGTGGCGGGCCGCGGTTACGACAACCAGGCCAACCTCAGCATCACCGTGCCGCTGGGAAGCCCGAGCTTCCGCAGCACGCCGCCGCAGCTCACGGTGGCCGCGAACCACGCCTACGACGGCAACTCCGTGCAGGCCGGCGTCAGCGGATCGGCCGGCCGGTATCGTCAGTTCAACTACGGCGTCAACGGCAACTTCAACGAACGCGGCGAAGACACCGTCGGCGTCAATGCGGGATGGCGAGCGGCGTTCGCGGCGCTGGGCGCTTCGTACTCCAAGAACGAGGAAAGCCGGCAGTCCTCGCTTTCGGCGAGCGGCGGCGTGGTCGTGCATGCGGGCGGCATCACGCTGGCGCCGCAACTGGGCGACACCATCGGCGTCATCCAGGCCGAGGGCGCACGCGGCGCGCGGCTCGGCAGCGATGGCGTGACGCGCGTCGACCGGCGCGGATACGCCATTGCGGGCAATCTCACGCCGTACCGCATCAACGAAGTCGTGCTCGATCCAAAGGGATTGTCGGCGGATGTCGAGCTCGCCTCCTCGCGCATGCAGACCGTGCCGCGCGCCGGCGCGGTGGTGCCGTTGAAGTTCGTCGCGACGGTGGGCCAGGCCACGCTGATCCATGCGCGGCTGGAGAACGGCGAGTTCGTTCCGTTCGGCGCGCGCGTCGACGAAGCGGACGGTACCGATCTGGGCATCGTCGGCCAGGGCGGACAGGTGTTCGTGCGACGCACCGCCGAGCGGCGCGGTCCGATGCGCGTGACCTGGGGCGCCAATGCGGAGGTTTGTCTGGTCGACCCTGCGATGGGCCGTCCGCGAACCGGGCGCTCGGGGCTCGCGGTGATCGACGCCGTGTGCACGCCCGCACGCGAAGCCGCATCCGGCGAGCGGCAGACCGCTTCGGCGGACGCACGCGCCACAACGACGGTCGAACCCCTCCAGTGAGCGGCCGGCCGGAGATCCGGCATCGGCAAACGATGAGCGAAAGGCAATGACCAACAAGCAGCTTGTGAAACTGGCGCTCGGCGCCGGACTGGCATGGATGGCGCACGCGGACGTGGCGATGGCCGCGTGTTCGACCTCCCGCTCCACCAACAGTTATCTGAATCTTCCTTCGTCCCTGAGCGCCAAGCGCGACGTGACCGTCGGCACGGTCCTGTACGACTCGGGCTGGGTGAGCGACGGGACGCGTGCGGATGTTTTCTGCTCCGGCTCGTACACGTGGAACATGGGCTACGCCTCCACGATGACCCTGGTGCCCGGCATGAGCGACGTCTATCAGACCGGCGTTCCCGGCCTGGGCATCAAGATCCTCTACGAGAACACCAGCCCTCCCGGTAGCGGCATGGTGATGCGGTGGCCGCGTTTCACGCAGAACCTCAGCGGCAATGCGCGCTTCGTCCCGTGGGGCCTGTTCCGCGTCCAGTACATCGTGACCGGGCCGCTGGGCTCGGGACAGATGAACACCCCCAGTCCGACGGCCACGGTGTTGTACGGCGGCGCGCTGGCCAACCGCGTGACGTTCAACCGCACCAGCGTGAACATCGTCAGCGTCGGGTGCAGCGTGACCAACAAGGACATCGCCGTGAACCTGCCGCCGGTCGCCGCGTCGGACTTCGCCACGGTCGGTTCCACCCCTGCGACCAAAGACTTCACCATCGACCTGACCTGCGACACGAACGTCGCGGTGTCCTACCAGATCGACGGCACCGCCGCGGCGGGCATCGCACCGACCAACGGCGTGCTGGCGACCACCGCCGGTGCCGGACAGGCCACCGGCGTCGGCGTGCAGGTACGGCGCAACGGAACGCCGGTGCCGCTCGGAACGAAGCTGTCCTACGCCACCACGACGGGTGGCTCCGCGCAGAGCGTGTCCATTCCGTTGAGCGCCGCGTACTACGCGACCGCGATGCCCGTGCGGGGCGGGGACGTGAACGCCGTGGCGACCTTCACGATGTTCTACCAGTAGAGCGCGAGCGCCCCGGGGAAGGGCCACTTCGCGTATGAAACCGGCCGGCTGCGCGAGCGCTGGCCGGCGGTCGGCGCTCCGACCCGGCCGGTGCATGCCGGCCCGTGAGAGCCAGCACGGCGGTCGCTGATCCCGCTGTGCCGATGGTTGGCAAACTCTTTGCCGCTTGTGGCGGATTCACGAATTGTTTACAACCTTGGGGGTGCCGCCCGGGCAGGGGAGGCGGCCGAGCTGCTGTTCATCCATTCGAGGGAGAGAGCAATGAGAGCCATGCGTCGCCAGTCGCTGACCAAAGCGATCCAGCTGTCCTTGTTGTTGACCCTGCCCGGCCTCGCCGCCGCGCAGGACGCGCCGCCAGCCCCGCAGGGTTCGGCGACCACGCTCGACACCGTCACGGTGACGGGTTCGCGCATCAAGCAGACCAACGCCGTCACCGCCCAGCCCGTATTCGTGCTCGATCGGGCCCGGATCGACCAGACCGGCCTGCAGACCGTGGGCGACCTGCTGCAGCAGATGACCTCCAGCGGCAAGGCGCTGAACGCGAAGTTCAACTCCTCCGGCAACTTCGGCTATCCGCCCGACGGCGGCGGCATCGGCGCGGGTTCGGCGCAGGTGGACCTGCGCAACCTCGGCTCGCAGCGCACGCTGGTGCTGGTCGACGGCGTCCGCTGGGTCAATGAGTCGTCCGCCTCGGGCGTGAGCGGCAGCGCCGACCTCAACACCATCCCGCTGGCCATCGTCGAGCGCGTCGAGGTGCTGGAAGACGGCGCCTCGGCGATCTACGGCTCCGACGCCATCGCCGGCGTGATCAACATCATCACGCGCCGCAATTTCGACGGCGCCGAAGTCCACGCCTACTACGGCGAATACGAGGACGGCGGCGACACCACCGAAGCGAGCCTGACCCTCGGCGGCAGCGGCGACCGCTGGTCGGCGGTGTTCACCGCGAGCTATTTCGAGCAGGACGAGATCAGTTCCGGTTCGTGGGAGCAGTCGGCCTTTCCGACGCCCGGTACCGGCGTGCGCGGCGGCAGCTCGGGCATCCCGCAGGGACGCTTCTTCTTCTGCGACCCGACGCGTCCGCCCACCGGCGTCGGCGGTTGCGATGCCGATACCGAGAACTGGTACGACATCACGCTCAACAACGGCACGACCACGCCGGTGTTCGATCCGAACGATCCGAACGGCGGCACGTACAACTCGTTCGACGGCAGCGACCGCTTCAACTTCGCGCCGTACAACCTGTTGCTGACGCCGCAGAAGCGCAAGTCGATCTTCGCCAGCGTCTACTACGACGTCACCGAGAACGTCCGCCTGCACGTCAAGGGCCTGTACAACAACCGCACCTCGACCAACCAGGCGGCGCCCGAGCCGATCTTCGTCGGTCCCGGCGCGGGCACGGGCGGCATCGCCGACACCATCAGCATCCACGCGGACAATCCGTACAACCCGTTCGGCTACACGCTGGATGCGAACTCCAACTTCCTGGTCGCGACGCGTCGCCCGGTCGAAGTCGGGCCGCGCATCTTCAACCAGGACGTCGACACGGTGTATTTCAACACCGGGCTGGACGGCACGTTCACCGTCGGCGACCGCAGCTTCGGCTGGGATTTCAACTACGCCTACGCCGACAACAAGGCCACGCAGGAATTCCTCAACGGCTACAACGTCGCCAAGCTCAAGCTCGCGCTCGGCGACCCGGCCGTGTGTGCGCAGGTGGCCGGCTGCGTGCCGCTGGACCTGTTCGGCGGCCAGGGCCGTCCGATGACGCAGGAGATGATCGACTACATCCGCACGCGCCAGATCGACTCCTCGCAGCAGAAGCTCGACCTGTACTCGGCGAACATCACCGGCGACATGTTCGACATCGGCGATCGCACCGCGGGCTTCGCGGCCGGCGTCGAACACCGCCGTTACCGCGGCGACTTCAACCCCGATCCGCTGCGCCAGAGCGGCGAATCGCAGGACTCCTTCGCCGCACCGGTGTCGGCGTCGTACGACGTGGACGAGGTCTACGCGGAGTTCAGCTTCCCGGTGCTGTCGACCCTGGACCTGAGCGCCGCCATCCGCTATTCCGACTACTCGACGTTCGGCAGCACGACCACCGGCAAGGCGGGCTTCCGCTGGCAGCCGATCGAGGACCTGGTGGTCCGCGGCACCTACTCGCAGGGCTTCCGCGCGCCGAACCTCGGCGAGCTGTACGGGCTGACGCAGTTCGGCGCGACGCTGGTCGATCCTTGCGGCTCCACCGGCAGCCCGGGCCCGGCCGATCCCTCCTTCGCGGCGGGCTGCGCGGCGCAGGGCGCGCCGCCGAACTTCGAACAGGCCAACACGCAGATCACCACTTTCACCGGTGGCAATCCGGACCTGCAGCCGGAAGAGTCCGACAGCTACACCTTCGGCGTCGTGTACGCGCCGGGCTGGGCGAGCGGGATGGACTGGTCGCAGCGGCTGGACTTCGAGGTCAGCTACTACCACCACAAGATCGACGACGCGATCCAGGCGCGCGACATCCAGGCACTGCTGGAGACCTGCCTGCGCGAAGGCGGCGTCGGGTCGGTCAACTGCACGCCGTTCACGCGCGGCGCCGGCGGCAACCTCAATCCGCCGGAGAACTTCCTCGACAACCTCGGCCGCATCAAGACCGACGGGGTCGACTTCAAGGTCAACTGGTCGACGACCGACTTCAGCTGGGGCCGCCTGAGTGCGTCGCTGCAGTCGACGTTCGTCAACGACTACGAGGCGATCGACGTCGACGGCAACCGTTCGCAGCGCGAAGTGGGCGTCGAGGTGAACGACAGCGCGATTCCGGAATGGCAGACCAACGTGCAGACCGGCTGGACGATGGGCGACTACAACGTCGGCTGGACGATCCGCTACATCGCCTCGGTGGACGAACTGTGCTCGAACGTGCCGGTGGCCGAAGCACCGGGCTGCCAGGGCGGCGTGGAAACCAACACGCTCGGTTCCACCACCTATCACGACCTGCAGTTCAACTGGACCAACGCGATGGTCGACAAGCTCAAGCTCACCGTCGGCGTGAACAACGTCTTCGGCAAGGAACCGCCGGTGTGCCTGACCTGCTCGCTCAACGGTTACGACGCGGGTACGTACGACCTGCCGGGCGCGTTCTGGTACGTCAGCGCGGACTACCGCTTCTGATCGACTGACCCACGCGCATCGCGACGAAACGGCCGATGGTTCGCCATCGGCCGTTTTTGTTTGGCTGCGTGTCCCGCTGTGGCGAAAGCGCATTCGCGTGGCGGAGCGCAACGTCGCCGTCATCGCGGCAAAAAGCCGGGATCGGGACCCGTAACCATCGGGGCCCTCCGTAACCGGCAAGCCAAACGCCGTCATTCCAGCGAAAGCTGGAATCCATTTCCTTCGAACTCGCTCGCCGCCCACGCCCGCGCGAAGCAAGGAAGATTCACCGAAGTTGCCGTAACCCCAGGTCCGCTTCGCTTACCCGGGCTACGCGCGCATGCCGCCTTGGGTGGCGGTCGTGAATGAAAGACCTCAGCGCAGCGCCGAGTCGGGCACGTGCAGGTCGAGAGACAGCGCGAGGTGGTCCGATGCGGCCGCAGGTCGCGCGCGCGCGTTGGACGTCTTGAGTCCGTCGCCCACGAGGATGTGGTCGATCGCGCGCTGCGGACGCCAGCTCGGGAAGGTGCGCACCTCGCCTTCCGGCGGTTGCAGACGCGTGTTGCGGAACAGCGCGCGCATCTCCGGCACGTCGATGGAGCAGTTGAAGTCGCCCATCAGCACGGCGTTGGGGTGGTCGTGCAGCAGTTCGGCGATGAAGCCCAGCTGCGCGGCACGCGAGCTCGCGCCGAGCGACAGGTGCGCGACGGCCACCAGCAGGCCCTTGTCGCCATCGCCGTAGCGCGCGAGCAGCACGCCGCGCCCGGCGATGCGGCCGGGCAGGGCGTGGTCGATGACTTCCCTCGGTTCGAGCCGGCTCAGCAGGCCGTTCGCACTGGAGGCGACGCCGCCGACGCGGCGGTTCGGCTGGTGGCTCCAGTAATCGAAGCCCGCGCGCTGGGCGAGGTAATGCGTCTGGTTGGTGAAACCCGAACGCAGGCTGCCCGGATCGCTTTCGTTGAGGCCGACGATGTCGTGCTCGCCGGCCAGTTGCGCGATCGCGTCCAGGCTGCCGCGCTTGTTCCCCGCCGGCAGGACGTGGGACCAGCTGCGCGCGACGTAATCGTGATAGCCGCGCGTGCTGGACCCCGCCTGGATGTTCGCGCTGAGCAGGCGGAGCCGGCGGGTGTCCATCCGGTCGTGCGTTCGCTTACTGGCCGGTGCCGCCGGCCTTGGCCGCGCGTTCCTGCGCGATCAGGTGATCGGCGATGCGCAGCGTGTCCTCGAAGCCCTTGCCGGTGACCTTGTACTTGCCGTTGACCACCATCGTCGGCGTGGAGTCCACGCCGCTGCGCGCGATGAACTGGCCGGCGCGCTTCATCTTGCCTTCGATGGCGAAGCTCGACATCGTGCTGGCGAACTGCTTTCCGTCGACGCCGTACTTGGCGTAGAAGGCGCCGATCTGGTCGTTGGTCGGCAGCGGCTGCACGGGCAGGGTGCGGTCGACGTGGATCGCGTTGAAGACCGCCTGGTGCGTCTTGTCGAGCACGCCCATCGTCTGCGCGGTGTAGTACGCGCGCGCATACGGCTCCCAGTAACCGCCGAACGGCGCGGCGAGGGCCACGAACTTCACGTCGGCCGGCTGCTTGGCCTTCCAGGCTTCCACGAGCGGCTCGAAGTGCGCGCAGTGCGGGCAGGTGTAGCCGAAGACTTCGACCACTTCGATCTTGCCGCCGGTGGGCTCGTACGGCTGGCCGCCGGCGATCTCGACGTAATCCGTGCCCGCCACCGGGGCTGGGCCCTGCGGCGGCGTGGCGGCCGCGGCGGGTGCCGGCGTCGGAGCGGCGGCGGCCTCCGTCGGAGCGGCGGGAGCGGCCGGTGCCGGTGCGGTTTCGGCCGGCGCGGCAGGCGCCGTCGGAGCGGCGGGGGCGGCGGTCTCGGCCGGGGCCGGAGCCTGCTTCGAGCAGGCGGACAGGACCAGCAGTCCGGTCAGGACCACGGCGAGACGGGGCAGACGCGAATTCATGCAGACAATCTCCGCAAAGGTCGGGAAGCGGGGGCCGGGCGGCGTCGGCCGAGCGGCGGGACACCGCCAAGAATACCGGCCACGCCGGGCCGGCGACACTCGACTCAGCGCGTTTTGCCGTCGCGTTCACGCGCGACGAGCTGATCGGCGATGCGCAGCACGTCGTCGGCATCGTGACCGGTCACGCGGTAACGGCCGTTGATCACCAGCATCGGCGTGCCTTCCACGCCGCTGCGGCGGATGAACTGCTCGGCCTTCGCCACGCGCGCGGCGACGTCGGCGCCGTCGTAGGCGGCCTGGAACGCCGCCGGATCCACGCCGTAGCGCGCATAGAACGGCGCGATCTCGCCCGCCGTGGCGTTGCGCAGCGGCAGCGCGCCGTCGGTGTGCAGCGCGAGGAACATCGCGTCGTGGGTCTTCTCCGCCACGCCCAGCACCTGCGCGGCGTAGTAGGCCTTCGCGTACGGCTGCCACGAACCGCCGAACGGCGCGGCGACCGGGATGAAATTGACGGCCTTGGCGTTCTTCTTCGCCCACGCCGACACCTTCGGCTGGAAGTGCGCGCAGTGGATGCAGGTGTAGCCGAACACCTCCACGACCTCGACCTTCCCCTTCACCGGCGCGAACGGCGCGCCGCCTTCGATCACCTCGTAGTCGGTGCCTTCCACCGGCGCCGGCTCGGGCGTGGCTGCGGCGGCCGCGAGGGGCAGCAGCGCGAACAGAAGCAGGGAACGGAGCAGCGGGCGGCGTGTCATCGGCGTTCTCGAAAAGGGTGGGCCGGAAACCAAAGCGCCGACCGTGGGGGCACGGCCGGCGCGACAGGCATCTCGATGGTTCCGCCTCGGACCGTGGTCACCGGCGGAAGTTCACGGGATCAGGAACCGGTGGTCGGCTCGGCCGGCGTGGCCGCGGGCGTCGCGGCGGGCGCCGGAGCCGGTGCTGCCGGAGCGGCCGGCGCCGCCGCAGCGGCCGGCGCGTTGGCGACCGCGGCATCGTCGCGGCTCGGGTGCAGGCCCTGCAGGTAGCTCGACAGCGAGCCGATTTCCTCGTCGGTCAGCTGCTTGGCGACGGCGGCCATGATGTTGAACAGGTGCGCGTCGCGCTGCGCGGTGGTGCCGGCGCGGTATTCCTCCAGGCGACGTTGCGTGTACGGCGCCTGCTGGCCGGCGATGTGCGGGTAGGCCGGGCCGGGGTTGCCCGCGCCGTCCGGGCCGTGGCACGCCATGCACGCCGGAATGCCGCGCGCCTGGTCGCCCGAGCGGAACAGCTGCTGGCCGATCTCGAAGTACTTCTTGCCGGCGTTCGGGCCGGTGGCGATGGCGGTGTCGTCGGCGACGCCCGCGCCCGCCTTCTGCGTGGCGAAGTACGCGCCGATGTCGCGCGCGTCCTGCGCCGAAAGCGCATCGGCGAACGGCTTCATCACCGCGGCCATGCCGGTGTTGCGCTCGCCGGTCTTGAACAGGTGGATCTGGTGCGCGATGTAGCGCTCGCTCTGGCCGGCCAGGCGCGGGTACTGCGGGTCGCTCGGGTTGCCGTCCAGGCCGTGGCACGCGGCGCAGGTGCCCGCCTTGGTCGCACCGGCCTTCGCATCGCCCCACACCGTCTTTTCCGGCGCGGTGTTCAGCGGCGCCTGTTCGACCGGCGCGTTGTTCGGGACCGGGGTGACGGTGGTCTGGGCATAGGCAACGGCGGCGGCCGCGAGTGCGACGACGCCGACAATGCCGAGGAGGCGGGCTTGGCTCATGTAGCTGGGCTCCGAAACGCAGATGAGGCGAACCGCCGGGCGGACGCCGGAACCGCGGAATTATCGTCGGGCGTTCTGGAGCGGTCAACGCGCGCGCCGTGCCCGAAGCGGCCGCAGTCCCCGATTCGAGGCGATCGTGGGCGCGTTTGCGAAGCCCGTGCGCGTCGGCGGCGGGGTTTCGCGCGTGCCCGTGCGATCCTTATGCCATGGCCAATCCCTTCGTCCGCGCCCGCTACCTGCTGTCGGCGCACACGCACAAGCAGCTTCCGCCCGATGGCGCCTTCGAGGTCGCCTTCGCCGGCCGCTCCAATGCGGGCAAGTCCAGCGCACTCAACGCCCTGTGCCAGCAGAACGCGCTCGCCCGCGTCTCCAAGACGCCCGGCCGCACGCAGCAGCTGGTGTTCTTCGACATGACCCCGCCGGAAATGGCGCCGCCGCGGTACCTCGTCGACCTGCCCGGCTACGGCTACGCGAAGGTGCCGCAGGACCTGCAGGCGCACTGGCAGGCCTTCATCGACCAGTACTTCCGCACGCGCGAGGCGCTCAAGGGCCTGGTCGTGGTGATGGACATCCGTCACCCGCTGAAGGATTACGACCGCCAGATGCTCGGCTACGCGGTCGAGCGCGGCCTGCCGGCGCATGCGCTGCTGACGAAGGCCGACAAGCTCGGGCGCGGGCAGCAGTCGCAGGCGCTGATGGCGGTCAAGCGCGAGCTGTTCAGCGCCTTCGGCGACACGGTGAGCGTGCAGGCGTTCTCCGGCGAGTCGAAGCAGGGCGTGGACGAGGCGCGGGCGGTCGTGGCGGGTTGGCTGGGGCTGTCCATCTAGCGATCCAGCGCGGACGCTGGCGGTCGGTGCGTTTCGCTTGGAAGCACCTTCGCCGTCATCCGGCGAAGGCCGGGACCCAAGCCCGTAACGTTCGGGCACTCCGATCACGGTGAGCCATCTCCCCCGTCATTCCAGCGAAGGCTGGAATCGATCTTGATCTGGCCGCTGCTGTCGTTCTTGCTCGTCGTTCCCGCGAAGGCGGGCCGCTTCTGGGCCGCCGAATGGTCGCACTATCCGCGGACTTTCCATGCTTTCCCCGCAACGGTTAAGAGCTGAAAGAAGAATCACAATCCGAGCTTCCGATCGCCTGCGGCGCTCGGGTCACTTTTCTTTGCTTGCCCAAAGTCCGACTGGATTCCCTTCGGTCAAAAGTAACCAAAGAAGGGGCTGTTCCCCCGACAAAATCAATCCTGCGACCGGACAGCGCGTTCGCGATTCACCAGCCAAGGCTCAGCGCTCACCGCCGCGCATCCTGTGCGGCGCCCTTCGGGGCTAGTGACGGATAGGCTGTTCGCAGCAACAGCAACAGCAACAGCAACAGCAACAGCTAGAGCTAGAGCTAGGTCACGAGCAAGAGCAAGAGCAAATCGGGTGCCAGCTGGAATGACTGCGCATGCGCATTAGCCCCCTCGCATCGGGAGAGGGGTGTGGTGAGGCGCAACGAAGGGCCAACGGCGAACGAACGCCCCCGCACAGCGCTGCGCTGCTGCTTCGGGCTCGGACATGGAAGCAGGATGGATTCCAGCTTCCGCTGGAATGACGGTGACGTGGTTCAACAAAAAAGGTCGTGCCCGAAGGCCGCGGGTCTGGGTCCCGGCCTTCGCCGGGATGACGGCTTCGGACACACTCCTGATCCCGAATCCCGAATCCCGAATCCCGAATCCCGAATCCCGAATCCCGAATCCCGAATCCCGAATCCCGAATCCCGAATCCCCAAAAAACAAACCCCCGCCGATGCACCGGCGGGGGTTCGCGATCGCCGCGGGAGGGCGGTCAGAACTTGTAGTTCACGCCGACCAGGTAGGTGCGGCCCCACTCGATGTACTCCAGCGGGCGGTCCTTCGTACCGGCGTAGGTCTGGTACGGCGAGTTGGTGAGGTTGCTGGCTTCGAACAGCAGCGTCAGGCCGGCCAGCGAGCTGGCATCGCCGAAGGTGTAGCTGATCTGCGCGTCCAGCTGGTCCTCGCCCACCACGTAGCGCAGCGTGCGGTTGCCGTCGAAGTTGCCGATCTCGCCGATGAAGTCCGAACGCTTGCGCTGGCTCACGCGGGCTTCGAAGCCGGCCCGCTCGTAGTACGCGGTGAAGTTGTACACCTCGTCCGACAGGCCCGGCAGGCTGATCGGATCGCTGCCCACGCTGTTCGCGCTTTCCGGATCGAGGATCTCGATGTCGCTGTCGTTGAAGCTCGCGCTGGCGACGATGCCGAAGCCTTCCAGCGGCGCCCACAGCATGTCCAGCGGCAGCGACGCGCTCAGCTCGATGCCCTGCAGCTTGCCGCCCTTGCCGTTGTACGGCGCGGTGAAGTTGCCGATGGTCTGCGTCGGCGGCTCGTTCGGGCCCGGCACGTAATCGGCGACGAACGCCGAGAAGTCGTAGCTGTCGTTGGTCTGCGTGTAGATGTAGCTGCGCAGGTCCTTGTAGAAGTACGCCGCGGCCACGTAGGCCTTGGTGCCGAAGTACTTCTCGTACGAGATGTCGAACGCGTTGGCGCGCCACGGATCCAGTTCCGGGTTGCCGCCGCTCGCGCCCGGGCGACCGGTGCTCGTATCGACGCCGAATTCCAGCGAGGCGCGCAGCTGGTCCACGCGCGGACGCGCCACCTGGCGGGCCAGCGCCATGCGCAGCGTCTGGTCGTGCGGGAACAGGAACGCGAGGTTCAGGCTCGGCAGGTAGTCGGTGTAGGTCTTGCCGTTCTCGTACGGCTGCACTTCGCTGCCGGGCGGCTGCGTGGAATCCCAAAAGTTCGCGCGCGAGGACTGGTCCGTATGCTGGATCTGCACGCCGACGTTGCCGCGCACGCCGACCGAGCCCCACTCGGTGTCGATGTTGCCCTTGATGTAGCCGGTGGTGAGCTTTTCGTCGACCGTCCATGCCTTCGGGATCAGGTACGACAGGTTGTCCACCGGTTCGAAGCTCATGTAGCGGGCGACCGCGGCCGGCACATTCCACGACGGGATGTAGCCCATGCCGGCGAAGCCCAGGTTCACCGGGCCGTACTGCAGATCGCGGCCGATCGCGGTGTCGCCCTGCGCGCCCAGGTTGATGTTGCCTTCCGGCTGCGTCTTCTGCTTCTCGCGATCGGCATAGTTCAGGCCGACGTCGATGTCGGACAGGAAACCGCTGGCGAACTGCGGTGCCGGGATCGATGCGGCAAGCGTGTAGGTCTTCAGCTCGTCCTCGATGCGCGGCACCTTGCCGTAACCGGAACCGTAGATCGTGTTGGTGAGGAACAGCGTTTCCGGATTGGAGTAATCGCGACCCGGCACGAGCCACGAGAAGCCGTCGCTGTTGTACGCGAGGTTCAGGTCGTCCAGCTGCAAACGCGGGACCTGCTGCGTGTTGTTCTCCAGCAGCAGTTCCTCGCGTTCGGCACGCGACCAGCCGATGTCGGCTTTCACGCGCGCCAGGCCGACGTTGAAGTCGTTCGCCCAGCCGAACGCATCGATCTTGTCCTCGCGCTTGCGGTACATGCCGCGCACCAGCGGATAGACGTTCAGCGCGGTGCCGCCGGTGAAGGAGCCGTTCGAGTTGACCTGCGGATTGACGATCAGCACGCGCGGATCGTTCTCGCCGCCGCCGTTGTAGCCGGACAGGTTCACTTCGAACTGGTTCGCCGTGTCTTCCTGGTCGGCCTTCGTGTGGAACAGGTCGAGCGTGCTGGTCCAGTCGTTCGACGGACGGTACTGCAACGTCGCCATCACCGCGTCGCGTTCGATCTCGCCGGTGCGGCGCAGCGCCTTGATGCCGTCGGCGAAGTACGTGCCCACCGGCACGCCGTTGCGGAAGCGGTCGCCATCCTCGTCGGTGGTCGCGCTCCACGGCTCATACAGGCCAACCTGGTTTTCCTGGATCGGCAGTTCGGTATGCGAATAGCCGATGGAGAAGCCCAGCGTGCGGTCCATGAACTGGCCGATGTAGCTGGCGTTGATGCGATTGCCGTCGCCGTCGGCGTTGGCCGCATCGCCCAGCGAGTTGCGCTGGTAACGGCCGCTCACCGCGATGATCGGCTTGTCGTAATCGAGCGGGCGCACGGTGCGCATGTCGATCGTGCCCGACAGGCCCTGGCCGACGAGGCCCGCGTCGGGCGTCTTGTACACGGTCACGCCGCTCATCAGTTCGGCCGGGTACTGGTCGAACTCGACGCTGCGGTTGTCGCCGGTGGAGACCATCTCGCGGCCGTTGAGCAGCGTGGTGGCGAAGTCCGGCGACAGGCCGCGCACGCTGATCACCTGCGCGCGACCGCCCACGCGCTGCGCGGACAGGCCGGGCAGGCGGGCGATGGATTCGGCGATGCTCACGTCCGGCAACTTGCCGATGTCTTCGGCCGATACGGCCTCGACGATGGACGTCGATTCCTTCTTCGTGTCGATCGAGGTCTCGATGCCGGCGCGGATGCCGGTGACGACGACCGAATCGAGCGTCCTGGTTTCATCCGTACGCGACGGTTCGCCTTCCGGTGCCTGCGTGGCCACCTGTGCCTGCGCGCCGGCGGCGAGCAGCATCGTTGCCGACGCGAGCGCCACGCTCAGCAGATTGCGCTTGAGTTGCATCTCCCCTCCCACTCAATCGATTCTGGAAAAATCGGGTTCTAGTCGTTGTGTGTCGGCCCGCGTGCGTCGCGGCGCATGCCGCGCTCGCCGGGAGCCCGCGCCCGAGTCGGCAAGCAAGCACCGCCCAGGACGTAGCGGCGATGGTAGTTCGGCCCATCCCTGCACAAATTCCTTTGCATACGTATTCATCGCCCGCATCGGCGCATGAATCGGCATGCAAGCGTTTTCCCGGCGCACGGGAATGCGCCCGCGCACGTGGGCGGGCGGGGCGGTCGGCACGGATCAGCGGCCGAGCAGGAACTGCAGCGGCACCTCGAGGCGATCGCGCCAGGCGCGCTCGTTGTGCTCGGCGCCGGGGAACGCGCGGCTGATGAAATCGCGGCCTTCGCGCCAGCCGGCCGCGCGCAGCACGGCGTCCATGCGCTGCTGGTACGGCGCATACGATGCGTCGAGCGTCGCCGTGCCGTGGTCGAAGTAGAAGCGGTGCGTGCGTCGCGGCGGAAGATGCGTGGCCAGATAGTCGACGACCGCGCCGTCGTTCGCGGGCCAGTGCGTCGACAGCCCGGCGGCCGCGCCGAACACGTCCGGGTACTCGCTCATCGCATACGCGGAGATCAGGCCGCCCATGCTCGCGCCCATCACCAGCGTGTCCTCGCGGGACGGTTTCGTGCGATACGTCGCGTCGATGGCGGGCTTGAGTTCGTCGACGATGAAACGCAGGTAATCGTCGGAGCGCACGTAGCGGCGCTGCTCGGCCGACGCGGCCCCGGCGGGCATGTACTCGTTGCCGCGCAGCGGCGTGTTCGAAATGGCGACCACGATGGCCTCGCGCACGCGACGCGCGTCGACCAGCCGGGTCATCGTGCCGTCGACGTCCCAGTCGATGCCGGTGAACGACATCGACGGATCGAACAGGTTCTGGCCGTCGTGCATGTACAGCACCGGGTACCGGCGCTTCGGGTGCGTCGCGTACGACGGCGGCAGCCACACGTCGACGTTGCGCGCGGCCACGTGCGAGGACGGCACGTCCTGGTAGCTGTCGACGCGACCGGTCGCCTGCAGCGCCGGCGCGTTCACCGCGTACGCCCAGCGCAGGAACACCGGCAGCATCCGCGCCCACGCCGCCTGTTCATGTTTCCCGCCGGGCAGCAGGTAGAGCGACGCATCGGCGCGCGTGGGCCTGGCTGCGTGATCGGCGTTGACGCTGTAGCCGAGCTGCTTCAGGCCCTTCATGCCACCGGTGTCGGGGTTCCAGCCTTCGAGCATGTCGCGCGTGTCGTCCACGGCGTCGTCGATGCCGTCGCCGTCGCGATCGGCCGCTTCCTCGGCCGTGCCCACCGCGAAGAACCAGCGCGCGCCGTTGCGCGGCTCGCTCGCATCCACGATGCGCTGCGCCATGCGCGTGCGCTGCATGCTGGCGTCGTCGGTGGTGTCGGAGGCAGGCCAGAACGAAGGAGAGAACGCCCCCACGCGGCCGAACACCTCCGGGTACTGCCAGCCGAGGTTGAACGCGTTCAGTCCGCCAAGCGACCAGCCCAGGATCGCGCGCGCGTCGGGCGTCGTGCGCGTGCGGTAGCGCGCGTCGATCGCCGGAACCAGCGTATGCACGAGCCATTCCGAGTACGCGTGCGCGTTCGTGCCGATGCCGCCGGCGCCCGTCCTGGCGACGAGGTTCGTGCCGGCCTTGCGGTTGGACAACCCATAGGCGCCCATGCGGTCGGGCGGCATGTCGATGGCGACGACGATCGGCGCGCGGATCCCGCCCGAAACGATGAGCTCCTGCAGCGTCTGGCGAAGCCGCACCGCCTCGCGGTCCTGTCCGTCGTTGAGGTACAGCACGGGGTAGCGACGGCTACCGTCGGCGTAATCCGGCGGCAGGTAGACGGTGGTCTTCATGCCGTTGGGTGCGAACGACGTGGCGTCCAGTGCGAAGGACTCGACGACGACGTCGCCGTGCACCGGCACGGGCGTCAGCGGTTCGATCGCGAAGGCCACGTTCGCGGCGAACATCGCGCATGCCGCGCAAACGACCCGGATACGGCTTGCCATCGTTTTCGCTGTCATCCTGCGCGCTCCCGTCGCGGTGCGTTCGTGGTCATGGCGCCGCACGCGCCGCACGCGGGTCAATCCAGCCGCGCGTAGAACACGCCGCGTGGCGGCAGGTGCAGCGTGCGCCCCTGCAGTTCGCCGGCGCGCAGGCCATGGTCCGTGAGCGGCGTCGCCGCCCCGAGTGCCGTTGGTATGTCCCACTTCCGGGCGGTGGCCGACAGGTTGAAGACGACGAGCAGCGACTCGCCGGCATCGCGCCGCGTGAAGGCCAGCACCGGTTCGTCCGCATCGAGGAACGCGATGTCGCCCGCCACCAGCGCCGTATGCGACTTGCGCCAGTGCAGCAGGCGGCGCACGCCGTTCAGGACGGAATCCCCGCGAGAATCCTGCGTGGCGACGCTCAGTTCGCCGTGTTCGGCCGGCACCGGGAGCCACGGGCGCGCGACGCTGAAGCCGCCGTTGGCCTGGTCGTTCCACGGCATCGGCGTGCGGCAGCCGTCGCGGCCCTTGAAGGTCGGCCAGAACGTGATGCCGTACGGGTCCTGCAGGCATTCGAAGGGCACGTCCGCTTCGGTCAGCCCCAGCTCCTCGCCCTGGTACAGGCACACCGAGCCGCGCAGCGAGCACACCAGCGCGACGAGCTGCCGCGCGAGGTCCGCGTCGTAGGCGCCACCGGCATTCCAGCGCGTCACCGCGCGCTGCACGTCGTGGTTGGAAATCGCCCAGCACGGCCAGCCGTCGTGCATCTTCGCTTCGAGGTTCTCGACCGTGCCGCGGATGTACGCCGCGCTGGAATCGTCGGTCAGCAGTTCGAAGCTGTAGCCCATGTGCAGGCGGCGTTCGTTGACGTACTCGGCCATCGTGGCGAGCGAGTCCTCCGAGGAGATCTCGCCGAGCGTCGTCGCGCCGGGATACCGGTCGAGCAGGCCGCGCAGCTGCTCTAGGAAGGGGATGTTCTCCGGCTGCGTGTTGTTGTACCAGTGGTACTGGAACGCATACGGGTTGTCCGGACTGAAGCCGCGACCGGTGCGCAGCTCCAGCGGTTTTGCCGGGTTGTCGCGCAGCTGCGCGTCGTGGAAGCAGAAGTTGATCGCGTCCAGGCGCAGGCCGTCGACGCCGCGATCGAGCCAGAACTTCACGTTGTCCAGCGTCGCCTGCTGCACCGCCGGGTTGTGGAAGTTCAGGTCCGGCTGCGAGGCGAGGAAGTTGTGCAGGAAGTACTGCTGCCGGCGCGGTTCCCACTGCCAGGCGACGCCGCCGAACAGCGACATCCAGTTGTTGGGCGGCGTGCCGTCGGGCTTCGCGTCGGCCCACACGTACCAGTCGGCCTTCGGGTTGTCGCGGCTTTCGCGGCTTTCCTTGAACCACGCGTGCTCGATCGAGGTGTGGCTGAGCACCTGGTCGATCATCACGCGGATGCCGAGCGAGTGCGCCTTCGCGAGCAGGCGGTCGAAATCGTCCAGCGTGCCGAACAGCGGGTCGACGTCGCGGTAATCGGCGATGTCGTAGCCGAAGTCGGCCATCGGCGACTTGAAGAACGGGGAGATCCAGATAGCGTCCACGCCGAGGCTGGCGACGTAATCCAGGCGCGCCTCGATGCCCGGCAGGTCGCCGACGCCGTCGCCGTTGGTGTCAAGGAAGCTGCGCGGGTAGATCTGGTAGATCACCGCGCCGCGCCACCAGTTCGTTTCGTCCGTGTTGCTGCCTGCCGCCATCTGCCTTCCGTCCCCGACGCCGTCCAAGCGCGTGCCCGCCGTGTCGTCCATGCCAACCGGACGCGCGCTCCGGGCGCGCGATGGGGTGCACTATTCCACGGTGCGTCCCCGCCGCGCATTGCCGGGAACCGCCGCCGGCCATGAATACGTATGCAACCCGAACCCCCATCGCCCCTGCCGACTACCATGGGCCACCGAGTTGGGGATGCTGCATGAAACAAGCCCGCCCGGCGCCGTCGACGCGCCGCTCGCCACGCATGGCGCTCGCCATCGCACTCGCGCTCGCCGCCGGGTCCGGGCAGGCGGGGCCTGCGTCCGCGCAGGACGGATCGTGGCGTGATTCGGTCGAATGGAACGGCGCAACGGCGCGGATGCGAGCCGACGGCGACGGTTGGCGCCTGCAGCCCGGCAGCGGCGCCGCGGTCGTCATCTCGCCGCAGCCGATGCGCAGCCAGACGGCCAGCCCGCTGTTCGATGGCCTGTTCGCGCTCGCGCAGGCCGAGCTGGCGAAGGCGCAGGTCGAGGCCATCTCCGACAGCGCCTACGACCGCGGCAAGCCGATTCCGTGTTCGTGTTTCGAGACCGGCGAGAAGTGGCGCTACGTGTGGACGCGCGACCTGTCCTTCGCGGCCGACCTCGCGCTCGCCACGCTACGCCCGGAACGCACGCGCAACGCGCTGCGCTTCAAGTTGTCCGACCTGCGCGCGGGCGCGCCGCAAGGCACGTACGTCGTGCAGGACACCGGCTCCGGCGGCAGCTGGCCGATCAGCAGCGATCGCGTGGTGTGGTTCCTCGCGGCGCGCGGGCTGGTCGATGCGGACGCCAGCGACGCCGAGGCGGCGCGCTTCGACGAAGCGGTCTGGCACGCACTGACCGACACGCTCGCGCAGGATCGGCAGTTCGTTTTCGACGCGGACATGGGGCTGTATCGCGGCGAAACCTCGTTCCTCGACTGGCGCGAGCAGTCGTATCCGCGCTGGACGGCGGACGACGTCGCGTTCCTCGCGCAGTCGTTCGCGCTGTCGACGAACGTGCTGCATCACGAAGCGCTGCGCCTGGCCGAGCGCATGGCGCGCCAGCGCGGCGACGCGCTGGCCGACGACTACGCCCGGCAGGCCGGGGCGCTCGCCACGCAGATCGAGCGCCGCTTCTGGCGCGAGGACCGCGGCCTGTACATGAGCTACATCGGCACGGCGGCGCATCCGGTGCCGTTCGAAGCGTACGACCTGCTCGGTCTTTCGCTGCTGATCGACAGCGGCATCGCGCCGGAAGCGCGGGCGCGTCGCGCGCTGGCGAACTATCCCGGGCTCGAAGCCGGCAGTCCGGTGATCTGGCCGCAGCAGCCGGGCGTTCCGATCTACCACAACCGGGCGATCTGGCCGTTCGTGTCGGCGTATTCGCTGCGCGCCGCCCGCAAGCTCGACGACGTCGCGCGCATCGAACACGAGATCCGCTCGATCCTGCGCGGCGCCGCGCTCGCGGGATCGAACATGGAGAATTACGAGCTCGTCACGCAGGCGGTGCACGTCGAAGCGGGCGCGCTGAGCGGGCCCGTCGTCAACTCGCCGCGCCAGCTGTGGTCGGTCGCCGGGTATCTGCAGATGGTGATGGAAGGGGTGTTCGGAATCGCGCGCGATGACGCGGTCGATCCGAAGATCCCGGTCTCGCTGGTGCCGATGCTGTTCGGCGAGCGCGAGCGCATTTCGCTGCGCCTGCCGGATCGCGAGGTCGTGCTGGTTCGGCCCCGGAACCTCGACGGCGATCTGCTGGTGGCCGACGCCACCGCACGCGAGGGCGGTCGCGACACGGTGCGACTCGCGGCCCGGCGCAGCCACCGTTCGTCATCGACACTGGACGCGGCCGCGTTCGCTCCGGCATCGCCGGACGCGCCGTCTTTCGTGCAGGACGCTGGTGGCTGGCGGATCGACGTGCCCGCACGGCAGCGGCTGTACGTCGATGGCGCGCTGCGCGTGGACGCGTCGACGCAAGCGCGCGCCATTCGCCTGCCGAAGCACGACGCGCAGCAGTGCGCGAGCCTGACGCGCGTCGAAGGCGGCATCGAATCGCTGCATTCGCCCACCCGTTGCGTCGGACAGGACACCGCCATTGCCGGCGACTGGCCGCGGGCGTGGCGTGCACCGCAGGCCGGCCGCTACGCGCTGAGCGTCGATTTCACCAACACGCACGGCCCGATCAACACCGGCATCACCGCCGCCGTGAAGACGCTGGTGGCGCAGTGCGACGGCGTCGACGAGCAGCGCGGCACGCTGGTCATGCCGCATGGCGCGGCGATGCAGCGTTCCAGCGCGGTCGTGATCGACGTTCCGACCGGCGCGGCGTGCCGCTTCACGCTGCGCGACGGCGTGAACATGTCGTACCTCGCCCACAATGCGCGCTACACCGGCGGAGCCGGGGGCGTGGATGGCCCGATCAACTCCGCCGACATCGGCGCGCTGCACGCCGTTCCCGTGAAGGATCCCGTTCGATGAGCACGAAACCGCAGCTGTCGTTCTGGCAGATCTGGAACATGTGTTTCGGCTTCCTCGGGATCCAGTTCGGCTTCGCGCTGCAGAACGCCAACGTCAGCCGCATCTTCCAGACGCTGGGCGCGAGCATGGACGACATCCCGGTGCTCTGGATCGCCGCGCCGCTGACCGGGCTGATCGTGCAACCGATCGTGGGCTACCTGTCCGATCGCACGTGGACGCGCCTGGGTCGCCGCCGCCCGTATTTCCTGATCGGCGCGGTGCTCGCGACGCTGGCGCTGTTCTTCATGCCGAACTCGCCGACGCTGTGGATCGCCGCGGGGTTGCTGTGGGTGCTGGATGCGTCGATCAACATCTCGATGGAACCGTTCCGCGCGTTCGTCGGCGATCAGTTGCCCACGTCGCAGCGCGCGAGCGGCTATGCGATGCAGAGCTTCTTCATCGGCGTGGGCTCGGTGATCGCGAGCCTGTTGCCCTGGGCGCTCGCCAAGGCCGGCGTCGGCAACACGGCCGGTCCCGGCGAAGTGCCGGACACGGTGCGCTATGCCTTCTACTTCGGCGGCGCGGTGCTGCTACTGGCGGTGGGCTGGACGGTGCTGCGCACGCGCGAGTACCCGCCGGAGGAACTGCGCGCGCACGACACCGTGGTGCGCGCACCGACGGCGGCACTCGACGGCGCGCGCGCCCGCCTCGCCGGTGCCGCGTGGCTGGTCGCGGGGCTCGTCGGCGCGTTGGCCGTGTGGCGGTTCGCGCTCGACAAGCAGCTGTACATCCTCGCCGGCCTGCTCGCGGGATATGGCCTCGCCCTGATTGCGGCCAGCGGCATGCGGCGCGACCGCGCGCTGGCGCAGATCGTCGGCGACCTCCACGACATGCCCGGCGAGATGCGCAAGCTCGCGGTCGTGCAGTTCTTCTCGTGGTTCGCGCTGTTCGCGATGTGGATCTACACCACCGGCGCGGTCACGCAGGTGCATTTCGGCAGCACCGACACGTCGTCGCCCGCGTACAACGAAGGCGCGAACTGGGTGGGCGTGCTGTTCGCGGCGTACAACGGATTCGCCGCGCTCGCGGCGATCGCGATCCCGTGGATGGTGCGGCACCTCGGCCTGCGCGTGAGCCACCTGATCAACGTCACGCTCGGCGGGCTGGGCCTGCTGTCGTTCCTGGTCATCCGCGACCCGCAATGGCTGCTGCTGTCGATGGTCGGCGTCGGGTTCGCGTGGGCGTCGATCCTGTCGTTGCCGTACGCGTTGCTGTCGGACAGTGTGCCGGCGGCGAAGATGGGCGTGTTCATGGGCATCTTCAACTTCTTCATCGTCATCCCGCAGCTGGTGGCGGCGAGCCTGCTGGGCTTCCTGCTCAAGCACTTCTTCGGCGGCGAGCCGATCCAGGCGCTCACCATCGGCGGCATCAGCCTGATCGTCGCCGGCCTGTGCGTGCTGCGTGTGCAGGAACCGCGCGCTGCGTCCGTCGCGGCGGCCCGTCATTGAGGAGCATCGAATGCGTTTGAAAGGATCCTTCCGCCGCCACGCGCTGGCCTTCGCGCTGGTCGCGTCGCTTCCGCTGGCGCACGCGGCCGAAGCGCCGGACTACTACGGCACCCTGGAGCCGTTCGCGAAGGAGGCCGTGTACTTCGTCGTCACCGATCGCTTCGTCAACGGCGATCCGTCGAACGACCACCGCGATCAGGGCGGGCCGGATCCGGCGACGCGCACGTTCGATCGCCCCACGCCGGGCAGCGACGCGGGCGACAACATCGGTTACCTCGGCGGCGACTTCAAGGGCATCGTCGATCACCTCGACTACATCCGCGGCATGGGCTTCAGCGCGCTGTGGATCACGCCGATCGTCGACAACCCGGACGAAGCCTTCACCGGCGGCAAGCCCGCGCAGAAGGGCGGTTTCCTGACCGACGGCGGGAAGACCGGCTACCACGGCTACTGGGGCGCCAACTTCTACGAGCTCGACGAACACCTGCCGAGCAAGGGCCTGGACTTCAAGGCGCTCGCCGATGCCGTGCACGGGCAGGACATGAAGCTGGTGCTCGACATCGTGGGCAACCATGGCTCGCCCGCGTACTCGATGCCGAAGGCGCAACCGAAGTTCGGACAGGTGTTCGATGGGGATGGCAGGCTCGTCGCCGATCACCAGAACCTTCCGCCGGCGAAACTCGATCCGAAGCACAACCGCCTGCACCGGTTCTACAACACGACGCCGGGCCTGGCCGAGCTTTCGGATTACAACGAGAACGAGCCCGCGGTGATGGAGTACCTCGCCGGTGCGTACGCGCAATGGATCGCGCAAGGCGCCGACGCGTTCCGCATCGACACGATCGGTTGGCTGCCGCATCCGTTCTGGCACGAGTTCGTCGCGCGCATGCGTCGCGAGAAACCCGACATGTTCATGTTCGGCGAGGCCTTCGAGTACGACGCGAAGAAGATCGCCGAGCACACCTGGGCGCGGAATGCGAACGTCAGCGTGCTCGATTTCCCGCTGAAGCAGGGACTGGAGAAGGTGTTCGGACACGAACGCGCCGGCTTCGAAGTGCTCGCCGACCGCTTGTACCTGGACGGCGGCCCGTACGCGAATCCGTACGAACTGGCGACGTTCTACGACAACCACGACATGGCGCGGCTGGATGCGAGCGACGCCGGGTTCATCGACGCGCACAACTGGCTGTTCACCGCGCGCGGCATCCCGGTCGTCTATTACGGCTCGGAAGTCGGATTCATGCGCGGCAAGCCGGAGCACGACGGCAACCGCAACTACTTCGGCGCCGAGCGCATCGCGGCCGCGCCGTCGCACGCGATCCATCGCAACCTGTCGCGCATCGCGCACGTACGCGCGGCCTCGCCTGCGTTGCAGCGCGGCCTGCAGGTGAACGTCGAACTGAAGGGCGATCGCGCCGCGTTCTACCGCGTGTACCAGCACGAGGGCGTGTCGCAGATCGCGCTGGTGCTGCTCAACAAGGGCGATGCACCGGCCGCGTTCGAGGTGAAACAGTACGTGCAGCCGGGCACGTGGCGCGCGGCGATCGGCGGCGGCGAGACGAAGGTTCGTCCGGACGGTTCACTGAAGACGACGGTGCCGGCGCACGGCGTGGAAGTGTTCCTGCTCGACGCACCGGTGAAGCAGCCGCAGCTGCGGGCCGCGCTGGACGCGCTGATGCAGGTCAAACGCCCGCAGTGAACCCGCCGCTCAGGCGCCGCTCGACTTCCTGACGACCAGCGACGCAGGCAGCGTGATGCTCTGCGTCTGCTCGCCGGCGATCTGGCGCAGCAGGGTTTCCACCAGCAGTTCGCCCGCGCGCTTGGTGTCCTGGAACACGGTGGTCAGTGGCGGGCTGGTGAATCGCGCCATCGGGATGTCGTCGAAACCGACCACGGCGATGTCTTCCGGCACGCGCAGTCCGGCCTCCGCGAGCGCGCGCATCGCACCGATGGCGATCAGATCGCTCGCGGCGAAGACGGCATCGAAGGTGCCGCCTCGCGCCAGCAGTTCCTGCGCGGCGGCGTAGCCGTCCTCTTCGGAGCTTTCGGCGTCGACCTGAAGGATCGCTTCCATGGCGCCGCCGGCTTCGCGCAGCGCGGCGTCGCAACCGCGGAAGCGGTCGAAGAACTCGGGGCAATGGCTCGAAGCGCCGCCGAGGAAGGCGATACGCCGACGGCCCTGGCCGACCAGGTGCTCGCCCGCGATGCGCCCGCCGTTGAAGTTGTCGCAACCGATCGACAGGCCGGGCTGGTCGTGCAGCACCGCGCCCCAGCGCACGAAGCGAGTGCCCTGCGCGACGAGCTTCTCCAGCTTGCCCGTGTAGGCCAGGTAATCGCCGTAACCCAGCAGGATCAGGCCGTCGGCCTTCATGCTGTCCTCGTAATCGGCGTGCCAGTCGTCCGACAACTGCTGGAACGAGATCAGCAGGTCCTGGCCCTCGCGGGCGCAGGCGCGGGTGATCGAGCCGACCATCGACAGGAAGAACGGATTGATGTGCGACTCGTCGGGCGTGGGGTCCTCGAACAGCAGCAGCGCCAGCGTGCCGGAGCGCTGCGTCCGCAGGCTCGATGCGTGGCGGTCGACCTTGTAATTGAGTTCGCGCACCGCGTCCTCGACGCGACGGCGGGTTTCGGCATTGACCAGCGGGCTGCCACGCAGCACGCGCGAGACGGTCGCCTGCGACACGCCCGCGCGATGGGCGATGTCCAGCGAGGTGATCTTGGTCTTCTTGCTACGGCCGAGGTAGTGCACTTGCGACATCCGGCGAGTATGTAAGCCCTTGTAGGTAAAAGGCTTGCCGCAGTGCGGCATGCGCGCGCGGCGCGTCTGCCCCCAGGGGCTTGCGAGCCGGGCCGGGGCACGTCCGGCCGGCGCCACGACAGGGGGCATTCCGGATTACTGCGTTGCACCGCCGTGGATAGGGGCATTCACGCCCCCTCGTTACACTGGTGTGATTGTCGCCACAGTCCTGGGACGCCGTCCCGCTGCAGCAAGACGTCATTCAACGAGGTGTGTGTGTCCGGTCCCAGCCAGGTCAAGGATGTTCCAATCGAGGGTCGGGCGCAGCTCGTCGAGTTCCTCAGCTCCGGTGTCCGGGCCCGCGAGGACTGGCGCATCGGCACCGAGCACGAGAAGTTCGGCTTCCGCAGCGACGACCTGCGGCCGCCGACCTTCGACGGCGAACGCGGCATCGAGGCGCTGTTGAAGGGGCTGACCCGCTTCGGCTGGACGCCGGTCACCGAGCACGACCGCGTCATCGCGCTCTCGCGCGACTCGGCATCGGTGTCGCTGGAACCGGCGGGCCAGCTGGAACTGTCCGGCGCGCCGCTGGAAAACCTCCACCAGACCTGTTCGGAAACCAACAGCCACCTGCGCGAAGTGCGCACCGTCGCCGAGCCGATGGGCCTGGGTTTCCTCGGCGTGGGTTTCCAGCCCAAGTGGCGCCGCGACGAGATGCCGTGGATGCCCAAGGGCCGCTACAAGATCATGCGCGAGTACATGCCCAAGGTCGGCTCGCTCGGCCTGGACATGATGACCCGCACCTGCACGGTGCAGGTCAACCTGGACGTCGGCTCCGAGGCCGACATGGTGAAGAAGTTCCGCGTCTCGCTCGCGCTGCAGCCCATCGCGACGGCGATGTTCGCCGATTCGCCGTTCACCGAAGGCAAGCCGAACGGCTATCTCAGCTACCGCTCGCACATCTGGACCGACACCGACGCCGGCCGCACCGGGCTGCTCGACTTCGTGTTCGAGGACGGATTCGGTTACGAGCGGTACGTGGACTACCTGCTCGACGTGCCGATGTATTTCGTCTACCGCGATGGCGAGTACATCGATGCGTCCGGCCAGTCGTTCCGCGATTTCCTCGACGGCAAGCTGCCGGGCTATCCGGGCCATCGGCCGCTGCTGCGCGACTGGGCCGACCACAGCACCACCGCCTTCCCCGAAGTGCGGCTCAAGAAATACCTGGAAATGCGCGGCGCCGATTCCGGTCCTTGGAACCGGATCTGTGCGCTGCCGGCGTTCTGGGTCGGCCTGCTGTACGACGACGCGGCGCTCGATGCCGCGTGGGACCTGGTGAAGGACTTCACCCTCGCCGAACGCCATGCGCTGCGCGACGGCGTGCCCCGGCACGCGTTGAAGCTGCCGTTCCGCGGCGGCACGGTGCTGGACCTGGCGCGTCGTGCGCTGGAGATCTCGGCACAGGGCCTGCGTCGCCGCGCGCGCCTGAACGCCAACGGCGCGGACGAGTCGGTGTTCCTCGAGCCGATGATGGAGTTCGCCGAAGCGGGCATCACGCCGGCCGAGCGCAAGCTCGATCTCTACCACGGACCGTGGCAGGGCGACATCGATCGCGTGTTCCGAGAGTTCGCGTACTGAACGTCTCGCCCTTGTAGCCTGGGTTGGCGAAGCCAACCCGGGTGTGGGCTTTATCGATGCCATCCATGGCGACACTTTCCGGGCTCCGGATTTCCCGGCCCGGCCTTCCGTGGCCGGTCGTTCGGCAGGCCACGCGGCAGTGCCGCGTGAGCGGCCTGCCTCACCCCGTGTTCTGTATGCCCGCCGAAATGCCGTTCACCGTCGCCACGAGCGCCTGGTAGAGCGCGTCGTCCGGGCGGCCGGCGGCGCGCCAGCGGGCGAGCAGGTCCACCTGCAGCAGGCTGATCGGATCCACATACGGATTGCGCAGGCGGATCGACTGGCGCAGGCGGTAGTCGCCGGCGAGCAGTTCATCGCTTCCCTTGATCGCCAGCACCGCCGCGCGCGTGCGTTCGAATTCCGCCGCGATCCCCGGGTGGAACCGCTCGTGCAACTCGCCGGCGAGCAGCGAATAGCGCTCGAAGATGCCCGGTTCGGACTTCGCGAGCATCATCTCCAGGTCGTCGATCAGGGTGCCGAAGAACGGCCAGTCCTGTGCCATCTCGGCGAGCGCGTCGCGACCGTGCGTGTCGAGCGCGCGCTGCAGCGCGGTGCCGACGCCGTACCACGCGGTCAGGCCCGCGCGGTTCTGCGACCACGCGAACACCCACGGAATCGCGCGCAACGAACCCACGTCGCCGCTGCCCGCGCGCTTGCTCGGACGCGAGCCGATGCGCAGGCGTTCGATCACGTCGATCGGCGTGGCCGCGCGGAAATACGCCGGAAATTCCGGGTTCTCGTGCACCAGCGCGCGATAGTGCGCACGCGCGTCGCGCGCCAGTGCGGTCGCGATCGCGCGCCACGATTCCTCGCGCGGCTCGGGCGGACGCGGGCGCAGGGTCGCGCGCAGCACGGCGCCGGTCGCCTGTTCGAGGTTGCGCAGCGCGATGGCGCGGATGCCGTACTTGCGGTGGATCACCTCGCCCTGTTCGGTCAGGCGCAGGTAACCGTCGACCGAGCCACGCGGGGCGGCGATCACCGCGCGTTCGGTCTTGCCGCCGCCGCGGCTGATCGATCCGCCGCGGCCGTGGAAGAACGCGATGCGGACGCCGCTTTCGCGCGCCAGTTCCGTCAGGGCGATCTGCGTTCGCTGCAACGCCCAGCGCGAAGCGAGCATGCCGCCGTCCTTCGCGCTGTCCGAGTAGCCGAGCATCACCACCTGGCGGTCGCCGCGCGCGGCCAGGTGCGCGCGATAGACCGGGTCGGCGAACAACGCGCGCAGCGTATCGCTGGCCGCATCCAGGTCGTCGACGGTTTCGAACAGCGGCGCGACATCGAGCGGCACGCGGCCGTCGCCGTCGACGCAACCGGCCACGCGGGCGAGCGCGAGCACGGCCAGCGCATCGGCGGCGCTGCGGCTCATGCTGACGATGTACGGGCCGAACGCCTGCGGGCCGTAGCGCGGACGCAGCCGCGCGACCGCACGGAACACGTCCAGCGTCGATCGCGCCGTTCCGTTGCCCGGACCGCGCGCCGGTTCGCTGCCGTCGAGCAGGCGATGCAGGCGATGCGCGCGCTCCTCGCGCGAATGCGATTCCCACTGCGCGTCGCCGAGCACTTCGGCCAGCGCCGCATCGTGCGTGGCCGAGTCCTGCCGAAGGTCCAGGCTCGCCAGATGGAAGCCGAAGCATTCCACGCGGCGACGCAGGCGGCGCACGGCGTGACCGCCCGCATGTTCGCCCTGGTGCGCGCGCAGGCTGTCCTCGATCATGCGGATGTCGGCCAGGAACGCCGCCGCATCGGGGTAGCCGTTGACGTGGTCGTCGGCCGTCGCGCGCAGCCGCGCACCGATGAGCGCGAGCAGGTTGCGATACGGCATGTCGGCGTGGCGCGGCTTGAGCGCGGCGGCGGCCTTCGGCAGCAGGTAACGGTATTCCTCGATGCGCGCGGTGACGGCATCGGCCACGCCGATGCGCTCCAGCGACTGGCTCAGCAGTTCGCCCAGCGCGGCGACTTCCTGCCGGTACGCGCGCAGAACCAGCGACCGCTGTCCGGCGAGCGTCGCGGCGATGGTGTCGGCGCCCACGTTGGGATTGCCGTCCATGTCGCCGCCCACCCACGTGCCGAAGCCGATCACGGTGGGCATCGCGACGTGCTCGCCATAGGTCTCGCGCAGCGCGTCCTCGAACAGTTCGTAGAACACCGGCAGCACGCGGTAGAGCACGTCCGACAGATAGAAGCCCACGTGCTCGAATTCGTCGGCGACGCTGGGCTTCACCGGCGGGGTTTCGGCCGTCTGCCAGCTCGCGGTGAGTGCCAGGCGCATGCGCTCCAGATCGGCGCGGTGCTCGTACGGCGTGCGCGTGCGGTCGATGTCGTCGATCAGGCAGGTGACGATCTGGCGTTCCTTTTCCAGCAGCGCGCGGCGCACCGCCTCGGTCGGATGCGCGGTGAACACCGGCTCGATGCGCAGCCGCTGCAGCAGCGCGACGACTTCGTCCAGGCTCACGCCCTGCGCGGCGAGCGTGGCGAGCACGTCGCGCAATCCGCCGGGTTGCCGGCTGGCGCCCTGCCGTTCGTAATCGCGGCGTCGGCGGATGCGGTGCACGCGCTCGGCGACGTTCACGGCCTGGAAGTACGTGGCGAAGGCGCGTACCAGATCGCCCGCGTGTTCGAGCTCGACGCCGGCCAGCGCCTGCGCGAGTTCGGCCACGGGGGCGTTGGATTCGCGGCGACGGATCGCGGCGCGGCGCAGGCTTTCCACTTCGGCGAGGAACTGCGGGCCGCGCTGCTCGGCGAGGATGTCGCCGACCAGTGCGCCGACCGTTTTGACGTCCTCGCGGAGCAGGGCGTCGTGCGGGGCGAAATCGACGACGCGGAGGGGATCGTGGGCGGACTCGGCGGGCGGGGTTTGTCGGGTCATCCGCCGAGCCTACCGCACCGCAACATGAGCCGGCGCGACGGTTGCGGCTGCAACGGTTCGCGTGACCGGCCCGCGTCGCCGCGCACGTTGTCCTTCCTGATCACCCCCGCGCTGGAGCGCGCCATGCCGTTGCCATTCCGCTTTCCCGTGCGCCTGCTCGGGCTCGCCGTCGCCTGCCTCGCCCTGGCCGCCTGTCCGACGGCGCCGAAGGAGGATGTCGCGCAGACCAACGCACCGCCGCTGTTCGACACCTTCGGCGAGCTGCATCGCGACATCGGATCGAAAGTCCCCCAGGCGCAGCGCTACTTCGACCAGGGCTTGCGCCTGGCGTACGGCTTCAACCACGAAGCCGCCGGCCGCGCCTTCGCCGAAGCCGAACGCCTCGATCCGACCTGCGCGATGTGCGCGTGGGGCCAGGCGCTGGTGCTCGGGCCGAACATCAACCTGCCGATGTCGCCGGACCTTGCGGCGGACGCGACCACGCTCGCGCTGCGCGCGCAGCAACTGTCCAGGCACGCGAGCCCCGCCGACCAGGCGTTGATCGCCGCGCTGGTCAGGCGTTACCAGACGCCCGCGCCGGCCGATCGCGCGCCGCTGGACAAGGCGTATGCGCAGGCGATGGCCGGAGCGCACCGGCAGTTCCCGGACGACGACGACATCGCCGCGCTCTACGCCGAATCGCTGATGGACCTCACGCCATGGGCGTACTGGAACGCGCAGGGCCAGCCGACCGAGTACACCGACACGCTGGTGGCGACACTGGAGACCGTGCTCAAGCGCAACCCGCGCCACATCGGTGCGGCGCATTACTACATCCATGCCGTGGAAGCCTCGCATCAGCCCGAGCGCGCCGAACCCTACGCCGACCGGCTCGCCGCGCTCGCGCCCGGGTCCGGCCACCTGGTGCACATGCCGGCGCACGTCTACATCCGCGTCGGCCGCTACCACGACGCGACGCTGAGCAATCTCGCCGCGAGCACCGCCGACAAGGCGTTCCTCGCCGTGTGTCGCGGAAGCAACGGCGCTTACCCGCTCGGCTATGTGCCGCACAACTGGCATTTCGCGGCGATGACCGCGGCGCTGCACGGCTCGCGCACGCTGGCGATCGAGGCCGCCGACCAGACCGCGCAGCGCGTGGACGCGCAGCAGCTCGACGCCATGCCCTTCATGCAGCAGTTCCTGGTGGCGCCGTTGTTCGCGCGCGTGCGCTTCGGCGAATGGCAGCCGATCCTCGCCGAGGACGCGCCGCCCTCGCAGGTGCCGTTCCCGAAGGCGATCTGGCACTTCGCGCGCGGCATGGCGCTGGTGCGCACCGACCGGCCCAACGATGCGAAGAAGGAACTCAAGGCGCTGCAGGCGATCGCCTCCGATCCCGCGATGGAGCAGGTCGTGCTATTCGACATCAACCGTGCCGATCGCGTGCTCGACGTCGCCCAGCACATGCTCGCCGGGGAGATCGCGCTGGCGACCAGGCAGACGAAGGCGGGCATCGCCTCCCTGCAGAAGGCGGTCGCCGCCGAGGACCGGCTCAACTACAACGAGCCGCCGGACTGGCCGCTGCCGGTGCGTCCGTTCCTCGGCGCGGCGCTGCTCGACGCCGGTCGCGCGAAGGAGGCCGTGGCCGTCTACGAGGAAGACCTGCGGCGTTTCCCGCACAACGGCTGGTCGCTGTACGGCCTGGCGCAGGCGCAGCGAAAGCTGAAACTGACCGATGCCGCCGCGGAAACCGAACGCCGCCAGGCCGCGGCGTGGCAGTGGGCCGACGTGGAGCTTGTCGCGTCGCGCTTCTGAACGGCGCGGCGCTTGAGCGGCATACGCCGTCGCAGCAGTGCGGCGGGAATCGCGCTGCGCGGTGCTGAACGATTCAGCAAACGCCGCGCCGCTTCACGTCTGGCGCGCTGCGGTGGGCGTATTCTCGAATCGCCGTCACCGTGGGAGCCGGCCATGAAACGAACCGCCCTTCTTCTCGCCCTCGCGCTGCTGGCGGGCTGCGCGACCACGCCCGCCGTGTTCACCGATTACGACCCGAGCGTGAACTTCGGCCAGTACCAGACGTACCGGTGGGAAAAGCGCCCCGAGGGCTTCTCTCCGTTGCAGACGCAGCGCCTGGTCGCCGCGATCGACGCCAAACTGCGTGAACGCGGCTGGACGCAGTCGACCAACGCGCAGGTCACGCTGGCGGGAAGCATCGTCACCGAACGCCGCGTGCGCGTGGACACCTGGAACAACGCCCCGATGTGGGGCGGCTGGGGCTGGGGCGGTTGCTGCTGGGGTCCGGGCTGGGGCGCGTGGGGCGGCTGGAACACCTCCACCACCGTGCGCGACTACACCTACGGCACGCTCGTGCTCGACATGTTCGACGCGCAGACGCAGCGCCCGCTGTGGCGCGGGATCGCGATGGGCACGGTGCCCGACTCGCCGATCGCGCAGACCAACGCGATGCAGTCCAGCGTCGATCGCATCTTCGCGCAGTTCCCGCCGGGCGCGGCCGCGGCGCAGATGCCATGAGGCGAGGAGTGAGTGGGGAGAAGTGAGGAGTGAAACGAGAGCGCAAGCTCTCGTTTCTCTGTTGCGCACTCACGTCCCACTCCCCTGCCCACTTCTCACTCGTCTCCACTCACTCCTGGCTTCCCCTATACTCCACCCCAGTACCCGAGCGGTGGCAGGCCGTGCCCCATTCCCCCGAAGAAAAGAAGCGCGTGCAGGCGCGCATCCGTCGCATCAAAGGGCAGGCGGACGCGCTGGAGCGCGCGCTGGAGGCCGGCGCCGACTGCGGCGCCGTGCTGCAGCAGATCGCCGCGATCCGCGGTGCGGTGAACGGGCTCATGTCCGAAGTGCTCGAAGCGCACATCCGCGAGGAATTCGGCCAAGCCGCCGGCTCGCAGGAGCAGCGCGCCCAGCGCGTGACGGAACTCGCCGGACTGGTCCGCTCGTACCTGAAGTAATCGCCGTTACGTCATCTCACGTCATTCCAGGAGTCGCCATGAAATCCCGTGCCGCCGTCGCTTTCGCCGCAGGGCAGCCCTTGCAGATCGTCGAGATCGACGTCGCCCCGCCCAAGGCCGGCGAAGTGCTGGTGAAGATCACCCACACCGGCGTGTGCCACACCGACGCGTTCACGCTGAGCGGCGACGATCCCGAAGGCCTGTTCCCGTGCGTGCTCGGCCACGAAGGCGCGGGCGTGGTGGTCGAAGTGGGCGAGGGCGTGACCAGCGTGAAGCCCGGCGACCACGTCATTCCGCTGTACACCGCCGAATGCGGGGAATGCCTGTTCTGCAAGTCCGGCAAGACCAACCTGTGCGTCGCCGTGCGCGCGACGCAGGGCAAGGGCGTGATGCCCGACGGCACGACGCGCTTCTCGTACAACGGCCAGCCGCTGTACCACTACATGGGCTGCTCGACCTTCAGCGAGTACACGGTCGTGGCGGAGGTGTCGCTGGCGAAGATCAATCCCGAGGCCAACCACGAGCACGTCTGCCTGCTCGGTTGCGGCGTCACCACCGGCATCGGCGCGGTGCACAACACGGCGAAGGTCGCCGAGGGCGACACGGTCGCGGTCTTCGGGCTGGGCGGCATCGGCCTGGCGGTGATCCAGGGCGCGCGCCAGGCGAAGGCCGGACGCATCATCGCCATCGACACCAACCCGTCGAAGTTCGAACTCGCGCGCAGCATGGGCGCGACCGACTGCGTGAATCCGAAGGACCACGACCGGCCGATCCAGCAGGTGATCGTCGAGATGACCGGCTGGGGCGTGGACCATTCCTTCGAGTGCATCGGCAACGTCAACGTCATGCGCGCGGCGCTCGAATGCGCGCATCGGGGCTGGGGCCAGTCGGTGATCATCGGCGTGGCCGGCGCGGGTCAGGAAATCAGCACCCGTCCGTTCCAGCTGGTGACCGGCCGCAAGTGGATGGGCACCGCGTTCGGCGGCGTGAAGGGCCGCTCGCAGCTGCCCGGCATGGTCGAGGACGCGATGCGCGGCGACATCGAACTGGCCCCGTTCGTCACGCACACGATGCCGCTGGACGACATCAACGACGCGTTCGACCTGATGCACGAGGGCAGGTCGATCCGCTCGGTGATCCATTACTGAAATCCCGACTCCCGAATCCGGACGTACCCATGCAACGCATCGAACACCGCGCCTGCTTCGGCGGCTGGCAGCACGTTTACCGCCACCACTCGAACGCGCTCGACGGCGAGTCGACCTTCGGCGTCTACCTGCCGCCGCAGGCCGAGCAGCGCGCCTGTCCGGTGCTGTACTGGCTGAGCGGACTGACCTGCACCGAACAGAACTTCATCACCAAGGCCGGCGCGCAGCGGTATGCCGCCGAGCACGGCGTCATCCTGGTCGCGCCGGACACCAGTCCGCGCGGCCCCGGCGTCGCGGATGCGGAAGGCTACGACCTGGGCGTGGGCGCGGGGTTCTACATCGACGCCACGCAGGCGCCGTGGTCGGCGCACTACCGCATGTTCGAGTACGTCTCGCGCGAACTGCCGGACCTGATCGAAGCGCAGTTCCCCGCGACATCGGCGCGTTCGATCAGCGGCCACTCGATGGGCGGGCACGGCGCGCTCGTCGTGGCGCTGAAGAATCCCGGTCGCTATCGCAGCGTCTCGGCGTTCTCGCCGATCGTCGCGCCGACCCAGGTGCCGTGGGGCCAGAAGGCGTTCGCCGCGTACCTGGGCGAGGATCGCGATGCGTGGAAGGCCTGGGACGCCACCGCGTTGATCGCGTCGGCGAGCGAGCGCCTGCCGATCCTCGTCGACCAGGGCGAAGCGGACGAGTTCCTCGCCACGCAGCTGCAGCCGCAGCGCCTGCGCGACGCCTGCGATGCGGCGGGACACCCGCTCGAACTGCGCATGCAGCCGGGTTACGACCACAGCTACTACTTCATCGCCAGCTTCATCGGCGAGCACATCGCGCGCCATGCCGCGGCGCTGAACGCCTAACCGTCCTGCGCGAGGGCGAAATCGGTATACGCGAAGCGCGCGTCCCGCAGCACCGTGTCGCCTTCGCGTACGCGCAGCGGCGCACGGAACATCGGCCCATCGTGGACGAGCGTGTGGAACTCGCCGTTCTCGCCGCACGGATCGCAGCCGTCCGGCAACTCCGCCAGGAGCGTCGCGTCGAACGCGCGTCCGGCGAAGCGCGCATCGAGCTGTTGCGTGTCGACGCAGCACAGCCGCGCGCGAAGGCCGCCGGCGTGCATCTCGCGCGCCAGCGGCGCGGTATCGCGACCGAACAGCGGCGTCTCGATGCGCCAGCCCAGACGGCCGCACAGGGCTTCGCGCCACGCGCGGATGTCGGCGAGGAACAGGTCGCCGAACGCGATGGTGTCGATGCCCGCCCAGCGTTCGCGTGCCTGCGTCAGCGCCTGCGCGAACGACGCTTCGTAGGTCGCGTTGTCGCACTGCGGCGGGATGCGCGCTTCGATCAGCGCAAGCCCGGTCGCCTCCGCCTGGGCATGCAGCACCTCGCGCCGGATGCCCTGCATCGAGATCCGCTCGTACCCCTCGGTGACCGTGGTCAGCAGCGCGACGACGTCATCGCCGCGCTGGCGCATCGCATGGAGCGTCCACGCGGCATCCTTCCCGCCGCTCCACGACAGCAGTTTCGACGTCACGCTGCGGTGACGTCGCGCAGTTCCCATGCGCTGCCGGCGAGCCAACGCAGGCGCTGGCGCAGGATTTCGCCACCGATGCGCGTGGTCGCCACCAGGTCGATGTGCAGATCGTGCTGCGCGCCCTGCACGACGGCGCCCGGATCGGTTTCGCCGAGCGCGGGATCGATCGCGTCGGGATCGTCCTGCCCGGCCTTCCAGCGTTCGAACAGCGCCGGATCGCGCAACGCGGCCTGCAGCTGTTCGGCGAAACCATCCGGACTGACCGCGCTGAACGACAGCGACGGATCGCCCCCGCGCGCACGCTGCGCGTCGGGAAGGCGGATGTAGTAGCGCGTGGCCATCATGGGTCTCCTCATTGAGCGCTTCAGTCTAGTCCGCGCGCGTTGAAGAGAAGTGAGCGCGGGCGAGGAGCGAGGATCGGGAAGTGAGGAGCGAGAAGTGCAGAGCGGAGCGACCTCACTTCGCACTCCTCCATCCTCACTCCTGCTTTCAGGCAGTGAACTTCTGGCCTTCCGCCGCGAAGCCGACCACGACGGCGCCCTTGCCGACGTTGACCATGCCGGTCAGGCTCATGACGCTTTCGAACAGCTCGACGTTGTTGGACGTGCACGCGTCGCGCAGGCGTTCGTAGCCGGGCAGCGCGCGCAGGCCTTCGAGTTCGCCGCCGTAGCTCAGGCACATCGTCGGCGTCAGCAGCTCGTTGCGCTCCACGCGCTGGGCGACGTGGTCGAAGAGCTTCTGCACGGCCGGCTCGAATCCCTTGATCTTCGCCACCGGGCCGGTTTCGCCGCGATTGGCGTGCAGGATCGGCTTGATGTCCAGCGCGCTGCCGAGCGCGGCGCTGAGCAGGCCGACGCTGCGGTCGCCCTTGGCGCGCGCGCGGTTGCGCAGGTAGTAGAGGTCCGGCGGCACCATGTAGCCCTGCGTGTGCAGCGCGAGATGCTCCAGTCGCGCGCGGATCTTCGGCGCGCCTTCGCCCGCGGCGCGCAGGCGGATGGCTTCCACCGCGGTCACGCCCTGCGCGGCGAACAGGTTCTGCGTGTCCACCACGCGCAGCGCGAACGGCGTCGCGTTGCCGGCGGCGGCGCGCACGGGCTTGTAGTCGTTGAGGATCGCGAAACTCGCCTGCTGCGCGTTGTCGAAGATCGGGCTTCGCGTCTTGGTGATCGTCATGCAGAAGACGTAGTCGTAATCGATCACCAGCCGCTGCAGGAACAGATCCTGGATCTGCTGGACCGTGTACGGCATGGTCTGCGCCTCGTGGCCGCGTTCGGCGACGTGTGCGTGCAGGAATTCGAGCGTGGCCTGTTCGTCGCGATGATCGGCCAGCACGGCCTCGCCGATGCGGACGGTGATGGGCAGCACGGAGACCTCGTTCTGCTCGAGGTACCGCAAAGGCAGATCGCAGGCGGAATCGACCACGAGTCCGATGCGCATGGTTCCCCTCCCGGAAAGAGCGCTGGCTTTCGAAGTGTGACGGCCAGCATACCTTGTCCGAGACGGATGTCCGTGCGGCGGCGCCGCATGACGCTGCGCGTCAGCGCCGGCGCTGCAACCCCACCGGCAGCTCGCTGACGCGGCGCATTTCCTCGTCCTGCAACACGGCCGGATCGCGCAGCGCCGCCAGCGCGAAGTCGAAGGCGTCGTTGCCCCAGAACAGGTCGCCGCCGACCGCCAGCGTCGGGACGCCGTACACCCCGGCGGCGATCGCCGCGTCGGTGTTCGCGCGCAGGGCGGCCTTGGTGTCGTCGGCATCGAGCGCGTCGGCCGGCACGTTCAGCGCCGCCATCAGCGGGACCAGCGCCTCGACGCTGTCGCCCGCGCGGCCGTGGGTCCAGATCCAGTCGAACACCGAATCCACCGCTTCCGGCGTGTCGCCTGCGGCGATGCTCAGTCGCAACGACGGAAGCGGATTGAACGGATGCGCCGGCGGGAAGCGCAACGGCACGCCGGCCTGTCGCGCCAGCCACACCACGTGGCGATAGGTGAATTCCCGCTTGCCGGGGATTTCCGCCGGGCCCTTCTGCCCGCAGGCGTCGAGCACCGCGGCGAACACGATCGGCACCAGCCGCACGGGTCGGCCTTCGGCCTCGCACTCGCGCAGCAGCGGTTTCAGGCGCTGCCACTGCAGGTAGGAGAACGGCGAGATGAAATCGAAATACCAGGTCAGCGGTGCGTGCATGCGGCGGTCCTCAGTGCCACGCGCCCAGGATCAGGCCGTACAGGCAGAACTGCGCGATGTGGTAACCGGCGTCGATCATCCACAGCTTCAGGCTGCGCTGGGCGAAGGCGTAGTTGATGCCGAAGCTCATCGCCACGAAGAACAGCCCGACGACGAAGCCCGCCCCGAAACCGTCGGCCGCGCTCGCGGTGGGCGGCAGGAAGTTGGCGAACATCACCGCGGCGAGCAGGCTGCACACGAAGGCGGTGGCGAAGATGCGCGCGGGATGGCGCGGCGCGGTGTCCGGATCGATGCCCGCTTCGCGGCACCACGCGCGCTTGAACAGCGGCCCGTACCAGATGCCGCCCAGCACGAAGGCCGAAACGGCGGCGGCGATCACCGCGATCCAGTTGAAGTCGACGTGCGGGAGAGCGGGCATGGCGGTCCTGTGCATGGCGCGCCGTGGTGGGGCGCGAGGCGGTCAGGATAAGCCGGCGCCGCAAGCGAGGCGAAGCGGCCATGGTTTTTCCGTTCTCCCTTGGGGAGAAGGTGCCCGGAGGGCGGATGAGGGGCAACGGAGCATCAAGCGAACGTCAGTGCCTCGCTGCACTGCTGGTTTGAGGTTGAGGCTCCGTTGCCCCTCGCCCCAACCCCTCTCCCGTTGGGAGAGGGGCTATGGACATCGCCCCATCTGAGCGCGAGGGGCTTTACCTCACCGACCCGACGCCGGATACGCCCGCGGCATGCCGCCTTCGGCCGCTGGCGAAGCGGTGCGCAGGTAGCGGTCGCGCAGTTCGGTCTGGCGGCTGCGCATCTGGATCGCGCGACCGTCCATCCACACCTGCAGGGCGACGGCGTTCACCTCCAGCGGATCGCCGCTCCACAGCACCAGGTCCGCACGCTTGCCCGGCGCGATGCTGCCCAGCCGGTCGGCCACGCCGAAGGTCTCCGCCGGCACGCGGGTCAGGCCGGCCAGGCCGTCTTCCCACGACAGGCCGTTGGCGACCGCGTTGCCAGCGAGCTGGCGGATCTTGCGCGCGTTGTGCGACGCATCGCCGGCCTGGGTGAAGCCGACCTGCACGCCGGCCGCGCGCAGGCGGGCGGCGTTCTCCATCGTCGCGCCGAGCTTGTCGAAGTCCGCCGGCAGGTTGCCGAGCGGATTGACGAACACCGGCACCTTCGCCGAAGCCAGCATCGGCGCCACGCGCCACGCTTCGGCGCCACCGGCGATCGCCACGCGCACGTTGTGGCGCTGCGACCAGCGCAGCAGCTGGCGGATGTCGGCGGCGCGATCCACCTCGACCACCACGCGACCGCCGCCGCCGATGTACTTCGCCAGCGCGGCGCGGCCGGCCGGCGTCAGCAGCGCGGCGTTGGCGTCGGGCGAGATGCGCCCGCGCACCTCATCGATCAGCTGGTCCAGGATCATCCACTGCGCCGCGCGCGAATTGCCCGACAGCCCCGCCGCGTCGCCGCCGATGCGCAGGAACAGCTCGCGCGGACCGATCGGATCGGCGCTGCCGTCCAGGCGCACGATGCCGCCCTGGCCGGCGACGATCGAGCCGCCCGTCGCGGTGCCGGCGCCGAGCAGCGTCCAGCCGATGCCCTCGATGCGCGTGACCGGCACGAGGATCGAGTCGGGGTTGTACGCCAGCGTGACGTCGAACTCGGGCCGCACCGTCATCTGCTTGGTGTCGGCGCCGAGCGCGAGCGTGTTGTCGACCGTGTCGCGCTCGCCGGAGACTTCCTCCAGGCCGATCTCGGTGATGCCGCCGAACAGCGTCGGCGTCACCGAACGGCCCTGCGCATCGACGACCTGCGCGCCGGCGGGCACCGACAGCCCGGTGCCGACGGCGCGGATCGTGCCGCCGGAGACGAGCACGTCGGCGTTCTTCAGCGTGCCCTGCGCCGTCGCGGTGTGCACGGTCGCGTTGCGGATCAGCAACTCCTGCGCGCCGGCGCCCATCGACGCCAGCAGCAGGCCGATCAGCAGGAAGCTGCGCGTCGGCGGATACCAGCGCGACCAGCCGCCGTCGCGCTCGCAGCAGGCCAGTTCGAAGGTGTCGGCCGGACGGTTGTGCCGCGAGCGGCGGAACTCTATGAAGCGCCTCACTGAACACCCCCCGTGCTGCCGCCGGCCGCCGCATCCTGGCCGAGCATGAAATCCGAGACCGGCTGGCGCGTGCGATCGTTGCGATCGAACACGCGCGCGCCGTCGACGTACACCTGCTCGGCGTGCGCGTAGACGCTGAAGGGGTTGCCGTTCCACACCACGACGTCGCCCATCTTGCCGGGCTCCAGCGTGCCGGTCCGGGCCTCGATGCCCAGCGCCTTCGCCGCGTTCTGCGTCATCCAGCGGATCGCCCGCTCGGGCGGGATGTCCATGCCGGCGAGCTTCGCGTGCGCCATCACCTTCGCCGCTTCCTGGTTGAGGCGCTGGATGCCTTCCTCCGAATCCGAATGCACGATCGCGCAGCTGTTGGGCGGGCGATCGACCAGGGCGATGTTCTCCTGGATGCCGTCGAAGGCTTCCATCTTGAAGCCCCACCAGTCGGCCCACAGCGCACCGCAGACGTTCTCGGCGGCGAGGCGGTCGGCGAGCTTGTAGGCTTCCACGCCATGGTGGAACGCGGCGACCTTGAAGCCGAATTCCCGGGCGAGGTCGAGCATCACCGCCATTTCGTCGGCGCGGTAGCAATGGATGTGCACCAGGATGTCGCCGTTGATCGCGCCGGCAAGCGTGTCGAGCTTGAGATCGCGCTTGCCGCCGGTGTCCTTGTCGCTCTCGCCGGCGTCGTTGGCCGACTGCCACCAGCGGCGCTTCTTTTCCGGCTCGTCCTTCTTCTTGCCGCCGTTCTTGTTGAGGTATTCGCTGGCGTCGATGAACGCCGCGCGGTAGCCGGCCACGTTGCCCATGCGCGTGGCCGGGCCGCTCTTGCCGCCATAGACGCGCTTGGGGTTTTCGCCGCAGGCCATCTTCAGGCCCCACGGCGCGCCGGGGAACTTCATGGCCTGGTAGGTCGTGGCGGCGACGTTCTTGAGCGTCACGCCGCGGCCGCCGATCAGGTTCGCGCTGCCGGGCAGCACCTGCAGCGAGGTGATGCCGCCGGCCAGCGCCGTGGCGAAGCCCGGGTCCTGCGGCCACACCGAGTGCTCGGCCCAGACGTTCGGGGTGACCGGCGCGGTCATCTCGTTGCCGTCGCTGTGCGCGCTGACGCCGGGGCTCGGGTACACGCCCAGGTGCGAATGCACGTCGATCAGGCCCGGCGTCACCCACTTGCCGGTGCCGTCCACGCGGGTCGCGCCGGCGGGCGCCTGCAATCCGGTGCCGACCGCCACGACCTTGCCGTCCTGGAGCAGGACGTCCGCGCCGTCCAGGCGCTGGCCGGTGCCGGTCAGCACGGTCGCGCCGGAGATCAGCACCGGCGCGGCGGCGATGCGCTGGTAGGTGCTGGGGTAGGGGTCTTCGGTGAAGCGGGAGGTCGATCTGGCCGGCGTGTCGGCCTGCGGGTTGCCCGGCGAATCGGGCGGCGCGGCGTACGCGGTGCCGATCGCCAGGGCCGCGATCAGTGCGGCGGCGAGAGGTCGAAGCATGGAGGTCCCCAGGAAAGTGCGGCTCACAACGGCCCACCGTAGCCGCGCGGGCAAGCGGATGCCAACCCTGACGATGGTCATGGACAGCGTGACACAATGCCCGATTAGGCGAGTCGTGAGATTCGTCCGCGACATACACAACTACAAGAGGAGCAAACCCCCATGAAAGACAAGGAACAGATCGTCGACAACTGGCTGCCGCGCTACACCGGCGTGGCCCTGGATCAGTTCGGCGAACACATCCTGCTGACCAATTTCGGCGGCTACGTGAACACCTTCGCGCGCATGACCGGCGCGCCCGTGGCCGGCCTGGACCGCCCGATGCCCAGCTGCACGCACGACGGCATCACCATGATCAATTTCGGCATGGGCAGCCCGAACGCGGCGACGGTGATGGACCTGCTCAGCGCCATCTCGCCCAAGGCCGTGCTGTTCCTGGGCAAGTGCGGCGGATTGAAGCGGAAGAACCAGCTGGGCGATCTCATCCTGCCCATCGCGGCGATCCGCGGCGAAGGCACCAGCGACGACTACCTGCCGCCGCAGGTTCCGGCGCTGCCGGCGTTCGCGCTGCAACGCGCAGTGTCGACGATGATCCGCGACCTGGCGCTCGACTACTGGACCGGCACCGTCTACACGACCAATCGCCGCGTGTGGGAACACGACGAGGCCTTCAAGGAACGCCTTCGCGCGATGCGCTGCATGGCCATCGACATGGAAACGGCGACGATCTTCGCCGCCGGCTTCGCCAACCGCATTCCGTGCGGCGCGCTGCTGCTGGTGTCCGACCAGCCGATGATCCCCGAAGGCGTGAAGACCGAGGCGTCGGACGCGCGCGTCAGCGCGGATTTCGTCGACAACCACATCAACGTCGGCATCGAGGCTCTGAAGCTGATCCGTCGCAACGGCAAGTCGGTGCGGCACCTGCGCTTCGACGAATGACGCGTCGATCGCGTTCGTGACGGACGAAGGCCGGCGCGTTGCCGGCCTTCGCCGTTTCTGCGGCAGTGCGACGGATCAGTCGCAGATCATCTGCCATTCGTAGGTCTGCGTGTCTTCATCGAACACCTGCTGCGCCGTGCAGGCGGGCGGCAGCGCTTGCGCCGAGTCCGCATCGCCCAGCGTGGTGAGCGATTCGGACTGCAGCGTCTGCGAGCCGACGCCGCAGAGCTTGGCGATCGGCGGCGGTGCCGCACCCACGGGCTGGCAGTAGACGCGTGCGGGCGTGCAGATGAGGAAGCAGTCGTATTGGGCGAAGGCGAAGCCGGGAGCGAACAGGCCCGCCAGTATCAGGACGGCGAGGAACGTCTGTTTCATGGGATTTCCCTCAGGAGGGCAGCGGGGCGGGGGACTTGCACGGGGGGATTGGACCGGTCCGGACGGTCGGCCCGAGCGTACCCAAGGGCCCGTGCGCCCGGTACGAAGACGCCGTGTTCAGGGTTGTGGAGAGGGCGTCAAGAGGCCGTGGTGGCAGGCCCTGCCCCTCTCGGCAAACCGCTGAAAACGCGGTCGAAAAGCACGGCGCAAGGTCGCAGTGCTTGCGACCTCCGGCAGGCACACTGTGCTCCGTAAACAAGGGAGCGAGCCGGGGAGGCCGTCATGGAGAAGTTGCTGTATCTGGCGCTGGGCGCCGTTCTGACCTGGGGGTTCTATTTCCTCCAGCGCCGCGTCGAAAGGCGCAGCGCGGTGGAGGCCATCGAGCGCAACCAGAAACTGCTCGACCTCAAGCAGGGGCTCGACGAATCCAACACCAACCTCGACGATCTGCGCCGCCTGGAGCATCGCCTGATCGGCAAGGCCGAAACCGCGGCGCGCATCGCCGACAACTATTTCAGCCGGGCCGAGGAAGTGGCGCGGCAGAGCGACGATGCGGCGGTCACGCAGCGCGACATGAACCAGCAGGCGCTCGGCGAATTCCATCGCGCCGATGCGCGCCTGACGACCGTGGTCGCGCACCTGCGGCGGCAGCTCGACGAAGAAACGCTCGCCGTGTTCGACGACGCGCATCGCAGCTGGCTGGAGTTCCGCGATCGCTATGCCCGCTTCGTTTCGCAGTCCTACGCCGGTGGCGCGATCCGTCCGCTGATCCACGCCGTCACGCTGGAAAGCGTGACCCAGCTCTGGACGGAAGAGCTGGAAACGCAGCTCGGCGACGAGTCGTTGTAGCCTTTGACCCCTCTCCTTCGGAGAGAGGGGGGCGCGTAGGGCCGTGCCGCGAAACTGCACTCGCCGATCCACGCCAGACACGCGTCCACGTACGCCCCGCTCCATCCGACCTTCGCCCCTGCAACAAACACGCCCATTCCCATGCACACGACTCCCGACGACGTCCTGGACTTCTGGCACCAGGCCGGCTACGAACGCTGGTTCGCACGCGACGACGCCTTCGACGCGCGCTGCCGGAGCGACTTCCTCGACGCGCACTTCGCCGCCGCACGTCGCGAGCTCGAGCACTGGATGGAGACCGCGGGCGGGGCGCTTGCGCTGTGCATCCTGCTCGACCAGATCCCCCGCAACACCTTCCGCGGCAGCGGCCATGCGTTCGCGACCGACCCGCTCGCGCGGCACTACGCGACGCGTGCGATCGACCGCGGCGACGACCTCAGGGTCGATCCGCTGTTGCGGCCGTTCTTCTACATGCCGTTCGAGCATTCCGAGTCGATGGAGGACCAGGAACGTTCCGTCGTGCTCGCCTCCACGCTGCCCGGCGATGCGGGGAAGGGCTATCTGGATTACGCAAGGCGGCATCGCGATGTGATCGCGCGTTTCGGCCGGTTCCCGCATCGCAACGCGATCCTGGGCCGCGAATCGACGCCTGAGGAACAGGCGTACCTGGACGCGGGCGGCGGTTTCTGAGCCGAAAAGGAAACGCCGTAGCCGTGGACGCGCAGGTCCGGGGAGCGGCTACGGCGTTCGGGAAACGTGCGCGGCGCGATCGAACAGCCTGAGACTAAGCGGCCAGCGACGGCACGTTGCCGTCATGCGCGACGAACCGTGGCGTGCGTGCGATGAGGCGAGGTTCTGTGCGGGCGATCGCTGCCTGCTGGCGCGGGGAATGCAGCTGCGGCATTCGCCCACACGCGCCGTCATCCCCGCGAACGCGGGGATGCAGCGACTTGCACTGTCCCGATCAGTACTTCGGAACGGACGCGTCGAAGTCGGCCCAGGCATCGATGCCGCCGACGACGTTGTAGACGTCGCGGAACCCGAGGCCGCGGAAGTGCTCCGCCGCCTGCTGGCTGCGACCGCCGTGATGGCATAGGAACGCGAGCGGGGTGTCCTTCGGCAGCGCCTGCAGGGCTTCGACGCCGTGATCGAGGGTGTCGAAGGCGACGGGCGCGGAGGCCGCCGCGCGCTCGTCGGGCGGGCGCACGTCCACCAGGCGCAGCGCGCCGGCGCGCACGCGGGCATCGGCCTCGTGCGGGGACAACGTCTTCACCGGCGGCGCGGCGAGCGGATGGCTCACCGCCAGGCCGCGGCCGCGCTCGTCGTCGACCCAGTCGATGCTGATGCCGTCGGCGCGACGCACCTGCAGTGCGTCGGTCTGCAGGCGCACGCCCTCGATCTCGACCGACACGGCGTTGGCGTCGATCGGCGCCAGCTGGAGGCGCACGTTGTGGCGCGCGTCGATGTCGATCTGCACGGCGTAACCGCCGCCGGCGTTGTCGATCGCGCTGCGCAGCATGTCGAGCGCTTCGGGCGTGATGGTGAACTCCGGCGGACGACGGTCCGGCGGCGGCAGGCCAAGCGCGGTGTGCAGCTCGCCGCTGCCGGCCATCTGCTCGACGATGTCGCTGCCGCCGACGAGCTCGCCGTCGATGTACAGCTGCGGGATCGTCGGCCAGTTGCCGTATTGCTTGATGCCCTCGCGGATGTCGGCGTCGGCCAGCACGTTCACGTGCGCGTAGCCCTCCGGCAGCAGCGCATTGAGCACGCCGACGGCCTTGGCCGAAAACCCGCATTGCGGCGCATCGGGCGCGCCCTTCATGAACAGGACGACGCGGTTGGACTGCAGCAGGGTTTCGATGCGCGAACGCAGGGCGGGGTCGAGCGACATGGCGGGCTACCGGGCGGGAATGGGGTGCATATGGGGGCAGGGACGGGGGATGCAACCCGGCATGATCCTTCGCCCCCCTCCCGGCGACCGCCGGGACCGGGCCCGCAGCCCTGGGCATGCCAAAGAGGCGAACCGCTCTTCTGTCATTCCGGCAACAGCTGGAATCCATTGAGGTTTGCCGATGCCACGCCGCCGGAACCCCGAGCACGAGCGGCGTTGCTGCGCCGAGCCGAACCGGCGCGAACGCGGGGCGTCCGGCGCTCCGCCGCCGGCCGGGACCTCGGTTGCGTACCATCTGCCGATGCCCACGCCGCCCCTCCACCGGCCGCCCCGACACCCCCACGCCTGGGCGTGGCTGTTCGGCCTCTCACAGCTGGCCGTGATCGCGATCTGGTGGGTCTGGGGCTGGAAGGCCGGCCTGCCCGCGTTGATGGTCACCCACGGTGCGCTCGTGTGGGCGACATTGCGCCCGCGGTCGCGCCTGCTGAGCCCGGTGCTCAGCCGCCTGCCGACACAGGACCGCGTCGTCTGGCTCACCATCGACGACGGCCCGTCCGACGACACGCGCGCGATCCTCGACCTGCTCGACCGGCATGAGGCCAAGGCGACGTTCTTCCTGGTCGGCGCGCGTGCGCAGGCGCGTCCGGAGCTGGTCGCCGACATCGTCCGCCGCGGACACGGCATCGGCCAGCACAGCCAGACGCATCCGCAGGCGTGGTTCTGGGCGCTGCCGCCGCGGGCGATGCGCGCGCAGATCGACCAGGCGCAGTCGGCGCTCACCTTCCTCACCGGCACGCGGCCGCGATGGTTCCGCGCGGTGGTGGGCATGGCCAATCCCTTCGTCGCCGCATCGCTCAAGCGCCATGGCCTGGCGCGCGTGGCGTGGTCGGCGCGCGGGTTCGACGCCGTGTTGCGCGATCCGGCCGGCGTGGTGGCGCGCATCGAGCGCGATCTTGCTCCGGGCGCGATCGTCCTGCTGCACGAAGGGGCCGCGCACGGGCGCAATGTGGAAACGCTCGAGACGCTGCTGGTGCGATTGAAGGCGCTCGGCTTCCGGACGGTGTTGCCGGAGGAACTGGACCCCGCCCCTGCAGCCCGGCCAAGCGAAGCGCACCGCGCCCCGGGGCAACTCAGTCGCGGTCAGCGATGACCGCGCCGCGGCGCGTCGTAACGTTGAAGCCGCCCTTGGCGGCCTTGCGCCCCGACTGCGATAAGCATCCGAAGACCCCGGTGCGCCTCGCTTGCCGGGGCCACAACGGCAAGCGTTGGCAGCGTGGTCAGTCGCGCGACGCCACGATCCGGAAGTTGTTGAACGGCGTGTTGCCGCGCAGCGACACGAATTCCGAGCGCAGGCCGGCCGCATCGAAACGCGCGCGCAGCATGTCCGCGTCGGGATAGTGGATCGGCGCCGCGTTCATCCAGCCCACGACCTTGGCGAACACGTCCACCGCTCGCGTGACCTGCGCACGATGGCTGCCGTCGGCCAGGCCCGTGCGGATCACCAGCTTCGCGCCGGGTTCGAGCATGCCGATGAACGCGTCGATCGCGCGCATCTGCGCGTCCTGCGGGACGAACTGCATCACGTCGAGCAATGCCACGCTGCCGCGATGCGACGGCAGCTGCGCGCCCAGGTCGGCCGTTCCGAATTCCACGCCGTCCAGCCCGCAACGCGCCGCCGCACGGCGCGCGCGCTCGACCTTGCTCGCATCGTTGTCGTAGCCGCGGTAGGGCATCGCCTGGCCGTCGGTGCGCAAGGCGTGCGCGAGCAGGCCCAGGCCGCAGCCGATGTCCAGCAGCGGCGCGCGCGTGCCGCGCAGCACGTCGCAGACGCCCGGATACAGCGGGTCGGTGCCCAGCTTGGTGCGTGCGTAGTAGTAGTCGTAACGGATGTACCAGCGCGGCAGGAACGCGCGTGCGATGTCGTTCGCGCGCTGCGGCGGAAGCGGGCGGACCACGAGGCCGTCGGCGTTCACGTCGGCTCCCTTCAGCGCTGCAGCAGCGAACGCGCGACCGGCAGCGCCTGCGCGGTCCACAGCGCGTACATCGCGGCGGACGGATGCAGGCCATCGTCGGCGAGCATTTCCGCCTCGGCGCCGCGTTCGCGCGAGATCGGCGTGATGTCGACGAACGCGACGGCGTGCGCCTCGCAGACGACCTGCGCCGCCGCGTTGTAGGCGTCCAGTTCCGTCGCCACCTGCGCCGGCGTGGCCTGCGTCGTCTCCACGAACGGCGTCACGCCCCAGTCGGGAATCGACAGCACCATCACCCGATCGGCACGGCCGCGCGCGCAACGCAGCGCGCGCTGCAGCAGGGTCTCGAATTCGCCGCGGAAATCGGTCGCGCTGCGGCCGCGGTACTGGTTGTTCACGCCGATCAGCAGCGTGACGAAATCCCATTCGCCCAGCGGTTCGGCGCCGTCGATGCCCCACGCGAGCTCGTCGGTGGTCCAGCCGGTGGTCGCGATGATGCGCGGGTCGGTCAGTGCGATGCCTTCCTCGCGCAGCGCCCTGGCCAGTTGCACCGGCCAGCGGCCGCTTTCGGGCACGCCTTCGCCGATGGTGTAGCTGTCGCCCAGGGCGAGGAACGACAGCGCGGTGGCCGGCGCGGTCGCCATCAGGCCACCGCGGCCTGCGCGCCGGCGTCGGCCTGCGCATAGCGGTCCAGCAGGCGTTCGACGCGGCGGAACACTTCGCGCAGGTCGTCGGGCTGGGGAAGGAGCGTCACGCGGAAATGGTTGCGGTACGGCACGTTGAAGCTCGAACCGGGGACGACGAGGACGTCCTCGGTTTCCAGCAGCTCCAGCGCGAAACGGTGGTCGTCGAAGCCTTCGGCCGCGGCGCCGGTGACCGCCGGGAACGCGTACAGCGCGCCGGCCGGCGCGACGAGCCTGAGATGCCGGCTCTGGTCGACGCTTTCGATCACCGCGCGGCGCGCCTCGAACAAGCGGCCGCCCGGCGCGCACAGCGGGGCGATGGTGTCCTCGCCGTGCAGCGCCGCTTCGATCGCGAACTGCCCCGGCACGTTCGCGCACAGGCGCAGCGCGCCCAGCAGGTCCATCGCGTGATGCAGGTTGCCGCTCGCGACCGGGTCGCCCGACAGCACCGCCCAGCCCACGCGCCAGCCGCAGGCGCGATGCACCTTGCTCAGGCCGCCGAACGACAGGCACGGCAGATCGCCGGCGATGGGTGCGATCGGCTCGAACTTCGCCTCGCCGTAGAGGATCGAGTCGTAGATCTCGTCGCACATCAGCAGCAGTTTGTGGCGCTGCGCGATCGCGACGATCTGCTCCAGCAGCTCGCGCGGGTATGCGGCGCCGGTGGGATTGTTCGGGTTGATGAGGACGATGGCGCGCGTGCGGCTGGACACCAGCGACGCGATTTCCGCCGGATCCGGCAGGAAGCCGTTCTCCGGGAGGCAGCGGTAGTAGACCGGGCGGCCGTCGTTGAGGATCGTCGCGGCCGACCACAGCGGGTAGTCGGGCGAGGGCAGCAGCACCTCGTCGCCGGGGTTCAGCAGCGCGCGCAGCGACAGGTCGATCAACTCGCTCACGCCGTTGCCGACGAAGACGCGCTCGGGGCTCGCGTTCGGCGTGCCGCGCTGCTTGTGGAACGCGGCGATGGCCTCGCGCGCCTGCGGCAGGCCCTGCTGGTGCGTGTACGGATCGGTGTCGGCGATGCGGTCGGCGATCGCGCGCTGCAGGTGCTCCGGCGCACGGAAGCCGAACGCGCCCGGGTTGCCGATGTTGAGCTTGATCAGCTTGCGGCCCTGTCCCTCCAGCTCGCGGGCTCGCCGTGCCAGTTCACCGCGGATCTCGTAACGGACTTCGGACAGGCGTTCGCGGGTCTTCACGGGGGGCAGGGACATTGCTGCGAGGGGAGGAGGCGGTCGGAGGGCCAGACTAGCCGAAACGGGCCGGCGTGGCAGGGCATCGCACCGAAAAAGCGCGATCGAAACGCGCATTGCGGCGCGATCTTCATCGAAACCTCCAACGCAATCGGCGCCCGCATGCGTCCGCGCGCGCACCATCGCGCATCGCGCACTAGAATCCCGGGCCATGGCCCCGACCTTCCGCCGTCCTTGATGCCCGCCTTCGATGCCCTCCGGGCGATCGGCTGGCCGCTGTCGGCGGTCGCGCCGGCGCCGGGGAGCGCATCGCCCGACGAGGCCGCCTGGCGGGAGCTGATGGCGGCCCATCCGAACGCCCGGCCGGCGCGCGTGATCGAGCAGCACCGCAGCGGTTACATCGTCGCGGACGGGCCGGACACCGGTTTCCCGGTGGAATCCCTCCCCGAATGGCAGCGGCCGCCGGGCTATCGGAAGGGGACTGTCACCATCGACCAGCGCCCCGGCGTGGGCGATTGGCTGCTCATCGAAGGAAAGAAGGCCGTGGCCCTGCTGCCGCGGCGGACCACGCTCAAGCGGGGCGCCGCGGGCGAGCACTACCAGCAGCAGTTGATCGCCGCTAACGTCGACACCGTCTTCGTCGTCTGCGGCCTGGACGCCGACTTCAACCCGCGCCGCATCGAGCGCTACCTGCTGCTGGTGCGCGGCGGCGGCGTGGAACCGGTCGTCGTGTTGACCAAGGCCGACCAGGCGGCGGAAGCCGACGGGGGCGCCGTGGACGAGGCGATGGCCGCGCTGGTGGAACTGGCCGCGCAGGGCGTGGCGGTGCGCGCGGTGAATGCGAAGGACCCGGCCAGCGTCGCGACGCTGGACGAATGGCTCGGGCCGGGCCGCACGGCGGTGCTGATCGGCAGTTCCGGCGCGGGCAAGTCCACGCTGACCAACACGTTGCTGGGCATCGAGCGGATGAAGACCGGCGCCGTGCGCGAGCACGACTCGCGCGGCCGCCACACCACCACGCACCGTGCGCTGATCCCGCTACCGACGGGCGCCTGCCTGATCGACACGCCCGGGATGCGCGAGCTGAAGCCGACCGGCGAGGAAGACGTCGCGGAGAACTTCAGCGACATCGAAGCGCTGGCCGAACAGTGCCGCTTCCGCGACTGCAGGCACGCGAAGGAGCCCGGTTGCGCCGTCCGCGCGGCGATCGAGGCAGGAAAGCTCGATCCGCAGCGCTTCGCCAATTACCTCAAGCTCAGCGAGGAAGTGGCCGGCGCGGCGAACCGCCTGGCCACGCGCCGCGCGCAGAAGGCCGAGGAGAAAGTGCAGGGCAAGGCGCTCAACAAGCGGCTGGACGAGAAATATGGGCGGCATTAGGGCGTCGAACCTCCTCCCGACCTTCCCCTGCGCGCCGGGGGAGGCGTAAGCAACGACCGCGATGGACAGCCTCGCCCCCGAGATCGCCCATCACGCCGCGCTCGACGCGCGCATGGTGGAAGCCGTGAAGGACATCCGGCTGCTCGCGCTGGTGAGCTGGCCGGCGGGGCAGGAAATGCATTACCTGGCCGACTACGCGCGCGGCATCGTCAGGCTTCCGCAGCCGACGTACCCCAAGCTCGATTTCAGCACCGCGCGCGCCGAACTCGACGCGATCGCCCGCGCCGCCGATCCCGCCCACCCGCTCGGCGTCTACCTCATCGACTCCGCGCGCAGCTGGTCGATCGCCGCGTCGCTGTGCGAGAACCTCGGCACCACGACGGTGGGTGATCTGTCGATGCAGCTGTTCGGCCGTCCCGACGAATGCCTGCCCGGCGAGGGCCCGACCACGCGCGACGCGGCGCGGCACTTCATTTCCATCGCCGACGAACTCGACCACGAGCTGATGGCGCCGGCCGAGCACGTCACCATCTCCGCCACGGCGTTGCAGTTGCAGCTGCAGCGCGAACTGGACGACTACTTCGACGGCCGCGTCATCGACGTGGTGCTCGACCCGGACCTGATCGCGAAGGCCGCCGCCGGCGCCACGCGCATCCGCCTGCGTTTCGGCGCCGCCTTCAGCGATTACGACCGCCACCAGCTGCTGCAGCACGAGGCGTTCGTGCACTCGCTGACCGCGCTCAACGGTCGCCAGCAGCCGGTACTGCCGAGCCTGGCGCTGTCCTCGCCGCGCATCACCGCCACGCAGGAAGGCCTGGCGACGTTCGCCGAGCAGATCACCGGCAGCATCGACATCGGCCGCATGAAGCGCATCAGCCTGCGCATCGAGGCGGTGGCGATGGCGCTCAACGGCGCGGATTTCGTCGAGGTCTTCCGCTATTTCCTCGATGCCGGCCAGAAGCCGGAGGACAGCTTCGCCTCCGCGCAACGCGTGTTCCGCGGCGTGCCGACCGCCGGGGGCACCGCGTTCACCAAAGACATTGTCTACCTGCGCGGCCTGCTGGGCGTGCACACGTTCTTCCGCTGGGCGCTGCGCGAACGCAAGCTGCAACTGTGCCGCTGGCTGTTCGCCGGGAAGATGACCCTGGCCGACGTGCAGCGCTTCGAGCCCCTGTTCGCCGCCGGCGTGCTCCAGCCGGCGCGCTGGCTCCCGCACTGGGTGGCGCGCGCGAACGGCCTCGCCGGCATGCTGGCGTTCTCGCTCTTCGCCAACCGCATCCGGCTCGACCGGATCGTCGCCGACGGCCACGTTCCCGACCTGTGAGCGCTACCGCCGAGGCGCTCCGGTGCGAAATCCGGCACCACGCCGCGTTTCCGCCATACCCCGCCGTCTTCGGCGCGCGCGTTAAGCGGCTAGAATCACCGGCCCGACCGTGGTTTACGCCCTGATGTCCGAACAATCCTCCGCCAACGAGCTCAAACAGGCCGCGCTCGACTACCACCGCCTCAGTCCGCCGGGGAAGATCAAGGTCACGGCGACCAAGCCGATGGTGACCCAGCGCGACCTCGCCCTCGCGTACTCGCCGGGCGTGGCATTCGCCTGCGAGGCGATCGTGGAGGACCCCAACCGCGCCAGCGAACTCACCGCGCGCGGCAACCTCGTGGCGGTGATCAGCAACGGCACCGCGGTGCTCGGCCTGGGCGACATCGGCCCGCTGGCCGGCAAGCCGGTGATGGAAGGCAAGGGCGTGCTGTTCCAGAAGTTCGCCGGCATCGACGTGTTCGACATCGAGATCGACGAGCGCGACCCGGACAAGCTCGTCGAGATCATCGCCTCGCTGGAGCCCACCTTCGGCGGCATCAACCTGGAAGACATCAAGGCGCCGGAATGCTTCATCGTCGAGCGCAAGCTGCGCGAACGGATGAAGATCCCGGTCTTCCACGACGACCAGCACGGCACGGCGATCATCGTCGGCGCGGCGGTGCTGAACGCGCTGGAAGTGGTCGGCAAGAAGATCGAGAACGTGAAGCTCGCCACCACCGGCGCGGGCGCGGCGGGCATCGCCTGCCTGGACATGCTGGTGGCGCTGGGCCTGAAGAAGGAGAACATCGTTGCCTTCGACCGCGACGGCGTGATCCACACCGGCCGCGAAGGCCTCGACCCGGACAAGGCGCGCTACGCGAGCGACACGAACGCGCGCACGCTGGCGGAAATCGTCGCCGGTGCCGACGTGTTCCTGGGCCTGTCGGCCGGCGGCATCCTCAAGCCGGAAATGGTTGCGACCATGGCCGAGCGCCCGGTGATCCTGGCGCTTGCCAATCCGTATCCGGAGATCCTGCCGGAAGACGCGAAGGCCGTGCGGCCGGACTGCATCATCGCGACCGGCCGTTCGGACTACCCGAACCAGGTCAACAACGCGCTGTGCTTCCCGTACATTTTCCGCGGCGCGCTGGACGTCGGCGCCACCGGCATCAACGAGGCGATGAAGCTCGCCTGCGTGCGCGCGATCGCGCAGCTGGCGCGCGAGGAGTCTGCGGACCTGGGCGCGGCCTATGGCGGTGAAGCGCCGGAATTCGGTCCCGAATACCTCATCCCGCGTCCCTTCGATCCGCGCCTGCTGGTGAAGCTCGCGCCGGCCGTCGCGCGCGCCGCGATGGAGTCGGGCGTCGCCGCGCGGCCCATCGAGGACATGCGCGCGTACGAGGAAAAGCTCGGCACGTTCATCTACCGCACGGGCCTGGTGATGAAGCCCGTCTACGACCGCGCGCGCAGCGACCTCAAGCGCGTGGTGTACGCCGAAGGCGAAGAGGAAACCGTGCTGCGCGCCGTGCAGACGGTGATCGACGAGAAACTCGCGTATCCGATCCTCATCGGCCGCCCGGACGTCATCGACACGCGGATCAAGCGCCTTGGCCTGCGCATGCGCGAAGGCGTCGATTTCGAACTGACCAACATCAACGACGATCCGCGCTTCAACGAGTACTGGCAGCAGTACCACGCGCTGACCGAGCGCCGCGGCGTGTCGCCGGCGGCGGCAAAGAACCTGCTGCGTTCGCGCCCGACGCTGATCGCGGCGCTGATGGTCGAACGCGGCGAAGCCGACGCGATGATCTGCGGCCTGGTCGGGCGCTTCCACAAGAAGCTGGGCTACCTGCGCAGCGTGTTCGACTTCGATCGCGGAGTGACGGGTACGTCGGCCATGACCGGCGTCATCAACGACCAGGGCGTGTGGTTCTTCCTCGACACGCACGTGCAGTGCGAGCCGACGGCCGAGCAGATCGCCGAGGCGACGCTGCAGGCATCGTTCCGCCTGAAGCTGTTCGGCATCGAACCGAAGGTCGCGCTGCTGTCGCACAGCAATTTCGGCAGCCACGACAACGCGTCGGCGGCGAAGATGCGCAAGGTCTTCCAGCTCATCAAGCAGCGTTATCCGAAGCTGGAAGTCGACGGCGAGATGCAGGCCGACACCGCGTGGGACGAGGAACTGCGCCATCGCATCTTCCCCAACACGCTGCTGAAGGGGCGCGCGAACCTGTTCGTGATGCCGAACCTCGACGCGGCCAACATCACCTACAACATGGTGCGCGTGATGACCGATGGCGTCGCCATCGGGCCGATCCTGATGGGTCTGGACAAGCCTGCGCACATCCTCACCCCGGCCTCGACGCCGCGCCGCGTGGTGAACATGACCGCGATCGCCGCGGTGGACGCGCAGATCCGCGCCTCCCGGTCGTCGCAGTAACGTCGCGATCATCGCCCTCTCCCCTCGCGGGAGAGGGCGGAGGCAGCGTCCTCACTGCGAACGCTGGAGCCACGCCTGTCTCACGCGAGCATCGACGAGCGCTCCATCCCTTGGCCGTCATTCCAGCGAACGCTGGAATCCATTCACGCTTCGCGCGCGATGGGTGCCGACGGCGAGGTGCGGACCAATCGCGCCTTTCACTGGAACGACGAGCCGGGTGCGCGTGACGCGGCGTCGCCGGAACGTCACGCCCCCAGCAAGCCGCCGCCCATCTTTCCGGGCAGCGAATTGTCGCCGCCGTCGTCCTGGTCGTCCTGCGCATCCGGGTCGCGTTCGGCTTCCGCCTCCGCGTCGAGCTCGCCCACTTCCGGGTTCATCCCGTCGTTGGGCACGCCTTCCACGCGGGTGAGGCCTTCTTCCTGCGACGACGCCTCCTCCAGTTCGGTGGGACGGCGGCCGAGTTCGTCGCGTTCCGGCTGGCGGCCCACGCCGCTGCGCGTGTCGCCCTGGTGTTTGTCGGTGAGCTGCTTCATGCCGCGATCCTCGATGGAGACGCGATCAGGCTAGGGCGCAAGGTGTGAGCCGCCGGTCGATGCGCCGTGGAGGCTTCGTGCGCGGCCGCGATATCGAGCATCTGCGCGCGGCCGCGATACTCGACGCCCCGCGCGTTCACGACGATCCGCCGACCACGTTCCACACGTCCAGCTGTGGGCCGGCAGTGTGGATCCGCCGCGCGTGACGGCGCGCGCATGGGAGCCTCCGTCGTGGCGGGCGCGATGCCGCTCAGCCGCCTGCCTTCCAGCCCAGGCCCAATGTGAAGCCGCGCCCCGAGGCCGGCTCGAAATAGCGCGCGTTGCCTTCGTTGACGATGACCGAACCGACGTAATCGCGATCGAACAGGTTGTCCACGCGTGCGAAGCCGTACCAGCCGCTGCCCGCCGCTCGCCATTGCAGGCGCAGCGCGAACGTCGCGTAGCCGTCCGACGCATCCGTGTTGCGATCGTCCGTCGGCACGCCCTCGCTCGCGCGCATCTCGACGGCGGCGACGGTGCGACCGTCATCGGTGTTCCAGGCCAGTTCCGCGTAGCCGTCCGCGCGCGGAATGCCGGGAATGCGATTGCCCGCCTCGACGACCTGCACGCGCTCCACGCCGCTGGTCAGCACGGTGTACGTGAAGCGTTCGGTGAAGCGCGCGCGCAGCCAGTTGGCGGTGAGCGCGTACGACCACTGCGGGTGGAAGCGGCCCTCGAACCCGGCTTCGATGCCCTCGCGCCGCGTCCGGCCGGCGTTGGCGAAGCTCGCGCGACCGCCGCGATTGTCCGCCGGCACGATCTCGTCCTCGCCGTCGATGCGGTACGCCGACACGCTCGCCTTGCCGGACGCGAACCGCCAGCGCGCGCCGATTTCGGCGGTGTCGAACTGCGCCGGTTCCAGCTGCGTGTTGAAACCGGCGCTGCCGTCGGGCCGGTACGCCAGTTCGGTGACGGTCGGCGTTTCGAACCCGTGGCCGACGCTGGCGAAGACCTCGCCGCTGCCGAACGCGCGCGATACGCCCAGCGCGGCCGCGGTCTCGCCGTACTCCAGCGAACCGCTGTCGTCGCCGTTCCCCGGCGCGATGTAGTGATCGTCCGATTCGAAGCGCAGCTTCGCGCGGCGCACCGCGCCGAGCACGGTCCACTCCTGCGCGGGACGCACCTCGCCGAGCACGAACGCCTCCGTGCTGCGGATGCGATTGTCCTCATCGCGGCGCAGCCGGCCGCGCACGCCGAGTTCGTCACCGACGAAGTTTTCGTAGCCGCGACGCGCTTCGTTGAGCCAGCCGGCCTCCGCGCCCAGCGTCAGTGCACCGCGTGCGAATGCCCAGCGATGCCCCGCGTCCACGCCGCTCGAACGACGGCCCAGGTCGATGACGCCACCCGCGCTGCTCGGCGCGCGCTGCGCGACCGGAGGAATCGCGAGGAACTGCACGACATCGCGCGCGACGCCATAACCGCCGATCCAGTACTCGCGGCCCGGCGCGTATGCGTCTTCCCAGCGTGCGCCGAGTTGCGTGTTGTCGATCTTCTTGCGCGTGTCGAACTGCTCGGCGACGGGATCGGTGCCGTGCGGATCGCGTTCCCACTGCTCGCGCGTGAGGCCCAGCGGATCGTCGGTGTAGGGCTGGCTCAGCGCGCCGGCGACGATGCGCAGGCGCGCGTGATCGTTCGGCGCGTACTGCGCGACGCCATCGAGTTGCGCGCGTTCGGCCGCGCTGTGCGGGCGGTCGCCATCGGTGGTGAACCAGCTGCCGAGCGCGCGCCAGCGCCACGCATCGTCGGCGCTCGCGCCCTCGAAACCGGCGGACACGCGCGCGCTGGAATCGGAGCCAAGCCAGCCCTCGACCTCGTTCGACGGGCCATCGAACGCCGTTTCGCCGACGATCGCGCCGCCCGCGGCGTTGCCGTACTGCAATGCGAGCGGCCCGCGCAGCACCTGGATGCGGTCGAGCGCGCTCAGCGGGAAGCTCGCCGCCTGGCCCTGGCCGTCGAGCGCCGACGACGGGATGCCGTCGACGATGAGCTTGATCCCGCGAATGCCGAAGGTCGACCGCGCGCCGAAGCCGCGGCTCTGCACCTGCAGGTCCTGCGCGTAGTTCTGCCGGTCCAGCACCGTGATGCCAGGCGCGCGCACCAGCGATTCCGACAAGGACACCTGGCGCTGGCCGGCGCGCAGCGTGTCGCCCTCGATGATGCTGATCGAACCGGGGAAATCCGACAGCGGATGCCGGGCGCCGAGCACCTCGACCGTGTCGAGCGTGGTGGCGTCGCCAACTCGGGGCGACGACTGCGCGGCGGCGGCGCCATGGATCAGCAGCGCCGCGAGCGCGGCCGCCAGGCGCGCGGCGGCCGGTTCGCGCCGGCCGCGTCGTGAAACTTTCAACACAGCCGCACCGCTAGGGTGTCGGCCGGAGCACACACACACACGTTCGTCCTGCCGGGGTGGGGTCATGAAGGTCGCAATCCGCGTCTTGCTCGTTATGGCCATTGTGGCCGTGCCCATCGTCATCTCGGCGCAAACGAGCTCACCGACCGCCACCGCCCCCGTGGTTCCGCCCGATCCGGCAACGCAGACGGCGCCCGTCGCGCCACCGGCGGACGATCCGCTGCCGATGGACCTGGACGGCGACGGCGTGGTCACCGCCGCCGAACACGCCGCCGGCGCCCGCGCGCTGTTCGAGCACATGGACGCCAACCGCGACGGCCGCGTGACCCGCGAGGAAATGGCCAACTTCCAGCGCCAGGTACTGGGCGCGGCGATTCCGCCGGCGCGGTAGGGCGGCCTTTTCTCCCTCGCACCCGCGGGCGAGGGGCCAAGGCGCGGCGTGGTCGTCGGCATCGACGAAAGGGCGCATCCGACGTCACCCTCGTTCCCCCGAAAGCCGGACCGATGCTGGGAGGCGATCCGCCATCCCGCGCAAAAGACGCGGCGATCCGCCGCCGTTCGTGGCAATACGCGGGCGTATTCAGCCGCGCGGCCCGGCCCTCCATGATCGGCGTTCGCACGCGGCGCTGTAGGCGGCGCCTCATCCTTTCGTCGCAACGCAGCGGGCCGGAAGCGGGGTCCGGCGGGGCGGATCCGGCTGTTAGAATCGATGCTCTAACCCGTCCCCACACGAGGCGCGGCCAATAGGGGCCGCGATACGCATGACGTCTCTCCACGCTGTCATCCATGACCTGATCCAGAACGACCCGGACCCGACCGAAACCCGCGAGTGGATCGAGTCCGTCCAGGCCGTCATCGAGCGCGACGGCGCCGAACGCGCCCACCAGCTGCTCGAAGGCATGGTCGAGGTCACGCGCCGCGCCGGCGCGCACCTGCCGTTCTCGCCGACCACCGAATACATCAACACCATTCCCACGCACCTGGAGGCCAAGAGCCCCGGCGACCACGCGATGGAATGGCGCATCCGCTCGATCATCCGCTGGAACGCGCTCGCCATGGTCGTGCGCGCCAACCGCAAGCCGGGCGAACTCGGCGGCCACATCGCCTCGTTCGCGTCGGCCGCCACGCTTTATGACGTGGGCTTCAACCACTTCTGGCGCGGTCCGGAAGGCGACCATCCGGGCGACGTCATCGGCGTGCAGGGCCACAGCTCGCCGGGCATCTACGCCCGTTCTTTCCTGGAAGGCCGCATCAGCGAATCGCAGCTCGACAACTTCCGCATGGAAGTGGACGGCCGCGGCGTGTCGTCGTATCCGCACCCGTGGCTGATGCCCGACTACTGGCAGGTGCCGACCGTGTCGATGGGCCTGGGCCCGCTGGCGGCCATCTACCAGGCGCGCAACTGGAAGTACCTGGAAGGCCGCGGCCTGCTGCCCAAGAGCGACCGCAAGGTGTGGGCGTTCCTCGGCGACGGCGAGACGGACGAACCCGAATCGCTCGGCGCCATCTCGGTGGCCGGCCGCGAAGGCCTGGACAACCTGGTCTTCGTCATCAACTGCAACCTGCAGCGCCTGGACGGACCGGTGCGCGGCAACGGCAAGATCATCCAGGAGCTGGAAGGCCAGTTCCGCGGCGCCGGCTGGAACGTCATCAAGACCATCTGGGGCAGCTACTGGGATCCGCTCCTGGCGCGCGACACCAGCGGCAAGCTGCGCCAGCTGATGATGGAGACCGTCGACGGCGAATACCAGAACTGCAAGGCGTTCGGCGGCAAGTACACGCGCGAGAACTTCTTCGGCAAGTACGCCGAAACCGCGCAGCTGGTGGCGAACCTGTCCGACGACGACATCTGGCGCCTCAACCGCGGCGGCCACGACCCGCACAAGGTCTACGCCGCGTACCACGAAGCGGTGAACACCAAGGGCATGCCCACCGTGATCCTCGCCAAGACGGTGAAGGGCTACGGCATGGGCGCGGCCGGCGAGTCGCTCAACCCCACGCACCAGACCAAGAAGCTCGACGACGAAGCCGTCCGCATCTTCCGCGACCGCTTCAACATCCCCGTGACCGACGCGCAGCTGGCCGACGGCAAGGTGCCGTTCTTCCACCCGGGCGAGAAGTCGCCGGAAGTGGAATACATGATCGAGCGCCGTCGCCAGCTCGGCGGCTTCCTGCCGCAGCGCCGCCGCAAGAGCAGCCAGACGCTGGAAGTGCCCAAGCTGGAAGCCTTCGACCGCCTGCTCAAGAGCACCGGCGATCGCGAGATCAGCACCACGATGTCGTTCGTGCAGTCGCTCAACATCATCCTGCGCGACAAGCAGGTCGGCCCGCGCTGCGTGCCCATCGTCGCCGACGAAGCGCGCACCTTCGGCATGGAAGGCCTGTTCCGCCAGATCGGCATCTACGCGCCGCACGGCCAGAAGTACAAGCCGGTCGATCGCGACCAGCTGATGTACTACCGCGAGGATGCGGCGGGCCAGGTGCTGGAAGAAGGCATCACCGAGGCCGGTGCGTTCACCAGCTGGATGGCCGCCGCCACCAGCTACAGCACCAACGACCTGCCGATGCTGCCGTTCTACATCTACTACTCGATGTTCGGCTTCCAGCGCATCGGCGACAGCGCATGGCAGGCCGCGGACATGCGCGCCCGCGGCTTCCTGCTGGGCGCCACGGCGGGCCGCACCACGCTCAACGGCGAAGGCCTGCAGCACGAGGACGGCCACAGCCACCTGCTGGCCAGCGCCATCCCGAACTGCCGCAGCTACGACCCGACGTTCGGCTTCGAAGTCGCGGTGATCCTGCAGCACGGCATGCACCGCATGCTCACCGAGCAGCAGGACGAGTACTACTACCTCACCCTGATGAACGAGAACTACAGCCATCCGGACATGCCCGAGGGCGCGGCGGACGGCATCATCAAGGGCATGTACCTGCTCAAGGACGCCGGCAAGGCGAAGAAGGGCGAGCTGCGCGTGCAGCTGATGGGCAGCGGCACCATCCTGCGCGAGGCCATTGCGGCGGCCGAGCTGCTGGACAAGGACTTCGGCGTCACCGCCGACATCTGGTCCTGCCCGAGCTTCACCGAACTGGCGCGCGACGGCGAAGACGCCATCCGCCACAACCGCCTCAACCCGGAAGGCGAACAGCGCAAGCCGTACGTCACCCAGCTGCTGGAAGGCCGCAGCGGCCCGGCGATCGCCGCGACCGACTACGTGCGCACCTTCGCCAACCAGATCCGCGAGTTCGTCCCGACGCGCTACACCGTCCTGGGCACCGACGGTTTCGGCCGCAGCGACACCCGCGAAAACCTGCGCCGCCACTTCGAAGTGGACCGCTTCCATATCGCCCATGCGGCGATTGCCGCGCTGGCGGCGGAAGGGAAGATGACGGCGAAGGACGTGGCCCGGGCTATCAAGCAGTACAAGATTGATAGCGAGAAGCCGAATCCGATTGGGGTTTGAGTCGACAGCCTGTCTCGTGACAGGAATAACGAGCGGCGGCCGTATGGCCGCCGTTTCTTTTGCGACGCATCATCGAGCCATGGATCGTGGTCATCGGCTTGAAGGCGCTTAGGATGGCTTAACGCGCGGGAGCCCTTGCCGATGCGCCTCCACCGGTGAAAAGTTTCACTTGCCCCTCGCCGTGCAATGGTTATATTGCTCGCCGGGGGAAACTGCGGAGGAAGTGACGACCATGGATCGTTTCGAAGCCGAGGGATCAATGCGAAGCACCAATCCATCAGTTCAGCAGCTTGAGCTGCCACTACTCAACAAGCCTTCCGCGCAGATTTACGAGTTTCGTAGAAAGGAAGACGCCACTCGCGGTACAGAGCCAAAGCGCTCCCAGTCAGCCCTTGAGAGAATCTTGGCGTACGCGGATTCCTTGACGCTATAGCTGTTAATTTCGCGTGTAGACTGCCCTCTGAATGACCAAGGGAGGGTCTATGAACGCAGTCTTGAAGCCGGTAGCGTCGAAGCCTACCGGTAATACGAAGTCATCCGGCGCGAGTGCAAACGACGACTTGCGCGCACGCGAATCTCAAGAGCTCGTCTTCGCCCTTAGTGGGCCAGTCGGATCGGGTATTCAATTCGTAAAGGATGCTTTGGTTCGGGAGCTTGAGGCTCGCAGCTATGACGTCGTAATCGTCAAAGTCAGTGAGCTATTCGGTGAGGAGGCCGCCCGCTATGGTGTCAACATCACGGCGCCAAAAGGGCCAGCTGAGTTTCAGCGCATTTCACATCTGCAAGACGTTGGAAACGCGCTCCGTAAAGCGCTAGGTGAAGACGTCGGGGCGCAGCTCGCTATCAAGTCCATCAAACAAGACCGTGTTAATAGGCATCCGGAAGTGGCGGATCTCGACGCGATCAAGCCGGGTCGAGTGGCGTACATTGTCGATCAGCTGAAGCATCCAAAAGAGGCGCAGCTCCTCAAGAGCGTCTACGGAAACCTCTTCTTTCTAGTGGGTGTGCTTTGCGGCTACGACAGGCGGAAGGCGAATCTCACTACAAAGATGCCAGCCGAGAAAGCCGAGCAGTTGATTCATCGCGACAGAGCTGAATCTGATCGTGATGGGCAGCAGTTAGACAAGACACTGAAGCTTGCCGACTTTTTCGTGCGAAACACTCACCACAATACGGAAATGTTGCAGCCTCCAGTTAGGCGACTACTTGGTCTAGTCCATGGTGATAACGGAATCACTCCGACCAGGAAAGAGAAGGGCATGTACGCCGCGCACAGTGCTGCGCTTCAGTCTGCCTGTCTATCCCGTCAAGTTGGAGCCGCGATTGTCGACAGGCACGGCAATATAGTCTCGACCGGGTGCAACGATGTGCCGCGTGCTGGCGGCGGGCTCTACGAGTCGGCAAGTGGTGCGGACCACAGGTGCGTTTTCTGGGAGGGCGGCGTTTGCTTCAACGACCAAAGGAAGGACCAGTTGCGAGATAGCATCAAAGAGGTGCTGCTGGAGAAAGGTGTCGATTCTGATACTGCGACTTCCTACGCTGATGCCATACGTAGCAGGACGGGAGTCCGAGACCTAATTGAGTTCTCGCGCGCGGTCCATGCGGAGATGGACGCAATCGTGCGAGTAGCAAGGCGAGGGGGCAGACAGTCTCCGGGGGCTTCTTGTTTACAACCACCTATCCGTGCCACAACTGCGCTCGTCACATCGTCGCTTCGGGGATTCGTGCTGTGTACTTCATCGAGCCGTATGAAAAGAGCCTAGCTGGAGCGCTTCACTACGATTCCATCGAGCATGAACCCAATGAAGAGCCTAATTGGGACTCGGATGAGAGATTCGACCGCGTTGCCTTCCTGCATTTTGAGGGTGTTTCCCCGGGGCGCTTCTCGGACTTCTTTATGGCGACGGAGGACCGCAAGGATAGCGGCGGACGCGCGATTCGACATTCTCCGAGCGCAGCGGTCAAAAAGTCCACTGAGTTTCTCGACAATTACCGTCAACTCGAGGCGCGTGTAATTAAGAGGCTAGAAGATCGCGTGCCTGGGGAACAGGCTTCGCTAATCCCACAGGGTACGAGCACGTAGGATCGGTTGAGCGCGGCGATACCCATCACCTTCGTTCACCGAAGTACCCATCACTTTCTGCCGCCACGCCCTGGTCCTTCAACAACAATCCTTTGCGCACGTCCGTAGGTAGGAATGGACGCGGCGACGGCCGGTCATGTCGAATGAAGCGATGGGTTTCGCTTTGCTCAACCCCTCCTACGCAGGTATGCATGTCTCCAGCGCTCAGCCCGTCGCATGGGTTTTGCTCGCGAAACCCATCACCCTCGCTCGCCGAACGGCGCATCGCTTTCAGCAGTCGCTGCCCAATCGACAGGCAACCGTCCTTCGCACACTTCGCGGTGAAACGTGGAGTAAGGCCAATCCGACACGCGTTTCGCGTGCCCGTGTTTCACCTGGTTGAAGTGGGTGTACTCCACGCAGCAGCGAAGGCTTCTTCGCCGCGAATCAGGTGTTCCCGACGGCGACGCTGCCAGATGCCTTGCGACACCTTTAGCGATTCCGCTCAACCATCAACCCTCCATCCCATCAGTCAGAAGGATTACCAACGGCTCGCAGCGGGACGTCGAGCAGCCCCAGTATCGGGTCGTCCTCCCGCTACGCCACGTGGCAGTTCCGCCGCCGTCGATCCCGAAAGCCCATGTCTTCCCGCCGGACTTGAGCTGGCCGGTAATGGAGCAGTTGAGCTGATAGAACGCGTGATACGGATTCGCCGAGTACTCCTTGCTCAGTCCGAAGAACCTTCGAGCCTGCGCCTTGCTCAGGCGCCATTCTTTGCACGCCTGCTCTTCGGTTGTGCCGCCTCGACCTGAATAAGTCGACGGCTTGATGCTGAGAATCTCAATCGGCGCGCTGCTTGCGGTACTGTGCCCGACCTTCGAACCACGGTGGCAGCCCAGCGGAATGGACATCGTGGAGGGGTGCTCACGCCACGTGGGCGCTCCCCAAGAAGCCAACACAGAGCCTATTGTCCCTGCGAGTAGCGTCATGATCACTGCGAACATGGCAAACCCATATCGCTTGCGCTGCGGGCGTCGATGCGGCCACCTGCCTTCGCGTACCACTCGCTCGCCCAGAGGGCCTGACCGGTGCCGACGAACGCTAGGTCGTAGACCTCGGTTTCGACCAGGAGCTTTCCGCTGCGGTTGTCGTATAGCCGATAGAAGCCCGGGGCCTCATGTGGATTCATCGGGCCGGACCAGTCACGCAGCGGGTTCCAAGCTTCGAATGGCTGCCGATAGGGGTGGAACCAGTGCGGGAGCAGCCAGTACGGCGAGTAGCGCTCAAGTCGGTAGCAACCGTCTTCCGTGACCGCAGACGACAGCCTGCTGCCAAAGGATCTCTCCCACCACTGTGATGCGTACCAGAGCGTCATGCCTAGGACGAAACCAGAAATGAGGAGTGCCATCACGAGCTGGGCCAGCCTTCTCATGCCACGGGCCCGAGGTCGATAACAGCGTTGCTTTGTTGCCAAAGAACGTCCGAATACACGACGAAGTCGCCACCTCGCCCAGTTCGATCTCGGTACTCGCGAAAATCCTGATTGAAGACCTTGGCGAACGCGCCGTCCTTGTAGTTGACAATGCGACGTCCTGTATACGTCTCGGCGAATAGGGCCTCGGCCTTCGTCAGGACCCGGTCCTTCGTCCAGGTGCCCAGATACTGCCAGTCGACGAAGTCGTAGTAATCGAGAACATAGAATCCGACGTGCGCAACGTGAAACATCTTTCGCTTGTTCTCGACAACAGCAGTGCCAACGACACCGACCTTCACGTTCGCAATGCCGAGCGCGCCGTACATGTCATCGAGCGTGTCAATCTTGCTACCGAGTACGGTCGAGTTGACCCAACACGATGCGTCGAATGATCGCGTTGGCATGCCGTAGTAGCCTAGCTGCACAGGTTCGGTTCCGCGCCACCCTCCCAACCGGCTTCTCAATTGCTCTAGCCCATTAGGTGTGTGGAATGAGGTTCGTCCGACCTTTGCCAACGCCTCCTGAAATCTTGGGAAGCGCATTGCCCACTTCATGGTGATGATGGTGTCGTCGAAGTGCGAAAACGGAAGGTTTCGCTTGTCGAAGTCACCGGATTTTACTCCGCCGGGCATGCTCCACGCTGGCGTCGAGAACCACCGCTCGATCAGGCGTGCAGAAGTCACCCAGCCCATGTTCCGCATCGCCCGTGGGATTTGCGTGATCTCTAGCCGCTGGGTCGGAACGCGCTTGGGTTCCCGCTTGCTGACGGGGCTCATGACGGACCGGGCTTCGGGCAGGACGAACAATGCGTTCGACTCCAGCGCGTTCGTGTTGGAAAAGTCGTTGAGTGACATGGGCGTGCTCAGGTCAGGAGAGGGGACGGAGCTTCGATTGCGGCGGCGACCCGGATCGGCGAGTCAGCGCCGCAGCGAAGGCTGCATCCGGAATCCCCGAGCGTCCCGGCAACGTCGGCCGCGCTCTCCGGCAGCAGCACGCATTCGAGCCCGACCAGCGGTTTGCCGAGCGCCGCGTCGATGAACTGGAAGCCTTCGTCGAATGCTGTGGAGACAGGTGAACTTGCTGTCGACGACGCTGCGTTCACAACGCGCGAGGCGATGCTGAGCGGCGAAGCGTCCGCAACATCCACGCTAACCAGCCTCTGCTTCGTCGAAACCATCTGGTGGCCGCACGCCAGCACGCAGCCGTCGTATGCCGCCAGCGCGCCGTTGCTGAAGAGCAGCGCGGCGCCCTGCACGACCTTCGTCGGACCGCATTGGCCGCAGATCACGGTGTTGTTGACGCGGACGAGCGGGCGCGCGACGCCGTCCAGGCCTTCTATGTTCCAGCCCGGATCGCCTTCAATTGCCTCGCCGCCTGCGGTGGTCGAGTCGCCAACCACGATCACGTACTTCTGTGCCACGTGCTGCTCCTTGCGGTTGAGAACAACCGCAGCACAACAATGCGCTGGCGGCAGCGCAACGCGAAAAACGTGCGGTGCCAAATGCTATTTAGCCTGCTACTTCTTCGCGTTGATCGCCCACGCATCGCCACGCAATCTCGCTGCCCAAGGAGCGTCGAAACTCCGAAAGCTAGCGGGACCCACCTCCGTCACACCGGTGGGTTTTTTATGCCTGACATTTGGGCATTCGGACGCAAGCAGCTCTGCGTCGGGAGGGCGGCGAAATACAAAACCTCGCAAGGGGAAATACGTCCGGCCGGCTAGCTTCGGTTTTCGAACCTCCCGACACCTTGCGCCGCATCCCGCGGCGCAAGCCGGCTGGTTTGCTGGAGACCCACCGATGCAAAAGGATGTTTGCCGTTCGCGCGCCGCGTTCGCCGGCGTGCTGTTGCCCGACTTCGCGCACCACAAGCTGATGCTGGCGCGCGATCAGCTGTTGTTGCTGTCGCAGCTCGCCGGGTCGCGTGGCGAGGAGCAGGAGGTCGAATTCCGCATCGCGCCCGACGCGCTCGCGGAGCTGTTCGATCGCCAGGCGCAGTATCTGGACGAAGTGCTCGACTCGGTGCTCGACGCGCCGCCTTGACGTCGCTCGCCTGCTCGCAGCCCGTCGGATGGGTTTCGCTCGCGAAACCCATCACCTCCGCTCGCCGAACGGCGCATCGCTTTCAGCAGCCGCCGCCCAATCGCCAGGCCCCCGTCCTTCGCGCACTTCGCGGTGAAACGTGGAGTAAGGCCAATCCGACACGCGCCTAGCGTGCCGTGTTTCACCTGGTTGAAGTGGGTGTAGTCAACGCAGCGACGTAGGTCGTCTTCGTCGCGAATCAGGTGTTCCCAATAGCGACGTTGCCAGATGCCTCGCTCACCTTTAGCGATGCGGCTGGCTCGTCGGTATTCGCCGTGTGGGATCTGGCGCGAGAAGAACGTTTTGACGAGACGCCACCGGAGTGGAAAGTCGGCATCGTCTGCAGGCAACGTCCAGACCGCGTGCATATGGTCAGGAAGGATCGTCATGGCGGTGATGACGAACGGATGGCGCTGCTGCGTGTAGCGAACTGCGGTGCGCAGCGCGTCGATGCGCTCGATCAGCAAGGTGCTGCGACGATCGACCAGGTTCACGGCGAAGAAGTACATGGCGCCCGGGACGTGGGCGCGGCGGTAGTTGGTCATCCTTGGCTGGGTTCGAGACTGAGTGCCCCAGCCGGCCTCATGACGGGGCTGGCGCCTTCATCGTCGGGGGGACGAGATACTCGCCACCGGAAACGCTCAGCGCTTTTCTGCTTACGGCTTCCCGTGCCTCGATCACGCTGCAACCAGCCTGGGTCTTCGCCATGCGCTCGTCCTTCGTTTTCTGGGTGACGTTTAGGCGAGCCGTTCCTTCTCTCCTTGGTGTAACCGATACCGTCCGCGACACCGACGAGAACGTCCCGGCACACTCCATGTCCCACTCGCCCGACCGCTCCCATGTCACTAGGCCGGACATCCTGCGCTCGATTCGGGGACCAAGAACGGCATACAGCGCGAGCGTCTCGCGGCTGTACGGATTTGGACCGGAGGAGCCCTTCCACCTAACGCGCACGCCAAAAGCCCTCTGTTTCGGCTCCAGCGTGTACCGGGCGGTGTCGAGCGCAACGGTATTCACGTAAATGGCGTCGCCTTCCAGAACATTCCTTTCGAGCCGTCGGGCCAGGATGGTCTGCGTTGGCAAATCGATCACTAAGATCTGAATATCCTTGAGTCTTCCGCCGTGTGCCGAAATCGGAACTGCCGCGAGGAGAGTGCTCGTTTCGTCGGGCCTTCTCTTGCAGTCTGACATGGACCATTCGTTGGTCCGTCCAGGCTCTTCCGCGATCGCACCCATGACGATGGGTGGAAGGATTGCGTCGCACGGCTCGGCGTGCGCAATGAATGGCATGAGGACAGCGAGCGCGACCGGCCCTATCGTCTGCTTCACTTGAATAGCCCCTTTGACCACATGTCTTCGAAGTGTTTTGCGCGTGCGACGTAGCTATCGGTGTATCGGTTCACCACTCGCGTTATGGAATCGACGACGGCTGAGGTGGGACCATCGTCGGCCTTCAGGTGTAGCCCGTTTCCTTCCCAGAAGTACGCAGCGGATCGCGTTGCATAACACGCCGTTGCCAAGAGATCAGGCTGTTGTTCGAAGTCAACTAGTTCACTCGGGAAGACTCTTCTGTGCCAAGCGGTGAATGCGCGGTAATTGGCCCGGCCAGTAAGCTGCTTTAATCCTCGACCTCGGAAGCGCCAACCGTCACCACTAGCGACGTCTCCGTTACCGATACGATTCGCATATATGCGATCTGCGATCGCTCGTTGATCGGCGCCATGTGCTGAGGTTCGGCCGTAAAGGGTCGCCTCGTGTGGGAGGCGTTTGAAGTATGCGAATTGGCTAAGGGAAGACGCGCTGTAATTGAGCCCCTCTTCGAACGCAAGATTCTCCCCAGCTTCCTGAGCGACTTGGGCAAAGAAGTGAGTTCGCCTCAGCGCGGTGTCAAGCTCAAATCTGTCGATGTTTGAGTTCAGTTCGCTTGCGATTTCTTGAAGGCGATTTCCGTGCGCGCGTGGAAACACCTTCTGAAGCATCGTGACCGTGAAGAGGAAGCTACCTCCAGAGAAATTCCCCGCCACCCCGCCAGGATGAAGATGCCAAACCCGAGAACTCGCAGGGAATCCTTCAACGCCAGCAGCCACATCCTCCCACCACGGCAGCATCTCTGCGCGCGGCGCTTCCGCATCGACGTTATCCACCGCGACGGGCCCCAGCTTCACCGCGATGCGGCGTGCGGTTTCGGCGTAGCCCCGCATGCTCGCGCGGGTCCATGCGGTTTCGTGGCGAGCGATGATGCGCGTGATACGGTCGGCGTGATGGCGGTTGCGTAGCAGGCGGTCGAGTTCCTCCTCGCTGAATACGCCGTCACGGTTGCGATCCACCAGCGCTCGCAGCGCTTGGTAGAAGGGCGTATCCGGTGGGCGCGGGCCTTCTCCGCGCAGGTACTCGGCGAACGCGTCGGGGGCGTCATGGCGAAAGCCGTCCGGACTGGTGACTTCATCGTGTATTTCGAAGCCGGGCCATTCCCATGGGGACACCAGCCGCCCGGCCTCCTCGATCCATCCCGTGGCGTGGCCCTGCGCCGCGCCTAGCATGACCTTGCGCCAGCGCTTGCCGTCGGTGGTTCGCGATTCGAGCCCGCCGGCGCGAAGGATCTGCCGCTGGTTCACCGTGAGCGTGCCGCCGTCGTCCTGCTGCAAGACATCACCGGCCATTAAGAGCAGGAGCGTGCGTTCGCTCTCGGGCAGGTTCTCTTTCGCCCAACGGCGGCTCGCCGAGAGGTATGCCGGTAGATCGTCGCCGCTGAAGATCTCCAAGTGCAGCAGGCGTCTCGTGACGGGCTGCCCTGCGATCGGATACGCGCGAGCCGGCACGTCTTCGCCCAGGTAGCCAATGAGGTCGCCCTGGTGGATCGGCACCGGCGGGGAGACCGCCACGACACGGTCCATCGCTTCGGGTTCGCGCGAGCCGTCGCGCTGGAGCCACCATGACGGCCGCTGCCACCTGGCGTTGCGCCCATAGTCACCCCGAGACGCCACGTGCATGTACAGGCTGTAGAGGGTCAGCACAGGCGCGGCCAACGGCTCGGGGCGCTGCCTTTGCGCCTTGTTCTCGGTGTACGCGGCAGACTTGTCGGGGTCGACGTAGTCGCCGTGATACACGGTCGTGACGACCGTGTCCTTGAGGCCCAGCACGGCGCGCAATCCGGTTCCAGCCGCTGGGTCGAGCGCGAGGTGACGGCGACATATCCAGCCTTCGCGTGGAAGCGTTGCGTCTCGGGTATCGGTCACACGCACCAGCGTGCTCTCGCCCGGCGTGTAGGTGCCCACCTGCACGATCAGCGGCGTGCCGTGCCGCAACCATGCGATCGGCTGCCGCCCCTGCCGATCGGCGTACAAGTGGGTACCCCAGTCGCGAATATCGGTGCCTGGCGCTTCTATCGGCGGGGGCTTTGGCGGCGTGGGGGGCGGCGGTGCTTGCAGGCGATGCCGCACCAGCACGAAGCCTGTCGAGTAAGGCCGCCACGCCACGCCTTGGCCGACGCCGCCTGGCGTGGCGTCGTGGTAGTCGCTGTCGATGCGGTACGCGATGACCTCACCGTCGGCGAGGCAGCAGATGCCGTCCTCCATCGAGAGGTACGCTTTGCACGCGCGGTCGAGGTGGATGCCGCCGTGAAAGAAGCCATGCGCGCCTAACAGGTAATGTCCACCCTGCACGGGTATTAGCGCCTCGATGAAGGCGCGTGGATCGGAAATCACGCGACCGTCCTTGTCCTTGAATGGATATCCGACTCGCGAAGTGGCGGACGGCTTGGGTGCGCGGGGCGTGTTCATCAGCTTCGAATCCCTGAAGTCGAACGTGCCTCGCACGCTCCGGATCCGCCCGCGTGGGATCCATCAGAAAGGTCCGAAACCTCTCGCAGCCCCGAACTCGCAGTTGGGGGTGGCGGGCTCCTTTTCCGGTTCAACCGGCAACATCCACGCGACCAGCGCCCGCGTGCCCGGGCCGTTGCACTCTCGCCCAATCGGGCGAGCAACATCCCGACGGCGGGATTCTGATTCCCCGAAATCCCGCCTTTGCTCGCGTCGTATACGTACCCAGCTGTTGGAGGACGAAGGGCCGCATGGCGCCTTCGCGTCTCTCTCTCCCACCATCAGGAATCGAAATGAGCAAGCTCGCAGGAAAAGTCGCCGTGGTCACCGGTGCGTCGAAGGGCATCGGCGCCGCCATCGCCACGGCGCTGGCCGCCGAGGGTGCGTCCGTCGTCGTCAACTACGCTTCCAGTCCCAGCGGCGCGGCCGCCGTGGTCGAACGCATCACGCAGGCCGGCGGCAAGGCCATCGCGGTCAAGGCCGACGTGTCCAGGCCTGACGAAGCGCAGGCGCTCATCGACGCGGCGGTGAAGGAATACGGCCGCCTGGACGTGCTGGTCAACAATTCCGGCGTGTACGCGTTCGCGCCGCTGGATGCGATCACGCCGGAGCATTTCCACCGTCATTTCGACATCAACGTGCTCGGATTGCTGCTGACCACGCAGGCCGCCGCCAGGCACCTGGGCGAAGGCGGCAGCGTCATCAACATCGGTTCGGTCGTCTCGCACATCACGCTGCCGGAAACCGCGGTCTACACCGCGACCAAGGGCGCGGTGGACGCCATCACCGGCGTGCTCTCGCGCGAGCTGGGCCCGCGCGGCATCCGCGTCAACTCCATCAACCCGGGCATGATCGAAACCGAAGGCTCGCGCGAAGCGGGCGTCATCGGTTCCGACTTCGAGCGTGCCACCGCGGCGCAGACACCGCTGGGCCGCATCGGCCAACCTGACGATATCGCCGGTGTCGCGGTGTTCCTTGCCTCGGAAGATTCGCGCTGGATGTCCGGCGAACTGCTGAAGGTCGCCGGCGGCATGCGCTGATCCACGACGGCACGGCACGGCGGCGGAGAATGCGGGCGGCGCGATGCGATCACGCCAGCGCCCGCGATCCCGTCGCCGTGCCGTCCTTCCATCGCAGCGTCGCGCCCTTGCATGCGGCGCGGCCCTTGATGCTGTCCAGGCCGGTGAAATCGGGCCCGCCATAGAACTGCTGCTTCGGCGTCAACACGATCGGTGGCGGTGACAGGTCGATCGGAATCTGCGTGTTCGAGCGCGCCAGCGGCACATGGCGCTGCAGGAACAACGCCGTCAGTTCGGCCGATACGCGTTCCACCGGCGCGCACGCACCGCGCGGTTCGCCGCACTGGTTGCCGTCGGGCAGGTAGTCGAAATGCTCGCCGGGATGCTCGAAGGCATGCTTCGTGTTCGGGATGTTCGTCCATAGATCGTGGGCGTCCATGTCCTCGAAGAAGACGCCATCGCCCCACATGAACATCGACGGCGCATTGATGCCGGCCAGCAGCGCCGGCACGTCGTCGACGCCGTGCAGTTCGTCCCACGCGGCGCTGAGGCTCACGTACGCGCCGACGTTGCCGCGGCTGCGCGCCACCTGCGCACCGAGGATCGCGCCGTACGAATGACCGACGATGGCGACGGCGCCGGGACGTTTGTCGACCCAGCGCGCGTGCTCCCACGTCATGCGCGCCCAGTCGATGACGCCGCTGCCAAACGCCACGAGCGGCGAATCGCGACCGGCGAGCGCCGCGGAATACTTCGGCACCACCACGACGTAACCGCTGCGCGCCAGCATCTCCGGGATGCGCCGCCAGCGCAGGTAATACGACGCATCGTCGAGGCACGGCGGCTGTCCGTGCAGGAACAGCACCGTCGGCCAGCGGTCCAGGCAGGTCTTCAGGATGCGGCGCGCGCTGCCGTCGAACGGCGTCTGGTGCGACGGGTAGAACACGCGCAGCGTCGCAGGCGCGCCGTCGGCCGGCGTGTAGTCCTTGAAGCCGAAGAACACTGGGTGCATCACGTCCGGCGTCCAGTCGATGCCGCCGCTCTCGGCCGGATCCTCCGGGCACGCCTGCCCGAGGACATCGATCAGGTTCGCGCAGCCGGACAACGCCAACGTCGCGGGGGCTGCACCGGCAAGCAGCCCATGGCGGAGGAAGCGTCGGCGATCCATCCAGCGGAACTCCTTGCATGCGGCACGCAGGGGACAACACGAAGAACGCGGCGTTCGCATCGGTGCGGCCAGCGGCGCTCAGGCGCGGTTGCGTTGCGGCGGCACGAGGAACCACGCCGCGATCACCAACGTCGCGAACGCGCTGTACGCCGCGACGAAGCTCCACCACGGCGCATCGAAGAAGATCAGCCGCGACAGCCAGTGTTCGATGAACGATTCGCCGTAGCTGGTCTGTCCCGCACGCCGTCGCAGCGCCTGCTCCCAGACCGTGAGCGGGCACAGCGCGCCCAGCCACGCCTGCAGCGCGATGAAGACCATCAGCAGCACGTGCGTCAGCCGCCAGCCGAAGCCGCGCACCCATCGCCATCGCGTGCGCCCGACGACGATGGCGAGTGCGCCGAAAACGACGAACGCCACGATCCCCACGTGCAGCACGAGGAGGGCGTCGGCGAGCAGGGCGGCGAGCGCAGGCGTCATCGCCCCTAGCGTAGCCAAACCTCCGGCCCGTGCCGCGCACGGCGCCTCGTGCACAATGCGGCGCATGCGCTATCCCCTGGTCATCTTCGATTTCGACGGCACGCTGGCCGACTCCTTTCCCTTCTTCGTGAAGGCGCAGTACGCGCTCGCGCAGCGGCACGGGTTCATGGCGATCGAGGAACACCGCGTCGACGAGTTGCGCCGCCTGGGCACGCGCGAACTGCTGCGCGAGTTGAAGTTCCCGTCGTGGAAGGTGCCGATCGTCGCGGCGGATTTCATCCGCATGATGCGCGGCGCGCCGCCGGTGCCGTTGTTCCCGGGCGTGGCCGACGCCCTGCGCCAGCTGCGCGAACACGGCGCGCGGCTGGCGATCCTCACGTCCAACTCGGTCGAGAACGTGCGGCGCGTACTCGATGCGGACCTCATGGACGCCATCGAGCGGATCGACGGCGGCGCGCACGTGCTCGGCAAGCATCGGCGCATCGCGCGCATGCTCAAGCAGGCCGGCGCCGACGCGTCCCAGGCGATCTACGTCGGCGACCAGGTCAGCGACGGCGAGGCCGCGCGGCGCGTGGGCGTGGCGTTCGGTGCGGTCGGGTGGGGCTATTCGCACGCCGACACCTTGCGCGCGATGGGCGCGGACGAGTTCTTCGAAACGGTGCCGGAGCTGGGAAGGCTGGCGCTGTAGCCCAGGCGAACAACCCGGCTGCATCAAGGATGCCGTTGCGGCGAAGGCGGGCCCGTGCTCGCGGACCTCACCGCCGCCGGCGGCCGGGATGATGGACGGCCAATGGATTCCCGCGTTCGCGGGGATGACGGCAGAGAGGCAAACCGGCGAGCAGCACTGCGGCTGAGTCCGTTCACCTTCCGTGGGTCGCACCACCTGCTGCAATGCAACATAATGGCGCCATGTCCCCTGTATCCCCCGCCGCGCCGGCGCTGAGCCCGCGCCAGGTCGCCCTCATCCTGTTCGCGCTCGCGATGGGCGGTTTCGCCATCGGCACCAGCGAGTTCGTCGTGATGGGGCTGATCAGCGACATCGCGCGCAGCCTGGGCGTCACCGAGCCGCAGGTCGGCCACGTCATCAGCGCCTACGCGCTTGGCGTGGTGGTCGGCGCGCCGACGCTGGCGATCCTGGGCAACCGGCTTTCGCGCCGCAGCCTGCTGCTGTGCCTGATGGGCTTCTACGCGCTGGGCAACCTCGCCAGCGCGCTCGCGCCGGGCTATTTCACGTTGATGGGTGCCCGCTTCGTCGCCGGCCTGCCGCACGGCGCGTACTTCGGCATCGCCGCGCTGGTGGCCGCGCGCATCACGCCGCCCGAGCAACGCGGCGCCGCCGTCGGCCGCGTGATGCTGGGCCTGGCGATCTCGCTGCTGGTCGGCAACCCGCTGGCGACGTGGATGGGCCAGACCTTCGGCTGGCGCTGGGCCTTCGGCCTGGTCACGCTGCTCGCGATGGCCACCGTCGCGATGACGATGCGCGTGCTTCCGCGCGGCATGAACGCACCGCGACCCGATGCCCTGCGCGAACTGCGCGACTTCAACCGCAAGCCGGTGTGGCTGGCGCTGGGCATCGGCGCGATCGGTTTCGCCGGCATGTTCTGCGTCTTCAGCTATCTCACGCCGACGCTGGTGCACGTCACCGGCGTGCGCGAGACCTTCGTGCCGTTCGGACTGGTCGCGTTCGGCATCGGCGGCATCCTCGGCACGCTCGGCGGCGGCTGGATGTTCGACCGCTTCCAGTTCCGCGCCGTGCCGATGCTGCTGCTGTGGTCGATCGCGGTGCTGCTGGTGTTCCCGCTCGCGGCGAAGTCGCCGTGGACCGTGCTTCCCGCGGTGCTCGCGGTCGGCACCATGGGCGCATTGGCCACGGTGCTGCAGGCGCACCTGATGGACGTGGCGCGCGAGGCGCAGACGCTGGCGGCCGCGTCGAACCATTCGGCCTTCAACTTCGCCAACGCGCTCGGTCCGTGGCTGGGCGGCATGGCGATCACGGCCGGCTACGGCTGGACCTCCACCGGCGTCGTCGGCGCGGCGACGGCCGTGTGCGGCCTGCTGATCTACGCCTGGGCGCGCGCGGACCTTCGTCGCACCGAAGCGACCGCGCTGGAAGACGCGGCCTGAAACCCGTGCATTCGCAGGCCGGCTAAGCGAGGGCACGGCGTCTGCGTGCAATCCAGCCGTGGTTGCGATGACGCGCCACAGCGCGTTAGGCCCATGACGCAAGAGCGCTGTTCGGCCTGCTACGCCCTCCCGGTGCAGCCTTCGACCCTGCGCGGGTTGCGGCCGCAGGAACGTCGCTCGGCCGCTACCGCTCGCCACGCGCCAGCGTTTCCTCCACCTGCGTGAACGCCGAATGCGCGCCGGGCGGCGCGTCTTCCACGCCGGTCGCGAAGTAGACGACGCCCTTGCCGGACGTGCGATCCAGCCACAAGCCCGACAACAGACCGTACGCCGCGCCGGCATGGCCGCTGCGTTCGACGCCATCGCCGAAGGGATCGTCGCGGCATCCGTCGAGTTTCGTCGCCAAGGTCTGCACCGCCAGGCCATAGCGGCAGAAGAACCCGCTGCGCGATTGCCCGCTGGCGTCCTCTTCCACGGTAAGGCCGTTGTCGGGCGTGTAGGTCCAGTGCGGTTGCATCATCGTGCGCACCGATGCGGGCGAGAGCAGCCGCACGCCGTCGAGTTCGCCGTCGCGCAGCAGCATGCGGCCGATCCGTGCCAGGCCGTTGGCGGAAATGCGCAGCCCGCCCTGCGGCGAGAACATCGCGCCGTTGCGGCCGGGCGTCCACTGCGACAGATCGCAATCGCGCTTCGTCGAACGGATGACCGCGCATTCGGGCTTCCGGCCGCGAAGGTCGTCGTACACCGGCGCGCCGGCGCGGTCGTACTGCACCACCGCGCGCCTGGCGGTTTCGGGGCTGCAGCTTTCCCAGTTGAAGCACGCCTCGATCTTCAACGGGGCGAACACGAGCCGTTGCATGAGCCGGTCGAAACGCTCGCCCGTGGCCCGTTCCATCGCCGAAGCGACGATCGGGAAATCGAGATTGGCGTAACGGAAGAACGTCCCCGGTGCGTGTGCATCGTCCCACGCGCGCGGATCGTCGGTGATGTCGCGCAGCGCGCCATCGAGCGGCACCTTCCAGTAGCCGGCCGCGTCGGTCAGGCCGGCGCGGTGCGACAGCAGCAGGCGCAGCGTGATCGGCGCATCGGGAAACACCGGATGCCGCAATCGCCAGCCCAGCAGCGGCGACAGGTCGGCGTCGAGGTCGAGCTTGCCCTGTTCCACCAGCCGCATCGCGCCGATGGCGGTGACGAGCTTGGAAATCGACGCCACGCGCACCGGATCGTCGGCGCTGATCGCGCGCCGTGCCGCCACGTCGGCGAAGCCCTGCGATTGCGTGTCGGTGGTGCCGTCCCGGTCGAACGCGACGCGCACGCTCCCCACCGGTGTCGCCGCGCACGCCGGCAGGACGAACGCACCGAGGATCGCCAAGGGTGCCAGCCATCGAATCACGCGCATGGGTCCGCTCCTGGAAAGCCGGGCCCAAGCGTATCGGGCATCGCCTCATGTTGCAGCGATGAAACCTCCGGCACGCGATTCTTCACGGACGCCGCCCGCGTGCGGGCGCACACTCGGCCCAACCATGCGGGGGCCTGCGATGATCGACGAACCGCGCTTCGCGCCACGGGACGGCATCGCAGTCGACGAAAGCGTCATCAAGGACATGCTGTGGGCGTTCGCCGTGCGCTCGCCCGAACACGCCGCGCTGCTGGTCGGCAGCAGCGGCAACATCACCTGGACCAATTCAGGTGCCGAGGTGATCCTCGGCGCGCGGCGGGGCGAACTGGTCGGGCGCGACCTGTCCTCGATCTTCATCCCCAGCGACATCGCCGGCGGCATCCCCGAGCACGAACTGATGGAGGCCCGGGCGCGCGGGACGGCGTCCGACGATCGCTGGCTGTCGCGGCTGGACGGTTCTCGTTTCTGGGCGTCGGGCGTCACCGTCTACCTGGGGCCGTTCACCGAGGAAATGGCCTGCTGCGCCTTCCTCAAGCTGTTCCGCGACCTGACCGAAGTGAAGATGCAGCTGGAAAGCAGCCGAAAACGCTGCCGCGCCGCGTGCGAGGCCAGCGACAAGAAGAGCGCGGCGATCGCGCTGCTGGCGCACGAACTGCGCAATCCGTTGTCGGGCATCAGCCTGGCGGCGGGCATGCTGAAGCGGAAGATCGGCGACCAGCTGCCGGTGCCGACCGAGCCGCTGGATCTGATCGAGCGCAACGTGACCCTCGCCGCGCGCCTGATCGAGGACCTGATGCAGCACAGCAAGGTCGGCTCGGACGGTTTCCGCCTGGACAAGGCCACCTGCAACCTGCGCGAGATGCTCGAACACTCGACTTCCATCGCCAAGCGCCAGATGCAGCAGGAGGACCGCCGGGTCAGCGTGCTGGTGCCCGAGCACGAGATCCACGCCGAGGTGGATCCCATGCGCATGCAGCAGGTCTTCGTGAACCTGATCGCCAACGCGCTGCGTTACACGCCGCCTCCGGGCCGGATCTGGGTGAGCGGCACCGTCGAGGGCCCGGAGGTGATCGTGCGCGTGACCGATGAGGGCATCGGCATCGCGCCGGACCGGCTCGAGCGCCTGTTCGAGATGTTCACGCTGCCTCGCCTGGACAGCTCGAAACTGGGGCTCGGGCTCGGCCTTGCGCTGGTGAAGAAGATCATCGAGCTGCACGGCGGCACCGTGCAGGCGCGCAGCGAAGGGCCCGGGAAAGGCAGCCAGTTCGTCGTGCGATTCCCGATGCGCTGACGCTAGAGCGCGCCGGTGCGCACGTGGAACCCCAGCGCGCCGGCCACCATGCGCAGCGCCTCGTCGTCGCGCTGCCGCGTGATGAAGCCGGCCTGCGTGGGCTCGCCCGTTTCGTAGGTCCAGAGCGTGTAGTGGTGTTCGCGCAGGCGATCGAAGGCGACGTTGACCAGCGCGGGCACCTCGGCTTCGGAGAGCGCGTCGTCGTCGTCCGCATCGAAGCCCCAGTCGATGCGCAGGCCGAACCGCGCGGCGAGTTCATCGAGCACGTCGATCAGCCCGGCCGCATCGGACTCGTCCACATGGAACCCGGCGCGCCAGTCGATCGCCTCGCGCAGCGCCTGCACCGCGTCGTCGCCGTCGGCCAGCGCTTCGCGGCAGCGCCCGAACTGCTCCATCGCCGCGTCCTCGTCGTCCGGGTTGACCAGCAGAAGGAACTGCCAGGCGACCGCTTCCTGTGCGGCGTCCTCGTCGAGGTCGGCGTCATCGTGGAAGGCGCGGGCGAAGTTGTCGTCGGGGTCGTATTCGGAATGCATGGCGCGCGGCCGCGGAGGGGGCGCACAGGATACGGCGCGGTGCGGCGGCGGCGCGTGCAGGCAAAAAAGAAGGCTGCCGAACGCGTGGCAGCCCTGAAAGGAGGGATGCCCGGGGGAATGGGCATCCGGCCGACTCGCAACGGCCGACGCCAGCGTCGCCGCGCGGCGATCGCGGCTCCATAGGATGAATCCGAAAGCACCGCCGGTCGGGAGGCAGGCGGCGGACGTGGCGCGTGCGCCGCGACGCGGCCACGCTGCGCACATCAACGGCCGGGAGCGCGAGATGGCTTCGATCCAGCGCGACATCGACGTGGACGTTCCGCTGCGCGATGCGTGGGACGCGTTGCGCGACGTCGGCCGCATCCATCAGCGGCTCGTCCCCGGCTTCGTCGCGGACTGCCGCATGGAAGGCCGCGTGCGCGTGGTGACGTTCGGCAACGGTTCGGTGCTGCGCGAACCGATCCTCGACATCGACGACGCGCGGCATCGCGTCGCGTGGGCGGCGGTTGGCGGCCCGTTCGAGCACTACAACGCGTCGGTGCAGGCGTTCGACCTGGGCGGTGATCGAACGAGGATCCGCTGGATTGCCGATCTGCTGCCGGACGAGGCGGCTTCCACGGTCGATGGAAGGATCGCGGAGGGGTTGTCGGTGATGAAGCGGACGTTGGAGGGAACGGGCGAATCTTGAGCGTCGATGCGCGCCAGTCGCGCGTCCACCCTTGCCCATCATTCCCGCGAAGGCGGGAATCCATGGGCGTTGCAGCGGTGATCTGGAGAGGGGCGAAACGCAAAGCCAATAGCGCCGTACGCCCGAGATCGATCACCTCTGCTGCTTCGTTGCCCCTTCGTTCCAACCCCTCTCCCGGAAGGAAGAGGGGCTGGAACACACCTCACGGCAGCGGCGTGCCCTGGTCGGCGATCGCGAGCCAGCGGCGTCCATCGTGGCTGTAGGTCACGCCGGTGTACGCGCGCTGCCGGAAGCCGATGCGGGGGATTTCGTACACCGTCTCGTACAGGATGAACGCGGAATTGCAGCCGTCGACGACGCGGTAGACCTCCGTCCAGCTCCATTTCGCCTCGCGGTCGGCGAAGTGGCTGGCCAACGCGGTCATGATCGCGTCGATGCCGACGCGCCTCGCGCCGCTGGCGAAGACGGTGATCGCGCGTTCGTCGTGCACGGCGCGGAAGGTTTCGGCGTCGTAATCGCGGAAGGATTCCATGTCCATGCGCTGGGCCAGTTCGAACTGGCGCGCGCAGCCGCGGGCGCGGCCGTGGTCGCCGGCGAACGCCGGGGCAAGGGCGGACAGGAGCAGCAGGCAGGCAGCGGCCGGAACGCAGTGACGCAGGAGCGGGCGGATCGTCATCGTCGTGTCCTCGACGGGGATGGGCAGGACGACGGTAGGCGCGCAGGCGGCTCCCTTCGAGAGCCACTATCGGGCCGCCGGGTGGAGCCAATGTTCCGCTCGGGCCATGGAGCATCCGGGGCGCCGCCGCGCCCCGCCGCTCGCCGGCTGCCGCCGATCCGCCACAAAACCACCGCATAATCGAATGCCCCACGTCATCGGAGCGATTCCATGACCCTTCTCGTGACCGGCAGCGCCGGCCATCTGGGCGAAGGACTGATGCGCGTGCTGCGCGCGAGCGGCCGCGACGCGATCGGCATCGACATCAAGCCTTCCGCATTCACCGACCACGTCGGCTCGATCACCGACCGCGACTTCGTGCGCCGCCGCATGAAGGGCGTGCGCGCGGTGATCCACGCCGCGACCCTGCACAAGCCGCACGTGGCGACGCATCCGCAGCAGGATTTCATCGACACCAACATCAGCGGCACCTTGGCCCTGCTGGAAGAGGCGCTGCTCGCGAACGTCGAGTCGTTCGTCTTCACCAGCACCACCAGCACCTTCGGCGCGGCGCTGACGCCGGCGATGGGCGAGCCGGCGGCGTGGATCGACGAGGACGTCGCGCCCATCCCGAAGAACATCTACGGCGTGACCAAGCTGTCGGCCGAGCAATTGTGCGAGCTGTTCCATCGCAAGCGCCGCCTGCCCGTGCTCGTGTTGCGCACGTCGCGCTTCTTCCCGGAGCCCGACGACAGCATCGACGTGCGAAACGGGTTCTCGACCGCCAACGCGCAGGCGAACGAACTGCTGTACCGGCGCGTGGACATCGCCGATGCGGTGGACGCGCACCTGCTCGCGGTCGAGCGCGCGAAGGCGATCGGTTTCGGCCGCTACATCATCTCGGCGACGACGCCGTTCACGCGCGACGACCTGCCCGAACTGCGGCGCGATCCGGCCGCCGTGCTGGCGCGGCACTTCCCGGACGCGCCGGCGCTGTATGCCTCGCGCGGATGGCGCATGTTTCCGCAGATCGATCGCGTGTACGTCAACGCGCGTGCGCGCGAGCAACTGGGCTGGCGACCGCAGTACGACTTCGCGCGCGTGCTCCAGTCGCTGCGTCGTGGCGAGGACTTCCGCAGTCCGCTCGCCGAGGCGGTGGGCAGCAAGGGCTATCACGACACGGTGTTCGCGGACGGGCCGTATCCGGTGGCCTCGTAGCGCCTTACTCCGGGCCCCTCTCCCCTGCGGAAGAGGGGCTTCATCGGACTACCGCCCTTTCGGCCGCACCTGTACGGCGGCGGCCTCGGTGAAGGCGATGCGCAGCATGTCGCCGACCTTCAACTGCGGCAGGCGCGCCTGGTGTTCGGGGTTGCGCACGTCCAGCGTCACCACGTTCCCGCGCGGGCCCTCGACGGTGATGGTGTTCTGTTTCGTGTCGATCGCGCGGATCGGCGCGAGCACGGTCACGACTTCCGCTGCACCGGCGCCCGGTCGTTCGCCCGGCTTGGCGACCTGTTCCTTCTCCTGGATATACGCGCCCGGCTCGGCGCTGCCGGCGGGCTGGATGTCGACGGTGACCGCGCGCAGGTAATCCAGCGACACGGTGTCGCCCTTGCGGATCTGCGTGAAGTTGCGGACGGTTTCGTCGGCATGCACCTGCACCGTGTTGCCGTCCTGACCTTCCACGGTGATGAGCCGATTGGGTGTGTCGATGTCGGTGACCTTGCCTTCGACCGTCACGGCGACGGCGGCGGTCTCGCTGCGGGCGGGATCGGGCGGCGACGGCTTGGCGGCGTGCGCGGCGGTGGCGGCCAGGGCCAGGACGATCGCGAGGGAAACGGGGCGGAGCGGGAGCGGGGAAGTCTTCACTGCGTCCTCCGTGCGGGTGGGTGCGCATCGCGGGCGCGCGACGGCAGCGCGCCGCCCTCTGCGGGCGGCGCGGTTCAGTGTGTGCACGGAAAAGTGAAGGCCGCGTGTGTTGCGCGGCGCTACGGGTCAGTGGAGGGTCGGGCCCTTCTGCTCGCGATGGCGCACCTTCGCCAGCGCGTTCTCGTCCGACGGCGCGTTGTCGGCACGCGACGCCGCCTTCGGTTGCCGGCGGTTTTCCAGATCCTTCTTCTGGTCCTTCGCGCCCGACTTCTGCTGGGCCTGCAACTTCTGTTTGTCCGGTCGCATCGCGTCCTCCTCAGTGATGGCGCTTGTCGCTGCCGGTGCGGTGGTCGTCCCGGCCCTCGTCGCGGGTGGACGGCTCCTTGTGCACGGCGTGCTTGCGCTGGCTCGGACCGTCGTGGCCGGCGCGCATCGCGTGGTCGCGGTCGGTGTCGCGATTGCCACCCGACGGCGGCGTGCTGTGGCCGCTCTTCACCCGGTCCTGCGCGTGCTTGTTGGTGCCCATGGTGTCTACGCTCGTGTGGGGAACGACCACCGTAGGAGTCCGCCCGTTAGCGACGGCGCGCCATCGCGTAAGCCATGCGTTAGCGCGACGCGTTCAGCCTGAACGCACGAAGGCCCCGGAAACCGGGGCCTTCGGAAGGTGCATTCGAGCGCTGGATCAGTGATGCAGCAGCACGTCGGCGATGATGCCGGTGGCGACCGCGATCAGGATGTAGCGGCCGTCGTCGCTGCGCACCCAGCGATGGCCCGGCGGCGGCGCATGCAGGTCGTAATGGCGGTAATCGTCGACGTAGACGCGACGCTCGACGTAGACCACGCCGCGGCGGTAGTCGTGCTTGTAGTGGCCGTTCTTGCGGCCGGGGCCGCGATCGTGGTGATGATCGTCGTCGTAGTGGTCATGACGGTCGTGGCGATCGTGTCCGCGGCCGTGGCCGCCCTTGTCGAACGCGGACGCGGCGACCGGCGAAAGCAGCAGCAAGCCGATCGCGAAGGTCGAAAGCAGGCGCTTCATGGAATCCCCTGTGTGCATGCGAGTTGCGGTGGTGGATCTGGTTTGCGTCGATCCTGACTGGGGCGCGTGCGCTGGCAAGTCGGGTTCGCATCGAATCGCGACGCAGTTCGCGGTTTGGCGCCCAGATCCTTCACCGGGCCTTTAGGTAAGCGCTTACAACGCAGGCGGCGGACGAAAAAAAAGCCGGGGCGGCGCGCGAATCGCTCCGTGCGCCGCCCCGGCGAAAGCTCCCTGACGAGGAGTGCCGCCAGTGTGCCGGGCGGGCGTCGCACGGGACGAGACGGAGGCCGCCGGCGCTCCTACACTCGGTCGGACACGACCGGCAAAGGGGAAGGGAATGAAGCGTCGTACCGTCGCGGCCCTGGCGGGCCTGTCCGTCGCGCTCTCGATCGCGGCGTCCGCGCCTGCCCAGGCGCCGACCGCCGCGTCCGCCACGCCGCCGCCGGTGGTGCTGCGGGCCGCGCATCTGTTCGATGGCCGCAGCGGGCGGCTGGTCTCGCCCGGCGTGGTGGTCGTGCAGGGCGATCGCATCGCCGCCGTCGGCGACGCCGCCGTGCCGTCGGGCGCGAAGGTGATCGACCTGGGCAATGCCACGCTGCTGCCGGGCTTCATCGACGCCCACACGCACATCGCGTCCAACCACGACGACGACTGGGCGCAGGGCTTCTACGAGAACATGCTGCGCTTCCCGGTCGAGCAGTCCTTCCACGCCGCGCGCAACGCCAAGTTGACGCTGGAAGCGGGCTTCACGACGGTGCGCGAGGTGGGCGCGCCGGATTTCGTCGACGTCGCGCTGCGCAATGCGATCCGCGACGGCCTGGCCGAAGGCCCGCGCATGCTGGTCGCCGGACATGCGATCGGCTCCACCGGCGGGCATTGCGACGCCGCGCCGTTCCCGCCGGAACGCGTCGTGCCGCTGGGCCCGCGAGACGGCGTCTGCAACGGCGCCGAGCAATGCCGCCTGGCCACGCGCGAGCAGATGAAGTACGGCGCCGACGTCATCAAGATCTGCGCCTCCGGTGGCGTGCTGTCGGAAGCCGATCCGGTCGATGTCCCGCAGCTCACGCCGGACGAACTGCGCGCGATCGTCACCGAGGCCCACACGTGGGGCCGCAAGGTGGCCGCGCACAGCCACGGCGACGTGGCGGCCAGGCTCGCGGTGGAGGCCGGCGTGGATTCGATCGAGCACGGCAGCTTCCTCACCGCCTCGACGCTGCAATTGATGAAGCGCAACGGAACCTACCTGGTGCCCACCCGCATGACGCAGGTGTGGGTGGTCGACAAGGCCGACACGTACCCGCCGCAGATCGGCGCCAAGGCGCGCGCGGCCGGCGCGGCGCACCAGACGATGTTCAAGGAAGCGCTGCGCGTCGGCGTGCCGATCGCGCTGGGCACCGACGCGGCGGTGTATCCGCACGGTTTGAACGCGCAGGAATTCGGCGACATGGTCGACCTGGGCATGACCCCGGCCGCGGCGCTGCTCACCAGCAGCCAGGGTTCGGCGAAGCTGCTGGGCATCGAGAACGACACCGGCACCCTGGAGGCTGGCAAGTTCGCCGACATCGTCGCCGTGCCCGGCAACGTGCTGGAGGACATCCGTGCCACGCAGAAGCCACTGCTGGTCATGAAGCAGGGCACGGTGGTTCGCGGGCCGTAATCGCGAGGAACGCCGTTCCCGTCGCGCGACCGGCTTGAGCGCCCCGCGGGGATTGCCTACGCTCGCCGCTGGGGAGCCGGCCGAGGCCGGCAGGAAAAGGGATTACATGGATCGTCGAATGGGAGCGCGCGCGCCACTGACGCGCGCGGTGGCCGTCGTGGTGTGCGCGATGGCGTTGGCCTCGTGCGGTGGCGGCGGAGGCGGCGACAACGTCCGCAACGACCCTCCGCCCGCAGGTGGGACCGCGCCGCCGCCCACGACGCCTCCGCCTCCCACGACGCCGGACCCGCCGCCGGTCACGCCGGAGCCGCCTGTCACGCCGCCGGTGACGCCGCCCGTGACGCCCCCCGTGACGCCGCCGCGTCCCCCGCTGGAGCGCGCGCCGCCGGTGCTCGATCCCGCCATCGACGCGCATCTGCAACTCTCCGGGACCTTCGGGGGCTATCCCTCGTACGGCGAGCGGTCGCGCGTCGGCGTGATCGACTCGGGCGTCGACAGCCGGTTGATGTCGAACTTCGGCACCCTCTTCGGCGCGCACCGCGTCGCCGACCCGGCCGCGATGGACACGTCCGTACCCGACAGACTCGGGCACGGTACGCAGGTGGCGCGCATCATCCTGGGCTTCAACGTCAGCGGGCATCCCGGCGGCGTGGCGCAGCGTGCGGGATTGGCCTCGTTCCGCTACCTCGCCGACGACGGCGCGGCGGTGCAGAACGTCAAGGCGGACGGAACGTTCGCGGCGGGCGCGCAGTGGCTCGCCGATGCCGGCGTGAATGTCGTCAACGTCTCGACCGACGCCTTGCGCTGGGACAGCGAGGCCGGGCGCAACGAGCTCTACGACGGCTTCGCGCGGTTGGCCGGGCGCGACGCGCTGATCGTGGTCGCCGCGGGCGACGCCAAGGACTTCGAACCTTCGCAGCTGGCGACCTTGCCGCTCACCGGCAGCGATCCGGACGGCGTGCGCGATCACTGGCTCGTCGTGGGCGCAGTGTCCAGCGAACTGCCGAACCTGCTCTCGTCGACGTCCAACGCCTGCGGCGCGGCGAAGGACGTCTGCCTGATGGCCACGGGCGACGTGAAGACCGTCGACCCGAACGCGACCGGGCCGGTCGCCGCGCACGGCACCGACTTCGCCGCCGCGCAGGTGAGCGGCGCGGTGGCCGTCGTACGCGACCGGTTCACTTACCTCGGCGCCGAACAGGCGCGGCAGATCCTGCTCGGCACGGCCACGGACCTGGGCGCACCCGGCGTGGACGACGTGTACGGGCATGGCCGCATCGACCTGGAAAAGGCACTCAACGGACCGGGCCGCCTGGACTGGGGCCAGATGGACTTCGATTTCAGCGGGATCGTCAGCAGCGGATTCGGCGGCAACTGGGCCAACGACATGAGCGGCGAGGGCGGCCTCACCCTGCATGGGAACCGTCCGCTGCTGATGTTCCTCTCCGGCAACAACACCTACACCGGCCCCACCCTCGTGCACGGCACGTACGGGATGACGGTGGGCATCCTCGGCCAGCAGTCCAGCGACGTCATCGTGCGCGACGCCAGCTGGGTAACGCTCGGCGACGGGGCGCTCCTCAAGGCCGACCTGCGCGCCGAACCCGGTACCGGCGGCGTGACCATGGGCACGCCCGCCAGTTCCGGCTGGCCAGGCGTCCTGGGCGGCGACATCCGCATTGGCGGCAATCTGTCCAACGCCTCCAGCCTGCGCCTGCCGGACCGGGACATCGCCGTGCACGTCGGCGGCGACTACCTGCAGACGGACACGGGCCTGCTGTCGATGTATCTGGGCGGCAAGCCGATGGACATCGCCGGGACGGCGCGACTCGACGGCCGTCTTCGCATCGTCGGCACCGTGGGCGGCTACGTCTTCAACGCGCGGGCGGATGTGCTGACGGCGTCGCAGGTGGAGGGGACGTTCGACGCGGTCGACTGGACCGCGCCGTCGTACCTGCTCAGCGCAACACCGCATTACGAGCCGCAGGGCGTGTGGCTGGAACTCACGCGCAACAGCGTGACAGCGACCGCGTCGCGACTGGGCCTGTCGCCCTCCGCCGTGCAGGGAGCGCAACGCCTGGAGTCCGCGTTCGGGCAACTCGACGCGACGACGGCGTCGGCCGATCCTTCGTTTCTCTCCGCCGCGGCGGCGCTGCAGGCCATCGATTCGGGCGCGCAACTCGAACGTTCGCTCGCATCGCTGTCGGGCGAGTTCCACGCGATGGACGCCGCGTTCGTGCGCATGACGGTGGACGACGCGCGCCATTCGCTCGAGTCGCGCATGGACGAGGCCGGCGCCGGCGACGCTCCGCGCGTGTGGTCGCGGGCGTTCGAGCAACAGCGCGCGGGCGCGGGCGCGGACCTGCAGGCGACCGGCTGGACCATGGGCGCTAACGTGCTGCGTGCGAACGGCGCGACGATGGGCCTGTCGATGACGACGTCGGACGGCCACCGATGGCACGGATCGCGTAACGATCGCGAACACGTCCGGCTCTTCGAAGGCCAGTGGTACGCGAACTGGGAGTTCGGCGGCGGTCGATACCTGCTGGGCAGCGTCGGCTTCGGCCAGGGCCAGCGCACGCTGCGTCGCGAGATCGATCTGGACACCCAGCGTTTTCGCGTGGATTCGGACCTGCGCGAGCAGCACGCCACCTTCGGCCTGCAGGCAGGCGCGCGGATGGCGTGGTCCGCCACTTCGCTGGTTCCCTACGCCGGGCTGCAGGCGATCCGACTGCAGCGCGACGCGTTTCGCGAGGAAGGCGCAGCCGGCTTCGGACTTGCCGCGCCCGCGTCGGACACCTCGGCCGCGATGGGCCTCGTTGGAGCGCGCCTGAGCCACCGCGTGCCGTGGGCCGGCGGCGAATGGATTCTGCAGGGGCGCATGGAATGGCAGTCGCTGCTGTCGCAATCCGGCGGCATGCAGGCGCGCTTCACCGGCCTGGACGCGTGGACGCCGCTGGACGGTGCCGGTTGGGACGACCGCATGGGCCTGTTCGACCTCGGGCTGTACCGCGACCTGCGTGGCGCCCGGTTCCGGCTGACCTATGGCCTGCGCAGCGCCGCGGATGAGCGTTGGAGCACGGCCATGCTGGAGTGGGAACGCGCGTTCTGATCGGGATCGTGCGGACGGACCGCGTTCGTACGATCCCGGGATGTCGGTCAGTTTTGAAGAAGTCCCCGAGGCGCGCGGTCGCTAGGATCGCGTTCGGTGCACCGTCCGGTGCGCCGCGCGATACGCGCCCACGTTTGCCGACAAGGAGTTCCCATGAACTGGAACAAGTGGATCCGCCAGGCCCATCGGTGGCTGTCGATCGCCTTCACGCTGTTCGTCATCGCCAACTTCGTGGTCATGGGACGGGGCGACATCGCGCTGTGGGTGGGGTTCGCCACGCTCGTGCCGCTGGCCCTGCTGCTGATCAGCGGGCTGTACCTGTTTGCGCTGCCGTATCTGACCCGGCGCCGGGCGGTCCCTGAGCGGGTGTAAGGCAGGGCTGTTGTGCCCGCTCCGACAGGTGGGACCGGGCGGATCTTGCATTCCGGATAATTGCCTGACTAAAGTCAGGCAATGGACGAGCGCCAGATCCAGCAGGTCCGCAGCTTCAACCGATCGGTAACGCGCCGGATCGGCGCGCTGTCGGACGACTTCCTCGGGCGCGGCCGGCCGCTGGCCGAGTCGCGCCTGCTGTTCGAAATCGGCCCGGCGGGTGCCGACGTGCGCGACCTGCGCGCGCGACTGTCGCTCGATTCGGGGTACCTGAGTCGCCTGCTGCGTGGGCTGGAATCGCAGGGCCTGGTGAAATCCCAGCCGGCGCCGGACGATGCGCGGGTCCGGCGCGCGCTGCTGACGGCGAAGGGTCGACGCGAATTCGACGCGCTCGATCGCCTGTCGCAGGATTTCGCGACGTCGCTGCTGTCGCCGCTGGGCGATGCGCAGCGCGAGCGCCTGACCCGCGCGATGGCCGAGGTGGAGCGCCTGATGCGCGCCGCCGCCGTCGTCATCGCACCGGCCGATCCGGCTCGCGACGACGCGCGCGCCTGCATCGACGCGTACCTGCGCGAGCTCGACGAGCGCTTCGAAACGGGTTTCGACGCCACGCGTGGCCCGAGCGCCGATCCGCAGGAACTCGTGCCGCCTTCGGGCGTGCTGCTGCTCGCGCGGCTCGACGAGGTCGCGCTGGGCTGCGGCGCGCTCAAGGTGCTGGGCGAGGGCGTCGGCGAGATCAAGCGCATGTGGGTCGCGCCGGACGCGCGCGGGCTTGGCATCGCACAGCGCATGCTCGATGCGCTGGAAGCGCAGGCGCGTGCGATGTCGCTGCACACGCTGCGGCTGGACACCAACCGCACGCTGCTGGAAGCGCGCGCGCTGTATGCGCGCAACGGCTACGTCGAGATCCCGCGCTACAACGACAATCCGTACGCGGATTACTGGTTCGAGAAGCGGCTGGGCTGAGCGCCCTACGCGCCGACGCGCTCGCGCACCGCGTTGAAGTCGCGCACCGGGCGCACCTCGATCGAACCGAAGCGCGACCACGGGAACGCATGGGCGATCTCCACCGCGCTTTCCATATCCGGCGCCTCGATCAGGTTGAAGCCTGCGAAGACTTCCTTCGCCTCGGCGAACGGGCCGTCGAACACGTGCGTGCTGCCGTTGCGCGTGCGCATCGAACGCGCGGCGCTGGGCACTTCCAGTTGCTGCGAGTCCAGCAGCACGCCGCGTTCGCGCAGCGCGTCGGCCTTCTCGATGCAGTCCTTCATCAGGCGGTCGTACTCGCCCTCGGGCAGGGCGTCCAGCAAAGCCTGGTCGGTGTAGATCATCAGCAGGAATTTCATGGCGCTCCGGCGATGTGTCCTGGAAGCGTGCATTGTCGCGCACCCGGGCGGCATCGCGATGTACCGGAAGGCACACTTCGCATTCGCCCGCTGATGGGACGGTCATTCCCCGCGATGCGGGCTTATCGTCGCGCGCCGGGCTGCCTAACCTTGTCGCTCCCCCGCAACGGAGTGCCGCCATGCTCTCGCCACGCCAGGCCCAGTTCGCCTTCGTTCCGCTGGTCGTCACGCTGATGTCCGGCGTGATGAGCTTCGCCATGATCGCGCTCCAGCGCGGCTTCGGCCCCGGCCTGCTGCAGGCGTGGCTGCGCGGATGGCCGGTCGCATTCGCCGTCGCGCTGCCGGCCGCCTGGGTGATCCTGCCGGGCGTGCGTGCGCTGCTGGCGCGCGTGACGAAGGCGTGCAGCCAGGCGGCGGAGTCCACGGGCCGCCTCGGACGCATGGGATGACGAACGTGCGGGTCACGCCGCTCCGGTACGATGCCGCGGGTTCACCGCAGGAAAAGGAACACGGCATGGCGTCCACCGCCGGCACGCAGCTGGCCGATCCCGGCATCGACCCCGTCATCGATGTAAAGGGCCTCACCAAGACGTACTCCACCGGTTTCCAGGCGCTCAAGGGCATCGACCTGTCGATCCGGCGCGGCGAGATCTTCGCGCTGCTCGGGCCCAACGGCGCGGGCAAGACCACGTTGATCAGCATCATCTGCGGCATCGTCAATGCCAGTTCCGGCACCGTCGCCGCGGACGGCCACGACATCGTGCGCGACTACCGCGCGGCGCGCGCGAAGATCGGGCTGGTGCCGCAGGAGCTGTCGACCGACGCGTTCGAAAGCGTGTGGGCCACGGTGAAGTTCAGCCGCGGGCTGTTCGGCAAGCCGCGCGACGACGCGTACCTGGAGAAGGTGCTGCGCGACCTGTCGCTGTGGGAGAAGAAGGACAGCAAGATCATGGCGCTGTCGGGCGGCATGAAGCGCCGCGTCCTGATCGCAAAGGCGCTGTCGCACGAGCCGTCGATCCTGTTCCTGGACGAACCCACCGCCGGCGTGGACGTCGAGCTTCGCCACGACATGTGGGAGATGGTGCGTCGCCTGCGCGAGAACGGCACCACGATCATCCTGACCACGCATTACATCGAGGAGGCCGAGGACATGGCCGACCGCATCGGCGTGATCAACAAGGGCGAACTGGTGCTGGTGGAGGACAAGACCACGCTGATGCGCAAGCTCGGCAAGAAGCAGCTCACGCTGACGCTGCAGGCGCCGCTGGATCGCATTCCGGAGGATCTGTCCCAGTACCCGCTGGAACTGACCGAAGACGGCCACTCGCTGGTCTACACCTTCGACGTGCAGGCGCAGGAAACCGGCATCGCCGGGCTGCTGCGCCGGCTGACGCAGCACGGCATCGACTTCAAGGACCTGCATTCCTCCGAGAGTTCGCTGGAGGACATCTTCGTCAGCCTGGTCCGCCAGGACCGGGAGGCGCGCGCATGAATTTCCACGCGATCCGCGCCATCTACCGCTTCGAGATGGCGCGCACCTTCCGCACGCTGATGGAGTCCATCGTCTCGCCGGTGCTGTCGACGTCGCTGTACTTCATCGTCTTCGGCGCCGCCATCGGCGGCCGCATGGGCGACGTCGACGGCGTGAGCTACGGCGCCTTCATCATTCCCGGCCTGATCATGCTGTCGCTGCTGAGCGAAAGCATCTCCAACGCGTCCTTCGGCATCTACATGCCCAAGTGGGCCGGCACGATCTACGAACTGCTGTCCGCGCCCGTGTCGGCGCTGGAGATCGTGATCGGCTACGTCGGCGCCGCAGCGACCAAATCGCTGATGCTCGGAACGCTCATCCTCATCACTGCGCGCTTCTTCGTGCCGTACGAAATCCAGCATCCCGTCTGGATGCTGTGCTTCCTCGTGCTGACCGCGCTGACCTTCAGCCTGTTCGGTTTCATCATCGGCCTGTGGGCCGACAGCTTCCAGCGTCTGCAGCTGGTGCCGCTGATGATCGTCACGCCGCTGACGTTCCTGGGCGGCGCGTTCTATTCGATCGGCATGCTGCCGCCGCTGTGGCAGAAGGTCGCGCTGTTCAATCCGGTCGTGTACCTGATCAGCGGCTTCCGCTGGAGTTTCTTCGGCATCTCCGACGTCAACGTCGGCATCAGCGCCGCGGCGATCCTGGGTTTCCTGCTGCTGTGCCTGGCCGTGGTGTGGTGGATCTTCCGCACCGGGTGGAAGCTCAAGCAGTGAAGCCGGGAGTGAGTGGGAAAGGGTGACGAGTGAGCGGCGAAAGCCGGCCCCGCTTCCCGCTCACTTCTCACTCCTCATTCTTCACTCCCCGCTCGGCCGTCCGCAGTTCCTGCGCGAGCCAGCGGTCGATCAGGCGCTTCTCGAACCGCAGCGGATCGCTGTTGAGCGTGGCGCTGTCGCTCATCAGGAAGCCGGGATCGCTGAGCTTGCGCTCGCCTTCCGCGATGACCGTGCCGTCGGCGTCGGTGAGGCGCACGTCGAGGGTCATGCGCGGCGGATAGACGTCGCGGATGATCCGCGTGTACTGCAGGTTCGGTCCGTGCCACGGCTCGAACGAGCCCGCACGGCGGATGTCGACGATGTCGACGTCCAGGCGCTGGCCGTCGGGCAGGCGCTGCTGCGCGCGATCGCGCAGGTACGTGGCCAGCTCCTGCACCCAGTTGCCCCGCGAGGCTTCCCAGCGGTTGCCGCTGTAGCGCAGCTCGCTGAAGCGCGACGGATCTTCCCATCGCACGTTGACCGAATCGCTTTCGGGCAAGGCGCGCGGCGCCTGCGGATCGGTGACGTTGCGCGCGCCGCCGTGAGCGGCGGAGGCGAAGGCGAACGCGACGAGCAGGACGGCGAGGCGCGGTTTCATGGCGGCCTCCGTGGTGGTGGGAGCGGTTGGATTCTCCCACCGCCCTTGTGCGGCGACGATGCGGACCGTGGCGGCGTACAGCAGGCGTTCGCGGTTCGGACCCATGAATCCTTAACAGGTCAATAGCTGCCGCTGAGAGTTTTTCGGACCCGTCTCATATCGCCGCCGGGGGCCGATCCGGAGACTTGCTGCTGCGCCTGAGGGCGCGCCCGACCGGCAAAGCACGTCTCGCCGGACCACCCAGCCAGGAGTCTTCGCGTCCCGTTGCGGGGCGCTGCCACCGCATCACGGAGCCGTCCATGCCCCCCGCCGTACGCAAACCCCGAGTCCGTCCCATCCGCTGCGGTTGGCGCAGCAGCCTGCAGGTGCTCTGCGCCACTGCGGTCTTCATCGCCGCGTCCAGTGGGGGCTCGAAGTGGACGCGATCGCACGCGGTCCGGCAGGCCGATGCCGTTGCCGTCGAAACCGCCACGGGCGGGCCGTATCTCCCGGCGGCGCAGTCCCCGCATTACGACCTGGTCGCGGACCTTGCCCGCAAGGACGCCGCGCCGCTCCGGGCCGCGGACGACGCGGTCGAGCTGTCGGCGCTCGGTTGGAATCCGGTCAAACGCGACTGGCACGAGCGGCTGCTCAGCCTGCTTCCGGTGGCGCCGGTGCGGATCACGTCCGGTTTCGGGCGTCGGCACGACCCGTTCGGCCGCGGCGACGCGTTCCACAGCGGCATCGACTTCGCCGGTTCGGTCGGCACGCCCGTGCACGCCTGCGGCGACGGGGTGGTCGTGCAGGCGCGTTACAGCAAGGACTACGGCAACGTGGTGATGATCGACCACGGCCAGGGCATCGTGACGTTGTACGCGCACAACAGCCGGCTGGAGGTGCGTCCCGGCGACGTCGTGCTCGCCGGGCAGGAGATCTCGAAGATGGGCTCCACCGGCCGCTCGACCGGCCCGCACCTGCACTTCGAAGTGCGCCAGTACGGACGCCGGATCGACCCGGGTCGCTATCTGGCCGGGCTCTGAGCGTTACTCCGACGCGTCAGCGTCGCGGTACCAGGCCTCGACCTTGCCCCTGTGCTTCATCGTCATCGGGTTGCCGCGACGATCCAGCGCCTTGCCGACCGGCAGCCGCACCCAGCCTTCGCTGATGCAGTACTCCTCGACATTGGTGCGCTCGACCCCGTTGAAGCGGATGCCGATGCCGCGCTCCAGCACCGATTCGTCGTAGAAGGGGCTGCGCGGGTCGTTGGAGAGGCGGTCGGGCGGGGTGTCGGTCATGGCGTGAAGGCGTGCTCTGGAACGGTCGTCGGAACCGGCTTGCGCCGGGGCCGGACAGGATACGTGCGGCCGCGCCGTCCCGCAGCCTCAGGGATGCTCGCCACGCCCCTGCGCCTTCGCCCGCGCGATCACGGACCGGACCAGCGCCCGGTCGCGATGGCGCGAGATGGCGGTCGCGCCCAGTTCGATGGCGCGCTCGCGCAGCTCGGCGGGCACGTCGTAATGCGCCCCGGAAGTCTTGTTCTGGAACGCGCGCCGGGGGATGTCGAGCTGCTGCGCCATGGCGTGGAGCTCGTCGAGCGTATCGGCCATCAGGTGGGCCCAGCGGCGGCCGCGCCAGAGGTGGACCGCATCATCGACATAAACCGTCATCGCAGCGCAGGGATCCATCGAGACCTGAATGGGGATCGTATCTGAACCGTCCAGCCCGCCCCGGATTTGCAAATCCGACCAAACACGTCCAACATGCCTCGCGCTGCGTTAGCCAAGGGTCACGGTGAATGTGACCCGATGTGGATTTCCTTCTCCATCGTTGCACCTCGCTTTCTCCTTGCGACCAGCTCCATTGCCGCGCCAGCGGCCTCACCATCCGTAGAGGAGAAAGTCATGTCGAACCGTGAAACCGGTACCGTCAAGTGGTTCAACGATGCCAAGGGCTTCGGCTTCATCAGCCGCGAGAACGGCGAGGACGTGTTCGTCCACTTCCGTTCGATCCAGGGCTCCGGCTTCAAGAGCCTGCAGGAAGGCCAGAAGGTGTCCTTCACCGTCGTCCAGGGCCAGAAGGGCCTGCAGGCCGACGCCGTGCAGGCGCTGTAAGCCTTTCGCACCAAGAGTTACCAGAAAGCCCGGCTTCGGCCGGGCTTTTTTTTGGCCTGTCGCCGGTCCTCGCTTCTGCCGCGCTCAGCCGCGCCGCACCCGGACCATCCGGTCCATCAGGTGTTCGACCGCGTTGACCGCGCTGAGGCAGCGCCCCAGGTGCACGGGCGAGGTCTGGATGATCGAACTGCGCCGTGCGGTGAGCCAGTGGAACCGCGCCCGCTGCGGCAGCAGGCCGATCGGGCCGCTGCCGGGACCGCCGGCGCAGATCGCCTCGATGGCGGCGAGATGTCGGCGCACGGTTTCCAGGTCGATGTCCGGATCGAGCGCGCGCAGGCGGGCCTCGTCGACCTCGATGCGCGCCTGCAGGAACTTCGCCGTCGGGCACGACAGCAGGATGCCCACGTTGACGAACTCCTCCCGTTCCACGCGCGGAACCACGCGGATGACCGCGTAATCGTAGGTGTCGCGGCGCGGCGTCTCAGGCGCGTGCATGGATCGCCTCCTCGACGAAGCGCTGGCGCTGCGCCAGCCGCTGCATGAAGTGCTCGACGTAGGCGGCGCGATGCGCGGCCGGATCGGCTGGCGTGTCCGCACCGACGAGCCATGCATCCGGAACGAGCGCGAGGATGGCGTCGAAGTCGTCGCGCGTGAGCTTGCCTGACAGGCGCGCGTCGGCACCGGCGATGTCGTCCGCCTGCGGCAGCAGCACGTGTTCGCGGATCATCGGAAATGCGCTGCCGGCATGCGTCGGCGAACCGTCCCAGCCGTGATGGAAATACAGCGCGGCGCCGTGGTCGATCAGCCAGGTGTTGCGATGCCAGACCAGCAGGTTCGGATTGCGGAAGCTGCGGTCGACGTTGCTGACGAACGCGTCGAACCAGACGATGTCGGAGGCGAGCCGGCCCGGGACCTGTTCGGCGACGGGATCGAAATTGATCGCGCCGGGCAGGTAATCGAGCGCGAGGTTGAGTCCGTCGCTGGCCTTGATCAGTTCCTGGATTTCCGGATCCGGCTCGGTGCGCGCGAGTTCGGCATCGAGTTGGACGAACACCAGTTCCGGCATCGGCAGGCCGAGCGCGCGGGCGATTTCGCCCGCCACGAGCTCGGCCACGAGCGCCTTCGCACCCTGGCCGGCGCCACGGAACTTCAGGACATAGAGGCCGTCGTCATCGCCTTCGATGACGGCGGGCAGCGAGCCGCCTTCGCGCAGCGGCGTGACGTAGCGGGCGGCGTTTACGGTGCGAAGGGGCATGGGTCGCGGCATGGGAAAGCCGCGACAGGGTAGCCGAATCGCAGCGCCGAACGGCGCGGCTTACTTGTTCCGGTCGGTCTTGTTCTCGGACTGCACGCCGGGCGCGCCCGGCGTCGCGTCGCGCTGCTCGCCGCCGCTGAAACCCTGCCAGTCGGTTTCGTGCTTCTTGGTGTTGCGATCGCCCGAGCTGTGCTCGTATTCGCGACGGGACTTCCCCGTGGCGGGATCGGGTTCGCGGTGCTGGCCCATGTCGGTCTCCATCGCATCAGCAGAAGGTGGATCGAGCGTGCGCGCGTCGGCCTGAACCTGCCGTGGTGGCGATGTAAGCGCGGCGCGAAGAACACCGGTTCCGCGCGCGTTACCAGGTGTCCTCGAGCATGCGCGGGCGGCTGGCGAGCCAGCCGCCGTAGAGCAGCGCGAGCAGGCACAGCGCGAGGAACGCGAACGGCCATTCCCATCCGTGCGTGGCGTCATGCAGCCAGCCGAACAGGAGCGGTCCCAGGCAGCTGAGGCTGTACCCGACGCCCTGCACGAAGCCCGACAACCGCGACGAACCGCCCGGCGTGCGCGTGCGCAGGTTGATCAGCGTGAGCGAGAGCGGGAACGTGCTCGGCCCCAGCCCCAGCAATGCGACCCACAGCAGCGGCGCGGCCATCGGCGCGAGCAGCAGCCCGGCGAACGCGGCGATGTAGCTCGCGCCGCAGAACACGACGATGGGGAACGGATTGCGGATGCGCACCGCGAGCGCCGGGAGGAACAACGCGCTCAGCAGGCCCATCGTCGAGAACAGCGCGACCATCGTGCCGCCCAGCGCGGGCGAGCCGCCGGCTTCGGTCAGCAGCTTCGGCAGCCAGGTGAACATCGAATACGTCGTCAGCGACGTCATGCCGAACATCAGCGTGAGGCCCCACGCGACGGGCGAGCGCCAGACGCGGCCGGTCGTGCGTTCCGTCCGCTCGGTCGCGCCATCGAGTTCCGGCGCCGGATCGCCGCAGGCCACCGCGCGATCGTGCGTGTCCGCAAGCACCTTCGCCTGGCGCGAATGGCCGAAGCGCTCCATCCACAGCACGCCGATCCACGGCAGCGCCGCGGCGACGGCCACCAGCGACCACGCGCCGAGCGACACGCGCCAGCCGGCGGCGGTCGCGATCGGCACGGCGAACAGCGCCGGCAGGATCGTGCCCAGCTGCAGCACGGTGATGTAGAGCGTGCTGACGGTGCCGACGCGGTCGGCGAAATAGCGCTTCACCAGCGGCGGCAGCACGACGTTGCCCATGCCCATGCCGGACAAGGCGATCGCCGAGGTGACCAGCAGCATCGCGGTGTCGCCGACGAAGGCACGCACGAACAGGCCGATCGCCGCCAGCGCCATCGCCAGCAGCGCCGTGCGCTCCAGCCCGAGGCGATGCGCGATGGCCGGCGTCACCACGCCGAACACCGCGAAGGCGGCGGTCGGCACCATGCCCAGCACGCCGGTCATGGTCGGGCCGAAGCCGAAGGTCTGGCCGAGCGTGTCCAACAGCGGCGTGAGCGAGGTCACCGCCGTGCGCAGGTTGAACGCCGACATGGCGATGCCCGCCAGCACGAGCGCGCGATCCCGCCACAGCGGACGGGCGAGCGGGGCGGCGAGGGACGGTGCATTCATCGGGGGAAATCCTGTGCGCCCGCGAGCCGGGCGCGGGCTGTGACGTGCGATGCGATGTCGCGCGCGGATGCGGACCGGCAGCGCGAGCCGTGAAGTGTGCGGGATCGATGCGCACGCGGCCACCGGCCGCGCGGCAACACTGGGTTCCACGATGTACGGTCCGGGATGCGCGATCACGCCGGTTTTCACGGCCGGATCACCATGCTGACCGCACCCGAACGCGCATCGCGCCGGCGCAGCGGGATTCACTGGAGGTTCGCGCCGCCGAACGAAGACTCCAGTGCCACTCGAGACAAGGAGACTGGAATGAAGAAGACCATCGTGCTGACCGCGCTGCTCTCGCTGTCCGCCGCTGCGTTCGCGCAGGATGCGGCGCCGAAGCAGCCGCTGACCGAGGCGCAGGTGCGTGCGCGCCTCACAGAACAGGGCTACACCAAGGTCAACGACGTGAAGTTCGAGGATGGCGTGTGGAAGGCCGACGCGCGCAGTGCCGAAGGCGAGCGCGTGGACGTGCGCCTGGATGCGTCGACCGGGCAGGTCTATCCGGACCAGCAGGTCGCCAACCTCAGCGAAGCCGACGTGCGCGCCCGCCTGTCGGCCGCCGGTTACACCAACGTGCACGACGTCGACTACGAGGACGGCCTCTGGAACGCCGAGGCCGACGATCCGGCCGGCAAGGACGTGGAACTGAAGCTCGATCCGGCGACGGGCAAGATCATCGGCAAGGAGAAGGATTGAGGCGCGTCTTCGCCCGGGTGACGGCCTCCTGCGCGCAGGGATGACGCGGTCTCCCTGCGCGCCGTGAAGCGCCTATCGACGCCCGCCTCGACCTCCCGGCCCGCGGTCCGGCCGCGGGGCGAGGTGGGCTGCCGCGGACGGCCAAGCCCTCGATGTGCCCAACGTTGGCTGGCAGCGCGCCGCCACGCTCCGTACCATCGGCCGGCACTCCGACCCAGGTCCCGACATGAAGCTACCGGCCGTATCGCTGCTCGCGTTGTCCCTCTCCCTTGCGCTCAATCCCGCCGTCGCCGGCAAACCCGCTGCGACCGACATCGACCCGCGGCGTCTCTCGCAGGACGTGAAGGTCCTTTCCTCCGATGAATTCGAAGGCCGCGGTCCCGCCACCGCCGGCGAAAGCAAGACGATTGATTACGTCGTCGCGCAGATGAAGGCGGCGGGCCTGCAGCCCGGCGGCGATCTGAAGGACGGCGGGCGCGAATGGACCCAGGCCGTGCCGCTCGCGCGCGCCGAGATCAAGGGCACGCCGACGCTCTCGGTCGCCGTGAAGGGCAAGACGCAGACGCTGACGCAGGGCGAGCAGATCGCCGTGCGCGCCGCGCAGGACGGCTCGACCGCCATCGACATCGCCAAGGCGCCGCTCGTGTTCGCCGGCTACGGCGTCAGCGCGCCCGAGCGCGGCTGGGACGACTTCAAGGGCGTCGACCTCAAGGGCAAGATCGCCGTGGTCCTGATCAACGATCCGGATTTCGAAGGCGGCGAAGGCGACTTCGGCGGCAAGGCGATGACGTACTACGGCCGCTGGACCTACAAGTACGAAGAGGCCGCGCGCCAGGGCGCGCTGGGCCTGCTGATCGTGCACGAGACCGACCCGGCTTCCTACGGCTGGGCGACGGTGAAGAACTCCAACACCAACACGATGTTCGATGTCGTGCGCGACAACCCGGCCTCGGTGCACCCCCGGCTCGAAGGCTGGATCCAGCGCGATTTCACCGTGCAGTTGTTCAAGCAGGCGGGCCTGGATTTCGACGCGCTGAAGGCGCAGGCGAAGACGAAGGCGTTCAGGCCGGTCGAGCTGAAGGGCGCGACGTTGAGCGCGAAGTACGACGTGGATCGCCAGATCATCACCTCGCACAACATCGTCGGCCGCATCGACGGCACGGAGCGTCCGGACGAAACCGTCATCTATTCGGCGCACTGGGACCACCTGGGCGTCGGCCAGCCGGACGCGAAGGGCGACAGGATCTACAACGGTGCCGTCGACAACGCGACCGGCACCGCCGCGCTGATCGAGATCGGCCGCGCGTTCGCCAAGGCGCCGACCAGGCCGGAGCGTTCGGTGGTGTTCCTCGCCGTGACGGCCGAAGAGAAGGGCCTGCTCGGGTCGGAGTACTACGCCTCCAAGCCGCTGTACCCGCTGGGCAAGACGGTGGCGGTGATCAACATGGACGCGCTCGATCCGCACGGTCCGGCGCGCAACTTCACCACGTCCGGCAGCGCCAGGCAGGACCTGCTGGATGAGCTGATCGACACCGCGAAGAAGGTCGCCAACCTTGATTACGTGACCGATCCCAAGCCGGAAGCCGGCCACTTCTTCCGCTCCGATCACTTCCCGTTCGCCAAGCGCGGCGTGCCGGCGGTGTCGTTCGGCTCGGGCAACGACCTGGTCGACGGCGGCCTGGACGCGGGCAAGAAGATGGAAGACGCCTACGTCGCCGACCGCTACCACCAGCCGGCGGACGAATGGGAAGCCGACTGGACCTTCCTCGGCATGGCGCGCGACCTCGGCCTGCTCTACACGGTCGGCCGCAACCTGGCCGATTCGGACCGCTGGCCGAATTGGGATGCGTCGAGCGAATTCCGCGCGGCGCGCGATCAGACGGCGGGCGATCGGAAGTAATCCTCACGCCTCGCCGCAGTAGCCCCTCTCCCGCCTGCGGGAGCGGGGCACCTGCGTGCGGCAGCGGACGAGGGACTCAGGCCGCCCGGGCGTCGATCAGGCGCAGCGCGTCGATCACCGTTCCGCTGTCCACCACCTGCGCGAACTCCGCGCGCAACGTCGCCAGGTGCGCGCGCTGTATCTGGTCGGCGGGAATCACCGAGCCGTCCGCGTCCTTCAGGTCGAAACACGCGCATGCGTCGCCGATGACGATCGTGCGATAGCCCAGGTTCGCCGCGACGCGCGCGGTGGTCGACACGCACATGTCCGTGCTGATGCCGAACAGCACGACGGTGTCGATGCGCAGCCGGCGCAGATGCAGGTCCAGGTCCGTGCCGATGAAGGCCGCATTGACCGACTTGGTCACCAGCGGCTCGCCTTCCAGCGGAACGAAACCCGGGCGATGCGCATTGCCCGGATGCCCCGGCGCCAGCACCGAGCCTTCCATCACCGAATCGTGCCGCACGTGGATCAGCGGCAGGCCCGCACGGCGCCAGGCGTCGAGCACGCGCAGCGCATTGGCCTCCATCGCCGGGTTGTTGCGCGGCGGCCACGGCGGCAGATCGAACCCGCACTGCACGTCGATGGGAATCAGCACGCTGCGTGCGTCGAGTTCGAGACGGGATGGCGATGCGTTCATGGAAGGGCGAGTCCGTGGATGGGTGGGCGCACGATGCGCGCTCGCCAGCGCCGGTCTCAACCCGGCAGAATGCCGGCGACACCGGCACTCCCGTTGCGATGAAACCCCTCGACGCCATCGACCGCCAGCTCATCGCGCTGCTGCAGGACAACGCGCGGCTGTCGACGGTCGCGTTGGCGAAGGCGGTCGGTCTTGGCCGCACCACCGTGCAGGAGCGGCTGCAACGGCTGGAAAGCGCCGGCGTGATCGCCCAGTACACGGTCCGGCTGGGCAGCGGTGGCGATCCGCTGCAGGCGTGGCTGATGCTGCGCTACGCCGACGGCTTCAGTTGCGACGACGTCATGCCGTCGCTCGCGGCGATGCCGCAGGTGCGGCTGTGCCACAGCGTGGCGGGCGATCTCGACCTGCTGGTGCTGGTGCAGGCCGAATCGCCCGGGGAGCTCGCCGACCTGCGCGAGCGCGTCGCCGCCCTCAAGGGCGTGGACGATGTCACCACGGTGCCGGTCCTGCGCACGACGCTGGATCGACGCTGACTGACAGGCCCCGCTGCCCTCGGTGCGCGTGGCCCAGCCATCCATGGCGCTACGCGACGGGCGTCGGGTCGCCCGGCCCGGCCATCCATGGCCGGTCGTTCGGCCGCGCGCGAGCCAGTGGCTCGCGAGCGCGCGGCCTCACCCCAGCTTCCGCGAGGCTGCGTAAGCGGCCAGGTTCCCGAGCCCCGTCACGCCGAGCAGCACCGCGACGACGCCCGGGGTGATCTCGTTCCAGCCGAAGGCCTCGATCAACGCGAAGCCGAGGCCGACGGCCAGCAGCAGGATGCCCCAGCGCAGCGAGGCGTGGCGGCGTTGCAATGCTTCGGCCTGCACCAGCGAGCGGATCAGGTCCTCCGAGCCGTTGCTGGCGATCAGCTTGGCGCGGGTGCGGGCGTCCACGACCACCTTGATGGCGTAGACGACGCAGATGAACAGGGTGATCGGGATCAGGATTTCGAAGTTCATGGGTAGGTTCTCGGGCCGTGGCGTGGGGTACGGGACGAGAGATACGGCGGTGGCGCGTGCGGTTGCATCGGCCGCCCGCCGGCGCTTCGCGAAGGCCCCGTCGCGGCCGTTGCAACCATCTGGCCCCTGAACGTATCCACACAGGGCATGACCGGTGAAACCCCGTGACCGAGGACGACCGCAAGCTGGTGGACGCCGTGCTGGGCAACGTGCCCGGCGCGTTCGAACGCCTCGTGCGCGAGTACCAGGGGCTGTGCTGGCACATCATCCAGCGTATGGTCCGCCAGCCGGAGGACACCCGCGAGTTGTGCCAGGAGGCGTTCCTCCGCGTGCATCAGTGCCTGCACCAGTACCGCGGCGAGAGCGCGCTGAAGTCCTGGATCGGGCAGGTCGCCTATTCGGTGGCCAAGCGGCACCTGGAAAAGCGCCGCATCGCGATCGTCGAACCCGCGGGCGAGGACGACGACGGCATCAGTCTGCTGGACCAGCTCGGCGACGGTTTCGACCTGGAAACCGCGTGTGCCGATGCGGAAATCGCCGCCGGGCTGCACGAGGAAATCGAAGCCCTTCCGCCATTGCAGCGCACGCTGCTCACGCTGTATCACCTGGATGAAGTGCCCATCGTCGAGATCGCGCGCATCACCGGTCTCGCCGAAGGTACGATCAAGAGCCATCTGTTCCGGACCCGGGCGCGGCTGCGGGAACGCCTGCAGGCCCGGATGGGAGTGACCGCATGAACACGTCCGACGATCGCAAGCCAGGCCACGACGATCCGCCGATCCGTCGCAGCGGCTGGCGCAGCCTCGACGCATTGCGCCTGGAAGCCGAATGGCAGGCGCAGGAACGCGCGCTGGAGCAGGAACGGCGCGGGCAGCCGCTCGATCCCGCCGACGCGAGGCTGGCCGAATACCGCCTGATCGCGCGCGCCCTGCGCACACCAGCGATGGAGCCGGTGCCGTACGACCTGACGGCGCAGATCGTCCGTCACGTCGAGGGTCGGCCCGTGGTCGGCGAACGGCTCGAACGCTGGCTGCTCCGCGCGCTGATGGCGATCTTCGCGATCGCGGTCATCGCGGTGGTCGCCGCGTACGGCGCGCAATGGATGCCGGCCTTCGAGCGCGTCTTGCCGACGATGTCACCGCAGTCGGCGGACTGGGCGGGATTGCTCGTCGGCTGCCTTGCCGTCTCGCTGGCATGGCAGGGCGTGGTTCGCCTGATGCGCGCGGATGTGGAGATGCCGGCGGGGCTGGCGTAACACCCCATCTCACCGCCCCGAGACAGTGCCGCCATTCCCTTCGCGAGATGGCAGCCTTGAAGCCCGTGCGGTTTGAGCCCCTCTCCCTCCGGGGAGAGGGGTTGGGGTGAGGGTCGGGACGCGCGACCACGCGCGCATGCCCATGCGCGACGGCTGTCATTCCCCACGCATGCCGTGCCAACGTCCGTCATCCCCGGTGTGCAAAACAACCGCGTCATTCCCGCGAGGGCGGGAATCCAACTGTCCAATCCCTCACGGCCTCCGCAAGGCGTGATGCGCCGAGAGGTTGGATCCCCGCCTGCGCGGGGATGACAGCTTCAGAGCTAACGCTGCCAAAGACTCTGTTTCTCCAACAATGCCGTCATTCCGCGAAGGCGGGAATCCAACTGTCCGTCTTCTCACGCTCTTCGTAAGTCGTGATGCGTCGTGAAGTTGGATCCCAGCCTTCGCGGGGATGACAGCAGTGAACGTTGTCGGCGCGGTAAACGCGAACTCGGCCGAAGAGTGCATCGATGCCATCCCTGGCGTCACATTCGGTCTCCGGAGAGCCCGGCCCGGCCATTCATGTCCGGGCGTTCGCGGTCGCGCGCGCCAGTGGCGCGCAAGCATCCGCTCCGGTCGAGCTTCGTATGCCGTCCATGGCGAGGCCTGGCGGACTCCGGATCGCCCGGCCCGGCCATCCATGGCCGGGCGTTCGCGGCCGCGCGCGCCAGTGGCGCGCAAGCATCCGCTCCGGTCGAGTTTCGTATGCCGTCCATGGCGAGGCCTGGCGGACTCCGGATCGCCCGGCCCGGCCATCCATGGCCGGTCGTTCGCGGCCGCGCGCGCCAGTGGCGCGCAAGCATTCGCTCCGGTTGAGTTTCGTATGCCGTCCATGGCGAGGCCTGGCGGACTCCGGATCGCCCGGCCCGGCCATCCATGGCCGGGCGTTCGGCAGGCCACGCGGCAGTGCCGCGTAAGCGGCCTGCCTCACCCCTTGATGCATACCACCTGCCGCAGCGTATGCACGATTTCCACCAGATCGCGCTGCGCCGCCATGACCGCGTCGATGTCCTTGTACGCGGCGGGCGACTCGTCGATCACGCCTGCGTCCTTGCGGCATTCGACGTGCGCCGTCGCCTCGCGGTGTTCCTTCAGCGTGATCCGCGCACGCGCGGCGGTTCGGCTCATCACGCGGCCTGCGCCGTGGCTGCAGCTGTGGAAGCTGTCCGCGTTGCCCTTGCCGCGCACGATGAAACTGCGTGCGCCCATGCTGCCCGGGATGATGCCGAGTTCGCCCTCGCGCGCGCTCACCGCGCCCTTGCGCGTCACCAGCAACGATTGCCCGAAGTGGTCCTCGCGCTGCACGTAGTTGTGATGGCAGTTCACCGCCGACTTCTCCGTCTGGAACTTCGGCAGGCGGTGCCGCATCTCGTGCAGCACACGCACCATCATCGCCTCGCGGTTCGCACGCGCGTAGTCCTGCGCCCACGAGACCGCCTCCACGTACTCGTCGAACAGCGGCTCGCCTTCGAGGAAGAACGCGAGGTCGCGATCGGGCACGTGGAAGCCGAGCACGCGCTTCTCCAATTGGCGGCGCGCCAGCTCGATGAAGTACGTGCCGATGAGGTTGCCCGTTCCACGCGAGCCGGAATGCAGCATCACCCATACGCGATCGGCCTCGTCCAGGCAGATCTCGATGAAGTGGTTGCCGCCGCCGAGCGTGCCGATCTGCCGGTCGAGCTTGTCGGGCCGGATCTTCGGGTGCTTCTCGCGGATCTTCGCCAGGCGCGCGACAAGGTTGGACTGCTCCAGCGCCGTCCCGACGCTGTCCGGAATCCGGCGGTGCTCGCCGCCCGGACCATTGCCGACCGGAATGCTGCGCTCGATGGAGTTGCGCAACTGCGACAGGTCGTCCGGCAGGTCGTCCGCGCGTAGCGTGGTGCGCACCGCGGCCATGCCGCAGCCGATGTCGACGCCGACCGCAGCCGGGATGATCGCGCCGCGGGTCGGCACGACCGATCCCACCGTCGCGCCGATGCCCAGGTGCACGTCGGGCATGACCGCGACCCACGGCCCGACGAAGGGCAGGGCGGTGATGTTGCGCAGCTGCTGCCGCGCCTGGTCCTCGACCGGCACGCCGTGCGTCCAGCCCTTGATCGGCGTGGTCGCACCTTCCGCGTGCAGCAGGTCGAATGAAGCGTGTTGCGTGTTCATGTTCTTTTCCTTTGTAAAGTCGTGCAGGCGAATCCATCCGCCTGCACGAAGCCTACTGCTTCAGGCTCACCAGCTGCTTCATGACGCCGTCCAGGCCGCCGAACACGGTGAGCTTGTCGATCTTCTCGGTCACCTTCTCCAGAGCCTCCAGCTCCTTCAGGCGCATGAGCACCGGGCTCTCCTCGATCAGCTTCGCGGTGTTGAGCAGCGAACGCGTGGCGTTCGCCTCCTCGCGACGACGGATCACGTTGGCCTGCGCCGACATCGACGCCTGCACGACGCTGTTGAGGATGTCCTTCATCTCGCCGGGCAGGATCACGTCCTTCACGCCCACGCCGAGCAGCTCGGCGCCGACGTCGCCGACGCGACCGCGCACGTAGCCGAAGATGTCGGCATCCAGCGAGGCCTTGTCGCCCAGCAGCTCGTCCAGCGTCTTGGCGGAAACCGCCTTTCGCAGGCCGAACTGCAGCTCGCGGTACACGTAGTCCGCGTACTTGGCGACCTTCGTGATCGCCGCGACCGGATCGACGATGCGCACGCTCGCGGCGAGGTTCACGCGCAGGCTGACCTTGTCGCGCGTCAGCAGCTCCTGGCCGGAGACCTCGAGCGACTGCACACGCAGGTCGACCGCCTGCACGACGACGTTCTTCCGGAAATTCCAGAAGGCGTACGAACCCGGCCCGGCGACCCGCACGAGCTTGCCGTCGACGAACACCAGGCCGGCGAACTCGGCCGGCACCGCGAGCACGACGGCGACCTTCTCGAGCACGCCGAGCTGGCGCAGGCGCGTGGCGACGTCGGCGGGCACGTCCGGGTCGTCCTGCAACGCGAGCGTGCGGACCTCGACCGCGATCGCGCCCTTCCAGTACAGGCGACGCGAACCCGGCGCGAGGACGTCCTCCAGGCGACCGTTCTTCATCACCAGGCCGACCTCGTCCACGCCGATGTCGGCGAGCACGAACGTCTCGGCCAAGCGTGCGCCCAACGCGTCGATCAGCGCGTTTCCGTCGCTGCCGACGTACTCGGCGCGCAACGCGACGTCATGCACCTTCACCTCGATGCGACCCAGCGGATCGAGCCAGCGATGCACGCCCGGCGCGATGACGCCTTCGAATTGACGGTTGCGATACACCAGGCCGCGCTCGCCGTCACCGATCACGACCTTCTTGGTCCAGAACATCGGAATGTCCTCCTTGTTGGCTCTGGTGCTCCGATCCGCTTGGTGCGCGGGGGATCGGGTGCCGCGTCTTTCGTCATCCCGGCAACGTCCGGGATGCGGCGCGCACGTCCTGAGGCGACGTTGCGCACCGCACTGAAAAGGTGGAAACGCCCCGACGCCGAATCCGCGGAGCGCATGGCGCTCGATGCACTGGATGCGACGGCGTCATGGATCGCGACGCAGGCGGACATCGCCTGCGAAGAACCCGCGCGGCCGCGCACGCATGCCCGAGGGCGATGGCCCGGCGAACCCGCCGTTGCCGCATTCCGCGCGCGCACCGCGCACGAGCCGCGATGCCGGACGGAACACCGCAAGGGCGTTTCCGATGGAGGGACTTTCGTCCCGATGTAACGACGTGAAAGGTCGTTGGAGCGGGATTCGAACCCGCGACACTCAGGTGGGACCTGATGCTCTATCCGACTGAGCTATCCAGTGGCGGGCAGGCCGGAATCGAACCGGCGGCCGATGGCATGCGCCATTGCTCTACCTCTGAGCTACTGCCCCGACACGACGCACCGCAATGCATCCCGGCATGCGCCACGGCAAGGCCGCGCGCACCGGGCAGGCACGGCTTCCGCCGCGAACCTGCGCCGCTGTGATGTTCTGCGTGATGCGCCGTTCATTGGCGTCGCGATGCATCGACAGCGATGCGTCGTGACGCCAATCCTGCATGCGAATGCACACGCGCGCCGCCCGCGCCGAAGCATCCAGGCGCAGCGCCGATGCGCTTCACGGCATTCCCCGCCTCGAAACCAGCATGTTCCGGATGCTTCGGGATGCGCGATGCAATCGCGTTGTGATTGTTTGAAGTGCCTTGAAACCGGCCTTTGCGAACGCCGGAAAGAAAACGCCCCCGGGTGTGGACCCGAGGGCGTTCGCGTTGCCTCGGGAGATCGGGGCGACCGACCTCCCGTGTGCAGGAGATCAGTCGATGGGCTTGCCTTCGTCGCGCAGTCGCGGCGCGAACGCGCACAGACCGCGGCCCGTGGGCTGCAGTGCGTGGCGCTTGGCGATGTGGGCGAGGGCGTTCATGGGAATCGGTTGATTCGAAAAAGGTGTGTGGTGCAACGAAGGTCGCGCAAGTTACGCATTCGTAAAAACGAAAGCAAGACCGTTCGTCGGGGAACGAACGGTCGAATGCGATGCGACGAACGAACTCATCGCAACAGCGGCGCCAGTTGCGTCCACACGTGATCGCGCAGCTTCGGTTGTGCGCTCGCGACCGGATGCAGGTTGTCGTCCTGGAAGGCGCTGCGGTCGAGCGCGATGGGTTCGAGCAGGAACGGCAGCAGCGCGATGCCGTGCTGCTTCGCCAGTGCGCTGTAGTTGTCGCTGAAACCCTGCGTGTATTCGCGGCCGAGGTTGGGCGGCATGCGCATGCCGATCAGCAGCACCTTCGCGCCGGCGTTCTTCGATGCGCGGATCATGCGGTCGAGGTTCGCGCGCGACTGCGCGAGCGGCAGGCCGCGCAAGCCGTCGTTCGCGCCGAGTTCGATCACCACCACCGCCGGCTTGTTGCGCTTGAGTTCGCCGTCGATGCGCGTTGCGCCGCCGGCCGTGGTCTCGCCGCTGATGCTCGCGTTCACCACGCGCCAGCCCGGTTTGGTCTTCGCGATGCGGTCGGCGGTGAGCGCGACCCAACCCTGCGAGGCGGCCAGCCCGTATCCGGCCGAGAGCGAATCGCCCATCACCAGCACCGTGCGTGCCGGCTGTGCCGCGGGGGAGGCTTTCGCGGACTGGGCGAAGGCCGGCAAGGCGGCCGCCAGCATCAGCGACGCCGCCGCGACCCAGCCGATGGCACATTGCATGCGACGCGAAAGCCGCGCATATCCCGTACGGGCGGCGCCTGAACCGCGGGCGGTGGTCTTCTTAAAGAACATTTAATCCGCGCTCCGAATGATGACTGCCGTTGAATGTACAGCCCCACGATGAACGACGAGAGCATAGGGACGAACATGGCCGATTCCATCGCACCGCGCACGCGGACCCAGGCCGCGCTCCAGGTCAGCGCGCTCGGCAAGCGCGTGATGCTGCCATCGGGCGAGCTGACGATCCTGGACGGCGTGACCTTCGACATCGCGCCGGGCGATACGGTGGCGATCGTGGGCGCCTCCGGCTCGGGCAAGAGCACGCTGCTGTCGCTGCTGGCGGGACTGGATACGCCGAGCAGCGGGCGCGTCGTGCTCGACGGCGAGGCGCTGTCGACGCTGGATGAAGACGGGCGTGCACGCGTGCGCGGCGAGAAGGTCGGCTTCGTGTTCCAGAACTTCCAGCTCCTGCCCTCGCTGACCGCGCTGGAGAACGTGATGCTGCCGCTGGAACTGCGCGGCGATCGCGACGTGGAGGCGCCGGCGCGTGCGATTCTCGGCAAGGTCGGCCTGGGCGAACGCCTGAACCACTATCCGCGCCAGCTTTCCGGTGGCGAGCAGCAGCGCGTCGCCCTCGCGCGCGCGTTCGTCACGCGGCCGTCGCTGCTGTTCGCCGACGAGCCCACCGGCAATCTGGATACGCACACCGGGCAGGCCATCATCGAGCTGTTGTTCGAACTGAACGCGCATGCGGGCACCACGCTGGTGCTGGTGACGCATGACGAGCACCTGGCGTCGCGCTGCGGCCGCCTGGTCCGCCTGGACAGCGGTCGGCTGGTGGCCTCGTGAGCCGCCCGGCAGGCAATACCTTCGGGCTCGCGTGGCGGCAACTGCGCCGCGATCTCGCGGCCGGCGACGTGCGCATCCTCATCGCCGCGCTGGTGCTGGCGGTGCTGGCCGTCACCGCGGTGGGTTTCGTCACCGACCGCGCCGAGCGCGCATTGGCCATCGAAGCCAACCGGCTGCTCGGCGGCGATGCGGTGGTGCGCGCCGATGCGCCCATCGGCGGCGCCTTGCGCGATGCGGCCAATGCGCCGCGGTTGCAACGCACCGAAACCATCGAACTGCAGACCATGATCCGCGTCGGCGAGCGCCTGCAGCTCGGCGACCTGCGTGCCCTGGGCGAAGGCTTTCCGCTGCGCGGTGCGTTCCGCATCCAGGGCGCGGACGCCATCGAACGCGACGCCGGCGGGGTTCCCGCACGCGGCACGATCTGGATGAGCCGCGCGGGCGCCGACACGCTCGGCGCGAAGCCGGGCGACCGGATCGCGCTCGGCGACGCGACGTTCCGGCTCGCGGCGCTGGTCGTGCAGGAGCCCGATGCGGCCCTCGATTACTTCAACGTCGCGCCCAAGGTGTTCCTCAACCTGGCCGACGTGCCATCGACGGGGCTGGTGCAGGAAGGCAGCCGCATCCGGTATCGCATCGTCGTCGCCGGGCCCGCGGCCGCGGTGGAGACCTTCGTGCAGAAGGCGAAGCCCGCGCTCGGCCGGGGACAGCGCCTGGAAACCATCGCCGACGCGCGTCCGGAAATACGCTCCGCGCTCGATCGCGCGGGCCGGTTCCTCGGCCTGGCCGCGCTCGTGTCGGTCGTGCTTGCCGCGGTCGCCGTCGCGATGGCCGCGCGGCGCCACAGCGCACGCCATCTGTCCGGCACGGCGGTGATGCGCTGCCTCGGCGCGAGCCAGCGCACGCTGGTGGGCATCCAGGTCGGCGAACTGCTGATGCTCGGCGTGATCGCCAGCACGATCGGCGTGCTGCTCGCGTTCGCGCTGCAGTGGGCGATCGGCGGTTGGCTGGCGCAGGCGCTGAAGCTGTCGATACCGCCGGCGGGGCTCATGCCGGCGCTGCAGGGATACGGCGTGGGCCTGGTCGTGCTGATGGCCTTCGGCGCGCCGCCGGTGCTGGCGCTGCGTCGCGTGCCGGCGCTGCGCGTGCTGCGTCGCGACCTGGACCCCACCGAGCCCAGCGCGTGGCTGGTCGGCATCGCCGGTTTTGTCGGCCTCGCCGCGCTGCTCTGGTGGAAGGCCGGATCGGCGGCGCTGGGCCTGTCGATGCTGGCCGGCATCGCCGCGACGCTGCTGGTGCTCGCGCTGCTGGCGTGGGCGCTGATCCTCGTCGTGCGCCGCGTGCGTTCGCGGTTGCGAGGCAGCCTGCGTTATGGCCTGGCGAACGTGAGCCGCCGCGCGGGAACGAGCATCGCGCAGGTGTCCGCGCTGGGCCTGGGCCTGATGGCGCTGCTGCTGCTGACCTTCGTGCGCACCGACCTGCTGGACCGCTGGCAACTGGCGCTCGCGGCCGATGCGCCGAACCGCTTCATCATCAACGTGCAGGACGACCAGGTCGACGCGGTGCGTGCCTTCATCGCCGAACAGGGCGTGGCCGCGCCGACGTTGTACCCGATGATCCGCGGGCGCCTCACCGCGCACAACGGCAAGCCGGTGACCGGCAAGGACTACGAAGCGCAGGGCGAACGCGCGCAACGGCAGGCCGAACGCGAGTTCAACCTCTCGGTGGCCGACCGCCTTCGCGACGACAACCGCGTCACCGAAGGCAGCTTCTGGACCGGCAAACCGGCCAGACCCGAAGTCTCCGTCGAGGAGGAATTCGCCGGCCGCCTGGGCTGGAAGATCGGCGACCGCGTCGCGTTCGACATCGCCGGGCAGCCGTTCGAAGCGACGATCACCAGCCTTCGCAGCGTGGAGTGGGAGAGCTTCCGGCCGAACTTCTTCGTGATCGCATCGCCCGGTTCGATGGACGGCTTCCCCGCCAGCCACATCACGGCGGTGAGCGTGCCTGCGCAGCGCACGCGTTTCACGGCCGACCTGGTGGAGCGCTTCCCGAACCTGTCGGTGATCGACATCGGCGCCGTGCTCAAGCAGGTGCGCAGCACCGCCGACCAGGTCTCGACGGTGGTGGAAGTGGTCTTCTACTTCTCGCTCGTCGCCGGCCTGCTGGTGCTGATGGCCGCGGTGAGCGCGAGCCAGGACGAGCGCCTGCTCGAAGGCGGCGTCATGCGCGCGATCGGCGGGAGCCGCCGCCAGTTGCGACTGGCGCAGGCGTCGGAATTCACCGCGATCGGCCTGCTGTCCGGGCTGGTGGCGGCGATCGCCGCGTCCCTGCTCGCCGGCGTCGTCGCGACGCAGGTGTTCGACCTGCCGTGGGAAGCGGACTGGCGCATGGCCGCCGTCGGCGGCGTGGCAGGCGTGCTGGCGGCGTTGCTCGCGGGCATGTTCGCCACGCGGCGCGTGCTGGATGCGCCGCCGTCGGTCACGTTGCGGGAATTGCAGAACTGAGCGGGCGTCGTGTCGTGCCGTCATGGCCCGGCAAGGCCAACTTCGCGCCCGGGTGCGGCGACTGGAGCGTCTCCCGGAGGGCGCTCCACCTGGCCGGTCTACACGTGCGTCGAGGCCCGCTTTGCGCCGCGCATGTGTTACTGCATCACCGCCTGCGGCCGGGCGCCGAAACGGCGCGCGTAATCGCGTTCGTCGATCACCCGGTCCACTTCCTCGGTCGCCAGCTCCGGCGCGCCGTACACCGCGTAGGCGATCTCGCCATCGCGCACGCCGATCTGGTGCAGGCGATAGCGCGGTCGGCCGCCGCCGGTGTTCTCGGGGTAATGCAGCGGCGGTTCGGCGCCGTCCATGTCCAGTTCGCTGTTGTCGACCGTTCCACCGACGAAGAGGGCGCGCATCGCGGGTCTCCTTTGGGCTTTCGGGCGATGGTGGCCCGCGGTGCGTTGAATCGGCATGAAGCCGTGGGCGGTCGCCGCATCGCGCACAGGTAGAATCGACGACGATCACACTCCACGGACCCGCCCATGCGCGCCGAAGACGGCGACGTCGCACTGGAAACCCTGTTCCTGCCGTTCATCGACGGTTCGATCGCGTGGCCGTCCTCCGGCGGTGCGCTCTTCCTGCGCGCGCGCGACGGCTGGCCGCTGCACCAGCGCGCCTGGCCGGGGCTGCGATGCGAGCAGAGCTTCCGTCCCGCGGCCGATGCGCTGGAGCGCTCGGGCCTGCCGCTGGCCGACGAAGACGACACCTCGCGCGTTCCGCTGGTGCTCGTCCTGCCGCCGCGCCAGCGCGATGAGGCGCGGGCGCTGTTCGCGCGTGCGCTCGCGCGCTGTGCGCCGGGCGGTCGCGTGGTGGCGTGCCTGCCGAACAACGAAGGCGCGAAGTCCGGCGAGGCGGACCTGTCGCGCATCGCCGGTGCGGTGTCGAGCCTGTCGAAGAACAAGTGCCGCGTGTTCTGGACCGCGCCGCTCGACGGACCGGCCGACGCCGCGCTCGCCGCGCAGTGGGCGCAGGCGGACGCGCCACGGCCCATCGCCGACGGCCGCTTCCTCAGCCGACCGGGCGTGTTCGCGTGGGATCGCGTGGATGCGGCATCGCGCCTGCTCGCCGAGCACCTCCCGCATGACCTGGCCGGCCGTGCGGCGGACCTCGGCGCGGGCTACGGCTATCTCGCCAGCGAACTGCTCACGCGCTGCGCGGGCATCCGTGCGGTGGACCTGTACGAAGCCGAGCGTCGGGCGCTCGATCTGGCGCGCACGAACCTCGCGTCCTTCGCGGACCGCGTGGCGTTGCAGTTCCACTGGTACGACGTCACGCGCGGCCTCGACGGGGATTACGACGTCATCGTCTGCAATCCGCCGTTCCACGCGCAGGGCCGCGGCGATCGCCCGGACATCGGCCGTCGTTTCATCGCCGTCGCGGCGCAGGCGCTCCGGCCGGGCGGCCGCCTGTGGCTGGTCGCCAATCGCCATCTGCCGTACGAATCCGAACTCGGCGCGCATTTCCCTCGCGTGCGCACCGTCGCGCAGGAAGGCGGTTTCAAGGTCGTCGAAGCCGTACGCGCGTAGCGGCGCCCCGCAACAGGAATGCATTGCATGAAGCTGGTCAAACTGATCGCCAATCTGGGCTACGGCAGCCGCAAGGACGTCGCCGCGATGTTCCGCGAAGGGCGCATCACCGATGCGCAGGGCGAGGTGCTCTATGCGGACGACAAGGTCGCCCACGACGTCATCCGCATCGACGGCGAACCGCTCGATCCGCCCGCGGGCATGACGCTGATGCTGCACAAGCCCGTCGGCTACACGTGTTCCACCAAGGACCCCGGCCGCGTGATCTACGATCTGCTGCCGCCGCGGTTCCGCCTGCGCTCGCCGTTGCTGTCCAGCGTCGGCCGGCTCGATCGCGACACCAGCGGCCTGCTGCTGATGACCGACGACGGCGCGCAGCTGCACCGGATCGTCTCGCCGAAAGCGAAGTTGGCGAAGGTGTACGAGGCCACGCTCGCACAGGAACTGCGCGGGGACGAGGCGGCGGTGTTCGCCAGTGGCACGCTGATGCTCGAATCGGAAACCACGCCGCTCGCGCCCGCTGCGCTGGAGGTTCGCGATGCGCGCCGTGCGGCGCTCACGCTTACCGAGGGGCGCTACCACCAGGTGCGGCGCATGTTCGCGGCGGTGGGCAACCACGTCGACGCGCTGCATCGCAGCCGCATCGGCGGTCTTTCGCTGGGCGACCTGCCCGCCGGCCGGTGGCGGCTGCTCGACGCCGGGGATCTGGAAACGTTGTTCGGAGGCAAGGCATGAGGCTGGAATTCGCGCCCGCCGCGGTGCTGTTCGACATGGACGGGCTGATGATCGAAAGCGAACGCGCGCTGCTGCAATGCTGGCGCGAAGCGTCGCAGGAACTGGGGCTGGAGGTGGAGGACGCGCTGTGGCTGTCGTTCGTGGGCCTGTCCGACCGCGCCTGCCACGAGCTGCTGCGCGAACGGCTGGGCGACGAGGCGTTGCTGAAAGCGCTGCTGCAGGGACTGCAGGTGCGCTACGACGCGCACGTCGAAGCCGGCCTGCCGCTGAAGGTGGGCGTGCTCGAACTGCTGGCGCTGCTCGAAGAACGCGGCATCCCGCGCGCGGTGGTCACCTCGACGCGTCGCGAGCGCGCGCTGCAGAAGCTCACCACCACCGGCCTGCTGCCGCACTTCCATGAGGTGGTTGCCGGCAACGAGGTGCAGCACACCAAGCCGGCGCCGGACATCTATCTGCTCGCCGCCCGGCGCCTCCGCGTGACGCCTTCGCAATGCGTCGTGCTGGAGGATTCCGTGCCGGGCGTACGCGCCGCGCTGGCCGCCGGCATGACGCCGATCCAGGTTCCGGACCTGGTCGTTCCCGACGACGCGGTGCGCGCGCTGGGGCACCGCATCGTCGATTCGCTGGTGCATGCGCGGGCGCTGATCGAGCCGGCGTTGGGCCGCTGAGCGTTTGAAGAGCCAGCGCAGCGGGGCACTGCGCGTTCGTTCCCATGACGACGTTCACTTCATCAATTCGTCCCAGCCGTCCCGTCCCAGTTTCTCCAGCATCGCGATGTTCCGCTCCACGATCACGTCGGGGTCGGGAAACGCCGCGACCGCGCGATCGATGCTCGCCTCGCGCAGCAGGTGCAGCGTGGGAAACGGCGCGCGATTGGTGAAATTCCCCATCTCGTCGGCGTACGTCCCCGCGAACTGGTACTGCGGATGGAAGCTCGCGACCTGCAGCTCGCCTTCCAGTCCGAGTGCGGCGACCGTCGCTTCGGCCCGGTCGAGGAAGTCGTTGTAGTCGAAGAAATCCGCCAGCACATGCGGGTGCACCAGCAGCGTGGTGTCGACGACGTCCGGATCCGTTGCGGCGAGCAGGGACAGTTCCGTCGCGAGCTCCTCGAGCAGCGCCTCGGGAGTGGTCGCTTCGCTCAGCACGAAGCGCACCTGCTGCTTCACGTACACCGCCTTCGCGAACGGGCACAGGTTGAGCCCGATCACCGCGCGCTCCAGCCAGCGGCGGGTCTGCGCGATGGGGTCTTCGGCGGTCATCGGACGACGCGGTCAGTCGCGGAAGTTCTCGAACTGCAGCGGCCGCTCGAACTCGGCGGCGCGCAGCAGCGCGATCGCGGCCTGCAGGTCGTCGCGCTTCTTGCCCGTGACGCGCAGCTTGTCGCCGTTGATCTGGCTCTCGACCTTGAGCTTGGCATCCTTGATCGACGCCTGGATCTTCTTCGCCAGTTCGCGCTCGATGCCCTGCTTGACCGTGATCTTCTGGCGCGCGCCGGCGAGGTTGGTTTCCACGTCGCCGAACTCCAGGCAGCGCACGTCGATGCCGCGGGCGATCAGCCGCGCGCGCAGGATGTCGTTCATCTGCTTGAGCTGGAAATCGCTCGGCGCCGACTGCGTGATGGTCTGCTCCTCGAGCACGAACTTCGCGTCCACGCCCTTGAAGTCGAAGCGTGTGCCGAGCTCGCGGTTGGCCTGGTCGACGGCGTTGGTCAGTTCGTGACCGTCGACCTCGGAGACGATGTCGAAGGAAGGCATGGGCCGCTCCGCGGGCTGTTTCGGGGGCGCAAAGGGTAGCGCAGCGGGCGCGAAGCTGCAGCGTTGGAACGCTGTGTCGACGCGATGCGGACCGTCGGCGCACGGTGCGCGAACATCGACGCGACTAGACTTTCCCGATCCGTCTTTCCAGGAAACACCGCATGTCGTCCACGCCCGCCTATGCCGCCCTCAGCGCCACCACGCCGCTGGAGCCGTTCACCATCGAGCGGCGCGAGCCCGGTCCGCGCGAAGTGCTCATCGACATCCTCTACTGCGGCGTCTGCCACTCCGACATCCACCAGGCGCGCGACGGCTGGGGCGGTTCGGTGTTCCCGATGGTACCGGGGCACGAAATCGTCGGGCGCGTGGCCCGCATCGGCAGCGAAGTCACCGCTTTCGGGATCGGCGATGCGGTCGGCGTGGGTTGCTTCGTCGATTCGTGCCGCACGTGCCCGTCCTGCCAGGCCGGCGAGCAGCAGTACTGCGACTTCGGCATGACCGGCACCTACAACAGCTTCGAGCGCGATCCCGGCGATCGCCGGCGCATCGATCGCAGTCGTCCGACCTACGGCGGGTATTCCACGCAGATCACGGTGGACGCCGACTACGTGCTGCGCATTCCCGAGTCCATTCCGCTCGATCGCGCCGCGCCGCTGTTGTGCGCGGGCATTACGACGTATTCCCCGCTCAAGCACTTCGGCGTGAAAGCCGGCGATCGCGTGGGTGTGGTGGGGCTCGGTGGCCTCGGGCACATGGCGGTGAAGCTCGCCGCCGCGATGGGCGCCCACGTCACCGTGCTCAGCACGTCCGAGTCCAAGCGCGCCGACGCGCTCGCGCTGGGCGCGCAGGATTTCGCCGCCACGCGCGACGGCGAGGTGTTCAAGACGCTGGCCGGCCGCTTCGACTACGTCCTCGATACCGTCTCGGCCGAGCACGACTACAACCTCTACCTCAACCTGCTGAAGCTCGACGGCACGATGATCCTGCTCGGCCTGCCGGAAGCGCCGGAATCGGTCGCGGCGGGCGTGCTGATCCGCAAGCGCCGCCGGCTCGCCGGTTCGATGATCGGCGGCATCGCCGAAACGCAGGAGATGCTCGACTTCTGCGCGGCGCACGGCGTGGCATCGGACATCGAGCTGATTCGCATGGACCAGATCAACGAGGCGTACGAGCGGATGCTGAAGTCGGACGTGCGCTACCGGTTCGTGATCGACATCGCGAGCCTGCGGGGCGACTGACACCGCGATCCGGAGGGCGGTGTTGCCGTTCCGCGCAGCGGCGTGGCGACGGTCACACTGCCCGTGTCCGCGCGTGCCGCGTCCGCACGGCGCGTCCACCGGTGTCGCGTGACCGCGATCACGCGAATCGCGGGGCTGGCGAAACGGAACGTTAACGACGCCGAATAGCCAGGCTGCGGCGAGCATTTTTCGCGCTCAGCATCGGCGGCGCCGAAGAGAGAGTCGGCGCCCTTCCGCGCGAGAGACGCGAACCATGACAACCAGACCCCGTACGCTCGTTCTGGCCGCCGCCCTGTCGGCCGCGCTGCTCACCATGGCCCCGGGCTTTGCCCAGGTGGCCGATCCCGATGCGCCGATCGTGGCCGAAGCCACCGTGCCGAAGCAGCGGCTCGTGGACCGTTACGCCGGCCTGGCCGGCAGCCCCGAGGCCTCGGCGAGCCTCGTCGGCGCGCTGCGCGACGGCGCCGATTTCGTGGTGATCGAAAACACCACCACCACCGTCACGAATCCCGACGGCACCACCACCACCGTGGTGACGCCGGTGGAGCGCACCGTCGCCAACCCGACCGGCAAGATGGGCTGGGGCGAGGTCAACATCAGCCTGTCGCTGGCGCAGGCGATGGTCGAGTCGGGCGACGCACCGGATCTCGCGTCCGCACTGGCCGGCCTCACGGTCACCCATCCGGACGGCACCACCACGATGACGCCGGGCGTGCTGCAGCTGCGCGCCGACGGCGGCGGCTGGGGCCAGATCGCCAAACAGCTCGGCTTCAACCTCGGCGCGCTGGTGAGTGCGTCCAACCGCAGCGAGAAGTCGCTGGCCAACACCGCGCGGGTCGACAAGGCCAGGGCGGAGCGCACCGCAGCCAAGCCGGACGCGGGCGGCAAGCCCGAGCGCGTGGCCAAGGTGGAGCGTCCCGACAAGCCGCAGAAGGTCGAGCGCCCGGAACGTCCGGAGCGTCCCCAGAAGCCCGAGCGCCCCGACAAGCCCGAACGCGTCGGCCGCCTCTGATCCAGCCCTGCAACTCCCCGCGATGGGCGCCGCGCGGCGCCCGTCGTGACGTCACCCGAGGATACGAATGAAGCGATTCGCAATGATGTGCGCTGGCCTGCTCGCGGCCGGCGCGGTCCAGGCTGCCGATGGCGCGAGCCTGGGCGTGGGCGTCGACTACAGCAGCGGCGACTACGGCGAGGAGGTCACCACGGAGATCACGTCGGTCCCGGTGACCGCGAAGTACGTCACCGGTGCATGGACGTTCAAGGCGAGCCTGCCGTGGCTGCGCGTGTCCGGCGACGCCGACGTCATTCCCGGGCTGGGCCGGGTGACGAACACCAATCCCGACGGACGGGGGCGCGGCAACGGCAATGGCAACGGCAACGGAGGCGCTCCGGATCCCGTCCCGGAGCAGACCGACGAAACCACCTCCGGCATCGGCGATCTGCGCGCGTCGGCGACCTACGCCTTCGACACCGGAACGCCGCTCGGCGTGGATCTCACCGCCAACGTCAAGATCGCCACCGCCGACGAGGACAAGAGCCTGGGCACCGGCGAGAACGACTACGGCCTCGCGCTGGACCTGTACCGCGACTTCGACGGCACCATGCTGTTCGGCGGCGCCAGCTACACGATGCTGGGCGATTCGGAGTTCATCGACGTGGACGCCGTGGCGGGCGCGAACCTCGGCGTCAGCCAGCGCGTGGGCGCCGGCAATCTCGGCCTGATGTACGACTGGCGCCAGGCCGCGTCGGACGACTCGGACGATCGCAGCGAGCTTGTCGGCTTCTACGGCTTCGGTGCCGGCAGCGCCGGGCGCATGCAGGTGTACGCCTCCGCGGGCCTGTCCGACGGCAGCCCCGACTGGGGTGCGGGCCTGTCCTACACGCACGCGTTCTGACCGATCGCGCCGCGGTGGCCAGCGGTCATCGCGGCGCGCGGCTATTGCGGCGACGGGCGCAAACGGGCAGCGTGGCATCCCGGCCCGAACCACGCCTTCGCATGACCACGCCCGTACTGTCGTCCCAATCGCATGCGCATCGCACGCGCGCGATGCTCACCATGCTCGTGGCCGTGGCGCTGTTCGCGATGATGGATGCCGGGCTGAAACAGCTGTCCGCGCACTATCCGCCCTTCCAGGTGGCGTCGCTGCGCGGCGCCGCGTCGCTTCCGCTGGTGCTGGTGTGGGCGCTCGCGACGGCCGGCGTCGGGCCGCTGCTGCGCGTGCGCTGGTCGCTTCACCTGCTCCGCGGCGTGCTCGGCGTGTCGATGATGGCGACCTTCGTCTATGCCGTTTCCAGGCTTCCGCTGTCGACGACCTACTCGATCTTCTTCGTCGCGCCGCTGGTGATCACCGCGCTCTCCGTGCCGGTGCTGGGCGAGAAGGTGGGGCCGCGACGCTGGACCGCGATCATCGTGGGCCTGGTGGGCGTGTTCGTGCTGCTGCGGCCCACGGGCGAGGGGTTCATCAGCCTGGCGGCGCTGGCAGTGCTGGTCGCGGCGGTGATGTATGCGATCAGCGCGATCACCGTTCGCGTGCTCGCGCGCACCGACAGCACGCAGGCGATGATGGTGTGGCTGATGGCGATGATCGCGCTCGGTGCCGGCGTGCTCGCATGGCCGGACTGGGTGCCGATCCGGCGCGAAGACGTATGGCTGATCGCCTTCATCGGCGTCGCCGGCGCGCTGGGCCAGTACGCGATCACCGAAGCGTTCCGCCTGGGCGAGGCGTCCGCCATCGCGCCGCTGGAATACACCGCGCTCGTGTGGGGCGTGCTGTTCGACCTGACGTTCTGGGGCGTGCTGCCGGATGCCGTTACGTGGGTGGGCGCGGCGATCATCGTCGGCAGCGGCCTTTACCTGATCCGCCGCGAGCGGGTCCACGCGGAAGCCGAACACCCCTGACCGCGATGATTACCGCCCGCGCCGGGACGGCGCTTTCGCGGCCTTCCTGGCGGCCTTCTTCGCCACGTGCTTCACCGTCTTCTTCGTGGCCTGCTTCGTGAGTCTGGCCGGCGCCGTGGTCCGGGGCTTCGTGGTCGTCCTGCTTGCGCGCACGATCGGCTCCGGCGGCGGCATCGGCTCGCCGTAGAAGACCTGGCAGGTTTCGCAGAAGAACGCGCGGCGCTGGAAGCGGCCGAGCTTGGCGCGGTACGACAGCCGCGAGCCGTCGCGCGGGCAGATCGTCTTCGTGTGCACCTGGTAGTGCTTGCGCAGCACGAATTCCTTCTTCCATCGCAGGAAATCGAAACTGTACTCGCGCGCCTGCGTCACCAGTTCGCCGAGCTTGCGCGACGACAGCGCGCCGACCTGGCTCTCCGGATGCACGCGGACGCGATGCAGCACTTCGTTCTTGATGATGTTGCCGACGCCGGAAAAGATCGTCTGGTCGAGCAGCGCATCGGCCGCCAGCATGTCTGGCCGCGCGCGCAGCTTGCGACGCGCCTGCTTCGGGTCCCACGCGTCGGCCATCACGTCCGCGCTCCAGTCGTAGACCAGGTCGAGCTCGCCTTCCACGTAACGCAGCGAGCACGCGTAGAAGTTCAGCTCCTGGCCGTCGTCGAACTGGAGGCTCATGCGCGGCGCCGCCTCGCGTCGTTCGTTGATGCGATAGCTGCCGAACAGCATGAAGTGGACGCGCATCGTGAAGGCGGGAAAGCGGATGAGGAAATGCTTGCCCCAACTGCACAGCGCGGTGATGCGCTCACCGCGCATGCGCTGCAGGTCCAGCCGGCTGTTGCCGGTGACCCGCTCGACCACGCGCCCTTCGAACCCGGCCGCCTCCTCGCGCAGGATGACGATCGTCGGGCCTTCGGGCACGGGCGGATCAGCGCTCGGTGCTGGCTGACAGCGCCGCGTTCAGCTGCGCATTGCCGCTGACCAGATCGGCCCAACGCAGTTCCTGGCCGTTGCGGCGGCCCTTTTCCACCAGCTTCAGGCCATCGGCATCGATGGTCAGCGTGTAGGCGCGTTCTTCGATCTGGATTTCGCGACGAAGGGGCTTGTCGAGCTTCGTGGTCATGCGCAAGTCCTCGCAGGGGGAATTCGGGGGTCACCGCGACCCTACGTAGACGCGGTTAGCGTGGCGTGAATACGTTCAGCGTGCGGTCGAGCGTGCATGCGGGCGGTGCGGAACCACGCCGTGGCACAAACGAAACGGGCCCCAAGCGGGGCCCGTTCGTCATGCATGGAACGATGGGGCGATCAGAAGCGCGCGCCCAGGCCCACGCCCACGGTCACCGGGTTCAACTCGGCCTTGCCGACATTGGCGCCGTCGACCGTCACGTTCGGCTGGCCGGTGGTGTCGTGCATGTAGCGCACGTCGGCACGCGCGAACCAGGTCGGGGTGATGTTCACGTCCACGCCGGCGGTGGCCATCGCGCCCTTGGCGGTTTCCACGCCGATGCGCTGGCCGGCGAGCGGGCCGGACGCCTCGGCCTTCTCGCCGTCGGTGTTGGCTTCGAAGTAGCCCAGGCCGACGAACGGACGCACGATGCTCTGCGTATTGCCGAAGTGGTACTGACCGCTCAGCGCGTACGGCTGGGTGTCGACGCTGGCGACCTTGCCGTTGGGCGTGCGCACGCGGTTGCCGAACTTGTCGGCCGCGCCCCACGCCTCGATGGCGATGTTGTCGGTGACGTAGTAGTTGGCGCTCAGCGTGGCGGCGCCATCACCGTCCACGTGCGTGCGCTCGCCGGCGATCAGCGGATTCTTGGTCGGTTCGGCCAGGGTGTAGCCGCCAACGACGGCAAAGCGCTTGCCGCTGGTATCGGGGCCGGTGATCTCCTGCGCGAAGGCAGGGGCGATGGCGAGGGTGGCCACGACGGCCAGGGTCAACTGACGAAAATGCTTCATGGAGAAATCTCCTGTTATTGGTTTATCGATCGCGCCTTGGGGGAGGCTGGCCTTCTGGAAGGCGCGGCCAACGTAACGATCGTTCGATGAACCGTTCTTGCTTCGCGGTCGACCGGCGCGGAACTTTCGCGTACCGCTCACGGCGCGCACGTCGCGCGTGCGTCTGCCACGCATGCGATGAATCCCGCTTGACCGTGTGCGCGTCGCATTGACGGGGGCCGCACGCTTTGCCCCGCGGCGGGGCGTGTAGGCGCGGTGGAGGACAACGCGCGGCGCAGGAGGCAAGATGCGTACCCGGGAAAGGACGGGGGACGCGTTCCATGAATCGACAGTTAGCGTCGTGCGCGATGTGCATCGCGTTCGTGGCCGTTCCGGCCGTCGCGGCCGAGGTCGAGGTCGACGCCTCGTGCGACATCGACAGTGACTACGACCTGACCATCGACGAACGCAGCGTCATCCTCACGCGCCAGGCCGGCGTGCCGCACGCGATCGTGATGCGGCAGGGGAAGCTCTTCGTCGACGACCGCTGGGTCGGGTTGAATGCCGCGGACCGCCAGCGCATCGCCGACTTCGAACAGGGCGCGCGCGCGGCGATGCCCGAAGCGCAGGCCATCGGCCGCGATGCCGCCGACATCGCCTTCACCGTGCTGGGCGAGGTCGCGGCGGGATTCGCCAGCGATCCGGACCTGGTGAAGCGCAAGATCGACCGCGCCCGTTCGCAGATCGATGCGCGCCTGGCGCGTTCGGTGACCGCCACCCGTTTCAATGGCCGCGAGCTGGGCGACGGCATCGGCGAGGCCGTGGCCGAAGTGATCCCGAGCATGATCGGCGACATCGTGTCCGGCGCGATCGGTGCCGCCTTCAGCGGCGATGCGTCGCGGCTGAAGCGGCTGGAGGACATGGACGCGCAGATCGACGCCCGCGTCGAGTCGCGCGCCCGTGCGCTGGAGGCGCGAGCGCAGCGACTGTGCGAGCGACTGGTCGAACTGGACCGGATCGACGACGCGCTGGAGTTCCGCCTGGCCGGCGGGCAACCGCTGGGGTTGCTCGAGGCCCGGCAGCCGGAGGCGGCCACGCCCGCCGCCGATGCGGCCGAAGAGGCGGCCCGCACCGACCCGCCGCCGGGAAAGACACGCTGAGTACCGGATACCGGCACGTACGGAAGTCTTGGTTGGCGCATGGGCCAGCAAACCGCACAATAGGGTTTTCGCGTCTGCGGGACCCCCCACAATGGCTGAGCTCAAAGAAGCACGCGTTCCCGACATCGGGAACTACGACGGCGTGCCGGTGATCGAACTGCTGGTCGCGGTCGGCGACACGGTGAAGCTGGACCAGGGACTGGTCACGCTCGAATCCGACAAGGCCACGATGGAGGTTCCGGCGCCCTTCGCCGGCGTCATCCGCGAGATCAAGGTCAAGATCGGCGACGAGCTGGCCGAAGGCAGCGTGGTCGCGCTGATCGAGCCGACCGAGGCGGCGCCGGCCGCCGAAGCGCCGAAGGCCGAGGCCCCGAAGGCGGAGGCCGCCAAGGCCGCCGCCCCGTCCCGCGCCGAACCGGCCGCGCCGTCGCAGCAGGTCAAGGCCGCCGAGACCGGCACGAGCGTCGAACCGGTCGTCGTACCGCAGCAGGCCGACCGCATCGCCCAGGCGTCCATCGACGCCTCGCGTCCGGGCACGGACCCGGAAGCGATGCCCCCGCGCAGCCCGCCGGTGACGTTCGATTCCAACGAACTGATGCCCGACAAGGTGCCCTACGCCAGCCCGTCGGTGCGCCTGTTCGCGCGCGAACTGGGCGTGGACCTGTCGCAGGTCGCCGGCAGCGAGCGCGGCGGCCGCATCAGCCGCGAGGACGTGCAGAAGTTCGTGAAGTCGGTGATGGAAGGCGGCGCCGCGCCGTCGGCCGGCACCGCGCCCGCGGCCGGTGGCGGCGGGCTCAACCTGCTGCCATGGCCGAAGGTCGACTTCGCCAAGTTCGGCGAGATCGAAAGCAAGCCGCTCTCGCGCATCCAGAAGCTGTCCGGCGCGAACCTCGCGCGCAACTGGGCGATGATCCCGCACGTCACGCAGCACGACGACGCCGACATCACCGACCTGGAAGAACTGCGCGTCGCGCTCAACAAGGAAAACGAGAAGGCGGGCGTGAAGCTCACCATGCTCGCCTTCCTGATGAAGGCCTCGGTCGCCGCGCTGCAGAAGTACCCGACCTTCAACGCCTCGCTCGACGGTTCGGGCGAGAACCTGGTGATGAAGAAGTACTTCCACATCGGCTTCGCCGCCGACACGCCGAACGGCCTGGTCGTTCCGGTCGTGCGCGACGTCGACAAGAAGGGCGTGCTGCAGATCGCGCAGGAAACCGCCGAGCTGGCGAAGAAGGCGCGCGACGGCAAGCTCGGCCCGGCCGACATGAGCGGCGGCTGCTTCTCGATCAGCTCCCTGGGCGGCATCGGCGGCACGAAGTTCACGCCGATCGTCAACGCTCCGGAAGTGGCGATCCTCGGCGTATCGAAGTCGGCGATCCGCCCGGTCTGGGACGGCAAGCAGTTCGCGCCGCGCCTGATCCTGCCGCTGTCGCTGAGCTATGACCATCGCGTCATCGATGGCGCCGCAGCCGCCCGCTTCACGGCTTACCTCGCGCAGCTGCTGGCCGACATGCGGCGCGTGCTGCTGTGAGGCAGCGCGCGCTGGGCCTGGCGATCGCGGCGTTGGCTGCGTTGGCGACGACCTCGGCGCACGCCGCGGACGCGTGCACGCTGGACCTCGGCCGGGGCTGGCCGCCGGCCACCGAAAACTACGGCACTGCCGTCGAGCAGCTGTTCTTCGCCGGCGACAAGCCGGTGCTCAGCCTGACGCGCCTGCCGGCGCGCAGCGCGGAAAGCGGCGTGCAGCTGTTCGCCGGCGAAGGCGAGGGCGACTGGCGCCTGCGCTTCACCGAGGCGGACGAACGCATCGACGTGTGGAGCGGCGGCAAGCGCGAATTGCGCGTGGGCCAGCAACCCGACGTCGTCGAGGTGCCGATGCCCGCCGCGCTCGCGCGTCGCGTCGTGACCGACTGGCAGCGCGCGCTCAGCTCGCAGGTGCCGGCCGATCGCGCCGCGCAGTTCCACGACGGCGAGGTGCTGCTGTTCGTCGTGGACGATGTCGCGACCGGCCAGCCGCAGCGTTACAGCGGCCTGCAGCCCGGCTGCGGGCCCGCCGCCGAACTCATGGAACAGCTCGGCCTGCTCATCGAGGCCACCGACGACAGCGACGAGAAGCGCTACAAGCGCTGGCGCGAGCTCGAAGCGTCGCTGGACGAACTGGAACTGCAACTGGAACAGACGCTCGCCGGCGCCACCGGCTGAGCCGCAGGAGACCCCCACATGGCGACCATTGAAGTCAAGGTGCCGGACATCGGCGATTACGACGGCGTCCCGGTCATCGAGCTGCTCGTCGCCGTCGGCGACACGGTGAAGAAGGACCAGGGCCTGGTCACGCTCGAATCGGACAAGGCGACGATGGAAGTCCCGTCGTCCGACGAAGGCGTGGTGAAGGAGATCAAGGTGAAGGTCGGCGACAAGGTCGCCGAAGGATCGGTGATCGTCGTGCTCGAAAGCGCCGGCGAAAGCACCGCGCCGAAGTCCGACGCACCGAAGCCTGCCGCGGCGGCGCCCGCTGCGGCGTCGCCGGAACAGGCCAAGCCGCCGGTCGCGCCATCGCCGGCCGCGCCGCCGAGCGAGGCGCCCAAGCCCGCGCTCGGTACCGGCCGCAAGGCCGACATCGAATGCCGCATCGTCGTCCTGGGTTCCGGCCCCGGCGGCTACACGGCCGCGTTCCGCGCCGCGGACCTCGGCCTGGACACGGTCCTCGTCGAACGTTACGCGAGCCTGGGCGGCGTGTGCCTCAACGTCGGCTGCATCCCGTCCAAGGCGCTGCTGCACGCGGCCGCGCTGATCGACGAGGCCGCGCACTCGGCCGACATCGGCATCAGCTTCGGCAAGCCGAAGATCGACATCGACAAGCTGCGCGACTTCAAGCAGAACAAGGTCGTCAGCCAGTTCACCAAGGGCTTGGCTGGCATGGCCAAGCAGCGCAAGGTGCGCACGGTGCAAGGCGTCGGCAGGTTCGTTTCGCCGAACGAGCTGGAGATCGCGGGCGAAGACGGCAAGACGCAGCTGCTGCGCTTCGAGCAGTGCATCATCGCCGCCGGTTCGCAGGCGGTGAAGCTCCCGAACTTCCCGTGGGACGACCCGCGCATCATGGATTCCACCGATGCGCTGGAATTGGCCGATGTGCCTTCGAAGTTGCTCGTCGTCGGTGGCGGCATCATCGGGCTGGAAATGGCCACGGTGTATCGCGCACTCGGCAGCGAAGTCACCGTGGTGGAATTCATGGACCAGCTGATGCCGGGCGCCGACAAGGACCTGGTGAAGCCGTTGGCCGACCGCCTGAAGAAGCAGGGCGTCGTCGTCCACCTCAAGACGAAGGCCGCGAAGGTCGAAGCCTCGAAGGCCGGCATCACCGTGTCGTTCGAAGCCGCCGAAGCCGGCGCGACGCCGGCGCTCGAGAAGGGCACGTGGGACCGCGTGCTGGTCGCCGTCGGCCGCACGCCGAACGGCAACAAGATCGACGCCGACAAGGCGGGCGTGCAGGTGACCGATCGCGGTTTCATTCCGGTCGATCGCCAGATGCGCACCAACGTCCCGCACATCTTCGCCATCGGCGATCTGGTCGGTCAGCCGATGCTGGCGCACAAGGCCACGCATGAAGGCAAGCTTGCGGCGGAAGTCGCCGCCGGCGAGAAGCGCGAGTGGGTCGCGCGTGTCGTGCCGTCGGTCGCGTACACGGATCCGGAAATCGCCTGGGTCGGCGTCACCGAGACCGAAGCCAAGGCCAAGGGCCTGCACGTCGGCGTGGGCAAGTTCCCGTGGGCGGCGTCCGCGCGCGCGGTGGGCATCGGCCGCGGCGAAGGCTTCACCAAGCTGATCTTCGACGAGAAGACGCATCGCATCATCGGCGGCGGCATCGTCGGCCTGCACGCGGGCGACCTGATCAGCGAAGTCGCGCTCGCCATCGAAATGGGCGCCGAAGCCGGCGACATCGGCGCGACCATCCATCCCCACCCGACGCTCAGCGAAACGGTGGCGATGGCGGCCGAGGTCTACGAAGGCACGATCACCGACCTCTACATCCCGAAGAAAAAGTAGCTCGGGATCAGGCGTTCGTGACGAAACAGGCGCGGAGGTCCGCGCCTGTTTTCGTATCGGCGAAGGGAACCGCCGATCAGAACGAGAACGACACGCCCGCGACCGGTCCCTTGAAGCGGTGGTCGAGGCCGAGCGAGCCGTCGCGGCCGCCGCGACGCGCATCGAGCTTGAACCAGTCGTAGCCGACGAACGCGCCGAACACCGGGGTAAATCGGTATTCGACCGCGGCATTGGCGCGCGAGATGCTGCCGTCGTAGTCGCCGAAGTCGCCCCAGTCGGCGTCCAGGTATTGTCCCTGCAGGTTGATCAGCCACTTCTCGGTCGGGGTGAACGTGAAGCGCGCGCCGACCACGGGGGCATAACCGTCTTCCTGGTCGCTGTCCTCGTAGCGGTACGGGCCCGCTTCGGCGAGCAGCTTGCCATCGAGCTTCGCCCATTCCGCGCCGATCTGCAGGCCGAGCTCGAACGTGTCGGTGTCCACCACGGCGTAGTCGTACATCAGGCTCGCCAGCGTGAACTCCACTTCCGCGCGCGCGAAGCTGCCGGCGGGAATCGTGTACACGTCGTACGAGAGATCGCGATCGAGCGTGGTGGTGTTCTCCTTGTCGTACTGGAAGTAGTCGAACACCAGCCGCTGCCGCTCGCTGAAACGGAACGTGCCGTCGATGCGCGGCGACACTTCGTTGCTGCCGAAATCGAAGTCCTGGCTGTAGCGGTAATCCTGCCCCATGAACGTCGTGTTGGCAGTGAGTTCGCTGGACGCGTCGGCGTCCATCGCGCCGATGCGAAGGGTGAATCGATCGTTCTGTTGCGCCTGCGCGGCGCCGGCGAAAATTACGGACGACAGGGCCAACGCAAGGCCCAAACGCTTCAACTCCATCATCAGTCCACTCCATCGAGGCGATTGCGAGTGCGTAATGGAGCCTCATCGCCGATGCAGCAAAAGTGAAAGCGCATGCATCGCGCGCGTTGATGCCGCGTCGGTGCGATCGAGCGCCGCCGCGATCACGTGCGGCTCACGCACGTCGTCGCCTTCGTGCGCGAAGTCGCCGTGCCTCGCGTATCGCGCGACGCTGCGCATGCGCCCTGAAAAGGAGAAGCCCCGGCTTGCGCCGGGGCTTCGGAGGGCCCACCGGGACTGCCGTTGACGAGGAGAGAGCGTCGGCGGGCGATCGACGAGTGGGACCCGGCGACCGGGCAAAGGTTCCGCGTCGGGTGACGCCCTTCGCAAAACCGGACGCGCGTCACGCTGCGATGGCCTTCGCTCCGGAGGTGGTCGACTGCCGGCGCGCCTCGATGCGCTTCCAGACCTTCTCGTGGAAATGGAACGCGACCGTATTGCAGGCGGGCTCGACGAGGGCCAGCGCGCCGCCAACCCACACGCTGCCGGTCATCAGGTAGCCGATGGTGAAGGCGACGCTGAAGTGAACCGCCGCGAAGCTGAAGGTCTTGGCCATGCCGATATCCTCTAATGAGAGTGGTTCTCATTATGGGCGCGCCGGCTGGCAGGTCCAATCGAATGTTCCGGCGAATTCGATAGGTTTCAGCTATGCGAGCGGGAGTTTTTCGGCCGTGAGCCGAAACGTGTCGATTGGCCCGGATCCGACGTCAATCCGGACGCCGGGACCTCCGCCGGTTGCCCGGACTTAAGGGGACCTTTATACTTTTGCGGCTCTACCGGGCGCTTTGCGCCTGCCCCAGACCGACGAGTCCCGCGTGCACGATCCCTTGTCCGCAGGCCGCCGGCTGGCGTCGCGCGCGACTGCCTGGCAGGCCGCCGCGGCAGCGCTGGCCGCGCTGGCGTTCATCCCCCTCGGGGCGCCGATGGCGCTGGCGGCGGCGGTGGGCGGCGGCGCAGTCGTCGCGGGTGGGCTGGTGGCGGCCTTGATGGCCCTGGGCGGCGGCATCCAGCCGGCCGGCATGGCGATGGGGCGGCTACTGGCCGGGGTGATGTTGAAGTGGGTGGTGGTGTTCGGAGTTTTAACCCTCGGCCTGGCCGGGTTCAAGCTGCCGCCATTGCCGATGCTGGTGGGAGTGCTCGCGGCGACGCTTGCCTTCGTGCTGGCCAATCTTTTGAAACGATAAGGTGTCTTTCGTGAGCGAACAGACCGGTTCGGGCGGCCTGAACGAATACATCCAGCATCACCTGCAGCAGAACACGATCGAAGTGTTCGGCGGCGCGTTCCATATCGACACCTGGGCGGTGTCGCTGGTGCTCGGACTGATCTTCATCGCCTGGTTCGCGTTCTTCGCGCGCAAGGCCACCGCGGGCGTCCCGAGCAAGGGACAGGCATTCGTCGAGCTCATCCTCGAGTTCATCGACGGCCAGGTGAAGGACAGCTTCCACGGCGATCGCCGCTCGATCACGCCGCTGGCACTGACCATCTTCATGTGGGTCGTGCTGATGAACGGCATGGACCTGCTGCCGCTCGATCTCCCGGGCTGGCTGGTCAAGACGACGGCAGGCGCCGAAGTCGCGCACCACACCTACTTCCGCTGGGTGCCGACGGCCGACCTCAACACCACGCTGGGCCTGTCGGTAGTGGTGTTCTTCCTGATCCTCTACCACTCGATCAAGGCCAAGGGCGGCTTCGGCTTCGGCAAGGAACTGCTGACCGCGCCGTTCCACGCGCACGGCGGCGTCGCCAAGATCGCGCTGGCGCCGGCCAACCTCGGCCTCAACGTCATCGAATACCTCGTCAAGCCGGTCAGCCTGGCGATGCGACTGTTCGGCAACATGTACGGCGGCGAGCTGGTGTTCATGCTCATCGCCGGCCTGCTGGGCGGTGGCCTGCTGATGTTCGTGCCGGGCGTGCTGTTCAACACCGCCTGGGCGCTGTTCCACATCCTCATCGTGCTGCTGCAGGCCTTCATCTTCATGATCCTCACCGTCGTCTACATCGCCGGCGCGTACGAGAGTCACTGAGCCTGTCGCAAGACAACGCTTCACCCGCTTTCGCTTCACCCTTCCAGCTTCACCCTTCCGTTAGTTGTCCAAACCAAACGTTTCAGTAGGAGAAAACCATGGAATTCATCGCCAGTGTGCAGGGCCTGACCGCGATCGCGATCGGCATGATGGTCGGCCTCGGCGCGATCGGTGCGTGCCTCGGCATCGCGCTGATGGGCTCGAAGTTCCTTGAGTCGGCTGCCCGCCAGCCGGAGCTGGTTCCGATGCTGCAGGGCCGCATGTTCCTGCTGGCCGGCCTGATCGACGCGGCGTTCATCATCGCGCTGGCCGTCGGCCTGCTGTTCGCCTTCGGCAACCCGCTGCTGGGCGCGCTGCAGACCGCCGCTGGCGCCTGATCCCGGCCGCAGCTGAGCTACTGAGCCGTCCGCGAACCGGACGGCTCTCCCGGGCGTAAACGCCCGAAAAAGCGTTCCATCGGAGCTGTCATGAATATCAACATGACCTTCTTCGGCCAGATGATCACGTTCGCGATCCTCATCTGGTTCACGATGAAGTTCATTTGGCCGCCGCTGAACAAGGCGATCGAAGAACGTCAACAAAAGATTGCCGAGGGTCTGGCTGCCGCCGAGCAGAGCCAGAAGAACCTGGCACAGGCCCAGCAGAGCGTCGACGCCGAGCTGCGCTCCGCGCGTACCAAGGCCAACGAGATCATCGAGCAGGCGCACCAGCGCGCCAATCAGATCATCGACCAGGCCAAGAACGACGCGATCGCCGAAGCCAACCGCCAGAAGGCGGCGGCCGAGGCCGAGATCGCGGCGGCGTCCAACCGCGCCCGTGAGGAGCTGCGCAAGCAGGTCTCCACGCTCGCCGTGACCGGCGCCGAGAAGCTGCTCAAGCGCGAAATCGACGCCAACGCCCACAAGGCGCTGCTCGACGAGCTGGCAGCCCAGCTTTGATCTGTACGCGGCATCACCCAGGCTCGCTCGAGCGGAATGATCTGAAATGACCCAGGCCTTGACCCTCGCCCGTCCGTACGCCCGTGCCGCCTTCGCGCTTTCGCGCGAGGGCGGTCGCACCGCTGCGTGGTCGCAGGCGCTCGCCTTCGCTTCGCGCGTGGCCGCCGACCCGCAGGCCCAGGCGTTGCTCGGCCACCCGCTGTTGAACCCGGCCGACGCGGTCGGGCTGCTCGCGCCCGACGGCGCGGACGAGGCGTTCACCCGCTTCCTCGGCCTGCTCGCCGACAACCGCCGCCTCGTGCTGCTGCCGGAAATCACCGGCCAGTTCGAAGAGCTGCGCGCCGAAGCCGAGCGCGTGGTCAAGGCGAAGGTCACCGCCGCGAGCGAACTGCCGTCTTCCGAACTCGACGCCATCAAGGCCGCGCTGAAGAAGCGCTTCGGCCGGGAAGTCGAGATCGAGACGGCCGTGGACGCCTCGCTGATCGGCGGCGCCGTGATCGACGCGGGCGACGTGGTCATCGACGGCTCGCTCAAGGGCAAGCTCGAACGCCTGCAGTCGACGCTGTCGCAATAACGAATTCATCTGCAATTCCGGTCTATGCCGGATCAAGGGACTCAACCCATGGCAACCACCACGCTCAACCCGTCCGAAATCAGTGAACTGATCAAGACCCGCATCGAGAAGGTCAAGCTGACCGCCGAAGCGCGCAACGAAGGCACCGTCACCTCGGTGTCGGACGGCATCGTGCGCATCTACGGCCTGGCCGACGTGATGCAGGGCGAAATGATCGAGCTGCCGAACAGCACCTACGCGCTGGCGCTGAACCTGGAGCGCGACTCGGTCGGCGCCGTGGTCCTGGGTGACTACGAGCACCTGCGCGAAGGCGACGTCGCCAAGACGACCGGCCGCATCCTCGAAGTGCCGGTGGGTCGCGAACTGCTCGGCCGCGTCGTGAACGCGCTGGGCGAGCCGATCGACGGCAAGGGCCCGATCGGCGCCACGCAGACCGCGCCGGTGGAGCGCGTCGCGCCCGGCGTGATCTGGCGCAAGTCGGTCGATCAGCCGGTGCAGACCGGTTACAAGACCGTCGACGCGATGATCCCGATCGGCCGCGGCCAGCGCGAGCTGGTCATCGGCGACCGCCAGACCGGCAAGACCGCGCTGGCCATCGACGCCGTGATCAACCAGAAGGGCACGGGCATCAAGTGCGTGTACGTGGCGATCGGCCAGAAGGCCTCGACCGTCGCGAACATCGTGCGTCGCCTCGAAGAGAACGGCGCGCTGGCGCACACCATCGTCGTCGCCGCCACGGCGTCCGAATCGGCCGCCATGCAGTACATCTCCGCCTACTCCGGCTGCACGATGGGCGAGTTCTTCATGGACCGCGGCGAAGACGCGCTGATCGTATACGACGATCTGTCCAAGCAGGCCGTCGCGTACCGCCAGATCTCGCTGCTGCTCAAGCGCCCGCCGGGTCGCGAAGCCTATCCGGGCGACGTGTTCTACCTGCACAGCCGCCTGCTCGAGCGCGCCGCCCGCGTCTCCGAGGAGTACGTGGAGAAGTTCACGAATGGCGAAGTGAAGGGCAAGACCGGTTCGCTGACCGCGCTGCCGATCATCGAAACGCAGGCCGGCGACGTGTCCGCGTTCGTGCCGACCAACGTGATCTCGATCACCGACGGCCAGATCTTCCTGGAAACCGACCTGTTCAACGCCGGCATCCGCCCGGCCGTGAACGCCGGTATCTCGGTGTCACGCGTCGGTGGCGCCGCCCAGACCAAGATCATCAAGAAGCTGTCGGGCGGCATCCGCATCGCGCTCGCCCAGTACCGTGAGCTGGCTGCGTTCGCGCAGTTCGCCTCCGACCTGGACGAAGCCACCCGCAAGCAGCTCGAGCGCGGCCAGCGCGTCACCGAGCTGATGAAGCAGAAGCAGTACTCGCCGATGCCGATCGCCCTGCAGGCGCTGTCGATCTACGCCGTCAACGAGGGTTACCTCGACGACGTGCCGGTCAACAAGATCCTCGCGTTCGAAGAGGGCCTGCATGCCCACTTCGTCAACACGCAGGGCGAGCTGATCAACACGATCAACGGCACCGGCAACTGGAACGACGAGATCGAGGCCGCCTTCAAGAAGGGCATCGCCGAGTTCAAGCAGACGGGTAGCTGGTAAGCCGGCACCCGGGACTTGGGACCGGGTACCCGCGAGAGCGGGCCGGTCTCCGGTGACGGCAGGCGGTAGCGGTTAGGCACACTTCCAATTTGGTGTTCACGGGCTCCGGGTCCCCGGTCCCGGGTCCCGAGGAAAAGCAATGGCAGGCGGACGCGAAATCAAATCCAAGATCAAGAGCGTGCAGAACACCCGCAAGGTGACGCGCGCGCTCGAGATGGTCTCGGCTTCCAAGATCCGCAAGGCGCAGGAGCGCATGAAGGTCTCGCGGCCGTATGCGCGCGTGATGAAGCAGGTGATCGGCCACCTGGCCCAGGCCAATTCCGATTACCAGCATCCGTTCCTGGTCGAGCGCCAGGACGTGAAGCGCGTCGGCTACGTCATCGTGTCGTCCGACCGCGGCCTCGCCGGCGGCCTGAACAACAACCTGTTCCGCAAGCTGCTCGGCGAGTTCCGCAAGTGGCAGGAGCAGGGCGTCGAGATCGACGTCGTCACCATCGGCCAGAAGGCTTCGGTGTTCTTCCGCCGCATCAAGGTGAACATGGTCGGCTCGGTCACCCATCTGGGCGACCAGCCGAAGCTGGAGCAGCTCGTCGGCGTCATCAAGGTGATGCTGGACGGCTACAGCAGCGGCAACCTCGATCGCGTGTTCGTCTGCTACAACGACTTCGTCAACACGATGACCCAGCGCGCCGCGTTCGATCAGCTGCTGCCGCTGCCGCCGGCGGAGACACAGGTCGCCAAGCACGACTGGGATTACATCTACGAACCCGATCCGGCGACCGTGCTCGACCACGTGCTCAACCGTTACGTCGAGTCGCTGGTGTACCAGGCGGTGCTGGAGAACGTGGCCTCCGAACATGCCGCGCGCATGGTCGCGATGAAGGCCGCTTCCGACAACGCCACCAAGCTGATCGGCACGCTGAACCTGGTCTACAACAAGGCACGCCAGGCGGCGATCACGCAGGAAATCTCGGAAATCGTCGGCGGCGCCGCGGCGGTCTAAACCATTACCCGGCGGGCGCGCCATCCGCGACCGCCATGCAGATTCAAGTTAGAGGAAACCACCATGAGTCAGGGCAAGATCGTTCAGATCATCGGCGCCGTCGTCGACGTCGAGTTCCCGCGCGAGTCCGTGCCGAAGGTGTACGACGCGCTGAAGGTCGACAACACCGCCATCACGCTCGAAGTCCAGCAGCAGCTCGGTGACGGCGTCGTCCGCACCATCGCCCTGGGCTCCACCGACGGCCTCAAGCGCAACCTGGTCGCCACCAACACCGGCCGCGCGATCGCGGTGCCGGTCGGCGCCGGTACGCTGGGCCGCATCATGGACGTGCTCGGCAACGCCATCGACGAAGCCGGCCCGGTGCAGGCGGCCGATCATTGGGAAATCCATCGCGCAGCGCCGACGTACGAGGACCAGTCCTCGGCCAACGAGCTGCTGGAAACCGGCATCAAGGTCATCGACCTGATGTGCCCGTTCGCGAAGGGCGGCAAGGTCGGCCTGTTCGGCGGCGCCGGCGTCGGCAAGACCGTCAACATGATGGAGCTGATCAACAACATCGCCAAGGCGCACTCGGGTCTGTCCGTGTTCGCCGGCGTGGGCGAGCGTACCCGCGAGGGCAACGACTTCTACCACGAGATGAAGGACTCCAACGTCCTCGACAAGGTGGCGATGGTGTACGGCCAGATGAACGAGCCGCCGGGCAACCGCCTGCGCGTCGCGCTGACCGGCCTGACCATGGCCGAGTACTTCCGCGACGAGAAGGACGCCTCGGGCAAGGGCCGTGACGTGCTGCTGTTCGTCGACAACATCTACCGCTACACGCTGGCCGGTACCGAAGTGTCGGCGCTGCTGGGCCGCATGCCGTCGGCGGTGGGTTACCAGCCGACGCTGGCCGAGGAAATGGGCGTCCTGCAGGAGCGCATCACCTCGACCAAGACCGGTTCGATCACCTCGATCCAGGCCGTGTACGTGCCCGCGGACGACCTGACCGACCCGTCGCCGGCGACGACCTTCGCCCACCTCGACGCCACCGTCGTGCTGTCGCGAAACATCGCCTCGCTGGGCATCTACCCGGCCGTGGACCCGCTGGACTCCACCTCGCGCCAGCTCGATCCGAACGTGATCGGCCTGGAGCACTACGAAGTCGCGCGCAAGGTGCAGGCGACGCTCCAGAAGTACAAGGAGCTCAAGGACATCATCGCGATCCTGGGCATGGACGAGCTGTCGGAAGAGGACAAGCAGGCCGTGTCGCGCGCCCGCAAGATCGAGCGCTTCTTCTCCCAGCCGTTCCACGTGGCGGAAGTCTTCACCGGCTCGCCGGGCAAGTACGTGTCGCTGAAGGACACCATCCGCGGCTTCAAGGGCATCGTGGAAGGCGAGTACGACCACCTGCCGGAGCAGGCGTTCTACATGGTCGGCGGCATCGAGGAAGCGGTCGAGAAGGCCAAGAAGATCACCGGTTGATCCGGCGATCTTCTCGGAACCAGTCATTCGGTATCAGGGCGTCGTAGAAGCGGGGTTTCGTCGATCGCGGGCAACGTGCTCCTGCGCATCTCGAACTCCGGATCGCGACTCCCGTCGAGCAAGGCGAGACATACATGGCATCCACGATTCGTTGCGACATCGTCAGCGCCGAGCAGGAAATCTTCCACGGAGACGCCGAGCTGGTGGTCGCCACCGGTGAGATCGGCGAGCTCGGCATCGCGCCGAAGCACGCGCCGCTGATCACCCGCCTGAAGCCGGGCAAGGTCGTGGTGACCCTGCCGGGCGGCGAGCAGCTGGATTTCGCGATCTCCGGCGGCATCCTCGAGGTGCAGCCCACCGTCGTCACCGTGCTGGCCGACACGGCCGTGCGCGCGCAGGACATCGACGAAGCCGCCGTCCGTGCCGCGAAGGAAGAGGCCGAGCGGATCCTTTCGAAGAAGGATCCGAAGATGAGCATGGAAGAGGCCCAGGCCCAGTTGGCCATGAGCATCGCCCAGCTCAGCGCGCTGGAGCGTCTGCGCAAGAACATGAAGCATTGAAGCCAGGACCCGGGACTCGATCTCGGGTAGGCGAAAGGGCGACGGTCACTCCGTCGCCTTTTTTCTTTTCTGAGTTGAGCCATCAACCGCCGGTGGAAAGCACCTTTCGAGCCCCGAATCCCGACCGACTAACGCCGGTACACCCAGTGCCGCGACAGCACGAAACCGATCGCGCTGACCGCGATGTCGATCGCCGGCTTGGCGAGCCAGGCCCAGCGCAACCCGACCGTGTCGTCGATGTGGCCCACCGCCCAGGTGCTGATGGCGGTCGTGGCCAGCCACATCATCACGAAGCGCACGAACTGCCGACGCCCCAGCGCCGTGTCCTCGCCGGCAAAGGTGAAGCGGCCGTTCGCCCAGAAGCCGATCGCCGCGCCGCTGATGCGTCCGACGATGTTCGCCGGTTCCACCAGCACGCCCGATGCGCTCAACGCCACGAACACCGCCCAGTCGACGAGCAACTGCACGGCGCCGACCGCGATGTAGCTGCCGCCCTGGCGGGCGAGGGTGCGTCGGGGGGATCTGCGCATGCCCGCGATTCTAAGCGAGCCGATACGCGCCACCCTGCACGCAGCCCACACGCACGACGCCTTGCGCGGCGCGTTGATAAGATTCCGCCGTCGCATTCACGAGCCTCGATCGCATGAACCCGCTGCACGTCGTCATCCTCGCCGCCGGCGAGGGCAAGCGCATGAAGTCCACCACGGCCAAGGTGCTGCAGAAGATCGCCGGCAAGCCGATGCTCGGCCACGTGATCGACACCGCGCGCCAGCTTGGCGCCAGCGGGATCCACGTCGTGTACGGCCACGGTGGCGAGCAGGTTCGCGCCGCATTCGCCGACCAGACCGACCTGCATTGGACCGAGCAGGAGCAGCGCCTGGGCACCGGCCATGCCGTGCAGCAGGCGATGCCCTCGGTGCCGGTCGACGCGCGCGTGCTGGTGCTCTACGGCGACGTGCCGCTGATCACCGCCGAGACGCTGCAGCGACTGCTCGCCGCGCCCGGCCGCATCGCCGTGCTCGTCGCCGACCTCGACGATCCCACCGGCTATGGCCGCATCGTGCGCGATCCGCAGGGGCGCGTCGGCCGCATCGTCGAACACAAGGATGCCGACGACGAACAGCGCGAGATCCGCACCGTCAACACGGGCATCCTCGTTGCGGACGGCGAAGCGTTGCGCCGCTGGCTGCAACACCTGGGCAACGACAACGCGCAGGGCGAGTACTACCTCACCGATGTCTTCGCTTCCGCGGCCGCCGAGTTCAATGCGGCCGAGATGGTCCACGTCGTCGATCCGCTCGAAGTGGAAGGCGCGAACGACGCCTGGCAGCTCGCCCAGCTCGAACGCGCGTTCCAGCGCCGCGCGGCCCGCGCGCTGTGCGTGCAGGGCGTGCGCCTGGCCGATCCGGCGCGCTTCGACCAGCGTGGCGACGTGCGTGTCGGACATGACGTGGAGATCGACGTCGACGTCGTGCTCGAAGGCAAGGTCGTGCTCGGCGATGGCGTGCGCATCGGACCGTTCTGCCGCCTGAAGGACGTCACGCTCGGTCCGGGCACGGAAGTGCGTGCGCATTGCGACCTGGACGGCGTCATCGTCGAGGGCGCCGCGCAGATCGGCCCGTACTCGCGCCTGCGCCCGGGTACCGTGCTTGCCGATGGCGTGCACGTCGGCAACTTCGTCGAAACCAAGAACGCGCGCATCGGCGTCACCAGCAAGGCCAACCACCTCACGTACCTGGGCGACACCGTCATCGGCGCGGGAGTGAACGTCGGCGCGGGCACCATCACCTGCAACTACGACGGCGTGAACAAGTCGACCACCACGATCGAAGACGGCGCATTCATCGGCTCGAACTCCTCGCTGGTCGCGCCGGTGACGATCGGCCGCGACGCGACGATCGCCGCCGGATCGGTGGTCACGCGCGACGCGCCGGAAGGGAAGCTGACCGTCGCACGCGCGCGGCAGTCGACGATCGAAGGCTGGCAGCGGCCGAAGAAGAAGCCGAAGGTTTAAGCAAGGGCATCGGCCCTCGGTTCTGTTGCCGTCATTCGAGCGTAAGCCGCGTGACGGCGCGCAAGCCGCGCTCCCGCCGCGCCTGTCCCTTTCGCTGAAGCACACTCCATCCCTCTGATGGCGTGAACGTCTCGGTCCCTGCGACGTCGCGATGACGCTCAACAGGAAGGACGGCGCGCGCGGGCTGCTAAAGAGTGCATCGATTTCGCTGGCGCGATCACCCCGCGGGCAGCGTCAGGCTCACCGTGAGCCCGCCGCCGTCCCGGTTGGCCAGTCCGATCCGTCCGCCGTGCGCTTCGCAGATCTCGCGTGCGAGCGCCAGTCCGAGTCCGCTGCCGGTGCGCTTGGTCGAATAGAACGGCACCAGCGCGTTGGCCAGCACCGCCTCCGACATGCCGGGCCCGCGATCGCTCACCTCCACGCGCACGACGCGGCCGATCTGCCGGACGGTCAGCGTGACATCGGCTTCATTCGAGCCCGACTCGTGCGCGTTCTTGAGCACGTTGATCAACGCCTGCTCGACCTGCGCCGCGTCGAAGCGCGCCGGTTCGGTCGGCACCGGCCCGCGCTGGAAGCCGTAATGCTGCTGCAATCGCGACAGGAACGGGGCCCATTCGACCGATTCGAGTTCCGGTACGGGCAGCTTCGCGACGCTGGAATATCCGCGCAGGAAACCGTGCAGGTGGCGCGCGCGCTCTTCGATCGTCTCGAAGATCCGGCCGAGTTTCTCGTAGTCCTCGCGCCGCAGCAGCTCCGCGCCGGAGTGCGCGAGCGAGGTGATCGGCGCCAGCGAGTTGTTGAGCTCATGGCTGATCACGCGGATCACCTTCTTCCACGTCGCGACCTCCTGCCGGTTCAACTCCGCGGTCAGCCGCTTGAACATGAAAAGCGTATGCACGCGCCCGTTGAGATGGAAATCGCGACGCGCGAGGTGGTACGTCTCTTCCTGTCCGGCATGTTCGAAGCTGAAAAGCCGATCGCCGCCTTCGCCGAGCGCCTCGCGCAGCGGAGCGGGCGTGTTCTCCATCAGCTGCGGGAACTTGAGCCCCTCGACCTTGCGGCCGTCGTGGAAGAGCTGTCGCGCGGCGATGTTGCCGTACACGATCGCGCCGCGGCTCTCGATCAGCAGCAGCGCCGTCGGCGTGTTCTGCACCACGGTGTCGAGCAGCAGTTCGCGCTGGAACAGCGACTGACGCTCTTCGCGCAGCACGCGGCCCAGCTCGTTGTGCGCCTCGACGAGATCATCGAGCTCATCGTGCGAGCGCCGCGTCACGCTGAAGCTGAAGTCGCCGTCGCGGAAGCTCGCGACCGATCCCGACAACGCGCGGAACAGGCTGAGCTGCCGCGCGAGGTAGCGCTGCGCGATGAGCGGCGCGACGAGCGCGCACGCCACCAGCGTCAGGCTTGCGCCGAGCAGCGCACTATCGAGCCAGTCGATCAGTACCGCGCCGAGCGCGACCGCGCCCAGCATCGCCGCGAACAGAAGCAGCGCGAGCTTTCCGGCCATCGAGAAGTGGCGCCTGCGCGCGTCCATCGCATCACCGCGCGATGCCGAGCTTGTCCAGCCGACGGTACAGCGCCTGCCGGCTCAGGCCGAGATCGGCCGCAGCCTGGCTCATCACGCCACCCGCGCGTTGCAGGGCGGCCTCGATGGCGTCGCGGTCGGGCTCTCCTTCCGGCATGCGCGTCGCCATGGGTGCTGCCGCGAGCCCGAGTTCCTCCGCGTCGATAACCTCGTTCGAGCCCAGCAGCAACGCGCGCTGGATCGCGTTCTTCATCTCGCGCACGTTGCCCGGCCACGCATGCCGCAGCAGTGCGCCTCGCGCGGCATCGCTGAGCCGGCGCCGGCCTTCAAGGAAATGTTCGGCCAGCGGAAGGATGTCGCCGCGCCGCTCCGCCAGCGGCGGCACGCGCAGTTCGATCACGTTGAGGCGGTAATAGAGGTCCTCGCGGAACGTACCGGCACGGATCATCGCGGGAAGGTCCGCGTTGGTCGCCGCGATCACCCGCACTTTCACCTGCCGCTCGCGATTGGAGCCCAGCCGCTGGAAGCGGCCGGTTTCCAGCACGCGCAGCAGCTTCATCTGGCCGGCCGGCGGAAGGTTGCCGATCTCGTCGAGCAGCAGCGTTCCGTTGTCGGCCGCTTCGAACTTGCCTTCGCGCGATTTGTTGGCGCTGGTGTAGGCGCCCGCTTCGGCGCCGAACAGCTCGGCTTCGATCAGCTCCGAAGGCAACGCGCCGCAGTTGAGCATGATGTAGGGACCCTCGCGCACGGACGAGTTGGCCTGGATGATCTCGGCGATGCGTTCCTTGCCCGCGCCGTTCGGCCCGGCGATGAGCACCGGCACGTCGGCACGCGCGACATGGCATGCGAGGCTGACCACGCGTTCGCTGGCCGGGTCGGCGAACACCACGCCGCGAAGATCGTACTGCCCCTCCAGTTCCTGCCGACGACGGCGCTCGCCGTCGCGATGTTGCGCTAGCGCGCGGTTCGCCTCGCCCAGTTCCAGCAGGTTGGTGACGGTGGTCATCAGCTTGTGGTCGTCCCACGGCTTGCCGAGGTAATCGGCGGCGCCGGCCTTCACCAGCGCGACGGCCGACTCCAGCCGCGTCCACGCGGTGAGCAGGATGATCGGCAGGTCCGGGAAACGGTCGCGGATCGTGCGGAACAGCGCGATGCCTTCCTCGCCGGACGTGGTGTCGGCGGTGAAGTTCATGTCCTGGATGACCAGGTCGATGGTTTCGGTTTCCAGCAGTCGCAGGCCGTCGTCCGGCGACTCGGCGCTCAGCACGCGCAGGTCGGCCAGCGAGAACAGCACGTCCAGCGCGACGTGCACGGCGTGGTTGTCGTCGATGACGAGAATGGTCCGCATGCGATTAGGGTAGCAGTGGAGACGGGACCGGGGACCCGGAACCCGGGCCCCGTGGTCGTTTCAGCGCGGCCGGAGAGAGAGAGCCCTCATCCGCGAAGAAGCGCGCACGGGACCGGGTTCCGGACCCCGGGTCCCGCGTCCGATCACACCGTGCGAGTCGCGACCGCCGGCGACACGCGCGATGCGCGCGTGGCCGGCCCGAAGACCGCGATCTGGCCGAGCATCAGCACCGTCAGTGCGCCCAGCGGCGCGTAGTACCAGGCCAGCCGCGGAAGTTCGTAATGCTTCATCAGCCACAGGTTGAAGCCGTACGTGAGCAGCAGGCCGAGCACGATGCCCACGCCGACGACGATCACGTTCTCGACCATGAAGTAGCGGCGGATGTCGAAGCGGCGTGCGCCGAGCGCACGACGCGTACCGATCTGCTTCACGCGGCGGGTCACCCAGAAGCTGACCATGCCGACGATGCCCAGGCCCGTCACGGCGAGCAACGAGAAGATCACCGTGCCGAGCACGACGGTCATCGCGCGATCCTGGCGATAACTGTCGCCGCGCACTTCCTCCACCGAATGCAGGCCGCGCACGATGCGCCCGTCGTTGATGGCGGCGAGCTTGCGTTCGGCTTCCTTCATCACTTCGTCGCGACGGCCCGGCTCGGTGCGGATCAGGTAACGCGACGAACCCGAATCGAACTCGCCGTCCTGGTACTGCGGCACCAGCATCGAGTGTTCGACCTTGTCCCAGCCCACCCACGGCGCCTGCAAGCGCTCCATGATGCCGACGATCGCCAGCGGCGCGTTCTTGCCGCCGATGCCGGTGTAGATCACCTTGCCGACCGCATTGCCTTCCGGATACAGCTGGTCGGCGAGCGCCTGCGTGATGATCAGCGACTGCGGCGTGCCCTTGTCGTCCTTGGAGCGGTAGCTGACGTCCTCGGCGGTGAAATTGCGGCCGGCGACGATCTTCACGCCGAGCGTGTCCACGCCGTGCTCGTCCACCAGGTAGAGCGCGGTGGACACGTTCTTTCGTTGTTCCTCCGGCACGCTTTCCGGCTGCGTCGTCACGCCTTCGCTCCAGCCGCCGTTGGACAGCGGAACGGAGTTGATGGTGGTGGCGTCGATCACGCCGGGCAGCGAACGCAAGGTGTCGAGGTCCTCGCGAATGCTGCCGCGCAGGTCGAAGCCCGGCGCGAAACCCAGGCTGGTGATGGTGAACAGCGCGGCTTCGTCCATGCCGCTGGGGCGATTCACCTTCTCGATGCGCTGCAGGATGATGAAGACGCTGTTGCACACGATGGCCAGCGTGATGGCGACCTGCAGCGCGATCAGCAGCAGGCCGGTCTTGTTGCGCATGAGCGCATTGAGGATCGGGCGGAATTCCATGGTGGTGTCCTCGGCGTTACTGCGTTTTCAGCTGCGTGGCCGGCTGCACCTGGCAGGCGCGCCACGTCGGGTACAGGCCGGCGATCAGGCTGGCGATCAGCGCGATCGCCAGCGATGCGGCAACCATGCTCCAGTCCAGTTCGGCCAGCCGCTCGATGGACGTGCCCGCGTAGAGCTTGCGCAGCGCGAGCAGTCCCAGCCCCGTGAGCACGAGTCCGAACAGACCGCCGGCCAAACCGACCAGGCCCGATTCGGTGAGGTATTGCGCGAACACCGCCGGCTTGCTCGCACCGACCGCGCGGCGCAGGCCGATCTCCGGCGCCTTGCCCATGAACTTCGCCAGCAGCAGGCCGACGGTGTTGATCAGGCAGACGGCGAAGAACGCGAACGCCAGCCACACCTGCGTGCGCACGTCGCGGCCGACCACGCGCTGCGACTCCAGGAACTGCTCCACGGTGTAGACCCGGTTGTTCACCGGACGCGGGAAGCGGCCGGATTTCTTCTGGTCGTTGACGTAGTCGTTGAGGAAGCTCGCGTAGCGCTGCGCGTCGGCTTCGTCCTTCACCTGCACCCACAGGTCGATCCAGATGCACTCGGACGCGAGCAGGCCGGCGTATCCGGGCTCGGCATCCTTGTAACAGCTGTTGTTGGAGTTGCTGTTGAGCTGCTTCTCGATGCCGATGGAGAACGGCACGAACACCGATTGCGGATCGTTGAAGGCGCCGTTGGCGACGTGGTACACGCGCGGCGTCGGACGCCACGTGTCGAGCACGCCGACCACCGTGTAGTCCTCGCCGCCAAGGCGCACCTTGCGGCCGACGCTGTTTTCACCGCCGAACAGCTTGTCGTTGGTCTCGCTGTCGATCACCACCACGCGCGCGGCGTTGCGGTCCTCGGCCGGCGACCAGCCGGTGCCGTAACGGAACGGCGGCTCGAAGATCGGGAAGAAGCCCGACGTGGTGAACAGCGCCTCGACCATGTACGGCTTCACCTCGCGCTTCTCGGGCTCGAGCGGAAGCACGTTCGGGAAGAACGCCGCCTCGTGCTCGGCCTTGTGCGCCTGCACGAGGTTGTTCGCATCCTGGTAGGCCATCAGGTCCGGCGGCTCGGTCGGGTTGTCCTCGTCCCACGGGCTGTTCGCGTCCCAGTTGTCGAGCTGGATCCGGCGCACCTGCTCGTTCTTATGCGACATCGGGTTGGCGCTCATCATGTGCAGCACGGTCATCGAGGTCATCGACATGCCGATGCCGAGCGCGATGGCGGCAATCATCAGCGCAGTGAGGATGCGGTTGCGCTTGAGCGAGATCGCCGCCAGGCGCAGGTAGTAGGTGAACATGTTGTTGGCGAGCATGACGCGCGCTCCTCAGCCGGCGGCGACGGTGGCGGAGTGCGCGGCGGCGTGGACTTCACCGCCGAGCCGCGGCGCGTCGTCCAGGTCGGTCACCTGGCCGTCGATGATGTGCACGTTGCGCTGCGATCGTGCGGCAAGCTCCGGATCGTGCGTGACCATCACGATGGTCGTGCCCTGTGCGTGGATCTCCTCCAGCAGTTCCATCACGCCGCGCGCCATCAGCGAATCGAGGTTGCCGGTGGGCTCGTCGGCGAGCAGCAGGCGCGGCGAGCCGGCCAGCGCACGCGCGATCGCCACGCGCTGCTGCTGTCCGCCGGAGAGTTCCGAGGGGTAGTGCTTCATGCGCGACGAGAGGCCCACGCGCCCCAGCGCATGTTCGATGCGTTCCTTGCGCTCGCCCGCGCCCATTCGGCGATAGCGCAGCGGCACGTCGACGTTGTCGAAGAGGTTCAGGTCGGGAATCAGGTTGAATCCCTGGAAGATGAAGCCGATCTTCTCGTTGCGCAGCTTGGAGCGCGCGTTGTCGTCCAGACCCTTCACCGACACGCCGTCGAGCAGGTAATCGCCGTCGTTGAAGTCCTCCAGCAGGCCGGCGATGTTCAGGAACGTCGTCTTGCCCGAACCCGACGGACCGGTCACGGCGACGAACTCGCCCTCGCGCACGTGGATGTCGAAGCTGCGCAACGCATGGGTTTCGATCATGTGCGTGCGGTAAACCTTGCTCAGGTGCGTCATCTTCAGCATGGCGGTGCTCCTAGTGCGTTCGTGGCGTGCGTGCGGTGTACGGAAAGGTTGGGATGCGCGCGGACAGGGAATGGATGCGCGGTCAATCGTTGACCATCACTTCGTCCGCGCCGTTGAACGCGGTGGTGTCGGAAATCACGATGCGGTCGCCGGGCTTCAGTCCCGACAGCACTTCGACGTCCGACAGGCTGCTCGCGCCGGTGGTGATCGCGGTCTTGATCGCGGTGTCGCCATCGAGCCTGTAGGCGACGCGACCGCCGCCGGTGTCCAGGAACGGGCCGCGCTGCACCATCAGCACGTTCGGCTTCTCCTCGATCATCACGCGCGTGCTGACGCGCTGGTTCTGGCGCAGGCCGGTGGGGCGCTTGCCGTCGGGTTGTTCGTCGGCGAACCGCAGGCGCGCCATCACTTGCCCGTTCACCACTTCGGGGGAGACCGACTGCAGCACGCCGTTGTATTTCTGTCCGCCGTAGCTGATCTCCGCGCCCATGCCCAGGCGCAGGTCGTCGGCATAGCTTTCCGGCACGGGCAGCTCGACTTCCAGCTCGCGCAGGTCCACCACGACCAGCAGCGGCTGGTTGATCGGCACGACGGTGCGGTCGGTGATGTTCACCGTGCCGACCATGCCGTCCACGGGCGAGCGGATGTTGAGTTCGTCGACCTGGCGCTGCAGGTCGTCGACGATCGCTTGCTGTCGTTGTGCGAGCAGGTGCTTGTTGCGCGTGTCCAGCCCCGCGCCGCGATCCTGCAGGCCGAAATCGCGCTGCGCATGCTGCAGGCCGATGTCGGCCTTCTTCAGCGTGTCCTGCGCGCGGGCGACCTCGATGCTCGACACGGCGCCACCGTCGAAGCCCTTCTGGCTGCGCTCCAGGTCGCGCATCGCCGCGGTGCGGTCGATTTCGGCCTGGTCCAGCGCCTTCTGCGCGGTGGAGCGCGCCAGTTGAGCGTCGAGTGCGGCGCGGCTGGCCTCGGCCTGCAGGCTCGCGAGCGTCGACTGCTCCTGCACCAGCTTGCTGCGCAGTTCCGGGCTGTCGATGACCGCCAGCGTCTGGCCCTGCTTGATCGTGTCGCCGGCGCGCACCTTCAGCGTCACGGTGCCGGCGGCCGGCGCATACAAGGTCGGGCTCACCGCGGCGACCATGCGGCCCTGCACCGAGACGTCCCGCACCAGCGTGCCGCGGTGCACCTCGGCCGTGCGCAGGCGCTCGCCGCTGACCGACTGTCCGGCGCCCAGCCAGCGGCCCAGCGTGGGCACGCTCAGGGCCAGCAGCAGGGCCGCCGCCACACCGCCGCCGATGAGCAACTGCTTGCGGCGCGGATTCGCGGGGGGCGCGGCGAGGACGCGGTCTTGGGCGGAGGTGTCGCGGATCATGCGGTGGTCGTGTGAGGGAAGCTCACCTGAACAAGCAGATCGCGTGCCAAGCCCAACGCCCTTGTCTTTCAACCACTTGCGTGCGCGGGGACGTGTCCGGGGTGTCCGCGCGGACAGTGGCGTGTCCGCCGTACAGCGGCCTTCGCGTAGCTCCCGCTAGACTGTCGCTCTTCCCGAAATCTGGAGTGCCGCTGCATGTGCGGAATCGTTGGTGCGATCGCCGATCGCGACGTGGTGCCGGTGCTGATCGAAGGCCTCAAGCGCCTGGAGTACCGCGGTTACGACTCCGCCGGCATCGCCGTCCTGGACGGCGAGCAGGTCCGCCGCGTCCGCCGCACGGGCCGCGTCGCCGAGATGGAGTCGGCCGCCCAGTCCGAGGGCTTCCGTGCCCGGCTCGGCATCGGCCACACCCGCTGGGCCACCCACGGCGGCGTGACCGAGGCGAACGCGCACCCGCACGTATCGTTCGGCGAACTGGCGGTGGTGCACAACGGCATCATCGAGAACCACGATGAACAGCGCGAGGTCCTGCGCGCGAAGGGCTATGCCTTCGAATCGCAGACCGACACCGAGGTCATCGCCCACCTGATCCACTTCCATCAGTCTCAGGGCGCCGACCTGTTGGCCGCCGTGCAGAAGGCGGTGCAGGAACTCGTGGGCGCCTACGCGATCGCCGTGGTCAGCAAGCGCGAACCCGGCCGCCTCATCGCCGCGCGCATGGGCTGCCCGCTGCTGGTGGGGTTGGGCGAGGGCGAGAACTTCATCGCCAGCGACGTGTCCGCGATCCTTCAGGCCACGCGCCAGGTGATCTTCCTGGAAGAAGGCGACACCGCCGAGATCACGCGCGAATCCGTGCGCGTCTTCAATGCCGCCGGCGCCGCCGTCGAGCGCGACGTGCACATGTCGGACGTCTCGCTCGCCTCGCTCGAGCTGGGCCCGTACCGCCACTTCATGCAGAAGGAAATCCACGAGCAGCCGCGCGCCATCGCCGACACCATCGAGGCGGTGATGGATGCCAACGCATTCAACCCGCTGCTGTTCGGCGCCGACGCCGAAAACGTGCTGCGCGACGTGGAAGGCGTGCAGATCCTCGCCTGCGGCACGAGCTACTACGCCGGCCTCACCGCACGTTACTGGATCGAAGCGATCTCCGGCCTGCCGTGCTCGGTCGAAATCGCCAGCGAATACCGTTACCGCAAGGCGGTGGCGAACCCGAAGCACCTCATCGTCACCATCTCGCAGTCCGGCGAAACGCTCGACACGATGGAGGCGCTGAAGTACGCCAAGTCGCTCGGCCACGACCGCACGCTGTCGATCTGCAACGTGCCCGAAAGCGCGATCCCGCGCGCCAGCCGGCTGGTGTACTACACGCGCGCCGGCGCCGAGATCGGCGTGGCGTCCACCAAGGCGTTCACCACGCAGCTGGTGGCGCTGTTCACGCTCGCGGCCACGCTGGCGAAGCTGCACGGCCGTCTCGACGTCGAACAGGAAGGCCAGTACCTCGATGCACTGCGCTTCCTGCCCGGCAGCGTGCAGCACGCGCTGAACCTGGAGCCGCAGGTCACCGCGTGGGCGGAGCGTTTCGCGCCCAAGCAGCACGCGCTCTTCCTCGGCCGCGGCGTGCATTACCCGATCGCGCTGGAAGGCGCGCTCAAGCTCAAGGAAATCTCCTACATCCACGCCGAAGCGTATCCGGCGGGTGAGCTCAAGCACGGCCCGCTCGCGCTGGTCGACGCGGCGATGCCGGTGGTCGTCATCGCGCCGAACGACGCGCTGCTGGAGAAGGTGAAATCCAACATGCAGGAAGTGCGCGCCCGCGGCGGCGAGCTGTTCGTCTTCACCGACGAGGACAGCCAGTTCGGTCCGTCCGAAGGCGTGCACGTGATCCGTGCGCCGCGCCATGTCGGCGTGCTGTCGCCGGTGGTGCATGCGATCCCCGTGCAGATGCTGGCGTATCACGCCGCGCTCGCACGCGGCACCGACGTCGACAAGCCGCGCAACCTCGCCAAGTCGGTGACGGTGGAATAGTCGATCGCCCGTGCGCGGTCCGCTCCAGCAGGACCGCGCTTTCGTGGGCGAGGCATCATCTGGCGGAGGTTGCATGGCCAAGTACCTGATCTCCTTTCCCAGCGCGGCGATGGTCATTTCCGAAGCGGACTGGGACGCGGTGGTCCGCGATTCGCACGCCGTGATCGAGCAGGCCAAGAGCGCGGGCGTGTACGTCTTTGGCGGCGGCATCGACGAGTCCGTGCCGCCGGTGCGCGTGTCCGCGGACGGTTCGGTCGCCGAAGGCGGCTATTCGTGGGGGCCGTCGCTCGATGGCGGCTTCACCGTGCTGGAGCTTGCCTCGCGCGACGACGCCCTCCAATGGGCCGCACGCATCGCCAGGGCGTGCCGATGCGATCAGGAACTGCGCGTCTTCCAGTTCGACCCCGAGTCCTGAGCCGACGTCCGGGCACTTCAAGCCCGGCAGCGCCGGAGCGTGATTTTTGATCGCGGCGCGCGCGAACGTTCAGCGGCTTCACGCGAACATCGCGCCGCTGCGTATCAGAACCGCAACGTGCCCGTTGCGTTGGCTCCGTCATCCACGGTTTCCGTGTGCAGAGCTGCCACTCGGCTGTGTTCAATCCGCACGCAGCGACGGGTTTGTCTGGCCGGGCATGTCGAATCGCGTGCAGGTTCCGTAAAACCCGGGTGCACGTCTTGTGCGATGTCGAGTCCAGCTGGCGGTAGAGAAGCGTGACGTCCGGCGTGCTTTCAGTGTTGTCGCAAGGCGGTGAGCCGGCGTAGCGAGGCCGGTGCTAGGCTCCGCGCCGCGATGGGTCGACACCGGTCCGGACCACACGTCTCGCGCTCCACGTCACAGGCTTTCCGCCGCCGCGCGCACCGGTCCGTCGTTCGATCCATCCGCACCGTCGGCGGGCAGACGCGAGCCCGCTGCGTCGACACAGACAACGCGTTGTGTCGGCTTGCAGCGCGGATTCGCCTCTGCCTGCCGTCGGCGTCCGCCGACTCCGCCGAACGCCTGCCCGTCGCGCGAAGCATCGACCACTTCCATCCCGTTGCCAGGTCGCGCAGCAGGGCGTGGCCTTCGAGGTAAAAGGCATGAAGAACGCGTCACGTATCGCAAGCAGCGCCGTCGTCGTCGGGCTGCTCGCCACCATCGTCATCAGCGTGCACGCCGCGCAGAGCCGGCATGCACAGGGCACTGCGGGTCGCGCGGTATCCGGCGATCGGGTATGGGCCTTCGCTTCGTCGGATCGTGCGGCGATCGCGCCCGCCGCATCGCCTGCGAGCGCGTCGGCGGCCAATGCGGGCGATGTCGTCACGGTGGTCCCGGACGTTCCGCGACCGCCCGGCACGCCCTGCGAAGTCCAGCTGCTCCAGGACGTCGAAATGGATTCGATCGGCATCGCCTGGTTCGATGGCGAAGGCGTGTTTCCCTACGCGCCGCCCGCCGCGTGTCCCGGGCCATGGGCGAAGGTCGTCCTGAAGATGAGCTTGCGCAGCGACAGCACCAACTCGTACCTGGACGGCTTCATGTACGCCAGCCTGTGGCTGGACGGCATCCCGCTCTACAGCGGAGGGGCGCAGGACCATCGCGGACCGACGCAATGGAACATCGAGCGCGACCTCACCGACTACACCGCCCACCTGATGGCACCGCGCGATGGCACGCTGCGCATCGACGGCACGCCGCGCTACGGACCGAACTTCTCCTCGCCGTACTACGTGTCGGCGACGATGCAGTTCTATCCGGCCACTGCGACCCATCCCGCGCCGCGCGTGCCCGACGAAGTGCACGACCTGAGCAATCCCCCGCTGCCGCGCAACATCGAACGCGCCTACCTGGATGTGATGACGCATCCGAACTTGGGCAACGACCTGTTCTGGTTCACCTGCGTGCCCGACTCGGCGATGGCCGCATTTCCCGAGCTGGCGAACCGGCTCGCCATCGGACCGAACCGCTTCGGCCTGGAAGGCGACCCGCCGCCGCAGGGCTGCAAGGGCGGTGCATTCCGCGAAGCGCAGATCACCATCGACGGACAGCCGGCCGGCGTGGCGCCGGTGTTCCCGCGGGTGTACCCGTACTTCAACGTCTACTGGCACACCACGCGCATGACCGAGCCGGCGCCGCCGCCGCAGGCGCTCAACCTCGTGCCCTATCGCGTGGATCTCACGCCGTTCGCAGCCCTGCTGAGCGACGGCGCCCCGCATCGGATCGGTATCCAGATCGCCGGCCTGGGCGAGCTTTACGGGCTGTCGTCCCTCGGCGCCTTGCTGATCTACCGCGATCCGGATACGGCGCAGGTCACCGGCCAGGTCACGCGCAACACGCTGGCAGGGCGGCCGCCGGCGCCCACCGTCACCAGCACGCTCTCGCGCAATGCGGCCGGCGAAGTGAGTGGGGAGGTGCGCACGACCTCGGTGCGCAGCTACGCGATCGAGGGCTACATCGACACCTCGCGCGGACGCATCCGCAGCACCGTCGAGCGGAACGTGCGCCTGGAGAACGTGCTGCTGCCGTACTCGCTGGATCCGCCCGGGGTGGAGGGCGACGCGTACCGCTTGGGCGTGGACCACGAGACGAGCGTGACCGGTGTGAGCCGTCGCTACCTGGGCGGCCAGCTGGTGGCCGAGGATCGCGAAGTCACGCGCTATCCGCTGATGCTCGACTATGCGCTCGGTTCGGTCGACCTGCAGCAGCGGTTCGTGCAGCAGACCGAGCGCTGGCGTCCGAACACCGGTCGGCACCTCACGCGCTTGAACCACGAAGTCGGCCTGACGCTCGCGATCGACCAGGACGGCCAGCCGACCCGATGGAGCGGCCAGCACGACTACAGCTTCCGCGACTCGCAGGGAAGTTGTTACCGGGCCGGGCTGAGCACGCAGGGCGGCACCGTGATCGGTACCGTCGCGGGCGTGAACTGCACCGGCGGCGCCAACCGGCTGTTCTGGGCGTCGCACCCGGACGGTTCGCCCGATTCGCTGGGCTGGGCCGAACGCTGACGCGGACACCGGGAGCGCAGCCGGGATCATCCGGCTGCGCTCCCGGACCGGGCGTCCTGTGCGACATCAACCGCTGCGCCTGACGTCCGATTCGGCACCATCGCGCGCAGCGAGTAGGGCGCAACATCGTTGCGCCGCGATCGGCCGATCGGGCGCACCGGCTGATGCGCCCTGCGTGCTGTGGTCGTGCACGCCATCGACCGCAAGCGCGACGACGTCCCACGACGCTGCCCCGCGGACGCGTTGCAGCCGCAGGACGCGACGAAACCCTCGCATGAGAGCCGGCACCGCCACGAGCGGATGCCGGCATGCGCCGCGCACCGAAACCATGCAGCTACGAAGAACGCCGGGAAACCGCCGCATCTTTCGTCTGCATCGAAAAAGGCGTCATCGCACGGATACGCGGTCCGATCGCGACATCGCCTGCAGAGTTCGCTGCAATCACACCGCTGAATGCACCTTCCACCGTCTGCAGCACGATGCACGCGTGACGCTGGCCGCATGGTCGATTCGGTCGCGTTGTAGGGAGGGCGCGCGGACCGCGCAGGTTCGTGCGCCGTCAACGACAGGACCACGCCCGTGCAATGCGGGCGGCCGTTCTTGCCAGGCTCTGCTGTGCGCGCGAAAGGAGGTCGGCGCCAGGGGCCCCGTTCGAGATCCCGCCATGAAATCCATTACGCATCCCCCGCATCGTGTTCCGGCGATCGCATGCGCCGTGCTTGCACTCGGCACGTTCGCGGGCACCGCCCTCGCGCAGACCGCGACCACGGTGAACCCGTACGCCGGCTCGGTCGTGGTGAAGAAGTTCTACGATGCCAACGCCAACGGCGTGCGCGACACCGGCGAGCCGTTCCTCACCGGTTGGCCGATGACGCTCACGCTGCCCGGCGGCGCGACCAGCACGAAGAACAGCACCGCCACGTGGTCGGGGCTCACCGGCGGCTCGGGGTATTCGGTGCTCGAAGCCACGCCGCTCCAGTCCAACTGGGTGCAGACCGCGCCGCGCGTGGGTGGCGTGCCGGTCAACCCGAAGAACGTCACCGTCGTGCCCTGCAAGACCGTCACCGTGTACTTCGGCAACTACTGCAAGAAGGGCAGTGGCGGGCATACGCTGGGTTACTGGAGCAACAAGAACGGGCAGGACCGCATGAACGACGGCGGTGAGCTCGCGACCGAACTGGGCCTGCTGGCCTCGCTCAACCTGGTCGGTGCGACCGGCGCGGCGTTCGACCCGCTCAACTACGACGCCTTCCGCGCGTGGCTGCTCGGCGGCAACAGCGTCAACATGGCCTACATGCTGTCGGTGCAACTGGCCGCGATGACCTTGAACGTGGAAACCGGCTTCGTCGACGGCGACGCGTACTTCCTGCCGTGCAAGTGCACCCTCAACGAGCTGATGGACGACGCCAACGCGTCGCTCGGTCTTTATCCCAACACCCCGTCCGGCCATGCGCAGCGCGACGAGCAGGCCACGCTGAAGAACTGGCTCGACCAGCTCAACAACGGCGCCAGCATCGTTCCGGCGACGCCGTGCACGCGGACGTTCTATTGACCCGACCTCCGGGGCGCGACGCATCCCCGGTGCGCCGCGCCTGAGCCCCGGGCGGGCGCGCGCCGTCCTGCCGATCGTATCGCGGCCTTCGCGAACCGACCGACTTCGCACAGTCCCGCCATTCAGTGCGTGTCCCGGGGGACGGGGCGCACAGTTCCGCCCCTGCGCGGCCTTACGACCATCGCCTATAGCCCGTTCGTCACTTGACGGCCGGCGAGGCCCCCACACACAGTCGGTGCGATTTGTCTCGATCGCCTGCCCGCCCGCCGTTCCGGCGCCAGCGGGCCCACTCCGGGGGTAATACAACAGTGGATAGACGTTCCTTCCTCACCATGTCCGGCATCGGTGTCGCCGGGCTGATGCTGCCGTTCGGCCGCGCCATCGCCGCCGAAGAGCTGCTCACCACCCTCGACGTGGCCAAGAAGAAGCAGCTGGCCGATGCCGCGCTGCAGGCCGCCACGTCCGCGGGCGCGACGTATACCGACGTGCGCATCGGCCGTTACCTGCGCCAGTTCGTGATCACGCGCGAGGACAAGGTCCAGAACGTGGTCAACACCGAGTCCACCGGCATCGGCGTGCGCGTGCTGGTCAACGGCGCGTGGGGCTTCGCCGCCACCAACGCGCTGAACACGCAGGGCGTGGTGAAGGCCGCGCAGCAGGCCGCCGCGATCGCCAAGGCCAACGCGAAGATGCAGACCACGCCGGTCCAGCTGGCGAAGGCGCCGGGCGTGGGCGAGGTGTCGTGGAAGACGCCCATCAAAAAGAACGCGATGGAAGTCCCGCTGAAGGACAAGGCCGACCTGCTGCTGGGCGTGAACGCCGCGGCCATCAACGCCGGCGCGAACTTCGTCAACTCCATGTTGTTCCTGGTGAACGAGCAGAAGTACTTCGCCTCCACCGACGGCAGCTACATCGACCAGGACGTCCATCGGATCTGGGCGCCGATGACCGTCACCGCCATCGACCAGGCCACGGGCAAGTTCCGCACGCGCGACGGCCTGTCCTCGCCGATGGGCCTGGGCTTCGAATACCTGGACGGCGCGCCGTCGGGCAAGGTCGTTTCGCCGAATGGCGTGGTGAACTACGGCCTGTCGTACGACATGAAGGAAGACGCCATCGCCGCGGCCAGGCAGGCCAAGGCCAAGCTGACCGCGCCGTCGGTGAAGCCGGGCAAATACGACCTCGTGCTCGATCCGTCGCACACCTGGCTGACCATCCACGAGTCCGTCGGCCACCCGCTCGAACTCGACCGCGTGCTCGGCTACGAAGCCAACTACGCCGGCACCAGCTTCGCCACGCTGGACAAGCAGAAGGAGCGCTTCCAGTACGGCAGCGGCATCGTCAACATCTTCGCCGACAAGATCCAGCCGGGCAGCCTCGGCGCCGTCGGCTACGACGACGAAGGCGTGAAGACGAAGAAGTGGGACCTCATCAGCGACGGCAAGCTCGTCGACTACCAGACCATCCGCGACCAGGCCCACATCCTGGGCAAGACCGAGTCCGACGGCTGCTGCTACGCCGACTCGTGGTCGAGCGTGCAGTTCCAGCGCATGGCGAACGTCTCGCTGGCGCCGGGCAAGAACAAGCTCTCGGTGGCCGACATGATCAAGGACGTCGAGAACGGCATCTACATCATCGGCGACGGTTCGTTCTCCATCGACCAGCAGCGCTACAACGCGCAGTTCGGCGGGCAGCTGTTCTACGAGATCAAGAACGGCCAGATCACGCGGCAGATCGAGGACGTGGCCTACCAGATCCGCACGCCGGAATTCTGGAACGCCTGCGTGGCCGTCTGCGATGAAAGCGACTACCGCCTCGGCGGTTCGTTCTTCGACGGCAAGGGCCAGCCGGGGCAGGTCTCGGCCGTCTCGCACGGCTCGAGCACGGCGCGCTTCAACGGCATCAACGTCATCAACACCGCCCGCAGCCTCGGCTGATCGCGCGCTGGAGAACTGAATACATGAGCATCTTCACCGAAGAACAGTCCAAGGCCATCCTGGACAAGGTCATCAAGCTGTCCAAGGCCGACCAGTGCACCGCGACGCTGTCGGGGTCGGTCGACGGCAACATCCGTTTCGCGCTGAACAACATTTCCACCAGCGGCATCGTCGACAACACCGAACTCGCGGTCGAAGTCGCCTTCGGCAACCGCGTGGGCACGGCGACCATCAACGAGTTCGACGACGCCTCGCTCGAGCGCGTGGTGCGTCGCGCCGAAGACCTCGCCCGCCTGGCGCCGGAAAATCCGGAGTTCATGCCGGCCATCGAGAAGCAGACCTACAAGCCCAGCCCGACCTTCAGCGAATCCACCGCGGCCATCACGCCGGAATACCGCGCGAAGGTCGCGGCCGACTCCATCGGCCCGTGCAAGGGCGAGAAGCTGATCGCGGCGGGCTTCCTGGAAGACGGCCAGAACTTCGTGGCCATCGCCAACTCCAACGGCAACTTCGCCTACCAGCGCGGCGGGAACTTCAACTACACCTGCACCGTGCGCACCGAGGACGGCCGCGGTTCGGGCTGGGTCGGCCGCAACCTGAAGGACGCGTCCGACTTCAAGGCCGATGCCGACATCCGCACCGCGATGCGCAAGGCCACCGAGTCGGCCGATGCCAAGGCGCTGGAGCCGGGCAAGTACACGGTGATCCTGGAACCGGCCGCGGCCGCGGGCCTGATCTCGTTCATGATGAACTTCTTCGACGCGCGCCAGGCCGACGAAGGCCGCAGCTTCCTGTCGAAGAAGGGCGGCGGCAACAAGCTCGGCGAGCAGGTCTACGACCCGCGCGTGAACATCAGCGCCGACCCGTGGGACCCGCGCGCACCCGTGCTGCCGTGGGACCAGGAGGGCCTGCCGCGCGAGAAGATGAACATCGTCGAGAACGGCAAGGTCGTCGCGCTGAACTACTCGCGCTACTGGGCGAAGAAGCAGGGCAAGCGCGCCGTGGGCGAGCCGGGCAACCTGCTGATGGCCGGCGGCGACAAGTCCACCGCCGACCTCGTGCGCGGCACGCAGAAGGGCATCCTCGTCACGCGGACCTGGTACATCCGCATGGTCGATCCGCAGACCGTGCTGCTGACCGGCCTCACGCGCGACGGCACGTTCTACATTGAGAACGGCCAGATCAAGCATCCGGTGAAGAACTTCCGCTTCAACGAATCGCCGGTGATCATGCTCAACAACATCGAGGAACTCGGCCGTCCCGTGCGCGTGGCCGGCGACGAGTCGTCGTTCGTGATGATGATCCCGCCGATGAAGCTGCGCGATTTCACCTTCACGTCGCTGTCGGATGCGGTGTGACGGGGAAGTTCGATCGTGCAACGTCGTGATTTCCTCAGCTTCACCGGTTTGACCACGGCAGGCGCGCTGCTCCCGTTCGGGCGCAGCGTTGCTGCGGAAGCGCTGCTGGAACCGGTCGATCACGCGCGCCGTCGGCGACTCGCCGACGCCGCGCTCGCCACCGCACGCGCCGGCGGCGCGCAGTACTGCGACGTGCGCGTGGGCCGCTACCTGCGGCAGTCGGTCATCACCCGCGAGGCGCGCGTCGAGAACGTCGTCAACGCCGAATCCTCCGGCGTGGGCGTGCGCGTTCTCGCCGATGGCGCCTGGGGATTCGCGGCCACGCACGTGCAGACGCCCGAGGCCGTCGCGCAGGCCGCGCGTACCGCGTTGTCCATCGCGAAGGCGAACGCGCGCAACCAGACGCGCAAGGTCGAGCTCGCGCCCACGCCCGCCCTGGGCGAGGTGCGCTGGGCCACGCCGATCCGCAAGAACGGCATGGAAGTGCCGATCAAGGACAAGGTCGACCTGCTGTTGTCGGTCAACGCCGCGGCGATGAACGCCGGTGCGGACTTCTTCAATTCGACGCTGTTCCTCATCAACGAACAGAAGTACTTCGCGTCCACCGACGGCAGTTACGTCGACCAGGACATCCACCGCATCTGGTTGCCGGTGACGGCCACCGCGGTGGACAAGGCGAGCGGAAAGTTCCGCACGCGCAACGGCCTGTCCGCGCCGATGGGCATGGGCTACGAGTACCTCGACGGCGCGGCGGCGGGCAAGCGCGCGCTGCCGGGCGGCATCACCGCGTACGCCACGAGCTACGACGTGATGGAAGATGCGGTCAACGCCGCGCGCGATGCACGCGCCAAGCTGAAGGCGCCGTCGGTGAAGCCGGGCAAGTACGACCTCGTCATCGACCCGACCAACCTGTTCCTCACCATCCACGAGAACGTCGGCCATCCGCTCGAACTCGACCGCGTGCTCGGCTATGAAGCCAACTACGCCGGCACCAGTTTTGCCACGCTCGACAAGCGCGATGCGGGGTATCGCTGGGGCAGCGACATCGTCAATTTCGTCGCCGACAAGACGCGTCCGGGCAGCCTCGGCGCGGTCGGTTACGACGACGAAGGCGTGAAGACGAAGCAGTGGGACCTCGTGCGCGACGGCATCCTCGTCGACTACCAGGCCACGCGCGACGAAGCGCACATCCTCGGCCACGCCGAATCGCACGGCTGCAGTTACGCCGACTCCTGGTCGAGCGTGCAGTTCCAGCGCATGGCCAACGTCTCGCTGATGCCGGGCAGGACGCCGCTCAGCGTCGCCGACATGGTCAAGGACGTCGAGAACGGCCTGTACATCCATGGCCGCGGCTCGTACTCCATCGACCAGCAGCGCTACAACGCGCAGTTCGGCGGGCAGCTGTTCTACGAGATCCGGAATGGAAAGATCACCGGGCTGGTCGAGGATGCCGCGTACCAGATCCGCACGCCGGAGTTCTGGAACGCGTGCGTGGCGATCTGCGACGAACGCGACTTCCGCCTCAACGGTTCGTTCTTCGACGGCAAGGGCCAGCCGAGCCAGGTCTCGGCGGTGTCGCACGGCGCGGCGACCGCACGGTTCAACGGAATCAACGTGATCAACACCGCGCGGTCGATATGAACCGCGCGCAGTTCCTCCGCCTGATGCTGGGAGGCGCGGCAGCCGCGATGCTGCCGCCGCTCGCGCGGGCGGCGGCTGCGGATTACGACTTCTGGCTCACGCGCCTGAAGTACGACTCCGGCGATTGGGACGTGGACCAGCGCATGCCGGCGAACCTGATCACCTCGCTGATCGACTACACGACGCTGCGCGTGGACCCGAAGGAACACGTGTTGGCGCTGGCCGATCCGAAGATGCTCGCAGCGCCGTTCTGCTACCTCGCCGGCCACAAGCTCGTCGAGTTCAATCCCGCCGAACGCCGCAACTTCGAGCGGTACGTCCGCAACGGCGGCTTCGTCTTCGTCGACGACTGCAACCACGACATCGACGGTCTGTTCGCCAAGTCGTTCGAGCAGCAGATGGCGGCGATCTTCGGCCCGAAGGCGTTGAAGAAACTGCCGAACACCCACGCGCTGTATCGCAGTTTCTTCGAGTTCAAGGACGGCCCGCCGGCGACCACTTTCGAACTCAACGGCTGGGGCGACGACCTCGTGCACGACTACCTCAAGGGCATCGAGATCGACGGCCGCCTGGGCGTGCTCTACAGCAACAAGGACTACGGTTGCGAATGGGATTACGACTGGCGCAACAAGCGTTTCCTCGCCGAGGACAACACGAAGTTCGCCGTGAACATCGTGATGTATGCGTTGAACAGCTAGTCGCGGGTGGACGGAAGTGACGAGTGGGACTGAAGAGCGCTCACTTCCACTTCGCTTCACTCGCTTCTACCCTCCATCAGGAATGGAAATGAACGAGCGCAACACCCTCACCGAAGCCCAACTCAAGTCCCAGCTCGAACGCCTGGGCACGTTGCGCACCGCGATCGCGCAGGCCATCGTCGGCCAGGAATCCGTGGTCGAGCAGCTGCTGATCGGGCTGCTCGCCGGCGGCCACTGCCTGCTCGAAGGCGTGCCGGGCCTGGGCAAGACGCTGCTGGTGCGCTCGCTGGGCCAAGCGCTGGAACTGCAGTTCCGCCGCGTGCAATTCACGCCGGATCTGATGCCCAGCGACATCCTCGGCACCGAACTGCTGGAAGAGGACCACGGCACCGGCCATCGCCATTTCCGTTTCCAGCCGGGGCCGATCTTCACCAACCTGCTGCTCGCGGACGAACTCAACCGCACGCCGCCCAAGACGCAGGCCGCGTTGCTGGAGGCCATGCAGGAACGCACCGTCAGCTACGCCGGCGTGACGCACACGCTGCCGGCGCCGTTCTTCGTGCTGGCCACGCAGAACCCCATCGAACAGGCCGGCACGTATCCGCTGCCCGAAGCGCAGCTCGACCGCTTCCTGCTGCACATCCGCGTGGATTACCCGACCGAGCGCGAGGAGCGCGACATCCTGGCGCAGACCACCGGCACGCACAGCGCGCAGGTGCCCAGCGTCATGCGCGGCGAGGAAGTACTCGCGCTGCAGGCGCTGGTGCGCGAAGTGCACTTCGGCGACGACCTGCTGGCGTGGGTGACGCGTCTGGTGCGCGCGACGCGCCCCGGACCCGACGTGCCGGACGAAGTGAAACAGTGGGTGAAGTGGGGCGCCGGCCCGCGCGCCGGGCAGTCGCTGGTGCTCGCCGCCAAGGCGCGCGCGTTGCTGCACGGGCGGCTCGCCGCGACGCGCGAGGACATCGCCGCGCTCGCCGCGCCGGTCATGCGCCATCGCCTGCTGCTGTCGTTCGCCGCCGAAGCCGAGCAGAAGAGCGCCGACGACGTCATCGCCGCGCTGCTGCGCGCGGTGCCGTTCAACGCCTGATCGCGACGGTCGAGTGAGCGCCCCCGGCACCCGCATCGCCGACTTCATCCCGCCCGCCGTGCGCGCGCGGTTGAAGGACCTGCGCCTGACCTCGCGACGCGCGGTCGGGCTGCAGGGGCTCGGGCTGCACCACAGCCGCAGTCGCGGCGCGGGCCTGGAATTCGCCCAGTACCGTGCGTACGAACCCGGCGACGAACTGCGCCAGATCGACTGGAAACTCTACGCGCGCTCGGACCGCTTCTTCGTGCGCGAAGCCGAGCGCGAAAGCCCGCTCGCCGCGTGGCTGTTGATCGACGCGAGCGCGTCGATGGCGCAGGAGGACAAGGCGCGCCCGGGTTGGTCGCGCCTGGCCGCGGCGAAGGGGCTGGCCGCCTGCATCGCCGAGCTCGCGCTGCGCCAGGGCGATCGCTTCGGCCTGGTCGCATTGCGGGACGATGGCGTGCGCCTGCTCGCGCCCGGTGCCGGCCTGCGCCAGCGCGACCGCTTCCTGCTCGAGCTGCATGGCCTGCGGGCGGACGGGCAGTGGCCGTCGCCCGAGAAGCTGCGCCCGTTGTGGGAACGCATCGGCGCGGGCGATCTGGTCGTGTTGCTGAGCGACGGCTTCGACGAAGGCGCGATCGACGTCATGACGCGCCTGGCGGCTGCGCGTCGCGAGGTGCTCACGGTGCGCATCCTCACCGCCGAGGAACGCGACTTTCCGTTCAGCGGCGGCCACCGCTTCCACGATCCGGAGACCGGCGAGGAACTGCTTGGCGACGGCGCGGCGATGCGCGCGGACTTCCTTGCGCGGTTCACGCAGGCGCGGCGTGAACTCGACGCGCGCCTGGACGCCGGCGGCATCCGCCACGCCGAATACGTGCTCGACCAGCCGCTCGACCTGCCGCTTCGCCGGCTGTTCGGCGCGCGCGACGCCGCGGAGTACGCGTGAGCCTCGCGTTCCTGATCCCCGGCGCGCTGGCAGCACTCGTCGCCATCGTGCTGCCGCTGCTGATCCATCTCGCGCGGCGCAGCGAGCAACGCCCGACGCCGTTTGCCGCGCTGCGCTGGTTGCGGCAGAAGCCGAAGCCGCGTCATCGCATCCGCTTCGACGAATGGCCGCTGCTGATCGTGCGCCTGCTGCTGGTCGCGTTGCTCGCATTGCTGCTCGCGCGACCGGTGCTGCATGGCGGCGAGGCGCATGCGCCGTACGTGGCCGTTGCGCCCGGCCTCGACCTGGCGCCGCTCCGCGCGGGAATTCCCGCCGCGGACGCGCGCTGGCATTGGCTCGCACCGGGTTTTCCCTCGGTGGACGAGACGCCCGGCGCCTCGAACGCATCGCTGCCGAGTCTGCTGCGCGAGCTCGACGCAAACCTTCCCGAAGACGTCGCGCTGACTGTATTCATTCCCGCGCGCATCGACGGCGCCGATGGGCGCCGCATCGTGTTGTCGCGCGAGGTCGACTGGCGCATCGTTCCGGCCGCGGTGCCGGCGGCTGCGGCGCAAACCGCTGCGGCAACGCCCGCGCTGGTCGTGCGATACGCACCCGATCGCGCCTCGGCCGCTCGTTACCTCCGCGCCGCCACGCTCGCGTGGCAATCGACGGCTGCGAACGCGAAGGTGGACGCGGCGTCTACGGGCGATCCCCTGCCCACCGGTGCGAAGCACGTCGCCTGGATCGCGCGCGGCGAAGTACCGCCGCCGATTCGCGACTGGGCACGCAATGGCGGCACGCTGCTGCTCGATGCCGACGCAAGCCTCGACGCCACGTCCGCCTGGGCCCCGCTGTGGCGCGACGACGCCGGCACGGCCCTCATCGAAGGCGCCGCGTATGGGCGTGGCCGCGTGTTGCGTTTCACGCGCGCGCTGGTCCCGCAGGCGATGCCGCAATTGCTCGACGCGACGTTCCCGCTGCATCTGCGCGACGCGCTCGCGCCTGCGACCGCGCCGCCGTCGCGCGTCGCCGCGGCGGAGTTCGCACCGACGGCCGGCGGGCCGACGTTCCCGATCGCGCCGCGCGATCTGCAGCCGTGGCTGGCCTTGCTGATCGCGCTGCTCTTCCTGCTCGAACGCTGGCTCGCGACGTCGTCGCGCCGCGGAGTGGCGCCATGAACGCGGCCGCGCTGCTTCGCGAGTCTCTGCGACGCGCCCGCACGCGCGTGGCGCTCGACGCCGTCGCGCGCACGATGCCGTGGGGCGTCGCACTGGCGGCGATCGCCTGGCGGTGGCAAGGCGCGGGCACGGCCATCGCGATGTTCGCCATCGCAACGGCAGGCGTCCTCGCGTTCGCGATGCATCGCGCGCGCAGGCTCGACACGCGCTGGCTCGTGCAGCGCCTCGACGCGACGCGCCCCGACATGGAGGACAGCACCGATCTGCTGTTCGCGCCGGACGCGTCGATGACGACGCTCGAACGCCTGCAGCGCGGACGACTGCAGGCGCGCCTCGAACGCGGCGCGGCCCCGGACCTTCACCCGCGCTGGTCCGCGCGCGCGATCGCCCTGTCCGTGGTCATTGCCGTGGCGGTCTGCGCCGGTGCGCTGCTCTGGCCCAAGCGACCCGCGCAGGCGTTCGACGATGTGGTCGCGCAGCTGAGCGGCGAGGCCGCGAAACCCACGCATACGCGCATCGTCGAGCAGAACCTGCGTGTCGTGCCGCCCGCGTACACGCGGCAGGCGGCGCGCGACGAGCCCTCGCTCGACACGCGCGCGCCAGTGGCAACGAAGCTGGCGTGGACGCTTCGCCTCGCGCCGCAGCCCGCCGCGGCGGAACTCGTCTTCCACGACGGTCGCCGCGTCGCGCTGCGCCGCGATGGCGACGTCTGGCGCGGCGAACACGTGCTCTCGCGTTCGGCGCTGTACCGCCTGGACCTGAAGGACGCGCGGCCGCTGCGAGAGGCCCGTCCGCATCGCCTTGATGCCGTCGCCGACCGCCCGCCGCAGGTGCGCGTACTCGAGCCCGACCGCAGCCTGAGCCTCGCCGCCGCGAACCAGAAGGCCTGGAACGTGTCGTTCGAAGCCACCGACGATCACGGCATCGCCGCGACCGCGAAGCTGCGCGTCACGCTTGCGCAGGGCAGCGGCGAGAACATCACGTTCCGCGAGCAGACATACGCGCTGCGCGGCACCGGCAGCGTCAACACCAGGCGCTTCGCGCAGTCGCTGGACCTGCGCGCGCTCGGCTTCGCCGTTGGCGATGACCTGATCGCGCAGCTGGAAGTGGAGGACAACCGCTCGCCATCGCCGCAGAACGCGCGCAGTGCGAGCCTGATCCTGCGCTGGCCGTCGAACCTGGGCACCGAAACCAGCGACATGGAAGGCATGGTGCGCAAGGTGATGCCGGCGTACTTCCGCAGCCAGCGCCAGATCATCATCGACGCCGAGGCGCTGCTGAAGGAAAAGCGCCGCCTCGACGCCACCGAGTACCTGCGCCGCAGCGATGCGATCGGCGTCGACCAGCGCATCCTGCGCCTGCGTTACGGGCAGTTCCTCGGCGAGGAAGCGGAAGGCGAGCCCAAGCCGCCGCCGACGTCGGACGATGTGTCGGCCGTGACCGAGTCCGCGACGGAGGAAACGGCCGACCACGACCACGCCGGCGAACGTGCGGCGGACGATCACGCTCACGAAGCCGCCCCCACGCCCTCCACCTTCGGGCAGGAAGGCGCCGTGCTGGAAGCGTATGGACACACGCACGACCACGCCGAAGCGGCGACGCTGCTCGATCCCGAGACGCGCGCGACGCTCAAGCTCGCGCTCGACGCGATGTGGCAGTCCGAAGGCCACCTGCGCCAGGGGCGGCCCGATCTCGCGCTGCCGTACGCATACACGGCGCTCAAGCACATCAAACAGGTGCAACAGGCCAGTCGCATCTATCTGGCGCGCGTCGGTCCGGAACTTCCGCCCATCGACGAATCGCGCCGCATGACGGGCGATCGCGCGGGCATCGCGCGCCGTGGCGATGGTCTGCTCGCCGCGACGCCGCCGGATCCTGCGCCGCTGCAAGCGTGGCAGGCGCTGGACGACGCACGCGCGAATGGTGCCGCGGAAATCGACTTCGCCGCGCTCGACCGCTGGCTGCGCGCCAATGAATCGCGCGTGCCCGATCCACTGTCGCTGATCGCGGCGATCGATGCACTGCGCGCCGAACCGGCGTGCGCTTCGTGCCGACGCGAACTGCGCGCGCAACTGTGGCCGCTGTTGTCGCGCCCGCCCGCTGCGGTGCCGCGGCGCGATGATGGCGATGCGGCCGGTCGTCGTTACCTCGACGCGCTGCGACAGGAGAACGCACGATGACGCCGTGGATCACGCCGGCGACGACGGCCTGGGTCCTGGCGCTCGCCACGGCGATCGCGGTCGCGCGACTCATCGCCTGGCGGTTGCGCGCGGAGCCATCGCAGCGCTCGCATGGAGCGCGCGTCGCGACGCTGCTCATCGCGCAGCCGTTGTGCGCGGCGCTGCTGTACTTCGCGCTCTGGCCGCCAACGGTGCCTGGTCGTGCCGGCACGCTGGTCGTCGCCACGTCCGGTGCACAGCGCACGCAGGCCGCGGCCGGCAACGCGTTGATCGCGCTTCCGGAAGCGCCCATGTGGCCGGACGTGGAACGCGCGCCGGATCTTGCGACGGCGCTGCGACGCCATCCCGGCACGCAGCGCGTGCGCGTCATCGGTGAGGGACTCGACGCGCGGGATCGCGAAGCGGTCTCGGGCGTGGCCGTCGAGTTCGCACCGTCGGCCGCGCCGCGCGGACTGGTCGAACTGCACACGCAGGCGCAGGTCGCAGCCGGCGACGAATTCAACGTGGCCGGTCGCGTCGGCGGTGTGGACGGCGGCGCCGTGGAGCTGTTCGATCCCGCGCGGCGCCGTGTCGATCGAACCACGCCGGGACGCGATGGCCGTTTCGTCCTCAGCGCCACGGCGCGCGGCGAAGGCAGCGCGATGTTCCGCGTTCGCGTGCTCGACGCGCACCAGCGCCTGGTCGAGGAGGTGGACGCGCCGGTGCAGGTCGAACCGCAAACGCCGCCGCGCGTGCTGGTGATCGCCGGCGCACCGAACCCGGAAGTGAAGTACCTGCGCCGCTGGCTGGAAGACGCAGGCATGCCGGCGCAGACGCAGATGGCGGTCGGCGGCGGTGTGCAACTGGGCGATGCGCCGATCGCGATCGACGCCGCCACGCTTGCGCGGTTCGACATGGCGATCCTCGACGAACGCGCGTGGTCATCGTTGGGCGATGCGCAGCGCGGCGCGCTTGACGCGGCGGTGCGCGATGGGCTCGGCCTGCTGGTGCGCGTCACGGGTGCGTTGTCGTCGAACGAACGTTCGCGCCTGCGCGCACTGGGGTTTGCCGTCGATGGCGGTCGTGAGTCGAGAGCGGTGAAGCTCGCACAGGGCGCACGCGACGATGCCGCCGAACGCGCACGCCTGGGGCCGGGCACGCAGGACGCGCCGCGTTCCCATGAGGAGCCGCCCGCGGAACTGCCGGATCTCACGCGCCGCGACGCGAAGATCGGTGCGTCCGACGGCGTGCCGCTGTTGCGCGATGCGAACGGCGCGACACTGGGCCTCTGGCGCGCGCACGGGCGCGGCCGCGTGGGCGTCTGGGTGCTCACCGACACGTTCCGGCTCGTGCTAGCCGGTCGCGACGACCGCCATGCGCAGCTGTGGAGCGACGCACTCGCGATGCTGTCGCGCGCGCGTTCGCGGGCTTCGTTCGATATCGACGCCGACGCCTGGGAAGGTCAGCGCATGTCGCTGCGTGGCGTGCAGGACGGCGCATCGGTGGTCGCGCCGGGCGGCACCGTGCACGCGCTCATGCGCGACCCGGCGGCACGCGGATGCGCGGCGTTCTGGCCGCGTGCGGGCGGTTGGCATCGCCTGCGTTCGGGCGATCGCGAGCAGGCGTTCTTCGTGCGCGCGCGGGACGCCGCGCCGGCGCTGCGGGTCCAGGCGATGCGCGATGCGACGTGGCGGCTGGCCGCCTCGTCGCATGCCGCTACCGATGCAACCGCCTCGCAGGCGCCGCGTCGTCCGGGTGAGCGTTGGCCGTGGTGGCTGGCGTGGCTGGTCGCGAGCGCGGCGCTGTGGTGGTTCGAGCGGTCCCGCGTGGGTCGCCGCGTCAGCGCAGCGTGATCGATCGCGACGCCCGCGTATCCGCCTGGAGCGAATCGCGCAGCAACTTCAGCGAAGCCGCGCGTCGCCCCGGCGTCTCGGAGGCCACGCAATCGGACGGCACGTACAGCTCGAATCCGTGCATGTCGGCATCGGTCGCCGTGGCGAACACGCACACGTCCAGCGCGACGCCGGTGAGGATCAGTCGCTTCGCGCCGAGCTTGCCCAGCAGCATGCGCAAGGGCGTGTCGCGGAAGCCGCTGCGTTCGGGCTTGAGGACGAAGTAATCGTCGTCTTCCGGATGGAGCAGCTTCACCAGCGGCGCGCCGAGCGAATCCGGCGCGGCGCAACGCGCGACGACCTGTTTGAAATCCGATCGCCACTGCCCGTAATTGTCGTTGACGTAGATCGTCGGCACGCCGACCGGTTTCAGCCGCTTCTTCAGGCGCGCGATGGCGCGCGCGGCCGGCAACGCGGTGTCCAGCAGTTTGTCGCCATCCGGAAAATCCAGGGCGTTGATCATGTCGATGATGAGGAGGGCGTGGCCTTTCACGTCGCGCGCGCGTGGTGATGGAGGCCTAGGATCGCCACGCGCTCGTGAGCGCGATGTGGCGGGATGAACCCCTCCGCGCGGAGGGGTTCATCGCGGCGCCTCAGTTCACCGGGGCGTAGCGGAGCGTGAGGAACCACTCCCGTCCAGCCTGGTTGTAGAACGCGACCGTTTCGTACTCGCGGTCGAACACGTTCGCCACGCGGGCCTGCACCGTCAGCGACGAGGTGATCGCGTACTCCGCGCGCAGATCCAGCGTGCCATAGCCACCCAGGCGGCGCGTATTGGCGACGTCGTCGAACCGCGAGCCTTCGCCGACGGCAGTGACGCCGAAACGGAACTTGCCGAACGCGCGGTCCACGTCGACGCGCGCGCTGTTCTTCGCGCGGCGGGCGAGGTCGTTGCCTTCATAGAAGCCGCTGCGGTTCTCGGTATCCAGATAGCTGATGGCGCCGTTGATGGTCCAGTCGGCGACGGTCGTGTCCACGCCGAGCTCGGCGCCGCGCATGCGCGCGCGTTCGACGTTGCCCGGCAGGCCGAGCGCGGCGTCGAAGGCGATCAGGTCGTCGACGTCCGTGCTGAAGGTATCCAAGCGCACGTTGTACGAATCGCCGCGCCACGCGATGCCGAGTTCCCACGTTTCGGACTCTTCCGGACGCAGGTCGGCGTTCCCGAAGAACGGGTAATACAGCTCGTTGAACGTTGGCGCCTTGAACGCGCTGCCGTAACCGGCGGTCACGCGCCAGTTCTGCGCGAACTCGATGCCCCACGCGGCGCTGCCGGTGGTGTGGCCGCCGAACTGCTCGTTGTCGTCGCGACGCACGCTGGCTTCCAGCGACTGCGCGCCCACGCGCCCCTGGTACTGCACGAAGGCCGCCTTGTTGTCGCGCGACACCGCGTCGTACTCGGTCGTGCTGCTCACGCTGTCGTCGAGCCAGTCCAGGCCGACGCTGAGCAGGTGCTTCTCGGCGAGGCCGAAATCGCCCTGCAGCGTCGCGCTGTCGCGATAGGTGCTGAAGTAGTCGAGGTACGTATCGCCGAGGTAGTTGTCGGAGGCGTCGATGTTGCGGCCCGCGGTGAGGTGCAGGTCGACGCGGTCGTTCGGATGCCAGCGCAGCTTGCCGCCGACGACCTGCTGCACCGTCTTCGCGCGGTCGGTGAAGTCGCCGTCGAACTCGTTGTCGCCCTCGTTGCGCAGGCCATGGCCTTCGAGGCTCCACTGCTCGTTGAAGTCGATGCCGGCGCGGACCGACAGCGAATCGCGCGTGTAGCCGTCGCGGTCGGGCTGCGAGTCCGGCGCGATGAAGCAGCCGGCGCCGTCGAAGGTCACCGGGTCCAGGTAGCCGCTGCAGGCGTCGATGCCCTGCGTGTGGCTGTAGGCGTAGTCCGCGCCGAACCACGCGCGACCGCTGCGGCCACCGAAGCCGGTGGCGAACTCGTTCAGACCGTTGGAGCCGCCGCCGACGGTGACGCGCGGCGCGAAGCCTTCGCGGTCGCGGCGCGTGAACACCTGGATCACGCCGCCGATGGCGTCGGCGCCGTAGAGGCTCGAACGCGGGCCACGCACGATCTCCACGCGGTCGATCAGGTCCACCGGCAGATCCTGCAACGAGGCAAGGCCCGAGGTGGCCGATCCGATGCGGATCCCGTCGACGAGCACGAGCACGTGATCGGATTCGGCACCGCGCAGGAACAGCGTGGTGAGCTTGCCCGCGCCGCCCTGGTTGGACAGCGAGATGCCGGCGCGACCGCGCAGCAGGTCGGGCAGCGAACGCGCTTGGCTGCGGCGGATCTGCTCGGCATCGATCACTTCGACCGGCGCGAGCGCGTCGTTCACCGTGACGGCGGTGCGGTTGGCGGTGACGACGACTTCGTCCAGGTCGGTGGCCTGCGGCGCGGCGTTCGCGATCGCGGGCAGGATGGACGCGCAGGCCAGGGCGAGCGCTTGGACGTGGAAGGTGCTGCGGAAGGACATCGCGGGTCTCCGGCGCGACTGCGCGCCAACGGCAAAGGGAACGGTTGCCGGGAGAATCGAGGCCGCAAGCCGGGGCGCGGACGCGCCGACGTCGCCGCCGCGACGCCCTCCGCATCGCAACCAGTGGTGGGCCGGCCTGTTTCCAGGCGGTCCGTGCGACGAGGCCGGTCTCCGGACTTGCGAGGCAGGACGATGTCCTCCGGCTGCGGCGCCTTCCCGTGCGTGCGCACAGTGGCAGTGTGCCGAGCCCGGATCCGATGGATCCGCCTTCGCTTACCGTTGCGGGGGCAGTGCCGGAATGGCCGCGCGCGGCGTCACCGGCTTCCCGTTTCAACCCGTGGGCGGGAACGCCGCCGGGTCACCTCGAAGCGGGGCGAAGTCTACGGCATTTTCTCGGGCGCGCATGTCGGGCATCGCCGAGCCCTGTGCCGATCGCGGAAAAGGTTGGGGTAGGGCAGGGCGCGTCGGCGTCGATCGACGTCGATGCCGCCATCGTGGCGAAGGAAGGCCGGCTTCCGGCTCACCCTCTCCCGCTCGCGGGAAGGAGTAAGGCCGCAGCTCAGTCGCGATCGGCCGGTTCGTCGAACAGCGTCGGCATGGCGAGGCTCTCGTCCTCGCGGGCCATCTGCGTGGTCGTGACGGGCGCTGCGGCGGGCTTGTAGCGCGGCGGAGGCAGCAGCGCGGTGGCGGCGTCGGCGGCGAGGACCAATTCGCTGCGGCGCTCGTCGGAGATCTCCTGCCAGTGGCAGTCCTGCAGCGCGCCTTCGATGGCGTAGAGCAGGTTCAGCGTCGGCTTGAAGCCCGCGCGCTTGACGCGCATGAAGGCTTCCACCGTGCCGGCGGCGGCGAGGTCCTCGCGCGTGCGCAGCCCGACCTGGCGCAGCCAGGCGGCGGACTTGGGGCCGATGTTGCGCAGCTTGTCGGCCTGCTTCGGGTCGGGCCTGTCCGTCGTCATTCCAGTGACTCCACGAAAGCCCGCGCGATCGCTTCAAGGCCGTGCTGATCTTCAACGTCGAAACGATCCTGAACCGGACTGTCGAGGTCGAAAACGCCGATCAGCTCGCCCTTGGACGAGACCAGCGGGACGACGAGCTCGGAGTTGGACGCCGAGTCGCAGGCGATGTGGCCCGGGAAGGCATGCACGTCGGCGATGCGCTGGGTCTGGCGGCTGGAGGCCGCGGCGCCGCACACGCCCTTGTCGAGGGGGATGCGCACGCAGGCCGGCAGGCCCTGGAACGGACCGACGACCAGTTCGGTGCCGTCGAAGAAATAGAATCCCACCCAGTTGAGCTGCGGCAGCCCGTGATAGACCAGCGCCGAGAGGTTGGCGGCATTGGCGATGCGATCGCGCTCGCCGTGCACCAGCGCCCGGGCCTGCGCAAGCAGCTGTTCGTACTGTTCCGGCTTGCTGCCGCTTAGACTTGCGCTGGTGAACATGAGTGCCTCTTTTCCGCCGCATGGTGCCTCAGATGCCAGTGTAGATGGGGCCGATCCCCGTCGTCGCAACCGGGAGTTGCCATGAGCCGCGGCTGGTTCGTCACGGGCACCGACACGGGCATCGGCAAATCGCTGGCCAGCGCGACCTTGCTGCACGCCTTGCGCGCGCGCGGACTGCGGGCGGTGGGCATGAAGCCGCTGGCGAGCGGGTGCGAATCGACGCCCGACGGATGGCGCAACGAGGACGCCCTGGCGCTGCAGGCGGCGAGCGATCCCCGCCCCGACTACGCGGACGTCAATCCGTTCGCGCTGCCCAATCCGCTGGCCCCGGAACTGGCGGCTGCCGACGCCGGCATTCGCGTTACCCTTGCGCCCATCGTGTCCGCGTTCGAGCGCCTGTCCTCGCAGGCCGACGCGGTGGTGGTGGAAGGCGTGGGCGGCTGGGCGGCGCCGCTGTCGGCCCGCCTCGACCAGGCCGACCTGGTGCGCGCACTGGATCTGCCGGTGGTGATGGTCGTGGGCCTGCGGCTGGGATGCATCAACCACGCGCGCCTGACTGCCCGTGCGATAGAACACGACGGTTTGCGACTGGCCGGCTGGATCGCCAACGACATCGATCCTGCAATGGCCCGCGCCGACGACAATTTCGAGCTGCTGAAGCAGCGGCTCCCGGTGGCGTGCTGGGGACGGCTCCCGTTCCGCGAAAAGCCCGATCCTGCACAGCTGCAGTCTTTGCTCCAAACGGCCTGATCGTCGATAGGCGTGACCAATGGGAGATGGGCCGCTCCCGGGAAATGCTAGACTGAGCGGTATAGGAATTAGAACCCCTCCGGGCGTCAACGCTCGTAATGAAGGAACTGGAGTCTTCCCCCATGGTCAAGAACCCGCGCACGGTGGCGATCGCCGCCGCGTTGGCCCTCGCACTGTCCGCCTGCGGCGGCAAGGATCAAGCCCAGCAGGGTGGCGGCATGCCGCCGCCGGAAGTCGGCGTGGTCAAGGTGCAGCCGCGCGACGTGCCGCTGCAGAAGGATCTGGTGGGCCGGCTGGCCGCGTTCCGCAGCGCCGACGTGCGCGCGCGCGTGCCGGGCGTGCTGCAGCGCCGGGTCTATGAGGAAGGCAGCGACGTCAAGGCCGGGCAGGTGCTGTTCCTGATCGATCCCGCCCCGCTGCAGGCCGAAGTTGGTCAGGCGCAGGCGTCGCTCGCCTCGGCGCAGGCCAACTACGCCAACGCGAAGGCCGCGGCCGATCGCGCCCGCCGCCTGGCGCCGGACCGGTTCGTGTCCCAGTCCGACCTGGACAACGCGCTTGCCGCCGAGCGAAGCGCCGGCGCGTCGGTGAAGCAGGCCGAGGCCGCATTGGCCAACGCCCGCATCAACCTGGGCTACGCGACCGTGACGGCCCCGATCAGCGGCCGCGCGAACCAGCAGCAGGTCACCGAAGGCGCGCTCGTCGGCCAGGGCACGGCCACGCTGCTGACCACGGTCGACCAGATCGACCAGCTGTACGTGAACTTCTCCCTCAGCGTGAGTGAGCTGGAGCAGGTGCGCCGCGCGCAGCAGCTGGCGGGCGATTCGAAGGTCACCGTGATCCTGCCGGACGGCACGCCGTACGAGCATCCGGGCAAGCTGGACTTCTCCGGCGACGTGGTCGATCCGACCACCGGCGCGATCGCGCTGCGCGCGCTGATCCCGAATTCCGAAAAGAACCTGTTGCCGGGCACGTTCGTGACCCTGCAGGCGACGCTCGGCACGCAGCCGAACGCATATCTGGTCCCGCAGACCGGCCTGCAGCGTGATGCGAAGAGCGCGTACGTGCTGGTCGTCGGCGCCGACGGCAAGGTCGCGCGCAAGGACGTCCGCGCCGATCGCCAGCAGGGCGGCAACTGGGTCGTGACGCAGGGCCTGGCACCGAACGACCAGGTGATCGTGTCCGGCGTCCAGCGTGCCCAGCCGGGCTCGCCCGCCACGGCCAAGCCCGTCGATGCCGCTGCCAATGCGGCTGGCGGCGCGCCCGGCGGCGCCCCCAAGGGACAGGCCGCGAAGGCCGCCGGTCAGGAACCGGCCAAGAAGGACTAATCCCCCGCCATGTCCAGATTCTTCATCAACCACCCGGTCTTCGCCTGGGTCATCGCGATCCTGATCTCGCTGTGCGGCGTGCTCGCGATCCTGAACCTCGGCGTCGAGTCGTATCCGTCCATCGCACCGCCGCAGGTGACGGTGTCCGCGTCCTATCCCGGCGCGAGCGCCGAGACGGCCGAAGGCGCGGTCACGCAGGTCATCGAGCAGCAGCTGACGGGCATCGACAACCTCGTCTATTTCTCCTCGTCGTCCAGTTCCAGCGGCGGCTCGAACATCACCCTGACCTTCTCGCCGGGCACCGATCCGGACATCGCGCAGGTGCAGGTGCAGAACAAGGTCGCGCTCGCCACGCCCCGCCTGCCGACCGAAGTGACGCAGCAGGGCGTGGTCGTCGCCAAGGCGAACGCGGGCTTCCTGAAGGTCGTCGCGCTGCGATCGGACGACGAGTCGATGGACCGCGACGCGCTCAGCGACATCATCGCTTCGCGCGTGCTCGACCAGATCGCGCGCGTGCCCGGCGTGGGCAGCACCCAGCTGTTCGGCAGCGAATACGCGATGAACATCTGGCTGAACCCGGATCGCCTGCGCGGCTTCGGGTTGTCGGCCACGCAGGTGCTGCAGGCGGTACGCGCGCAGAACGTGCAGTTCGCCGCCGGCAAGATCGGCGCGGACCCCGCGCCGGCAGAGCAGGGCTTCACCGCGACGGTGTCGGCCGAAGGCCGCTTCAGCACGCCCGAGCAGTTCGGCAACATCATCCTGCGCACCAACACCGACGGCACCTCGGTGCGCCTGCGCGACGTCGCACGCGTTGGCCTGGGCGCTACCTCCTACGGCTTCGACAGCCGCTGGGACGGCAAGCCCGCGGCCGGTTTCGCGATCCAGCTGGCGCCGGGCGCCAACGCGCTGGGCGTGGCCGAAGCCGTCACCAAGCGCATGAACGAACTGCAGGCCACGTTCCCCCAGGGCGTGAGCTGGTTCTCGCCGTACGACAGTTCGACCTTCGTGGCCGTCTCGATCAAGGAAGTGATCAAGACGCTGTTCGAGGCGATCGTGCTCGTCTTCCTGGTGATGCTGATCTTCCTGCAGAACTTCCGGGCGACGCTGATCCCGACGCTGGTCATCCCGATCGCGTTGCTGGGCACGTTCCTGGGCATGTACTTCATCGGCTTCACGATCAACCAGCTCAGCCTGTTCGGCATGGTGCTGGCGATCGGCATCGTGGTGGACGACGCGATCGTGGTGATCGAGAACGTCGAACGCATCATGACCGAGGAAGGGCTGTCGCCGAAGGCCGCCACGCGCAAGTCGATGACGCAGATCAGCGGCGCGGTCGTGGCGATCACGGTCGTGCTGGCGGCGGTGTTCATCCCGTCGGCGTTCCAGGGCGGTTCGGCCGGTGAGATCTACAAGCAGTTCGCCATCACCATCGCCATGGCGATGTTCTTCTCGGCGTTCCTCGCGCTCGGTTTCACGCCGGCGCTTTGCGCGACGCTGCTGAAGCCGACCGCGGACCATCACCGCGACAACATCGTCTTCCGCACCTTCAACAAGTACTACGACCGGATCGCCAAGACTTACGTCGGCCACATCGGCAGCGCGATCAGCCACGCCCCGCGCTGGATGATGGTGTTCGGCGTGCTGGTGGTGCTGTGCGGCTTCCTGTTCACGCGCATGCCGGGCAGCTTCCTTCCCGAGGAAGACCAGGGCTACGCCATCGCGCTGATCAACCTGCCGCCGGGCGCGACCATCAACCGCACCAATGCGGTGCTGGACCAGGTCCGCGAAACGATCTCGAAGGACGAAGCGTTCGACGGCATCTTCACCGTCGCCGGCTTCAGCTTCGTCGGCCAGGGCGAGAACGTGGGCATCGCGTTCATCCGCCTCAAGCCGTGGGACGACCGCGACGTGACCGCCTCGGAGTTCATCCAGAAGGCGAACATGGCGTTGTTCGGCATCCGCGATGCGCAGATCTTCGTGATCAACCTGCCGACGGTGTCGGGCCTGGGCCAGTTCGGCGGCTTCGACATGTACCTGCAGGACCGCAGCGGCCAGGGCCGCGAGGCGCTGACCGAGGCGCGCAACACGCTGCTGGGCAAGGCCGCGCAGACCCCGGCGCTGACCGCGGTGCGTCCGAACGAGCTGGAAGCCTCGCCGCAGCTGCGCCTGGACGTCGACCGCGTGCAGGCGCAGTCGATGGGCCTGTCCGTGGGCGACATCTACAGCGCGATCCAGCTGATGCTGGCGCCGGTGTACGTCAACGACTTCGTCGACCAGGGCCGCGTGAAGCGCGTGACCATGCAGGCCGATGCGCCGTACCGCACCGGGCCGGAGTCGCTGGCGCGCTTCTACACGCCCAGCCCGCTCACGCAACCGGCCGAAGGCGAAGCCGCGTCGATGGTGCCGTTGTCGAACATCGTGCGTAATCGATGGATCACCGCATCGCCGTCGCTCACGCGCTACAACGGTTACGCCGCGGTGGAAATCGTCGGTTCGCAGGCGCCGGGCCACAGCTCGGGCGAGGCGATGACCGCGATGCAGAACATCGTCGAGAACGACCTGCCGCAGGGCTTCGGCTACGACTGGACGGGCCAGTCGTACCAGGAAATCCTGTCGGGCAACCAGGCGCCGGCGCTGCTCGCGCTGTCGATCCTCGTCGTGTTCCTGTGCCTGGCGGCGCTGTACGAAAGCTGGTCGGTGCCGGTCGCGGTGTTGCTGGTCGTGCCGCTGGGCGCGCTCGGCGCGGTGCTGTTCTCGCTGCTGCGCGGGCTGCCGAACGACATCTACTTCAAGATCGGCCTGATCACGGTCATTGGCCTGGCGGCCAAGAACGCGATCCTGATCGTGGAGTTCGCCATCGAGCAGCGGCAGGCCGGCAAGACGCTGCGCGAAGCGACGATCGAGGCGGCGCACCTGCGCTTCCGTCCGATCCTGATGACGTCGTTCGCCTTCATCATGGGCGTGTTCCCGCTCGCCATTTCCTCCGGCGCCGGCGCGAACTCGCGTCACGCGATCGGCACGGGCGTGATCGGCGGCATGATCTTCGCCACCTTCCTCGGCCTGCTGCTGATCCCGGTGTTCTACGTCGCGGTGCGTCGCCTGCTGGGCGACAAGATGGACGAGAAGCCGGTGCTCGAGCAGGACGACGAGGAGCCGACGCCCCGCCCGGCGACCTAGTCGCAAGGGTGCAACGTGAAACGAAGAAGCCCGCCGGATGGCGGGCTTTTTCGTTGCGTGACCGGATCAGGCCTCATCGCGCAGAGACGCCAGGTCGCGCGTGTTCTTCTGCACGGCGATGGCGGCGAAGAGGCTGAGCGCGAACGCCATGGCGTAAAAGCCTTTCTCGCTCAGCGTGAGGGTGGTGGCATTGAACAGGCCGATGACGAGCAGCGCCAGCGCCATGAGCACCGAGAACCACGACAGGCCGTAGTACAGGGTGGTGACCGGGATGCCCTGGGCGCGGTCGCGGACGCTCTTCTGGATGGACACCGCGGCGAAGAGTCCGTACATCAGCACCGCGAAGTAGTAGCCCTTCTCGCTGAGCGTCATGGTGGCGGCGTTCCACAGTCCCATCAGGAACGCGCACACGCCCAGCAGCATGGCCGACCATGAAGCGCCGACGAAGGCGCCGGTGGGTTTGCGAAGATCCATCGATTCCGTCCTTGTGATGCGTGCGGTGCACGGCGCCAGCGGAATGCCGCGCGGCGTTACCGTGTAGCGCGGGCCGGGAATCGGGAAGCCGGAAAAATTCGTGCAGCGCGATCAATCGCGCGCGTCGTCCGCGTCGAGCCACGAACGCGCATCGCCAGGCAGGCGCTGGTCCGGATCGTGCACGCGCAGCATTCGCGCGGGCAGTTGGCTGGAGTTGAACAGCACCAGGTTCGTGCCGCCCGGATGCGCGGACGAGGGGAAGAGAATGCCGGCCGCACCGGCATCGAGCGCGAGATCGCCCAGCACCCAGCTCGGCGGCTCGCTGCGTTCGTCGAAGGCGAGGCGACGCCAGTTGCATGCGTACTCGGCCCAGATCGGCTCCCATTCCCCGCCTTCGAAACCGCCGGAGAAATCCACCACCGGCAGCGGACCGACGAGGAAGGTCACCAGCGTGCCGGGCGGCAGGAGGCGCTCGTGCTGGCGGTATTCCTCCACCGCGGTGATCGCGTCCTTCGACAGGTACAGCGCTTCCAGGCCGGGCCGGTTGAACCGCCCGCCCTTGCGCGCGGCGCCGGCGCCGGAGGTTGGCGCGTGCGACCAGCGCGGGACGATGACGCGGTACAGCGCGTCGCCATCGTCCAGCGTGCGCAGGATCATCCGGTCGCGCCGTCGGCGATCGACTCGATGTAGTCGATCACGACCTGCGCCTTGCCGGCCTGCACCAGCGCATCGGCGGTGAGGTAGTCGAACTCGGCCAGCGGATCGTTCATGAACCAGAAGATCGCCCGCGTGCGATCGCCTCCGGCCGCGTCCTCGGCGGCGGCGATGACGCGCACGACGTCGCGCAGGTACTGCTGCAGGTGTTCGTTCTGCGGGCGCGCCGTCGGCGTATTGCGACTGACCCGGGCGCGCTCGGCCAGGCTCTGGACCTGTAGGCCCAGGGCTTCGCCGATGCGGCGGGGCGAGAGGTAGACCTGGTCGGGTTCGCGCAGGGCTTCGGCAAGGCTGGCCCGGGGTTTGAGGACGGCGTTCATGGGAACTCCGGTCGTTTGTGCGCGAATCATGCACGAAATTCGCACCGAATTCCAGTCGCCAGGCGCGTCCGGGCCAGCCCCAGCCAGAAAGAAAAAACCCGACAGCACGGGCTGCCGGGTTCCATTCCGCCGGGAGGGGTTGGCGGAGGCGTTGGAAAAGGAAAGCGAAAGGAGAGAGGGGGCTCGGTGCGGTCGCTTACTTGACGCTGGCGGCCTTCGGCGCGGCGGCTGCAGCGGCCTTCACGGTCTTCTCGACCTCGCCCTGCACGCCGCGCGCAGCGGCTTCGAACTGCGACTTGGCCAGTTCGGAGATTGCGCCCTGCGTCTTCATGGTGCGGCCGAACACTTCCTGGCCAGTGGCGACGCCGCGCTCGAAGTTCTCGCGCGCGACCTGCGTGCCCTTCGGCCACAGGTTCTTCAGACCGTCGAAATCGCGCACTTCCGCCGCTTCGCCGAGGAAGGCGAAGGTGGCGTTCACGCGGTCCTCGATCGCCGAAAGCTGCAGGCCGAAAACGGCCTCGGCGTTGTCGAGGGCCAGGCGGTTGACCTGTGCGGCCGTGTCCGCGAACTGACGCGTCGCGGCGGCGAACTGTTCGTTGAACGGCTGGTACATGGTGGTCTCCTGGCAATCCGGGGGAGGAAGTTGGATTGTGCGGTGCAGCATAGATCCGATTTTGTTGCAATGCAACAACCGAGGCATCCGGGACTCACGTCCCATTGGGCCAGTTGAAGTCCGATGGCAGAATCGCGCTGCAACGCGCTCTGCCGGCGCAAGATCGCCTACCAGGATGACCGGACGATGATGCAGGCCCCCCGCTCCCCGAAGCCCTCCCGTCGGGGGCCGCTGGCCCGTCTGGCGCTGCTCGCCGCCCTCCTGGTGGGACCGGTTGCGCCGGCGGCCATGGCGCAGGCGCCCGTGGCATCCGCCTCGCCTCCGTGCGTCGGGCTCGTCCTGGGCGGCGGCGGCGCACGCGGCTCGGCCCACGTGGGCGTCCTCAAGGTGCTCGAGCGCGAACGCATCCCGGTCTGCAAGGTCGCCGGCACCAGCATGGGCTCGATCGTCGGTGGGCTCTACGCCACCGGTTACACGCCGCAGGAGATGGAGCACCTGATCGACACGATCGACTGGGCCGACATGTTCGTCGACGACCCGCCGCGTCCCGGCCAGCCGATGCGTCGCAAGGACGCCGACTTCCGGTACCTGCTCGACCTGGAGATCGGCTACGTCGACGGCCGCGTCGCGCTGCCGGTGGGCATCGTGCAGGGGCAGAAGCTGCTGATGCTGATGCGCCGGCTGACCATCTCGACCTGGGACGTGGAGGACTTCGACCGGTTGCCGATCCCGTTCCGCGCCGTCGCGGCCGACATCATCACCGGCGACAAGGTGGTCTTCGACGACGGCGACCTCGCGCTGGCGATCCGCTCGAGCATGTCGGTGCCGGGCGCCTTCGCGCCGGTGCGCGTGGGCGATCGCCTGCTGGTGGACGGCGGCATGGTGGACAACGTGCCCGTCGACGTCGTGCGCGACATGGGGGCCGATCGCCTGATCGTGGTGGATGTCGGATCGCCGCTGCACAAGGAAGACGCGCTGACCAATCCGCTGGTGATCATGGACCAGATGATCTCGGCGCTGATGACCGAGAAGACCGAGGCGACGCTCGCGACGCTGCGACCGGACGACGTGCTCATCCGTCCGGAGCTGGGGGACATCACCGCGGCGGAATTCAACCGCGGCGCCGAGGCCATCGCGATCGGCGAACGCGCGGCCGAAGCGGCGCTGCCGCGGCTGCGCGCGCTGGCCGTGGACGAGGCGACCTACGCGGCGTACCGCGACCGCCAGCGCAAGCGCGATTTCGATCCGAAGCTGGTGGCGTTCCTCGACGTCGTCGATGGCCGCTCGCCGTCGGCCACGCGCGAAGTGGAGCGCGCGGTGGCCTCGAACCTCGACCAGCCGTTCGATGCGGAGCGTCTGGAAAAGACCATCGGGACCGCCTACGGCGACGGTCGCTTCCAGCAGATCGACTACCGACTGGTCGAACGCGACGGCGTGCGCGGCCTGCAGATCATCCCGGCGGAAAAACCGTGGTCGGCGTTCGGCAAGCTCGGTTTCCAGCTGGACGACAACTTCAACGGCCGCAACAACTACATGGTTTCGGCCGAGCTGACGTTCAACGACGTCAACACGCTCGGCGCCGAGTGGCGCAACGTGCTGCGGCTGGGACGGATCACCGGCTGGTTGTCGGAGTTCTACCAGCCGTTCGGCGACACCGGCGCGTTCTACGTGAAGCCGTCGCTGGAACTGCGCAACGAATCCTTCCCGCTGTGGCTGGACGACGCGCAACTGGCCGAGTACCGCGTCAATCGTCGCCAGGTGGCGCTGGAAGCGGGCTACACGCCGCAACCGGAATGGCGGATCAGCGCCGAGCTGGTCGCCGGGCGCGATCGCGGCGATCTGCTGATCGGCAATCCCGGCGATTTCACCAGCAGCCAGGAGAAGTACGCGGGCGTGTTCTACAACGCGACCTGGGACACGCTGGACAACATCAACTTCCCCACGCGCGGCCTGCGCGTGAGCGCCGACCTGGAGACCTACCACGACATCGGCGGCGCGAACGTCGAAGGCGACGTCGCGCGCCTCACCGCGGACTGGGCGCAGGCGTGGGGACGCTATCACCTGCTGCTCGGCGCGCACCTGAGCAGCGCGCTGGAGAACGACAGCTTCTTCCAGACGCAGGGATTCCTCGGCGGCTTCCTCAACCTGTCCGGCTTCGACGAACGCGCGCTGTTCGGCACGCAGACCGCGCTCGCGCGCGCGGTGATGTATCGCCGCACGGGCAACACGAGCCGCCTGTTCTCACTGCCGATGTACGTCGGCGCGAGCCTGGAAACCGGCAACGTCTGGGCGAGCGAGGACGAGGTGGACGGCGACGACCTGATCCTCGCCGGCAGCCTGTTCATCGGCTTCAGCACGCCGCTGGGTCCGATGTTCCTGGCCTACGGCGGCAACGACGAAGGCGAAAGCTCGTGGTATCTCACCTTCGGTTCGCTGCTGCGGCCGCAGGTGGAATAAGGCGGACGCACGCGCGTCCGCGCGCTCACGCCTTGTAATGGCAGCCGGACGTGCAGGTCTCGTGCACCACCACTTCCGACAGCAGCGGCAGTGACGGCTTGAGGCGGTCCCAGATCCATTTCGCCAGCACTTCGCTGGTGGGATTCTCCAGGCCCTCGATGTCGTTGAGGTAGTGGTGGTCGAGCCGGTCGTAGAGCGGCTTGAATGCCGCCTTGAGATCGGCGAAATCCATGACCCAGCCAAGGTGCGGGTCGATCTCGCCCTCGACGTGGATCTCGATGCGGAAACTGTGCCCGTGCAGGCGCGCGCACTTGTGGCCCTCGGGGACGTGGGGCAGCCGGTGCGCGGCTTCGAGCGTGAACGCCTTGAAGATTTTCATGCGCGCAGTGTACCGCCGGCCCGTCGCGCGGCGGTGCGACGCTCCCGGCGCCGGCGGCATCCAGTAGGAAAACCCCAGGGGATTTCCGCCATGCCGAAGCTGCTCCGCGCCGTCGCCCTCCTGTGCCTGACGGCTTTCGTCCTTCCGGCGTCCGCCGCGCACGCCGCACCGGTCCCGCGCGAGCGGGTCGATGCGGTGGCCGACGCCATAGCCGCGAACTACTTCGACCCCGCGCGCGGGAAGGCCATCGCCGACGAGTTGCGCCGCGACGCGGCCGGCGGCGCATTCGACACGCTGGCGCCGCAGGCGCTGGCGGACGCGCTCACGGCACGGCTGCGACCGCTCGACCGTCATTTCCGCGTGCGCTGGAACGGCGACGGTGCGGCGATGCCGGCCCACGTCGCGGGTTCGCGTCGTCCATCACCGCAGGCGAACCACGGCATCGTGGCGGCCGAAACGCTGGCCGGCGACATCGGCCATCTGCGCCTGGGCGAATTCGCGCACTTCGAGTTCGAGGACGCCGACGCGCCGGCGCGCGAGGCCATCGACGCCGCGCTCGCAAGCCTGTCCGGCACGCGCGCGGTGATCGTCGACCTGCGCGGCTGCCGCGGCGGCTCGCCGAACATGGTCGGCTATCTCGCCAGCGCGTTCGTCGCGCCCGGTGCGGACATCTACAACACCTTCCGCACGCGCGGGCAGGCGCTCAGCGAGGCACCGCGCGTGCCTTACGCGGCGCCACGCACGAAGGTTCCGCTGTACGTGGTGGTGGACGGCGGAACAGGCTCGGCGGCGGAATCGTTCGCCTACACCCTGCAGAGTGCCGGGCGCGCGACCGTGGTGGGCGAGCGCAGCGCAGGCGCGGCCAATCCGGGCGCGACGATCGACGTCGGCGATGGCTTCAGCGTGTTCGTTTCGGACGGCTCGCCGGTCAATCCGATCACGCGCACGAACTGGGAACGCACCGGCGTCGTACCGAACGTCGCCGCGACTTCGCTCGACGCGCTCGACGCGGCGCTGCGGTTGGCGCGCGCAACACGCTGAACGCGTACACGCGGGTTTCGCATCGGTGAACGAAGGCCCGGCGCGGAACGCGCGATATCGCGGATTTCACGTGGATATACGCACGCGCGCCGAAAGCTGTCGGGACCTCTCCAGCGGAGCCACGACATGAAGATCCGTACGAATACGACCCTGTTCGCCGCCGTCTTCGGCGCGGCCGCGATGATCGCCGCGCCGGCGATGGCCTTCGCGCAGGATCGCACCCAGACCGAGGCCGAAGAGGAAGGCGATTCCGCGCAGCCGGTCAACGACACCTGGATCACCACCAAGGTGAAGGCCGACCTGATGGCGACGTCCGACGTGCCCGGCACGGAAATCGACGTCGATACCACCAACGGTGTCGTGAAACTCTCGGGCACCGTCGACAGCAAGGCCAAGCACGACAAGGCGGTGACCGTCGCCAAGGGCATCAAGGGCGTGAAGAGCGTCGATGCGAGCGGGCTCACCGTCGCCAAGGGCGGCAACAAGTAACGACGCAAGGGCAGACGGTCCTGCGGGGCCGAGCGGGCGACAGACGCCCGGGTGTCCGCACCCGGGCGTTCTGTTGCCGGTCGAAGGAGAACGCAACATGGCGAGAGAGAAGAAGCCGGTGTCGAACGCCGAAGGCACCGCGGCGAAGCAGCAGGCGATCCAGGATCAGGTCGAAGCGAAGGAAGCGGGCAAGCAGGACGCCGGCCAATCGACATCGGAAAAGAAGCCGGTGCAGGCCGGCACGCGCAAACAACCCGAGAATCCGCTGCCGGCACAGCATCAGGACAAGCCGGGCCGCGAACACGAACTCGATCCGCGCCCGCGCTATCTCGCACCGGATTACCGCGGCAGCGGCAAGCTGCAGGACAAGGTGGCGATCATCACCGGCGGCGATTCTGGCATCGGTCGCGCCGTGGCGGTGCTGTTCGCACGCGAAGGCGCGGACGTCGCCATCGTCTACCTCAACGAGCATGAGGACGCGGAGGAAACGCGCGCGGCCGTGGAGAAGGAAGGCCGCAAGTGCCTGCTGGTCCCGGGCGACGTCAAAAACGCGAAGTTCTGCGAGGGCGCCGTCGCCGCGACGGTGCAGGCGTTCGGCAAGCTGGACATCCTCGTCAACAACGCGGCCTTCCAGATGCACACCCAGTCGCTCGAAGACCTCACCGACGAGCACCTGCAGGAAACGCTGCAAACCAATATCGCGGGCTACTTCCACATGGCGCGCGCCGCGCTCAGGCATCTGCCGAGCGGCGGCTGCATCATCAACTCGGGTTCGGAAACGGGACTGTTCGGCTCCAAGCAATTGCTGGATTACTCGGCGACGAAGGGGGCAATCCACGCCTTCACCAAGTCGCTCGCCAGCAACCTGCTCGAACGCGGCATCCGGGTGAACGCCGTCGCGCCGGGCCCGGTGTGGACGCCGCTCAACCCTGCCGACCGTTCCGCGAAGGACGTCGCGAAGTTCGGCGAATCCAGCGACATGGGCCGGCCCGCGCAACCGGAAGAGCTCTCGCCGGCGTACGTGTTCCTGGCTTCGCCGGTGTGCTCGTCCTACATCAACGGCATCGTGCTGCCGGTGATGGGCGGGCCGTACGGGTGAGCCACCCCGCGCGTGCGTCGCTGGCGCGCGCGGTCGCCTTCGCGGGCTGACGATGACATCGTTGCCGGGAACGCAGTGCCCGGACGCCGCCGCCGTGTCCGGCTTTCGCCGCGCTACTCCGACTCCGCGACCTTGCGCTCCCGCAACCGCGCCAGCGCCGCTTCTTCGCGCGCACCCATGATCATTTCCGCGAGCCACTTGATCAGGATCGTCTGGTACGCCTTCTGCGCCGCTTTCTGCGAGAACGCGTGGTCGGCGCCTTCGATCACGCGCCGCGTCAGCGAACGCGTGTTGTGGAGCGCGTTCGCGTAATTGTCGATCACCGGATGCGGTACGACGGTATCGTGTTCGGCCGCGACCAGCAGCGCGTGCCCGCGATAGTCCGCGCATGCGCGCAGCACGGCGTTCTCCTGCCAGTCGATGCGACGCTGCCGATACGCCACCAGGTCGGTGTCGATGTGCAGCTGCAGCTTCGGCCGCTCCCACCCCTCGTCGCGGTAGATGGCCGGCGAGCGCAGCGCGAGCCAGCGCACCGGGCGCTGCGCGGTCATCAGCGCCGCCAGGTAGCCTCCGTAACTGATCCCGACGACCGCGATCGCATCCGGATCGACGTTCGGCCGCGCGGCCAGCCAATCGTAGGCGGCGAGCAGGTCGGCGAGGTTCTGCGGACGATTGACCTTCTCCCAATGCCGCGCGGTGCGCTCGTGGCCGCGCAGATCGAACGTGAGGCACACGCAGCCGATGCCGGCGGCCTCGCGCGCGCGCACCAGGTCGTGCTCCTGGCTGCCGCCCCAGCCGTGTACGAACAACACGCCCGGCAACCTCGACGGCGGCGAAAGCACGGTCCCGCTGATGCGTTCCTGCTCGACCGCCAGTTCGATGGTCTGGAGGCTAACGTCCATGCGCATCGCCCTGCGCGTCGAGCATGGCGTACTTCGTCATCGGACCCACGTGCGGATCGTCGCCACGGAAGGAGACCTGCGCGCCCAGCGGCGGATCGACGCACTCGTGCAGTTCGTGCGTCGACACATTCACGTGGGCCAGCAGCGGGTCGCGATGCATCGCCTCCAGCGCGAGGATCTCCGCCGGAGTCGCCCCGCCCACGCGCCAGGACTGCTCGAGCACACCGGTGCGCGGCATGCCGGACGGGTCCACGCCGAGCGCCACGTCGTAGTTTCGTCGCGACGCGAAGAACGATGGATAGGCACGCGAGACTTCCGCGTCGTAGCGGATCGCGCAGCGCAGGACGCGGCGTTCCGCTTCGTCGTCCAGCGTCGCCAGCAGATCGCCGAGGTCCCCGCGGATGCACGCGAGCGATGAACCGCCGTACACCGGCCGTTCGGACCGGTTGCGCGTGAGCCGTTGCATGCCCAGGTAGGCGATGCGGTGCGGTCCGAGGGCCACGGTGCCGACGCTGTAGGTCTTCACCGGCTTGAGATTGAGTTCGACGACGGCGCCGACCTGCGCGATCGACTCCGGATCCAGATGCGCGAGCGCGGCGTCGAGGGACTTGCGCTCGGTCGCGACGGATTGCCCGAGTCCGCCGATTCCGTCGGCGCGCTTGATCCGCGCCGGCAGTCCCTGCTCGAACAGCGAGCGCGCGGCACGCCCCACGTCGTCCACGCTGAACGCCGCGAAGCCCGGCAGGGTCACGTCCTCGAGCGCACGCCCCAGGGCGTCGCACCAGCCTTCGGGTTTCGCGCGCGCACCGTCGACGAGGGGATGCGTGATGGTCTTCGTTCCCACGAACGCGTGCGGCACGACGCCGCCCAGCAGGTGTTGCGGTCCCGTGATCCCGAGTTCCTCGGCCTCCGACGCGAGCAACGTGGTGTCCGGCACGAAGAAGGGCGGTGCAGGGTAATGCGCGCCGGGCGCGTGCACGCCGCCGTAGCCGAAACCGAGCAGCGCGGCGGCGCGCTCGCCGACCCAGCGGCCGGTGGCCGCTTCATGTTCGGTGCGCCGCTCGCGCCGCACCAGTTCGACGACGCAGCCGGCGCGATCCGCGCAGCGTGCGCGTCGCATGTCCGCTGCGGTGGAGGTCCAGGCTCCGCCGGCCGCCATCGTGCGGTCAGTCCGGCGCCTTGGCGGGCACGAACGGCGACACCGGATCGCTGGCCGGGAAGGTTTCCTCCAGCGCATGGTCCTGGTTTTCGCTCTCGTGCTGCTTGCGCTTCTCGCGCTCGCGTGCGTCTTCGGGCTTGTTCGGCGTCTTCGCGTCGTCCTGCAGCGGCGGGTCTTTACGGTCCTGAGACATGGCAAGGCTCCCGGCGATCGGTGTGCGTGTTGCATCGACGATACGACCGCGCCCGGGTAACGCCGCGTGATGGTGCGACCGGCCGTGCAGCGGTCACGAAACCGCTGTTCACGTGGATTTTCCCTGCCGCGGCGGATGGTCTTGTCGCGGCGATGGGCCGCGCCACGACATGGCGTATGGACTGGCACAGCAAGTTCGCCAAGGGCGCCGCGCGCTGGACCGGAAACGCCTCGTGCTTCGGGCTGGCGGTACTGGTCGTGGTGGCGTGGCTGGTGAGCGGCCCGCTGTTCGGCTTCAGCGATACGTGGCAGCTGGTGATCAACACCGGCACGACCATCATCACGTTCCTGATGGTGTTCCTGATCCAGAACACGCAGAACCGCGACACCGAGGCGATGCAGATCAAGCTGGACGAACTCATCCGCGCCTCGCGCATGGCGGAAAACGCGCTGCTCGACCTGGAGGAACTGGATCAGGCGGAGCTCGATCGCCTGCGCAAGCGCTACGAGGACCTTGCGCGGCTGGCACGCGAACACAGCGAATCGAGGCGGCGCGGCTCGGCGGTGCGCGAAGCGGCGCGGAAGGCACACCGCCAGCGACAGCCCCATGGAGAACGCGGCGAGGCGCCGCCCGCGGAGTGACGGGTGCGCTCAGCGCCAGGCGCTGCCGACCTGCACGTAGAAGGTTTCGTCTTCCGGTCCCCAGGCGTAATCGACGCCGGTGTACAGGCCGAGCGCGCTCGCGATCTTGTAGCGGACGCCGGCTCCTTTCGCGACCTGGCTCGGCGCTTCGTCGAATCCGTTGTGCCGGCCCCACGTGCGGCCCGCGCCGACGAAGCCGATGAGCGCCCAGCGCGGCGTGGCGTTCCAGCGCAGTTCGGTTTCCAGCGTGGCGGCACGCGTGTCGGCGTAGCGCGCCGAGCCGACGCCGCGCAGGTCGATGAAGGGCAGCCGGTAGAACGGAATGTCGCCGTTCGCCCAGCGCACATCGGCGCGGCCGCCCAGCACGAAGCGCTCGCCGCCGATGGGCAGGTAAGCGAACACGTGCGAGCGGTAGCTCTGGAACGTCGTGTCGCTGCCGAACGCGTCGTCGTAGAAGTTGGCGTCGATCTGCCCCAGCCAGCCGCTGTTGGGCGTGAACGGGTTGTCGCGCTGGTCGTACTGCAGGTACGCGCCCAGGCCGGACGTGGTCTGCGCCCGCTCCTTGGGCGTGAAGCGCTGCGCGTCCTCGTCCACGTCGAAGCTCAGGTCCAGGTCCATGTAGGTCCACGACACGCCGAGGAACAGGTTCTCGTCGCCGAGTCGGCGCGCGACCTTCTGCAGTGCGACCACGCCCTCGGCGTTGTAGCCGATCGCAAGAGGTTCGGTGAAGCGGCCGGGCGTGTAGAAGTCCAGGTTGATCGAGGTCTTCGCGATGCCGCCGGTGTAACGCCAGCGATCGTCCTTGAAGTGCAGCATCGCGCCGCCGCCGTAGGCATGCGTACCGTTCTCGGTCTTCATGGCCATGCCGCCGAAGATGTTGGGCGGCACGAGTTGCTGCCGACCATCGGCGGTGGTGCGCGTCGTCGCCGCGCCTGCGGGCCGGTGGAAGAACAGTGCGGCCAGGCCGCCGCCATAGCCGACGGCCGGATCGCTGACGATGATCGGCACGGGCAGGAACCCCTTTCGATCCAGCAGCCAGCGCGACATGTCGAATTTGCCGTCCTTCGGATCGTGGAGCAACGCGCGCAGGCCGGGCTTTTCGCGGGCTTGCTCGGACGCAGGCGACGCGCTCGCGTCTGCCGCCTGCATCTGCGCGTCGGCGGTGCCGACGCTGGTTGCGCCCCCGAGAAGCAGCGCGCACGTGGCGGCGACGCGGCGCATCAGCGCTCCGGCACCAGGAACGTCACGAGCAGACGCACGCCCCAGTCGGGTCCGCCGCGCGGCGCGTCCAGGTACGCGCGGACGCCTCCGCCGAAACTCAGCGACTGCCCGCCGATGCGCGTCACCTTCGAGTAGACGACGTTGATCGGCACGGTCCACTGCTGGTTTTCCCAGTCGTAGGTGGATTCGGAGTTGAAGGTGAGCGTGCGGCCGCCGGCGAACTGGCGCGCGAAGAACGGCTGCAGGAACGTATTGCTGATGTCCGGATCGTTCGCCGAGCCGCCGAAGGACCAGATGTGGTTGGCGAGCGCACCGACCGTCCAGTGCCTGCCCTGCCGCAGCACGAGCACGCTTGGCCCGGCGCCCCATTCGTCGACGCCGAGCAGGTCGTCGCTGGCCGTGGGCAGCAGGAGCACCGGGCCCGCGCCCCACGTCACGCCGCCGGCGGTGGGTTGCTTGGGCGAGAAGAAGAACGTGGGCGTGATGTTGCCGAGTCCGAACTGGCTTCCGGAGCTGCCGGCGATGTCCTCCTGGTAGATCACCGGCGCGATCACGCGCGTGATCAGGTTCCAGTCCTGCGAGATCGACGCCGGGATCACCGGCTGGACGTTCAGCGTCTGCTTCGTCCCGTCCTCGCTTCCGTAGCCGAAATCGGCGTTGTACTGCAGCGGGATGCTGATCATCGAAGCGACGGGGTTCGACAGTTTCTTCGCCAGTTCGTCGGCGCTTTCCTCCGCGGCGGAAGCCACCGGCGCCGCCAGGGCCGTCATAACGAACACGGAAAGCAGGCGCAGGTGCATGTTCGAACCTCCCTCTCCGGATCAGAAGGCGACGGTCGCCGTGACCATCAGCGGATCGCCCTTCACGCGCCGCTTCACGTCGAACTCCTTGAGCCAACGGGCGGCGAACACGACCTCTCCGCCGTCCCATTTCTTCGTGTAGTCGACGGTGGGCCCGAGCGCGAACGAGTGGCCCTTGAAGCCGTCGAGCCGGTCGGCGAGCGGGCCTTCATCGTCCTCCAGTTGCTGGATCCAGCCACCGATGCCGCCCACGCCCCAGCCGCTGGCGAACCGCTTCATCAGTTGCGCATCGAGGCGGAACACGGCGCCGTTCTGGTAATCGGTGGCGTCGTTCTTCGTGTAGAAATCGACCGCGGCGACGGTGGTGAACTCCAGCGTGCCCTGCTGCGTCAGCTGCGTGTAGCCGATGGTGGGCGAATAGGTCCAGGTGTTGAGGCTCAGGTTCGCCAGGCGATTGGGGTCGTAGTCGCCCCAGTCGGTGTAGACGTACAACGCCAACGTCATGTGGTGCGTCTGATCGAAGTGGTAGCCGGCGATCACCGGCACGAAGAACGGATCGAACACGTCCCAGTCGGCCTTGTCCGTCACCTGTCCGCTGCGCGGTCCGAGCGCCACGTTGGCGTTCACCTCGACCGTCGCGAACGGCAACGCGGCCAGCGACGCGAAGTTCCAGCGGCTTTCGCCCGTGTCCCAGACGTACAGGCCGGTGACGCTGAGCATGTCGAAGGTTGCGTCCATGCCGAGCGTCAGCAGGTTGTTCACGGGCACTTCGCGCGAAGCGCCGATTTCCCCGGAGTAATGGACATAGCCGACGGCGGCGTTGAAGCCGGGCGTGGGCGGCACGACGCCGGCGAAGGACTGCACGTTCGTGCCGGTGATGGTGCGGCCCAGGCCGCCTTCGGTCGCAAAGGCCGAAGGCATCGTTGCGCTCAAACCCAGCGCGATGGCGGTAGTCAGCAGGTAACGGGTGTTCATGGGGGTCTGTCTCCGAAGCAGGACGAAGCTGCAGCGCGGAATGGCGATGGATCAGCGACGGATCAGCGACGGCGGAAGCCGCCGCCGCGAAAACCGCCGCCACCCAGGCCGGGTCGGAATCCGCCCACCGGCCGCTGCATGCCACCGGCGGGGCGTTGCATGCCCCCACTACGTTCGAACCCGCCACCGGTGCGCTCCATGGCACCGCCCTGCCGTTGGAACGCGGCGGGATTGACTGAGCCCGCATCGCCACGGATGCGCTCGTCGCCGCGTTCGCGTGCGATGCGATCGCCATCGGGCGCGCCCGGGCCTGCGTTCTGCCTTGTCTGGCCGGAGAGGTTCTGCGATCGGTCGGGGCGATCGACCTGCGTCCAGCCGTTCTCGTCGTGCCGGTAGACGTTGCCGTCGCGACCGGCATAGACGTTATCGTTCACCTCGACCACGCCGCCGCGGTTCAACGTGCCGGTGTCAGCGTTGTAGTGGAACCCGCCCGCACCGCGCGCATCGCCGCCGTTCGGGCCTTGCGTGTCGAAGGCGCCGGCAGCGCCCGCGCCGTTCGGACCGATCGCCGCACCGCCCGCGGCCTGCGTCACGCGGCCGGTGTTGGTGTTCACCACGGTGCGTTCGCCGGCGCGCGCGGCCTGGCCCGTGTACGGATTCACCGCTGCCGCGGTTCCGCCCGCCACGACGCGACCGGTGTCCGGGTTGTACCGGATGCCCTGCGCGCCCGCGGTGGTGGTGCCGGTGTAGACATTGGTATTCACGCCTGCGCGGCCGACGCCGCGCCCGCCGGTGGCTTCGTTGTAATAGCCGCCACGTGCGCCACGACCGACGTTCCCGGTCCACGGATCGGCCCACGCCGCGGCGGTACCGCGCACCGCGGCATTGCCCCAATGGCCGTAGACGTTCCACGCCGCAGCGCCGCCGCCCCACCAGCCGTAGGGGTAGGCCGGCCCGTACCACGGCCCCCACCACGGGCTGTACGGGCCATACCAGCCGTCGTACCAGCCCCAACCCCAGCCGAAGCTCCAGCCGACCCACGGATTCCATCCGAAGTAGGCGCCCATGCCGTAAGTCGCCGGGCAGCCGTACCAGTACGCGCCGACCCACGGCGTGCATGCGTAGCCGGTGCCGTACACGACGACGTTGTCGGTCACCACCGTGCCGTAATAGCCCGGCGTATAGCCGACGTACACGTCGTCTCCGTCGCTTCCGTACACGCGCACGTAGGTGACGTAGTGCAGCGGCGAGCTCGTCGGGATCGCGTAGATCTCCGCGGGAACGCGGGTGGCCACGGTCCACGGCCCCGTCGGCGAGGAAGCGGTGAACCAGATGCCCTTGTCCACGGCGTAGTAACGATCGCCGGCGACGCGGATCACCGGCACCGGCGTGTTGCGCGCGTACTGCAGCGCGGTGCCTTCGATGTTCGCGAACTGCGGCGCGCCGTCGTAGGTGACGGTGAGCCTGGCCTGCGCCTTGTTCACCGTCGCGGTCTGGGGAATGTCGTTCGCGATCAGCGCTTCCTTCGACTCCGGTGTGCCGGGAATCGACGCAAGCACGCCGCTCTTCGGGCTGTCCGGCGGGATCTTCGCGAAGTCCGACGGCAGGCGCGCGGGCGCGACGTAGGACCACGGCCCCTTGCTGCCGGGTGCGGTGAACCAGCGCCCCGATACCAGCACGTACCACGCATTGCCCGCAGCCGCGTCGACGAACACGTCGGCGCCGGTGTTCGCGATGTAACTGAGTTTCGTGCCCGGCACCGCGGCGAACTGCGGCTCGCCCTGCACCGTGATCAGTTCCGCCGGATGCGTTCGCACGTACAGTTGCGGCATGGCGCCGTTCGCGAACGCCTCGGCCAGCGCCTGCGGCGGCTTGTCGAGCGTATCGACCTGTTTCGACGCGACCGCCTGCTGCATCGCCTGCGTGAGCTTCGCATCGACGGTGGGCGCTGGCGTCCATGGGCCGTCGAGCGATGCCGCCCTCGCCCAATGGCCACCGAGGTAGGTGTAGTACTGCCCCGCCTGCTGGAGCAGGAGCGAGCGGCTGTTGATCACGCGCTGCACGCCCGCCACGCCGCTGGGCTTCAGCGCCGGTGCGCCGTCGACGAGGATCAGCACCGCCGCCTGCGTGGTGAACAGGATCTCGGGCGGATCGTTGCGGACCGGCAGCGAGGCCGGCGCGCTCGCGTCGACGGCGGCAATGGCCAGCGCGGATTCGAGCTGGTCGAGGGAGACGGTGAGGGTGGACGTCTGCTTGAGCTGCGCGCGTGCCAGTTCGAGGTACTGCGCCTGCTTCGCGGTCGCGGTGGGGAAGCTCGCACCGGTGAGCTGGAGGGCGCTGAGCACGACCGCGCGTGCGTCCTTGTCGATCTGCGTGCGCGCCTGGAACGTCACGACGCCGTAATCGGCGGTGGCCTCGGACTTTCCGTCCGCGCCGCTGTGCGTGCCGGTATGGACCGCCATCGCGAATCGCCCGTCCAGCTGGTTGTCTTTCCAGCGGTCGTACTGCGGCTGGTGGACGCTGAAGCGGGTGCCGGCCTGCGTGAACTCGCGCGGAAACGGACGCGCGTCGATGTGGGCGGCCGTCGCCGTGGAAGAGGCCCGCGCGGCGGGCGTCTCCTGGGATGCCACCGACGACATCACCGAACATCCCATCACTACACCTAACACCAACGTATGGATACGCATGAGCACTCCGCTTGCGAAGTCGTCCTGTACGACGCACGAACGACGTGGTGGGCGAGGGATGGTGACAGGAAAGATGAATGCGGAGAGGTCAGAAAAAGTCAGCGACGAATCGTCGGGTTGGTGGAGTTATGGGGGTGCAATCGCGTTCCGCGTCGGGAGCGTGCGTCGCGGCACGCGTGCATCGGCGAGCAATGCCAACGGAGCGACGAGCGCGCATGGTGACTCCTCGACGTGGCGATGCGAACGTGAGCCGCATGGCGCGCTGCGCCGGAGGGTGCGTCACCGCCGACAACGGCCCGCAGTGCCTGGGTGTATGTGCGTTGGCGAAGACGGCGTGCGCGTGGAGGAGCGCAATCGTGCAACGCGCGCGGGGTGGTCGCGACGCCGCCTGTCCGATGAACTGTTCGACATCGTCCCTCCCGACAATTCCATTGCCCGATGGTGCGTGATGCGATGCGTGCGACGTACCGTGCCCGCCCGGGGCGGACTTCATCGCCGGCACATTTCCGGAAATGTCGTGTGAACCCGTCGTGACGAATGCGCTAACGCGCGCTCATTCAGGATGAACGGACTTGATGGATTTTCGGAAGCGATGTCTTCAAGCGCCGGAGCGCGCGGCGATGTGGCGGTGTTCGGCCGTGCCCGTGATGCGATGCAGATGTTGCTCCAGTTCGCCGATACGCTCGGCGAGTCGCCGCGTCTGGTCGTCGTCCAGATGTTGCATGTCGCCGAGGATCGCCGCCAGGCGCGACAGCCGCTCGCTTTCGCCGCGGACGTGCTGCCGCAGGCGAAGCGCGATTTGCTCCTCCGCGTTCACGGTGCTGCGGCGATGCAGGTCGATCAGGATGTCGTACAGGCGTTCGGCGATGCGGCGGTCGCTGTCGCTCCATTGCACGCTCTGCCCGCGCACGGTTTCCCGCCACGCGGCGAAGCTGCGGCGCGGCGCAATGCGGCGTCCATCGTCGGTCGGCGCCGTGGCCTTGTGCGGATGACCGGCCCAGGTGACTTCTTCGACCTGTTCCTTGCGGAAGCAGTACACGCCATCGCCCTCGCGTCCGAAGGCCATGGACAGCACGCCGGCCAGTCCATCGGCGGGTCGTTCCTGGCTGCGCCAGTCGGCCCGCTGGTGGGTGTACGCCACGGCGCCGGCGCGCGCGGCGCCCCATGCGCACAGTTCCGAAAACGACTCGCCGCCGGGCACCGTGCCGATGCTCATCTGACGGTTGCCGAGCACCATCGTCGCGCCGTCCGCGTCCAGCAGTTTCACGATTACGCGCAGGTACGTCGGCAGCACGTCGGCAAGTGCGCGACCCTTGTGCGTGGCCTCACGCAGCACGTCGCCGAGCTGTTGGCTCTGGTCGTACAACGCCATCGCGGTGGCCTGTTCGTATGCGGCCACGCGCATCGACACATACATGCCGAACAGGTCTGCTGTGGCGCGAACGCCCGGCGGCACCCGCCTGGGCGCGCGATGGTGGCACGCGATCAGGCCCCACAGTCGCCCGCCGCTGACGATGGAAATCGACATCGATGCGCCCACGCCCATGTTGCGCAGGTACTCCAGGTGCACCGGCGAGACGCTGCGCAGCGCGTGGTGCGACAGGTCCAGTGCCGCGCCGCCGGCATGACGTTGCGGTTCGATCGGAACGGGCACGTAGCCCGCGTCGGGAATCACGCGCAGCCGGTTCATCAGGTACAGATGGCGCGCCTGCGCGGGAATGTCCGACGCCGGATAACGCAGGCCCCGGTAAGGCTCAAGGTCGTCGGCGAGGTCCTCGGCGATGACTTCGCCCGCATCGTCGGCCCGGAAGCGGTAGACCATCACCCGGTCGTATCCGGTGAGCTCGCGCACAAGCGCGGCGACCTGGTCGAAGAACGCCGGCCCCGGATCCAGCGGCGCGACGCGCCCGATCATCGCGTTCGCGGTGAGCGACGTCGCGCCATCGGCGCCGGCCAATTGCGGTTCGATTTCGATGTGCACCAGCCCCTGGTGCAGGTGCGTGCTGATATCGCACAGCGTGCCGTGCCCGCCGATGTTCGTGGTCGCCACGCGCTGCGCGGCCAGCCCCGGCTCGATGAAGCGCAGCGCATCGGCGATGGCTTCCAGGATGCTTTCGTCCATGTGCTCGCGCAGCGAAGTGCCGAGCAGCGCCGCCGGCGCTTCGTCGAACAGATCGGTCACGTTGGCCGATACATGGCGCACCGTCCAATCCGGCCAGCTGCAGCTCACCAGATAGCCGTGCGGCTGGATCGCACCGGACAGGTGGATCGGCTCGCGCGCACAGATCTCGGCCTCGGTGGCGTTGGCGATGTTCATGGACGGTCCTTTTCGATGCGCAATGCATCGACCAATGCGGCCTCGACGGCGGCGAAGGCGCGGTGGCTCGCGGCGACCAGGCGGTCGAACTCGCCGGCGTCGGGTGAGGAATCCTCCAGTTGGCGGAGCAGGTCCGGCCAGGCGCTGGAGGACGCGTGTTCGTTCAGGTAGCGCGCGCCGGCCCGGTCGTCGAATCCGAGCGTCCTCGCCTGGCGCAGCAGCACGCGCGCGCCGAGCGAAGAGCCCTCGAACACGTAGGCCCAGCCCAGGCGCTCGTAACGATCCTGGGGTTCGCTTTCCACAGGTGTCGCGTCGCTGGCGATGCCGAGCGTACGCAGGTCGTCGGAAAGCAGCGGCAGATAGCGCTCGCGGGCGCCGGTCGGCAGTGTGCTGGTGGCGACAAAGCGATGCATCGCCCGGAGGTACGCCGCGTAATCGCGATGCAGCGAAACCCCGTCGGGAAGCAGCGCGTCGACGCGTCGATGCGCGGAAGCGGTCGCATGGCGAAGTTGGGAGCGTACGCGCTCAAGCGACATCGGGCGCTTCCTGCGCGTTCTAGGTCACCCAGACTACCCGATTCGGATTGACCGCGTCGGGCGCCTCGCGCTCAGTTTCGCGCCGCGACCGCCTCGCGCTGGTTCCGCGAAGCGGTGAACGCGGACGGATGCTCGCCGATGCGGAAGCCCATCCCCGGGATCGTCTGCAGCAGCGGCGTGTCGTGCCCGCGATCGATGGCCTTGCGCAGGATGTACAGGTGGCTGCGCAGCGAATCCGAATCCGGCGGTTCGTCGCGCCATACCTCGCGCTGGATTTCCTCGCGGCTGACCACGCGCGGCGCCTCGCGCATGAGCAGGTGCAGGATCTGGAAACCGATCGGCGTCAGGTGGATGGTCGTGCCGCCGCGTTCGGCGGTCATCGCATGCGGATCCAGCACGAGGTCGCCAACGCGGATCGGCTCGCCGGCGGTCTTGCGCGAGCGGCGCATCAGCCCGCGCAGGCGCGCTTCCAGTTCCTCGATCGAGAACGGCTTGGTGAGGTAGTCGTCCGCGCCGGCCTCGAGCCCCTCGACGCGATCCTGCACCGTGTCGCGCGCGGTCAGCATCAGGATGGGCGTGGCGCGGCGCTGCTCCTGGCGGATGCGCCTGCACACCTCCACGCCATCGATGCGAGGCAGGTTCCGGTCCAGCAGGATCGCGTCGTACGGATTGTTTGCCGAGAGCCGGAGGGCTTCGGCGCCGTCGCGGGCGTAATCGACTTCGTATCCGCCCGCCTCGAAATAACCGCCGAGCATCTCCGCGATGGAGAGATGGTCCTCGACGATCAGGATGAGTCGACCGTTGTGGTTCATATGGCGTCCGCTATCGAAAAACCTCTGGATTTCAAGACTCCGTGAAGACTCGTGACGCGAACGTGAGAACCGCTTGTGCGTGCTCTTAACAGTCAATCGGCGACACGAAATGAACCGGCATCGCGCGTTCCCGTTCACGAATTCGTCGCCGCGGCGCACGGATCATCGGTCCATCTCACATCACGACAGGAACATCGCCATGGCCCATTCCGAACATGAACTGCGCGTCGTAAACAGCCTCATCGAAACCACGATCGACAGCGTCCACGGCTACCGCGAAGCGGCGAGCGAAGCGCAGAACCCGGCCCTTCGCGCGGCTTTCGAGCGTCGTGCAAGCGAACGTCAGGCGTCCGTCGCGGCGTTGCAGGCGTTCGTGGTCTCGCAGGGCGGCAAGCCGGAGGACGACGGCACCGTGCTGGCGTCGGCACACCGCGTGTTCGTCGATCTGCGTGCATCGCTGTCGAAGGGCGACGACGCGGTGGTGAAGGAAGTCGAGCGCGGCGAGGACCACATCAAGAACAAGTACGAAGAGGCGCTCAAGGACCTCGAGCTTTCGCCGGCGGCGCGCGATGCGATCGACAAGGCCTACGCCTCGGTGAAGCAGGGCCACGACGAGATGAGCCGGCTGAAGCACGGGTTCGAGGCGCTGGGCTGATCGCACGCGCGGCTGCCGGACGCGAAGGGAGCACGGCATGAATCCCGACGTGATCGGATGGTTCGCGTCGATCGTGCTGCTGGCGACGCTGGTGCGCCAGGTGATCACCATGGCGCGCGATCCGGACGCCAAGGGCGTCTCGCGCTGGCTCTTCCTGGGCCAGTGCGTGGCGTCGGTCGGCTTCATCGCCTACAGCCTGATGGTCGGGAATCGCGTGTTCGTCGCCACCAATGCGGCGATCCTGGTCACGGCCATCGTGGGGCAGTGCATCGTGGCCCGACGCAAGTCGCGCCGCGGCCTGGCGGGCGTTCGGTAGGTTCGCGGACCGGGGCTGCCTGGTCACGCCCTGCGCAGGCGATCAGGGCATGCTGCCAAGCGCGATGCGCGCCGTGCCCAGAAACAAAAAACCCCGCGGAATCGCAGGGTTAGTGGGGCGGGCGGAGTCGTGTAACGTCGACTCGCCCTGTCTCTCGCGGATGGTGGCTATGGGTGGACTCGAACCACCGACCCCAGCATTATGAGTGCTGTGCTCTAACCGGCTGAGCTACATAGCCCCGCGGAGAACCGCGAATTATTCATGCCGAAGGGGTGTCCGTCAATCGTCCGCGACCGGGTTGTCGTCGCGGGCGAGGGCGTGGCAGAGTCGGGGACAGTGAATTCAGGAGTCCGCATCGTGATCGATCCGGACGGCTACCGACCCAATGTCGGCATCGTCCTGATGCACCCGGACGGACGCGTGTTCTGGGCGCGCCGCGTGCATCGCGATGGCTGGCAGTTCCCGCAAGGCGGGATGAACAGCGACGAGACGCCGCTGGAGGCCATGTATCGGGAGCTCCGCGAGGAGACCGGGCTGCTTCCGGAGCACGTCGAAGTCCTCGGCGCCACGCCGGGCTGGCTTCGCTACCGCCTGCCGCAGCGGGCCATCCGCCGCAACGATCGCCTGGTCTGCATCGGCCAGAAGCAGGTGTGGTTCCTCCTGCGCCTGTGCGGGCAGGAGTCCGACCTGCGGCTGGACCTGACCGACAAGCCCGAATTCGATCATTGGCGCTGGGTCGACTTCTGGTACCCGGTGGAGCACGTGGTCATGTTCAAGCGCTCGGTCTACGCCCGCGCCCTGCGCCATCTGGCGCCGGCTGCGCGGCAGGTGGCCGGGCCCGCTGCCGTGCCCGCGCCCGGGCCGGACGTGCGACTGCCGGACCCTATGGGGCGCGGACGCAATCCTCGGTGGCGGGGCGCGGGGGCCGGGTGACGCGCGCACGGCCGGTAGTCGTCGATTAATTGACAATCATTCTCATTCATGGCGGAATGGCCCTGCAGCCGATCCGGCTGTCTCGCCCGATACCGCCGCCGTGTACGTCTGCATCTGCAATGGGGTTACCGATCACGACATCCGCTCGGCCGCCGAGGCGGGTTGCCGCACCGTGACGGAACTGACCATGCGGACCGGCGCCGGTGCGAACTGCGGTAGTTGCCTGGACATGGCCGCTTCGCTGCTCGATGCAGCCCATGCGGTGCGGGAACTGCCGTTCCCCGTGATGCAGGAAGCCGCCTGAGCTTCTTTCCCAAGCGCGACTGATTCTCGGACGCGGACGCACCCGATTCGCGTTCCGTCATCGCGCGCCTGAACGGGCTAGAGTGCCGGCATCCACGTCTACAAGGGGCCGGCCATGAAGGGCGACGCCAAGGTCATCGAATTCCTCAACAAGGCGCTCTACAACGAGCTGACCGCGATCAACCAGTACTTCCTGCACGCCAAGATGCTGAAGAACTGGGGCCTGAAGGAACTGGCCGAACACGAATACAAGGAATCCATCGACGAGATGAAGCACGCCGACAAGCTTTCGGAGCGCATCCTGTTCCTCGAAGGACTTCCGAACTTCCAGGCGCTCGGCAAGCTGCGCATCGGCGAAAACCCGCGGGAAGTGCTCGCGTGCGACCTCGCGCTCGAACTGGAAGGCCTGCCGCTCCTGCGCGATGCCATCCGGTATTGCGAATCGGTGAACGACTACGTGAGCCGCAAACTGTTCTCCGACATTCTCGACTCCGAGGAAGAGCACATCGACTGGATCGAGACGCAGCTGTCGCTGATCGAACGTCTGGGCGAGCAGAACTACCTGCTGACCAAGCTGGAAGACTGATCGTCGTCGCGACCGCGTAAACCGGAACGCCGCCTTTCGGGCGGCGTTTTTCTTTGCGGGTCAGACCGGGCCGGGCTTCGGCGCACGGCGGAACAGCATCCGCCACACCCACCACAGCAGCAGCGCGACCGTGATGCTGATCAGCACCACCAGGCCGAGCGCGATCCACGGATGCGCGAATACCAGTGCCAGGCCACCGATAGTCGCGGCGTCCTCGGTGATCGAGGCGGTCCAGTTGCTGACCGGTTCGGGCGAGGTGTTGAGCAAGGCGCGCGAGCCGGATTTCAGGACATGGCTGGTCAGTGCGACGCCCGCGCCCGCAGCCAGTGCGCCGGCACCGAGTTGTCCATCGGACGACAACGTGGCCGCCGCAAGGAAGGCGCCCGCCGGGACGCGCAGCAGCGTGTGCAGCAGGTCCCAGCCCGAATCGACGCCCGGAATCTTGTCGGCGAAAAATTCGCCAGCGGCGAGCAATCCCGAAACGCCCAGAACCCATGGCGAGGCGGTAACCTGCAGCGCCTGCGGCAGGTCCAACCAGCCGAAGAACCCGGCCAGACCGACGCCGAACACCGTCAGATAGACGCGGATTCCGGCCAACCAGGCCAGAACTACGCCAATTGCGAACAGGTGCGCATCCGACATGTCGCTCCCTCGCTAGACTGTCCGCCGAAGTATAGGGGCTGGGGAATCCGGGGGACGTCATCGCCGGAAAGATGCTTATGAACAACACGCCGCGAAGGGCGCCGCCGCCGCGCTTCACGATCGTCCAGCAACGGCCCGACCGCCGCCCGCTGATCGTCGTCGTGCTCGCCCTCGCATGGCTGGGGTCGCTGGCGGCCGTGTGGCTCGGGGCGCAGCGTCACGCCGCGCCGAAGCTGCCGATGGTGGCCGCGCAGCTCGAGGCGGCCCAGAACGAACTGCGCCGCTGGCGCTCGCAGGCCGAACAACTCGCGCAGCGCGAGGCCACCCTGTCGCGTTCGGACCAGATCAGCCGCGCGGCCAACAAGGAAGTGCAGAGCGAACTGGCCGAACGCGAAGAGGAGATCTCCGACCTGCGGGCCAACCTCGCCTTCTACGAACGCCTGGTCGGCGCGACCGGCCAGCCGAAGGGCCTGAGCGTGCATTCGGCGCGCTTCGATGCCGAGTCCGGCGGCAGCTGGCGCTATCAGATCGTGCTCACGCAGAGCCTCAACAAGGGCGCGATCAGCCGCGGGCGGCTGCACTTCACCGTCGAGGGCGTGCGCCACGGCAAGTTGGCGACGATCGGCTGGGACGAACTCCACCAGCGCCGCTCCGCGCCACCGCAGGATTACTCGTTCCGCTATTTCCAGCAGCTCAGGGGCAGCGTCATGCTGCCGGCGGATTTCACCCCGCAGCGCGTGCGCGTGTCGCTCGACGGCGGCGATGTCACCGTCGAGCAGACGCTGGGCTGGCAGCTCGGCACGACCTGACCCTCATCCCCCCTGCCGGTTCGCCGGCGCGCAACCGGAAGTACCCCGATGTTCAAGAGCAAACCCGCCCAGATCGACGGCCAGGTCGACACCCTCATTGGCGCCCAGGTCGTCATCCACGGGGACCTGAAGTTCAGCGGCGGCCTGTACGTGGAAGGCCGGATCGTCGGCAAGGTGATCGCCGAGGAAGGCCAGCGCGCCATGCTTACGCTCTCCGAGAACGGCAGCATCGAAGGCGAGGTCCGCGCCCCCGTGGTGGTCCTCAACGGCCGTCTGGATGGCGACGTCTACGCCAGCGAGCGCGTGGAACTGGCCGCGAAGGCACGCGTGCAGGGCAACGTGCACTACCAGGTCGTCGAGATGCTGGCCGGCTCGGTACTGACCGGGCGCCTGATCCACGCGGGCGCCCACGAAGCCCATGCCCTGACTGAAGCGGATCTGGACGGCGCTGCCATTCTGCGCTGACCGTCACACCCGGTCGCGTTAGGCTGGGCGCCGGTTCCCACGACGGCCCGGCATGACCCCGAGCGACCCCGAGCAGCCTGAGCAGTCCGTCCCGTCACGTCCGGCCAGCCATCTTGCAGAGCCGGTGGCCGCGCCCTCGGCCGCGCGCGATGCGCTGGTCGGCGGGCGCACGCCGCTCCTGCTGGGCGCGGTCGCGGTGTCGCTGCTCTTCGGCTTCTGGGGCCTCTGGCGCGTGTTCGCGCCCGCGCCGGACAGCCCGCAGGGGCAGCTGGAGAGCAGCGAGCGCGAAACCCGCGGGCAGCGGCGCCAGATCGAACAGCTCGAACAGCGCGTTGCGACGCTGAGCCGCTCCGACCAGATCAGCCGCGACGCCAATCGCGACCTGCAGAGCACGCTGGCCGAACGGGACGAGGAGATCGCCGGCCTGCGCGCCGACGTCGCCTTCTACGAGCGCCTGGTCGGCAGCACGGCGCAGCGGCGCGGCCTCGCCGTGCATTCGCTGAAGCTGCAGCCGCAGAACGACACCGCATGGCATTTCACCGGCACGCTGACGCAGAACCTCAACCGCGGGGCGGTCAGCACCGGGCAGCTCACGCTGGCGATCGAGGGCACGCGGGGCGGCAAGCTCGAGAAGCTCACCTGGCCGTTGCTGCGCCAGCAACCCAACGCGCCCGGCATGACGTACTCGTTCAAGTATTTCCAGCAGGTCGAAGGGGACATCTTCCTGCCTCCGGGCTTCACGCCGGTGCGCGTCGCCGTGCGCCTGGCGCCGCGCTCGGGCGCGCCCATCGAGCAGTCGTTCACCTGGGCCGACGCCACGCGCGACGTCGCGCCGGCGACGGCGGCTCCCTGAGCGGCCGGTCGCGAGCCCTTTCCTGAGCGCGAAATGGCGCCTGCAGGACGCTGCGGCCCGTCGCGCGCCTTGAACAAGCGGCCCGCGCGCCCCATCCTTTTTCCCATGGAACTGCCGATCCTCTCCCCCACGCCGGACTATCAGTCCCTCGATCGTCCCCTCCAGTTCACGTCGGCCGCCGCCAGCAAGGTGCGCGAGCTGATCGCCGAGGAGGGGAACGACGCGCTCAAGTTGCGCGTCTACATCCAGGGCGGGGGATGCTCCGGGTTCCAGTACGGCTTCGAGTTCGACGAAGCGCAGGGCGAGGACGACCTGGCCATCCAGACCGATGGCGTGACGCTGCTGGTCGACCCGCTGAGCCTGCAGTACCTGATGGGCGCCGAAGTCGATTACACCGAGAGCCTGCACGGCGCGCAGTTCGTGATCCGCAATCCGAACGCGAAGACGACCTGCGGCTGCGGTTCCTCGTTCGCGGTGTGAGCGACGCCACGGCACCGTTCGCATTCGTCGAGGCCGGCGCGGATGCCGCCTGTCACGGCGCGCTCGATCGCGCTGACCGCCTGCGCGACGACCCCGATGCACTGAAATCGCGCTGGCCCGCCGCGCGCGTGATCCTGCTCGACGAGAAGGGCAACGCGTACGCGGACGAGGCGGGGCACCTCTTCGCCGCAACCGGGCAGGACGTCAGCGAAGGCCCGGGTGGCGTCGGCGCCGCGGTCTTCCTGGGGCTGGACCCGCAGGACAACGCCTGGTTCGCACTCGACGGCGCGTTGACCGCGCTCGATGCGCCGCGCCGTGTCGACCTGCGAAGCGCCGCGGCTTTTTGGCCGGCGTTCGACGCGAGCGTGTTCGCGCAGGCGCGCGCGCTGCAGCACTGGCGCAGCCGGCACCGCTTCTGCGGCGTGTGCGGCGGCGAGGTCGCGCTGTCGCGCGCAGGCTGGCAGGGCACGTGCACGAAATGCGGCGTCGAACATTACCCGCGCACCGATCCGGCGGTGATCGTCGCGGTCACCGACGGCTCGCGGCTGTTGCTCGGCCGGCAGGCGGCGTGGCCGGCGCGGCGCTACTCCGTGCTCGCCGGATTCGTCGAACCGGGCGAATCGCTGGAGCAGACCGTCGCGCGCGAAGTGCTGGAGGAGGCCGGCGTGCGCGTGCGCCGTTGCCGTTATCTGGCGTCGCAGCCGTGGCCGTTCCCGGGCTCGCTGATGCTCGGCTTCCACGCCGACGCCGAACCGGATGCGCCGCAGGTCGGCGACGAACTGGAAGAAGCGCGCTGGTTCACCGCCGACGACGTGCGTCGCGCGCGACTGCGAGGCGAATGGGGCAGCGCGCAGGACGATGGCGAAGGCCCGGTCCTGTCGCCAAGCATTTCGATCTCGCGCTGGCTGATCGAACAGTGGCTCGCGGGGCAGGGCGGCGCGTAAGCGAACGGTCACCAGCGCGCTGCAAAAGCCGTTGACCCAGAAGGCCGGAACCGGCCCGTAACGCACGGGCACTCCGCGCCACAAGCCGATCGCAGGCGTTGATGCTCGCGAGCCTGGATTCCCGTCTTCGGTGGGATGACGGCCGAAGAAGCAGCGCGCGCCGCGCGTCCCCGCACGCGTACACGCCATGACCCGGCAGCCTCCAAGCTAGAATCGATCCAGCCCACGCGCCCCGGAGCCTTCGCGCAATGTCCGCCACCCTGATCGCCGTCGTCGTCGCGCTGGTGCTCGGACACATGGCGCCGTCGCTCGCAACATCCGTGCGGCAGTACGGCTGGTACCGCGACTGGCTGCGTTGGCTCGACGCCCGCTTCCCCGAGGGCAGCTTCTGGCGCGGCCGATGGGGCATCGCGATGGCGCTCGCGCCGATCCTGCTGTTCGTCGCGTTATTCCAGCTCGCGCTGCGCGACGCGTTCTTCGGATTGGCGGGGCTGATCTTCGGTGTCGTCGTGCTCTTCTACGCCTGGGGACCGCGCGACCTCGACGTCGATGTCGACGCCGTCGCGAACGCACCGGACCCGGCATCGCGCCGTGCCGCCGCGATGCGCTTGTGGCCCGAAGGCGGCATGCCCGCCGTGCTCGATGGTGGCAGCCTCGTCGAAGCGGTGTTCCGCAACGCGCAGCACCGCTGGTTCGGCGTGCTGTTCTGGTTCCTGTTGCTGGGGCCGTTCGGTGCGTTGCTGTATCGGTTGACCGCGATCTCCGCAGAAGGCGACGCCGCCACCGCATTGCCGGACGAGACCCGCGAAGGCGCGCGCCATCTCTTCGCCACCCTCGACTGGCCCGTCGCACAGCTGATGACGCTGTCGCTCGCGCTGGTCGGCAACTTCGATACCGTGCTGGGCGCCTGGCGCGATGCCGGCGGCGCGTCGTTCGACGTGCGCCGCCCGTTCCTGGGCGCGGTCGCGCGCGCGAGCGTCAGGTGCGAGCTTGCCGACGAGGCTGCCGATTACGATGACGTCGGCACCGGCGTCGAAGCGGGCGACGCCGGCCTTGTGCCGCCTCCGACGCCGGTTCCCGCGTTCTCGGGCGAGGTGCCGGAACTGCGCGACGCGATGAGCCTGGTCTGGCGCAGCCTGCTGGTGTGGCTCGCGGTGCTCGCGCTCTTCGTGATCGCCGGCTGGGTGAGCTGACGTCGCGCACGAGGCGCACAGGTCGCCCGGGCAAGCGAAGCGCACCCGGGGCTTTCAACCGTGTGACCGCGCGTTAAAACCGCCCGCTCACCCCGGCGCCATCCACGCGAACATCGGCAGGTTCCGCAGCACGCCGAACGCGACCAGCGCGACGATCCACACGCGCCCGTCGTGCGCGAACCGGTCGAGCCAGGCAGGCAGCAGCGGACGCGCCAGCCACCACTGCACCAGCATCGCGGCCAGCAACGGCAGCGCGATCATCGCCAGCGGATTCATCGACCAGGCACGCGCCACGTCGCCATGCACGAGCGCGTGCAGCATGCGCGTCAGACCGCAGCCCGGGCAGTGCAGCCCGGTGACGACATGGAACGCGCACGGCCACAGCGCCGACGGATCGAACGAGCGCAGCACCGCGATCCCGCCCATCCCGAACACCGCCGCCGCGCCCACCACGGCGGTGCGGATGTCGAATGCACGCGACGACGCAGGGGAAGCGGGCACGTTCATGACTGCACGCGCTGCGCGTTCTCCAGCTCCTGCATCATTTCCTGGTAATGCGCCATGCCGCCGGCGCTGATGAACCAGATCGTCCAGCACAGGCCGAGGATCGTCAGGCCCGTGGTGATCCAGCACCACAGCTTCGCGCGACGCGACGCGACCCACGCACCGGCTTCGTCGCCCGCCGCCAGCTTCGAGTTGACCTGCGCGGCGAACACGATCGCGACGATGCCCGGGATGGTGCCGACGATGCAGCAGAACAGCACCGAGGCGATCGTGATCAGGATGGCCCAGATCAGGTGATTCGGAATCCGCGTCGCCAGCGGGGACGGTGACGGCGGGATGGGAGGCGGCACGTTCATGGCGATCCTTCGGGTACGCCGCGACGCCGCGGCGACCCGATCCTAGCAGCGCACCATGGCGTCGCCGTGATGGCTCAGGCCGCGTCGCCGCGCATCGTCCGTACTTTCGCCTCCAGCGTCGCCGCGTCGATGGCGGGATCGAAGATCGGCGCCTGCGCCATCACCTCCACCGGCGCGCGGAACCGGCGCGGCACGCGCATCCGGCCCAATCGCGTATCGCGCCGGCTCCACATGCTCGTCCACATGTTGCGCAAGGCCATCGGCACCACCGGCACGACCTGTCCACGCGCGGCGGCGCGTTCGAGGATGCGCTCCACGCCCGACTTGAACGGCGCGATGTTGCCGTCCTTCGTCAACGCGCCTTCGGGGAAGATGCCGACCAGCTCGCCTTCGGCCAGCGCGGCGTCGATCTCGTCGAACGCGCGGCGCATGAGCTCGGGGTCCTCGCGCGCGCCGGCGATCGGGATCGCCTTGGCCGTGCGGAAGATCCAGCTCATCACCGGGATGTTGAAGATCCTGTAGTACATCACGAAGCGCATCGGCCGCGGCACGCTCGCCGACAGGATCAGCGCATCCATGTAGCTCACGTGGTTGCACACGATCAGCGCCGCGCCCTCGTCGGGCACGTGCTGCTCGATGCCGTGCGGCCGCATGCGATACAGCACGCGCACGAAGATCCAGCTCAGGAACCGCATCAGGAACTCGGGCACGATCGTGAAGATGTAGATCGCCACGACCACGTTCGCGACCGCCAGCGCCAGGAACACCTGCGGAATGGTCCAGCCGAAGAAGCGCTGCACCACGATGCCCAGCGCCGCCGCCAGCACGATGAAGCCGGCGTTCTGGATGTTCATGCCCGCGATCACGCGCGAGATCTCGCTGCGGGGCGTGCGGCTCTGGATCAGCGCGAACAGCGGCACCACGAAGAAGCCCGCGAACAGGCCGATGCCCGTCAGGTCCATCGCGATGCGCCAGCTGCCCGGCTGCGCCAGGAAGGCGGCGATGCCCAGTCCCGTCGTCGTGGCCGCGCCGCTGCGCGCGAAGTACAGGTCGATCATGAAGGCGCTGATGCCGAACGCGCCCATCGGCACCAGGCCGATTTCCACCGTGCGCGCCGACAGCTTCTCGCACAGCATCGAGCCCACGCCGGTGCCAATGGAGAACAGCGCCAGCACGAAGATGTACAGCGTCGTGCTGCCGCCCAGGTTGGTGTCGGCATACGTGGGCAGCTGCGAGGTGAGCACCGTGCCGATGAACCAGAACCACGACACGCCCAGCACCGCGTTGCGCACCGCCGGCTGTTTCTTCGCCAGGCGCAGCACGGCGAGCGATTCGGGAATCGGATTCCAGTTGAACTTCAGGTCCGGCGCGCCGGCGTCCGCCTGCGGGATGAAACGGCTGACGATGTTCCCGGTCACCGCGAGCGCGATGATCGCCGTGGCCGCGACGACCGGCCCGTGCGCGCCGGCGACGATGAAGATCAAGCCGCCGAAGATCATGCCGACGAGGATCGAGATCGACGTGCCCATCTCCACCAGCCCGTTGCCGCCGGTGAGTTCCTCCGGCTTCAGCACGGACGGCAGGATCGAATACTTCACCGGTCCGAACAGCGTGGACTGCACGCCCGTGCCGAACAGCGCGGCCAGCAGCACCACCATGTTCTGCGTCACGAAGCCCACCGCCGCCAGCGACATGATCACGATTTCCATCGTGGTCGTGATGCGGATGAGCCGCGACTTCTCGAGCTTTTCCGCGATCTGCCCCGCCGTGGCCGAGAACAGGAAGTACGGCAGGATGAACAACGCCGGCGCGATGTTCGTATAGAGCGTGCGCTCCTCCGGCGTCACGCCGAGCCAGAACAGCAAGCCGATGATCGCCTGCCGGTACACGTTGTCGTTGAACGCCCCCAGGCACTGGGTCACGAAGAACGGCAGGAAGCGCCGCTGACGCAGCAGGTCGAACTGACTGTGTGCCATGCACTGAAGTGGGTAGGGCGGTGCGCGCGAGACTAGCAAATGGAGGAAAACAGCGTCATCCCGGGTGGGGACATCGCGTTCTCCGATGCGCAGCGGGTGCCAGGATCCGCCTCGTCACGTCCGGCACTTTCATTCCGGAAAACTGCCTCGCGTTGGACGCGGGGGAACGATTGGGTCGCTACCCGTTGCTAAGGCTTGCCCATCCCGTGAGCTCCGCTTTTCGGACGATTCCCATGGCATGCCGCACGTGTCGATGTTCGAGTCGAGCTTCTCAACGGAAGGAGACCCGAAATGGCACAAGCGCAACGCGAAGTTTGGCTACCGGGAGATGCCCATGTTCGGAGGTGAGATTGGCTTTCTCCGCCTGGGCGACAAGGTGGAGGGTGGTGGTCAAGTGATCCGCGCAAGCGGGACGGGCTTGATGCTCGGCGGGCTACCCACCGCAGTGCAAGGCGACTTTGCGTACTGCGAAACGCATGGTGGCGAGTTCCCGATTGTGGAGGGCACGCCAAATTTCGTCATCGACGGCAGGCTGGCCGCATTCGACAAGCACCGGCTGGCTTGCGGGTGCCGGGTGCTGTCCTCGTGCAACGGTGTCTGGGGGCTTGGAAAAGTTGTGCCCGTGAGATACGCCGATGCCATTACCGGCACGCGAGCGACGCCGGCTGTCCCCGAACAGACACGCTTCACCGACCGCTCCAGTTCGCCCTCGACTGGCGTGGCCTTGCGCATTGGCCTGTTCTTCGACGGCACCAACAACAACGCCCTCAATACCGCGGTGGGTGATCGTTGTCGGGAAGAAGAGGCGGAGGCCTTGATGGAGTGCCGGCCCTACATGCTGAAGGACGGAAGCAGTTTCCAGAACGGGCCGACCAATGTGTCGCGACTACGCTCGTTGTACCGCAACAGCACCAACGAAGTTCCGAAATCCGGAGAGGACTACTTTATTCCAATCTATGTCGATGGGATTGGCACCACAACCGGAGGGCCGGATTCGCTGCTGACTGGCCAAGGCCTGGGTGTGGGCAAAACAGGTGTGGTGGAGAGAGCGGAACAGGCACTTGCCGGTCTCCAGGAGCAGATCACGCCGCTCATGGCAAGGTGCCCGGAAGCCCGAATTGCGAGCATGGAGTTCGATCTATTCGGATTCAGCCGCGGCGCGGCAGCGGCTCGGCATGCCGTGAACCAGATCAACCGGAAACGTAAAGGCTTCCTCGGCCTTGTTCTGGCGTCGCTGAGCGCTCAGTTGGCACCTGACATGGACTACGACGAGGACGTCCGCGTCGGTTTTGTCGGCCTGTTCGACACGGTGGTCTCGACTGGTGGTCTCAGCGATGGCTTGGACGTGCGTGACGAAGACAATCAAGGCGTGGAAACCTACCTTTCTCCGGATTGCGCCAGAAAAGTGGTGCATCTCACGGCACGCGACGAAGTACGCGCCAACTTCATCATGACCTCGGCCAAGCCGCACCTGGAGATCGCACTGCCGGGCGCGCACTCCGACGTTGGCGGCAGTTATAGGGACGACCACGAAGGCCCGCTCTGGCTCACCCGCCCCATCTGGACCGATGAAGGGCCCGTGGAGCCCAGTACTACCGTCGACCGCGAGGCGCTGCGCACACGGAGCATGGCCCACCAAGCCGCGACGCAGTGGATGGAGCACTGGCGCAAGAAACTACACATCGACCATCCGCACCATCTGAGCGTGGACAGCTGGACATGGATTCGCCCTCAACGCGAGCGCGGACGCGCGGCGATGCAGCCACACTGGTACGTCTACGCCGCCGTCAAGCTGGATCGGCCGATCCGTTGGGAGTATCAGCTGATTCCGTTGCGGTTGATGCACAAACTAGCGGTGGAAGCAGGCGTCCCCTTCGAGCCGATCGACGAGAACGCCCCAGACCTTGCCATTCCGGATGAGCTTCGGTCCATCGCAGCGAAGCTGTTGGAAGGCCAAGCGCTTGACGGGGGCGACGAGGCGCTGCTAGCGCGCAAGTACCTGCACCAGTCCGCTCACTGGAACGCTGACTCCTTGCGCAAGCTTGGACCCGCCGGAACCAGCTTCGATCTCGTCTACGTCAGCCGTCCCGATCCGACCGGGCGTCGCACCGTGAGGGACAATCGATGAAACGTATCGGGTGGTGGGGCGCGCTTGTTCTGCTCGCGCTATCGTCGGGCTGCACGTCCTTGACAACGTCACGCCAATCCAGACTTCCCTACGACGCCTGGTCGCTGGGCTTCATCGCACCCGATCACATGGAAGTCTGGATCGAAGTAGTCGAAGTTGAAGACCAGCAGGGTCGGCTCTTCGCCCGCCCCGGGTGGGGCTTGGCAGCGGTGGGCACCCAGCGGGATCCCGCTGGGTGGACGGAGCCTTATGCCTTCGGTAATTCGAATCCGATCACCGGCGCAGTCCTCCCCGAGCGATTGTATGTGCGCTGGCAATCGCTGGTGGAACCTCAGACCTATCGGGTGTTCATCGATATCGACGAGCGCACGAGGCAATTAATGCTGTCAGACGATCCGCCGCCCTCCAACATGAACTTCCCGGAAGGTAAACGCTTCTATCGCAGACACCTCGTACTGAGTCTGGCGCCTGGGGGCTGGGTCAAGGGTTGGGTGACGGGAGCTTCGGCTGATCCTGTCGAGGTACTCTGCGTTCGCGGTGGCGTCGAGCCCAAAGGTCCTTACGACGGACTGTCCGGCGGGACGTACCGACCCGTGTCCGAACGGGCGGTGCCTTACCTCAAGACGCACCCCATCCCGTACGACAGCTGGAAGTGCGATCCGGGAGGATGAGGTGTAGCGATGAGGGGCTCTCAATGGAGAATCGCGCCTGTTCTGCTGGCATAGCCGCCCATGCAGCACATGAAGGAATTCTTATGAGGCGACGTCCGAAGCAGAAAAGGCCCCGTACTGCGGGGCCTTTCCATTCGACGCCGACGAATCAGCGCGTCGGTGCCTTCGCCGCCTCACGCGGCCCCACCGCAAACCGCTTCGACAGGAGCTTCTTCAACGACTCCACGCCTTCGCCCTTGCCGACGACCTTCAGCACCGCGTAGCCCTCAAGCGCCGCCACCATCACGTCGCTGCCCAGCGCCATCTCCGCGTTTCGCGCCTGCTCCAGCAACTGCGTCAGCTTGAGCACGCGCGCGTACAGCGCATCGTGCGTGGCCAGGTCCTGCCGCATTTCCGCCAAGTCGAACCCGCGCGGGATCAGCGACGCGTTCTCCTCCATCACCTCCAGCGCCTTGCGGCAGAACGCCTCCGAGCCGTCGCCCATCTTCACCAACGACTTCTTCGCCGCCGGCGTCATCGCGACCAGCAGCGGCTGCAGCAGTTCGTGCACTTTCGCGATGGCCGCATCCACTTCTGCCCAATGCTCCGCGGTCGGGTGTGCCGCAACCAGATTCTGTCCCATGCTCCTTTCTCCTTGGGTGGCTGTGTTGTCGAACCGGCCCTCTGGCCGGCCGCTCGAACCTAGAGAACTCGCGCGCAGAGCAGCAGGCGAATTACTCGCAGGTGTCCGCCCGCCCTTCCGATGGCACCCGACTACCCGCGCGCGGGCACATCGCCACCCTCGAACGACTCGCCGCGACGTACGCGCCCCCGGCGCCCAGCCTCACGACCCTGCACCGCACCCGCGCACGCCTGCCGGAGAGCCCCGGGAGGTTGCACGGCAGGCGCGCGCGCCTGTCGCGCAGCCTCGCGAGGGGAGTCGCCAAGGGGCGCGAGGCTCGCGCGCAACCGCCTTCGGGTGCCAGAGCGCCGTGCGAAGGTCGCCGGGAGCCTCGCTGGGCTGGGGCGGTGTGCGTGGGAGGGTTGTGGGGAGTCGTTCGAAGGTGGCGGCGCACCTGCGCGCGGCCCCATCGCCCTATCTCGAAGCCGTTCCGCCCCACACATCCGGTTGCGCCGTTACCCTAAAGCAGCCTCAGGAGAACGAAATGCTTAGCGAAAACCTGCGTCGCGACATCCTCAAGTTCCGCGAAGAGCGCGACTGGAGTCAATTCCACAACCTGCGCACTCTGTCGACGTCGATCGTGCTGGAGGCCGCGGAGCTTGCCGAACACACACAGTGGGCGCGGGACAGCGAGTTGGCCGCCGTAGTGGCCGAGCGCAAACCGATGATCGAGCAGGAGGTCGCCGACATCGTGATCCTGCTGACGTATCTGGCTGAGGATCTTGGCATCGACGTCGAACATGCCGTCGATGAAAAGCTCAAGTTCAACGCCAAGCGGTATCCGGTCGAACTGGCCAAGGGCTCAGCACGCAAGTACGACCAGCTTTAGAGAAGAGAGTCGATCCGGATGTCTACGCTGCTTTACGCCGGCACCACGCCGGATTTCATCCAGTCAACGACCCACAACGCCATCGCGCATCGCCTCGCCGAAGCGTTTGAGGCCCACTACCGGTATGCGCCGTCGAAAGGCGAGTTCCAGTCCTGGCAGAACTCGCTGCGCTCCTTCTCCGATGTTCTACGAACCGGTGATCTCATGCAGCAGGGCATCCTGCTTGAGTATCAGCTGCCCCTGTCGTCCAAGCGCATAGATGCCATCCTGACTGGACGCGACGACGGGCGAGACCGCGCGGTGATCGTCGAGCTCAAGCAGTGGAGCGCATCGGAGTTCGGGAGCCACGATGATCTGCTGAGAACCTGGGTGGGCGGGAGCCACCGGGACGTGCTCCATCCGGCCGTGCAGGCCAATCAGTACCGCCGCTATCTGGAGGACATGCACTCGGTCTTCCATGAGGAGCGCGATCGCGTGGTGCTCGAAGCCTGCGCGTATCTCCATAACTACCGTCCGATAAGCGCCGACCCGCTGTTCGACGTGCGTTCCGAAGCGGTCCGGCAACTCGTGCCTGTGTTCACCGCAGCTGACGTTTCCGCGCTCGCAGCACACCTGTCGCGTCGTCTCGGAGAAGGCGACGGCGAGCGTGTCATGGATCGCGTTGCCAGTAGCCGCTACCGGCCTGCCAAAAAGCTGCTGACGCACGTTTCGAAGGTCATCAGGGAAGAGCCCGCCTTCGTTCTGCTCGACGAACAGCAGGTGATATTCAATCAAGTGCTTGCCGCGGTGGAGACCGCAACGCAGGACAGCCGCAAGCATGTCTTTCTGGTGCATGGTGGCCCGGGAACGGGCAAATCGGTGCTTGCACTCAATCTGCTGGGGGCGCTTTCCGCGAAGGGATACAACGCGCAACACGCGACGGGCTCCAAGGCCTTCACCAAGACCTTGCAGAAGATCGTCGGAAGGCAGGCTAGTCAGCAGTTCCGCTACTTCAACAACTTCGGACAAGCGTCACGTAACGATATCGACGTACTCCTGTGCGACGAGGCGCACCGCATCCGGGCCACCAGCAACCACCGTTATACGAAGAAGGAACAGCTCTCGGATCGACCGCAGATCCAGGAGATCATCGACGCCACGCGGATCGCGGTCTTCTTCGTGGACGACCAGCAGGTCGTCCGACCGGACGAAATCGGCTCGTCCGCGCTCATACGCGAGTCAGCCACGAATTACGGCTGCGTGCTGCACGAAAGCGTGCTGGAGACCCAGTTCCGCTGCGCGGGTTCCGAAGGTTTCGTGAACTGGGTGGATAACACCCTGGAGGTCCGCCGAACCGCGAACGTGCTGTTCGACCAGGAACAGGAGACGTTCGAGTTCGGCATCGTCGATAGCCCGGAAGCACTCGACGAGCTCGTGCGGCGCAAAGCGGATGAAGGACATTCCGCCCGGCTTGTTGCCGGCTACTGCTGGCCGTGGTCGAAGGAGCTCCGTAGCGACGGGCAGCTTGTGAACGACGTACGGATAGGTGACTTCGAACGACCGTGGAATGCGCGGCCCGACATGATCGGTTTGCCAAAGGGCGTGCCCAAGGCGGAGTACTGGGCATACGACATCGGCGGCCTGGAGCAGGTGGGCTGCATCTACACGGCGCAGGGCTTCGAATTCGACTACGTCGGCGTGATCTGGGGCCGAGACCTTCGGTACGATCCCGGCACCGGGTGGACCGGCGACCGTGCCGTATCGAACGACACGCCCGTGAAGAGGTCCAAGGATCGCTTCCTCGCACTCGTGAAGAACACCTATCGCGTGCTTCTGTCTCGCGGTCTCAAAGGTTGTTACGTCTACTTTGAAGATCCGGAGACCGAGAAGTTCGTCCGCAGCCGTACGGAGCATCTGGGGCTGCAGCCAAGACGCACCCCGTCTTTGCCCGCAAAGCCCGCCGCGGTACCTGGAGCGCTGCTGGATGCCAGGCCGTTTCAGGTGCTGCGCTCCCGCGAAGTCCGTCCATGGGAAAACTCGGTTCCCCTGCTCGACCTGAGAATCTCAGCGGGCGACTTCGGCGACGCACAGATGCTGGAGCAGGACGCGGTCGAATGGGTCGCACTTCCCGACCATATCCGCATTGCGCCGGGCCAATTCGTGGCGCAGGTGCATGGTGAATCGATGAACCGTCGTGTTCCCAATGGAGCGTGGGTGCTGTTCTCGTCCGACATGCGCGGATCGAAGCAGGGGAGGATGGTGCTTGTGCGACGCCACGATCTCGGCGACCCCGAAGAAAGCGGCCGCTACACGTTGAAGATCTATGACGCGAGAAAGATGGAGACCGAGGATGGGCCGGTGTACGAGCGCATCTGGCTGAGGCCCGACAGTACCGATCGGCGCTTCGAGCCGATTCCACTGGCTCTCGATGACGATGAGCGGCCGATGATCGCTGCCTGGGTCGTTTCAGTCCTCGTGTGAACCATCGTTCGTCCTGGCCGTTCAGCCACGAAAGGGCGACGAAACGGAGTAGGAAGGAAGTGGCGCGCGTCGCGATCATGGCGGATGCGAGAGGCGCGCTCACCCCCACATCCGCAACGGCACCAGTCCCCACCACGCGAGCACGCACGTCCACTGCAGCACCGCGGCCATCGCGATGGCGTCGAGCGCGGGGCGTGCCGACCACGGGCGGCTGCGCAGCGCGACGATGAGGCCGGCGAGCAGCGTCAGCGGCCATAGCGCGGTGACGGTCGCGAGCAATGCGCTCGCGAGGGTCAGGTCGCCCAGTTGCAGGAAGGATTGGCGGTAGAAGAACGGGATCGGGAGCAGCAGGGCGAGCGTGCCGGCGAAGGGGATCAGCACGGCACGGTGGCGGGCGGTTCGGCGGCGGAGCAGTGCGATCAGGCGGGAGCCGAGCAGCCACGCGCAGCCGGCGAGTCCGGCGATCAGGCTGGCCCACAACAGCATCATGCGCGCGAGCGGTGCGCGTTCGTAGGTTTGCAGGCCGGTGCTGATCGCGCGGCGGCCATCGCGCGTGGTGACGAGGGCGTGCGAAGCAAGGGTGCGGTCGGGCGCACGCAGCAAGTGATCGCCCACCGGATGCAGCACGAGCTCGCCGGACTGGAACGGCGCGAAGCGCAGCGCATCGCCATCGCCCGTCACGCGCACGAAGTTCAGCGTGGTGTCCAGCAGTTCCAGACTCGCGAAGCGGTTCGGTGCGGGGATGTAGATGCCTTCCCAGACGTCGAGATTCGCGGGCTTCGCGGCCGCGCCCTGCGTCGGCAGCGGCGGCAGGCCGAGCGCTTCGATCAGGCGTTTATCCAGTCGGCCGTAATCCACGCCCTCGATGTCGGCGTTCACGGCGACGAAGAACGCGCGCTGTTCGCGTGGGAACAGACACAGCATCGCGCGATAGCCGACGGTGCTCCCGCCGTGGCAGCGGCCGACGGCGCCGTGGCGGTCGCGCGTGGACAGGCCGAGTCCGTAGCCGACGCGCAAGCCGGCATCGGCGGCTTCGGTGGCCAGCGGCTCGCCCATCGCGCGAAGCAGGGCCGCGTCGATGAACGGCACGCCGTCGATGCGGCCGTCGCTCATCAGGAATCGCGCGAGCCGCGCCATGTCGGTGGCGGTGGTCGTGAACTGACCGGCGGGGCGGATATAGCTGGGCACGGCCGCGTGCGTGGCGCCGTTCTCGAAGTGCCCCATCGCGAGCCGCGGATCCGCGCGTTCGCCGTCCTGCGTGGTGAACGCGAACGTGCTGTCGTGCATCCGCAGCGGCGCAAGCAGGTGGGCGTCGAGGTAGGTCTCGTAGCGCGCGCCGGTGAGGCGCTCGATCACCATGCCCAGCAGCGTGTAGCCGGTGTTCGAGTACGAGTGCCGCGCGCCGGGACGACTGCGCACGCGCAGCGGGCCGCGCCCTTCGAACGCGTTGCGCAGCGGCGTGTCCTCGCGCGGAACGAGGGTGAACGCCTGCGAGAAGCGCACGTCGTCCAGGCCGGCCGTGTGGTCGAGCAGGTGACGGATGCGGATCGGATCCGTGGCAGCCCACGGGTTGTCGAATTCGATGCCGGGCAGCAGCGGGCCGACCGGCGCATCCAGCGCGAGCTTGCCCTGCGTGATCAGCCGAAGCACGCCGGTCGCAAGCAGCGTCTTGGCGACGGAGCCGACGTGCACGCGGTCGCCGGCCTGCATCGGCGCACCGCTTCGCACATCGCGGGCGCCGGCGGCGTCGGCGGAGATCGTGTCGTCGATCAGCGTCGACCACACGGCACCCGGCATGCCCTGCGCTTGCAGTTCCTGCGCCATCCCATCGCGAAGGGCGGGCGTCGCGGCGCTGGCGAGCGTGGAAAGTGCCGACAGTGCGAACACGCAGGCGAGGCGACGCAGCGCTGACTGGAACGTTCCGGTGTTCACGTCGGTGTGCGGCCTTGCGGTGGCAGTGGCCAGTGTCGGGCGATGGCGGCACGGGCGCGTGTGTCCTTCGTCACGAGGCCGAACGGGCGCTTGCCGTCCGTTTTTTCGGCCGGTTCACCCGTGCGTGGCTACGCTGCGGGCGCGGTTCCCCTCAGGAGGTCGTCATGTCGTCCGACACCAAGTCTCCGCTCGACCACGTCCACGACACGCTGCTGCAGCTCAAGGAGATGCGGCATTACGCAAAAGGCAACGTGGAACGGCTCACCGCCCAGTGGCTGTTGTTCGACGGCGAGCTGGCGAAATTGAAGGAAGCCGGCAACATCGAGGATCTGATGACGCGGCAGGCCGAGTTCTACGATGCGCTCGAACGCGTCATCGCGGAGCTGGAGGAGGTCGTGGTGAAGTTGACGCCGGCGCCGGAGGAGGGGGCGGCGTGACGTGAGTGTTGATTGGAGACCGAAACCCGCAGCGCGGTGCGTTCGAGTCGGTCGCCGCTATCGCTCCGTTCCCCTCACCCAGCCCCTCTCCCGTTCGGAGAGGGGCTCAAGCCCGCGAGCGGAAAGTCAGCCGCCTTTCAAGCCGGCTCTACCGCCCGCTCGCGCTCGATCGCGCGCCAGCCGATGTCGTGGCGGTGGAATTCGCCGTGCCAGGAAATGCCGGCCACCGCTTCGTAGGCCTTGTGCTGCGCGTCGGCGACGGTGTCGCCCAGCGCGCAGACGCACAGCACGCGGCCGCCGGCGGTGACGACGTGCTCGCCCTCCAGCTTGGTGCCGGCATGGAAGACCTTGACGTCGTCCACTTCCGGCGCGTCCCAGCTGTTGATCACGTCGCCGAGGCGCGGCGTGCCAGGGTAGTGCTCGGCGGCCATCACCACGCCCAGCGACGGACGCGGATCCCACTGCGCGTTCGCCTTGCCGAGGCGTTCGTCGATGGCCGCTTCCACCAGGTCCAGCAGGTCCGAGCGCAGGCGCAGCATCACCGGCTGCGTCTCCGGATCGCCGAAGCGCACGTTGTATTCGATGACCTTCGGCGCGCCGTTCTTGTCGATCATCAGTCCGGCGTAGAGGAAGCCGGTGAATGGAATGCCGTCGGCGGCCATGCCACGCACCGTGGGCTCGACGACTTCGCGCATGATCCGTGCGTGCACTTCGGGCGTGACCACCGGCGCGGGCGAGTACGCGCCCATGCCGCCCGTGTTCGGGCCGGTGTCGCCGTCGCCGACGCGCTTGTGGTCCTGGCTCGTGGCCATCGGCAGCGCGGTCCTGCCGTCCACCATCGAGATGAAGCTGGCCTCCTCGCCTTCCAGGAATTCCTCGATCACCACGCGCGCGCCGGCCGCACCGAAGGCGTAGTCGGAGAGCATGTCGGTGATGGCCGCTTCGGCCTCGGCCAGGGTCATCGCGACGATCACGCCCTTGCCCGCCGCCAGGCCGTCGGCCTTGATGACGATGGGCGCGCCCTTCTCCTGGACGTATTCGAGCGCCGCGTCGGCTTCGGTGAACACGGCGTAGTGCGCGGTGGGAATGCCGTGGCGCGCGAGGAAGTGCTTCGCGTACGCCTTGCTGCCTTCCAGCTGCGCGGCGGCGGCGGTCGGCCCGAAGATGCGGTGGTTCCGTTCGCGGAAGCGGTCCACCACGCCGTTCACCAGCGGGCCTTCGGGGCCGACGACGGTCACGCTGACGCCTTCGCGTTCGACGAGCGCGAGCAGGCCGTCGATGTCGGAAGCGGGCACGTCCACGTTGCGGCACTTGGCTTCGGTCGCGGTGCCGGCGTTGCCCGGCGCGACGAGGACCTCGCTCACGCGGCGGGACTGCGCCAGTTTCCAGGCCAGGGCGTGCTCGCGACCGCCGGAACCGATGACGAGGACTTTCATGCTTCGCGCTCCTGCTGGATGGCCTGCGTAAGGGCCTCGATTTTACGGACCACGGCGGGGCGCCGCGACCCGGCTGGTACCATCGCCCACCCGCGCCCGTGAGCGCGGGATGCCATTCGGCGACGTCCTCACGCGTCCGGCCCCTCCAGAAGGCCGCGCGGCGGGACAGCGCCCCCACAGGAAGACCCGATGGAAGCCGTTGCGCACCTGATCGAAACGTTGTTGTCGCCCGTGATCGGCCTGATCAACAAGGTCCTGTGGGACTACGTGCTGGTCTACGGCCTGCTGGCGGTCGGCCTGTACTTCACGGTGCGCCTGCGCTTCGTGCAGGTGCGGCGCTTCCCGCACATGCTGCACGTCATCGGGCGCGGCACCGACGGCGACAACGCCGGCATCTCGCCGTTCCAGGCGCTGTGTACCTCGCTGGCCTCGCGCGTGGGCACGGGCAACCTCGCCGGCGTGGCGATCGCGCTCAGCGTGGGCGGCCCGGGCGCGCTGTTCTGGATGTGGTGCACCGCGGTGCTCGGCATGGCGACGGCGTACGCGGAGAGCGCGCTGGCGCAGCTGTACAAGGTGCGCGACGAGAACGGCCAGTACCGCGGCGGGCCGTCGTACTACATGGCGCGCGGGCTGAAGAAGAAGTGGATGGCGGTGGCCTTCGCGCTGTGCCTGCTGCTCACCTACGGGCTGGTCTTCAGCAGCGTGCACGCCAATGCGATGGCGCAATCGCTGCGCAGCGCGTTCGGCTTCAGCCAGGCGCAGATCGCGACCGGCCTGGTGCTGCTCACGGCGGTGATCATCTTCGGCGGGCTGCGCACGGTGGCGCGGTTCGCCGAATGGGTCGTGCCGTTCATGTCCGTAGGCTATCTGGGCCTGGCCGCGTGGGTGGTGGTGACGCACCTGGGGCAGGTGCCGGACGTGCTCGCGACCGTGCTGCGCAGCGCGTTCGGCCTGGATGCGGCAGCGGGCGGCCTGTTCGGTGCGATCGCGGTGGCGATGCTGCAGGGCGTCAAGCGCGGCCTGTATTCCAACGAGGCCGGCATGGGCAGCGCGCCGAACGTCGCCGCCGCGGCCACGCCGGTGCCGCATCACCCGTCGAGCCAGGGCTTCGTGCAGTCGCTGGGCGTGTTCATCGACACGCTGCTGATCTGCTCGGCCACCGGCTTCGTGATCCTGCTGTCCGGCGTGTTGGGGCAGGGCGGCGACGGCGTGCAGATCACCCAGAACGCCATGACCGTGTTCTTCGGCGAGTGGGGCACGTATTTCGTGGCGATCGCGCTGTTCTTCTTCGCCTTCACCACCATCATCGGCAACTATTCGTACGCCGAGAGCAACCTGCTGTACCTCGGCGGCGGGCGCTGGAGCCTGCTCGCGCTGCGCGTGGCCGCGCTGGCGGTGATCGTGTGGGGCGTGTACTCGAAGGTGCAGCTGGTGTGGGATGCCGCGGACGCCGCGATGGCGCTGATGGCGTCGATCAACCTGGCCGCCCTCGTCATGCTCTCCGGCGTGGTCATCAAGCTCACCCGCGATTACGACCGCCAGCTGTCCGAAGGCCGCTCGCCGACATTCCACATCGCGCAGTACCCGGAACTGGGCGACGGCGTGGACCACGAGATCTGGAAGGAACAGCAGCCGCCGCGCGGATGACCACGCGCGCGTACCGCGTCAGTGCGACGCGGCGGAAAACGAAGGGTGATAGCGCACGTCGCCCTTCGCGCCATCGTCCTTGAACGGCAACGACAGGAAGTACTCCGGCGGCGCATCGGCGTAGCGCAGCTCGCCGTCGTTGCGGAATCCGAAGCGCGCGTAGTACGCCGGCTCGCCCAGCACGACGCAGCCGGCCGCGCCCCGATCGCCGAGCTCGGCCAGGCCGGCGCGGATCAGCGCAGTGCCCACGCCGTTGCCCTGGTCGCGCGGCGCGACGGCGACCGGGCCCAGGCCGTACCAGGCGTTCGCGCCTTCGATGGCGACCGGCGAGAACACCGCCACGCCGGCAATGCGGCCGTCGATGTCGGCCACCAGGCACAGGCTGAGCTCGCCGTCGCGGCGGAGCTCGTCGACGATGCGCTGCTCGATGCGCCCCTTGCCGTCGGATTCGGCGAACGCCTCGCCAAGCAGTTCGCGGATCGCCGCGTGATCGTCATGGGTTTCGGTGCGGATCCACATAGAGCCTCCGGGCGTGTGGGTTCAGTTTGGCGGACCGGCGGTTACGGCGGGGTAAGGGCGGCGGTGTCGAAGCGCGTGTGTGCGGGCGAGGGCACCGCTCCCGTTCCCGGGTGCGCTGCGCTTACCCGGGCGACTTGATGGCGCCGAGCATCGATTCCCGTGTTCGCGGGAATGGCGGTCATACGGTTCGCCGATGAGGGAGCGCCCCGGCGATACGGGCCTGGGTCCCGGCTTTCGCCGGGATGACGACGATGAAACGCTTTCCCGAACCCCGGATCAGTGGCGGAAGTGCCGTACGCCAGTGAACACCATCGCCAGGCCATGTTCGTCGGCCGCGGCGATGACTTCGTTGTCGCGCATCGAGCCGCCCGGCTGGATCACGGCCTTGATGCCGGCTTCGGCGGCGGCGTCGATGCCGTCGCGGAACGGGAAGAAGGCGTCCGACGCCATCACCGAGCCCGGCACCACCAGGCCCGCGTCGTTGGCCTTGATGCCGGCGATGCGCGCCGAGTACACGCGGCTCATCTGGCCCGCGCCCACGCCGATGGTGCGGTGGTCCTTCGCATAGACGATCGCGTTGGACTTGACGAACTTCGCCACGCGCCAGGCGAACAGCAGGTCGTCCAGCTGCTCCTTGGTCGGCGCGATCTTCGTGACGACCTTCAGCTCCTCGCGCGTGACTTCGCGGATGTCGGCGGTCTGCATCAGCAGGCCCGAGCCCACGCGCTTGACGTCGACGTTGTTGCGGCCTTCGCCGTGCGGGATGCGCAGCACGCGCACGTTCGCCTTCTTGCGCGCGTAGTCGAGCGCGCCTTCCTCGTAATCCGGCGCGATCAACACTTCGACGAACTGGCGGTCGAGGATCGCCTTGGTCGTGGCCGCATCGAGCTTCGTGTTGAACGCGAGGATGCCGCCGAACGCGGAGGTCGGATCGGTCGCGTACGCGAGTTCGTACGCGTCGCCACAGGCCACGCCTTCGGCCACGCCGCACGGATTGGCGTGCTTCACGATCACGCACGCGGGGCGCTCGAACTGGCGCACGCATTCCCACGCGGCATCGGCATCGGCGAGGTTGTTGTAGCTGAGTTCCTTGCCCTGCAGCTGCGTGAACGTCGCCAGCGTGCCCGGCACCGGCCACAGGTCGCGATAGAACGCGCCGGCCTGGTGCGGGTTTTCGCCGTAGCGCAGATCCATCACCTTCACGAAGCTGCCGTTCGCCTGCGCGGAGAACGCCGCGCGCGAACCGTCCTCCACATTGATCGACGACAGGTAATCGCTGATGCGCGCGTCGTACTGCGCGACGCGGTTGAACGCGGCGACCGACAGCGCGAAACGCGTCTTGCCGGAAATCGCGCCGTTGTTGGCGTTCATTTCGGCGACCAGCGCGTCGTACTGCGCGGGATCGGTGGCCACGGCGACGCGTGCGAAGTTCTTCGCCGCCGACCGCAGCATCGCGGGGCCGCCGATGTCGATGTTCTCGATGATGTCTTCCAGCGTGCTGGCCGGATCGACCGAGACCTTTTCGAACGGATACAGGTTCAGCACGAGCAGGTCGATCGCGCCGATGCCGTGCTGCGCCATCACCGCTTCGTCGATGCCGGCGCGGCCCAGCAGTCCGCCGTGCACGATCGGATGCAGCGTCTTGACGCGGCCGTCCATCATTTCCGGGAACCCGGTGACGTCGCTGACGTCCTTCACCGGCAGCCCGGCGTCGCGGATCGCCTTCGCGGTGCCGCCGGTGGACAGCAGTTCGACGTTCAGCGCGTGCAGCGAGCGCGCCAGTTCGATCAGGCCCGTCTTGTCGGACACGGACAGCAGGGCGCGGCGGACGGTGACCGGCGGGCCGGACAGGAGTTCGGAAGTCATGGGAAGGCAGCGTGCGGCGGGAGCTGGGAATTATACGCAGCGGGGCTGGGCGGGCCCGGCGTGCGAAGCACGGTTGCCTTGACGCCGCCATTCCCGCGAGGACGTGGCGCTTCAAGGCCGTCATTCCCGCGTAGGCGATCAGAAGCGTCAGGCCCTCCGAAGAAGGTGAGGCGTGCGGGCATGGATCCCCGCCTTCGCGGGGATGACAGCAAAAGCATGGTGACTGCAAAACGCGGGAATTCAGCAGCAACCAGAGCGAACGACGCCTCGAATGTCGCGCTCAATCCAGGCCGTATTCGCGCAGCTTCTTGCGCAGGGTGGCGCGATGGATGCCGAGCATCGATGCGGCGCGGCTCTGGTTGCCGTCGCAGTGCTGCAGCACTTCGACGAACAGCGGGATCTCGAGTTCGCGCAGCGCGATCTCGTAGAGATTCTCCGTGCCGTGGCCGTCCAGGTCGCCGAGGAAACGACGGATCGACGTGGCGACATGATCGCGCAGCGGCACGCGCGGCGCGGGTCGTGCGATGTCGTTTCGGTCGGTCGCGGCGTTCAAGCGGGATCCCCAGTCTTCGCGCGATCCGGCCCGGTGCGGGATCGGCGGGAGGGCGAGTCTAGCGTGCGTCCGTCGCAGGCGCCAATGATGCGCTGGCGTCAGCGGAAGTCGAACGTGAATGCCACGATTCGCGGTGCCGGTTCGACGACCTGGAACGTCACGTTGGCGCTCTGGCCGGGCAACAACCGGTCGCCGGCACGATGCGTGCCGCGGTATTCAGCCGGGGCGAACGCACGCACGCCCACCGGCCGGCCATCCACGTCGGACAGGCTCAACACCAGCGTCGGCCAAGGCTGCGGCCAACGCGCATCGTTGCGGAAACTGGCATCCACCGCGAGTACGCCGGCTGCATTCGGCTGCGGTCGTACGCTGCGCTGGAGCATCGTGAACGCCGCAGGCTCGCGCCACGGCGGTACGTCGCAGCGCAACACGCCGCATGCGCCTTCGACGAGCGGCCGCCAGCGCGGATCGGCGGCGAGTTCATGTCGCTGAGCAAGCAATAACTGCAACGCGAATACCACGGCCAGTGCAGCGATCCCTGCGTACCAGCCCCAGTGCGTGCGTGCCGATGCCGGTTGCGCGCCGTGGCGCGCGAAGCTCGGCGCGCCTTTGCGACGCGGACGCGCCGCCCGCCGGGCCGGCCGCGCGGGCGTGCCGCCGAGCGTCGCCGCGGCGATCGCGTCTTCGTAGCTCGGCGCAGGCGATGGGCTCGATGCGTCGTGCCCGATCGCCGCATCGTCCTGGCTGGTTTCGGACGTAACGATTCGCGTCGCGGCGTCGGCGTTCGTGTCGGACGACGCCGCGACGGGCGCGTCGTTCGACGGCGCGTCCTCGCGCGCGGTGTCGTCGGCGATCGCGGCGGTGTCGTCGATGCGCGCGTCCGCTGGCGCGTCGTCGTGCACGAGTCCGTCGCAACGCGGACAGCGTTGCGGCGCACCGTCGGGGCGGACGATGAGCGCGACCAGGAATCCGCAATGCGGGCAGGGAACGAACATGGCGGCTATTCAAGCATGCCGCCGCACGCCGATGTCATCGGCGGCGTACGCCTGTGACGCACATCCAGTCTTCCATCCGGTCCGCGCGCAGGTCGTCGAAGTCGGCGCGATAACGCTCGATGACCTCGTCTTCCTGCCCGGCGAGGATGCCCGACATCGCGATGCGGCCGCCCGGCGCGACGCGCGCGGTGAGCGTATCGGCCAGCGCCACCAGCGCCGAGGCGAGGATGTTCGCGACGACGACCGGATACGTCTCGGCCGGCTCGGTCTCGGGCGAATACGCCACCAGGCGGTCGGCCACGCCATTGCGCTGCGCGTTGTCGTCGGTGGCGGTGAGCGCCTGCGGATCGTTGTCGACACCGATGGCCTGCGCGGCGCCGAGCTTCAGCGCGGCCAGCGCGAGGATGCCCGAGCCGCAGCCGAAATCGAGCACGCGCCGGCCGGCCAGCGCGCCCTCGTCGGCGAGTTCGTCCAGCCATTGCAGGCACAGCGCCGTGGTCGGGTGCGTGCCCGAGCCGAAGGCCAGTCCCGGATCGAGCCGGACCACGGCGGCATCGGGCGCGTCGGCGCCTTCGGGGAGTTCATGGTTCCACGGAACGATCCAGGTGCGACGGCCGAAGCGCAGCGGTTCGTACTGGTCCATCCAGGCGCGTTCCCAGTCCTGGTCGGCGACCTCGCGGAAGCTGGCGCGGGACCAGTCCAGGCCGTCGTCGGCCGCATCGAGCGCATGCAGCAGCAGTGCCGGCGCGGTGCCGCCTTCGAACAGCGCGGTCAGCAGCATCTCGTTCCACAGCGGCTGCTCGCCCACGCCGGGCTCGAAAATCGCCTGTTCGTCGGGCGCATCGGCGTGCTGGTCGGCGAGGGTCACGGCCAGCGCGCCGACGCTTTCCAGCGCGCGCTCGTAACGCGGCTGCTGGGCTTCGGTGCAGGGCAGGGTGAGTTCGAGGAACGGCATGGCGAAGGGCGGGAACGGCGGCGGGCGGCCATGGTGGGCCGTGGCGGGGGCCGCGTAAAGCGGCGCGGGTCCGGGGGACGCGTTCGCCTCGGCGCATTCAGGTCGCCCGGGGCGGTGCGGCGCACCACTTGGCCTAGAATGGCGCAACGCCGGCGCCTGCCGGCCATTCCCCGCCGATGACCGACACCCTGCAAACCGGGATGAGAGGACGATCGCCTTCGTGGCCGGGCACCCGCACGCTCGCCTGGGCGACGCTGGTGCTGCTCGTCGTGGCGTCGGTCGCGGCGTGGGTGCAGGGCGGCGATCACGACACCGTCGAGCGCGTCGCCATCGCCACCGCGGTGGACGCCCGCCTGCCCGAGGGCCGTCTGCAACGTACGGTCGACCGGCCGCGCGCCACCGGCATCCAGGTGCCGGACGTGGCGTCCGTTCCGCGGCAGTCGGCCATCCGCGAAGCCTTCGATTCCAGTCGCGACCTGTTCGCCTATGCGCAGTCGCTCGAACCGGCCGCGCGGGCGCGCGACGCCGATGCGATCTGGATGATCAGCCGCGTGTACGAGTACTGCTCCGGTTTCGCGATGGCGCCGGCGGCGTTCGACCGCGACACGCGCGTGATCGGCGAAATGGGCATGCGCGGCTCGGCCGCGATGGTCGCCGCGCGACAGCGCGTCAGCGAGCGTTGCGCGCGCTTCGTGCCGCAGGACGAGCTGACGCCGCGCATGATCGTGCTCAAGCGCGTGGAAGCCGCCGAAGCCGGCAGCGTCGCCGCCGAGGCCTCGCTCATGGCCGCCGGCGAACCGCTCAAGGACACGCCCGAATACAAGCGCGAGCTCGTCGAGCGCGTGCAGAAATCCGAGGACCCGGAAGCCTACTCGGCGCTTGCGCCGGCGATGGGCATCGCCGCCAGCGGCAAGCTCGAGTACACCGACCAGGTGGCCGGCACGCAGTTCTCCGAACTGGCCTGGCAATTGGCCGCATGCCGGCTCGGCATGGACTGCACGTCCGACAGCGCGCTGATGACCTCCTACTGCGCCAACGGCGGCATCTGTTCCAGCGTGCCGGGGCAGGATTTCGAACGTTTCGTCTTCGACGCCGCGGTGCCGCGTCAGGGCGTGGACGTGATCAACGACATGGTCGACTCGCTCATGGGCGGGAAGAGGGAACTGAAATGAAGCGTCTTGCTTTGACAACCAGGCCGGTGGCCGGGAAGGTCCGCCGTTACTTCTGGGTCCTGCTGTTCGCCACCTATTCGGTCGGCGCGGCGGGCGTGATGATCGACGTGCTCGCCGACGAATACCGCCATCTCTCGCAGGTGGCGGTGACCGGCGTGCGGTCGTCGGAGGAACTGCGCATGTCGGGCGCGGCGCAGGTCGCCGCGGTGTACCGCGCAAGCAGCGGCGCGCCGTTCTCGACGCTGCCGCCCGGTAGTACGTTCAAGGTGGTCTGGCCCGACGGCTCGAGCGAGTACGTGATGGTGGTCAATCCGTCGTCCACCGCCGGAACCCGCCCCATCGCCGGCACCCAGAGCGCCGGCAAGAAGCTCGGCAATACCGATCTGATCGACGCCGCGGCCGACGCCTCGGCGCAGGCCGTGCAACGCTGAAGGACTGAACTCCGTTCGCGGGCGCCCTCAGCGCGACGCCCGCTCCACGCGCCCGACCGGCGCCGCTTCGGATTGCGGCGGGACGAAATCCACCGGCACCCGCACGATCGCGCCCGACGCCTGCCGTTCCGACTGGATGCGCCAATCCCAGGCGGTGTCGATCGCCGACTGGTCCAGCTGCGGATAGCCCGACGACTCGCTCAGTCGCACCGCACGCACTTCCCCGCACGGATTCACCAGCAGGCGCAGCTCGACGCGCCCGCCGCTGCCCTTGCGCGCCAGGCTCTCCGGATAACGCGGCGCAGGCATCGCTTTCGGCGCCGCCGTGCAGGCTTCCTTCTCGATGAGCCGGCGCCATGCGTCGTAGGAGGCCGAGTCGTCGCGCGTGGAGGGCTCCGGCGGCGCCATGGCGGCCGTCTCCGCACGCAGCCGGCGGCAGCCCGGCGTGGCCGCATCGCAGTGCACGCGCGCGAGGATGCGGTAGTTCGATTCGTCGGAACGGTCGATCACCTGCACCGCCGCGCCCGGCCAGCGGCCCTGGTCCGGGGGCGCGAACGTCCACTGTCCGGCCGATTCACCGCTGTCGATCGAAAAGCTCGTCAGGTCCGGGCGGAAGGCGAAGTAGTCCGCATCCGGCAGCGCGGCCAGTTCGCGCTCGTCCATCGCGCCGCTGGTGCGGTACCACGCGAGCAACTGCTCCCGGTACACACGCGCGACGTCGTCATTGGCGATGGCGACCGTTTCGACCTGGAGCCAGTCGGTCGGCGCCTTGGCGTTCGCGCGTTTTTCCGTGGCGGGCCTGGGCGCCGTGCGCTTGTCCGATGCGGTGGCGGGCGCGGCGATGGCCTGCAGCGACGACAGGCCGATCATGAGCAGGACGAGCAGGCGCGGGGACATGCAGGCTCCGTGGCGGTTGCGTGATCCAGGCAGTGCAAACGAAAACCGCGGCCGGAGCCGCGGTTTTCGGGTCAGACGATGGACAGCGCCTTTTCCTTCTGTTCCTTCAGGCGCTTTTCCAGGTAGTGGATGTTCATGCCGCCCTGCTGGAAGCCGGCGTCGGACATGATGCGCTGCTGCAGCGGAATGTTCGTCTTGATGCCGTCCACCACCATCTCGCTCAGCGCCACGCGCATGCGGGCGATGGCGGTTTCGCGATCGGGCCCGTGCACGATCAGCTTGCCGATCATCGAGTCGTAGTTCGGCGGCACGCGATAGCCTTCGTAGATGTGGCTGTCCACGCGCACGCCCGGGCCGCCCGGTGCATGGAAATGCTGGATCAGGCCCGGGAAGGGCATGAAGGTTTCCGGGTCCTCCGCGTTGATGCGGCACTCGATCGCGTGGCCCTCCAGCACGACATCGCTCTGCCTGATCGACAGTTTGTGGCCGGCGGCGATCATCAGCTGCTCGCGTACCAGATCGATGCCGGTGACCAGTTCGGTGACCGGATGCTCGACCTGGATGCGGGTGTTCATCTCGATGAAGTAGAAGCGGCCGTTCTCGTAGAGGAACTCGAACGTGCCGGCGCCGCGATAGCCGATGCGAAGGCAGGCCTCGACGCAGACCTTGCCGATTTCCGCGCGCTGCTCCGGCGTGATGCCGGGCGCCGGCGCTTCCTCGACGACCTTCTGGTGGCGGCGCTGCATCGAGCAGTCGCGTTCGCCCAGGTGGATCGCGCCGCCCTGGCCGTCGGCGAGCACCTGGATCTCCACGTGGCGCGGGTTCTCCAGGAACTTCTCCATGTAGACCATGTCGTTGCCGAACGCGGCCTTGGCCTCGCTCTTCGTGGTCTGGATCGCCGCGGTCAGATGCGCTTCGGTGTGCACCACGCGCATGCCGCGACCGCCGCCGCCGCCTGCGGCCTTCACGATCACCGGATAGCCGATCTCGCGCGCGATCTTGACGTTGGTGGCCGCGTCGTCGCCGAGCGGTCCGCCGCTGCCGGGCACGCACGGGACGCCGGCGGCCTTCATGGCGCGGATCGCCTCGACCTTGTCGCCCATCAGGCGGATCGTGTCGGCCTTCGGCCCGATGAAGATGAAGCCGGACTGCTCCACCCGTTCGGCGAAGTCGGCGTTTTCCGACAGGAAGCCGTAGCCGGGATGGATCGCCTGCGCGTCGGTGACTTCCGCCGCGGCGATGATCGAGGCCATGTTGAGGTAGCTGTCGGTCGACGGCGCCGGACCGATGCAGACCGACTCGTCGGCCATCGCGACGTGCTTGAGGTTGCGGTCGACGGTGGAATGCACCGCGACCGTGCGGATGCCCAGCGCGTGGCACGCGCGCAGGATGCGCAGCGCGATCTCACCGCGGTTGGCAATGACAACTTTGTCGAGCATTGGGATGTCCCGGCTTGATGCGTTTATCGGGACCCGGGATCGGGGACCGGGGACGCGTGAGGGGCGGAGCGCGATCGCCTGCCTTCACGGGTCCCGGGGTCCGGGTCCCGGGTCCCGCCAGATTCAACCGATGACGAACAGCGGCTGGTCGAACTCGATCGGCTGGCCGTTCTCGACCATCACCTTGAGCACCGTGCCGGCGACGTCGGCTTCGATCGGATTGAACATCTTCATTGCCTCGATGATGCCCAGCGTGTCGCCGGCCTTGACCGCCTGCCCGACGCTCACGAAGGACGGCTTGTCCGGCGAGGGCGACGCGTAGAAGGTGCCGACCATCGGCGCGCGCACGATGTGCCCCGGCGGCAGGTCCGCGGCGGGCTTGGGTGCGCCGCCGCTGGCCGCTTCGGTCGGACCGTGCATCGGCATCACCGGGGCCGGCGCGGGAGCGGCCTGCACGACCGGTGCCGCGGCAACCTGCACGCCCTTGGGCGTCCGTGCCAGGCGGACGGATTCCTCGCCCTCCTTGATCTCGATCTCGGCGAGGTTGGATTCCTCGAGCAGGTCGATCAGTTTCTTGATTTTGCGCAGGTCCATGTTCGGGCCTCAGGTTGCATGCGCCCGGCGAGCGGGCAGGCAGGTGGATGTCAGGGCGACCCGGCGGGCGCGGCCATCCGGGCCAGCGCGGCGTCGAGCGCGTATCGGTAGCTGTCCGCGCCGAAGCCGCACACCACGCCCACCGCCAGGTCGCTGAAGTAGCTCGTGTGGCGGAAGGGCTCGCGGCGGTGCGGGTTGGACAGGTGGACTTCGATGAAGGGCAGGGCGATCGCGGCCAGCGCATCGCGGATCGCGACGCTGGTGTGGGTGAAGGCCGCGGGGTTGATCAGGATGAAGGTCGTGCCGTCCTGGCGCGCGGCCTGGAGGCGGTCGACGAGCACGTGCTCGGCGTTGGACTGCAGGCTCTCGAACGCATGGCCGGCGGCCTCGACGCGCTCGCGCAGCGAGCTGTCGATGTCGGCGAGCGTCGCGCGGCCGTAGACCTCCGGCTCGCGCGTGCCGAGCAGGTTGAGGTTGGGGCCGTGCAGGACCAGCAGCTTCGCCATGGGGCCGGGAACTCGCGTCGACGCGCGTCGAAGGGATCGAAGGCCGGCAGTGTGCGCCATGCCCGAAGGGGTGTCCAGACGTTCGCCGCCGTATCGACGAAGTTCGCGGATTTTAATCAGGCGTTTGAGTGGTCGCTCTAATCCGCGACCCAGTTATCGATTTCGCCGTGCTGGAACGGCCCGATTTTCTGCTTGATCAGCCGGCCGTCCGCGGCCACCAGCGCGGTATAGGGCAGGACGCCCTTGGGATTGCCGAGTTGCACGCCCGCGTCGCGCGGCCCCGGCTCGTCGAGCAGGATGGGATAGCGAACCGGCACGCGCTTCAGGAAGGCGTCCACTGCGGCGGGATCGTCGAGCGCGATGCCGACCACTTGCGTGCCGTTCGCGCCCTGGGCCGCGGCGAAGCGGTCCAGCTCCGGCATTTCCTCGATGCAGGGGCCGCACCAGCTCGCCCACAGGTTCACCAGCACCGGCCGGCCGGCGTAGGCGGTGGGCAGTTCGATGGAACGGCCGTCGAGCGCCGGCAGTCGGATCGTCGGGACGATCTCGCCGCGTCGCGCCACGGCGAGGTCCGCCGGCGGCCGGGGCGCGCTGGCCTCCATCGCGGACTGCAGCGCGCGCTGGCCGACCTCCGTGCGCAACAGCGGGCCGGGACCGTTCACGACGAGTCCGGCGACGACGCCCAGCGCGCCGGCGATCGCCGCGACGAGCAGGATCTTGGCCGTCGACCCCATCAGCGGGACGCCGGTGCCGGTTGCGCGCGCCCGGCGCGTTCAACGAAGTTCTCGGCGTCCTCGAAGCCGAACAGCCGCAGTTCGCGGCGCTCGGCGCCGTCGCGATACCACAGCGTCGCCGGCGGGCCGATGATGCCCAGCCGCTTCATCAGCGCCTGGTCGGTGTCGTCGTTGGCGGTGACGTCGGCCTTGAGCAGCACGAAGCCGTCCAGCGCCGCGTGCACGGCCGGGTCCGGGAAGGTGTACTTCTCCATCTCCTTGCAGGCCACGCACCAGTCGGCATAGAAGTCGAGCATGAGCGGCTTGCCGGCTGCCTTGGCCGCGGCGATCTCCCGGTCGAGGTCGCCGGTGGATTTGATCTTGCGGAACGGCAGGTCGGCTTCGACCTGCGCGCCCCCGCCGATGACGCCGGCGAGCGGCTTGAGGGGATCGCGGCTGCCGGCCATCGCGCCGACCAACTGCGCCGCGCCGAACAGGCCGAGCACCAGCGCGGTGGTCCAGCCCATGATCCGCGCGCCGTCATGGCGCGACTGGCGCACGACCACGGCCGTGGTGGAGGCCGCGGCGAGCAGCAGCACGCCCCACAGCGCCAGCGTCACCGGGCCAGGCACGATGCGCGACAGCATCCACACCGCCAGCCCCAGGAACACGAAGCCGAACGCGCGCTGCACCGCGACCATCCACGGCCCGCTGGTCGGCAGGCCCTTGCCCGCGGCCACGCCGAACAACAGCAGCGGCACGCCCATCCCCATCGCCAGCAGGAACAGTGCGGCGCCGCCGAACGTCGGGTCCTGCGTCTGCCCGATGTAGAGCACGGCCGCGGCGAGCGGCGGCGCAACGCAGGGGCCGACGATCAGCGCAGACAACGCCCCCATCGCGGCGACGCCGACCAGCGATCCACCGCGCTGGCGATCGCTCAACGCACCGAGCTTCGCGCGCAGCGCCGACGGCAGCTGCAGTTCGTACAGCCCGAAGCTCGACAGCGACAGCAGCACGAACAGCGCAGCGAACGCGACGATCACCCACGGCGTCTGGAAGGCGACCTGCAGGTTCGCGCCGACCAGGCCGGCCACCACGCCTGCGGCCGTGAACACCAGCGCGCTCGCCAGCACGTACACGAAGGACAGCGTGAGGGCGCGGCGCACGCCCAGGTTCGGGCCCTGTCCGGCGATGAGCCCCGACAGGATGGGGATCATCGGCAGCACGCACGGTGTGAACGACAGGCCCAGGCCGAGCGCGAAGAAGGTCAGTAGCGCGACCCAGCGGCCCTTGCCCGACAACGCGGCCGCCAGGCGGGCGTCCTCGGCCTGTTCGAAGACACCGTCGTTGGCGTCCGGCGTTTCGATGCCGGACGGCGCTGCGGAGGATGCGGCCTCCGTCTGTGGCGCGTCGACTGCCGCGTCGCCGCCTGCATCCGGCGTCGTGGTCTGCGCGACGGGCGTCGTTGGGGCCTGCGGCGCGGGGGCGCTGGAGGTCGCCTGCGCCTTGCGCGCGGGCAGCGCGACGTCGACGACGCGCGTCATCGGCGGATAGCAGATGCCGTCGGTCTGGCAACCCTGGAAGCCGGCGGTCAGGCGCAGCGTTGCCGCGTCGGTCGTGCGCGCGGTCACCGGCACCGGCACGTCGATCTGGTCGAAGTACACGACGACGTCGCCGAAGTGTTCGTCGCGATGCGCCACGCCTCGCGGCCAGCGCGGCGCGCCCAGGGAGAAACCGGCCTTCGTCGAAGCGGCGTCGAGCTTCAGCGTGGTCTTGTCGCGATAGAGGTAGTAGCCCTTCGCCGGCGTGAAGCGAAGCAGCAGCGTATGGCCGTCGCCGGCGATCGCCTCGAAGCCGAACGCCTGTTCCGGCGGCAACGGGAGTGCGTCGGTGCCGGCCGCGCTGTTCTGCCCGAGCAGTCCGCCGCCGAGCGGCGCGTTGGCGCGCGGACCGAAGCTCACCAGCGGCTTCGCCGTCCCGCCCTGCGCGGCGGCCGGCAGCGCGACGGACACGGTGCGCGTCTGCGGCGGGTAGCAGATGCCCGCGTCGGCGCAGCCCTGGTACTTGATCTTCAGCGTGGCCGTGCGCGCGGCGGCCTGGCCGGGCAGCACGGCGGTGAGTTGCTGGCGGTAGGTTTCGACCTTGCCGAAGAACTCGTCCTCGTGCGCGTCGCCCTGCGGCAACTGCAGCGGCTGCGCGGCGAAGCCCGCGTCGGCCTGCACGGCGATGCGGTGCCGGTACAGGTAGTAGCCGTCCGCGATGCGCCAGCGGATCTCGATGCGATCGGCCGACGGCGCCTCGGCGCGAAGCGCGAAGGCGTCGTCCACCGGCAGCAGGTCGTCGGGGTCGATCGCGGCGGCGGCCGGCATCGCGGCAAGGGCCAGTGCGAACGGCAGGAGGAAGGAAAACAGGCGCGCGGCGCGCGTTCGGATCGGGTCAGTCATCGTCACGTGTCTGTTCGTCCACCCAGGCCAGGTAGGCGGCGAGGCCGCCGAGGGCTTCGACCGCGAGCGCCTCGGGCAGTTCATACGGATGCAGGGCCTGCAGGCGCGCGATCAGGGCGTCCTGGCGCGCGGCCGTGGTCTTGATCAGCAGCAGGACTTCCTCGCCGCGTTCGATCGCACCCTCCCAGCGGTACGTCGAGCGCACGCCGGGCAGCACGTTCACGCACGCCGCCAGGCGCTCGTCCACCAGCGCGGTGGCGAGGGCGTCGGCGGTCTGGGCGTCGGGGCAGGTGCTGAGCACCAGCCGCACGCGCGGTTCGGAAGGCGTGTGCATGAGGGGCGCCAGTGTAGGGCCTGCCCGGCGAGGCTGCCCGTGCCGGACCGGCCCGCTGCGTTCCGCCCCAGGCTTGCACAGTGCGCCCCCGGATGGCGTAGGCTGCCGGCGCCGGCGTGCCCCTGGCCGGACAGGAGGTTCGATGTCCCCCCGCCCGTTGCTTGTTTCGCTCGGCGTGGTGCTGGCGCTGGCCAGCCCGCTCGCCCCCGCCCAGACGGAAGACGCGCACGGCATCCGCGTGCGCGCCGCCTGCGCGCAGGCCGCGCCCGCGCCGCGGCTGCTGCTCGACCTGGCCTGCGAGAGCGCCATGGACTGCTGGAGCGATCCGGCGAACCTCGAGGTGCTCGACGTCGACACCGGCCAGCGGCTGGCGACGTCCGGCCGCGACCTGGTCTATGTCGACGCCTCCGGCGCGCCGCAGGCCGAGCCGCCGATGCAGGGCACGATCCGGGCCGTGTGGACCGCCGTCCTGGCCGGGCCGTTGTCGGCCAAACGACTCCAACTCGTGCAGGGCGACGAGACGGCGACGGCCGCCTTCGCGCCCGCCGCGGATTGCGCGGCGCTCCCGGCCGCGGCGATCCGGCGCGTGGGCGGCGGCTGAGGACCTACGCGCGCGGCGACGTCGCGGCCGTGCGTGTCCGTCCGGTGCGCAGTTCGGCGAGTTGTTCGACCACTTCCACCAGCGGCGCCTTCGAACGCGTGGGCGCCGCGCGGAACGCCACCAGCAGGCGCAGTTCGAGCGGGTCCTCGACCAGGATGGCGTCGGCAGCGGCGACGGAGTCCAGCGCGGTATCGGCCGACAACCCCATGTTGCCCCGGCCGGTCGCCAGCCATTCGAACTGCACGCCGGTGATGAGCGCGATCTCGCGCAGGTGCGACACGCTCGGGAACTTGCCACGCGCCGCCTCCCAATGACCGACGGCGCTGCGCTGCACCCCCACGGCGGCCCCCAGGGCGGCCTGCGACAGGCCGGCGTGGCGACGGGCAAGGCGGATGCGCTGCTGGGGTGTCATGGCGGCTACCTGTGGTCACAGGGTGAACGAAATACAGCCCAAGCTGTGCGCTGGCGGTAGCGATACGGCCAGCCGATGCAAGCTTTCTGCAGGCATTCTGGCAAAGCCGTGCTCCGAATGGATACCGTCCGTCAGCAGCCTCAGCCCTGCGACCGCTAGCCCGGAGACGACGAACCGCACACCATTCGCCTGCGCCATGACAGGCGCAGGTTCGAAGCGCGTGCGCAGGGATGGCGCCGGGCCAGGACGGCAACTTCGACACCAAAGAGCGCGTTCCACGGGGCGCGCTCTTTCTTTTTCGCCCGCTCGCCGCATTGCCTGTCCGGACGGCTTCCTGCGTTGGGCAACCAGGTGCCGCATGCACCGGATGTGCGGTCCGGCCCTTGAAAGGGTTTCCCGCCGCCCCATCTCCGACGAATCCCGGCTTGCCGGGTCCTGTTTGCCCGCGATCTTGGCACTCGTCGCGGGCGACTGCTAAAATTTCGACACTTTTCCCGCTGTTTCAACCACTTACGACTCACAGAGGTTTCAGTCGCCATGAATATCAAGCCGCTCTACGACCGCGTGGTCATCAAGCGCATGGAAGAAGAAAAGGTGTCCGCTGGCGGCATCGTGATCCCGGATTCGGCCACCGAGAAGCCGATCAAGGGCGAGGTCGTCGCCGTCGGTGAAGGCAAGGCGTTCGACAACGGCAACGTGCGCGCCCCGAAGGTGAAGGTCGGCGACAAGGTGCTGTTCGGCAAGTACAGCGGCACCGAGGTGAAGCTCGACGGCACCGAATACCTGGTGGTGAAGGAAGACGACATCTTCGCGGTGCTCGGCTGAAGCGCCGGGATCAGGCAGTCGGGGACCGGGGTTCGTAAAAGCGCCGTGCGCTGACGCCCCTTCCCGCTTCCGGTTCCCGATCGCGTTCCGCTTTTACGTATCCCCCATTTCGAATATCGAATCCCGGAGTTAAGAACAATGGCAGCCAAGGAAATCCGTTTCGGTGAGGACGCGCGCGTCAAGATGGTGCGCGGCGTCAACATCCTCGCCAATGCCGTCAAGGCCACGCTGGGCCCGAAGGGCCGCAACGTCGTGCTCGAGAAGAGCTTCGGCGCCCCGACCATCACCAAGGACGGCGTGTCCGTCGCCAAGGAAATCGAACTGCAGGACAAGTTCGAGAACATGGGCGCGCAGATGGTGAAGGAAGTCGCGTCCAAGACCTCCGACAACGCCGGCGACGGCACCACCACCGCCACCGTGCTGGCCCAGGCGCTAATCCGCGAAGGCATGAAGGCCGTCGCCGCGGGCATGAACCCGATGGACCTCAAGCGCGGCATCGACAAGGCCGTGACCGAAGCGGTCGGCGAGCTGAAGAAGATCTCCAAGCCGTCCTCGACCTCGAAGGAAATCGCCCAGGTCGGCGCGATCTCGGCCAACAGCGACACCAACATCGGTGACCTCATCGCCCAGGCGATGGACAAGGTCGGCAAGGAAGGCGTGATCACCGTCGAAGACGGCTCGGGCCTGGAGAACGAACTCGACGTCGTCGAGGGCATGCAGTTCGACCGCGGCTACCTGTCGCCGTACTTCATCAACAACCAGCAGTCGATGCAGGCCGAACTGGACGATCCGTTCATCCTGCTGCACGACAAGAAGATCTCCAACGTGCGCGACCTGCTGCCGGTGCTGGAAGGCGTCGCGAAGGCCGGCAAGCCGCTGCTGATCATCGCCGAGGAAGTCGAAGGCGAAGCGCTGGCCACGCTGGTCGTCAACACCATCCGCGGCATCGTGAAGGTCTGCGCCGTCAAGGCCCCGGGCTTCGGCGACCGTCGCAAGGCGATGCTGGAAGACATGGCCATCCTGACCGGCGGCACCGTGATCTCCGAAGAGGTCGGCCTGCAGCTGGACAAGGCGACCATCAAGGACCTCGGCCGCGCGAAGAAGGTGCAGGTCTCCAAGGAGAACACCACCATCATCGACGGCGCCGGCGAAGCCTCGGGCATCGAAGGCCGCATCAAGCAGATCAAGGCGCAGATCGAGGAGACCTCCTCCGACTACGACCGCGAGAAGCTGCAGGAGCGCGTGGCGAAGCTGGCCGGCGGCGTGGCCGTCATCAAGGTCGGCGCCGCGACCGAAGTCGAGATGAAGGAAAAGAAGGCCCGCGTCGAAGACGCGCTGCACGCCACCCGCGCTGCCGTCGAAGAAGGCATCGTCCCGGGCGGCGGCGTCGCGCTGCTGCGCGCCAAGGCCGCGATCGCCGGCCTGAAGGGCGCCAACGAAGACCAGAACCACGGCATCCAGATCGCCCTGCGCGCGATGGAAGCGCCGCTGCGCGAGATCGTGACCAACGCCGGCGAAGAGCCGTCGGTCATCCTCAACAAGGTCATCGAAGGCAAGGGCGCGTTCGGCTACAACGCCGCCAATGGCGAGTTCGGCGACATGCTCGAGTTCGGCATCCTGGACCCGACCAAGGTCACCCGCACCGCGCTGCAGAACGCCGCGTCGATCGCCGGTCTGATGATCACGACCGAAGCGATGGTCGCCGAGCTGCCGAAGAAGGACGAGCCGGCGATGCCGGGCGCCGGTGGCATGGGCGGCATGGGCGGCATGGACTTCTAAGTCCGCTTCCCCGCGTCACGCAGTACCAGGAACCCCGCAGCGATGCGGGGTTCTTTTTTTGCCGATGCGGCCATGCGCGGTGACCGCGAACCCGCGCCCCGATAAGCTCGCGCCATGCCAACGTCTCTCATCATCGTCGACGACTTCCTCAGCACGCGCGACGCGCATTCGTTGCGGGAGGTCGCGCTGAAGCTGACTTACCCCGAGCAGCAGGGCGCATTCCCCGGACGCAACTCGCTGGAGCGCATCGAAATGGACGGCCTGGACCGGACCGTGTCGAAGCTCGTCGGCGAGCGCGTGAAGCCGGTCTCGCCGCTGCAGTCCCATGCGAAGTTCCGCGTGACGCTCGCGAGCGACAAGGGCCGCGCGAAGGTGCACATCGACCAGGCGTACTGGTCCGGCATCCTCTACCTCAGCCGCCCGGAGGACTGCCGCGGCGGCACGGAGTTCTTCCGGCACCTGCCGACCGACAGCGAGCGCGCGCCGTGGAGCCAGGACGAGGCGCGGTCGATGGGGTACGACTCGCTGGAGCACATGCATCGCGAGATCATCGAGAAGGACACCAACGACGACGAGAAGTGGGAGCGCACGATGACGGCTCCGATGCGCTTCAACCGGCTGGTGCTGCTCCGCCCCTGGCTGTGGCACACCGCGGGGCCGGCGTTCGGCGACCGGATCGACAACGGCCGGCTCGTGTACCTCATGTTTTTTGCTGGCGCGTAGCGGCGAATGGGCCTCGGCCGGCCGGGTTCCAAACCTGAACAGGCCGCTCGATCGAAGTCCTTTGTGCCGCTATTTGAACCGCTGAGTTCTATTTTGCAGTGCAGCGTGCAATGCACCTAACGGTTCCTTCACGATCAACGCGCATCCCGACGTGGGGGAGGGAGCAGGCCCGCAACCGGTTCGACCGGGGCGGGCTTTTTATTTGCCCGATTCGGCACGCGTTTTGTCGCGACGTGTCCGCGAGCAACCCGGAGCAACCCGCGTGACCCGGGCGCCCCGACGCACGCGTGACAGAATCGGTGCGATGACTGCGTCCGTGTCCGCTTCACTTCCCGGCCGATTCCAACCGTTGCTCGCGCGTGTGCTGGCGCGGCTGCGCGCCGCTTCGCCCGATGCCGGCGATCTGCTCCGCGATCCGCACGCGCTCGCCCGCGTCGAGCGGGTCGCCATCGCCAGCGACTTCGCGATCGATACGCTCGCGCGCCAGCCGGAGTTGCTCGCGCGACTCCTGCGCGACGACGGCGAGGAGCCGTTGGCGGAGCCGGTGCTCGCTGCGAACAACCGTTCCGATTGGCCGGCGCTGCTGCGGCGTTACCGCGCCGCCGGCTCGACGCGCCTGATCTGGCGCGACGTGCTCGGTCTGGACGACGTGGACGCCACGCTCGCCGGCAGCACGCACCTGGCCGAACGCTGCCTGCAGATCGCGCTGGACGCGGTGGAGGCGGAATTCGCCCAGCGCCACGGCGTGGTGCGCGATCGCGACGGCCATGCGCAGCGCCTGGTGGTGTTTGGCCTGGGCAAGCTCGGCGGAGGCGAACTCAATTTCAGTTCCGACGTCGACCTGGTCTACACCTACGAACACGACGGCGAGTCCGACGGCGCCCGACCGCTCGACGCCGAGCACTATTTCGCCCGGCTCGGCCAGCAACTGGCGAAGCTGCTCGACGAGCCCACCGTCGACGGCTTCTGCCATCGCGTCGATCTGCGCCTGCGGCCGTACGGCAATGCCGGACGCGTCGCGTGGTCGTTCAATGCGATGGAGCAGTACTTCCAGCGCGAAGGCCGCGACTGGGAGCGTTACGCCTGGCAGAAGGCGCGGCCGGTCGCCGGCGATCGCGATGCGGGCGAGCGCTTCCTCGACAGCCTGCGTCCGTTCGTCTATCGCCGCTATCTGGATTTCGGCGCGCTCGACGGCCTGCGCGGCATGAAGGCGGCGATCAGCGCCGAGGTCGCGCGCAAGGAACTGGCCGACGACATCAAGCGCGGGCCGGGCGGCATCCGCGAGATCGAATTCCTGGTGCAGGCGCTGCAGCTGATCTACGGCGGCCGCGAGCCGGAGCTGCGCGACCGCCGCCTGCTGCCCTCGCTGCGCGCGCTGGTGCACGCGCGCCAGATGGGCGCCGAGGCGGGCGACCTGCTCGCCGATGCCTACCGCTTCCTGCGCCGGCTGGAGAACCGGTTGCAGATGCTCCGCGACGCGCAGACGCACGCCCTGCCCGAACGCGAGGACGATCGCGACCGCATCGCCTTCGCGCTGGATTTCGACGGCTGGGATTCGTTGCGTTCGGCGCTGGACGTGCAGCGCGCACGGGTCGCGACGGAGTTCGAGGCCTTGCTCGCGCCGCGTCGCCGGCGCAACGCGCCCGACGCGCTGACGACTTACTGGCGCGCGCTGCCGGACGGCGGCGACAGCGAAGCGCTCGCCGACGCCGGTTTCATCGAAGCCGGCAACGCCGATGGCGCGCTGCGCGATTTCGCGCGCAGTCCGGGCGTGCGTGGATTGTCCGACAGCGCTCGCGGGCGGCTCGATCGCGTGATGCCGTCGCTGCTGCAGGCCGCCGCCGCGTCGAGCGAGCCCATGCTCGCGTTGCGGCGCCTGCTCGCGCTGCTGCATAACGTGCTGCGCCGCAGCGCGTACCTTGCGTTGCTCGACGAACAGCCCGTCGCGCTGGCGCGCCTGGTGGAAGTGGTGACGCACAGCGCGTTGCTCGCCGAACGCCTGGCCGCGTACCCGCTGCTGCTCGACGAACTGCTCGATGCGCGCGTCGCAGGACCGCTGCCCGGCCGCGACGAGCTGCACGCGGCCTGCGCCGACGTTGGCCGCGATGCGGACGACGACGCCGAGGCCGTCCTGCAGGCGTTGAACGAAGTGCGCCAGGCGCTGAGCTTCCGCATCGCGATGGCGGTGCGCGACGGGCGGCTTTCGGCCGTGGAAGGCGCACGCCAGCTCGCCTGGCTCGCCGACGGCGTGGTGATGCGCGTGCTGCGGCTGGCGGAACACGAAGTGGCGAGCGCGCATGGCCGCGTGCCGGGTGCGCGCTTCGCGGTGATCGGCTACGGCAGTCTCGGCGGCGAGGAACTCGGCTTCGGTTCCGACCTCGACCTGGTGTTCATCTACGACGCCCCCGGCGGCGAACACGCGCATTCCGACGGTGCGCGCCCGCTCGAAGTCACGCGCTGGTTCGCGCGCGTCGCGCAGAAGGTCGTGGCGCTGCTCGGTGCGGTCACCGGGGCCGGCCGACTGTACGACGTGGACGTGCGGTTGCGTCCCGATGGCGCCAAGGGCCTGCTCGTGTCGAGCTTGGCGAGCTACCGCGACTACCAGCGCGATCGTGCATGGACCTGGGAGCACCAGGCGCTGGTGCGCGCGCGATTCGTCGCCGGCGACGAATCGCTCGGCGCCGACATCGAGGACGTGCGACGCCAGACGCTCTCGCGTCCGCGCGAAGTGGCGCGCGTGTGCGAGGACGTGGTCTCGATGCGCCGGCGCATGCGCGCCGAACTCGATCGCACCGATGCCGCAACGTTCGACCTGAAGCAGGGCGAAGGCGGCCTCGTCGACCTGGAGTTCCTGCTGCAATACGCGGTGCTCGCGCATTCGGCGCGTCATGCGCAATGGCTTTGCGCGCGCAACACGCGCGAGCTCATCGAGGCCACGGGCGAGAGCGGCTGGCTGGACGCCACCGAAGTCGCGGCGCTCACGCAGGCGCACGCGACGCTGGTCGATGCCGGCCTGGCATGCACGCTCGACCGGCGCCCCCGCCGATTGCCGATCAACGACGCGATCGCGACCGCGCGCGAGGCTATATCAGGCGCGGCGCGCCGCCACGGGCTGGCGTTCGATCAGGACGCCAGGCGCTGACGTACTTCGGCGGCCACGCGCGCGGTTTCGCGCAGTGGCGTGACCGCGAAGCGCGCGACCGCGTCGTCCAGCGCGCGCGCACGGCCCGTGCGCAGGAGCGTGTCGACGAACCGGCGGGGTCGGCCTTCGACCCGTGCATGCCCGGCCACGAACACCGGCGCCCACGTCGCGCAGGCTTCGGACAGCATGTTGACCGAGTCGGCGGTGCAGACGATGCGGTCGGCCCAGGCGAGCAGGCCGGCATACGGGTTCGGGCCGTCGGCGCCGTCGGTCCAGATCACGCCCGGAATGCCGCGCAGCCGATCGCGCAATGCCGCCCCGACGTGCGCCGGCGTGCGGCGGGATGTCGTCGCAAGGACGCTGCCGCCCTCGTCGCGTGCGATGCGCTCCACGCGCTGCAACAACGCGTCGTAGGTTTCGTCGTCGAACCGCGCGTGCGCGCTCGCACCGCCGACGAGCAGCGTGGTGCGCGGGCCGGGCAGGGCGCCGAGGTCGGGGAACGCGTGGCGTCCGGCCGCGAGCCAGAGATCGTCGACCGGATTCAGGCTGCCGATCATCGTGACGACGTTTTGGCCGCGCAGGCCGTCGTGTTCCGGCGCGACGACGAGGTCCCAGTGGCGCGTGTCGATGCGCGGATCGAGGATCTGCACCGCGCGCGCGCCGCGCGATCGCAACAGGCGCGTCGCCAGCGCCGATTGCCGGCCGCAGCCGATCGCGAGCGAGGGCGGGGTCGCGGTCGCCTTCCTGAAACTGCGGCCGAACGCGTGCGCGCAACCGGGCAGCACGCGTGGCGCGAACCACCGCCATGGCGCGCGCGGGGCCAGCGTCCACGCGCGGAACGGCTCTCCCAGCGCGGTGGCGAGGGCATGCGCCTGTCGCACGTTGCCGGCGTGGCCGTCGGTCAGGGTCCAGGTCGAGGGCCCGCGTGGAGGTGCGGAATCGGGTCTCGGTCGTTGCACGTTTGTGAGTAATCCGTTCCGGATCAGTCGGCTGTTGCGAACGTGTCAGACTCTACACTCTCGAACCTCGACCGCGGCGATGTCGCGGTCTTTTCCATGGAGCACGTGATGTCGAACACCCCGCCGCTGCCCGCGTACGCGCTGGACCAACTCTTCCGCACCGCCCGCACGCACAACGAGCTCAAGGGCGAGGTGAGCGACGAGACCCTGCGCGAACTTTACGACCTGGCCAAGTGGGGCCCGACCAGCGCCAACATGTCGCCGCTGCGGCTGGTGTTCGTGAAGTCGCCCGAGGCCAAGGCCAGGCTCGCGCCTGCGCTGGACGAAGGCAACCATGCCAAGACGATGGCCGCGCCGGTCACCGCCATCGTCGCGTACGACCTGGCGTTCTACGAGAAGCTGCCGTACCTGTTCCCGCACACCGACGCGCGCGGCTGGTTCGACGGCAAGCCCGAGGCGGACCTGACCACGATCGCGCTGCGCAATGGCAGCCTGCAGGGCGCGTACGTGCTGATGGCCGCGCGCGCGCTGGGCCTGGACACCGGTCCGATGTCGGGCTTCAACAACGCGCTGGTCGATGAAGCCTTCTTCGCCGGCACGAAGATCAAGTCGAATTTCCTGATCAACCTTGGCCATGGCGACACGGCCAAGCTGTTCCCCCGTTCGCCGCGACTGTCCTTCGACGAGGCGGCACGGATCCTGTAAGCCGCAGTAACGCCCGCCCGCCACCCAACGGAGAACCACCCGCATGTTCAAGCGCATCGCCCTGACCGCGGCTTTGATCGCCGCCAGCACCGCCGCCTTCGCCGCGCCGGTCACCTACAAGATCGACCCGAACCACACCGACGTGGTCGCCAGCTGGAGCCACTTCGGCTTCTCCAACCCGATCGCGCATTTCGGCCAGGTCGACGGCTCGATCACCTACGATCCGAAGAACGTCGGCACCTCGAAGGTGGAAGTGACCATCCCGCTGGCCGGTTTGGACTCGCACGTCGCGAAGTTCGACGAGCACCTGCGCAGCGCCGATTTCTTCGACGCCGAGAAGTTCCCGAACATCACCTTCAAGAGCACGAAGGTCGAAGCGGCCGGCGACAAGAAGCTGCGCGTGTTCGGCGACCTGACCATCAAGGGCGTGACCAAGCCGGTGGTGCTGGACACCACGATCAACAAGATCGGCGAGCAGCCGATGGCCAAGCGCGCCGCGGCCGGCTTCGACGCCACCACGACCATCAAGCGCAGCGATTTCGGCGTGGACAAGTACGCGCCCAACGTGAGCGACAACGTGACCATCCGCATCACGACCGAAGCGGTCGTGCCCGCGGCGAAGTAAGCAGTACGTCCCCAAATCGCCTCCGTCCGGTCCGGGCCCGCGCGCCCGGCCGGACGGCAGGCACCGGCGCGGTGTCCCGCAGTCGCATCGCGCCTTCTTTCGCGCTACGTTTCGCACCCCCAGCGCGAGCCAGCCGATGATCTTCCAGCGCCCCGACGCCTCCCGCGGCCGTTCCGCCGCGCAAGGCCGCGACAGCCGCCACGCGTTCTCCTTCGGCGGGCATTACGACCCGCAATGGATGGGCTTCGGCGCGTTGCGCGTCCTCAACGAGGATCGGCTCCAGCCCGGTGCCGCCTTCGAGCAGGCCCGGCACGCGAACATGGAACTGCTGACGTTCGTGATCGCCGGCGAGCTCGCCCACGAGGATGCCATCGGCGGCAGCGGCACGCTCCGCAGCGGCGAACTGCAATGGCTCAGCGCCGGCCACGGCGTGGAGCACGCCGAACGCAACGCATCGGCGTCCGAACCGCTGCATCTGCTGCAGATGTGGATCCAGCCGTCGCGTCTGAACCACCAGCCCGCCTACGCCCGACGCGCCGCCGCGCCGGCCGGGGCGCGCGGCTGGACCTTGCTGGCCTCTGGCGACGGCGGGGAGGCGAGCCTGGCGATCCGCCAGGATGCGCGGCTGCTGCAATCGCGGGTCGAAACCGACGAGACGGTGGAAGTCGGGCTAGATCCCGCGCGGCTGTACTGGCTGCAGATCGTGTCCGGCGCCGTGACGGCGAACGGCGGCATCGCGCTCCAGCCCGGCGACGCCCTCGCCATGCGCGAGGAGACCGGGACGCTGCGGCTGCAGGCGGCCGGCGGGCCGGCGCTCGCCCTGCTGCTCGATCTGGCCGACTAGCGGCGAAGGCGCGGTTCGCGCCGGTCTTCGCACGCGGGCTGGTAAACTCGCCCTCCCGCGTCGCCACAGCCGTTCCGACCCATGACCGCAGCCAACGCCCATCCGACCCAGGCCAACGCCGAGCAGCGCTATGTCGTGCACCGCGCCGACCTGCCGCTGAGCTGCCCGCTGCCCTCGATGGCGCTGTGGAACTCGCATCCGCGCGTGTACCTGCCCATCGAAGCCGAGAACGGCGAGGTGCAGTGCCCGTACTGCGGCTCGCACTTCGTCCTCGAAGACTGATCCACGCGCAGCGCCGGTGCCGCGAATTTCCGCCGCGGAGCCGCGCATGCGCCGGCTGACCGTCGTCCAGCTGCTGCCGGCCCTAGAATCGGGCGGCGTCGAACGTTCCACCCTCGAAATCGCGCAGGCGCTGGTTGACGCCGGCCATCGCGCGATCGTCGTGTCGAAAGGCGGCCGCCTCGTGCCGCGCCTGCTCGCACTGGGCGCCGAACACGTCGCGCTCGACATTGGCCGGAAGTCGCCGCTCACGTTCCGTCATGTCCGGGCGTTGCGCGCGTTGGTCGAGCGCGAACGCGTGGACATCGTGCACGCGCGCTCGCGGCTTCCCGCGTGGGTCGGCGAATTCGCAGTGCGCAGCATGCCGGCGTCGCGACGCCCGCGCTGGATCACCACCGTGCATGGACTCAACTCGCCGTCGCGCTACAGCGCGGTGATGACCCGCGGCGAGCGCGTGATCTGCGTGTCGGACACCGTGCGTACCTTCGTGCTCGCGCATTACCCGTCGGTGGATGCGTCGAAGTTGCGCGTGATCCCGCGCGGCATCGACCCTCGCACCTTCCCGCGCGCGCCGTGTCCCGACATCGACGCACGCGCATGGGCCGCATCGATGCACCCGGCGCTCGGCGGCGACGGGCCGCTGCTGCTCCTGCCCGGTCGCGGCACGCGGCTGAAAGGACACGCCGATGCGCTCGCGTTGCTGTCGCGCCTGCGTGCGGACGGCATGGACGCGCGACTGTGGCTGCCCGGCGCGCGCGAAGCCGGCCGCGAGGCGTACATCGCCGAACTCGAGCGCGAAGCCGCGACGCTCGGCATCGCCGGCGCGCTCGCCTTCACCGAACCCACCGACGCGATCGCGCGCGCCTATGCGGCGAGCGATGTCGTGCTGCAGCTTTCGCGCAAGCCGGAGGCGTTCGGCCGCACGGTGCTGGAAGCGTGGTCGGTCGGTCGCCCGGTGCTTGGCTGGGCGCACGGCGGCGTCGGCGAACTGCTCGCAAGGTGGCAGCCCGGCGGCGCGATCGTGCCGTTCGACCTGGACGCGCTGCATCGCGGCGGCTACGAACTTCTTACGCATCGGCCTGCGCCGCCGGATACGATTCCGCATTCATTGCATGCGATGCAGGAGGCCACGCTTGCCGTCTACGCCGAGCTCATCGATGGATCCCGCTAGGGCCCTGCCCGCCGAACCGCGCGTGCGTGGATGGCGTTGGGCGCCGGCGTGGATCCTCGCCTACGTCGCGCTCTGGCCAGCGCCGGGCTATGCGGAAGGCGTGCTCGCGCTGGGCGCGCTGGCGGCCATCGTGCACCTGGCGCTCTCGCGCTTCCGCGGCGGCGACAAGCTGTTGAGCAATCCGGCGTGGGCGCTGACCAGCGTGCTGTTCTTCGCGTACTGGACGCCGGAACTGGTGTCCGCGCTCGACGCGATCGATCCCGCCCGCGCACTGCGCGAAGCGGCGGTGGACCTGCGCTACCTGCCGTTCCTGTGGCTGGTCGCCTCGGCGGTGGCCGATCCGCGCGGACGTCGCGTGACGTTCGGCGGGCTGGCGGTGATCGTAGCCATCTGGACGCTCGATGCACTGGTGCAGGCGGCCACCGGCGCGAGCCCGCTGTTCTCCGGCATCGACGGCATCAAGCACGCGATCAGCGGCCACGGCATGTGCACGCCGCAGGAGGTCGCCGGCGTGGATCGCCTCAGCGGCGTGCTCGGTCCGTGCAACCTCAAGCTCGGCCCGGTGCTGGCGAGTTTGTCTCCGTTCCTGCTGTTCGCCGGCGGGCGCCGCATGGGCACGACCGGCTGGCTGTTGGCGGCCGCGGCGATCGGCATCGTGCTGGTGCTGGCCGGCTCGCGCGCGTCGTGGATCACCTACGCCGTCGCGCTGGTGCTGTCGGGTTGGCGACTGGTCGGCTGGAAGAAGCTGGTGGGCGTGTTCGCCGTGGGCGCCATCGCCATCGCGACGTTGAGCATCACCGTGCCGCAGGTGCGCGAACGCATCGCGCGCACCACGCATGCGGTCACCGCCGACGTGGAAGGCGTGGACAGCGCGCTGTCCGGCCGCGCGCGCATCTGGGACGCGGCGCTGTGCATGGTGCGCGAACACCCCATCAACGGCGTCGGCGCGCGCGGCTTCCGCGAGGCGTTCCCAGCCTGCGATCCCGCACCGGGCGAGCGCGCCGTGTGGGGCACCGGCCCGGCGCTGCATGCGCATCAGATCGTGCTGGAAGTGCTCAGCGAAACCGGCGCGTTCGGGATGTTGCTATGGCTGGCCGGGCTGGCGCTGGCGTGGCGTGCGTGGCGCTTCGCCGACGAACAGGCGCGCGAGCGCGCGCGCCCGGCGATGTGGGCCCTCGCGGTGACGGTGTTCCCGATCAACACCCACCTGGCGTTCTACTCGACGTTCTGGGGCGGCCTGACGCTGTTGCTCGCCGCGCTCTACGCAGGAAGCCTGCTCGCGCGCGAATGACGTTCAGCGCTTGCCGTAGGGCGAACTCATGCCCGGCGGGCGACGCTTGAAGCGGCGGTGGATCCACAGGTACTGCGTCGGCGCCTCGCGCACCATCGCCTCGATGGCGGCGTTCACCCGCGTGGAATCGGCCGCGGCATCGCTGGAAGGGAAGTCCTCCAGCGGCGCGCCGATGCGCAGCACGTAGTCGGCGCCTTCGCGGCGGTGGAAGAACGGCACCACCGCGCAGCCGCTCAGTCGCGCGAACTGGTGGGTGGCGGTGATCGTCGCCGCCGGCACGCCGAAGAACGGCGCGAACACCGTGTCCTTGCCGCGCATGTCCTGGTCCGGCGCGTACCACAGGAAGCCACCCTGCTTGAGGTGGCGGATCGCCGGGCGGATCTCGTCGTTGGTGAACATCGCCTTGGCGTAGCGCAGGCGCCCGCGCTTGACCGCCCATTCCATCACCGGACTGCGATGCCGGCGGTACATGCCCGTGAGCGGCAGGTGGTCGCACATCAGGCGGCCGCACATCTCCAGGGTCATGAAGTGACCGGAGACCAGCAACACGCCGCGGCCTTGCGCGCGGACGTCGTCCAGCCGTTCCAGCCCTTCGATGCGCACGGTGCGGCGCATCGGTGCGGCCGAGCCCCACCAGGCGCGGGCGAACTCGAACAGGCCGATGCCCAGGTCGCGGAAGCTGTCGCGCAGCAGGCGCTCGCGCTCTTCTGCTGGCATCTCGGGAAAGCATAGCGCCAGGTTGATGCGCGCCGCGCGCTTGCGCGCGGTCGCCACGCCCAGCGCGAGCATCCCGATCAGCCGCCCCAGCGCGCGTTGCACGGCCCACGGCAGGTGCGCGCCGACGACCATGACGCCCAACGCAAGCCACATGGGCCAATGGCGCGGACCGAGCGGCGGCGACGGCGGGGACGTGGGGGATTCGACTGCCCTGGACATCCGGCGATTCTACGGGGCCGACGCCTGCGTGCAGTAGACGCGCTCGACGCGGGCGACAGTTCCTTCGCCCGGCCGTCACCGGCTTCGTTATCCTTATGCCGATGCCGAAAGACCCCATCGAGCGCCTGTTGCGCGGCCTGTACTCGGTCGCCCTGTATCTGTTGGCGCCGATCACGGTCTATCACCTCATCTGGCGAGGGCTGCGCCAGCCTGCGTATTTCCTGCGATGGCAGGAGCGTTACGCGCACTACGGCGACGCCGCGCCGATGCGTACGCTGTGGGTCCACGCCGTTTCCGTGGGTGAGGTCAACGCCGCGGTTCCGCTGGTCAACGCATTGCGTCGCGCACGACCGGACCTGCGCCTGCTGGTCACGACGATCACACCCACCGGGTCCGAGCGCGTGCATGCGCTGTGGGGCGACGCGGTCGAACACGTCTATCTCCCCTACGACCTGCCCGGCGCGGTCGGCCGGTTCCTCAAGCACTACCGGCCGTACGCGGCGCTGATCATGGAAACCGAGCTGTGGCCGAGCCTGTTGTTCGGCTGCCGCGATGCGGGCATCCCGGCTGTGATCCTCAACGCGCGGTTGTCCGAGCGCTCGCTGCGCGGCTATCGCGTGCTCGCGCCGCTGGTCGCCCGCGCGCTGCGCACCGTGCGCACGGTCGCCGCGCAATCGCGTGCCGATGGCGAGCGTTTCGTGCGGCTGGGCGCCGACCCGGGCCAGATCGCCGAAGTGGGCAACCTCAAGTTCGACGTCGCCGTTCCGGACGATCTCGCCGGATTCGCGGCGCAGTGCCGCGCGCGCTGCGGCGGTCGTCCGGTCTGGATCGCCGCGAGCACGCACGAGGACGAGGAGGCGGCGGTGATCGCCATCCATCGCCAGTTGCGCGCGCAGTTCCCCGATCTGCTGATGCTGTGGGCGCCGCGCCATCCGGAACGTTTCCGTACCGTTGCCGAAACCGCGCGCGCCGCGGGATGGAACGTGTCCACGCGTTCGCGGCAGCAGTGGCCGCAGTCGGACGACGCGGTGTTCGTGATCGACACGCTCGGCGAGCTGATGAGCTTTTACGCGTGCGCCGACGTGGCCTTCGTCGGAGGCAGCCTGCAGGCGATCGGCGGCCACAACCTGCTCGAGCCGGCGGCGACCGGCACGGCCATCGTCACCGGCCCGCACCTGCACAACTTCGTCGAGATCGCGCAGCGCCTGGAAGATGCCGGTGCGCTGTGCGTGGCGCCGGACGCGGAGCACGTCGAACGCGCGCTGGCGCAACTGCTGGGCGATCCCGCCCGTCGCGAGCGCATGACCGCCGCCGGCCGTGCGCTGGTGGAAACCGGTCGCGGCGCGCTGGCCCGCACACTGGACCTGCTGCAGCCGCTGTTGCCCTCCGCGGCCTGACAGATCGTCCTGGTTCAACGCTTTCGGCGACGCCTCGCCGAAAGGTTCACGGCGCCTCAACGCCCGATGGTGCATCTGGCGACACATCGCCTGCAGGAGCCGTGACGTGACTTCGTCGACTGGAAGGGGCTTCACGCACCCGCGGGCCGATGCGAACGCGGTGCTCGCATGCGCGGCGACGCTCGCGCTGTGCGCATGCACCACGACATCCGCGGTCGTGCCGGCTGCTTCGCCGATGCTTCCCGGCGCCGCGTCGCCGTCCGTCACCGAGGCGGTACCGGAGATTCGCCCGGGCGTGCTCGCCGGCTATCTCGGGCGCGACCTGCCCGACAGCCTCAAGCTGCTGCCCGCGCCGCCGAAGGAAGGATCGGCCGCCTTCCGGAACGACCAGGCGGTAAGTCGCGCATCGCAGAAACTGCGCGGCACCGCGCGCGACGTCCTGGCGGCGTCGGACGCGGAACTCGGGTTTCCGCACGTGGCCGGCGCATTCTCGTGCGCGCTGGGCGTGCCGGTCTCGCAGGACCAGTCGCCGCGGTTGTATCGGCTCCTGCGGCGCACGCTGACCGACGCCGGTCTCGCCACGTACGCGGCAAAGGATCACTACCGGCGCACGCGCCCCTTCGTGTTCTACAAGGAAGGCACCTGCGCGCCGAAGGACGAGGCGGCGCTGCGCAACGACGGCTCGTTTCCGTCGGGGCACACGTCGATCGGCTGGACCTGGGCGCTGGTGCTGACGCAGGTCGCGCCCGATCGTACCGATGCGCTGCTCGCGCGCGGGCGCGCATTCGGGGAAAGCCGGCTGGTCTGCAATGCGCACTGGCAGAGCGATGTCCTCGCCGGTCGCACCATCGCGTCGGCGACGTTCGCCCGGCTGCAGTCGGATACGGCGTTCCAGGCCGACGTGGCGGCGGCCGCGCGGGAAGTGCAGTCGTTGCGTGCGGGCGGCGATGCGCCGTCGTCCGATTGCGCTGCGGAAGCGGCGGCGCTCGCCATGCCGATCGAGGGCGTGCAGTAGGCGGTCGATCCGCTACCGAGTCTGCGCATGGGCGGAAATTGAGTGAGCCGCCATGGGCGTCTCGCTGCCGCCGTGACGGCAATGCGTCGAGGGCGTAAGTGCCCGGCCCGCGATGCGTGGCCGGGCGCTACGCAGACCACGCGGAAGTACCGCGTGGCCGGTCTTCCTTAGCCCGGGATGTCGCTCGCCGGCAGCTGCGAAGCGGTGTCCACGGTCAGCAGGCGGTTGACGTCCTGCACGTCGGCGATGTCGAGCGTGCCGGCGGCCTGTTCCAGCAGCAGGCGGCTCTGCAGGTGGTTGTAGCGCGCGCGGGCGAACTCGAGCTGGGCGGTGAACAGGTTGTTCTGGTTCTGCAGGACGTCCAGCACGGTGCGCGTACCGACTTCCAGGCCGACCTGCGATGCGTCGTACGCAGCCTGCGCCGAGACCAGCGCAAGACGGCGCGCCTCGACTTCGCTGATGCTCGCCACCAGCGTCTGGTAGGCGTTGCGCGTGTTGCGCACGAGCAGGCGCTTCTGCTGTTCCAGCTCGTCCTGCGCGACATCGCGGCGCGCCAGCGCCTGGCGCACGCCCGATTGCGTGGCGCCGCCGGAGAAGATCGGCACCGACAGCGTCAGGCCGACCGACGGGCCGAAGCTGCGGCCGTCGATATCGCGCGTCGTTTCCAGGATGGTGCGCTCGCCCCACGTTTCGCTGTCGCTGTAGGAGCCGTTGAGATACAGGCGCGGCCAGTGGCCGGCGCGTGCGGTCTCCACGTCGGCTTCGGTCGACGAAACCTGCAATTCCTTCGCGCGCAGGGCCGGGTTGTTCTCGATCGCGGTGGCGACCCAGCCATCGGCGTCGCGTGCTTCGGTCAGCGACGGCTGGTAGTCCTTCGGCAGGCCCTTGATGTTGCGGACCTGCTGGCCGGTGATCTCCGCCAGCGCCTGGTACGAATCCTCGACGGCGTTGCGGGCCAGGATCGTGTTGGCGCGCGCGCTGTCGTACTGCGCGCGGGCTTCATGCACGTCGGTGATCGGCGCCAGGCCGACTTCCAGGCGCTTGGAGGCGTAGTCGAACTGCTTCTTCAGCGCGGTCTCGGCGGCCTCGGCGGCCGACAGCGATTCCAGCGCGATCAGGACATTGAAATAGGCCGCCGACGTGCGCGTGATCAGATCGTTGCCGGACGCGGCCAGCTGGAAGTCCGCCGCCTGCGCCAGCGCCTTCGCGCTCTTGTGGCGCGTGAAGTTGCCGCGGTCGTACACCATCTGGCTGAGGTTCACGCCACTGCTGCGCGTGGTGCTCTCGGTGTCGCTGTCGCCGGTGTTGATGCTTCCGTCGGCATTGATCGAGCTATTGCCGCGCTGGTAGCTGCGGCCCTTGGTGATCGAGGCCGAACCGTCGAGCTGCGGCAGCATCGCCGCGCGCGTCTGCACCGCGCCTTCGCGGATGGCGAGCCGGTTGGACTCGGCCGCCGCGAGTTGCGGGTCGGCCGTGCGGGCCAGCTCGTAGGTCTGCAGAAGGTCTTCGGCGGAAGCCGTGGCCGGCAGCAGGGCCGACAGGCTCACGGCAGCGGCGAGGGCGATGACGAGCGGGCGGCGGATCATGCGAGGTCCTTGTCCGGTTTTGCGTTCTTGTTGAGCCGCCCGCGGTCTGCGGGCGTGTGGGGGCAAACGTGTGCGTCAGAACTTGAACACCGGGGCGGGAGCCGCACCGGCAAGATAGGGCAGATCGGTTTCGAACAACGATTGGATGCGCGGCGCGTTGACATCGTTGCGAACCAGCACCGCTTCCATCGCCGGCGAGCGACCGCGCACGATGAACATGCGGCCGTTCGGCTCCAGCCAATCGATGAAGCGTTGCGGGATCGTGTCCACCGCACCGGCGACCAGGATCGCGGTGAAGCGTCGATCCGTGGTCCAGGTGAACGCATCGCCGACCACGACGTGCGCGTTGTCGACCGACTGCGCCGACAGCGCCGAAGCGGCGGCCTGCGCGAGGTCGGCGTGGCGTTCAAGCGCCAGCACGTCGCGGGCGAGGCGGCCCGCGCAGGCGGCGAGATAGCCCGAACCGTCGCCGATCACCAGCACGTCGTCGGCCGGATCCAGCGCCAGCGCCTGCAGCGCGCGGCCCTGCACGACCGGCTTGAGGGCGAATTCGCCATGGCCCAGCGGCAGCGCGAGGTCGGCGTACGCCAGGGTGCGATGCGCCTCCGGCAGGAACGCCTCGCGCGGCAGCGTCGCCATCACGTCGAGCACGCGGCCATCCAGCACGTCCCAGGGACGCACCTGCTGTTCGACCATCAATTCGCGTGCCTTGTTGTAATCCATGGGGTTCATCGGGTGACTCTCGCGCGGAAGACCGCGAATTGTACCGGGAATGCCGCTGCCGGCCTTCGCGGGCGCGGCGCACAGGATGGCCGCGGCCCCAGGTCGGACTGAGTGCCAGAAGTAACCAAGACCGATGTCATCGACGCGACCGTCCGCTTGCGGCGGGCTTGCCGGATGCCGTTTCGCGCACTTGGTAGGCGCGCAGGAACAGGTCCACGGCCGACGCCAGATGCGCCTGGATTTCCTCTTCCGCCGGCCCCGGTCCGCCGAACACGAGGCATGCGTGCGGTTCGCCCTTGAGCAGGCTGAAGAACTGCCCCGCCGCGCGCGCGACATCGGGGATTTCCAGCTCGCCTGCCTTGATGCGCCGTTCCAGCAGCGCGGCGAAATCGGCCTGCACGCGCATCGGCCCGGCCTCCCAGAACAGCTTGGGCAGGCCCGAGTTCGACATCTGCGGAGAACACAGCATGCGGTGGCCGGCCACGGCTTCCGGTGCGGTCACCATCGAATAGAACGCACGGGCGATGTCCATCAGCCGGTCGCGCAGCGGCGTGTCCGGCGACGGCTCGAACAGGGACGAGGGCAGCGACAGATCGCAATGCGATTCCACCGCGGCAAGGAACAACGCTTCCTTGTCGCCGAAGTGGCTATACACCGTGAGCTTGGATACGCCGGCTTCGGCGGCGATCTGGTCCATGCTCGCGCCATCGAAGCCATGCTGAGTAAACATTCTTTTCGCCGCCTCCAGGATGGCGGCGCGTTTGCCCATGTCCTTCGGTCGGCCGGGGCCGGCCGGTCTGGCGGGTGCACCCTGCGGCGCTGCGGGCTGGCGTGAAGCGGTCATCGGGCAATACTAGACTAACGAGTTTGATATTTATACAGTACTCACAAGTACATTAATTAACCGCAGGGATCCTCGCAATGCGCCGTCCCACCCCCGCTGCATTCCGCCTGTCGGCATGGGCGCTGGTTGCCTTTTCCACCTTTCTATTGAGCGCCTGCGGCCGCGATGGCGCGGTAGAAGAAGCGCCGCGCCCGGTCCTGGTCACCCATCCCGTCGCCGCCGACCACGCCACCACCGCCTTCGCGGGCGATGTGCGTGCGCGCGAGGAAAGTCCGCTGTCGTTCCGCGTGGGCGGCAAGCTGGTGCAACGCCTCGTCGATGTCGGCGATCACGTGCGCGCCGGGCAGGTGCTGGCGACGCTCGATCCCGGCGACCTGCAGGCGCAGGCCCGCGCCGCGCAGGCGCAGCTCGCGGCCGCCGAGGCCGAACTCGGCCGCGCGCGCGCCGACCAGGCCCGCTTCGCCAAGCTCGCGACGGACCAGCTCGTCAGCCGCTCCACCCTGGACGCGCAGAACGCCGCCGCGGCCGCCGCGCAGGGGCAGGTGAACGCCGCCCGCGCCGAAGTCGAAGTCGCGCGCAACCAGGCGGCGTACTCGCAACTGCGGGCCACGCGCGACGGCGTGATCGCCGCGCGCCAGGCCGAGGCGGGGCAGGTGGTCGCCGCCGGGCAAGCGGTGTTCACGCTCGCCGCCGACGGCGTGCGCGAGATCGCCTTCGCCTTGCCCGAAACCATGGCCGGCAAAGTCGCCGCCGGCCAGCCGGTGCAGGTCGAAGTGTGGTCGCGCCCGGGGCAGCGTTGGGACGGCCGCATCCGCGAGATCTCGCCGGCCGCGGATCCCGCATCGCGCACGTTCGCCGCGCGCGTCACCGTCGACGCGCCGGCCGGCGCGATCGACCTGGGCCAGAGCGCCCGCGTGTATTTGCCGACCGACGCCAGCGGCGGCCTGAGCGTGCCCATCGCCGCGCTCCAGCGCGAGAACGGAAAGGCCTCGGTGTTCGTCGTCGATCCGAAGACCTCCACGGCGAAGTTGCGTACGGTGCAGACCGGCCCGTTCGGCGAGGATCGCGTGCCCGTGCAGGGCGGCCTCGCCGCCAACGAATGGATCGTCGCGGCCGGCGGGCATCTGCTGCGCGACGGCCAGAAGGTGCAGCCGGTGGATCGCGACAATCGCCCCATCAAGCGCAACTGAGCGACGCCCCATGCGTTTCAACCTCTCCGAATGGGCGCTGCGCCACCGCAGCCTGATCATCTACGCGATGCTCGTGATGGCCATCGCCGGCACGTTCTCGTATCTGCGCCTCGGGCGCAGCGAGGATCCCGCCTTCACGTTCAAGGTGATGGTCATCCGCACGCTGTGGCCGGGCGCGACCGCCGAGGAAGTCTCGCGGCAGGTGACCGAGCGCATCGAGAAGAAGCTGATGGAAACCGGCCGCTACGAGTTCATCCGCTCGTACTCGCGCGCCGGCGAGTCGCAGGTGATCTTCGTCGCGCGCGATTCGCTGCGCTCCCGCGATATCGAGCCGCTGTGGTACCAGGTGCGCAAGAAGGTGGGCGACATCCGGCCCACGTTGCCCTCCGATGTCGTCGGTCCGTTCTTCAACGACGAATTCGGCGACACCTTCGGCAACATCTACGCGCTCACCGGCAAGGGCTTCGACTACGCCGTGCTGAAGGACTACGCCGAGCGCGTCCAGCTGCAACTGCAGAAACAGCCGGACGTCGGCAAGATCGAACTGTTCGGCGTGCAGGACGAGAAGGTCTGGATCGAACTGTCGAACGTGAAGCTCGCCACGCTCGGCGTGCCCGCGGCGGCCGTGCAGCAGGCGCTGGACGAGCAGAACGCGATGGTGCCCGCCGGGTTCTTCGAGACCGGAAGCACGCGCGTCGCGCTGCGCGTGGGCGGCAAGTTCAAGTCCGTCGACGAGATCCGCCAGTTCCCGATCCGCGTGGGCGACCGCACGTTCCGCCTGGCCGATGTCGCCGACGTGAAGCGCGGCTTCTCCGATCCGCCGGCGCCGCGCATGCGGTTCATGGGCGAGGACGCCATCGGCATCGGCGTGGCGATGAAGGACGGTGGCGACATCCTCAAGCTCGGCAAGACGCTGGAGACGCAGTTCGCGCAACTGCAGAAGACGCTTCCCGCCGGCATGCAGCTGCGCAAGGTCGCCGACCAGCCCGCCGCGGTGACCGAATCGGTGGGCGAATTCGTGCGCGTGCTGTCCGAAGCGGTCGCGATCGTGCTGCTGGTGAGCTTCTTCTCGCTGGGCCTGCGGACCGGTTTCGTCGTCGCGCTGTCGATCCCGCTCGTGCTGGCGATGACGTTCGCCGTGATGGACCTGTTCGGCGTCGGCCTGCACAAGATCTCGCTCGGTGCCCTGGTGCTCGCGCTCGGCCTGCTGGTGGACGACGCGATCATCGCGGTGGAGATGATGGCCATCAAGATGGAACAGGGCTTCAGCCGCCTCAAAGCCGCGGCGTTCGCGTGGGATTCCACCGCGTTCCCCATGCTGACCGGCACGCTCATCACCGCCGCCGGCTTCCTGCCGATCGCCACCGCGAAGTCGAGCACCGGCGAATACACGCGCTCGCTGTTCGAAGTGGTGACCATCGCGCTGCTGGTGTCGTGGGTCGCGGCCGTTGCGTTCATCCCGTATCTGGGCGACAAGCTGCTGCCCGACTACGGCCACGCAGCCAAGCCGCTGCGGCCGGGATCGATTCCGTACCGCTGGCACGCGCTGCGCGAGCGCGTCGCAGGCCGCTTCCCGAAACTGCATGACTACATCGCGCCCAAGCCGCCCATCGACGGCCACGCGCACGATCCGTACGGCACGAAGTTCTACGTGCGATTCCGTGAGTGGGTCACGTTCTGCGTGCGCCATCGCTGGCTCGTCATCGCGGTGACAGCGGGCGCGTTCGTGTTGTCGCTGGTGATGTTCCGATTCGTGCCGCAGCAGTTCTTCCCCGATTCCACGCGCCCGGAACTGATGGTCGACATGGAGCTGGCCGAAGGCAGTTCGCTGCGCGCGACGACCGAGCAGGCGCAGCGCCTGGAGCGGATCCTGGCCCAGCGCAAGGACCTGGCGAACTTCGTCGCCTACGTCGGCACCGGTTCGCCGCGTTACTACCTGCCGCTCGACCAGCAGCTGCCCGCGGCGAACTTCGCGCAGTTCGTCCTCACGCCGACGAACCTGGAAGCGCGCGAGGAGATCCGCAGCTGGCTGATCGACGAGGTCTTCCAGCGTTTCCCCGAACTGCAGATGCGCGTGACGCGCCTGGAGAACGGCCCGCCGGTCGGCTATCCGGTGCAGTTCCGCGTGTCGGGCGAACACATCGACCGGGTGCGCGCCATCGCCTACCAGGTGCGCGAGAAGATCCGCGAGAACCCGCACGTGGTGAACGTCAACCTCGACTGGGACGAGCCGAACAAGGTCGTGCGGCTCGTCGTCGACCAGGAACGCGCCCGCGCGCTGGGGGTCAGCTCGGCACGGCTGTCGCAGTTCCTGTCGAGTTCGTTGTCGGGCTCCCACGTCAGCACGTACCGCGAAGGCAACGAGCTGATCGAGATGCTGCTGCGCGGTCCCGCCGAAGAGCGTCTGCGCATGGACATGCTGAGCAGCCTGATGGTGCCGACCGAGAGCGGGACGAGCGTGCCGCTCACGCAGATCGCCACGCTGGACTACGGGTTCGAGGAAGGCATCATCTGGCATCGCGATCGCCAGCCCACGATGACGGTGCGCGCCGACATCTACGACGGCACGCAGCCGGCGACGGTGACCGCGCAGATCTCGCCGACGCTCGACGGGCTGCGTTCGAAGCTGCCGTACGGCTACTCGATCGACATCGGCGGCAGCGTGGAGGACTCCGCGCGTGGCCAGAAGTCCATCGCCGCGGGCATGCCGCTGTTCGTGTTCGTCGTGTTCACGCTGCTGATGCTGCAGCTGCGCAGTTTCTCGCGCAGCTTCATGGTGCTGCTGACCGCGCCGCTGGGGCTGATCGGCGTGACGCTGTTCCTGCTGGTGTTCCGCGTGCCGTTCGGCTTCGTGGCGATGCTGGGCACCATCGCGCTGGCCGGCATGATCATGCGCAACTCGGTGATCCTGGTGGACCAGATCGAGCACGATATCGGCGAAGGCGCCGCGCCCTGGCAGGCGATCGTCGAAGCCACGGTCCGTCGCTTCCGGCCGATCGTGCTGACGGCGCTCGCGGCGATCCTCGCGATGATCCCGCTCTCGCGCAGCGCGTTCTTCGGGCCCATGGCCGTGGCGATCATGGGCGGCCTGACCGTCGCGACGTTCCTGACGCTGCTGTTCCTGCCGGCGCTGTACGCGGCCTGGTTCCGGGTCAGGGCGCCGGAAACGGCGTAACAAAAGTAAGGCGCCTTCGGGCGCCTTCTTCGCTACCGCTTCGGTGCGACGCTCCACGGCGGCGGCGGTGCCGGAATCGGATGTTCGAGATCGAACTCGATGCGCACTTCGCGGCCGGGACGCGTGAGTTCGTACACGAATCGTTCGTGCGGTTCGATCTCCATCGCCCAGACGTTGGACACCGAGCTCGCGCGGTTCTCGCGCGCGAACAGCGCCTTCGACGCGGCGTCCGCGGGAAACTCCTGCCGCTCCGGCGTGCCCATGTCCAGGGTGTCGCCGCCGTACTGGCTGAGCGAGGCCTCGGTGCCGTCCTCGTGTCGGTGGTCGTGCGCCAGGCGCAACCCCGTCGCGGTGCGCGTGAGCACCCACGTGCGCGAGCGGTCGCTGCCGACGAAGAACGGAATGCGGATGGTGTCGCGGCTGCATTCGCGCACGTGCATCGTCAGCGCCTTGCCGGCGAGCGGATCGCCCTCCGTCGGCGGGCGATCCACCGCGATGCGACCGGCGAACGCCTGTCCGCACAGCGACGCGACGTGCTGGAAGAACGCGTCCTGCGGCGCGGGGCCGGACGAATCGGGCGTGGAACCGCAGGCGGTCAGGCAGCAGGCGACGACGAACGTAAGGGCGGTGCGTGGGCTCATGGGCGCCCACGCTAGCCCGAAGCACGTGAAGCCGGCAATGCGACCCTGGCCCAGTGTCGCCGAACCGCGCAGGCCGTCTCAGTCGCGCATCACCACCGGCTGGCACTCCAGTTCGAGCTGCTCCAGCACTGCGGCCATGGCCGCCTGCGTGGAGACGCCGCGGCCGCCGGGCGCCAGGTCCGCGGTGAACACTCCCGCCGACAGAGCCGCATCCACCGCCTTGTCGACGCAGCGCGCTTCGGCTTCCAGCCCCAGCGAATGCCGGAGCAGCATCGCGGCGCTGAGGATCGTCGCGTACGGATTGGCGATGCCGCGCCCGGCGATGTCCGGCGCCGAACCGTGGATCGGCTCGTAAAGTCCCACGCGTCCCTCGCCGAGCGACGCCGACGGCAGCAGCCCGAGCGATCCGGCCAGCATCGACGCCTCGTCGGTGAGGATGTCGCCGAACATGTTCTCGGTCACGATGACGTCGTACTCACGCGGCCGCGAGAGCAGGTGCATCGCCATCGAATCGACGAGCTGGTGCTCCAGCGTCACGTCCGGGAACTCGTCGCGCACCACGCGCGTGGCGACTTCGCGCCACAGCCGCGAGGTTTCCAGCACGTTGGCCTTGTCCACCGACGTGACGTGGCCGCGTCGGCTGCGCGCGAGCGTGCAGGCGCGGCGCACCACGCGTTCGATCTCCTCGACGCTGTACTCGCACAGGTCGCTGGCGGCGCTCGCGCTGCGTTGTTTCTGGCCGAAATACACGCCGCCGGTGAGCTCGCGCACGACCACCAGATCCACGCCGGTGAGCAGATGCGGCTTGATCGGCGAGGCGCCGAGCGCCGCCGCATGCGGCTTCACCGGGCGCAGGTTCGCGTACAGCCCCAGCGCCTTGCGGATCGCGAGCAAACCCTGCTCCGGCCGCACCTTCGCACCGGGATCGGACCACTTGGGTCCGCCCACGGCGCCGAGCAGCACGGCGTCGGCGCGGCGGGCGGCGTCGAGCGTGCGCGCCGGCAGCGGCTCGCCCGTGGCATCGATGGCCGCGCCACCGATGAGTTCGTGCGTGAAACGGAATTCGTGCCCGTAACGTTGGCCCACCGCACGCAGCACCTGCACGGCGGCGGCGGTGACTTCCGGGCCGATGCCGTCGCCCGGCAGAACGACGATCTCAGCTTGCATGGCGGAGCTCCTGGGACTGGCGTTGTTGTTCGTAGCGGGAAATCGCGTCGGCCTGCTTCAGCAGGTAGCCGAGCTGGTCGACGCCCTCGAGCAGGCACGTCTGCGCGAACGCATCCAGCGGGAACTGCGCGACGCGTCCATCCGGCAGCGTCACGCTGCGGCGCGCGACGTCGATGCGCAGCTCGACGCCGGGCTGCGCCAGCAGTTCGTCGACGATGGTCTCGTCGAGCACGATCGGCAGCAGCCCGTTCTTGAGCGCATTGCTGCGGAAGATGTCGGCGATCTGCGCGCTGATCACGGCGCGCAGGCCGAGGTCGGTGAGCGCCCACGGCGCGTGTTCGCGCGAGGAACCGCAGCCGAAGTTGCGCCCCGCGACGAGGATGCGCGCGCCGATGTTCTCCGCGCGGTTGAACGGGAAATGCGGATCCGGCGAGCCGTCCGGGCGCGTGCGCCAGTCGTTGAACGCATGCTTTCCCAGCCCCTTGCGCTCGGTCGTGGTGAGGAAGCGGGCGGGGATGATCTGGTCGGTGTCGATGTTGCGTTCGCGCAGCACCACGGTGCGCGACACGATTTCGGTCAGCGGCTGCATCACGCGGTCTCCAGTTCGGTGCCGGCATGCGGCGCGGTTTCGGCGGCGAGAACAGAGGTCAGGTAGGGACGCGGATCGGTGATCTCGCCCGCGACCGCGCACGCGGCCGCGGTGGCCGGGGAGGCGAGTACCGTGCGCGCGCCCTTGCCCTGGCGTCCCTCGAAGTTGCGGTTGCTCGTCGAGACGGCCAGCTGCCCCGGCGCGACGATGTCGCCGTTCATCGCGATGCACATCGAACAACCCGGCTCGCGCCATTCCGCGCCCGCGGCGCGGACGACGTCGGCGATGCCTTCGCGTTCGGCATCGCGCTTGACCTGTTCCGAACCCGGCACGACGAGCATGCGCACGCGCGGATGCACGCGACGGTCACGCAGCACGGCGGCGGCTTCGCGCAAGTCCGAGAGCCGCGAATTCGTGCAACTACCGACGAATACCACGTCCACCGCGCGGCCGGCGATCGCATCATTCGCGGCCCAGCCCATGTAGTCGCGCGCCTTGGTGTCGTCGGCGTCGGCGCTACCCGGCACCTGCGCGGAGATCGCCGCGACCTGCCCCGGGTGCGTGCCCCAGGTGACGGTCGGCCGGATGTCGCGCGCGTCGATGCGCACTTCGCGATCGAACGCCGCGCCTTCGTCGGTGCGCAGCGTCGTCCACTGCGCGACCGCGGCATCGAACGCCTCGCCTTGCGGCACGCGCGGGCGCCCGCGCAGATACTCGAAGGTGATCGCGTCCGGCGCGATCAGGCCCGCACGCGCGCCGGCCTCGATCGACATGTTGCACACCGTCATGCGCTGCTCCATCGACAGCGAGCGGATCGCGCTGCCGCGGTACTCGATCACGTGGCCCGTACCGCCGTTGACGCCGATCACGCCGATCACGTGCAGGATCAGATCCTTGGCGCCGACGCCCGGCGGGAGTTCGCCCTCGACGGTGATCGCCAGCGTCTTCGGCTTGCGCTGCAGCAGGCATTGCGTGGCGAGCACGTGGCCCACCTCGCTGGTGCCGATGCCGAACGCGAGCGCGCCGAACGCACCGTGCGTGGCGGTGTGGCTGTCGCCGCACACGATGGTCTGTCCCGGCTGCGTCAGGCCGAGCTCGGGTCCCATCACGTGCACGATGCCGCGCTGCGGGCTGTCGTAATCGAACAGTTCGACGCCGAACCGCGCGCAGTTCGCGCGCAGCGTGTCCACCTGCGTGCGCGCTTCGTCGTTCACGTATGGGCGTCGACCGTCGGCCGTCGGCGGCAGCGTCGGCGTGGAATGGTCGAGCGTGCCCTTGGTGCGATCCGGGCGCCGCACCGGCAGGCCGCGCGCGTCCAGTTCGGCGAACGCCTGTGGCGAGGTGACCTCGTGGATAAGGTGCAGGTCGATGTAGAGGATGGCCGGCGCCGCGTCGGTTTCAGGCGTGACGACGTGGGCGTCCCAGAGTTTGTCGAACAGGGTTTTCGGTTGGCTCGTCATTGACTTGGTTTCGTTGGAGACGGGACGTTCAGGCGATCGCGGCGGCGCGCGCATCGGCCGTCTGGGCGCGCGTGCGCTGCAGCCGGTTGGCGATGTCGAGCCACGCCAATGCGCTGGCTTCGAGGATGTCGGTGCTGGTGCCGGAGCCGGTGAACTCGCGACCGTCCACGCGTGCGATCACCTGCGCCTGCCCTTGCGCATCGTCGCCGGTGGTGACGCTCGATACCTGGTAGCTGTCGACTTCCAGTGCGATGCCGGTCGCACGTGCCAGCGCGGCGAACAGCGCATGCACCGGTCCGTCGCCGACCGCGGCTTCGCTCACCGAAGCGCCGTCGGCATCGACCAGTTGGACGCTCGCGGTCGGCAGGCTGTCCTGCGCGACGCCCGTGCTGACGTGGAAGCGTGTGAGCCGATGACCGCGAACGGCGCGCGCGTCGGCGCCCAGCACCAGGGCTTCCAGGTCGGCGTCGAACACCTCGCGCTTCTTCTCGGCGAGCGACTTGAATCCCGCGAAGACCGCATTGAGCTGCGCTTCGGGCAACGCGAAGCCGAGCGCCTGCAGGCGATCGCTCAAGGCGGCGCGGCCACTGTGGCGACCCATGACCATCTGCGACTGCGCCCAGCCCACGTCTTCGGGGCGCATGATCTCGTACGTCCCGCGATGCTTGAGCATGCCGTGCTGATGGATGCCGGACTCGTGCGCGAACGCGTTCTGGCCGACCACGGCCTTGTTGCGCTGGACCGCCATGCCGGTGATGCGCGACAGCAGCCGCGACGTCGGCACCAGCCGCCGCGTATCGATGCGCGTGTGCGCGCCGTAGTACTCGCCGCGCACGCGCAACGCCATCACCAGTTCTTCCAGCGCGCAGTTGCCGGCGCGTTCGCCGATGCCGTTGATGGTGCACTCGACCTGGCGCGCACCGCCTTCGATCGCCGCCAGCGAGTTCGCCACCGCGAGCCCGAGGTCGTTGTGGCAGTGCGCGCTGAACACCGCGTCGCTCGCGCCGCGTACGCCCGATTCGAGCACGGATGCACGCAGATACTCGAACAGCGCACGGATCTCGCTGGGCGTCGTGTAGCCGACCGTGTCGGGAATGTTGAGCGTGCGCGCGCCGGCGTTGACCGCGGCGATGCAGACCTGCGCGAGGAAATCCGGCTCGGTGCGCAGCGCGTCTTCGGCGGAGAACTCCACATCGTCGACATGCCGTTTCGCCAGCTCGACGGCCATCACGGCGCGTTCGACCACCTGCTCCCGGCTCAGGCCGAGCTTGTGTTCGCGGTGCAGCGGACTGGTGGAAATGAACACGTGGATGCGCGGGTGGACGCTGCCTTCCAGCGCACGGGCGCAGGCTTCGATGTCGCCGACGTGGCAACGCGCCAGCGTGGCGACGGTCGCGCCGCGCACGTCGCGCGCGATGGCGCGCACGGCGTCCATGTCGGCGTCCGAACTGGCCGGGAAACCCGCTTCGATCACGTCCACGCCGAGCTCGGCGAGCGCATGCGCGAAGCGGAGCTTCTGCGGCGCGGTCATGCTGCAGCCGGGCGACTGTTCGCCGTCGCGCAGGCTGGTGTCGAAGATGCGTACTCGGGCAGCGGGGTCGTTCATGCGGTGAGCTCCTCGTGGTCGCGCGCACGGGCAACCACGCGCGGCTTGGATGAAAAGGCGGGACTGAGCGTCGCGATGGCCGGCTCCAGCGCGGGCGCAGGCATTGCGTCGCGATGGCGACGGCGCGGACGGCGCGGCGCGCGGGGGCGCACGTCGGAGAGCAGTTGCGCGAGTACGACCGCATCGACATTGCCGCCGGAGACGACCGCGCATTTGCGCTTGCCGGCGACGCGGCGGCCGGCGGCGAGCGCGAGCGCGCCGGCGCCCTCGGCGATGACGTGTTCCTCCAGCGCCAGGCGCACGAGGGTCTCGCGCAGTTCGGCTTCGCGCACGACGATGACGTCGTCGAGCAGATCGGAAAGCAGGCGCTGCGTGAGGCGTCCGGGCTCCTTGACGCGTACGCCGTCGGCGAGCGTCGCGACGGGATCGCGCGGCGTCCGGTCGCCGCGCAGGGCACGAAGCATCGAATCGACGCCTTCGACCTGCGCGCCCACGACGCGGATGCCCTGGGATTTCAGCGCCAGTGCGACGCCCGACGCGAGGCCGCCGCCGCCGATCGGCACGAGCACGACGTCCGGCGCCAGTGCGGCAAGCTCCAGGCCGACCGTCCCTTGGCCGGCGATCACGTCCGGGTCGTCGAAGGCCGACAGCACGCGATAGCCGTTCTGTTCGGCGAGTTCGGCCGCGAACGCCTTGGCTTCGTCGTAGGTGTCGCCGTGCAGGCGCACCGTTGCGCCCCAATGCGACACGCCTGCGACTTTCGTCTCCGGCGCGTTGCGCGGCATGACGGTGATGGCGTTGACGCCCAGCCGATACGCGGCCCACGCCAGGCCCTGCGCATGGTTTCCGGCGGAGGCGGCGATGACCGGGCGATGATCGCCGCGCTCGCGCCCGGCGAGCAGCGCGTTGAGCGCGCCGCGCACCTTGTACGAACCGGTGCGCTGCAGGTTCTCCAGCTTGAGCCAGCAGCCGAAGCGTTCTGCGTGATGCAGCGGCGTGGGCGGAAGGTAGCGGCGCAGGCGTGCCTGCGCCGCCAGCACGTCGGCGGCGGTGACGCGTACGTCGGTGGCTACGTCGCCGTCCATGTCAGACGGCCGTCAGCCAGTGTGCATAGGCGGGCTCTTCGCCGCGGACCACGCGCCCGTAGAGCGCCTGCAGTTCGCGCGTGACCGGGTTGTCGCCGAACTCGCGCCGGTCGAGCGCACTGATCGGCGCGATCTCGGCCGCGGTTCCGCAGACGAACACCTCGTCCGCGTCCAGCAGTTCGTGATGCGTGACCGGCCGCGACTGCGCGCCGCTCAGCGCGATCACCGTATCGCGCGTGATGCCCGGCAGCGCGTCGCGATGCGACACCGCCGTGACGTCGCCGCCGCGCACCATGAACACGTTGGCGCCCGTGCATTCCACGACATGGCCGTCGTCGTCCACGAACAACGCCTCGTCGAAGCCGCGCAGGCGCGATTCGCGCTTGGCGAGGATCGAGTTGATGTACGCGCCGCACAGTTTCAACGGCGGCAGGGACGATGCCGGATTGCGCTTCCACGGCGAAACCGTCAAACGCGAGCGTTTGCCGTTGAGGTGCACCACGGTGGGCAGCGTCACCACCATGAAATGCTGGCTCAGGCCGGGCACGTCGAGGCCGACGGTGACGCCGTCGGCGCCGTTGCCAAGCCACGTCAGTGGGCGGATGTACGCGTCGCGATGGCCGTTCGCGCGCAGCGTCTGCAGCGTCGCCTCGAAGGCGCCCTCGACATCGAACCCGATGCCGAGCAGGTCGGCGCCCTTGCGCATGCGCTCCAGGTGTTCGGGCAGGCGGAACACGGCCGCACCGTCGCGCGTGGCGTAGCTTCGGATGCCTTCGAACACGCCGGTGCCGTAATGCATCGCATGCGTGGTCAGCGGCGCTTGCGGCGTGTCGGCGCTCAGGAGTTCGCCGTCGAACCACAGCAACGGCATGCCCGGACGGCGCGCTTCGTCGCGCAGTTCGATGGGCTTGCCCGCGGGTTGTCGCGAGGCGAGGGCCTCGGGTGCGATCACCGACATGGCGACACCTCCACGGCCAGGCAGTCGTAGAGCTTTTCGAGCTGGTGCTGCAGGTTCGCCTCGTCGCGTTCGCCTTCGACGGTCAGGCGCAGGTGCCAGCGGTCGCCGTCGGACTGCGCTTCGCCGTCGACGGCCAGCGGACGGAAGCCGCGGCGTTCGGCGGCGCCCAGTACCCGCGACAGCGCGCCTTCGGCCTGACGGAGCGTGAGATCAAGCTGGTATCGCATGGCGGGGATCCTCGGTGGGGGTGGTCTGGTTCGACGCGCCGGCCTCAAGCTCCGGATCGAGCATCTGCGCGTTGTTGTGGTTGGGCGGCACCAGCGGCCAGACGTTCGCGGCCTGGTCGATCGCGACGTGGAGCAGCGCCGGGCCGTCGGCGGCGAGCAGCGCCTGCAGGGCGGCCTCGACCGATTCCGCGCGATCGACGTGCAGCGCCTGCACGCCGAAGGCGGCCGCGATCGCGCCGAAGTCGGGGTTGTCGGACAGATCGATCTCGGAATAGCGCCGGTCGAAGAACAGTTCCTGCCACTGGCGCACCATGCCCAGCGCCTGGTTGTCGAGCAGCACGATCTTTACGGGCAGGCCGTAGCGTCGCAGGGTCGCCAGCTCCTGCACGTTCATCAGGAACGAACCGTCGCCGCTCACGCACACGACGTGCGCGCCCGGCGACTGCATCTGCGCGCCGATGGCGGCCGGCAGGCCGAAGCCCATGGCACCGAGCGCCCCGCTGGTGAGGTGCTGGCGCGGCGATGCGAATCGCCAATGCTGCGCGACCCACATCTGGTGTTGCCCGACGTCGCAGGCGACGATCGCGTCGGGCGCCAGCTCCGACAGTCGCTTCAGCAGCGCCGGCGCGTACACGGTCTCGCCCGGGGCGTCGTAACGCGCGGCGAACTCGCGCGTGCGCTGCTGGCACGTCGCGCGCCACTCGCGCCGCGCGGCGCCGTGGCGGCCGTGCAGATGCGCGGCGCAGGGCAGGGTGAGCGCGGTCAGCGTGCGGCGGATATCGCCGCACACCGCGGCGTCCGCATGGCGCAACTTGCCGATCTCGCACGCGTCCAGGTCCATGTGGACCACGCGCGCGTTCGGCGCGAACTCCGCCAGCTTGCCCGTGGCGCGGTCGTCGAAGCGCGCGCCGACGACGATCAGCAGATCGCTTTCCTGCACCGCCAGATTCGCCGCGCGGCTGCCGTGCATGCCGAGCATGCCCAGGTTCAAGGCGTGGCCGGACGGCAGCGCTCCCAGTCCTTTCAGCGTCAGCACGGTCGGAATCTGCGTCGCGTCGACGAACGTGCGGAACGCCTGCACCGCATCGCCCAGCGCGATGCCGCCGCCGCCGTAGATCACGGGCTTCTTCGCCTGCGAGATCAACGCGAGCGCGGCGTGCAGCGACGCATCCTTCGGCGCGGGGACGTCGTCGATCCGCGCCGGGACATGCTGCGGAAGATGCGATGCGTCGCCGACCTGCACGTCCTTCGGCAGGTCGATCAGCACCGGCCCGGGACGGCCGGATCGCGCGATGCGGAACGCCTCGGCGACGACGTGGGGCAGGTCGTCGACGCGTCGCAGCAGGAAGCTGTGCTTCACGATCGGCATCGTCATGCCGAACACGTCCAGTTCCTGGAACGCGTCCGTGCCCATGAGCGGCGTCGCGACCTGCCCGGTGATGATCACCATCGGCACCGAATCGAGCATCGCGTCGGCGATGCCGGTGACCAGGTTCGACGCGCCCGGGCCGGACGTCGCCACGCATACGCCCACGCGCCCGCTGGCCCGCGCATACCCGTTCGCCGCGAAAGCCGCGCCCTGTTCGTGGCGGACCAGCACGTGCCTGAGCTGCGATCCGTGCAGCGCATCGTAGAAGGGCATGATCGCGCCGCCCGGATAGCCGAAGAGCGTGTCCACGCCTTCGGCCGCCAGGGCCTGCACCAGCCAGCGGGCGCCGTTCATCACGCCGCCTCGGTCTGCGCTTCGCGCCTGGGTTCCGCGGACGCGGACGCCTGCGGTGCGGTGGACAGCCACTTCATGTTCGCGCGAAGCTTCCTGCCGACGGCTTCGATCGGATGGGTCAGGTCGCCCTGCTTGAGCGCCTTGTAGTTCGCGTTGCCCGCGGCGTATTCGGCGATCCATTGGCGCGCGAACGTGCCGTCCTGGATCTCGGCGAGGATCTTCTTCATCTGCGCGCGCGTGTTCTCGTCCACGACGTAGGTGCCGCGCGTGAGCGCACCGTATTGCGCGGTCTCGCTGATGAACTCGTGCATGCGGGTGATGCCGCCTTCGTAGAACAGGTCGACGATCAGCTTCAGCTCGTGCAGGCACTCGTAGTACGCGACCTCCGGCTGGTAGCCGGCTTCGACCAGCGTTTCCCAGCCGGCCTGCACCAGCTTGGTCGCGCCGCCGCACAGCACGGCCTGCTCGCCGAACAGGTCGGTTTCGGTTTCTTCCTTGAAGGTGGTGCGGATCGCGTTCTGGCGCGCACCGCCGATGCCGGCGCAGTAGGTCAGCGCGAGCTGCTCCGCGTTGCCGCTGCGGTCCTGGTAGACCGCGTAGACCGACGGCACGCCTCGCCCGATCTCGTACTCGCGACGCACCAGCGCGCCCGGACCCTTCGGCGCGACGAGCACGACGTCCAGGTCCTCGCGCGGCGTGATCTGGCCGTAATGCACGTTGAAGCCGTGCGCGAACAGCAGGCAGGCGCCCTGCGCGATGTTGGGCTCGATGACTTCGCCGTAGAGCTGCGGCTGCACCATGTCCGGCGTCAGCACCGCGACGAGCTCGGCGTCCTTCACGGCGTCGGCCGGCGATTTCACGGTGAAGCCGTCGGCCTTGGCCTTGATCTCGGTCGGGCCGCCGGGACGCAGGCCGATGGTGACGTCGAAGCCGCTGTCGCGAAGGTTGAGCGCATGCGCGCGGCCTTGGCTGCCGTAACCGACGATCGCGACGCGGGGTTTGTGCTGGGTGCTCATGGTGGTGTCCGTGTTGGGAGTGGAAAGGGGCACTTCGTCAGACCAGAAGCAGTTCGCGCGATTCGTCGGGCACGACGAGCACGGGAATTTCGCGGTGTTTCGTCGAGCCGGCGTCGAGCGGGCCGGGCGCGGTGACGGCGCCTCGCGACGCCGAACTCACCAGCCGCGCGTACTTGGCGAGCGTGCCGGTGGTCACGCGCGGCGCGATGCGGGCCGCTTCGCGTGCGGCGAGGTCCGCGTCGACATCGATGCGCCGCGTCTTCACGTCGATGCGCACGCGATCGCCGTCGCGCAGCTTCGCGATGGGGCCGCCGCGCGCGGCCTCCGGCGAGATGTGGCCGACCATGAAGCCGTGCGTGGCGCCGCTGAAACGGCCGTCGGTGATCAGCGCGACATCGTTGCCCAGGCCCTGTCCGACCAGTGCGGCGGTGACCGCCAGCATCTCGCGCATGCCCGGACCGCCCGCGGGGCCTTCGAAGCGGATCACGACGACGTCGCCAGCGCGGATCTGCCGCGCCTGCACGGCATTGAACGCGGCTTCCTCGGAATCGAACACGCGCGCGGTGCCCTCGAAGTGTTCGATGCCGTGCCCGGCGAGCTTGAGGATGCAACCTTCCGGCGCGAGGTCGCCGTACAGGATCGAGTAGCCGCCGCGCGGCTTGAACGGATCGGCGACCGGACGCACCACGTCCTGCGGAGCCGGCACGGGCACGTCGTCGAGTTCGGTGAAGAAGCTGCGGCCGGTGACGGTCGGGATGTCCTCGATCAGCCCGGCGGCGCGCAACTCGCGCGCGACGAGCGCCGTGCCGCCCACCTCGAACATCTCCGCGGCGGTGTAGCGCCCGCCGGGCTTGAGGTCGGCGATGACCGGCGTGCGCGCGGCGGCTTCGAACTCCTCCAGGTCGAACGCAACGCCGGCTTCGTGCGCGATCGCCAGCAGGTGCAGCGCGGCGTTCGTCGAGCCCGCGGTGGCCGAGACCGCGCACGCAGCGTTGCGCAGCGCTGCGGGAGAGAGGATCTCGCGCGGTCCCGGTCCACCGTCGCGCAAACGCTGCATCGCCAGCGCACCGCACGCCCGCGCGGCGGCGGGCTTGTCGGCGTGCACGGCGGGAATGTCGTTGAACTGCAGCGGCGACAGGCCGAGGAAAGTCAGCACCATCGCCATCGTGTTGGCCGTGAATTGCCCGCCGCATGCGCCCGCGCCGGGACACGCGTGCGATTCGATGCGGTGCAGTTCGGCATCGTCGATGCGGCCGGCCGAATGCGCGCCGACGGCCTCGAACACGTCCTGGATCGTCAACGCCTTCGTTGACGCGTCGGCAGACGAATGCGCGGGTTTTTGCGATGCGCTTGCGCATTTGCCGGGCAGGATCGTGCCGCCGTAGAGGATCACCGTCGGGATATCGAGCCGCGCCGCCGCCATCGCCGCGGCGGGGATCGTCTTGTCGCAGCCGACGAGTAGCACCATCGCGTCGAGGCAATGGCCGTTCACCGCAAGCTCGATCGAATCGGCGATGGTCTCGCGCGAGGGCAGCGACGCGCGCATGCCGTCCGAACCCATGGCGATGCCGTCGGTCACCGCGATGGTGTTGAATTCGATGGGCGTTCCGCCGTTCTCGATCACGCCGGCGCGCACGTGCTGGGCGAGATCGCGCAGCGTGTAGTTGCAGGGCGAGACGTCCGACCAGGTGTGCACCACCGCGACCAGCGGCCTGGCGATGGCTTCGTCGCTCAGCCCGGTGGCGCGCAGCATGGCGCGTGCGGGAGCGCGTGCGGGGCCGTGCTTGATGGCATTGCTTCTCACGGACTGCGTTCTCCTGAAAGCAAAAACCCCGCGCCTTTTCGGGCGCGGGGTCTTGGGTATCGACCTGGGTGTTGTGGTGTCTTACTTACACAAACCCGTACTCCGCGCTGGCAAGCCCGGTAATAAGTACGAGTACAAGAATGAGCGAGGCCGCGATGGGCGCGGCCTGCGTGAGGAGTACGGTGGCGATGCGCTGCGCGTGCGCGCGCGACGCGGCGTTGGAGCGCGGGCTCCGGGCCGGTGCGGTCTGCGGGTGGTTGCTGCGCTGCGTCATGTGATCGAGAGAAACACGGGCCGAACGGGTGTGTCAACAGTTTCTTTCGTAACTGGGCCGAAGTGCGGTGCACGCCTCAGGCCACGGGTCGATGGTTTCGGATGTAACCGCGTCACGAGCGAAGTGCAGCGCAAAGCGCGGGGTAATCGGCGGGCAACCGCTGGGCCGACGCCGGACGCGACAGGCACTGCGCGAGCGCCTCCGGCACCGGCACCGCGTGGCCGACGAGCGGTTCGACGATCGTGTCGAACTTCGCCGGATGCGCGGTGGCCACCACGGCCCAAGGACGCGTGTCGCCCTGCGAACGCAATCCTTCGAGCACGTGCAGGCCGGCGGCCGTGTGTGGATCGGCGACGATGCCGTGCCGGGCAGGCGCGCCGCGCACGACCTCGGTGATCGCTGCATCGTCCACGGCGAATGCGCGAAGCGAACGGCGCAGGTCGTGGTCGTCCACATGCCAATGGCGCAGACGCTCGAAGTTGCTGGGCGCGCCGACATCCATCGCGTTGGCGAGCGTCGCCCGCGTCTCGCGCGGCGCGTAGGGTTCCCCGGCGAAGAAACGCGGCAGCACGTCGTTCGCATTGCAGGCCAGCACGAGTTCGCCGATCGGCGATCGTGCGCCTTGCGCGAGCATGCGTCGCGCGAGGAACGCCGCACAGGCGTTGCCCAGGTTTCCGGTCGGGACGATCAGGTTGAGCGGCAGGGCGTGCTGGCGTTCGAACTGCAGCGCCGCGTGCGCGTAGTAAGCCACCTGCGGGAGGAGCCGGCCCAGGCTGATGCTGTTGGCCGAACTCAGCGGGCGCTCGCGGCGAAGCGCCTCATCGGAAAGGGCCTGTTTGGCGAGCCGCTGGCAATCGTCGAACGTGCCGTCCACGCGGAACGTCCGCACGTTGTCGCCCCAACACTCCAGCCCGTGCGCTTGTCGTGGCGAGACCCGTCCTTCGGGATACAGGATCACGACATTGAATCCGTCGTGACGATGGAACGCGGAGGCCACGGCCGCGCCGGTGTCGCCGGACGTCGCCACCACGATCGTGGTCGGCGCGGCATCGGCGATGCGCAGCCGCGACAGCGCTTCGGCGAGGAAGCGCGCGGCGTAGTCCTTGAACGCGGCGGTCGGGCCGTGGAAGAGCTCGAGCACGTGATCGCCATCGCCTGCCATCGGGCGAAGCGGTGCATCGAACGAATAGGCGTGCGCGCAGATCGCGGGCAACGCATCGCGCAACGAGGACTCCGCGAAGTAGGGCGCCAGCACATCGTGCGCGGTCTGCGCGAACGTGTGGCCCGGTTCGATATCGACGGTCGGGACGGCTTCGGGCACGTACAGGCCACCGTCGGGCGCGAGGCCCGCGACCAACGCGACATCGATCGGCGTTTGCGGCGCGCCGCCGCGCGTGCTCACGAACTTCATGCGTAGGCTCCGGCCGCGATGACGTCGGCGCGCGGGCCGGCGACGGGCGTGACGTACGCGCGCGAACCGTAGCCGGCGTCGGCGAACGCCGCCTGCATCGCGGGCGCCGCCGCTTCGGCCTGCGCGTGCGAGGCGAACCACGCGAACGTGCTCGGGCCCGCGCCGGAAATGCTGGCGCCCAGCGCCTCGTGTTCGAGCGCGGCCGCCTTCGCCGCGGCGAAGCCGGGAATGAGCGGCGCGCGGCGGGGCTCGACCAGGAGATCGCGCAGGCCTTCGCGCAGCAACGTCGCATCGCCGCGCTGCAGGCCGGTGAGGAACAACGCCAGGTGTGCGCTCTGTTCGACCACGACATGCAGCGGATAGGGATCGGCCAGCACCGCGCGTGCGCGCCGCGTTTCCAGCACCTGGTCCGGATGCACCACCACCGCGTGCAGCCACGCGGGCACATCGAGCGGGATCATGCGCGTCGCGGTCGCCATCACCACGCCGCCGAGCAGCATCGGCGCCACGTTGTCGCCGTGGCGGCTGCCGCTGGAGACGGATTCGCCGTCGAGCGCGAACGCGTACAGCGCCTCGCGCGGAAGCGGGGCATCGAGCAGGGCGTTCGCCGCGACCAGCGCCGCGACGCACGAGGCCGCCGAGCCGCCGAGGCCGGAACCCAGCGGAATGCCTTTTTCCAGTTCGAGCTCGAAGCCGTGCGACAGGCCGAGCGTCGCGCGCAACGCGATCAGCGCCTGGCCGGCGGTATTGCGCTCGGCCTGCAGCGGAAGCGTGTCGACACCCGCGACGTCGCCCCGGATCGCGGCGATGCGCACGACCGGTTCGTCGATGCGCCGCACGAGCGCCACGTCGCGAACCCCTGCGATGGAATGGCCGAGCAGATCGAACCCCACGCCGATGTTGCCGACGCTGCCCGGCGCGAACGCTCGTGCGAGGCGCGGGCGGCTGCCGCTGCGTTGTGCGTCGATGTCGCCGTTCATGCATGGACCTCGGCGCGCGCTTCGGTCGCGAGCGACGGCCACGACGACGGGGCGCCGAGCGACTGCGCGATCGCGAGGACGTCGCCGAACACGCCCGCCGCGGTGACATCGGGGCCGGCGCCCGGACCCTGCACGACGAGCGGATTCTCCGAGTAGCGACGCGTGCGGAACTGGACGAGGTTGTCGGTCAGCCGCGTGTGGCAGCAGGCGTGTTCGGCGGGCAGGGCGACCACGCCCACGCGCGCGAGCCCGTCGCGGTCGAGCTGTGCCAGATGCCGCAGCGAGCGGCCTTCGCGCGCGGCGTCGCGCTGCCGCGCCAGCATCGGTTCGTCCATCTCGGACAACCGCGCGAGGAACTCCTCGCGACCGACCGCGCGCAGTGCCGGCGGCACCAGGTTCTCCACGTCCACATCCTCCAGCGACAGCGCACGACCGGCCTCGCGCGCCAGGATCACGAGTTTTCGCGCGACATCCAGGCCGGAGAGATCGTCGCGTGGATCCGGTTCGGTGTAGCCCAGTGCCTGCGCCTCGCGAACGAGCTGCGAGAACGGCACCGTGCCGTCGAACCGGTTGAACAGCCACGCCAGTGTGCCCGAGAGCATGCCGTCGATGCCGTGCAGCTCGTCGCCCGTGTCGAGCAGGTTGCGCAACGTGAGCATCACCGGCAGACCGGCGCCGACGGTGGCTTCGTAGCGGAAGCGTCCGCCGCCGCGACGGCTCGCGTCCTGGATGGCGGCGTAATGATCCCATGCGCCGCTGCCGGCCTGCTTGTTCGGCGTGACCACGTGGATGCCGCGCGCGAGCCAACGCGGGTACTGCGCGGCGACCTGCGGGCTGGCGCTGCAATCGACGATCAGCGCATGCGGAAGGTGCTCGCCGCGCACATGGTCGGCGAAGCGGTCCAGGTCCAACGCCTGGGCCGCGCCGCCTTCCAGTCGCGCCGCGGCATCGGCGGGCTCGACGCCGCGTTCGTCGAGCACCATCGCGCGGCTGTTGGCGATGGCGCGAAGGCGCAGGTCGATGCCCGAGCGCTGCCGCAGCGAGGGCAACGCCGCCGACATCTGCACCAGCAGCGCGCTGCCGACCTGGCCGGGGCCTATCACGCCGATCGACAGCGTCTGCGGCGACAGCCAGAAGGCGGCGTGCGCCGCGCGCAGCGCCCGCGTGGCGTCCTTGTCGCCGATCGCGACGGAAATGTTGCGTTCGCCCGCGCCCTGCGCGATGGCCCGCGCGTTGACCCGCGCCTGCGCGAGGCCACCGAGCAACCGCGCCGCAACGCCGGGCGTGCCGACCATGCCGTCGCCCACGGCCGCAAGGACCGCGATGTCGCGCGTCAACGTCACGTCCTGTGCCTGCCCGTCGGCGATGGCGTCGGCGAATGCGGCGGCGGCCGCGTCGCGGGCGCGTTCGGCCTGGTCTGCGCGCAGCACGCAGCAGATCGAATGTTCGGACGAGCCCTGCGAGATCATCGTCACCGACACGCCCGCGCCGCGCAGCGCGCCGAACAGGCGTTCGGCGGCGCCGGGCACGCCGACCATGCCGTTGCCGACGAGTTCGACGATCGCCAGATCGCGCACGAGGCTGAGGCCTTTCACCGGTGCGCCATCGCGGCCACTGTCCGGCGCGATCAACGTGCCGGGCACGTCGGGACGCTTCGTGTTGCGGATCCACAGCGGGATGCCGCGTTCCTGCACGGGCGCCATCGTCTGCGGATGCAGCACCTTCGCGCCGAAGTACGCCAGTTCGCAGGCCTCTGCGTAGGACATCGACGGCAGGCAGACGGCTTCGGGTACCAGGCGCGGATCGGCGGACAGCACGCCGTCGACGTCGGTCCAGATCGTCAAGGCGTCGGCATCGAAGAGGTTGGCGAAGATCGCGGCCGAATAGTCGCTGCCGTTGCGCCCCAGCGTCGTGGCGTGGCCGTGCGCGTCGCGCGCGACGAAGCCGGTGATCACGACATCGCCGTCGCCGTGGTTTGCGCGCCATTGCGACAGGCGCGCGCGGCTCTCGGCCCAGTCCACGGCCATGCCCATTTCGCCCGCGTGGACGACGAGTACGTCGCGTGCATCGAGCCGCCGCCACGCCGCGGCATCGCCGCCGAGCGCGGCATGCATCAGGCGTGAGGACAGGATCTCGCCGATGCCGGGAACCCCGGCCGCGATGACAGGCGCATCGGGAGCGCCGGCGGCGATCGCTTCCAGGTCGCGGCGAAGGGAGTCGAATTCGCCCTCGATCGCCTCCGCGAGCGCAAGGCGGCCGTCCGGATCGAGCGCGGTAGCGGCCAGCGCATGGCGCTCGCGCAGCGCGTCGAAGGGCGCAAGCCATGGCAGCTTGCGCTGCGCGGCATCGAGCAGGGCGATCAGCGAGTCGGTGACGCCCTGCATCGCCGATACGACGACGACGCGCGCGTGGCCCGGATCGCCCACGAGCGTGGCGGCCGCGCGATAGAGCGCGGCATCGGCGAGGCTGCTGCCGCCGAACTTGTGTACGTGGCAGGGCGGGGTGGCGGAACGGGATGCGTCGGCGGGCGGCATTGGGGCGGGCTCCTGTTGGGCTCCGCGAACCGTCCGGGTGCCAGGCCTGCGCACCCGGGTCGGGGTGCGGAGGCGTGGTCTTCAGATCACCTGGACACGCCCGTCCGCACCCGCAAGCGAGTGGTACCGGTACCGGTGGTAATCGCAACGATGGCCGCCGCCGCGCCGGCGAGCGCGGTGCCTGTGGACTGCGGCGGCATGTTGCGATGCGTCATGCGGCGAGAAGATCACGCGGTTTCGGGGGCTGTCAACAGTTACATACGCAACCTGAGTCCGCTTAGGGCCGTCTCCATGAACGGGACTCGCGCCCGCCACGTTGGACCCATGCGGCATCGGCATGGTGAAATGCGCGCCGAAGCGGGGGTACCGGTCGACGACCGGTTGAGAAAGACCCTTCGAACCTGACGCGGTTGAGACCGCCGTAGGGAAGCTTCGCCGGATGCGAACGCCGTTCGCGTCCGTCGCTGCCCGCTTCGTCCCGGCTCGCAAGAGCGCACCACAGGACGAACCCAATGAACGCAGTGCCCTCCGAACTCCTCCACCAGGCCGAGCAGCTGTCGGCCGACGCCACGCGTCCGATCCCCGGCTCGCACAAGATCCACGTCGAAGGCTCGCGCGCAGACCTGCGCGTGCCGATGCGCGAAATCGTGCTGGCCAGGACGCCCACCATGTTCGGCGGCGAGGACAACGCGCCGCTCGCCGTGTACGACACGTCCGGCCCGTACACCGACGCGAACGCGCAGATCGACCTGGCCCGCGGGCTGCCGCCGTTGCGCGCGCAGTGGATCGCCGAACGCGGCGACACGGACGTGCTCGCGGAGCTCTCGTCCGAGTTCGGGCGCAAGCGCGAGCACGACCCGAAGCTCGATGCGGTGCGTTTCCGCAACCGTCCGTTGCCGCGTCGTGCGCTGTCCGGCGCCAACGTCACCCAGATGCATTACGCGCGACGCGGCATCGTGACGCCGGAAATGGAATTCATCGCCATCCGCGAGAACCAGCGGCTGGACGCGATCCGCGAGGCGCACCTGCTGCGCCAGCATCCGGGCGAGAGCTTCGGTGCGAACATCCAGAAGCTCATCACGCCCGAATTCGTGCGCGATGAAGTGGCGCGCGGCCGCGCGATCATCCCGAACAACATCAACCATCCCGAAAGCGAGCCGATGATCATCGGCCGCAACTTCCTCACCAAGGTCAACGCGAACATCGGCAATTCCGCCGTGTCGTCGGGCATCGCGGAAGAAGTCGAGAAGCTGGTGTGGTCGATCCGATGGGGCGCGGACACGGTGATGGACCTGTCCACCGGCAAGCACATCCACGAGACGCGCGAGTGGATCATCCGCAATTCGCCGGTGCCGATCGGCACGGTGCCGATCTACCAGGCGCTGGAAAAGGTGGACGGCCGCGCCGAGGAACTCACCTGGGAGATCTTCCGCGACACGCTCGTCGAGCAGGCCGAGCAGGGCGTGGACTACTTCACCATCCACGCCGGCGTGCTGCTGCGCTACGTGCCGCTCACGGCCGGGCGCGTGACGGGCATCGTCTCGCGCGGCGGTTCGATCCTCGCCAAGTGGTGCCTGGCGCATCACAAGGAGAACTTCCTCTACACGCATTTCGAAGAGATCTGCGAAATCATGAAGGCCTACGACGTGGCCTTCTCGCTCGGCGACGGCCTGCGTCCGGGCTCCATCGCCGACGCCAACGACGCGGCGCAGTTCGGCGAACTGGAAACGCTGGGCGAGCTGACCAAGATCGCGTGGAAGCACGACGTGCAGACCATGATCGAGGGCCCCGGCCACGTGCCGATGCAGCTCATCAAGGAGAACATGGACAAGCAGCTGCGCGAGTGCGGCGAAGCGCCGTTCTACACGCTGGGGCCGCTGACCACCGACATCGCGCCGGGCTACGACCACATCACCAGTGCGATCGGTGCGGCGATGATCGGCTGGTTCGGCACGGCGATGCTGTGCTACGTCACGCCGAAGGAGCACCTGGGCCTGCCGAACAAGCACGACGTGCGCGAAGGCCTGATGGCGTACCGGATCGCGGCGCATGCGGCGGACCTGGCGAAGGGGCATCCCGGCGCGCAGGCTCGCGACAATGCGATGAGCAAGGCGCGCTTCGAGTTCCGCTGGGAGGACCAGTTCAACCTCGGGCTCGACCCGGAACGCGCCCGCGAGTACCACGACGAAACGCTGCCGAAGGACGCGCACAAGGTCGCGCACTTCTGCTCGATGTGCGGCCCGCATTTCTGTTCGATGAAGATCACCCAGGACGTGCGCGATTACGCAAAGGAGCACGGCGTCGACGAGGACGCCGCGCTGGCCGAGGGCATGGCGGAGAAGTCCGCGGAGTTCCGCGCGCAGGGCGCGCAGGTGTACCGCAAGGCGTAGGGGCAAGCGGGGAGGAGTGGGTCAGGGTTCCCGGTTTCTCACTCCTCTTCGCTCACGCCTGCGTTGCGCTAGGCTTTTGCGCCACCCATCGGAAGGATCGCGACCATGGCGGAGAACCGCATCGGCCTGTTGCGCTGGCGCGTGCGTGCGCGGCGCCACCCTTCGGCGTTCCTGCTCGCGGCGCAGTTGCTGAGCCTGATCCTCTACCCGATCTTCGATGAGACCCGCAGCGGCGGGCGCGTGTTGTTCGGCGCGCTCGGCGTGGTGGTGCTGATGCTTGCGGTGTGGGTCGTGAACCGCAGTCCGGCGAAGGTGTGGGTGGCGTGGTTGCTGGTCGGCCCCGCGCTGGCCTTGTCGGTGCTGTCGGTCGTGCTGGGCAACGACACGCTGCTGGTCGTGTCTTCCGCGCTGGAAGCGCTGCTGTACCTCTACGCCGCGTCGAGCCTGATCGCGTACATGCTCGGCGACCATCGCGTGACCAGCGACGAGCTGTTCGCCGCCGGCGCGACATTCACGCTGCTCGCGTGGGGCTTCGCGTATGCGTACTTCGTCTGCCAGGCGTGGTATCCGGACAGTTTCACCGGCGCGCTGCGCCCCGGCGAGCCGCGCACCTGGCTGGAACTGTTGTTCCTCAGCTTCACCACGCTGTCGGCCACCGGGCTCGGCGACATCCTGCCGCTGTCCTCGCCCGCGCGCGTGCTGGTGATGCTGGAGCAGTTCGCGGGCGTGGCGTACATCGCCGTGGTGGTGTCGCGCCTGGTCGGCCTGACGATGCTGCGGGCGCGGCAATAGCGCGCGGCCGGTTCGCCGCACGCGGTAATACGGTTGTGCTATGAAGCGCGCAGCGCCGTCTGCCGCATGGGAGACGGGGCACGGGGAGCGGCTCAAGGGAAAAAGATTCGCGCCGAGCGGCGCGAATGCTGGAACGGTACGTTCTGTAATACGTCGGCGAGAGAGGGCCTGAAGCCACCCCCGTGTAAACGGGAGTAAGCCTGCCGACGTTAGAATGTTCGGGCGAGCCTTGCTTTCCCCGTCGGGTCCAGCCTCTTTGCCGGGTTTGCCGACTGATCTTGATCGATCCGTTCGGCACATGACGGCCGTTCAGCTTGCCGCTCACTATTCCCGATTCATGCAAAGAACCTTCGAACCCTCCACCGCTTCGCCCCTGCCGTCCGAACGACTGCGCGTGGGCGAATGCGTGGTCGACGTGCCCCTGCGCGAGATCCGCGCGCCGGGCAAGCGTCGCCCGCTGCGCATCACGCCCAAGTCGATGGGCGTGCTGCTGGTGCTGGTGGAACAGGCGGGGCGGGTCGTCAGCCGCGACACCCTGATGACCGAGGTCTGGCCGGACACGCTGCCGACCAACGACGTGGTCACTCAGGCCATCACGCAGTTGCGCAAGGCGTTCGACGATGAGCGTGGCAATCCGCGCTACATCGAAACGATCGCCAAGAACGGCTACCGCCTGCTCGCGCCGATCGAATGGATCCACTCCGGCGGGCCGGCCGCCAGCGCCGAAGTCGTCGCGAGCGACGAACGCTGGGCCGATCCGACGCGCACGACGGCGAAGTACCCGGCGATCGCCGGCGCCGACCCGAGCGAGCCGCTCGCGCCCGTGCCGTTTCCGTCGTCGTCATCGCCGCGCGGCACGTGGACGTCGATCGCCACGGTGATCTTCGCCGTCGCGTTGCTCGTCGCCGGCCTGGTCGCCTGGGCGCTGGTTCGCGCGCCGGCGGCCACCGAGGCCGCGCCCGTCGCGGTCTCGGGAATGCAGGGGCTGCGAAGCGAACGCCCGTATCGGCTGATCACCTCCGCACCGGGCTTCGAGCTCTCGCCGGCGTTGTCGCCGGACGCGGGGCTGGTCGCGTATGTCGCCATCCCCGAAGGCCAGCGCGGCACCGCGATCCTGGTGCAGACCACCGAGCAGACCCAGCCACGCCAGCTCACGCGGCCGCCGGAGGGCTCGGACGACGCTTCGCCGGCCTGGTCGCCCGACGGGCGCTGGATCGCCTTCATGCGGTTGTCGGAGAACAGCTGCAGCATTCGCCTGGTGACGCCCAATGCGCGCGCGGAGCACGAAGTCGGGGCCTGCGACCGCCGCAGCCCGCCGACCTTCGACTGGACCCCGGACAGCAACGGCCTGATCTTCGGCAGCATGAGCACCGAGCAGGGCACCGTCGGCCTGCGCGTGCTGAACCTCGACAGCGGGCAGTGGCGCCCGGTCGAGTATCCGCACGATCCCGACGAGCTCGACACCGATCCGCGTTATTCGCCGGACGGGCGCTGGATCGTGTTCGTGCGGAACGCGCCGCTGGGCGACTTCTGGCGCATCCCGGCCCAGGGCGGCAACGCCGAGCGCCTGAGCCGCCTGCGCGCCGACCTGCGCGGCTGGGACTGGTCCCCGAGCGGGCGCGGGCTGATCTTCAGCGCGATGGTCGACGGCGAGTACCGGCTGTTCCGCCTGGACACCGGCACCGGCGAGGCGCGCCCGATGGGCGTGGACGACGGGCAGGCTCCGGTGGCCGCGCGTTCGCGCCGGGCGATCGCCTTCGTCCAGCGCCGGCCGTACTTCGGGCTTTACCGGGTCCAGCTGTCCAGCGGCGACGGTCCGGGGCGGGTGCACGTCGTCGAGCCGCTGTTTGCCTCGTCCTCGCGCGATCTGCTGCCGTCGATCGCGCCGGACGGGCGTCAGCTCGCCTTCGTGTCCGACCGCTCCGGCAGCAACGGCCTGTGGGTCGGCGATGTCTCCCAGCCCGACACCCTGCGCATGATGGGCGGCGTGCGCCCGGGCACGCGCTACGCGCCGGCATGGTCGCGGGACTCGCGTCGCCTGCTCGCGACCGGCGTGGATGCCCGCGGCCGCGGCGTCGTCCAGGAGGTCATGGCCGCCAGCGGTCAGGTCGCCACCCTGCCGGTCCCTGACGCGGAGCCGCTGCAGGCGCAGTACGCGAGCGACCCGAACCGGCTGTTCGTGCTGGCCGCCAGCGAGAACGGGGCGCCGCAGCTGCGCCTGTACGACCGCACGGCCCAGCCGTGGCGCTCGCTGGGGCGGATCGACGGCGTGTCGCACTTCGAGGTCGACGCGCCGCGCAACCGCGTCCTGTTCACGCGGCTGACCGAGGCCGGCCTGTGGGAGGTCTCGATGGACCTGACCGCCGCCTCGATCCGCCGGATCAGCGCGAGCGAGCCCACCGCCGACCGCTACCGCATGTGGACCGTCGGGCCGGAAGGCGAGATCCGGTACCTGGAGCGCCTCCAGGATTGCGCCGCGAGCCTGCGCCGGATCGTGCCGGCGGACGCCGCCCCGCCGCGCTGCCTGGACCAGCTGCGCCGGTCGGCGGTGAACGGATTCAGCCTCGGCGGGCCGCGCAAGGAGGTCGCCTATCTGGGGCTGGTGGACTGGGACGGCGCTGATATCGGTTACATGGACCTTCCGAAAGAAACGGCCGAGGTGATGCCCGGCTGGATCAAGTAGTTGATCGGGTTGAGAAAAGTTCTATCGGAAATCCTTCGGTTTTGCATTCGGTGCGATTTCGGATAAGTCTCCACCAACTTTCCTGATGTGAAGCAGGTGTGTACGGCAAATCCATTGACCATTCTCGGCACATGAGGTGGACCAATGGAGCAAGTGCAATGGGCGGACCGCGGGCAGCTGCTGCAGCTCGACTCGCCTGAGGGCGCGGTTCAGGGCGGTTGCATCGGCGTCTCGCGGCTGGGCAGCGTCCAGGTTTCGGGAGGCTTCTCGTTCTGGTTGCAGCTGCACGGCAGCTCGTGGGTCGAGGCGAAGGAAGGCAAGTTCCGGCTGCGTAGCGGCGACTGGATCGCCTTCGAGAAGGATTCCAAGCCCACGGTCCAGGCCGACCGCTTCGGGGTCTGCGTGGGCCTGACCCTGACCGGTGAAGCGCTCCGTGAGATGACGCGGTTCGCCGACCGCGGCCTGTACGCCGGCCGCGGCCAGATGACCCGCCATGACGCCCGCATCGGCCTGCGCCTGTGGCGCGAGGCGGCGGCCCGTCTCGCCGACAACCCCGGCGCAAGCTTCGACGCGTCCCTGTTGCGCCCGATCCTGCTGCACCTGGCCGGCGTCCAGCGCGACCTCGCCGCGCGCATTCCGCGTTGCCCGGGCCGTTCGCGCAGCCGCAAGCGCCAGGTGTTCGGCCGCCTCCAGCGCGCGCGCCTCTACCTGGAAGGCAACTGCGACCGCGTGGTCCGCATCAGCGAGCTGGCCGAGCTGACCAGTTTCTCCAGCTGGTACTTCTCCAAGACGTTCCACTCCCTATATGAAGAGAGCCCGCAGGCGGCCTCGGCGCGCATGCGCCTGGAGCACGCGGCGGACCTGCTGACCAGCACCTCGATGATGATCGGCGAGGTCGCCGCGGCCAGCGGCTTCGACAACTGCTGCAGCTTCGCGCGCGCGTTCCGCGCCCGCTTCGGCGTGTCGGCCACGCGCTACCGCGCGGCCGCGACGCGCGGCGAACCAGGCAAGACGCAGGCCGCAGCCCGCAAGTCGCTGGAACGCAAGTCGCTCGCCACGAACGCCTGACCGGTTGCGGCGATCGAACAAACGGCCGGCACCCGCCGGCCGTTTTCGTTCGTGCGCTCATGTGCGAACGCGGTCGCGACCGGACGCATTGCGCACATTGCATGTGCGTGACGGATCGCGGCAACCGTGAAGATCGTGTCCTCGCAGGCAGATTGGGCAAAGTCTCTCAGCGTCAGCCGCAAAGCGGTTGCGCTCCCCAGATCTTAAGTTTGATGGGCGTTTAACACGCCCATAACAGATATCTGGAGAGAGATAGATGAACCATCGCAATATGCGCACCGCGATGCGCGTCGGCATGCTGCCGGCCGGTATCGCGATCGCGCTGGCGCCGGCGTTTGCCTTCGCGCAGGAAGGCGGCGAGCAGCAGGCGACCACCCTCGATCGCATCGAAGTCACCGGTTCGCGCATCAAGCGCGCCGACGTCGAGACCTCGCAGCCGATCTTCACCCTGAGCCGCGCCGAGATCCAGAAGCAGGGCGTGACCTCGGTCGCCGACGTGCTGCAGCGTATTTCGAGCAACGGCGCCGCGCTGAACACCACGGTCAATAACGGCGGTGACGGCTCGGCCGGCATCAGCCTGCGCAACCTTGGCGAAGGCCGCACGCTCGTGCTGGTCAATGGCCGTCGCTGGACCCAGGGCCTGGGCGGCAGCGTCGATCTGAACACCATCCCGGCCGCGATGATCGAGCGCGTGGAAGTCCTGAAGGACGGCGCCTCGACCATCTACGGTTCGGACGCCATCGCGGGCGTGGTCAACATCATCACCCGGTCGAACTTCGAGGGGGCCGAAGCCGGTGCCTACCTGGGCCAGTACTCGCAGGGCGACGGCAATCGCGAAGCCTACGACTTCACCATCGGCACGGGTAACGATCGCGGCAACGTGATGATCGGCGCCTCGTACGTGAAGGAAGAAGCCGTCATGGCGGGCGATCGCCAGATCTCGGCCGGTGGTCCGCCCTTCTTCGGCGGCCAGAGCAATACGGGTATCCCCGGCTCGTTCGTCGTGGAAGGCACGGATAACGTGCGCTACGTCATCGACCCGGTGACCGGCCTGCGTACGCGCTTCAGCGGCAACGTCTACGGCTACAACAGCGCCCCGGACAACTATCTGCTGACGCCGCAGGAGCGCACGTCGCTGTTCGCGCAGGCGAACTACGACATCACCGACAACGTGCGTTTCAAGACCGAGATGCTCTACAACGAGCGAATTTCGGAGCAGTTGCTCGCCGCGATGCCGGTGACCGGCATGACCCTGAGCGCCGACAGCTACTACAACCCCACCAACCCGAACGGCGCCTACGTGGACACCCCGTCGTTCCAGCCCGGCGGCGCGACGGATCTGATCGGCGTCAACCGCCGCTTCCAGGAGTCGGGTGGCCGTTCGTTCAACCAGAACGTCAAGAACTGGCACTTCTACGGTGGCCTCGAAGGCTTCTTCGAAATCGGCGACCGCAGCTTCGACTGGGATGTGGGCTACCGCTACGACAAGAGCGACGAGAACGACCTGACCTATGGTCTGTTCAACCTCGCCAACCTCGAAGCCGCCTACGGCCCGAGCTTCGACGACAACGGCGTCATCCGCTGCGGCACCCCGGGTGACGTGATCGCCGGCTGCGTGCCGGTCAATCCGATCGGCACGACCGGTTCGATCTCGCCGGAAGCCATCGCGTACACCGCGTTCACCGCGCACGATTCCAGCAGCGTGGTGTCGAAGAGCTACTACGCCAACGTCAGCGGCGACATCGTCGACCTGCCGGCCGGCCCGCTGGCTTTTGCTGCGGGCTATGAGCACCGCACCGAGAGCGGCCAGTTCGAGCCTGACGCGTTCATCGCCGCGGGCCTCAGCACGGGCAACGGGTCCAAGCCGACCGCCGGTGCGTACAAGCTGGACGAGTACTACCTGGAGCTGGCAGTGCCGGTCCTGGCCGACATGCCGGGCGCCAAGCTGCTCGACTTCTCGCTGGCCACGCGTTATTCGGACTTCAGCAATTTCGGCAACACGCTGAACAGCAAGTTCGGTTTCCGCTGGAAGCCGATCGACGACCTGATGTTCCGCGGCAACTGGTCGGAGGGCTTCCGCGCCCCGACGATCAACAACCTGTATGCCGGCAACACCGACTCGTACGAGACCTACGTCGATCCGTGCAACGGCGGCGGCGCCAACCCGCAGGCTGCTGCCCGCTGCGCCAACGAAGGCGTGCCGACGGGATTCCAGCAGCCGTCGTCCCAGACCGGCGAGCCGTTCACCTGGACCTCGAACCCGAACCTGCAGCCGGAAACCTCGGAGACCCGCACCCTGGGCTTCGTGTACAACCCGAGCTGGCTGGAAGGCTTCGACATCTCGGTCGACTGGTACAAGATCGAGATCGAGAACGCGATCACCCGTCCGGAAGCGACGTTCATCCTCGACAAGTGCTATTCGGGTACCGCGGCCGAGCAGGCTGTCTACTGCGGTCTGTACTCGCGTGACCCGAGCTACCCTGGCTCGCCGTACATCATCACGCAGCTCGACATGCCGCTGCTCAACCTCGCGTCGTACGAGGTCGAAGGCTACGACGTGACCCTGAACTACCGCCTGCCGGAAACCTCGTTCGGCAAGTTCTCGATCACGTGGGATACGAGCTACACCTCCGACTGGTCCGTCAAGGCCACCGAGGACTCGCTGGCCGAGCAGCGCCAGGGCCTGTACCTGCAGGACGATCCGTACTGGCGCATCAAGTCCAACCTGTACCTGGATTGGAGCTACGGTGACTTCGGTGCGACCTGGGGCATGCGCTACAAGTCCGGCATGGACGAAGATTGCGTGCTCTACGACGAGGAAGACATGACGCTGGCCGAGGCCTACTGCTCGGATCCGTACCGCGTGACCGCTGATGGCGCTGCACCGCGCAACTACGTGGGCGCCGTGACGTATCACGACGTCCAGGTCCGCTACAACACGCCGTGGAACGCGACGGTCTCCGTCGGCGCCAACAACGTGTTCGACAAGGATCCGCCGGTCTCGTACAGCTCGTCGTACAACAACTTCGATGCTCAGTACGACCTGCCGGGCGCGTTCTACTACGTCCAGTACCGTCAGCGCTTCTGATCGATCGCTGTACGCATCACGTAAGACCACTACGGCCCCGAAAGGGGCCGTAGTTTTTTTGCGGCACGGATGGTCGCGCTTTGCTGATTCGGGCGCCGGCGACGGTACGATGGGCACCGGACCCGTCAGACCCCGTCGCGATGAAACTGCAGGTGCCCTTCATCCAGTTGCCCGTGAGCTTCGACGCGGCCGCGCTTGAGGCGGAAATCGCCGCGCTGGGCGAGGGGCCGTGGAAGCCGCATCCGCAGGGATTCGCAGGCAATTCGATGTTGCCGCTGGTGGCCGTCGGCGGCGATCCGGACAACGAGGCCTTTGCCGGTCCGATGCGGCCCACGCCGGAACTGCTGCGCTGCCCGTATCTCACGCAGGTGTTCGCCAGCCTCGGTGCAACCGTGGGCCGCAGCCGCCTGATGCGGCTGTCGGGCCATGCCGAAGTCACGCGCCATGCGGACCAGGGCTACTACTGGGCCGAACGCGTGCGCGTGCACATCCCCGTCGTCACCCAGCCGACGGTGCAGTTCGAATGCGACAAGGCCGTCATCAACATGGCGGCCGGCGAATGCTGGATCTTCGACACCTGGCGCCAGCATCGCGTGCTCAACGATGCCGTCCAGTCGCGCGTGCACCTGGTGGTGGACACCGTCGGCGGCGGCCGTTTCTGGGACCTGGTCAACCGCGGTCGCCCGCACGATGCGCCGCGTGCGGGCTGGCAGTGCGTGCACATCGCGCCTGCGCCGGGCGAAGTCGCGACGTTCGCCTGCGAGCGCGTGAACGTGCCGGTCGTGATGAGCCCGTGGGAGCTCAACGATCACCTCGGCCTGCTCATCGCCGATGCGATGCCGCATGCGAATCTGCCGCAGGTACGCCAGATCGCGATGCGCTTCGCGCGGCAGTGGCAGGGATTGTGGTTCGAGTTCGGCGAACGCGAGGAAGGCCGCCCGCGTTACGCGGCGACGCTGCAACGCTTCATCGAAGAGATCCGCGGACCGAGCCAGCCGCTGGTGCTGAAGAACGAACTGCGCTGGTTCAACGCGCTGATGACCATCGTCGGCAAGTTCGCCGTGAGCACCGCGGAAAGCCCGACCGGCACGGCCGCACAGCGCCAGCGCGACATCGGCGACAACGCGTGACCGGAACGAAAAAGGCCGCTCATTGGCGGCCTTCTTCGTTGCGCGTCGGACGGCAGGCCGATCAGAACTTCGGCTTGTCTTCTTCGGCGTTGTAGCGCGCGATCGCGTCGGTGAGGATCGCCTTGGCTTCGGCGGCGCCGCCCCAGCCTTCGATCTTCACCCACTTGCCCTTCTCCAGGTCCTTGTAGTGCTCGAAGAAGTGGCCGATGCGCTCGAGCCAGTGCTTGGACACCTGTTCGATGTCGGTGATGTGCGAGTAGCCGCTGAAGATCTTCGGCACCGGCACGGCGATCAGCTTCTCGTCGGATCCGGCCTCGTCGCTCATCTTCAGCACGCCCACCGGCACGGCGCGGATCACCGAACCCGGCACCAGAGGCAGCGGCAGGATCACCAGCACGTCGGCCGGATCGCCATCGCCGCACAGCGTGTGCGGGACATAGCCGTAGTTGCACGGATAGCGCATCGGCGTGGACAGGATGCGGTCGACGAAGATCGCGCCCGAAGCCTTGTCGACCTCGTACTTGACCGGCTCGGCGTCCTTGGGGATTTCGATGATGACGTTGATCTCATCCGGCGGGTTCTTGCCGGTGGGGACGAGGTCCAGGCCCATGCGTTGCTCCAACTGCTGAAGGCCGCGCCAGGACGGCGGGGCGGGGGTTTGGGCCGGCCATTTTACGTGGACCGCTGCTGCTGTGCAGCAATGGCGCTCGGACAGGGCGCGGCGGCGGGTGGGTGTCGGCGCTCTGCCAGTCGGGTCCGCTCGGGAGCTCACGTGCCGAAAAGATCCCATTGCCGGGCAACAGTGAGGACGGTGATCGTGAAGCGTCGCCTAGTACAGGTGACCCCCGCCGCGATCCGAAGTCATGACGACTTCGGGTCGGCCAGCGGAGGACTAGCCAGTCTCACCCTCAAGGAGAACACCCGTGAAGACCGTCATATCCGCTATCGCGTCCCTTCTTGCCTTTCGAGAGCCAGTTCCGACACTCACGACAGATATGTGTCAACTAGCTAGCGGTTGGTGCACTTGCTGGGTTTCGTAAGTGAAGCGGCAGCGCCCTTCATTGAGGGGCGCTGCCTTCTGGGATGCTTGGAACGTCACATGACCCGGTTTTCTCGATTCGCGGTATCCGCTCCGCTCGCTCTCATCCTTGTCTTGCCAGTGTCGGCGACAGCCGACAATGTGAACGCTACATTGCCTACGATTCCTGTGCAGGGCGTTCGCAATCCCCAGGAATTCGACTTCGCCAACGCGCCGCGGTACCTGAAAAGGTTCAGTGCTGTACCTCTATCAGAGCGGGACAAGGCCAGACTGCTCTTTGTAGCAACCGGTAAACGCATGACTCCCTTACCTCCTGATGTACTGAGTAAGCTGCGACTCGACATCGAAAACAGGGGGGAGTCGTGGCCGGTCGAAATAAAGGAGACTGGGGAAGTGGTGTTTCCGGAGATTCCTGCGGCCAAGGTGAACGACGCCCAGGTAGTCGCGAATGTTCCTAAAGGAACGCTGTTGCTGTCGATGAGGGTTCGAATCGTTCCATCGGCAGAAGCAGTGACGCTTGGGTATCTGAACGATGCGGCCTTGCAGGCACGTGCCGGATGGAAGCGCGCAAGTGGCGGAATAGCGGCCCTGACTGTACCCCACTTCACCTGCGCGAAATTCAGGTTTTCGCGACCTAAGAGCATCGCGATCACCCAGGAAGGTAAACAAATCTGGGCGGCGCCGCCGGGTACGGAGATCGATGTTCCGCTTTCCATTCCTGGTGCTTCCGACAGGGCTGAAGTACTTTGGCCCCGTGATTCGGACGATCAGATCAGCGGCTGCAAGCTCAACTGAAGTTTCACGAAAGGGCGCTGGATGATTGGGATTACCTCAGGACGCGCCGCATCCTGGCGCGAGAGTCTCGCATGAGTGCGCTGCGCGCCCCAGAGTTCGGCGCTTGGATGCCATGGATGATGACAAGGTGGCCGAGTGCTACTCGTGGCCTGCTGCAAGCGTGGATGCGAGCACGCCCTGACCCGTGGATGGCCTCCTACGCTCCCGCGGTGCGGTCCGCATTGGCTGCCGCCGGCCACTACAGCTCCAACTTGGAGCGCGCAGTGCTTCGGCTGCCGTCCGAATTCTTGGCCGACACATTGTTCCTACAACATGCGCCGGAGGAGGCAATCCTCGGCCAGTCAATCCAACTGACCGGAACTCCACTGGACGAAATCCTTGCCATTCGTCGGTCGGGACGGGGACTGCTGCTCGGCTGTTCCAATTTCGGGTGTTTCTACAAAAGCCTGCTTGCGTGTAGAGGCGTAATCGACGACCTCTTAATCGTGACCGGCGCAGCAGTAGCTCCTGCCGACGAGCATCTGTTGAAGGCTCGACTGGAAGAACTAGGTAGGCTGCGTATTAGGCTAATGCCTGTCAGTTCGAAGTCAGCGGTTGCGATAGCGCGACAGCTAAAGGATGGTGGCGTCGTTGCAACGATGCTGGATACTTGCCTGCCGCAATCACAAACGTTGGTTGCGCCATTTCTTGGCAAGCCTGCCGTATCTCCTTCAGGAATCTATCAGCTCGTATCGCGATTCTCTGCCGTGGTCGTGCCGATGTACTGTTTCAGGCGAGGTGAAGGCGTCGAAATCGTGCTCGATGCACCAATCGATTGCAGGTCTCGCGCAGATTGGGAGATCGCCAGCAAAGTGAATGATTGCATCGGAAAGCGCATCCTTGCCGAGCCTGATCAATGGATGATGTGGCCTGCGTTGCTCGACAGGTGGCATCGGGCGGAAGCCGCCATACACAGCACTTAAAAGAATGCCCCGCCATAAGCGGGGCATTCTGCAACCACTCGGCGCGCAAAAGCGAACGTCAGAGCAGCGGCACCAGCAGCAGCGCCACGATGTTGATGATCTTGATCAGCGGATTGATGGCCGGCCCCGCCGTGTCCTTGTACGGGTCGCCGACGGTGTCGCCGGTCACGGCCGCCTTGTGGGCGTCGGAGCCCTTGCCGCCGAAGTTGCCATCCTCGATGTACTTCTTCGCGTTGTCCCACGCGCCGCCGCCGGTGGTCATCGAAATGGCCACGAACAGCCCGGTCACGATGGTGCCGATCAGCAGTCCGCCCAGCGCCGTCGGACCCAGCAACAGGCCCACGATGATGGGCACCACGACCGGCAGCAGCGACGGCACGATCATTTCCTTGATGGCCGAGCGCGTGAGCATGTCGACCGCCTTGTCGTACTCCGGCTTGCCCGTGCCTTCCATGATCCCGGGGATCTGGCGGAACTGGCGGCGCACTTCCTCGACCACCGCACCGGCCGCGCGGCCCACGGCCTCCATCGCCATGGCGCCGAACAGGTACGGGATCAGGCCGCCGATCAGCAGGCCGATGATCACGTAGTGGTCAGACAGGTCGAACGCGAACGAACGCCCCGGATTGGCCGCCGACAGGTTGTGCGTGTAGTCGGCGAAGAGCACGAGCGCGGCGAGTGCGGCCGAACCGATGGCGTAGCCCTTGGTCACCGCCTTGGTCGTGTTGCCGACCGCATCGAGCGGGTCGGTCACGTTGCGCACATCCGGTGGCAGTTCGGCCATTTCGGCGATGCCGCCGGCGTTGTCGGTGATCGGGCCGTACGCATCGAGGGCGACGATCATGCCCGCCATCGAAAGCATGGCCGTGGCCGCGATCGCGATGCCGTACAGGCCGCCCAGGTAGAACGCGAGCCAGATCGCCAGGCACACCGCGATGACCGGCAGCGCGGTGGATTTCATCGACACGCCCAGTCCCGCGATGATGTTGGTGCCGTGGCCAGTGGTGGACGCGGCGGCGACGTGGCGCACCGGCTTGTACTGCGTGCCGGTGTAGTACTCGGTGATCCACACGATCGCGCCGGTCAGCGCCAGGCCGATCAGCGCGCAGCCGTAGAGGTTCATCGCGCCGTGCACGTTATCGCCCATCAGCTGCGTGGTGATGGGGTAGAACGCGATCGCCGCCAGCACGGCGGACACGATCACGCCCTTGTACAGCGCGCCCATGATCGAGCCGCCGGCCTTCACCTTCACGAAGAACGCGCCGATGATCGAAGCGATGATCGACACGCCGCCCAGCACCAGCGGGTACAGCACGGCGTTCCGGCCGGCTTCGGCGAGCATCAGGCCGCCGAGCAGCATCGTCGCGATCACCGTCACCGCGTAGGTTTCGAACAGGTCCGCCGCCATGCCCGCGCAGTCGCCGACGTTGTCGCCGACGTTGTCGGCAATCACCGCCGGGTTGCGCGGATCGTCCTCGGGAATCCCGGCTTCGACCTTGCCGACCAGATCGGCGCCGACGTCCGCACCCTTGGTGAAGATGCCGCCGCCCAGTCGCGCGAAGATCGAGATCAGCGAGGAGCCGAACGCCAGGCCGACGAGTGCGTGCAACGCATGCTCACCGGTGAATCCCATGCGCTGCAGCACCAGGTAGTAGCCGGCCACGCCGAGCAGGCCCAGGCCCACGACCAGCATGCCGGTGATGGCGCCGCCGCGGAACGCCACGTCCATCGCCGGACTCATGCCGCGGCGCGCGGCCTCGGCGGTGCGCACGTTCGCGCGGACGGACACGTTCATGCCGATGTAGCCCGCCGCGCCCGACAACACCGCGCCGAGCAGGAAACCCACCGCCGTGGCCCAGCCGAGGAAGAAGCCGATGAGCAGGAACAGCACGACGCCGGCGATGGCGATGGTCGTGTACTGCCGGTTGAGGTAGGCGCGCGCGCCTTCCTGGATCGCGCCGGCGATCTGCTGCATTCGTTCGTTGCCGGCGGGCTGCGCGCCGATCCAGCGCGCGGAGATGATCCCGTAAAGGATCGCGATGACGGCGCATGCGAGCGCCAGGATCAAACCGTACTGCTCCAGCATGAATCCCTCCCCGTAGAAGTGGAAACACCAGGAAACCGAGTACTGCGCAATCGAGTCGTGGGCTGCGCGGGTCGTGGGGCACCGCCGCAACGGCCCGACTATGGCACAGGCCCCCGGCACGGCGCACGCTGTAGACGCAGCATTCAGCGCATCCGTGCCAGCCTGCGCTCCCCGTCACGGAAAGAACATCCCGCCGCCATGCGAGTGCTGCCGCTCCTTCTCCTGGCTTTCACATGGCCGGCGTTCGCCGCCAATCCGAAGGCCGATGCGAAGTCCGACCCGAAGCCGGAAATCGCGCGCGATGCCGTGCAGCCGCAGGCGCAGGGCGCCGTGCACACGCTGCGCCAGATTCCCGAAGCGTGCGCACGCCTGGAAGGCATGTTCACCGGACAGGCGGACGATCCCTACGCGTTCACCGTCGTGCGCATCTCGCCGCAATGCCAGCCGCGCGCGCGCTTCGTCGATGCGGCCAAAGCGAAGCCGGCGGAAAGCGGATGGGTGCTCAACGACCTGATCCGCGTGCCCAACGCCGCGTGCCCCGCGCAGCAGGCGGTCGTCCACGTCTGGCGCAAGCCCGTCGACAAGACGGCCAAGCTCGACGGCCAGGGCCAGCAGCGCATCTACCTGGAGGAACAGTCGAAGAAGGCGAAGGCCGGGCAGCTCGACGCGATCCCGATGTATGCCGCGCAGATGCGGGTCGAGGGCGCGTGCAAGTGAGTCATCGCGCGTGACGTCAAACGGGAAGGCCGCGTCGGCGGCCTTCCCCGTCTGCGTCCTCAACCGCCGGCAGTGGGTTCCGGCGCCGCGTTTGCGTCGTCCGACGGACTGGTTGCGGCCTCGCCGACCGGTACCGCAGGTTGGGGCGCCGGCGTCATGCCGTTGCTGGTGGTGCGCGCGACGGGCGTCATGCCATTGCCGGGGCGCTGCGTCGATCCGTTGGAAACGCCCGAGTGCGCATGGGCGGCTTGCGGATCCACCCACTGCGCCGGCGTCGCAGCGACGATGCCCTCGGGGAAGTTGAACTGTTGCTTGGCCAGCAGCTGTACGCAATTCCAGCCCAGCGACGCCGTGATGTCCTTCAGCAGCTTCGCGCCATCGGCGTGCAGCGCGTCGCGCGACGGCGGATTGGCGTGCTTGTTGGTGTTGGCATTGCAGGCGAGGTTGGAAACCTGGCGGGCGGTCCTGGTGTCGATCAGTTGGACCTGCGCGCTGTAGCCCACCCAGTACGAATTCCAGTCCGTCGGGTAGTAGGCGTACATCCAGCCGCCCGAACGCACGTCGAGCACGTAGTCGGATTGCGGATGGAGCGCGGCCAGTTCCTTGGGCTTGGTCGCCTTGGTCGGCGTCGTGTCCGGTGCCTGCACCTTCGCGCCGTATGCCGCGTTCAACGCAGCGGCGAGCTGCTCGCGGATGGTGATCGCCGGATCGGCGATGCCGTTCTCGTCGACCAGCTTGTTCCCCGCGGAAATCATCGCGCCTGCGCCGAACAGGCCAAAACTGGCCTTGCCTGCGGTCATCGCGGAGAAACTCGGCCGCTCGTGCACCGTCAGTGCCACGGTCTTGTCGCGCAAGGCGGCGGCATCGGCCGCGGTCAGCGGAATGGCCTTGTCCTTCGCCATGGCGACACCCGTCGCCAACATCAGCGCGCACGCCAACATCGTCTGCTTCATGCATTTCCCCTGGTGTGTGCCCGGGCGCGGTGCGACCGGGAAAGTGCCGTCCCCCGACGGCAGGGCGCATCAGGACATCACACCGGTGGTCCTGTCAACGGCGCCTACGCGTCGAAGGGCGGCAGCTTCCTATCCACCAGCGCGTGCTTGAGCGACACGTACTTCGGCAGTCCATCGCGCCCATACGGCGGCGGCGCCTCGCCGCGGATGAGGGGCTCCAGATAGCGGCGCGCCTGGGGCGTGATGCCGTAACCGTCCTCGCGGATGAACTCCGGCGGCATTTTCTTTTCGTGGTTGGCGATCTGCGACAGCGGCGCGGCTTCGATCTTCCAGCGATACGGCACGTCGGAGGTCCGCACGATCACCGGCATCACCGAGTTCATGCCCTTGAGTGCGTACTCCACCGCCTTGCGGCCGACGGCCTGCGCCTGGGCAAGGTCGGTCTTCGACGCGAGGTGGCGCGCGGAGCGCTGCAGGTAATCGGGCAGTGCCCAGTGGACCTTGTAGCCCAGCGCGTCCTTCACCCGTCCGGCCAGGAACGAGGCGACGCCCCCCAGTTGCGTGTGGCCGAAGGAATCCCGGCCGCCGCCGGCATCGGCGACGAACTTGCCGTCCGCCGTCTGGATGCCTTCGCTGGCGACGACCACGCAGTAGCCGACGCGTTCGACGGTGGCCTTCACCTTCGCGAAGAAATCCGCTTCGTCGTACGGGCGCTCGGGAAAGAGGATCAGGTGCGGCGCCGCGTCTTCGCCATTGCCGGCCAACCCGGCGGCAGCGGCGATCCAGCCGGCGTGGCGACCCATCGCCTCGTACACGAACACCTTCGTGGACGTGTCCGCCATCGCCGCGACATCCAGCGCGCACTCGCGCACGGACACCGCGGTGAACTTGGCGACCGAACCGAAGCCGGGGCAGGTGTCGGTCACGGCGAGGTCGTTGTCGACGGTCTTGGGCACGCCGATGCAGGTGAGCGGATAGTCGAATTCCGCCGCGAGTTGCGACACCTTCAGCGCCGTATCGGCCGAATCGTTGCCGCCGTTGTAGAGGAACCAGCGCACGTCATGGGCGCGGAAGACTTCGAGGAGGCGCTCGTAGCGGGCGCGATCCTGGTCGAGCGATTTGAGCTTCACCCGGCACGAGCCGAACGCGCCGCCCGGCGTGTGGGCCAGCGAACGGATGACGCCTGCCGGCTCCTTCGTGGTGTCGATCAGCTCTTCCCGGAGCACGCCGAGGATGCCGTTGCGTCCGGCGAGCACGCGCACCTTGTGCGCGCGGGCGGTCTGGATCACGGCCGAGGCGGTGGCGTTGATGACGGCGGTGACGCCGCCCGATTGCGCGTACAGCAAGGTTCCGGAGGGCATGTCCAATTCCAGTCCGTGAGCGGAACGGGTGAGGGGGGCGGGGCAGGATGGGGTAAAGTGGCCGCACCATGTGCCCGCCGGGCAGGGCCGCTGCGAGTGTAGCGCCGGCCGGCGGGTGGCGATGCGGCCCCGCGCCGGCATCCGCCCGGGCCCGAGGGCCGCCTTATTTTTCCGTTCTAGGAGTGATGTTGATGCGATTGGTACTTCTGGGCGCGCCCGGCTCCGGCAAGGGCACGCAGGCCGCGCGACTCAAGGACCATCTGCAGGTCCCGCACATTTCCACCGGCGACCTGCTGCGCGCCGAAGTGGCGGCGGGCTCCAGGCTGGGGCTGGAGGCGAAGGAGATCATGGCCTCGGGCAACCTCGTCAGCGACGAGATCCTGCTGGGCATGCTGGAAGACCGTTTCTCGCGCGACGACACCCGGCGCGGCTTCATCCTCGACGGCTACCCGCGCAACCTCGCGCAGGCCGCCGCGCTGGACCAACTGCTGCAGCGCATCGGCCAGCCGATGGACTACGCCGTGCAGCTGGAAGTCCCGACCGAGATGCTCGTCGAGCGCATCGCCGGCCGCGCCAAGGCCGAAGGCCGCGCGGACGACAGTCCGGAATCGGTACGCACGCGCCTCAAGGTCTACAACGACCAGACCGCGCCCGTGGTCGACTTCTATCGCCAGCACGGCCAGCTGACCGTCGTGAACGGCGTCGGCTCGCTGGATGAGGTGTTCACCCGCATCGTCGAGGCGTTGTCGCCGGCGAAGGAAGTGGGGTGAGGCAGGCGCCACGCGGCACTGCCGCGTGGCTCGCCGAACGACCGGCCATGGAAGGTCGGGCCGGGCGATCCGACGCCGATCGCGTTTGGCCATGGAGGGCAGCAGCCACCCGTCTGATGCGGCATCGTGCCGTTGGCGTTCGATGCAGCGAGCGTTGAAGGATTCGCAATCTTGAAGATCCATATCCTTGGCATCGCCGGAACCTTCATGGGCGGCGTCGCCGCACTCGCGCGCGAACTCGGGCATCAGGTCGAAGGCAGCGACCAGGCGGTGTATCCGCCGATGTCCACGCAGCTGGAAAACCTCGGCATCGCGTTGAAGCAGGGCTACACGCCCGAGCACATCTCGGCCGACTGCGAGCAGATCGTCGTGGGCAACGCGCTCTCGCGCGGCAATGCGGCGGTGGAGCAGGTGCTCGACGACGGTCGGCGCTATACCTCCGGCGCGCAGTGGCTCAGCGAGAACCTGCTCCCGGGCCGCGACACCCTCGCCGTCGCCGGCACGCACGGCAAGACGACGACCACGACCATCCTCACCTACCTCTTGCAGGCCGCAGGTCGCGAGCCGGGTTTCCTCATCGGCGGCGTGGCGGAGGATTTCGGTGTTTCCGCCCGCGTGGGCCAAGGGCGCGAATTCGTGGTCGAAGCCGACGAATACGACACCGCGTTCTTCGACAAGCGCAGCAAGTTCGTGCATTACCGCCCGCTGGTGGCGATCCTCAACAACCTCGAGTACGACCACGCCGACATCTTCCCCGACGTGGCGGCGATCCAGCGCCAGTTCCACCATCTCGTGCGCACCGTGCCGCGCCGCGGTCGCCTGATCGTCAACGGCGAGGACGCCCATCTGGCCGAAGTGCTGGCCATGGGTTGCTGGACACCGGTGGAAACGTTCGGCCTCGACGCGAGCCGGTCGCCCGCTGCGGCCGGCGAGGGCAGCCACGGCGACCGCGCCGACGACCGCACGGCCGCGCGCGCTGCCTTCGACTGGACCGCGCGCCTGATCGCCCAGGACGGCAGCCGTTTCGCGGTCGTGCACCGCGGCGTGGAAGTCGGCGAAGTCGCCTGGCCGCTGCTCGGACGCCACAACGTGATGAACGCGCTCGCCGCGCTCGCCGCCGCGCACGCCGTCGGCGTCGACGTGGCTGGGGTGCTGGGGTCGCTTTCGGATTTCCGTAGCGTCAAGCGTCGCCTGGAAGTGATCGGGCAGGCGCAGGGCGTGACGATCTACGACGATTTCGCGCATCACCCCACCGCGATCGCCACCACGCTGTCCGGCCTGCGGGCAAAAGTCGGCGACGCGCGGATCGTGGTCGCGATGGAACCGCGCAGCAATTCGATGCGCCTGGGCGCGCATTCCGACGCACTGGCGCCATCGCTCGACCTGGCCGACACCGTCGTCTTCCTGCATCGCCCGGAGCTCGCCTGGGACGCGGGCAAGGTCGTCTCCGCATTGCGCAACGAAGGCGTCGCCGTGCCGGACGCCGATGCGCTGATCGCGGCGCTGCGCGAACGCGTGCGCGATGGCGACCACGTCGTGTTCATGTCCAACGGTGGCTTCGACGGCGCGCCGCGCCGCTTCCTCGCGGCCTTGAACGCCACGCGCTGATCCGACGGCGCGCCCGCGTCGATAACGGAGCGCCTTCGCGTCGCGGGCACCCCAAGCGCAATAGACTGGCCGCGATGTCCGACGCCGCACCGCTGCAATCGCTGGGACTGTTTCCGCTGCACACCGTGCTGGTGCCGGGTGCGGCACTTGGCTTGCGCGTCTTCGAGCCGCGTTATCTCGATCTCGTCCGGGAGTGCAGTCGAAACGGCAAGGGCTTCGGCGTCTGCCTGATCATCGAAGGCGAAGAGGCCGGTGCGCCGGCGAGCGCCGCCGCCTACGGCACGGAGGCGGTGATCGAGGATTTCGGTCGCGGCGAGGATGGCCTGCTTACCCTGCAGGTGCGCGGCGCGCGGCGCTTCCATGCGCAGCGCGTGCGCGTTCGCGACAACGGCTTGCAGGTGGCCGACGTGAGCTGGTGCGATCCCGATCCCGACGATCCGCTGCGCCCGGAGCACGGGCTGCTGGGCAAGCTGCTGGAGCAGATCGTGGAGAAGATCGGCGGCGAACACGCCAAGGCGCCGCACGCGCGGTTCGACGATGCCGCCTGGGTCGGCTGGCGGCTCGCCGAATTGTTGCCGCTGGAGAACGCGCAGCGTCAGGTGCTGCTGCAGACCGACGATCCGCACGCGCGGCTGGATCGCCTGATCGCGCTGCTTCCCTGACGAGTCAGTCTTCGCCGGCCGGGGTCGTCCGCACGCGCAGCACCGGCGTCTCGCCGTGCGGATGCGGGGCTTCGGCGACGTCCAGCCCCTGTAGCGCATCGCGCACCATGGCGTGGGCGCGGCCGTCGTCGCTGACGGGCAACCACAGCGTGGCCACGGCGAGGGGCTTGTTCAGGCGCAGCGTCTGGCTCGTGCCGATCCACAGGGGCGTGCCGTCGTCGAGCCGCACCGGCGCGCGCCACAGGCGCAGCACGAACTCCTCCTCGCCGCTCGCGCCCGGATGCACCATCAGCAGCGCTTCGGCCTGCGCATCCAGCGTCGCCGGCAGCACGGGTTGATCGCGCGCGGCCGCATCGTCGTCGAGCAGGCCCAGCGTCGCGATCCAGTCCGCCTGCGGTTGCACCTGCCAGCCGTGCGCTTCCAGGCGTTCGCGCAGCGGGTCCAGTGGCCCCGCGACCTGCACGTCCAGCGGCCAGCGGCGGCGCTGGTCGCGCTCGTTGCGTTGCGCCGGCAGCTCGCGCCAGCCGTCGCGCCACCAGGTTCCGGCCTCCATCACGGTGGTCGGGGTCGCCGCGGCGAAACGCGCGAGCAGCGTGTCGGCCGTCCGCGGTGCATGCCACAGCGCGGCGACGGTGAACGTCCCGTAGAACAGCCACGCCAGCGGGCGCATCCAGAACGAGCGCTGCACGTGACGGCGATAGGCGATGCCCAGCGCCAGCAGCCACAGCACGCCGAAGAGCGTGCCGCCAACCAGGTCGCTGGGCCAATGCGCGCCCAGGTAGAGCCGTGCGAAGGCCACCAGCGTGGTGATCACGCCGGCCAGCAGGTACGGCCACACGCGCGTGCGGCCGGGCAGTTCGCGCGCGATCAGCACGGCGAAGAAGCCGAACACGATCGTGCACATCGTCACCGCCACCGACGGGAAGCCGAAACCGGCCGGGGCGGTCGGCGGACGCGGCATGTCGATCGCCGCTTCCAGGAGGGACGTGAACACCAGTCCGAACACGATGGCCGCGGCGAAATGCGCCGCCGCCATCCAGCGCTTGCGCCACAGCAGGTAGGCCAGCGCGACCAGCACCGCCGGACCAAGCACCGATGCGTCGCCGATGCAGGCCAGCGCCGCCATCAGCCGGTCCGCGAGCGGGTTGCGCAGGCTCCACATGAAATCGTGGATCGTGTGGTCCAGCGCGAGCGGCCCGCCGCTGGCGAGCAGCGAGGCGACCAGCGTGAACCACGCCCAGCTGATCGCCAGCAGGCAGACGGCGAGCATCAGCAGCGAGGGGGATTCGGGCCGGTTCGGGTCGATCAGCGCGGCCGCATAAGGCCCCAGGCGCGGATGCTGGCGGGTCCAGCGCAGGGCGCGCGCAAGCAGCGTGTCGGCGTGGTCGGCGAACCATCGCCACGTGTACAGCACCACCGCCCACACCAGCGCCACCGCCACCGCCAGGGCACCGAGCACGAGGGCGAGGCGATCGGCGACCGCGGCCACCGCGTCGTACGAACGTCCCAGCACCCAGCCCGGCGCGAGGAACAGCGCCGACCAGGCGATGCACGCCACCAGGCTCGGCAGCGCATAGCGCCGCAGCGGCATGTGCAGCATGCCGGCGATCGCCGGCACGAACGGGCGCACCGCGCCGACGAACCGGGCGATGAAAATGCTCTTCACGCCATGGCGCCGGAACATCGCCTCGCCCCGGTCGAGCCATTGCGGATAGCGCGAGAACGGCCAGCGCGAGCGCAACTGCGGTCCCCATCGGTGACCTATCCAATAGCTCAGGGCGTCGCCGATGAAGGCGCCGAGCGTCGCGCATACCAGGGCATAAGGCCCGCTGATGTGGCCCAGGCCCACCAGCGCCCCCACCGCGAACAGCAGCGGCAACGCGGGCACGACGATGCCCAGCAGCACCACGGCATCGCAGAAGGCGATGAGGAAGATGGCGGCGCCGGCGGCGACGGGGTGTTCCGCGATCCATGCGGTCGCGCTTTCGATCCAGGCCGGTTCCATCGGGCGATTATAGGCAGCCCCTCCATGACGACGCGATGGCGCCAGTCACGGTGACGAGCGCCATGGGCGTGCGATGCGCCTGCCGTGCGGCGGCCGATCGCGATTCCGTACACTGGCGCGATGCCTTCATCCCCCGACGTCGCCATCGAAGTCCAGGCGCTCAAGGCCGACAGCTTCGGCCGCATCGCGCTCATGCGCGACGCGCGCGGCCTGTTCGTGCGCCGCGACCTCCGCCACGTGCCGCTCTGGCTGCGCGTGCCCGCGTGGTGGCTCGCGCGTCGCGAGGCGCGCGCGCTGGAACAGGTCGACGGCCTTCCGGACATGCCGCAACTGCTGCGCTGGGGCGGCGGGCGGCTGGATCGCAGCTATATGGAAGGCGCGGCGATGTACCAGCGGCCGCCGCGCGGCGACGTCGCCTATTTCCGCCGCGCGCACCGCCTGTTGCAGCAACTGCACCGGCGCGGCCTGGCGCACAACGACCTGGCGAAGGAAGCCAACTGGCTCGTGCTCGCGGACGGTCGTCCGGGGATCATCGACTTCCAGCTCGCCACGCGTGGCCGCCCGCGGTCGGGCTGGATGCGGTTGCTCGCGCGGGAGGACCTGCGCCACCTGCTCAAGCACAAGCGCACCTATTGCCCGCAGTCGCTGACGCCGGTGGAAAGGCGCCTGCTCAAGCGTCATTCGTGGCTGCGAGAGGCGTGGTTCGCGACCGGAAAACCGGTCTACCGTTTCGTGACCCGGCGCCTGCTGAAGTGGGAAGACAACGAAGGCCAAGGGCCCAAGCCGTGACCGGCCGGCCATAATCGTCCACCCGGCGCACGCGGATCGGTGCGCCCATCTCGGAGACGCGCCATGCGAACCCTGTCCGGAAAGACGCTGTTCATCACCGGGGCCTCGCGCGGCATCGGCCGGGCGATTGCGTTGCGCGCCGCGCGCGACGGCGCCAACGTCGCGATCGTCGCCAAGTCGTCCGTTCCCAATCCCAAGCTTCCCGGCACGATCCACACCGTCGCCGAGGAAGCCATCGCTGCCGGCGGCCGGGCGCTGGCGATCAAGTGCGACATCCGCGAGGAAGACGAGGTGCGCGCCGCCGTCGCCGCGACGGTCGATGCGTTCGGCGGCATCGACATCCTGGTGAACAACGCGAGCGCCATCTGGCTGCGCGGCACGCTGGATACGCCGATGAAGCGCTACGACCTGATGCAACAGGTCAACGCGCGCGGCACGTTCCTGTGTTCGCAGGCGTGCCTGCCCCACCTGCTCAAGGCCAGCGATCCGCACATCCTCTCGCTCGCGCCGCCGCTCAACCTCGATCCGAAATGGTGGGCGCCGCATACCGCGTACACGCTGGCGAAAATGGGCATGAGCTTCGTGACGCTGGGCCTGGCGGCGGAATTCGGCCCGCAGGGCGTTGCGGTCAACGCGCTGTGGCCGCGCACCGTGATCGCCACCGATGCGATCAACATGATTCCCGGCGTCCGCCCAGAACTGTGCCGCACGCCGGAGATCGTCGCCGACGCCGCGCACGCGGTGCTGACCCAGTCCGCGGAAGGCTATTGCGGCCAGTTCCTGATCGACGAAGACGTGCTCTCGGCCGCAGGCGTCGGAAATTTCGCCCGGTACGCCGTGGATCCCGAAGCGAGGCACCTGTTGCCGGACTTGTTCCTGACCGACGCGCAACTCGCGCAGCCGCCGCGCTGATCATCCGGTTGCCGTCGGCAGCGCCGTGCCGCAATGGCGGCAGAAGTGCGCGGCCGGGTCGTGGCCTTCCAGTCCGCAGCCCGTGCATCCGCGGCGATCGAGACGGCTCGCATCGCCGCCTGCCTCGCGCAGGCTGCTGGCCAGTTCGGCCGTGTAGATGCCGGTCGGTACCGCGATGATGCTGTAGCCGATCAGGATCAGCAGCGAGGTGATGAAGCGGCCGAGCGTGGTCTGCGGCGCGATGTCGCCGAAGCCGACGGTCGCCATCGTCACCACCGCCCAGTACATGCTCGTCGGGATGCTCGCGAAGCCGTGCTCCGGGCCTTCCACCACGTACATCAGCGCGCCGAAGATCACGGTGATGGTGAGCACCGCGCATATGAAGACGAAAATCTTGCGGCGGCTGCGCCACAGCGCACCGACCAGCACGCCGCCTTCCTCGACGTAATTCGTGAGCTTGAGGATGCGGAACAGGCGCAGCATGCGCAGGATGCGAAGCGCCAGCAGACTCTGGCTACCGGGCAGCAGTACAGACAGGTACGTCGGCAGGATCGACGCCAGGTCCACCAGGCCCCACAGGCTGGTGGCGTAGCGCCACGGGTTGCGCAGGAGGACGAGGCGCAGCGCGTATTCGGCGGTGAACAGCAGCGTGAAGCCCCACTCCAGCCCCTGCAGCAGGCCGCCGTGCCGTGCGTGGATGCGCGCCACGCTGTCGAGCATGATCACGATGACGCTGACCAGGATCGCCGCGATCAGCCACAGGTCGAAGTTGCGCGCGCGCCGCGTGTCGTGCCGGAACACGATGTCGAACCAGCGGCGGCGCCAGCCGGTTTCGGCGGCCGGCTCGAGCGGCGGATCGATCAGCAGGGGCATGGGCGTCCTCCTGCAGGCGATTGTCCGGTCCCGCTCGTGCACGCGGCGCCAATCCGTGCGGCGCGGCGCGGATCGGCGACAATGTCGCATTCCTTTCCCACTCCATCGCCATGACCGCCTCGTCGTCCGACCTGTTCTCGTTGTCCGAACGCTACTACCTGCCGGTTTACCGCCCGCGCCGGATCGTGCTCGACCACGGGTGCGGCTCGCGGGTCTGGGATCGCGACGGTCGCGAGTACGTGGATTTCGGTGCCGGCATCGCCGTGAACGCGCTCGGCCATGCGCATCCGGCGCTGGTCGCGGCGCTGACGGAGCAGGCCGGCAAGCTCTGGCACACCTCGAACGTGTTCGTCAGCGAGCCGCCGCTGCGCCTGGCCGAGGAGCTCGTCACGGCCTCGCGTTTCGCGCAGCGCGTGTTCTTCTGCAACTCCGGCGCGGAAGCGAACGAAGCGGCGATCAAGCTCGCACGCAAGTGGGCGGCGTCGCAGGGCCGCGCGCCCGCGCAGCGCGGGATTCTCACGTTCCGCGGCAGTTTCCACGGCCGCACGCTTGCCGCGGTCACCGCGGGCGCGCAGCCGAAGTACCACGAGGGCTTCGAGCCGTTGCCGCCGGGCTTCGTCTATGGCGATTTCAACGATCTGGCCGCCGCCGAAGCCGCGATGGCCGCCGGCGACGTGTGCGCGGTGCTGGTCGAACCGGTGCAGGGCGAGGGCGGCGTGACCCCGGCGACGTCGGAATTCCTGTTGGGCCTGCGCGCGCTGTGCGACCGTTTCGGTGCGCTGTTGATGCTCGACGAGATCCAGTGCGGCATGGGCCGCACGGGCCATCTGTTCGCGTGCCACGCCTACGGCGTGAGGCCGGACGTGGTGACGCTGGCGAAGGCGCTCGGCAGCGGATTCCCCATCGGCGCGATGCTGGTGGGCGACGCGGCCGCGGACGCGATGCAGTTTGGCGCGCACGGCACGACGTTCGGCGGCAACCCGCTTGCAGCCGCGGTCGCACGCGCGGCGCTGGCCGAGCTTTCATCGCCGCAGGTGCTGGCCAATGTGACGCGACAGTCGCTCGCGATTCGCGACGCGCTGGCCGACATCGACGCCGAACTGGGCCTGTTCTCGGAGATCCGCGGTGCCGGCCTGATGCTTGGCGCGCAGTTGCGTGAGGCGTATGCCGGCAAGGCCGGCGCGATCCTGGATGCGTGCGTCGATCACGGGCTGCTGCTGCTCCAGGCCGGACCGGACGTGCTGCGCTTCGTCCCGGCATTGAACATCGGCGACGACGACATTGCCGAGGGCCTGCAGCGCCTGCGTTCTGCGCTGCGGACGTTCGTTGCGGCGAATTGACGATGCCGGCGCCGTTCCCGCGTGCGCGGGAACGGCAGCCGCAGTGAGTCAGGCGAGTTCGCCGAAGGAAACGCGCGCTGCCTCGATCGTGTGCGCGATTTCCGCATCGCCGTGCGCGCTCGACACGAATCCGGCTTCGAACGCCGAAGGCGCCAGGTAGACGCCGCGGCCGAGCATCGCGTGGAAGAAGCGGTTGAAGCGCGCGGTGTCCGACGCCTTCGCATCCTCGAACGTTTCGATCGGACCTTGCCGGAAGTACAGGCCGAACATCCCCGGTGCGCGGGTGGTGGTGAACGCGATCCCCGCTTCGCGCGCGGCTGCTTCCAGTCCGTCGCAGAGCACGTGCGTGCGACGTTCCAGCTCGGCATGGAAGCCCGGCACTTCGATCAGGTCGAGCGTCGCCAGTCCGGCGGCCATCGCCACGGGATTGCCGCTGAGCGTGCCGGCCTGGTAGATCGGGCCGCTCGGCGCCACCTGCGCCATGAGGTCGCGACGGCCGCCGTACGCGCCCACCGGCATGCCGCCGCCTATGATCTTGCCGAACGTCGACAGGTCCGGCGTGATGCCGTACAGCGATTGCGCGCCGCCCAGCGCGACGCGGAAGCCGGTCATCACTTCGTCGAAGATCAGCAACGCGCCGTGCTTCGTGCACAGTTCGCGAAGGTGCTGGAGATAGCCGTCGCGCGGCAGGATGCAGTTCGCGTTGCCGACGATCGGTTCGATGATGAGGCCGGCGATTTCGCTGCCGATCTCGTCGAACAGCTTCGTCGCGGCGTCGAAATCGTTGTACGGCAGCGTCGAGGTCAGATCGGCGAGCGACGACGGAACGCCGGGCGAATTCGGCAGGCCGAGCGTCATCACGCCGCTGCCGGCCTTCACCAGGAAGCTGTCGCCGTGGCCGTGGTAGCAGCCCTCGAACTTGACGATGCGGCTGCGGCCGGTGGCGCCGCGTGCGACGCGGATCGCCGACAACGTGGCTTCGGTGCCCGAGTTGACCATGCGCACCATCTCGCAGCTCGGCACGATCCGGGTGATGCGTTCGGCCATCGTGACTTCCAGTGCGTTGGGCACGCCGAAGCTGAGGCCGTTGACCATCGTTCCGGACACGGCGGCGAGCACCTGCGGGTGCGCGTGGCCGGCAATCATGGGGCCCCACGAGCCGACGTAATCGACGTAGCGGTTGCCGTCGACGTCGACCAGGTACGCGCCTTCCGCGCTCTGCGCGAAGAATGGCTCGCCGCCGACCGATTTGAACGCGCGTACCGGGGAATTCACGCCGCCGGGGATGAGTTCGCGGGCGCGGGAAAACAGGGCGTGCGAGCGTTCGTTGTTCATGGAGAAGAAGGGTCCGTCGAAAGGGGGAAGTGCGCGTTGCGAGTGGTGTAGCAATCCAGATAGGCGCGCACGGCCGAGGCGGGATCGGCCGCGTCGAACACGCCGGAGATCACGGCGAGCAGATCGGCGCCTGCCTCGACCAGCGGTCGGGCATTGTCGGGCGTGATCCCGCCGATCGCCACGCGCGGCAGACCGAGCGGTGCGCTGTCGCGCAGCAGGTCCGGCGTCGCGCGACGGGCGTTGGGTTTGGTCGGGGATGGAAAGAACGCGCCGAAGGCGACGTAGCTGGCGCCGGATGCGGCGGCACGTCGCGCCAGTTCGAGCTTGTCGTAACAGGAGGCGCCGATGATCGCGGTTCTGCCCAGCGCGGCGCGCGCGGCGGCGATCTCGCCATCGTCCTCGCCCAAGTGCGCGCCATCGGCGCCGATGGTGGCGGCCAGGCGCCAGTCATCGTTCACGATGAAGGGCACGCCATGGCGTCGACAGAGCGGCAGCAGTTCCTGGGCCTGCGTCCGGCGGAGCGCGTCATCGGCCGCCTTGTTGCGGTACTGCAGCCACGTGGCGCCGGCTGCGAGGACCGTGTGCACGCGATGCAGCAAACGGGCGGTGTCCGTTTCGTCCGGCGTGATGGCGTAGAGGCCGCGCGGCGGCCGGGGCGGATTCATGCGGGAAGCTTCCGTGGGCGCGGACGCGGTGGGACAATGCGCGTTCCGCAAAGCCCGCATTATCCGCCCATGTCCGAGACCGCCGCGACCACCCTGTTCCGCACCTGGATGTGCGTCGTGTGCGGCTTCATCTACGACGAGGCCCAGGGCCTGCCGGAAGAGGGCATCGCCCCGGGCACCCGCTGGGAGGACGTGCCGGACACCTGGACGTGCCCGGATTGCGGTGTCACCAAGGACGATTTCGAGATGATGCCGCTCTGAAGCGGCCGGTCGGCGGGTTCAGGGTTTCGCCAGGCCGGGGCTGAACGTCAGTTCCGCGCCATTGCTCAGATTCAGCCGGGCCGCCTGGCCCGCATTGAGCTCGAGCACGTAACGCGCCGGGGCGTCGCTCGGGTAAGGCGGGCAACGGTCGCCGAGCGAGCAGGGCGGCACGTCGCGCTGCTGCGAAACCAGCTTGCGGGCGGAGTCGAAGTAGAGGATGTCCAGCGGGATCTTGGTGTTCTTCATCCAGTAGGCAAGCGGCTCCTGCCGCTCATGGATGAAGAGCATCCCGCGGTCGACGGCCATCTCGTCGCGGAACATCAGGCCGCGCTCGCGCTCGGCTTCGTCGTCGGCCACTTCCACCGCATAGCGTTGGCCGCCGAGTTCGACCCAGGTGTCGGCACCGCTGGCGCAACCCGAGAGCGCCAGGCCACAGCAGACGAACAGAAGGCGAAACGCGGTCATATGCGGCTCCGAGGGGGCGTAGGTGAAGAAGATCGGAACATCCGGCAGCCGCGTGCCCGAGTCAACAGAAGAACTTCGACGCACCCCCTTCCCAAAGCCCGGATGCATGTGCACAATGCGCGCCCCGCTGAGGTGAATCACTGACTGCGGGGCGCAGCTGAAGCGGCGGTTTTCGAAGGGCGGTTGACGAACTTCGAAGGTGCTGTAAGATGCGCGGCCCGCTCCCCGGGACGGCTTCGAAAGAGGCACTGAACGGAAGGCGGGGTCAGCGAAAAAGATCTCGACACGGTGTTGACGGAATCGAAATTCGCTGTATAGTAGTCGGCTCCCTCGGGCACTTCGG
>JARUHG010000047.1 GCA_031216755.1 Lysobacter arvi | reverse complement strand
CCGACCGAACGTCGACCGGCTTCTGGCCGCCAACTTCCCGCCGGACGCCGCGCCCTTCGACGTGATCGCGGCCGGCGACGAGGCGAAGCGCAAGAAGCCCGCCCCGGACGTGTTCCTGCTCGCGCTCGCCGGCCTGAACGTCGCGGCCTCCGAGGCCGTGGCCTTCGAGGATTCCGCCGCCGGCATCAGCTCGGCCCGGGCCGCAGGGCTCCCGGTCCTGGCGACACGGAGCCGCTACACCGACAGTCACCGCCTCGACGGCGCCTTCTCGGCGGTCTCGGATCTCGGTGAGCCGGATCGGCCGCACCGGCATATCGCGGGGGTCGCATGGCCGGGTGGGGTCGTGGATCTCGCGGGCCTGATCCGATGGCACGAGTCCCTGGACGGTCAGAGCACGCCGGTCCAGGCGATTGGCACCAGCCGGTAGCCCGGCCCGTCCCGCTCCACATGGCCGAGCGACGGGAAGGGAAAATGGTAGCCCACCACGAGGGCCTTCTCGGCCGCGGCCATG
>JARUHG010000046.1 GCA_031216755.1 Lysobacter arvi | reverse complement strand
TGTCCCAGGCGGTGACGAGGCCGGGCCAGTCCGGTGTGTTCGACGGGCTCGACGACAGGCCGTTGCCGAACATGTCCGGGATGACGATGAACCAGCGGCCCGGATCGAGCACCCCCTCGGGCCCGATCAGCCATTCGAGGTCGGGGTGCTGGGCGGCGTAGCTCGTCGGGTAGAGCACGACGTTGTCGCGCGCAGGAGCGAGGGTGCCGTGGGTCTTCCAGCGCAGCGTGGCGCCCCGCAGGAGATCACCCGCCTGGAGGGGCAGGTCTCCGAGCTCGAAGCTGCCGGTGGCCGTCGGCCAGCCGCTCACGGGCGCAGCGTCCGGAAGAACCCCACGTGCCAGCGAGCGTAGCCCCGCTGCAGCACGCCGAGCCGCGCGCGCATGGCCGCGTGGGCGTCCGGCAGGCGGTGAAACGGGATCGATGGGTAGAGATGGTGCTCGGTGTGGAACGGCATGTTCCACATGAGCAGCCGCATCAGGCCGTTGGTCAAGGTCGTGCGCGTGTTGGTCAGG
>JARUHG010000045.1 GCA_031216755.1 Lysobacter arvi | reverse complement strand
GCGGTGCCGCCCTCGATCCGCGTCCCGCGGCTCGCCAGGATCAGGTCGAGGGTGCCGCCGCCGGCACTGCCCTTCGCCTGGGTGCGCAGGGCCTCGGAGGCGCCCTCCTCCCGGTCGAGGGCGACCGCGAGGTCGAGGGGCGCGTCCCGCAGGAAGGCCGGAAGTAGGCGGATCTCGCCGACCCAGACCCGTTCGAGCAGGCCGAGCAGCGGCGCCGCCACCGGGGCCTTCAGGCGGCCCGAGACGCGGCCGGTCCCGTCCGCGCCGATTCGGCCGGAGAGCGTGGCGCTCGCGCCCGCGAGGTCGGTCACGTCGAGACTGTCGACCGCGAGGCCCGCGCCGTCCGACTGGATCCGCGCCGCGATGGTGCCGTTTCCGGAGCCCGCCGCCCCGAAGCGGACGTCCCGCGCCTCCAGGGTCAGGGCCAGGTCGAGATCGCGCAGGCTCCCCAGCGCCGTCCCGACGGGCGGCAGGCCGGCGATGTCGATGCCGGACGCGCGGATCTGCGCCTCGA
>JARUHG010000044.1 GCA_031216755.1 Lysobacter arvi | reverse complement strand
GTAGTTCGACGCCTCCATCATGAAGGAAATGAAGGCCTTACAGGCGTTGGGCGCCTTCGAGTACTTGAAGGCCAGGATCGGGTAGGCGAGCTGGAATTCGGTCGGCTTGCCGACGGGGCCGACCGGCCAGACCGCATGGTCCATGTCCTCGGCCAGCTTCGGGTTGTCCTTCTTGGCCGCCGCGTAGATCGAGATGCCGTTGTTGGTGAGGTACAGGTCGCCGGCCAGGAACGCCTTGTTGTTGGAGGAATCGTTCCACGACACCGTGCCCGGCACGAAGGTCTCGTACAGGGATTTCACGTATTCGAGCGCCTTGGCGGTCTCGGGCGAATTGATGACGATCTTCTCGTTGGCGTCGACGAGATTGCCGCCATGCGCCCAGAGCGCCCAGTGGCACCACGTGTTGCCGTCGCCGGTGGCGTGGCCCAGGGCGAAGCCGGCCGGCGTGTTGTTCTTCTTCAGGCCCCGGCACAGTTCGAGGAAGCCGGCCGTGTCGGTCGGGAACTTGTCGAAGCC
>JARUHG010000043.1 GCA_031216755.1 Lysobacter arvi | reverse complement strand
GCGGTGGCGACGCTGGCCGCCACCCGCCCGACCGCGATCAACCTGCGCTGGGCGCTCGACCGGCTCTCCGCCAACCTGCGGCAGGTCCAGCCGGGCGAGCGCTTCGCCCGCGCCTTCGCGGAGGCCGGCCGCATCGCCGAGGAGGACGTGGCGAGCTGCCGCTCGATCGGCGCCCATGGCAGCCGGATCATCGCGGACCTGCACAGGGCCAGGGGCGGCGACAAGCCGATCACGGTGCTGACCCATTGCAATGCCGGCTGGCTCGCCACGGTGGATTGGGGCACGGCGCTCGCGCCGATCTACGCCGCCCACGAGCAGGGTGTGCCGGTGCACGTGCTGGTCGACGAGACCCGGCCCCGCAGCCAGGGCGCGGCGCTGACCGCCTTCGAACTCAACGGCCACGGCGTGCCCCACACGGTGATCGCCGACAATGCCGGCGGCCACCTGATGCAGCATGGCCAGGTCGATCTCTGCATCGTCGGCTCGGACCGGACCACGGCCTCGGGCGACGTGTGCA
>JARUHG010000042.1 GCA_031216755.1 Lysobacter arvi | reverse complement strand
CTCACGCTACGGGACATGCGCTACTTCATCGACCATGATCAGGGTGACTCGATCCGCGGCTGGATCGTGCCGGACAATCCCCTCGCCATCAGCCGGGTCGTGGTCTCGGTCGACGGGCGACGCGTGGCCGAGATCCCGGCCCGCTTCACGGACGAGGTCTTCAAGCGCAATGGCTGGCACGCGACCGGCCAATGCACCTTCATGGTCTCCCCCGACGAGGTGCCGGGGCTGCCCGAGATTCCGCGGCTGGAGCTCTACGACGCCGATACCAACGTCCTGGTCTACCGGCGCGTGCCGCCCGAGGGGCGGGTGCGGCTGCGCACGATGCTGATCAACACCGGCATCGAGCCGGAGGCCGTCCTCCAGGCCGCGCTCTTCCCGCATTTCCAGCACTGCTACTTCGGCGTCCACAAGCTGCCGGACGAGATCCTGACCTGCGTACTGACCGGCCCGGCCGCCCCGTCGGCCTTCCTGTCCGGAGCCGTGACGATCCCGCGCTACGAGAACTTCCTGACGCCGGA
>JARUHG010000041.1 GCA_031216755.1 Lysobacter arvi | reverse complement strand
GTCCGGCCCCTGATGTTCGACAACCCGCCGGACGCTGTCGATGGCGCGGTTGCGGGCGATGGTGCAGAGCCAGGGCAGCGGCGGCCCGGCCTCCGGCCTGTAGGTGCCCGCCGCCTGCCAGATGCGCATGTAGACGTCCTGCAGCACGTCCTCGGCCATGGCCCGGTCGCGCTGGATACGCAGGATCAGCCAGTAAAGTTTCGGGCTTGTGAGATCGTAGAGTTCGGCAAGCTGGTCCGCCTCACCTCGGCCGATCCCAGCAAGCAGCCGGCGCAGCGTGGCGTCGTCGGCCAAGATGGCTCCCCGCAAAACCTCGAGGCGTCCTGTGTCGGGCGCCCTCCCCAAAGCTGCTTTAGCCCACTTTTCGTGACTGGAAAGATACCGAGGCAGCGACCGGAGATCCGGCGCCGCGTCCGACCCCGGGCACTATCGGCGGCATCAGGGATGAAGATGTGAGGTCCCGGCTCGGCGGCTCGGTCTTCGTTGCGCCCATTCAGCCGGGGCCAGCCGCCGGTTGGATG
>JARUHG010000040.1 GCA_031216755.1 Lysobacter arvi | reverse complement strand
ACGCCGACCAGGGCGGCCACGGTGCGCCGGTTCAGGCTGCCGAGTTCCGGCAGAAAAGCCAGCAGCGCCCGGCAGGTTTCAGGCCCGACGCCCTTGCATGTGCGCAGCAGGGTGGCCGTGCGGGCCAGAACGGTATCGGCGGCGATGGTCGCGTCGAGGGCGGCGCTGATCTCGGCAATCTGATCGTCGAGCAGAGCGAGGCTGGCGGCGATCGAGCGGCGCACGATCGGGCTCTCACTGCGTTCGGCGCGGCACTGCTCGGCTTGGCGCTGATCCTTGAGCTGGGTGAGGCGCGTCATCAGCTCGGTCAGGGCACGCTGGCCCGGCCCCGGCAGCGGCGGGACCGGCTCGTCGGCGGTGAAGGCGGCCAGGGCGGCCAGCACGGCGGCATCGATCCGGTCGGTCTTGGCCAGCTTCGCCTTGGCCCGGGCAAAGGCGCGGGCGTGGCTGGGGTGGATGCGGCGGATCGGCAGGGCAAGCGCCGTCGCCGCTGCGATCAACGGGCGTTCGTAGCCGCCCGT
>JARUHG010000039.1 GCA_031216755.1 Lysobacter arvi | reverse complement strand
GCGACGTGCCCCACAGGGAGCGCGCCGGCTTGGACTGGTTGACGGGCTGCACCTCGATGGCGCCGTCCTTCATCGCCACGTTGACGAGGGCGGGAACGACGAACGACAGCTCGCCCTTCGAACCCTTCATCTTCACCGTCTGACCGGTGACCGTGGCGGTAACGCCGGCCGGCACGGGGACCGGCTTCTTGCCTACGCGAGACATGGGATAACCTCCTCCGTCCCGATCAGAACACGGTGCAGAGCACTTCACCGCCGACGTTGCGCTCGCGCGCCTCGTGATCGGCCATGACGCCCTGCGGGGTGGAGACGATGGTGACGCCGAGGCCGTCGGCCACGTGCGGCAGCTCGCCGACCGACGAGTAGACCCGGCGGCCCGGCTTCGACACGCGCTTGATCTCGCGGATCACGGGGCGCCCGTCGTAGTACTTGAGCTCGATGGCGAACTCGGTGCGGCCGTTGCCGAGGTCGGTCGCCGCGTAGTCGCGGATGTAGCCCTCGGCCTTCAGCACGTCGAGGACAC
>JARUHG010000003.1 GCA_031216755.1 Lysobacter arvi | reverse complement strand
GCGTTGATGCTCTACCGACCCTCACCCCAACCCCTCTCAGCTCTGCACTCCCTGCGGTCGCCGGGGGAGAGGGGCTGAACCGTCATCCCGGCGAAAGCCGGGACCCAGGCCCGCGGCGCACGGGCACTTCGTCACGGGTGAACCACCCACCGTCATTCCAGCGAAAGCTGGAATCCATGTTGATTCGCGCGAGCAGGGTCGAGGGTTCTCGAACAAGCACCGAGGAACCCATTGCGATAGGAAACGACGCGCAGCGCTGTATGGACTCGCGAGTTCGCCCGTATGGCTTCGTTATCCTGCCCGGCGCGAACGCACAGCGGTCGGGCGTTCGAAGGCGCGTACCCGTGGTTCGCGAGCCGCGCCTTCTCACCCCAGCCCCTCTTCCGGTGGGAGAGGGCGAACGCGTCGAACGAACGCCTCAATGCGCGCTGATCGTCGCTCCCGTGAAGCGCGGCGTGGCCGGGATGGCCGGCGCGGTCTCGCGCGCCTGCGTGCCCGACAGGTCGGCGACCTTGTAGCCGGCCGTCTGCATCGTATGCAGCAGCGGGTTGTCGAACGGGCGGTCGATGGTCTTGCGCAGGTTGTACAGATGACTGCGCAGCGTGTCCGAATCCGGCGATTCGCCCTTCCAGATCTCGCGCTCGATTTCCTGGCGCGATACCACACGCGGCGATTCGCGCATCAGGATGCTCAGCAGCTGGAACCCCGTCGGTGACAGGTGCAGTTCCATGCCGTCGCGATGCACCGTCATCGCTTCCGGATCGAGCACCAGATCGGCCACGCGCAGCACGCCGCCGCCCATCGCCTTGCGGCCGCGACGGATCAGCACCGCGATGCGCGCTTCCAGCTCCTGGATCGCGAAGGGCTTGGTGAGGTAGTCGTCCGCGCCCGCTTCCAGGCCGGTGACCTTGTCGTCGAGCGTGTCGCGCGCGGTGAGCATCAGGATCGGGGTGGAGCGACGCTGCTCGGCGCGGATGCGGCGGCATACGTCCAGCCCGTCCAGGCGCGGCAGCGATCGGTCGAGCAGGATCGCGTCGTAGGTGTTTTCCGCGGTCAGTCGCAGCGCATCGGCGCCGTCGCGCGCGAAGTCGACTTCGTAGCCGCGCGCTTCGAGGAATTCACCGACCATCTCCGCGATCGCCATGTGATCCTCGACGATGAGGATGAGTCCGCCGGCCGCCTTCATGGTGTCTCCTTAAGGAATCTGGGAACGCTGTGCGTGAAGGCTGCGAATCCCGTCGTGAAAGCGATGTGAGCGGTAACGCGATCACGACTTGCGCGCTGCGCCGGATCGCGACGCGGCGCACGATTCACCGCCCGCTGATCGCGCCGCCGATACAGTCCGCGCATGCATCGCAGCCGGCTTGGACAGATCGTCATCGACTGCAACGGGGACCTGGAACGCGCGGCGGCGTTCTGGGCGGCGGCGCTCGGCCATCGCGCCTCGACGCTCGACGATCCGCAGGACGCGCACTACCGCCAGCTCGACGTCGAGGACGACCAGCCGCGCATCCTGCTGCAGCGCGTCGAGCATCCGAGCCGCGTTCATCTGGACATCGAAACCGACGACGTGGAGGCCGAAGTACGGCGCCTGGAATCGCTCGGCGCGCGGCGGATCGCACAGGTGCGCACGTGGTGGGTCATGGAAGCGCCGACGGGTCACCGGTTCTGCGTCCTGCGCCCGCAGCGGCCCGATTTTGCCGAACGTGGCGGCATGCGCGTCGATTGAGCGCCGCCATGGGACGGGCGCCCGATCTGATCCAGTTGCGCCCGGAAGGCCTGTATTGCCCGGCGGGCGATTTCCACATCGATCCCTGGCTACCGGTGCCGCGCGCGGTGATCACGCACGGGCATGGCGACCACGCGCGCGAGGGCATGGGCGAGTACCACTGCGCGCCCGGGACGGCGCCGATCCTGCGCTGGCGGCTGGGGGATCAGCGGATCGTCGAACACGCCCACGGCGAGACCTTCCACATGAACAACGCGCGCGTGTCGTTGCATCCGGCCGGACACGTACTGGGTTCGGCGCAGGTGCGGGTGGAGGCCGAGGGCGAAGTCTGGGTGGCGTCGGGCGATTACAAGCGCCAGCACGATCCGACCTGCGCGCCGTTCGAGGTCGTGCCCTGCGACGTGTTCATCACCGAAGCGACGTTCGCGTTGCCCGTGTACCGCTGGCCGGAGACGCGCGACGTGGTGGCCGACATCGTCGACTGGCGACGCCGCTGCGAATCGCGCGGCGAGGCGGCGGTGCTGTTCTGCTACGCGCTGGGAAAGGCGCAACGGGTGCTGGCGGAACTGGCGTCGTTCGACGAACCGCCGCCGCTGCTGCACGGCGCCATCGCGGCCGGTGTCGAGGTGTACCGCACGGCGGGCGTCGCGATGGCCGATACGGAACGGGTATCCGAACACGGGCCGCGCGCCGACCACGCCGGACGGCTCGTCCTCGCGCCGCCGTCCGCCGCGGGCAGCCCGTGGTTGCGGCGTTTCCGCCGCGCGCAGCAGGGGTTCGCGTCGGGCTGGATGCGCATCCGCGGCAACCGGCGTCGTCGCAACTTCGACCGTGGCTTCGTCATCTCCGACCACGCCGACTGGCCCGATCTGCTGCGCACCGTCGAACAGACCGGCGCGCGACGCGTGTTCGCCACGCACGGCACGACCGACGCGCTGGTGCGCACCCTGCGCGAGCGCGGCCTGGACGCGCACACGTTGCGCACCGGTTTCGGCGACGACGCATGAAACGCTTCGCCGACCTGTACCGCGAGCTCGACCAGACCACGGCGACCGGCGACAAGCGCGCCGCGCTCATCGCGTACTTCCGCGACGCGCCGCCGGCCGATGCCGCGTGGGCGCTGTGGTTGCTGTCGGGCGGCAAGCTGTCGCGCATCGCGAACACGCGCGAGCTGCACGAGTGGATCATCGAGGAAAGCGGCCTGCCGTCGTGGCTGGTGGAGGAAAGCCACGGCCACGTGGGCGATCTCGCCGAGACGCTGACGCTGCTGCTCGACGATCCCGACGCGGCCGCGCCCGAACGCCCGCTGTCGGAGTGGATCGAACGGCACCTGCTCCCCGTCGCCAACCAGGCGCCCGAATTGCGCCGCGCGGCCGTGGTCGAAGGCTGGCGCACGTTGCCCACCGGACAACGGCTGCTGTTCAACAAGCTGCTCACCGGCGCGTTGCGCGTGGGCGTGTCGCAACGGCTCGTGCAGCAGGCGCTGGCCGAACGGTCGGGCCTCGACATCGCGCTGATCGCGCAGCGCATGCTCGGCGCGTGGACGCCGACGCCGCAGTTCCTCGACGATCTGTTGTCGCCGGGCGTGCTGGAAAGCGACCGGCGACAACCCTATCCGTTCTTCCTCGCCTCGCCGCTGGAAGTCGAGCCCGACGTCCTCGGGTCCATCGACGAATGGCTGCTGGAATGGAAGTGGGACGGCATCCGGCTTCAGCTGATCCGGCGCGACGGCGACATCGCGCTGTGGTCGCGCGGCGAGGAGCGCCTGGACGGGCGCTTTCCCGAGGTCGAAGCCGCGGCGACGCGGTTGCCGGAGGATGCGGTGATCGACGGCGAACTGCTCGGCTGGCGCGGAGGCGACCAGCCGCTGCCCTTCACCGCACTGCAGACGCGCATCCAGCGTCGCAAGCCCGGGCCGAAGACACTGAGCGACACGCCCGCGCGCGTGCTTGCGTACGACCTGCTCGAACTGCGCGGCGAGGACCTGCGCGAGCGTCCGCTACACGAACGTCGTGCATTGCTCGACGATCTGCTTGCGCGTTTCGACAGTCGCGTGATCGTGCCCTCGCCGCGCGTGGAGGCGCGCGACTGGCCGGACGCGGCGCGGCTGCGCGAGAGCGCGCGCGAACGTGCCGTGGAAGGCCTGATGCTCAAGCGCCTGGCGTCGCCGTATCGCACCGGTCGCAGGCGCGGCGACTGGTGGAAGTGGAAGATCGATCCGCTGACGGTCGATGCGGTGCTCCTGTACGCCCAGCCTGGATCGGGGCGGCGCAGCACGCTGTTCACCGACTACACCTTCGGCCTCTGGGACGGCGATGCGCTGGTGCCCGTGGCCAAGGCGTACTCGGGGCTGAGCGACGAGGAAATCCTGCAACTGGATCGCTGGATCCGCGCCAACACGATCGAGCGCTTCGGCCCGGTGCGCGCGGTCGCGCCGCAGCACGTGTTCGAACTCGGCTTCGAGGCGGTGAACGCGAGTTCGCGGCACAAGTCGGGGATTGCCGTGCGCTTTCCGCGCATCCTGCGCTGGCGCCACGACAAGCCGGCGCCGGAAGCCGATCGCCTCGACACGTTGCGCGCCCTGGCGCGCTGATCGCGCGTGCCCCGCGCGCCATGCGGCAAGCCTTGAATGCCATTCAAGAAAGCGTTCCGAAATGATCGCTTTTTGCGCGTTCGCGCGCGGCGCAGCATGTACGCACACCTCGGACAAGGAGTCGCGTCATGAACCTGTTCACCGGTCTGCTGTTCAACCAGGGCTACATCCAGGATGCCGATCTGGCGCTGTCGCTGGCACGCGTTCCGGCGGATCCCGAACGCGAAGCGTCGCATCGGCGCGAACGCGAGGCGCGGCTGGAACGCCGCCGTCGCCGCGCAAGCTTCCACGCCCATGCCGTGTCGTCGGTATGCGGGACCACCGCGCTCTCGCCGTTCCGTTGAGCCTCGTGCGGTCGCGACGTTCGCGCGACGACGCACCGCACTGAAGCGCAGGTGAAGCCCTGCGCATCGCTCACGCGAAAACGACGTCGCCACCGTGAATCTGAAGGTCCAGCCGTCGAGGACCTTCCATGCCGCGTTTATCGCATCTGGTGATGTCGTTGTCGGTGGCGTCGATCCCGCTCTTCGGGCCGGCACCGGCGCGTGCGCAGGAACAGGTGAACGTGCCGGTCGCGCAGCTCGATCTGCAGCGGTATGCAGGGCAATGGCACGAGATCGCACACCTGCCGATGTTCTGGCAGCGCAACTGCGTGGGCGACATAACGGCGACCTACACGCCCAATGCCGACGGCACGGTCGGCGTGCGCAACGCGTGCCGGACGAAGGATGGCGCGACCGACGTGTCGGAGGGCGTGGCGCGGCCCGTCGACGGCACGCCCGGCGCGCTCCAAGTGCGCTTCGCCCCCGACTGGCTCGCCTGGGTGCCGATGGTGTGGGCCGATTATTGGGTGATCGACCTCGACCCCGAATACCAGTGGGCCATCGTCGGCGGCCCCGATCGCGAGAACCTGTGGATCCTGTCGCGCCAGCCGGAGATGAACCGCGCGCTGTTCCAGCGGCTGAAGGCGTCGGCCGCGATGAAGGGTTACAACCTGCGCGAACTGAAGGTGATGGCGCCGCTGCGTTGAGCGCCCGGCCGCGCATCGCCGCGCCGCCGGCGACGCGATCGGCCTAGAATGCGCGGCCCGTAACGCGATCGCGAGCCCTCATGTCACGCAATTCCAAGGCCAAGCGCGACGCGCGCAAGAAGAAGGAACCGGCCCGACCGATCCGCCGCCTCGGCGCCGCCCTGCAACCGCACGCGCAACTCCTCGACGCCGACGACAACGCGATCGGTGGCGTGGGCTGGCGCGATGGCGAATGGCTGCTGGTCCTGGGCAGCCAGGTCGCGGCGCGCAGCGACAGCGCGGCCATGGCGCTGGCGATGCTGCGCCACGTGGTGGCCGTGCAGGAGCGCGCCGGCCGCGAGGTGCGGCTGGAGGCCTCTGCCCCGCTGCTGCATGCCGCCGGACGCGAGGCCGCCGCGCTGGGTCGCACGCTCGAAGAACACCTGGCTGCGCTGGAGCAGGAACGCGTCGAGCGCGACCCGCCTGCTCCGGTGTCGACGCCGTCGCTTCCGCACTGAGGCACGCGGGCCGTTCTCTCGGCCGGTGTCGCAACGGACCGATTCGACGACACGCTCCGACCACGCCGCGTTCACGCGTCCTTAGCATCGCCGTACGAACGTCCACGCCGAGGATGAAGTACGCGCGCGCATGCGCCATCCTGTGGCCCATCGCGGCCATGGCCGCCTCGCATCGGAGTCTTGGATGGAACTGGGCATGATCGGACTGGGCCGCATGGGCGCGAACATGGCGCAGCGGCTGGTGCAGCATGGGCATCGCGTGGTCGGGTTCGATCCCGGCGCGCAGGCGCGCGAACGGGCCGCGCAGGGCGGCATCGAACCGGTGGCCTCGCTCGCCGAGGTGATCGAGCGCCTGCCCACTCCGCGCGTGGTGTGGCTGATGGTGCCGGCGGGCGAGCCGGTGGATCGCACGATCGCCGACCTGCTGCCGCAACTGGCAAGCGGCGACACGATCGTCGATGGCGGCAATTCGTTCTACAAGGACACCATGCGCCGCGCGAAGATGCTCGCCGCGCATGGCATCGCCTACGTGGACAGCGGTACCAGCGGTGGCGTGTGGGGCCTGAGCGAGGGCTACAGCCTGATGGTTGGCGGCGACGACGCGGCCGTGGAACGGCTGCGCGCCGTCTTCGAGGCGCTGGCGCCGGCGGCCGATCGCGGCTGGGGCCATGTCGGGCCCAGCGGCGCCGGGCATTTCACCAAGATGGTCCACAACGGCATCGAGTACGGAATGATGCAGGCCTACGCCGAAGGCTTCGCGATCATGCAAAAGCGCGCCGATTTCGCGCTGGACCTGGGGCAGATCGCGCAGATCTGGCGACACGGCAGCGTCGTGCGTTCGTGGCTGCTCGACCTCAGCGCGAACGCGTTGGAAGAGAACCCGACGATGTCCGGCATCGCGCCCTACGTGTCCGATTCGGGCGAAGGCCGCTGGACGGTCGCCGAGGCCATCGAACTGGATGTCTCGGCGCCGGTGATCACGCTGTCCCTGCTGGAACGGTTGCGCTCGCGCGAGGACGATTCGTTCGCCGACAAGCTCCTCGCCGCGATGCGCGCGCAGTTCGGCGGACACGCGATCAAGCGCGAGTGAGCGCCGAAGGCCGGCCGCATCGCCATCGTCGGATGGCAGGGACCGCTGTGCGGCGCGGTGACGGCGACTGCCTATACTCGCCCGGTCCCCGTCCCGCCATCCGACCCATGCGTGCCATCGTCCTGATCCTGCTCGCCTGCGTGTTGGCCGCGTGCGCGACGACTCCGCCGGAGGAGCGCAATCCGCTGGCGGCGTGGCGTCCTTCGCCCAACCACGATCCGCGCCGGCCGGTCGTCATCGTGCTGCACCATACGGAAATGGAGAGCGCCGAAGCGGCGCTGCTCACGTTGCAGACGCGCAACGCGGGCGGCCGCGTGAGCGCGCACTACCTGATCGGCGACGACGGCGCGTTGTACCAGCTGGTCGCCGAGAGCGAACGCGCGTGGCACGCGGGCGCATCGCGCTGGGGCGGCGTGAGCGACCTGAACTCCGCATCGATCGGCATCGAGCTGGACAACGACGGCTCGGAGGCTTTCAGCGACGCGCAGATCGCCTCGCTCCTGCGACTGCTCGACGACATCACCGCACGGCTCGACATTCCCCGGCACCTGGTGATCGGGCACGGCGACATCGCGCCGACGCGCAAGCGCGACCCGAGCGCGCTGTTCCCGTGGAAGCGGCTGGCCGACGCCGGCTACGGCCTGTGGCCGCGCGCGCAGGTTGCGCCGGTGCCGCCGGGCTTCGATCCGTGGGCGGCGATGCGCCTGATCGGCTACGACCTGCGCGATCCCGACGCGGCGGTGCGCGCCTTCCATCGCCATTACCGCGGCAGCGAAGACGCGCAATGGCTGCCCGGCGACGCGGAGATCCTGTTCGATCTGCAGCAACAGCTGATGGCGATGCCGGAGCCCGCCATCGTGCCGTGACCGGGCGTCAGCGTCGACGCAACCGGTACACCAGCGCGCCGATCGCCAACGCGATCGCCGCCGCGATGAGGTTCGCGATCTGCGCGCTCGCCAGCAAGCCGAGGCTCAGGGCGAGCGCCGCGACGGGGATGAGCGCCCCGCCAGGCAGGCGCAGCGCGCCTTCGCGATGGGCATGGCGATGCCGCAACACCAGCACCGATCCGGCCGTTCCAAGGTACGTGCACAGCCGCGAGACCACCGACAGCAAGGCCAGTTGCACGAACGAACCCGACAGCGCCAGCGCGAGCGAGATCGCACCGATCAGCACGATCGCCACCGCCGGCGTGCGGAAGCGCGGGTGGATCGCACCGAGCCAGCGCGGCCCGTAACCGTCCTGCGACAGCGCGAGCAGATAGCGCGGCGCCATCAGCACCGTGTTGCTGCTCGTGCCCAGGATCGAGATGCTCGCGCCGACCGTCATCAGCAACGCAAGCCATTCGCCGGCGAACCGCGAGGCGGCTTCCGCGAGCGGCGTCGACGAACGCGCCAGGCCGGGCAGGGTGCCCAGCGCGACCCACTGCACGCTGACGTACACGAGCGTGACGGTGGCGATCATCGTCAGCAGTGCGAAGGGCACGTCGCGGCGCGGATTGCGGTACTCGCCGGCCGCGGCCGGCAGGTTCTCGAAGCCCGCGTAGGCGAACAGCAGCAGCAACGCCGCTTCGGCGAGCGGGCGCGCCGTCAGCGGTGCGGTCGACGGCGCCGCGAGTGAGGCATCCACATGGAACAGGCCGATCGCCACGAACAGCGCCAGCGGCACGAGCTTGCCGATGGCCAGCAGCACGCCCGCGTTCGCCGCCGCGCGAACGCCGACGACATTGATCGCCACCAGCAACGCGATCGAACCGGTCACGATGGACACGCGTGCCCAGCCGGCGTCGGCGGCGGGCCAGAAGTGCGTGACCGCTTCGGCCAGCCCGTTGGCGAGTGCGGCGGCGGTGGCCACGCGGGTGAGCAGCAGCATCCAGCCCACTTCGAAGCCGATGAACGGGCCGAAGGCTTCGCGTGCGTAAAGATAGCCGCCGCCGGGCGCGTCGAAATAACTCGCGGCCTGCGCGTAGCACAGCACCAGCAGGCTCACCGCCAGGCCCGCCAGCAGCACCGCCCACAGGCTCGCCGGCCCGAGCAGCGCCGCGGCGGCCGCCGGCAGCAGGTAGATGCCGCTGCCGATGACGTCGTTGATCGAGAGGCCGACGATCTGCCATCGGCTGACGGCGCGCAGGGTTCCGGGCGAAGCGGAGGTCGGATCCAAGGGCGGCTTCCCGTGCTCGACGTGCCCCCAGAGTGCCCGTCGCGTCGGCCGGCCGCCAGTTGCGTTGCGGCATGAACGCAGAAGGCCGCCGGTTCGCACCGGCGGCCTTCCGTTCCGGCCCCGAGGCCTTCGACTCAGAAGTCGTAGCGCAACTGGATCTGCGCGAGATCCAGATCGGTGTCCTCGGCCTCGAAGCGGCTGTATTCGCCGCGCAGCGCGACGTTGTCGGTGAAGCGGTACTGCACGCCCAGGCCGTAGGTCGGATCGGTGCCGTTGTCGTCGGTGTTGCCGACGATGGACGGAATCGCGCGATCCAGGTCCCAGCGCTGGAAACCGGCCTTGCCGTAGATCGAGAAGCGGTCGGTGACCGGCACGGTGCCCACGGCGGTCAGGTAGACCGAGCTCGCTTCCAGCGGCGTGCCGGTGCCGCGCGGCTCGAGCTTGCCGAAATCGGCGTAGCCGCCTTCCAGGCCGAACCAGCGGTTGAACTGGTAACCGCCGAAGACCGAGTACGCGGTGTCCTCGTCGTCGTATGCGCCTTCGTCGACGTAGGACTGGCCCACGCCGGCGCCGGCGTAGAAGCCCTTGTCGGCGGCCTGCGCGCCAAAGGCGGCAGCGCTGGCGATGACGGCCACCAGGGCGGTGGACAGCAGCGTGCTCTTCTTGCGTTCGTTCTTCTTCATTGCGAATCGACTCCTGCATGCGCACCGCGAAATAGGGGAGGGAGCGGCGCTTCAAGGCGACGGGTCCTGGCGGAATGCCTGGGCGGCCATCGCTGCACGAAGGAGATGGGCGTTGCATTCGCGGAACAAAGACCGGAATCCGGGGAAACACTGTCCCGCATTTGGAACCTGGCGGTGCATGTGTGCCGACCTGGGCGCTTCGCGCACGCGCGTCGAGGCGCAGCGTTGAATCCGGCATCGGGCAGCCGTGCGCACGGCGCCGGGGTATATGGAGGCCGGGCATTCACCCGCTGCATGGGCGTGATCCGTGACGCGCTTCGCGCAATACCCGAGGTCAAGCAGAAACCGCTGCGGGCGGGGTTAAGCGCACGTCGACGCGCGAATCCGGATGACGTCGAGGTTCATCAAGCTTGGCGCAGAGTCGGGCCGCGACATCGCCTCCGTTCTGCGGTGGCGTGTCGCAAGGCCCCGGCAGAGGGCGGACACTTCGGGTGTGTGGCGCGGAAGGCGGCTCCGGCCGCCTTTCGTTTTCCACTGCGCGACGGGCTGGACAATTCGCCCCGCGCATCGACGGCGGCTGCACTTTCCCCCGTGCGACAATGGCCCACGATGAACAGTCCCCTGGATCTTGCGCACCTGCGCCGCAGTTGCTCCCAATGCTCGCTCCAGCAGCTTTGCCTGCCGGCCGGCATCAGCGGCCCCGAGCTGGACCGGCTGGACGAGATCGTCCGGCGCCGTCGTCCCATCGCGCGTGGCGAACGCCTGTTCCGCATCGGCGATTCGCTGGAAGCGGTGTATGTCGCCCGCGACGGTGCGTTCAAGACCGTGACGCTGAGCGAGGACGGCGACGAGCAGGTGCTCGGTTTCCACCTGCCGGGGGAACTCATCGGGCTGGACGCGCTCGGCGGCGGCGCGCACCGCTGCGAAGCGGTCGCGCTCGGCGACGCGAACGTCTGCGAAGTGCCCTTCAGCCAGCTCACCGACGTGGCCGCGCAGGTGCCCGGATTGCAGCAGCAGCTGCTGCGCGTCATCGGCCATAGCCTCAACCGCGATCATGACCACATGGGCATGCTGGTGCGGCGACAGGCGAACGAACGCATCGCGTTGTTCCTGCACGGACTCGGTGAGCGCTTCCGGCAGATCGGCCAGTCCTCGACCCAGTTCAAGCTGCCGATGAGCCGCGAGGACGTCGCGCGTTACCTGGGGCTTGCGCTGGAAACGGTGAGCCGCGGCTTCACGCGCCTGCAGGAAGACGGCGTCATCGACGTGCACGGCCGTCGCGTGGAGATCGTTGATATCGAGGAACTCACGCGCCTGGCGCACGGCGGCGAGGACGAAGCGCCGCGAACCCGTCGCGCGCGCAGCACGCCGTAAGCGCAAGTGTCACGCGGACGGCGTGACGCATCCCAGCGCGGACAGCACGGCGTGCAGTTGCGGCACCTGCATCAGCCAGGGCGCCGACAGCGTCAGCAACCCTGCCACCATCACCAGCGCCGCGCCGGCATTGCGCCAGCGGGTCTGCAGCCAGCGGCCGATGCGGGCGCCGCTCCAGGTCAACGGCAGCATCACGGGTAACGTGCCGAGACCGAACGCGAGCATTGTCAGCCCGCCCTGCAGCGCGCTCGCCTGCAGCCAGGCGGCGGCGAGCAACGTCGTGCTGAGCCCGCAGGGCAACCAGCCCCAGAGCACGGCCAGGCCGATGCGCCTGGCGCGCGTGTCCGCGGGCAACAGGCGCTGTTGCAGCGGACGCAGCCATGTCCACATGCGCGCGCCGGGTCCTCCCAAGGCCGAAAGCCCGCCGCGCCGATCGAACAACCGCAATGCGACGACGATCAGCACGAGGCCGACGAGCATGCGCAGTGCTGTCGCGAGCCCGTCCATGCGCGCGACGCCCACGATGCCGTGACCCAGGCCGCCGGCGATCGCACCGGCGGCGACGTACCCGCCGATGCGCGCAAGGTTCGCTTCGAGTGCCGGCACGATCGAACGCGTGCTGCGGCCGTCGGAGCGCTGCGCCGAGACGGAGAAGCCCGTCGCGATGCCGCCGCACATCGCCGCGCAATGCGCGCCGCCCAACAGCCCGCTGAGCGATGCCGCGCCCAGGGTGAGCCAGTCAATCGCCACGGGCCGCGGCCTCCCGGCCCGGATCGGACGACGGAGCCTGCGGCGCGGGAAGCGGATCCTCGCGCAGGATGTCGATGGCCGGCGTGTCGAGGTCGTCGAACTGGCCGCGACGCACGGCCCACACGAACGAGCCGATGGCGATTCCGAGCAGCACCAGGCTGATCGGCACGAGCAGCAGCAGGATGTTCATGCGGCCCTCCTTTCGGTGCGCGTGTCGCGGCTGAGCCGGAGCGCGTTGAGCGTGACCAGGAGCGAGGAGCCGGCCATTCCCAGTGCGGCGATCCACGGCGTGACGTGGCCGGTCGCCGCCAGGGGAATCGCCAGCACGTTGTAGCCGATGGCCCACGCGAGGTTCTGCCGGATGATGCACTGCGCGCGCCGGGCCAGCACGATCGCCTGCGGCACGCGCAGCAGCGACGGACTGGTGACGACGAAATCCGCCGCGCGCTGTGCGAGCGCGGCACCCTCGGCCATCGCCATCGACACATCGGCGCCGGCGAGCACGGGCGCGTCGTTCAAGCCGTCGCCGACCATCGCGACGACGTCGCCGCGCGACTGCGCTTCGCGCACGCGGGCAAGCTTCTGTTCCGGCGATTGCCGCGCGTGGAATGCGTCGATGCCGACCTGTCGCGCGAAGCCGGCCACGGCGTCGCCCGCGTCCCCGCTGCACAGTTCGACCGCGACGTCCGCATCGCGCAGCGCGGCAACAGCCTCGCGCGCGCCGTCGCGCATCGTCTCGCGAACCGTCATGCGCGCACACGCGCGCACGCCGTCGCCGAGCCACAGCGCGCCATCATCCGCGCGCGCTGCGGCGAAATCGGCGCGGCCCAGCCGCCAGCGGTGGCCGTCGACCACACCCTCGATGCCGCGCCCTGCGACGGTCTGCACGTCCGATGCCGTGCGTTCCGGCGCCACGTGGGCGAACGCCTGTGCGAGAGGGTGCGCGCTGCCGCGTTCCAGTGCGGCGGCGACGGACAACGCAGTGGCTGCGTCCATGCCGTCGAAGGTGGCAACGCGATCGAGTTCCGGGCGGCCGTTGCTGAGCGTGCCGGTCTTGTCGAGCATCACGCGATCGACCCGCGCGAGTGTCGACAGCGCGTCCTCACGCACGCCCAGCACGCCGATGCGGGCGAGCGCGCCATGCGCAGTCGTCAGCGCGGTCGGGATCGCCAGCGACAACGCGCAGGGGCAGCTCACCACCAGCAGCGCGAGCGTGACCTCCAGTACGCGCGCGGGTTCGTGCAGGTGCCACCATGCGAAGGTCGCGCCCGCGCACAGCAGCAGCGCCATCACGAAGCCGCCGGCCACGCGTTCGGCCACGCGGGCCAGACGGGGTCGGGACGACTGCGCCTGCTCGACGAGCCGCGTCAGTTGCGAAAGCCGGGTGTCCGCGCCGGTGCGCACGACGCGCAACCGCGCGGCGCGCTCCCGGCACACGCTGCCGGCAAGCGCCGACTCGCCGACGTCACGCCGCACGGGCGTCGATTCGCCGGTGATCAGCGCCTCGTCGAACGACGCGGCGCGGTCGAGCAGCACCGCATCCGCGGGTACCGCTTCGCCTGCGGCCACGCGCAACACGTCGCCGATGCCGAGGTCGCCCAGCGGTACCTGCTCGACCGAGCCGTCGGCGCGTTCACGCAGCGCGAGCGCCGGACGCGCCCGTGCGAGCGCATCGACCTGTGCGCTCGCGATGCCGCGCGCGCGCTGTTCGAACATGCGGGCCACCAGCAACAGCAGCACGAACATCACCGCCGCGTCGTACCAGACGTGCGTGCCGCCGCGCAGCGTTTCGACGAGGCTGGCAAGGTAGGCGAGCAGCGTCGAGCCGGCGATCAGCGTGTCCATGCCCACTCGACGGCCGCGCAGTTCGCGCCACATGCCTTCGAGGAACGGCCAGCCCGAATAGAAGACGACCGGTGTCGAGACGAGGAACGTGATCCAGCGGAAGAAATCGCGCGTCGCGACCGGCATCTGCTGCGCCGTGTCGAGGTACAGCGCTTCGGCGAACATCATCGCCTGGATCGCCCCGAGCCCCGCGACACCGAGGCGGATCAGCCAGCGGCGCCGCTCGCGCCGTTGCGCCTGCTCGCGCGCGTCGCCGGTCGCGAGCCACGGGCGATAGCCGAGTGCGGCCAGCCGCTGCATCAACGTGGACAGCGCGACGCGCTGCGGATCCCACGAGACCACGATGCGCCCGGTGACGGCGTTCGCGCCGGCGTCGAGCACGCCGGGCTGGCGGCGCAGGGCGCGATCGATCAACCATGCGCAGGCCGCGCAACGCATGGCGTCGGTGAGCACGGTGATCTCGCGTCCGCCGGGCACCAGGCGCGTGTGTTCGGCCAGTACCACGTCGCGATCCCAGGCGCCGAAGTCGCCGGCCTCCACCTGCACGCGACCGGCAGGCGCGGTGCGCAAGGCGTAGTAGTCGCCCAAGGCGGCGTCGCGGATCCACGTCGACGCGGCGGCGCAGCCGTTGCAGCAGAACGCGCGTTCGCCTTCGCCAATCGCGTCGGCCGCGAGCGTCTCCCCGCAGTGATGGCAGGTGCCGATCGCGGCGGCCCGGGTTTCGCGCAGTGGCAGCGCCGCGTCCATCGTCATTGGCCCCTTATCGACCGCCCACGGCCGGCGCCAGGTGCGCCGCGCCCTGGCCCGCGATCAAGCGACCCCGAAGGCGCCACCCGGTGTCGGATGGCGCGAGGTGCAGCAGCCAGTCGTGATCCTGCGGAAGGTCGACATCCGCGTGCCAGCCCAGTTCGCTGGGCTTGAGTTCGACACGGCGGTCGAGCTGTGCATCGCTGGGGTGCGACAGCACAAGTGAGAGTGGGGCGTCGCGTGGCACGGCGCCATTCGAGAACCCTTCGCCGACCGGCAGCAGCTCGATGCCCTTCGCATCCACGTGCAGCACCGCGGAAAGCTTGATCGCCTGCGCCCGCTCGTCGGGGCCCAGTTCGGTGGTCTGGATCTGCGCCGTGCGCTGCACGGTGTCGATCACCGCATCGTCGCCGCCGCTGCGCAGGGCGATCATCACCAGCCCGACGCCGGCGACGATCGACAGGACGGGCAGGCCGACCACCAGCCACAGCACGGGATTGCGGAGTTTCGCGGGCAGGGCCATCACATGGGTCCGAAGAAGGTGGACGCGACACTGGCGTCGGCGGCGCCGTCGGCGCGTTCGACACGGAACGTGATCGCCTGCTTGCCGCGCACGTCGTGCGGCGCGGACAGCACCAGGGGAAGGTTGAGCACCTGCTCGGCATCGGCGTCCACCGTCTGCGGTCCGCCGCGCAGTTCGATGCCGGACGGGGCTTCGACGCGGATGCGGAACGAACGCGGTTCGACGTCCTTGTTGACGAGCTTCAGCGTGTAGGTGTTCTCGATGCGCGCGTCGGCGGCCTCTCGGTAGAGCGCATTGCGATCGCGCAGGACCTCGGCGATCAGCGGGCTGCGGTGGGTCACGCCCCACGCCCATGCCGCGCACAGCGCCAGCAGGAGCACGCCGTACAGCAGCACGCGCGGACGCGCGACGCGGGTCGGCTTGCCGTCGATCGCGTTCTGCGTGGAGTAGCGGATCAGGCCCTTCGGATACCCCAGCTTGTCCATCACCGAATCGCAGGCGTCGATGCATGCGCCGCACGCGATGCACTCGTACTGCAGGCCATTGCGGATGTCGATGCCGGTCGGGCAGACCTGCACGCAGATCGTGCAGTCGATGCAGTCGCCGAGCTGTTCGGGCTCGAATTTCGGCAGCGGCTGCGCGACCAGACCCACGTCGGTGACGGCGGTGGTGCCGGCCGCGCCGAGCGAAACCGCATTGCCCTGGCGTGCGGCGCGGAACACGTAGTCGTAGGCGGTGGCGGGGTCGAGCAGTCCGCGCGCGCGTTCGAGCACGCTGGACAGGCCGCGCTTGCGCGGTCCGCGTGGTTCGCCGCGCATCGGGTCGTAGGCGATGATCAGCGTGTTGCGGTCGAACATCGCGCTCTGGAAGCGCGCGTAGGGGCACATGTACTTGCAGACCTGCTCGCGCAGGAAGCCCGCGTTGCCCCAGGTCGCCAGCGCATAGAACAGGACCCAGAACGTCTCCCAGCCACCCCATCCCGGCGCGCTACCGAAGAACGGCACGCGCGCGGCGAGGTCGGTGATCGGCGTGAAGAAGCCGACGAAGGTGAAGCCCGTCCACAGCGCGAACACCAGCCACAGCAGGTGCTTGCCGCCCTTGCGCAGGAGCTTGTGCGCACTCCACGGCGCGGCATCGAGCTTCATTCGCGCGTTGCGATCGCCTTCGGTCCAGCGCTCCATCCACAGGAACACCTCCGTCCACACCGTCTGCGGGCAGGCGTAGCCGCACCACAGGCGCCCGGCGATGGCGGTGAAGAAGAACAGCGACAGGCCGGCGATGATCATCAGCACGGCCAGCAGGAAGAAATCCTGCGGCCAGAAGTTCAGGCCGAACACGTAGAACTTGCGGGCGGGCAGGTCGAACAACACCGCCTGGCGTCCATCCCAGCGCAGCCACGGGAAGACGTAGAACATGCCCAGCAGCACGACGACCGCGACGTTGCGCCAGGTCTGGAACGTGCCGCTCACGCTGCGCGGGTAGATCTTCCGCTCGCTGACATAGAGGGCGTTGCCGCCGTCGTCGAGGAGGTCGATCGCGATCTTCTTGTTCATTCTGTGTCGACTACTCGGGCCGCAACGGCCCGTTGAAACGGCTGGGCGGGCGCAGCAGCACCCAGGTGAACGCGCTGGAGGCCGCGGTGGCGATCCAGAACATGAAAAAGCCCAGGCTGTACCCGAGCGTGCGTGTCATCGGCAGGTGGGGAAAGGTCATGTCGCGCAGGGCGAGCGGGTCGACGTAGGCGAAGAACACCATCGTCGCGATGCACGCGGCGAAGAAGCTGGGCCACAAAATCGCCCCGAGCCGCTGCGGGAGCGGTCGGGGCGGATGGTCGAATCGCGGTGCTGGCTGGCTCATGGCAGCTTGCTCACGTCGGCGGGCTTACATCGGATTATCAGCGCGTTGCGGTCACCGCGGCTTTGTCCGGATGCGACAGCGACCACACGTAGGCAGCGGCCAGGCGGGAGCGCGTCTCGCCGAGCGTTTCGCGCCAGGCGGGCATCACGCCGTGGCGGCCGTGCTCGATGGTCTGGCGGAGGCTTTCGCTGGTGTTGCCGTAGAGCCAGTAGTCGTCGGTGAGATCCGGAGCGCCCATCGCGGTGTTGCCCTTGCCGTCCACGCCATGGCACGCGATGCACACGCCGTTGTAGAGGCTCTTGCCCTGCGCGGCCATGTAGTTGTTCTGCATGCTGTCCGGGTCCGACAGCGTACGAACGTAGGCCGCGACGTAATCGACGGCGTTGTCCCCGCCCATGCCGGTCAGCACCTTGCCCCACTCGGGCATCACGCCTTCACGACCTTCCAGCACCGAGTGCAGGACGTCGTCCGGCGTGCCACCCCAATGCCACACCTGGTCGGTGAGGTTGGGATAGCCGATCGCACCCTGTGCGGTCGAGCCGTGGCAGGTCGCACACGTGTTGTTGAAGATGGAGCGTCCCAGCGCGACGGCCTTGGGGTCGCGCGCGATCGCGTCGATCGACTTGCCCGCGTACGGGGCGAAGGCGGCCTCGAGCTTGGCGTCGTCGCGTGCCTTGTCGGCGGCCTGTTCGCGTGCCGAGGTCCACTTGGACACCCCGGCGAACGCCCCCAGGCCCGGATACCAGATCAGGTAGCCGATCCCGAAGACGATCGTGATGTAGAACAGGTTCACCCACCAGCGGGGCATGGGCTTGTTGTACTCGGTGAGGTTGCCGTCCCACACATGGCTGGTGTCGGTGGGGGCGGGATCGCCCGGCCGGCGCTTGCCGGTCCACCAGATCAGCCACACGCAACCCAGGATGTTGATCGCGACGATCGCGATCACGTAGATCGACCAGCCGGTGGTCATTGCCGTATCTCCCGGTCTTCATCGAGCGGCATCTGCGCAGCCGCGTCGAATTCGTTCTTTCGCTTCGGGCTCCAGGCCCACACCCAGCCGGCCACGAAAAGCACCAGCAGGATCGTCGTGACGATTCCGGACACCATGTCAGCCTCCCCTCGGCGCGTGGCGGCCGAGTCCCTGCAGGTAGGCGACGACCGCGTCCAGCTCGGTCTTGCCGTCCACCGCGGCGGGTGCGCCGGCGATGTCCTCGGCGGTGTAGGGGTCGCCGATCGTCTTGAGCGCCTTCATGCGTTGCTGCACCTGTTCGCCGTCGACCTTCGCCTCCGCAAGCCAGGGGAAGCCGGGCATGTTGGATTCGGGCACGACGTCGCGCGGGTTATGCAGGTGCACGCGGTGCCAGTCGTCGGAATAGCGGCCGCCAACGCGGGCCAGGTCCGGACCGGTGCGCTTGGAACCCCACTGGAACGGGCGGTCGTACACCGATTCGCCCGCGAGCGAGTAATGGCCGTAGCGTTCGGTCTCGAAGCGCAGCGTGCGCACCATCTGCGAATGGCAGTTGTAGCAACCCTCGCGGATGTAGACGTCGCGACCGGCCAGTTCCAGCGCGGGATAGGGCTTCACGCCGGGCAGCGGGGTGATGGTTTCGGCCTGGTGCATCAGCGGAACGATTTCCGCCAGGCCGCCGAAGGAGACGGCCACGGCGATCAGCACCGCCATCAGGCCGACGTTGGTTTCGACTTTCTCGTGTGAATGGCTCATGTCGTCGGCCTCAGGAGAACGTGCCGGCGTGGGCGCTGGCCGCGTCCGGCGGCATCACCGGCGTCGGCACCAGGTCGCGCGCCTGCTGCCAGGTGCGGATGACGTTCCAGGCCATCACGAACATGCCGGACAGCACGATCACGCCGCCGAGCAGTCGGCCCAGGTAGTAGGGATACGTGGCGTTGAGCGCCTCGACGAAGCTGTAGGTCAGCGTGCCGTCGGCGTTGGTGGCGCGCCACATCAGGCCCTGCATCACGCCGGCGATCCACATCGACACGATGTAGAAGACCACGCCGACGGTGTGCAGCCAGAAGTGCAGGTCGATGGCCTTGACCGAGTACATCTGCTTCTGGCCGAGCAACCGCGGCAGCATCGAGTAGACCGCACCGACGGAGATCATCGCGACCCAGCCCAGCGCGCCGGCGTGCACGTGGCCGACGGTCCAGTCGGTGTAATGCGACAGCGAGTTGACCGTCTTGATCGACATCATCGGACCTTCGAAGGTCGCGATCATGTAGAACGACACGGCCACGATGAGGAACTTCAGGATCGGATCGGTGCGCAGCTTGTCCCAGGCGCCGGAGAGCGTGAGGATGCCGTTGATCGCGCCGCCCCAGCTGGGCGCCAGCAGGACCAGCGAGAACACCATGCCCAGCGACTGGGCCCAGTCCGGCAGCGCGGTGTACTGCAAGTGGTGCGGGCCGGCCCACATGTACACGGCGATCAGCGCCCAGAAGTGCACGATCGACAGGCGGTACGAGTACACCGGGCGATTGGCCTGCTTCGGAACGAAGTAGTACATCATTCCGAGGAAGCCGGCGGTCAGGAAGAAGCCCACCGCGTTGTGCCCGTACCACCACTGCGCCATCGCATCGACGGCGCCGGTGTAGAGCGAGTACGACTTGCCCAGTCCGACCGGCATCGCCATGTTGTTGACGATGTGCAGCAGCGCGACGGTGATGATGAAGGCGCCGTAGAACCAGTTGGCGACGTAGATGTGCTTCACCCGGCGCTTGACGATCGTGCCGAAGAACACGATCGCGTAGGACACCCACACGATGGTGATCAGGATGTCGATCGGCCATTCGAGTTCGGCGTATTCCTTGCCCTGCGTGATCCCCAGCGGCAAGGTGATCGCGGCCGCGACGATGATCGCCTGCCAGCCCCAGAAGGTGAAGGCCGCGAGCTTGTCGAAGGCCAGCCGGACGTGGCAGGTGCGCTGCACCACGTGGTAGCTGGTCGCGAACAGCGCACAGCCACCGAAGGCGAAGATCACCGCGTTGGTGTGCAGCGGCCTCAGCCGGCCGTAGCTGAGCCACGGGATGTCGAAGTTGAGCGCCGGCCAGTACAACTGGGCGGCAATCAGTACGCCGACCGCCATGCCGACGATGCCCCAGACCACCGTCATCGCGGTGAACTGGCGCACGATCTTGTCGTTATAGGTTTCTGGTTGGGTATGCATGATGGACACTCCCGAGCGGCAGGCCGGGGTCGGCGGCATGTTATGAACCCGTTCATGCGCAGCGCTTGATCTCGATCAAAGCGTCGGCTACGCGATTCAAACGCAAACCGATGAGCCCGGCTGACCGTTCGGCGGATGGGGCCCGGAGCGTGGCGCCGGTGCCCTGGGAGGCCTCAGGCGCCTACCGCGTGAGGCTCGATGACGCCCGTGGCGATACCCAGGGCGACCAGTCCGATCAGGGCGATGGACAGCCCGATGCGGCGGGTCAACGCGTTGACGGCGCGCTTGCTCTCGCCGCGGTCGGTGAGCATGTAGAAGAGCGCGGCAGCGAGCTGGTACACGATCAGCGCCAGGAATCCGGCGACGAGCAGGGTCTTCATGTCAGCTCCGGGACGAGGCCCGCGAGGGAGGAGGATTCGGGCCGCGGAGCCAGCGCATGCGCGCGACCAGCGCCGCCGCCATGACGCCCAGGTACAGGCCGTAAGCCAGCGACGTGGCGAACACCTGCTTCCACATCGGGCCGTAGCCGGCGTCCGCATTCGCCATGCCCCAGTACATGCCGGCGACGGCCGCGGCGGTGGCCGTCGTCAGCGCGGCCGTGTCGAAGATCCGGCGTGCAAGGCCGCGCGGCTGCCGCGGATAGCGCCAGAACAGCGCCGACAGCACCGCGAACCACGGCGCGAACAGGATCAGGGCGAGGTGCAGCTGGACGCCGGTGGACACGGTGCACCCGGAAGGGCTGGGCAGATGCGCGCAGTCTAGGGCGACCGTATCAGTTCCAGTAGAATCAGAAGGTCGTCGGAAAAACCGTATCAGATGACCCGGGAGCCTCCACGGTGAAGCGCTACGAAGCCCTGGCCGAGGACCTGGCCCGCGCCATCCATTCCGGCGCGTTCCGTCCCGGCGAGCGCCTCCCGTCCGTGCGCCAGACGGTGCATGCACGGCGCGTCAGCCCGTCGACCGTGTTCCAGGCGTATTACCTGCTGGAGGCGCGCGGGCTGATCGAATCGCGCGCGCGGTCGGGCTATTACGTTGCGGCGCGGCCGCCCCGGCTGCCGCCGGAGCCCGAATCGTCATCGCGACCGGACGGAAACTCCCGGCCCGTCGACGTGAGCGAACTGGTGTTCGACGTCCTGCAGTCGGCGATGCATCGGGACCTGGTGCCGTTCGGGTCGGCGTTTCCGAGCCCGCTGCTGTTTCCGCTGCCGAAGCTGGGCCGCGCGATCGCCGCAGCCGCACAGGACCTCGATCCCTGGAGCACGGTGGACGATCTCACGCCGGGGCAGTTGGAACTGCGCCGCCAGATCAGCCTGCGCTACCTCATCGACGGCGTGGACGTGCCCGCCGACGAAATCATCGTCACCAACGGCGCGCTGGAAGCGCTGAACCTCGCCATTGCGGCGGTGACGAAGCCCGGCGACGCGGTCCTGGTCGAATCCCCGTGCTTCTATGCCGTGCTGCAATCGCTGGAGCGAAACGGGCTGCGCGCGGTCGAGGTGCCGACGCACCCGCGCGATGGCGTGGACCTGGAGGCGCTCGAACGCGCGATCGGCCGCCACGCGCCACGCGCCTGCTGGCTCATGCCGACCTTCCACAATCCGCTCGGTGCGACCATGCCGGAAACCGCCAAGCGCGACCTCGTCGGGTTGCTTGCGCGCCATGGCATTCCGCTGATCGAGGACGACGTGTATGCGGAGCTGCATTACGGCGCGCGTCGCCCGCTGCCTGCGAAGGCGTTCGATCGCCATGGCGACGTGATCCATTGCGGCTCGTTCTCCAAGTGCCTGGCGCCGGGCTATCGCATCGGCTGGATGGCGGCGGGGCGATTCACGCGGACCGTCGCGCGCAACAAGCTCACCACGACCCTCAACACCAACGTGCCGGCGCAGCGCGCGATCGGACGTTACCTCCAGGGCGGCGGTTACGATCGCCACCTCCGCCGCCTGCGGGCGACGCTCGCCATGCAGCAGGCGAACTACATCGCGGCGGTCGCGGCAAGCTTTCCGGAAGGCACGAAGGTCACGCGCGCATCGGGCGGCTACTTCGCATGGATCGAACTGCCGCCGGATCGAGATGCGCTCGCGTTGCATCGTCGCGCGCTGGACGCCGGCATCAGCATCGCGCCCGGACCGATCTTCTCGGCAAGTCGCGGCTTCGGACATTGCCTGCGGCTCAACTACGGTCACCCCTTCGATGCGCGTGCCGAGCAGGCGCTGCGCACGCTGGGGACATTGGCACACGCTTCGACCGCACGTGCGGGATAGGCGCGGCTCGATGTGGAGCGGACCTTCGTGGGCGGACTTCAGACCGTGCGCGAATAGCGCGCCGGGGCAGCTTGCGGCTGCCGCAGGTACGCGTCGAAACACATCGCGATGACGCGCAACAGCAGGCGGCCTTCGCGCGTGGCGACGATGCGGTCGGGCTCGATCCAGACCAGCCCGTCGTCCTGCAGCGGCTGCAGGCGCTGCAGTGCGTCGGCGAAGTAGTGCGTGAAGTCGATCCCGTGCGCGCGTTCGATGGCGCCCATCGATACTTCGCCCTGGCACATCAGGCGCTGGATCACGTCCGCGCGCAGCTGATCGTCCGCGCTCAATCGCAGCCCGCGCCACACGGGTAGGCGCGGCGCATCGATGGCGTCTTCCCAGGCGTGCAGCTCGCGGGGATTCTGGCTGTAGCTGTCGCCGATGCGGCTGATCGCGCTTACGCCGAAGCCGACGAGGTCGCAATCGGCATGCGTGGTGTAGCCCATGAAGTTGCGGTGCAGTCCGCCGCGTGCCTGCGCGAGCGCCAGCTCGTCGTCGGGCAGCGCAAAGTGATCCATGCCGATGTACACATAGCCCGATGCGGTCAGGCGTTCGATCGCCAGGCGCAGCAGGTCCAGCTTGAGTTCGTTCGACGGCAGGTCTTCCGCGCGGATCTGTCGCTGCGGCTTGAACAGCTCCGGCAGGTGCGCGTAGCTGTACACGGCGAGCCGCTGCGGACGCGCGGCGATCACCGTGTCGAGCGTGCGCGAGAAGCCATCGAGCGTTTGCAGCGGCAATCCGTAGATCAGGTCGACGTTGACCGAGCGCATGCCATGCGTGCGGCAGGCCTCGATGATCGCCAGCGTGGCGTCGATGTCCTGCTCGCGATTCACCGCGCGCTGCACGTCCGGGTCGAAATCCTGCACGCCCAGGCTGGCGCGGTTGAACCCGGCATCGGCCAGTTCGGCGATGTCGTCCGGCGTGAGCTCCCGCGGGTCCAGTTCGATCGAGATATCGCGGTCGCCGCCGGCGCTGAAGCGGAAGTGGTCGCGCAGGTCCTGTACCGTCGCGCGCAATTGTGCGGGCGTGAAGAAGTTCGGCGTACCGCCGCCGAAATGCACCTGGACGACTTCGCGATCCGGATCGAACAGCCCCGCCATCATGCCGATCTCGCGCGCGAGCCGTGTCCGATAGGGCTCGCTGCGCGCGCGGTCGCGCGTGATCACGCGATTGCAGCCGCAGTAGAAGCACGGGCTCGTGCAGAACGGCACGTGCACGTAGAGGGAGAGGCGGCTGGGAATCGGGTCGCCGTTGCTGCCCTGTATGGCTTCGCGCAGCTGATCGGGGCCGAAGTCCGCGCTGAACTGGGGCGCGGTGGGATAGGACGTGTAGCGCGGTCCCGGCCGATCGTAGCGGCGCAGCAGTTCGGCGGGGAAGGTTGGCGCGGCGGACATGCGCGGAGCCTATCGACGGCCTCCGCGCATGCCTTGACCCCGATCAATTCCTGGCCGATCCGGACCGGCGAGCGCAGCGACGCGCCCTTGCGGCCGACGGGCGGCGGTCCGTCGTCGCGCGCCCATGGCGCCTGCGTGCCTAGAATCCGGCGGATGAGCCGGTTCTGCGCCATCGCCCTCATGCTCATTGCGCCGTCGTTCGCGCTCGAAAGCCAGGCGCGCACGGTGTACAGATGCGTACGCGACGGGACGGTCAGTCTGTCGACCGCGCCCGAACCCGGTTCGCGCTGCACCGCGAAGCAGATCGACGACAACGCCGCCATGGTGCCGAACCTGTTCGGCACCGGCGAAGCGGTCAGTGGCGCGCTGTACGAACGCGTGCAGGACGGCCGAACGGTGTACGGCACGCGCGAGCTGCCGGGCTCGGTGAAGGTGCTTTCGTTCACGGTGCCGGCTCCACCGGGCGAACCGGCGCACGAGGGGCTCGGGCGCGTCAGCCCGCCGCGGTTGGACCGCTATCCAAAGCAGTTTCGCGCCGCGTCCAGAGTGACCGGCATCGACGAAGCGTGGCTGCGCGCCATCGCCCACGCGGAAAGCGATTACGACGCAAGCGCCGTATCGGCGAAGGGCGCGCAGGGCGTGATGCAGCTCATGCCCGACACGGGGCGCGAGTACGGCGTGGTGGATCCGTTCTCGCAGGACCAATCGATCCTGGCCGGTGCTCGCCACCTGCGCGCGTTGATGCGGCGCTATCGCAACGACATGACGCTGGTGGCCGCCGCCTACAACGCCGGCATCGGCACCGTGACGCGGTATGGCGGCGTGCCGCCGTATGCGGAAACGCAGGCCTATGTCGCCAAGGTCAAGGCGTTGTACGCGAGCTACCGTGCGGCGCTCGGCGATGCTTCGGCGAAGTCGCGCGCGAACGCCCTTTCCTCGCCGTAAGGCCTACGCCATCGCCTTGCTCGATTCGTACGGCAGGTGCGTGCCGCCTGCGGTCGTGATGATGCTCTCGGTGCGGTCGAGGAAATCCTTGTCGCCATCGAGCACCACGAGGATGCGACCGGCCTGGATCTCATCGTCGAACTTGCGACGGATCGGATCCGGCAGCGACGAACCGACGAGTGCGGAAGCCCAGGAGCCCACCAGTGCACCGGCCACCGCCGCCGCAGCGGCGCCCGCAAGCGTCAGGCCGATGGGCGTGATCACGATCGCGGCAAGCCCCGCGAGCAGGCCGGCAGCCCCGCCGTATCCGGCGCCGCGGAGCGCCGCCGGCATCAGGTCGGTGTCGGCTTCCTTGAACTCGTTGGGGATCGCGTCCAGTTCGATGTCCGAACGTGCGACGAGGAGGATGTCGTCGTCGTGCACGCCGGCGCCGCGCGCGGCATCCATCACCGCACGCGCGGTGTCGAGGTCGGGCGTGCTGAATACATGGCGGACCTTCATTGCTGCCTCCGTGATCCGTGACGCCGGTGTGCGGCGTGGGATGACCGCAGCTTTGCCGCGCCGCGGTTAGTGGGACGTGATGAGCGCGCCGGTCGCGCGGGCGGTGCTAAGGTGCGCGCACCTGTCGATAAGGGGCGTGATCATGCGTCGATCCATGCGTCATCCAATCCTGGCCTGCGCACTGGCGGCGGGCGTGCTGACGGCCTGCCAGCAGCCCCAACCTTCGGCCTCCGCGGACGCGCCAGCGCCCGCGGCGGAGACGCCGCAGGTCACGGCCGATACCTCCCAGCAACCTGCGCGCAGCACGGACCAGCCCGCACAGGGCGAAGCCGCGCCGCCCGATGCCCCCAACGCGACGCCGGCGGTCTTCGTCGACAAGGTGTGGCGCGTGAAATCGTCCAGTTCGGTGGAAGCCGACACCCTCTACGCATTCCTCTCCGACGGCACGCTCGTGATCGACTCGCCCAACGGCACGCCGATGCACGGCCAGTGGCGATTCGAAGGCGGCAAGCTCACGATGGTCGAGGAAGGCCACTCGTATCCCACCGACATCCTCCGCGCGGACGCGAGCGAACTGCATCTTCGCAGCCACAATCCCGGAACGCCGGTGGATATCGTGCTGACGCTCGCGCCGGATGCGCCGTTGCCGAAGGCGAAGTGACGTGCTGCCCGCGATCGACGTGCAATGCCCGTACTGCGGCGAGCCGCTGACGTTGTTCGTCGACGATTCCGCGGGACCGCGCTCGTACGTCGAGGATTGCCACGTGTGCTGCCGGCCGATGGCGGTGCGCGTGCGCATCGCCGAAGACGGCGAACTCGACGTGGACGTCGCGCGCGAAGACGAGGGATGAAGGGAGCGGGTAACGCACGGTGAGCAGGTGCGTTGACCCGTGTCGCGGTGAAGGTTGTGTTGCGTTCAGCCACAAAGTTCCGCTCGACGCATCGAGAAATCCGGCGCGGGTCACAAACGCGCGGGTCGTGCGTCACCGATCTGCCCGCTTCCTAGCCGCCCAGCGTGCCGCAATGGTTAACGCAACGTTGGTTTAACAGCTAGCGACGCGGATGCGTTCATGACGCGATCGGCAAGGTCGTCCCGTGCGGCACGCCTTCGGCAAGCACGCGCAGAACTTCCTTCCTTCTCAGGAGACATCGCATGATCCTCAAGAACCGCAAGCCGTTGATCGCCGCCGCGCTCGTCGCCGTCCTGTCGTCGCCGCTCGCCTTCGCGCAGACCGCCACGCCGCAGGCGGACGATCCGGCCGCCGCGTCGGCCTCGCAGCCGACGTCCGACGCTGCCACGTCGGCCTCGGGTGCGCCCTCGGGTGCGCCGGCGAAGAAGAGCTGGTCGGACGTGGACACCGACAAGAACGGCTCGCTGAGCAAGTCCGAAGCGTCCAGCGTCCCGGCCCTGGGCCAGGTGTTCGACCAGGCCGACGCCGATGCCGACGGCGCGCTGACGGCCGACGAGTACAAGGCGTACGTCGCCAAGGCGCAGGGCGGTGCCGCAGGCAACAGCGGCGGCAAGTAAGCGTCTTCGCGCAACCGATCCAACCCGCGCATGGTTGGACTCCGGCAAGGGCGGCTTCGGCCGCCCTTGTTCGTGATGCGCCCGGGGGCGCGGCCGGACCGGCGACCGCGTGGACTAAACTGTCCGCATGACCATCCAGCTGATCGGCTTCGATGCCGACGATACCCTCTGGCGCAGCCAGGATTATTTCGACGACGCGCAGCTCGAATTCGAGCGCATCGTGGGCACCTACGTGGACCTGCGCGACGCACGCGTGCAGGAGCGCCTGTACGAAGTGGAAAAGCGCAACATCGCGCTGTTCGGCTACGGCGTGAAAGGCATGGTGCTGTCTATGATCGAGGCCGCGGTTGACATCACCGCGCAGCGCATCGAGGCGCGCGATGTGCACCGCATCGTCGAGCTCGGCAAATCGCTGCTGCGCCATCCCGTCGAACTGCTGCCCGGGGTACGCGAAGCGGTCGAAGCGATCGCCGCGGACTTCGACGTCGTGCTCATCACCAAGGGCGATCTGTTCCATCAGGAAGCGAAGGTGCGACAGTGCGGTTTCGCCGACCTGTTCCGTCGCATCGAAATCGTCAGCGAGAAGGACACGGCGACGTACACGCGGCTGCTCGAGGAGTTCGGGCTGCCGGCGGAGCGTTTCGTGATGGTGGGCAATTCGTTGCGCTCGGACATCGCGCCCGTGCTGGCGCTTGGCGGTTGGGGCATCCACGTTCCGTATCACACGACCTGGGGCCACGAGAACGAGGCCGAGGTCGCCGACGACGCGCCCCGCCTGCGCCGCATCGCCAGCGCGCATGAACTGCCCGGTGCCGTGCGCGACCTCGCCGGATTCGCTGCCTGAACACGATTCCCAACGGCTGCTGAGCGCCGCGCTGCACGCCCGGTCGGATTAAAAAGGCGTTCACTGCCGCCGCCGCATCGTGGCTGCGAGCCCCGCACGGTGCGGGCAACGAGGAGCGCAGCATGGCCACCGTCCTGACCCGATGGTTCGCCCCCGTGGTGCTTGCCGCAGGACTGGGTGCAGTCGCGGCCACCGCGCCGGCACCGGCCCGCGCCGACGAACTGTCGCGCGTGATCGTCGACGTCGCCGACGTCGTGTTCCGCGCAGGCTACCCGTACTACCGCTACGACCGCGACTATCGGGACCGGCTGGTGGTCGTGCACGACTACCGCGGCCATCCGACGTATTACCGCCGCGTCTATCGCGCCGGGCCGCCGTACGGCAACGCATACGGCTACTGGAACAACGCGCCGCGCGGCAACTGCAACAAGCACGGCCGTTGCACCACGCGTTACTACGACGCGCGATACGACCGGCGCCACGACCGACGGTACGACCACCGGTACGACCACCGGTACGAACATCGGTACGACCACCGCTACGATCGCGCCTATTACCAGGACCGCCGCTGGGACGATCGCCGGGATCGCTACGACCGCTACGATCGACGCTGGCGCGGTGATTGATCATGGCAGGCCGTAACGGGATGCCCCGCTGGCATCCCCTCGACAACGAAAGGAGCTGGGACATGGCGATGACGTGGCAGGCGAGGATCGGTGCGGTGCTGGTGGCGGCGGCCGCGACGTTCGGCTGGGGGACGGCGTCCGCGCAGGACTACACCTTCGGCTGGAACCCGCGTTCCGGCGACGTATGGGTCGACACGTGGCTGGGCGACATGAACCGCTACGGCACGCGGTATCGCGATCCGTTCGTGGACGAAATGGTCCGCTACTACGGCGCACCGCGCGACCTGGTCGACGAACTGCTCACGCAGCGGCGCTGGGCGCCGGGCGACGTGTATTTCGCGTGCGCCATCGCGTCGACGTTGGGTCGCCCCTGCCGTTACGTCGCCGACATGTGGGAGCGCGACCACGCGCAGGGCTGGGGCGTGGTCGCCCAGAACCTGGGTATCAAGCCCGGCTCGCCCGAATTCCATCGCCTGAAGAAGGGCTTCGTGCCGAGCTACGACCGCTGGGGCCGCAGCATCACGCTCGACGCAGACCTTGCGCGTGATTTTCCGGGGCGGCCGCGCGATCCTGGCAAGGCGAAGGCGGCCTCGAACAAGGGCGGTGCCGATAAGGGCCGCGCCGACAAGGGCAAGCCTGCCGCTGCGCATTCGAGTGGTTCCAAGGCGAACGGCAATGCCGGTTCAAATGCGCAGGGCAAGGGCAATGCGGCGCCCAAGGGCAGCGGTCAGGGTAAGGGCAATGGTCAGGGCAAGAGCAACGCGCAGGCGAAGGGCCAGGGCAAAGGCAAGGACTGATTGAACGCGGCAGCGTTCCGTGCGGCGGCCCAGGCCGCCGTACGCGTTTGTGCGCCATGCGCTCTATCATCGCGGCATGAGTGCTCCCACGGTTCGCATCGTCGACTACGCGCCGCAATGGCGTCCGGATTTCGCCCGCCTCAACATCGAATGGCTCGAGCGCTGGTTCACGGTCGAGCCGATTGATCGCGAGGTGCTGGGCGATCCGGAAACGCACATCCTCCAGCCCGGCGGTCGCGTGTTGTTTGCCATCGACGAGCACGATCGCGTACTGGGCACGGTCGCCCTCAAACGCGAAGCCGAAGGCGTTTACGAACTCACGAAGATGGCGGTCGCCCCGGAAGCCCGTGGCGCCGGCGTGGGGCGCGCGCTGATGCACGGTGCGCTCGACGCATTCCGCGCGCTGCAGGGCCGTGAGCTGTTCCTCGAATCCAGCAGCAAGCTGGGCCCGGCGCTGGCCTTGTACGAAAGCGTCGGCTTCCGTCATTACCCCGCGCCGCGGCCGGGATCGCACTACGCGCGTGCCGACGTGTACATGGTGTGGGAGCCCCACCCGAGCGGCCCCCATCGCGGCAGGGCGGCCTGAAATAGGCGAAAATCGCGGCGATGAACGTCTCGCCCTCTCCGCGACCCATTCCACCGGACGACCTCCGCCTGTCCGTCGCCCCGATGATGGACTGGACCGACACGCATTGCCGTGTGTTCCACCGTCTGCTGGCGCCGCATGCGCGGCTGTATACGGAAATGGTGCATGCGAACGCGGTCATCCATGGCGATCGTGCGCGGTTGCTGGCGATGGACGCGGGCGAGCATCCGCTCGCTTTGCAGCTCGGCGGTAGCGAGCCGGACCTGCTTGGTGCGGCGGCGAAGATCGGCGCCGCCCACGGTTTCGACGAGATCAACCTCAACTGCGGTTGCCCGTCCGATCGCGTCCAGGCCGGACGATTCGGTGCATGCCTGATGCGCGAGCCGCAGCTGGTGGCCGACAGCGTCGCGGCGATGGTCGAAAGTTGCGACGCGCCGGTGACGGTGAAGTGCCGGCTGGGCGTGGACGACGACCACGATTGGGATCGCTTCGTCGCCTTCATCGACACGGTGGCGGGTGCCGGCTGCGGCATGTTCGTGATCCACGCGCGCAACGCGTGGCTGCAGGGGCTTTCGCCGAAGGAAAACCGCGAAGTGCCGCCGCTGCGGTACGACTGGGCGTACCGGCTCAAACGCGAGCGACCGCACTTGCAGATCGTCGTCAACGGCGGCATCGCGACGCTGGACGAGGCGACCGCGCATCTGGCGCATGCGGATGGCGCCATGCTCGGTCGCGCCGCGTATCACGATCCGTACCTGCTGCATCGACTGGATGTCGCGTGGTTTGGCGGCGAGCTGCGCACGCGTAGCGAACTCCTGCGCGCGATGCGTCCCTATATCGAGGATCAACTCGCCCGCGGCGTGTACCTGAAGCACATCACGCGTCATCTGCTTGGGCTGTTCGCCGGCGAGCGCGGCGGGCGCGCGTTCCGCCAGGTGCTGAGCGAAGGCGCGCACAAGCCGGGCGCCGACTGGTCGCTGATCGAGCGGGCACTCGAGGTCACCGAGTCGTTCGCGGGCGAACGGGTGGATGCCGCGTGATCACCCGCGATGCCCACGCGTTCTTTGCGTCCGCGCGAATGTTCGCCTGCGATTTCGGTCCGGCGACGGCGCAGGCGGCGTTCCTGGTCGCGCCGGAGGGCTTCTGCCGTGCCGACCAGTCGGCGCAGGACAATCTCTACATGGCGCAGGCGTCGAGCTTCGATGCCGAATGCGCGCTCGCCCAGCACCGCGCGTTGCACCGTGCGATGTCCGAGGTCCTGCCGACGGTGTGTTTCGCCGGCGATCCGGCCACGCCCGACGCGGTGTTCCCCAACAACGTCTTCGCCACCGCGGCCGGGCGCTACGTCGTCGGCCGCATGCGGCATCCCGTCCGCCAGCGCGAAGCGGATCGTGCGGATATCCGCAACTTCCTCGGCGGCGTGCTGGATTACGCCGAGATCGACCTGTCCACGCAGGCGCATGCCTGCGAACTGACGGGTTCGCTGGTCATCGACCGAGCGCGCGGTCTCGGCCTGTGCGGCCTGTCCGAGCGCTGCGACGATCAGGGCGCCCGGCTCATGCACGAGGCGCTGGGACTTCGCGCGACCCTGATGTTCGATCTGGCTCCGGGCGAGTACCACGCGAACGTCGTGCTCGCGGTGCTGGCCGGGCGGGCGGCTGTCGTCAGTCCGCGCGGGTTCGCCGATGCGGGCGTGGCCGAGGCCATCGCCGACTTCTATGCGCCCAACGCCATCGTGCTGTCCGAGGCCGAGCATGCGGCCTTCGCCGGAAACTCCATCGCGCTGTCCAGCGACACCGTCTGGATGAGCGCGCGGGCCGAGGCGGCGCTCGATCCGCGCAACCGTCAGTTGCTGGCGGCGGCGGGGTTCGGGGTGCGGGCGGTCCAGCTGGATGCCATCGAAGCCGGCGGCGGCTCGCTGCGGTGCTGCATTGCCGAGATCTTCTGATCGCCCGGCCGAGGCCTCGATGCCAAGGTCTGAATACTGGCCGTCGGCAATCAGAAAAGTTCAGACCGGATTCACCGCATCGTTTCGAGAATGCACACTGTCGCACGGCCGTGCGATATTGACCCGTTCCGCGTGCCGTTCCGATGAAGATGCCGTCTGTCCGCTTCGCCCCGCTCCTCCTGATCGCCGCGCTGCTTGCGTCGGCCGGGAGCGCATGGGCGCAGGGGCGGGGCGGCCCGCCGGACCGCGGCGATCGTGGCGACCGGGGACACGGCCGGGCCAACGACCGGCAGGCGTTGTCCGACTCGGTTCGCCGGGTCGAACGCCGCACCGGCGGGCAGGTGCTCAGTGCCGAGCGCGTTCCCTACGACGGCCGTGACGTCAATCGCGTGAAGGTGGTCGACTCCAGCGGGCGGGTTCGTATCTACATGGACGACCCTCACGCGCGGGAACGCCAGCAGGAAAACCGTACACGCGGCGACGACGACTGACCCGCCACGCTCTCGGAGGCCCTCCGGGTAGCGGCCTAGACAGAACGACAGACATTGGAGTCCACATGCGAATTCTGCTGGTCGAAGACGAAGCTCCGCTGCGCGAAACCCTCGCCGCCCGCCTGAAGCGGGAAGGGTTCGCAGTGGATGCCGCCCAGGACGGCGAAGAAGGCCTTTACATGGGCCGAGAAGTTCCGTTCGACCTGGGCATCATCGACCTGGGCCTGCCGAAGATGTCGGGCATGGAGCTGATCAAGGCCCTGCGCGACGAAGGCAAGAAATTCCCCGTCCTGATCCTTACCGCCCGTTCCAGCTGGCAGGACAAGGTCGAAGGCCTCAAGCAGGGCGCCGACGACTACCTCGTCAAACCGTTCCACATCGAGGAACTGCTGGCCCGCCTCAACGCGCTGGTCCGCCGTGCCGCGGGCTGGAGCAAGCCGACGCTGGAATGCGGACCGGTGGTGCTCGACCTCGCCGCGCAGACGGTCAGCGTCAACGGCAGCAACGTCGACCTGACCAGCTACGAGTACAAGGTGCTGGAGTACCTGATGATGCACGCCGGCGAGCTGGTCTCGAAGGCCGACCTCACCGAGCACATCTACCAGCAGGACTTCGACCGCGATTCCAACGTGCTCGAGGTCTTCATCGGCCGCCTCCGCAAGAAGCTCGACCCCGACGGCTCGCTCAAGCCGATCGAAACCGTGCGCGGTCGCGGCTACCGCTTCGCCATCGCGCGCACCGGGGATTGAAGGCAGGCTCTGAGCAACCGCTCACGGATTTGATGCGCCCCAAGCGCCGGGCGTCGGCGAGTCATCGTCAACGCGCGGCGCGCTGGTTACCCTTGGTGGCGATGCCGTCGCCCGTTCCTTCCGACTCCGCTCCATGCCACGCCGACCGCCACAGGTGAGCTGGGGCCAGCCGCGCTCGCTGCAGGCGCGCCAGTTGCTTGCTGCAAGCCTGGGCCTGGTGGCCTTCCTTGCGCTTGCCGGTTACGCGCTCGACCGCGCGTTCCTCGAAACCGCCGAAAGCAACATGCGCCAGCGTTTGCGCAGCCTTGCGCTGGCGTACGTGGCCGGCGGCGAGTTCGCCCGCAACGGCGAATTCATCCCGCCCTACGAAACCGTGGACCCGCGGCTCGAGCGCCCCGGCAGCGGCCTGTATGCCGAAGTCGTGCTGCCGAACGGGCATTGGGATTCGACCTCGGCGCAGGGGCCGATCCTGCCGGCCGGCAAGATGCTCGAGCCCAACGAAGAAAGCTTCGAGCGCGCGCTGCCGATCACGGAGATCAGCGGCGAGGCAGGCGAGGCCTACCGCTACGGTCGCGGGTTGATCTGGAGCGCCGGCAGCGACGATGCGCGCTCGGAGTTTCCGTACACGATCTACGTGCTGGAAGACACGACCGCGCTGAGCCGCCAGGTCAGCGTCTTCCGCCAGGCGCTGTGGCGCTATCTCGGCGGCGCGGGCCTCATCCTGCTGCTGCTGCAGGCGGTGATCCTGCGCTGGAGCCTGCGTCCGCTCAAGCGCGTGGTCGATGAACTCAAGCGCGTGCAGCGCGGCCTCGCATCGCGCATGAGCGGGCGCCATCCGCGCGAGCTCGAACCCCTCACCGAAAGCATCAACGCCTTCATCGAAAGCGAGCGCGAGAACCTCGATCGCCAGCGCAACACGCTGGCTGACCTCGCGCACAGCCTGAAAACCCCGCTGGCCGTGCTGCGCGCGCGCAGCGGCGAGGACGTGCCCGTGCAGGAACTGCGCGAGGAGATCGATCTGCAGGTGCGGCGCATGAGCGATCTGGTCTCGTACCAGCTCGCGCGTGCCGCGCGCTCGGGCCACGTGCTGTTCGCCGCGCCGCTGGAAATCGAACCTTATGCCGACCAGATCGTGCGCAGCCTGGAGAAGATTTACGCCTCCAAGGGCGTGATCTGCGAATTCGACATCGATGCCAATGCGCGCTTCTACGGCGAACCGGGCGATCTGCAGGAAGTGCTCGGAAACCTGATCGAGAACGCGTTCAAGTGGGCGCGTTCGCGCGTGCTGCTGACGGTGAAGGAGGGCGAGATCGCGCCGAACCGCCGGCCGGGGCTGCTGCTCGCCGTCGACGACGACGGCCCCGGCGTGCCGGAGGACAAGATCGACCTGGTCCTGCAGCGCGGCGTGCGCGGCGACGAACGCGTGCAGGGGCACGGCATCGGCCTGGCCACCGTGCAGGACGTGGTGCGCAGCTATCGCGGCACGCTCGATGTCAGCCGCTCGCAGGAACTGGGCGGTGCGCACTTCGAAGTGGTGCTGCCACCAGGGCTTTGAGCCGCCCGCTCAGGCGAACGGCGACGGTCCGTAGAAACGTTCCAGATGCGCCGCGATCTGCGGCATCTGTTCGCGCAAGGTGCGCGGATCGCTGAAGTGGTACTCGGTGACGACGGCGAAGAATTCCTCGGGCGCTTCGGCGGCGTATCCGTCGATCGCCGTGTCGCGACCATGATCGACCTGCGCGCCGAGCGCGTCGTACGCCGCCTGGAAATCGCGCGCCCATTCCCGCTGCCACGGCCGCGGCAGCGGTGGCGTTCCATCCAGGGCGCCGTCGAGCGCGTCGATCTTGTGCGCCATTTCGTGTGCGGCAACGCAGAAGCCGGCGCCGGGATCCTCGCAGTCGGCCACGATGTCGGCCCAGGAGAGGATTACCGGCCCGCTTTCCCACGCTTCGCCGATCAGTTCGTCCTCCCACTCGTGCAGCACGCCGGCCGCATCGACGTGCGTGCGGTTCACGCGGAACGCGTCGGGATAGACGATCAACTGCGACCAGCCGCGCAGGCCCTCCGCACCGAACTCCAGCAGCGGCAGGCAGCACAGCGCGGCCAGGCATACGCGTTGCGCGTCGTCGAGCGTGAGCTCGCCGATGGGCGTGACGGTCTTCTCGTGCAGGAATCGCGCGGCGAGGGCGCGCAGGCGTGCATCGCGATCCGAATCGAGCGCGCGCACCCACGGAACGCGCTCGCGCGCGGCCTGCCAGAGTTCGTCGGTGATCGGAGCCGGCGAAAGCCGCAGGCGTCGGAAGAAGCTCAGCAAATCACGACGCCCGCGCAGGAATCAGCGGAACATGCCCGGCAGGAAGCTGTGCCAGCGCGGCGACTGCATGCGGCTGCCGCCGCCGGCATCGCTGTGGACGCTGGGGCGTACGGGCTTCACGTCGCGGGCGGGTGCGGTCGCGCGCGGGGTCGCACGGACCGTGTCGCGTGCGATCGAGGACGCTTCCGGGCAGCTGCCGCTGTTGGCGGAGCTGAGCTTGATCTCGCGCGCCGCCACGGTCGAGCTGGCGACCACGATCAGCAGGCACAGGCAGATCCGGAGCATGGCGGAATCCTCGGACGGACCGGGGGTAGACCCCGGGCAAGACTGGACTATACCGCGAAAAATGAACGTTGACCGGGCTGTGGGGTGGTGCATTGCAACAACTCTCCGTGTTCAGCACTGCCGCGGCGGACGGCTTCATCGCCGGTCCGGACGACGCCCCGCCGACGCCATCATCTCTTATCGATGCGCCCGCGGAGCAAAGCGTTGCAACGCTTCGCCGCGCCCCGCCATCGTCCCGCCGATTCCGCCTGCCGGGTATGCCGCAACCGGCTTTCGCCGGCATTGGGAGGGCTACGAGGTGCCGTTCGTCGGGGCGATCGCGTCCCGCATAATCCCGCCCCATGACCCCCGCACGCCCCGATCCCGCCACCCGTTCTCCGGATGCCGCGGCCGCCGGCACGACCGCGCCGGCCCGCTGATGGACGAACGCCAGTTGCTCCAGCGCCTGATCGCCGGTCCTGTGTCGGGCGACACCCTCGCCCGCGAGGCGGGCCAGACCCGCGCCGCCGTCTGGAAGCGCATCGAGGCCCTGCGTGAGGCGGGCGTGCCGATCGAGGCGCGCGCCGGCCGGGGATACGCGCTCGCGACGCCGATGGATCTGCTCGACGCCGACGCGATCCGCACCGGACTGCCTGTCGGCGTGCAGGCGTCGTTGCGCTCGCTCGAGACGGCCTGGTCGATCGATTCGACGAACACCGAACTGCTGCGTCGTCCGGCGCCGGCGCAAGGCGTGGACGTGCTGCTGGCCGAACGCCAGACCGGAGGGCGTGGCCGGCGCGGTCGCGAATGGGCTTCGCCGCTCGCCGCCCATCTTTACCTGTCGGTGTCGCGGCAGTTCGGCGGTGGGCTTGCCCGTTTGGGCGGACTGAGCCTGGTGGCCGGCGTCGCCGCGGCGCAGGCGTTGCAGTCGGTCGGCTTCGACGTTCGCCTCAAGTGGCCGAACGACCTCGTCGTTCCTTCCGCGGACGGCGCGTTGCGCAAGCTCGGCGGCATCCTGGTGGAGGGCGGTGGTGAACACGCCGGCCCGGTGCGGGCGGTGATCGGCATGGGCATCAACGTCCGCATGCCGGCCGCGTTCGCCGCCGGCATCGACCAGCCCTGGTGCGACCTGTCGGGCCTGACCGAGGCGCAGGTGGACCGCAACCGCGTCGCCGCCGCGGTGCTCGCGCACCTGTTGCCGGCGCTGGAGGAATTCGACGCCGACGGTCTGGCGCCGTTCCGCGAGCGCTACGCGGCGCTCGACGCGCTGGTCGCGCGTCCCGTCACGCTGCATGCCACGACCGGCGAGATGCGCGGCGTCGCGCTCGGTCTTGCCGACGACGGCGCGTTGCGTGTCCGGCTGGCGGATGGCGAGGAACGCAGCTTCCACTCCGGCGAAGTCAGCGTTCGCGGAGCGAAGGCATGAGCGCGTGGCTGTTCGACCTTGGCAACACCCGCCTGAAATGCGCGCCGTTGCAGGCGGACGGTTCCATTGGCGAGGCGATCGCGCTGCCGCACCGCGAAGAGGATGTCGCCGCGGCGATGGCGCAGCGCCTGCCTGCCCGTATCGACGTCGCGTACCTCGCGAGCGTCGCGCAACCGACGCTGCGCGTGGCCGTGCTCGACGCGCTCGCATCGCGTTGCGGGCGTATCTCCATCGCGCGCACGCAGCCGCGTTTCGACGACGTGCGGATCGCGTACGCCGATCCCCGCAAGCTCGGCGTGGACCGCTTCCTCGCGCTGCTGGGCGCGCGTTCGCGCGTGCGCGGACCGGCGCTGGTGTGCGGCGTCGGCACGGCGCTGACCATCGACCTGATGGACGCGACCGGTCGCCACCTGGGGGGGCGGATCGCACCGTCGCCCACGCTGATGCGCGAAGCCCTGCACGCGCGCGCCCCGCAGTTGCCCGAGCGCGGTGGCACGTACGAAGACTTCGCGCGCGACACCGAGGATGCCCTGGCGTCCGGATGCGAAGGGGCGGGCGCCGCGCTGATCGAACACAGCCTGGCGGCGGCGATGGCCCGGTTGGACGGAGCGCCGGCCGTGCTGCTGCACGGGGGCGGCTCGGACGCACTGGCGGGCCACCTGCCGAGCGCGACCGAAGTCGCAACGCTGGTGCTCGAAGGCCTGGCCCGCTGGGCCTGCGTCGAAACCGCCGCTTAGAATCGCGCCATGCTCGCTCGCGCCCTGGTCGTCCTCCTGCTGGTGCTCAATATCGGCGTGGCCGCGTGGTGGATGCTGCGCGCGCCACCGGCCGCGACGCCCGACTTCGTGCCGCCCGCCGATGTGGCGCGCCTGCAACTGGTCGGCGAAACGCAGCCGACGCCGAATGCGGCGGCACCCCGCATGGCTGCTCCGGCGACTTCGTCCACCCCAGCGGCCGCGACACCTGCGCCCCCCACGCCCGCCAACGTCGCCGCGCCGGACAGTGCCACGGCGAACGCGCGCTGCTACAGCGTGGGCCCGTTCGCCGACAGCGCCGCGGCATCGAACGCCCGCGACGTGCTCATGGCGGTCGCCACGCGCGTGGTGCCGCGCGAGCAGCGCACGGGCAGCAGCGCGCGCGGCTGGCGCGTGATCCTGCCCGCCGCGGCATCGCCCGAAGAGGCGACCGCCACGGCGCAGCGCATCGCTGCGGCAGGCTTCGACGACTACTTCATCGTTCGCCAGGGCGCGGAGGCCAACTCGATCGCGCTCGGCCGGTACCGCAGCGAGGAAGGCGCACGTCGCCGCGCCGACACGCTGATCGCGGCGGGATTTCCCGCGCGTGCCGAACCGCTGGGCGACGGTCGCACGAACGTCTGGCTTGATCTGGTGGCCAAGCCGGAATTCGATCCCGCTCGCGCCGAGGCCGCCGTGCTGGTCCCGGCCCGTGAGCTGGATTGCGCGCGCGTCCGCTGATGCATGAACCTGCGCGGCCGCGCAGGCTAGAATGCCCGTCTTCGCCGGCATAGCTCAGTTGGTAGAGCAACCGCCTTGTAAGCGGTAGGTCGTCAGTTCGATTCTGACTGCCGGCACCAGACGAGGACGCCGTTCGATGAGTCGCACCTATCCTCCCGTTTCGCTGATCGGCGCGCCTACGGACGTCGGTGCGGGCCATCGCGGTTCGCGCATGGGCCCGGAGGCGCTGCGCATCGCGGGGCTGGGCGAGGCGCTGATCAAGCGCGGCGTGGACGTGATCGATCGCGGCAACCTCGACGGCCCGCGCAATCCCTGGCAGAAGCCCGTCGACGGCTATCGCCATCTGCCTGAAGTCGTCGCGTGGAATCGCGCGGTGATGGACGCCGTCGGCGCCGAGCTCGAAGAAGGCCGGATGCCGATCCTGCTCGGCGGGGATCACTGCCTGGGCCTGGGCTCCATCACGGCCGTCGCGCGTCATTGCCGCAAGACCGGCAAGAAGCTGCGCGTGCTGTGGCTTGACGCACACGCCGACTTCAACACGCACCAGGTGACGCCGTCGGGCAACGTGCACGGCATGCCGGTCGCGTGCCTGTGCGGGCTCGGTCCGGACGCGCTGACGCGGCTGGGCGGCGAAGCGCCGGCGATGCGGCCGGACGAAATCCGCCAGATCGGCATCCGTTCGGTCGACGAGGGCGAGAAGCGCCTCGTGCAGGAGTACGGCCTGGACGTGTACGACATGCGCTACATCGACGAGATCGGCATGAAGCGCGTGATGGAGGAGGCGCTGGAAGGCGTCGACGACGACACGCACCTGCACGTCAGTTTCGACGTCGACTTCCTGGACCCGAGCATCGCGCCGGGCGTGGGCACCACGGTGCCGGGCGGCCCGAACTATCGCGAGGCGCAGCTGGTCATGGAGATGATCGCCGACACCGGCCGCATGGCGTCGCTGGACATCGTCGAACTCAACCCGATCATCGACAAGCGCAACCGTACCGCGCGCCTCGCGGTGGACCTGGTGGAAAGCCTGTTCGGCAAGTCCACGCTGATGCGCGACTGAACCGGTCCCGCCGACGGGCCCGCGCCGGCCGGAGGACAGGTGCGGCGTGGGCGCAGGCATGCGATCCTTCGGCCCCTCATCGATCACGTCTCCCGGAGAGACCATGAAGCGCTCCATCGCCACGCTGCTGCTCGTCGCCCTGTCGCTCGTCCTGCTCAACGGCTGCAACACCATGGAAGGCCTGGGCAAGGACGTGGAGAAGCTCGGCCAGAAGATCGACGAGAAGGCCAGCAGGTAATCGGCGCAGGCCATTGCGCGACATCGCGCACGCAACGAGGGCCGGCATACGCCGGCCTTTGTTTTTCCGGTCGATACCGACCGGGTCGAGCGGCATCCACCCCGCGTTCACGGCCCCTCGCGTCAGATGCACCCGCACGCACCGAGCGTGACCAAGCAGTCCCAACGAATCGAGGTGAACCCCATGAAGCGTCTGATGGCCCTGTTGCTGCTCGCCCTGTTTTCCGTCGGCACGCTGACCGCGTGCAACACCGTCGCCGGCGCCGGCAAGGACGTGCAGAAGGCGGGCGAGAAGGTCGAAGACGCGGCGAAGTAATCGCCGCGCACGGCACGGAACGCGTGGGAAGGCCGGGCACTGCCCGGCCTTCTCTTTTGCGCGACGCCCGCAGGCTGGCCGAGCGCTGAATGCGCAGCGCATGCATCCACTTGGCTTTCACGGCGCCACGCGTCAGATGCAATCACCGCACGATGACGTGCCTGGTTCACGAGTCGAGGAGACTTTCATGAAGCGTTCGATGGCTCTGCTGCTGCTGGCGTTGTTCTCCATGAGCTTCCTCAGCGCCTGCAACACCGTCGCCGGTGCCGGCAAGGACATTCAAGGCGCGGGCGAGAAGGTGGAAGACACGGCGCAGGATTGCAAGGACGGCAAGTGCTGATGATGCGGGCGTGGCGAGGGTGATGGTGGGCGAGGGGCCGGAGCGATCCGGCCCCTTGTTTTTCAGGCTTTCGCAACGTGCGCGGCGCGTGGTTCGCGTGCATTCACCGATATCAAACCGCGTCTAACACAATCGCGACTTTCCTCGAATGAGCTCGCTGCGAAGCTGTGCGTGCGGTACACACGAACGCCGCATCCCACGACAAGAGGAATGCAACGGATGAACAAAGACATCATTGCCGGCAAGTGGACCCAGCTGAAGGGCAAGGCGCAGGCGCGCTGGGGCGATCTGACCGACGACGACTTCGACGTCGCCGAAGGAAACGCCGAATACCTCGCAGGCAAGCTGCAGGAACGTTACGGTTGGGAGCGCGATCGCGCCCAGCAGGAAGTCCGCGATTTCGAGAAGTCGTTGAACTGATGACATGCGGCGCGCGCGCCGGCCTGGGGCGAACCCTCGCCACCGGCGCGCGCAACCGGGCAGGAAGACAGGGCGGACGCGCACGCGGACCGCCCTTTCTCGCGGCTGGCGGGCGCCCGGGCCGGCGCCCCGCACGCCGGGTACACTGTGAGGCCGTTTTCCCGGCCAGCGTTCCATGAGCCTCACCCGCGTCCTCACCGGCATCACCACTTCGGGCACCCCACACCTGGGCAACTACGTCGGCGCGATCCGCCCCGCCGTCGCCGCCAGCCGGGCGCCGCATGTGGAGAGCTTCTACTTCCTCGCCGACTACCACGCCCTGATCAAGGTGCAGGACCCGGCGCGCGTGCAGCGCTCGACGCTGGAAATCGCCGCCACCTGGCTGGCGTGCGGCCTGGAACCGGACAAGGTGTGGTTCTATCGCCAGAGCGACGTACCGGAAGTGCAGGAACTGACGTGGTTCCTGACCTGCGTCGCCGGCAAGGGCCTGCTCAATCGCGCGCACGCCTACAAGGCCGCGGTCGACAAGAACCGTGAGGCGGGCGAGGACGACGACGCGGGCGTGAGCGCCGGCCTCTTCATGTATCCGGTGCTGATGGCCGCCGACATCCTGCTGTTCAACGCGAACCAGGTGCCGGTCGGTCGCGACCAGATCCAGCACATCGAGATGGCGCGCGATATCGGCCAGCGGTTCAACCATCTCTACGGCGAGGCCGCGGGCAAGGATTACTTCGTGCTGCCCGAGGCGGTGATCGACGAGAACGTGGCGACGCTCCCGGGCCTCGACGGCCGCAAGATGAGCAAGAGCTACGACAACACGATCCCGCTGTTCGCGCCACGCGAGACGCTGAAGAAGCTCATCTACTCGATCGTCACCGACTCCCGCGCGCCGGGCGAGGCGAAGGACGCGGACACGTCCAACGTGTTCCAGCTCTACCAGGCGTTCGCATCCCATGAGGAAACCGCTGCGATGCGCCGCGCGTTCGCCGACGGCATCGCGTGGGGCGAAGCGAAGCAGGCGCTGTTCGAGCGCATCGACCGCGAGATTTCGCCGCTGCGCGAGAAGTACGACGCCCTGATCGCGCAACCGGCGCACATCGAAACCATCCTGCGCGACGGCGCGCAACGCCTGCGCGAGCGTTACGCACGACCCACGCTGGACGCGCTGCGCTCGGCCGTCGGCCTGCGCGATCTGTCGCAGGCGCATGCCGGCGGCAAAGGCAAGGCGGTGAAGGCGTCGGTGCCGACGTTCAAGCAGTACCGCGAAGCCGACGGGCGCTTCTACTTCAAGCTCGTCGACGGCGATCGCGTGCTGCTGCAGAGCGCTGCGTTCGACTCCGCGCGCGAGGCGGGGACGCTCATCGCGAAGCTGAAATCCGGCGCGACGGGGCTGGATGCGCTCGCCGGCGTGGCCGAGCCCACCGGCGGTGCGTCGGCGGACGACGTGCGCGAGGCGCTCGCGGCGATGATCGAAGCCGAACAGGAAAAGAGCGCGCAGAAGGCATGAACCCGTTCGTCGAGCTCAACCTCGCGCTGATCCTGTTCCTGCCGTGGTTCGCGATCCTGGGCGCGTTGTTCTGGATGTTCCCGCGCCAGCCGCGCACCGCGGCGCGCAAGCTGTTCGACGGCGTGTCGCTGCTGCTGGCGATCACGTCGTTCCTGTTGAGCCTGTACTGGTCGCACGCCAGCGCCGATCCGGTGTACGGAAAGATGTGGCAGCAGGTCCTGGCCACGGCGGTCGGCTACGGTGTCTTCCTCGCGGTGCTCACCATGGCGTTCTTCGTACGCCGCCGCTGGTTGTCGCGCAGCCACTGAACGCGCTGCGTCGGCGTCCCGACCAAAGCCGCATCGCCGCATCACGCCGGCCGTCCTAGACTGCGTTGATGTCTCACGAGGGAGCCGCACGGCATGAACGACGCGCACGGCATCGTCACCATCGACACCGGGTTCCAGCGGCCGAATTTCGATGCGGCCTATCTGATCGTCGAGCACGGTCGCGGTGCCTACATCGATTGCGGCACGCAGCATTCGGTTCCCGCGATGCTCGATGCGCTGTCGTGGCAGGGCCTGAGGCCGGAGGACGTCGACTGGCTGATCCTCACTCACGTCCACCTGGACCACGCCGGTGGTGCAGGTGCGCTGATGCGCGCGTTGCCGAACGCACGGCTCGCGGTGCATCCGCGCGGCGCGCCGCACATGATCGATCCCGCGCGCCTCGTCGCCGGCGCCACGGCGGTGTATGGCGAGGAGGAAATCGCGCGCAGCTATGGCGAGATCGCACCGGTCGACGCCGCACGCGTGCGCGAAGTGCGCGACGGCGAGACGCTCGACCTCGCCGGGCGTCCGCTGCTGTGCATCGACACGCCCGGCCATGCGCGCCACCACCTTTGCGTGTGGGACGAGCGCAGTCGCAGCTGGTTCACCGGCGACACGTTCGGCCTGTCGTATCGCGAGTTCGACAACGCGCACGGCGCGCCCTTCGTGATCCCGACCACCTCGCCGGTGCAGTTCGAACCCGAGCCGTTGAAGGCATCGATCCGGACCATGCTCGCGCGCGATCCGGCGGCGATGCATCTCACGCATTACGGCCGCGTGGGCGACGTCGCGCGGCTCGGCAACGACCTCATCGAGCAGATCGACGCGATGGTGGCGCTCGCGCGACAGGCGCACGGGCACGCCGACCGGCACGGGCGGCTGGTGGACTCGCTCGCCGCGCTGTATGTCGAGCGGGCGCGAGCGCACGGCGCGCCGCTCTCGCCGGAGGACGTCCGCGCGCTGCTCGCCATCGACATCGAGCTCAATGCGCAGGGGCTCGAGATATGGCTGGCGCGGGAAAACGCGGCGGCCCGGCCCGTTCAGGTGCGCGCGGCGCCTGCGGAAGGCTGAACGCCCACCGCGAACGGCCCAGGTTGTGGGCTGGATCACGCGGCGGCACGCTGGGCGGGAGTAGCCTTAGCGACCTTTTTTGGCGTCGTCCATGTCCGCGCTGCGTTCCCTTCCTCCGCCAACGTCCGACGAGGCGCGCCGCCAGGCCGCGCTGGACGCGTATGCGGTGGTGGACTCCGTGCCGGAGCAGCCGTACGACGATATTGTGCGTCTGGCCGTCACGCTCTGCGACGTGCCGGCCGCGGCGATCTCGCTGATCGACCACGATCGCCAGTGGTTCAAGGCGCAGATCGGCCTGGACGTCCGCGAGACCGCGCGCAGCGAGGCGATCTGCGATCGCGCGATCCGCCAGCCAGACCGCATGCTCGTGGTCGAGGACCTGCACGAACATCCGGAGCTTCCGCAGCCGGCGATGCGCGTGGACGGCGATGCGCTGCGCTTCTATGCGGGCGTGCCGTTGCTCAGTCCGGACGGCCAGCCGCTCGGCGTGGTGTGCGTGCTCGACAACAAGCCGCGCACGCTCACGGAGGCGCAGCGCGAAGGATTGGAAGTGCTCGCGCGGCAGACGCAGCACCTGCTGGAGCTGCGGCGTTACGCGATGGAGCAGCGACGCCTGCTGACCGAGCGCGAGGCCTTCGCGCAGCGCCTGGAGGATGCGCGCGCGGACCTGCAGCGTCGCCACGACCTGCTCGAACATCGCGCCACGCACGACGCGCTTACCGGCCTGCTGAACCGTTCCGCGCTCGCGCAGCTGCGCGACAACGCCGAGGCCATGCGATCGCTGCAGCAGGCGCCGTACACGCTGATGCTGCTCGACGTGGACCACTTCAAGGACGTCAACGATCGCCACGGGCATCTGCTCGGCGATCGCGCGCTGCGTGCCGTGGCCGATGCGGTCAACGCGTCGATTCGCGAGGGCGACATCGCCGTGCGTTACGGCGGCGAGGAATTCCTGATCCTGCTCCCGGACACGCGCCTGGCGCAGGCCGTGCAGGTCGCCGAGCGGATTCGCCAGCGCATCGCGGTGGCGCCGCTGCCGTTCACGCTGACGGTGTCGATGGGGCTGGCCGCCGGCGAACCGACGCGCGACTGGTCCGAGCAGGTATTCGACCGCGCCGACCAGGCGCTGTATCGCGCGAAAGCCACGGGGCGCAATCGCGTGGTCGTCGACGACACGCCGCTGCACGGGTGAGGCGGGCCGCTCACGCGGCACTGCCGCGTGGCCCGCCGAACGACCGGCCATGGAGGGCCGGGCAGGGCTCGCCGGAGTCGACAGCGCTGCGCCATGGATGGCATCGGCTTGGCTTTCGAAGACGGTGACGCCTCACGGCCACTCGTTCGGCACCGACCGCTTCTCCGGCTCCTTCATCTTCACCACGCAGAAGCGCTGGCCGGTGGGCGCTTCCATCACCCACCAGCGCTTCACGAAGGCGACCTTCTTCGCACCGAGTTTCTCCAGCCGCGCGGCTTCGGCATCGATGTCGTCGGCTTCGATATCCAGGTGCACGCGCGATGGGTGGTCGACCTTCTGCACCTCGATGTACAGATCGCCCGGCGTGTTGCCGAAGTTCTGGTACTCGGCGGTGTCGTCGCCCGCGTGGCGATCGGCGATGGTCACGCCGAGCGCCTGGCTCCAGAAATCGGCGGCGGCGTCGAGGTCGTCGGTCTTGCAGTCGATGATGAAACCGGCAAGACGGCTGCGGTGGGCCATGGCGGGGCTCCCTTCGTGTCGGTGGGAGCAGGTTGTACCGCAGCTGCTGACAACCTCCTGTCAGCAGCGTGGCTAAGGTGAGGCCATCCCGGGTGCGGCCGTGCCTTGCCCGGACTACTGCGCGTTACTGCGGTGCGGCCATGTCGTCCAGCAGCGCCTTCAGGAAGCGCGCCGCTTCGCCGCCCGTGCAGGCGCGGTGGTCGAAGGTCAGCGAGATCGGCATGCGGCGATGCACTTCGATGCCGCCCATCACCGCGACGACGTCGTGGCTGAGCTTGCCTGCGCCGACGATCGCCACGCACGGCGGCACCACCACCGGCGTCGCATAGCGGCCGGCGAACATGCCGAAGTTCGACAGCGAGATGGTGTAGCCGCTCAGCTCCGTCGCCGGGATCGTGCGGTCCTCCACCTGCGCGCGCAGGCGCTGGATCGCCGCGCGCACGCCGTTGCCGTCGAGCATGTCGGCGTTGCGCAGCGCCGGAACGAACAGGCCGTCCTCGGTGTCCACGGCGATGCCGATGTCCACGTGCGGATGCAGCGTGCGGGTGAGCGTCTCGCCGTCGAACCACGCGTTGAGCGCGGGCACGGCCTTGCATGCGGCGACGATCGCGCGCACCAGACGCGCCGTGATGTCCTGCTTGCCCAACCATGCGTGCAGGTCGGCGTCGTCGCACAGCGTGGTCGGCACGACCTTGGCGTGCGCATCGGCCATCACGCGCGCCATGTTGCGGCGCACGCCCTTGAGCTGTTCCGGCTGGCCGCTGGCGGACACGCCCGGCGGCTGCGTGCGCATCGGCTTGCCGCCCTGCGACAGGGTGCTGCGCGCCGGTGCCGTCGCTTCCCGCATTTGCGGGGCCGCGCTGGGGTGCGGGCGGGACGTCGGCAGGTCGGCGCCGCCGGTGCCTTTCACCCGCGCGGACGAGGCCACGCCGGAAGCCGAACCGTCGGCGGCCGCGCGCTTCACGTCGTCCATCGTCACCACGCCGTCGGCGCCGGACGCACGCACGCGCGCGATGTCCACGCCGAGCTTGCGCGCCATCGCGCGCACCGCCGGCATGGCCTTCACGCCGCCCACCGCGACGGCCTGTTCGCTGCGCACCGCATCGGAGCTCTGCATCGCGCCGACGACCGTGCCCGAATCCGCACGCGCTTCGCCCTTGGGTGCTGGTTCGCCCGCATCGCTGATGACGCCGCCTTCGTCCGATGCGACGACCTTGTCGCCGTCCTCCGGCGCGTGGCTGCCCGCGCCATGGTGGTGGCCGGTGTCCTGGCCTTCGGCGCGCTGCGGCATCGACGGATCGATCTCGAACTCGGCCAGCATCTTGCCGGTGACGATCACGTCGCCCGCGGCCCCGGCGAGCTTCACCACCTTGCCCGAGACGGGCGAGGGCACGTCGACGACGGCCTTGGCGGTTTCCATCGACACCAGGTTGTCGTCGAGGCGGATCGTGTCGCCTTCCTTCACGTACCACTCGACGATCGTCGCGTCGGGCAGGCCTTCGCCGAGATCGGGAAGCAGGAAGGTCTTCTTCGTGTTGGCCATACGGTCGTTGTCTCGTTGGAGTGCGGTGGAGCCCTCGCGCGGCGCGCGGCGGGCAGGTGTTTTCAATGGCGGAACGTGGAAACCGCGATCGTTGCGGTCATGCGTCCTCGCCGTCGTCGTCGTCGAGCAGTTCGAGCGAGCGCGCCGGGATCCATCCCTGGTGGCCGAGCGCGTTGCGCGCCCACCACCAGCCGGCCAGTTCGTACTGCAGCGTCACCACTTCGTCGGCCTGCGTATCGAGCTCGCGCGTGTCGTAATCCTCGAGTGCGGTGGCCGGCCCCTGTTCGCGATCGAACAGCTTCGCCGGCACCCAGCCCTCGTGGCCTTCGGCGATCGTGGTCCACACGAACTCCGGCCAGTCCGTGTCGCGATCGCCCAGGTGCACGGCATCGCCTCGCGCGAGCCGGATCGGCGGTCGATCCGGCGCGCGGTGCGGTACGACGACGCGTGCGTGGCGCATGCGTCAGCTCGCCGCCAGGGTGCGCCTGGCCGCTGCGACGATCCGGTCGACGCTCGGCAGGTACTTCATTTCCAGGCGGAACAGCGGGATGTGCGTGTCGTAGCCGGTCACGCGCTCCACCGGCGCAAGCAGGTCGAACATCGATTCCTCGGCCAGCCGTGCGGCGATCTCCGCGCCGAAACCGGCCGTCTTCGGCGCCTCGTGCACGATCACGCAACGGCCGGTGCGGCTGACCGATTCGGCGATCGTGTCGAAGTCGAGCGGACGCAGCGTCGCCACGTCGATGACCTCGGCGCTGATGCCTTCGCCGGCGAGCTTTTCCGCCGCTTCCAGCGCTTCCTTCACCTGCGCGCCCCACGTCACCAGCGTGACGTCGGTGCCGTCGCGCAGCACGTAGCACACGTCCAGCGGCAGCGCTTCGCCGTCGTCGGGCACGACTTCCTTGTACTGGCGATAGATGCGCTTGGGTTCCATGAAGATCACCGGATCCGGATCGCGGATCGCGGCGAGCAGCAGGCCGTAGGCACGCGCGGGCGAGGAGGGCATCACCACGCGCAGGCCCGGCACGTTGGTGAAGATGGCTTCGTTCGCCTCGCTGTGGTGTTCCGGCGCGCGGATGCCGCCGCCCCACGGCACGCGCAACACCATCGGGCAGGTGAGGCGGCCGCGCGTGCGGTAACGGAAACGCGCCGCGTGGCAGATGATGTGGTCGACCATCGGGTAGACGAAGCCGTCGAACTGCGATTCGGCGACCGGCTTCATGCCCTGCGACGCGAGGCCGACGGTGAGGCCGGCGATCGTCGTTTCATCCAGCGGCGTATCGAGCACGCGCTCGGGCCCGAACTGCTGCTGCAGGCCGGCGGTCGCGCGGAACACGCCGCCGTTCACGCCGACGTCCTCGCCCAGCACGAGCACCTTGTCGTCCGCGCGCATCTCGTAGGCGAGCGCCTGCGTGATGGCTTCGATCAGCGTGATCGCGGTGGGCGTGGCGGCCTTGGCGTCGATCTTCGACCCGCTCCTCAGGGAGGTGTCCTCGGCGTTCATCAGCGGCCCTCCTGTGCGAGCGCGAAGGCGCGTTGCGCCAGCAGGTCCGGGGGCGGATCGGCGTAGAGGTAGTCGAACATCGCTTCGACCGGCTGCACCGGCGTCTCCAGGTACGCGTTGATCTCGACGTCGACCTTCGATGCGCATTCGTCGGCCCAGCCCTTCTCCTCCGCTTCGCTCCAGACCCCCTGCGCGGTGAGGTACGCACGCAGGCGGGCAATCGGCTCGCGCGTCCAGGCGTCCTTCACTTCGTCCTCGTTGCGGTAGCGGCGCGCGTCGTCGGCCGTGGTGTGGTCGTGCAGGCGATAGGTCATGAACTCGATCACGCTGCCGCCTTCGCCGCTGCGCGCGCGTTCGCTCGCGCGGCGCATGCCTTCGAGCACGGCGATCAGGTCGTTGCCGTCCACCTGCAGGCTATGCAGGCCGCCGGCCAGGCCCTTCTGCGCGAGCGTCTTCGCGCCGGTCTGCGCCGAGCGCGGGACCGAAATCGCCCAGCCGTTGTTCACCACGCACAGGATCAGCGGCAACTGGTATGCACCGGCCGAATTGAGCGCGGCGTAGAAGTCGGTCTTCGAGGAGCCGCCGTCACCGCAGCACGCCACGGCCAGCTGCTTCTGCTTCATCAGCTTGAACTTCAGCGCCGCGCCGGCGGCGTGCAGGCACTGCGTCGAGATCGGCACGCACCAGGCGTAGTCCTGCTTCGGGCCGGAGAAGTCGTTGCCGCGTTCGTCGCCGCCCCAGTACAGCAGTACCTCGCGGGGCAGCACGCCGCGCATGAACTGCGCGCCGTATTCGCGATAACTCGGTGCGAACACGTCGTCGGGTTGCATCGACGCGCCGATGCCCACGTGCGTGGCCTCGTGGCCGAGGCAGCTGGCATAGGTGCCGAGCTTGCCCGTGCGCTGCAGCGCGATGGCTTTCGCGTCGAACGTGCGCACGAACAGCATCTGCTTGAATAGCGGCAGCAGTGCCTTGGGATCGCGGAATGCGGCGGGAAGTTCGGCGACGGGCTTGCCGTCGGGGCCGAGGTATTGCAGGTATTCGATTTCGAAGGTCGCGGCGACCGTCATCGCGGGAGTCCTGACTGGGTGTCGGTGACAGGGAGCCGAAGCGGCCGCGTCCCGGATCCAGTGCCGGCAGGGACCGTTCGGAGGGCTGGGCCGGGCATCTCCGACCTGGCTCCGAGGCGCGCAGCCGGCCGCGATAACCGGGCCCGAACGACGCGCTGTTGCTCGCGATGATACCCAAGGCCGCGTCAAGGCCCGTTGCGCGGTGCGGCATGCAACTTTGCGGAAAAGACGCTACACGGCGCCGGACGCGGCGGTATGGAGCGTGCCTGAATGCGGGCCGCGGTAACGGCGAGAACGCGAGCGGAAAGGCGCGGCATCGCCGCGCCCCCCGGATCGTTTTCCGGCCGATCAGCGGCGGATGGCCACTCGTAGCGTGTCGGTGTTGTCGGACGCGTCCGGGTCGGGCGTGGCCAACGCGACGTGCGCGATGAGCGCCAGTTGCGTACCGGTCCGCGGTCGCTCCGGCACGACGATGGCAAAGGCGAACCACGGCACGCGGACATAACGCGCGGTGTTGCGCGTGCACCGCGCGCGGAAGCCCGCGCTGGTCACGGTGCGTGCGCACGACCAGCCAGACGATGCGGCGATGGCGGCAGCACACCGCCTTCGATGTGCACGGACAGATCGGCCGCGGTCACCACGCTGACCCGCGCGGCGGCATCGTTGTCGGCGTTCGCCGGATCGCGTGTCTGCGAGTGCACCGCGACGGCCATGCGCACGGCGGACCCGTTCGCAAGTGCGGGGATGGCGGTGCACACCGTGGAACGTGGCACCGTGTTGCGAGGCGAGCGCGGCGCGCGTGCAGGTGACGGTGGTCGTGGCGGTATCGCGCACCGGCGCAGCGCAGCTCCAGCCGGCGGGAACGTTGACGCCAGGGCAACGTCCGCGTCGAACGCGAGCGCCACCACGGTCGCACCGTCCGTCGCGGGTGTTTCATGTCGATGACCAAGCGCGTGCGGGGCGGCAGATGCCGATGCGCTACCCTTTTGGGCCCTGACCGGAACGATCCGGCGTCACCCGAGCCTGCAATGACGGTCGAGAAGAACGAGCGCGAACTGGAATCGAGCATCCACACCGACTTCGAAGGACGGATGAGCTATTCCGGCTACCTGCAGCTCGACACGCTGCTGTCGGCGCAGCAGCGGCTGTCCAATCCGCCGCATCACGACGAACTGCTGTTCATCGTGCAGCACCAGGTGGCCGAGCTGTGGATGAAGCTGATGATCCACGAGCTCAAGGCGGCCATCGCGAACCTGCGCGAGGACCGCCTGGGCGAATGCCAGAAGATCTTCGCGCGCTGCAAGAACATCCTGCGCCAGCTCACCGAGATGTGGTCGGTGCTGGAAACGCTGACGCCGTCGGAATACATGGAGTTCCGGGAAATCCTCGGGCCGTCGTCCGGCTTCCAGTCGTTGCAATACCGCACGATCGAATTTCTGCTCGGCAACAAGAACGCCTCGATGCTGAAGGTGTTCTCGCACGATGCGAAAGCCGAAACCGTGCTGCGCGACGTGCTTGAATCGCCGAGCCTCTACGACGAGGTCCTGCGCTATCTCGCGCGTCACGGGCACGCGGTGCCGGCGCGCCACGTCGAGCGCGACTGGTCGCAGTCGCACGTGGCCGATCCGGAGCTGCTGCCGGTGTTCGAGCGCATCTACGAGGACGTCGACGCGCACTGGGCGGCGTACCACCTGTGCGAGGACCTGGTCGATCTAGAAAGCCAGTTCCAGCTGTGGCGCTTCCGCCACATGCGCACGGTGATGCGCATCATCGGTTTCAAGCGCGGCACCGGGGGATCCAGCGGCGTGGGCTTCCTCAAGCAGGCCTTGGAACTGACCTTCTTCCCCGAACTGTTCGACGTGCGCACGATGATCGGGGCCAAGGCCGGCTACGGCGTGGCGCCGCCGAGGTAAACGCGATGGCCTCGGGCGTGCACGACTGCGTCGGGGCGCTGCTGGTGCGCGACGGACGCGTTCTGCTCGGCCGGCGGCGCGACGATTGCGACTGGCTCGCCGGCGCGTGGGACGTCTTCGGCGGACACGTCGAGGCAGGCGAAAGCGGGGAGCAGGCGATCGTTCGCGAACTCGTCGAGGAACTGGGCATCGTGGTGGAGGCCGACGATGTATCGCTTCTGGGCGCGCTCGAAGGTGCCGCACCTGAGCCGTGGCGCCTTCGGCTCTACCGCATCGCGACCTGGAGCGGAGAGCCCGCCAACCTTGCCGAGCACGCCGAGCTGCGCTGGTGCGCGCTGGACGAGGCGCAGGCGATGCTGCGCGATGCGCATCCGGACTTCCCGCATTTGCTTGCTCTGGCGGTCGAGACCGCCGGTGCCGCCGGCCGCCCCTGATCGTCCCAGTTCAGGCGCGATGCTGCGTCGCAGCACGACTTCGGCGCGTTCACGCGGTTTGACGGATCAGGCGCCGGCCGGTAATCCTCCCCGGTCCCGTGCCGCCCGGCGTGGGTTTTCCTTTTGTCAGTACTTGATCCACACAGGGGATACCGCATGAGCGGAACCGCACCATCCGCGCCCGGCCCGGCCGCGCCACTTCCCGCATTCCCGCAGACCATGGGCCATCCGCGCCCGCTGTGGATGCTCTTCATGACGGAGTTCTGGGAGCGCTTCGCGTTCTACGGCATCCGTTGGGCGCTCGTGCTCTACATCGTCGCGCAGTTCTACGACGGCAGCGGCACGGGCGAGACGCCCGCCAACCAGCTCTACGGCGCGTACCTGGCGCTGGTGTATGCCGCCGCGATCTTCGGCGGCTACGTGGCCGACCGCGTGATCGGCTACCAGCGATCCATCCTGCTCGGCGCCGTGATCATGGCCGCCGGCTTGTTCATGATCGCAATGCCGAACCATGAGGTGTTCAAGCTCGGCCTGGCCACGATCATCGCCGGCAACGGCCTGTTCAAGCCGAACATCTCGACGATGGTCGGCAAGCTCTACGCCGTAGGCGACGAGCGCCGCGACTCCGGTTTCACCCTGTTCTACATGGGCATCAACCTGGGCGCGATGATCTCGCCGCTGATCACCGGCTGGTTCGCCGAGAACGTGTTCGGCACGCCCGACATGCCGGCCTACAAGGTCGTGTTCATCACTTCGGGCATCGGCATGCTGATCAGCCTGGTGTGGTTCTGGATCGGCCGCAGCCAGTTGCAGGGCATCGGCCTGCCGCCGGCCGGCAGCGAAAGCCGCGCGCGACTGGCGATCACCGCGCTGTGCGCGATCGTCGCGATCCCCGGCATCTATTTCCTGCTGAGCATGGGCGCCGATTCGCTGCAGTGGGTGCTGACGGCGATGTTCATCGCGCTGGCGATCCTGCTGCTGGTGGAAGGCATCCGCGAAGGTCCGCGCCAGCGCGACATGGTGATCGCGATGCTGATCATCTTCGCGTTCAACGTGCTGTTCTGGTGCTTCTTCGAACAGGCCGGCAGCTCCTTCAGCTTCCTGGCCGAGAAGATCGTCAACCGCGAGTTCGGCGACTGGACGTTCCCGGTGGGCTGGTTCCAGTCGGTGAACTCGGTGGCGATCATCACGCTGGCGCCGATCATCGCGTGGATCTGGGTGAAGATGGGCCGCCACAATCCGTCGATCCCGCGCAAGTTCAGCCTGGGCCTGATCTTCAACGGCCTGGCGTTCCTGCTGCTGATGTTCGCGCTGTCCACGCTGGTGGACCCGCAGACGCTGAAGATCCCGTTCTGGACGTTGTTCGCCGTGTACTGGATCCAGTCCATCGGCGAGCTGTGCCTGTCGCCGATCGGCCTGTCGATGGTGACCAAGCTGGCGCCGGTGCGCCTGGTGGGCTTCGGCATGGGCGGCTGGTTCCTGTCGACCGGCATCGGCAACAACCTCTCGGGCATCTTCGCCAGCCACGTGTCGGGCGAGACCGGCATGAACGTGCAGTCGGCGCTGTCGGGCTACACCTTCGGCTTCTGGGCCCTGGTGATCCCGGGCGTGCTGCTGTTCCTCATCGCGCCGCTGGTGCAGCGCCTGATGCACGGCGTGAAGTGACGCGTCGGCCGGCTCGCGCATTCGCGCGAGCCGCTTTGCCGGTGCGTCATCCCGGTGAAAGCCGGGATCCAGGCCCGCAGCCTGGCAGATCGCGATGCTTCAAGAACAACGGCGACCTCAAGGTCGCCGTTATTGTTTGAATGGCCACGTTGAAGCACTACAAGCCTTTGTAGCCCGGGTAAGCGAAGCGCACCCGGTCAGGCGTGACAGCCCCGGGTGCGGCCTGCGGCCTTACCCGGACTACAACAGCGGAATCACGACACCCCTTCCGCCTCGGCCCGCAACTCCAGCTCATCCAGCTTGTCCAGCAAGCGGAACAACACCGCCCGTTCCTGATCGTCGATCCCATCGAGCAAGCGCCGCTCGAACTCGAGCGCCAGCGGCGCCACCTCGTCGTAGATGCGATAGCCGCCTTCGGACAGCTTCAGCACCGAACGCCGCCGGTCGTCGCCATGGATCTCGCGATCGAGGCGTCCGGCGTCGAGCAGCCGGGCCACGGCGCGGCTCACGGCGACCTTGTCCATCGCGGTGCGCTGGGCGACCTCGTTGGCCGACAGCCCGGGATAACGGCCGAGCACGGCCATCACCCGCCATTCGGTGATGCTGAGCTGGAATCGCTCGGTGTAGATGCGCGCGATCGTGCCGCTCACGCGGTTGCTCAGCACCGACAGCCGATAGGGCAGGAAATGCTCCAGGTCGAGTTGGGCGTGGCCGGGCAGGGGTTGGCCCAGCCTGGGAAATCCGGGGTCGCGCGCATTCATGATGCGATGTGCCTTGATTATGGTTTCAGGTGAAACTATAACGGTCGTTTCCGAATGGCCTGGCCGGAAGTCCGTCCCACAGCCGGGCCGCTATCTGAGAACAATGCCATGAATGCGCAGCCCAACCTCGGCATGCAGGTCACCACGTTCGAGAACCCGCTCGGCATCGACGGCTTCGAGTTCGTCGAATTCGCCGCTCCGGCCGGCCAGGGCGAGGCCCTGCACGATTACTTCCGCAAGCTCGGCTTCAGCGCCGTGCTGCGCCACAAGACCCGCGCGATCACCGTCTACCGCCAGGGCGATGTGAACTTCCTGGTCAACGAGGAACCCGACAGCTTCGCGGCCGATTTCGCCGCCAAGCACGGGCCGTGCGCCTGCGGATTCGCGATCCGCTTCAAGGAGCCCGCGTCGAAGGTGTTCGACACCGTCGTCGGCAACGGCGGCGAGGCCATCACCGACAAGGCCGAGACGCGCGCCGTCGCCGCGCCGGTGGTGAAGGGCATCGGCGACTGCATGCTGTACCTCGTCGACCGCTACGGCAGCGCCGGGTCGATCTACGACGGCGACTACCTGCCGGTGCAGGGCGCCGAGGCGAACCCGAAGGGGTTCGGCCTGACCTTCATCGACCACCTCACGCACAACCTCTACTTCGGCAACATGCAGAAGTGGTCGGACTACTACGAGCGGCTGTTCAACTTCCGCGAGATCCGCTACTTCGACATCAAGGGCGCCAAGACCGGGCTGGTGTCGAAGGCGATGACCGCGCCGGACGGCATCGTGCGCATCCCGTTGAACGAATCCAACGACCCCAAGTCGCAGATCAACGAATACCTGGACGCGTACAACGGCGAGGGCATCCAGCACATCGCCTGTTTCACCGACAACATCTACGACACCGTCGAGGCGATGCGCGATGCGGGCATCGAGTTCCTCGACACGCCGGACACGTACTTCGAGGTGATCGACCAGCGCGTGCCCGGCCACAACGAGGACGTCGCGCGCCTGCAGAAGAACAAGATCCTGATCGACGCCGACCGCGAGACGCACCAGCGCAAGCTGCTGCAGATCTTCACCCAGAACGCGATCGGCCCGATCTTCTTCGAGATCATCCAGCGCAAGGGCAACGAGGGCTTCGGCGAAGGCAACTTCCAGGCGCTGTTCGAGAGCATCGAGCGCGACCAGATGCGGCGCGGGGTGTTGTAAGCGCGACCGACATGCCCTGCTGCCGCGGGGTTTGGCCCCTCTCCCTCCGGGAGAGGGGTTGGGGTGAGGGTAGGGAAGCCCGGAATGCCGAAACCACCGCTGCCGACTGACGCCCGGTCCAATGCGCGGGGTCTTCGAGATCGCATGACCGATTCGGAGCGCGCCTTGTGGCGGCGGCTGCGTGCAAGCCAACTTGGCGGTTTCAAGTTTCGCCGACAACATCCCGTGCCGCCTTACGTTCTCGATTTCTATTGCGAACGTGCGCGCCTGGCCATCGAGATCGATGGTTCGCAGCACGCGGTCGGATCGGATGCGACTCGCACCATCTTCCTGCGTGCAAGGGGAATTGCGATCCTCCGGTCCGGCAGCAACGAAGTTCTTCAGCAGTTGGACGCGGTGCTCGAGGCGATCTGGAACCATCCGGACGCCCCGGCCCTCACCCCAACCCCTCTCCCGGGGGAGAGGGGCTCAAAGCAAAGGCGGATCCGTCATGACCATCACCAGCAACGGCTATCAATCCGGTTTCGGCAACGAGTTCGCGACGGAGGCGGTGACCGGCGCGTTGCCGGTCGGGCGCAATTCGCCGCAGCGTGTCGCGCACGGGCTGTATGCCGAGCAGATCTCCGGCACCGCGTTCACCGCGCCGCGCCACGCGAACCGTCGCAGCTGGCTGTACCGCATCCGTCCCGCGGCGATGCACGGCGCGTTCGCGGCGTGCGCGGGCGCATCGCGCTTCCACAACGAATTCGACGACGCGCCGATCTCGCCGGACCAGCTGCGCTGGAGCCCGTTGCCGATGCCGGCCGAAGGCGTGGATTTCGTCGACGGTCTGTTCACCATGGCCGGCAATGGGTCCCCCGCGTCGCAGAACGGCGTGGGCATCCACGTGTACGCCGCCAACCGCGACATGCGCGGCCGCTGGTTCTACGACGCCGACGGCGAGTTGCTGATCGTGCCGCAGCAGGGCCGGCTGCACATCGAAACCGAACTGGGCGTGCTCGATGTCGAGCCGCAGGAGATCGCGGTGATCCCGCGCGGCATCCGCTTCGCGGTGACGCTGCCCGACGGCGAAGCGCGCGGCTACGTGTGCGAGAACTTCGGTGCGATGCTGCGGCTGCCGGACCTGGGCCCGATCGGCAGCAACGGCCTGGCCAATCCGCGCGATTTCCTCGCGCCGAACGCCGCCTACGAGGACGTCGAGGGCGACTTCGAACTCGTCGCGAAGTTCCAGGGGCACCTGTGGCGCGCCGACATCGGCCATTCGCCGATCGACGTGGTCGCATGGCACGGCAACTACGCGCCGTACAAATACGACCTGCGCCTGTTCAACACGATCGGTTCGATCTCCTACGACCATCCCGACCCGTCGATCTTCCTCGTGCTGCATTCGCCGAGCGACACGGCGGGCACGAGCAACATGGACTTCGTGATCTTCCCGCCGCGATGGCTCGTCGCGCAGGACACCTTCCGTCCGCCGTGGTTCCACCGCAACATCGCCAGCGAGTTCATGGGCCTGGTGCACGGTGCCTACGATGCGAAGGCCGAAGGGTTCGTGCCCGGTGGCGCATCGCTGCACAACTCGATGACGGGCCATGGCCCGGATGCGGCGACGTTCGAGAAGGCGAGTGCGGCCGATCTGTCGAAGCCGGACGTCATCCGGGACACCATGGCCTTCATGTTCGAAACGCGCGCCGTGATCCGCCCGACGAAGCAGGCGCTGGACGCCGCACATCGCCAGCGCGATTACCAGGCCTGCTGGGCGGGATTGCAGAAGCACTTCGATGCCGGCCGCTGAGGTTCGCGTGCGTTTGCACGCCGTTGACGTCGTTTCGGAGTAGGCTGCCGGCCAGTCGTTCGTGCGGGAGCTTGTGCGATGAGGATCGCGATCGCGGCGGTGCTGATGCTGGCGCTGTCGTCCTGTGGCGAACGTGGATCGTCGCAGCCCCCGCCCGCGGCGCAAGCGCCAGCTCCGACAGAAGCGGCGCCCGCCGCCGCTGCGTCCACACCGGCTCCCGCTTCCAACCCGATCGCCACGGGCGCGATGCCCGCGCCGGGCGCGATCGGTTATGCCGGCTTCGGTCCGGCACCGTTCGGTGCCGACGAGGAACAGGTCCGCATGGCGTGGGGCAAGGCGCTCGACGGCCCGAAACCCGACACGCCGGCCGGCTGCTATTACCTGCTGCCGCAGCCACGCTCGCAGCACGGCTACCGAATCGGTTTCATGTTCGAGGATGCGCGCTTCGTCCGCATCGACGTGGACGCGCCGGACATCGAAGCGCCCGGCGGCGGACGCGTGGGCATGACGACGCAGGATATACAGCGGCTGTATGCGGGCCACGTGCAGGTGCAGAACCACAAATACGTCGAGGGCGGCCATTACCTGCGCGTCCCGAATCCCGGCGGCGGCTCCGGCGTGGTGCTGTTCGAGACCGATGCGACCGGCCGCGTGACCGCGTGGCGCATCGGCGAACCGCCGCAGGTCGATTACGTGGAAGGCTGTTCCTGAGACGGCGTTCTGTACGCCGTGCGTCGTCTCGGGCATAGAATCCAGGAATGAGAACGTGGAGGGGGACACGATGCTCGAGGCCATAGGCTGGTTCGTCCTGGGGCTGGTGCTGCTTGCACTGGGTGGCGACTCGATCGTGAAGGGCGCGTCGGGCCTCACGCAGCGGCTGGGCGCGTCGCCCTTCGTTGCGGGCCTGGTGCTGGTGGCATTCGGCACGTCGCTGCCGGAGCTCGCCGTCAACTGGCAGGCCGTAGCGCGCGACCAGCCGGCGCTCGCGCTGGGGAATGCGGTCGGCAGCAACGTCGCCAACGTCGGCCTGACGCTCGGCGCGGCGGCGCTGGTAGCGCCGTTGACGGTGCGTTGGCGCGCGCTGTCGCCGCTGTTGCTGACTTTGCTGGTGGGTACGCTGCTCGCCATGCTGCTCGGCGCCGATGGCACCCTGACGCGCGTGGAGGGCATCGTCCTGCTGGTCGCGTTCGTCGCGGTGGTGACCTTCGCCGCCCTCCGCACGCGCCGCGAATCGCCCGAACTGCAGGACGCCATCGCCGCGTTTGCCCGCACCAGCACGGATCTGTGGGTCAACCTCCTCCGTTTCGCCGTCGCCGCGGCGCTGCTGTACTTCGGTTCGCGCATGATCGTGCGCAGTGCACCGACGATCGGCGAGGGCATCGGCATGGCGCCGCTGCTCACCGGCCTGATCCCGGTCGCCATCGGCACGGCCCTGCCGGAGATGGCCGCGGCGATCTCGGCCGCGCGCAAGGGCCATGGCGACATCGTGGTCGGCCACGTCATCGGTTCGAGCCTGTTCAACCTGCTGGTGGTGATCGGCGGCATGGCCGCGATCGGCGGTTCCGTCGCGTTCCCGGCGTCGTTCGTGATGTTCGAGTTGCCCGCGGCCTGCGTGTTCGGGTTGATGCTCTATCCGATGCTGCGCGGCGATCTGCACATCAGCAAGGGCGAAGGCGCGGGGCTGGTGATCGCGTTCCTGGCCTGGGTCGCGTTCGAGCTGCTCACGATGCACTAGGCTCATGCGGCGAGCGCGGCCGGTGCACGCCGCATCGACCGATATACTTCGGCGATGACGCACTCCCGACACGAGACGACCCCGCCCTCGCCGCGAGCGCTGCGGGGCCTGGCCGAATTCTTCCGCCTCGAAGCCGCCGGCGGCATCGTGCTGATCGCCGCCGCGTTGCTGGCGATGGTCGCGGCGAACTCGCCGCTGGTGTCGTACTACGAAGGCTTCCGCGAGCTGCCGGTGCAGGTGCGCGTGGGCGCGCTCGATATCGCCAAGCCGCTGCTGCTGTGGATCAACGACGGGCTGATGGCGGTGTTCTTCCTGCTCGTCGCGCTCGAGATCAAGCGCGAGGCGCTCACCGGCCAGCTCGCCAGCCGATCGCAGCTCGTGCTGCCGATGGTGTGCGCGGCGGCGGGCGTCGTGGTGCCTGCAAGCCTGTTCGTGGCGCTCAACCACCACGATGCGCAGGCGATGCGCGGCTGGGCGGTGCCGACGGCGACCGACATCGCCTTCGCCCTGGGCGTGCTCGCGCTGCTGGGCTCGCGCGTGCCGACGGGCATGAAGCTGCTGCTGTCGACGATCGCGGTGGTGGACGACCTCATCGCGATCCTGATCATCGCGTTCTTCTATTCGCACGGCCTGTCGGTTACCGCGCTGGTGTGGGCGGCGGGGGCCATCGCCGGCATGTGGCTGCTCAACCGGCGCGGCGTGATGCGGCTGGGGCCCTACCTCGTGCTCGGCGTGGTGCTGTGGGTGTGCGTGCTCAAATCCGGCGTGCACGCGACCCTTGCCGGCGTGGTGACCGGCCTGATGATCCCGCACGGCCGGCATGCCAACGAGGCGCTCGACTCGCACCCGCATTCGCCGCTCGAACAGCTCGAACACGCGCTGCATCCGTGGGTCGCCTACGCCATCCTGCCGATGTTCGCCTTCGCCAATGCCGGTCGCGTGCTCGACGGGATGCGCCTGGAGCATCTGCTCGCACCATTGCCGATGGGCGTCGTGCTCGGCCTGGTGATCGGCAAGCCGGTCGGTATCGTCGGCGCGGCGATGCTGATGCGCGCCCTGGGTTGGGCGCGTTTCCCCGAGGGGATGGGCCTGCGTGCGATGGTCGGGCTCGGGCTGATGTGCGGCATCGGGTTCACGATGAGCCTGTTCATCGCATCGCTCGCCTATCACGACACCGAGGCGTACGGCTCGGCGGTGCTGGGCGTCCTGCTGGCGTCGGTGCTGTCGGCGGTGGTGGGTTGGGGATGGTTGAGGGCGACGCTGCCTTCGAGTCACAAGAACTGAGGCTGGACCGGGCAACCCTCCTCAGCGGTCAAGCGCAGCCGGTGGCCGGCGGCTTGGCGCCGAAACGGCGTTCGTCGATGCACGCCTGGGTTGCGATGATCCGAGCGTTAAGCAAAAAGATGGCTTTGCGTAAAGGCGAATATGTCGCACTGGTCGATATACTCGCCCAATGCGCTATTACTGTTTGCCCAATGTGTCATTGGTGGGCCGCCGGTCGTCGGCCTCGCTCGCTCCGCGTACGCGTGCGAGCTGACCGATGCGCCACGCCCTGGTGTTCGGCGCGACCGGACAGATCGGTTTTCCCCTGCTAGGACTGCTGCGCAGCGACGGCTGGCGCGTCACCGCGTTGTCGCGTTCCGAGCAGTCGGACGAGCCCGGCCTGGAATGGCGCCGCGGCGAACTTCCCACGGCGCGCGGCCTGCCGACGCGGGCCGATGCGATCTTCAGCTGCGGTCCGCTCGACGGCTTCGCCAACTGGTATGCGACCTCGCGGATCGAATGCCCGCGCGTGATCGCGTTCGGTTCGACCAGCGTGGAGGTGAAGCGCGGTTCGGCCGATGCCGCCGAGCGCGACGTCGCGCGACGCCTGCGCGAGGGCGAGGAGACGGTGTTCGCCGCGACGGCCGAACGCGGCGCGAGCGCGACGCTGCTGCGGCCCACGCTGATCTATGGCGCCGGGCGCGACGCGACGCTCACGCGCATCGCGGACCTCGCCAGCCGCTGGGGACGGTTCCCGCTGCCGCGCGGCGCGAACGGCCTGCGTCAGCCGGTGCATGCCGACGATCTCGCCGCCGCCGCCTTCGCCTGCGCCAACACGCCCGCGACGTCGGGGCAGACCTACGCGCTGCCTGGCGGCGAAACGCTGACCTATCGCGAGATGGTGGCGCGCGTGCTCGCGTGCCTGACGCCCCCGCCGAAGCTGATCGAACTGCCGTCGCCGGTGTTCAACGCGGCGCTGTTCGTGGCCCAGCTCACGGGCCGCGCGACCGGGCTGGGCGAGGCCGCCGTGCGCCGCATGCGCAGCGATCTCACGTTCGACATGGGGCCCGCGCATCGCGATTTCGGCTACGCACCGCGGGCGTTCCGACCGCGCGCGCAGATGTTCCAACCGCGGGGCAGCGAAGAGGGCTGACTAGATCTCCTCGGCCGGCGGCGCCGGTCGCTGGCGGCTCAGCGCGCGCAGCGCGATCAGCAGCACGCCGCCGAGCACCATCGCGCCGCCGATCAGCAGCCGCGGGCCCGGGCGGTCGCCCCAGAACGCGATGCCCAGTCCCATCGCCAGCACCGGCACCAGCAGCAGCCACGGCATCACGCGGGCGACCGGATAGCGCTGCACCAGCACGTAGTACAGCCCGTGGCCGAGCAGCGAGGAGACGAAGGCGGCATAGAGCGCGCCCGCCCAGGCGACCGCACTCCACTGCGGCAGGGTCGCGATCGCGCCGGGTTCCAGCACCGCGCTGATCGCCAGCAGCGGCAGCACGCTGAAGACCGCGGTCCAGCCCTGCTGGCTGTAGACGTCCATCCCGCGCAGGCCCTTCATCAGAACGGTGCCCACGGCGAGGAACGCGGCCGACACCAGCATGAGCAGCAACGACATCGGATGGTCCATCACCGTCGGGTCGAGCCCGAGCACCAGCACGCCGGCAAAGCTGATCCCGATCGCGAGTCCCGTGCGCCACGCGAAGCGCTCGCCCAGCCACCACCACGCCAGCAGCGTCGTCATCGGCACGTAGCTCTGCATGACGATGGCCGGCGAGGAAAGGTCGCCCGCGAGCTTCAGCGCGGTGAAGCTCAAGCCGAAATGCAGCACGCCGATGCACAGGCACACCGCGGCCAGGCGCGGCCATTGCCCCGGCGCGGGCCGCTTCACCCACCACACCAGCGGCAGCGCGAGGAGCGCGAAGCGCAGCGCGGTGAAGAGGAACGGCGGTATTTCGCGCATCGCGAGCGCGGAGGTCAGGAAGTTCACCGCCCAGGCCACGACGACCAGGAGGACCAACAGGAGATCGCGGGGGGACATGGCACTCCACGGACGCGGGGATGGAAGAGGCGCCCGGTGCCGCCATTGTCGTCGCTTGGGCGTGAGTGCGACCAGACCGCGCCCGCGGTGCGATGTCCGTGGCGGCTTGATCCGGCTCAAGCGCGCAAGCTGGTGGTGTTCCTACAGTCGCCCACTTGTGCAAAGGGGTAGACCATGGCGACGATCCTGTTCGAGCAGCCCGGCCACCGGTGCATCGCCTTCAGCGACCTGGTGCGCGGCGACGACGGCGTGCAGGCGAACCAGTTCCTCATCCAGCATGGGGACAAGAGCGCGCTGCTCGATCCGGGCGGCGCGCTGCTGTACAACCCGCTGATCCTGGCGATGGGGGAGTTCGTCGCGCCGACCGACGTCACCTGGCTGCTGTGTTCCCACCAGGATCCGGACATCATCGGCTCGGTCGACAAGTGGCTGCTGTACACCAACACGACCGTCGTCTGTTCGAAGCTGTGGGGCCGCTTCGTGCCACACGTCGTGCCCGGGTACCTGCGCAATGCGGGCAGTGACCGCTATCGCCTGCTGCCCGACGAAGGCGGGCACGTTCCGATGGGCGACAGCTTCGTCCGCGCGCTGCCGGCGCACTTCCTGCATTCGGTGGGCAACTTCAGCTTCTACGACCCCGTCAGCCGCATCCTGTTCTCCGGCGACGTCGGCGCCTCGATGGTTCCGAGCCGCACGCCGTACGCGTTCGTCGACGACTTCGAGGCCCACGTGCCACGGATGGAGGGCTTCCACCGGCGGTACATGGCGTCCAACCGCGCGACGCGGTTGTGGGCGCGGATGGTGCGGGAGCTCGCGCCAACGATGATCGTGCCGCAGCACGGTCTGCCGATGCGCGGGGACGCAATGGAGCGCTTCCTCGACTGGCTCGAACGGCTGGAGTGCGGCGTGGACCTGATCGGGCCGGAGCACTACCGGCTGTGAGGGCTCAGTAACGCAGCCCGATCCGGCGGTACAGCTTCGACAGCACCCACGCGGGGCCGATCAGCAGGTAGGTCAGGTCGGTCAGGAAGCTCGGGCGCTTGTTCTCGTAGCGCGCGCTGTGGCCGATGAACTGGCCGATCCACGCGACGACGAACACACCCACGCCCAGCCACAGCAGCGTGGAAGTGCCGTAGGTGTCGTGGATCCACTTGGTGAGCAGGCCCATCAGCACGTAGACGGCGAGCATGCCCAGCCCGAGCATCCGCGAGGCGCGGTAATAGAACAGCACCGTGGCGAGCATCGCCACGCCCGCCCAGAAGCCGTCGTTCATCCACGACGCCGGCGTCGGAATGCACCACAGCAGCGCGATGACGCTCCACAGGATCGCCGGTACGCAGATCACGTGGATACGCTGGTTGGTCGGGTTGCGATGGTCGGCGGAGTAGTGGGCGAACCAGCGGTCGATCGGGCGCTGCGTGGCGTGCGGCGAAGATTCGGCGGCGGTATTCATGTCGACCCCTCCCAAGGCGCATGGCGGTCCGCGCCCGCGGCGCGGATGGGAGGAGGATAGCGGGATCGGAGCGGCTTGGCGCTCCGACCCTCGCGGGGCGGCGGGCCTCAGTCGACCGAGATGCCCGCCAGCTTCATCAGGGCTTCGGCGTACTTGGCGCGCGTGCGTTCGATGACCTCCGCCGGCAGGTTGGGGCCGGGCGGCGTCTTGTCCCAGTCGAGCGTCTCCAGGTAGTCGCGCACGAACTGCTTGTCGTAGCTCGGCGGGCTCGTGCCCACTTGGTACTCGTCGGCCGGCCAGTAACGCGACGAATCGGGCGTCAGCATCTCGTCCATCACGTACAGCCGCCCGTCCGCGTCCAGGCCGAACTCGAACTTCGTGTCCGCCAGGATGATGCCCCGCTGCGCGGCGTAATCGCGGGCGAACTTGTACAGGCGCAGCGTCGCATCGCGCACCTGTTCGGCCAGGTCGGCGCCGACCGTGCGCACGGCGGTGTCGAAGTCGATGTTCTCGTCGTGGTCGCCGACCGCGGCCTTCGTCGACGGGGTGAAGATCGGCTCGGCCAACTGCTCGGCCTGGCGCAGGCCATCGGGCAGCGCGATGCCGCTGACGCGGCCGGTGCGCTGGTAATCCTTCCAGCCGCTGCCGATGAGGTAACCGCGCGCGATGCACTCCACCGGCAGGGGCTTGAGCTTCTTCGTCACGACGGCGCGTTTGCCGTACAGCGCCGCGTCCACGCCCTCGGGCAGCACGGAGGCGACGTCGATGCCGGTGAGGTGGTTGCGGATGATGTGGTCGGTCTTGCCGAACCAGAAATTGCTGATCTGGCAGAGCATCTCGCCCTTGCCCGGAATCGGGTCGGGCAGCACCACGTCGAAGGCCGAGAGGCGATCGGTCGCCACGATCAGCAGGTGTTCGCCGTTGCCGGCGTGCGGGCCTTCGCCGGCGCCGGCCGGCAGCCGGTCGGCGGGAAGGTCGAAGACGTCGCGGACCTTGCCGCGATGGCGCAGGTGGAGGCCGGGAAGATCGGACTGGAGCAGGGTCGTGGACAACGCAGGAATCCCCGATGGGTGCGATGGAGTCCCCGCCCGACGCTCGCCTTGCCTCGCGCGCGTGCGCGACAGGGCCGGCCAGTGTACGCCGGCCGGCGGCGGCGTGCAGGTACACTGTCGACGGACCTAAACGGGCGACCGCGACCCCGCGGGGAGGACGATGAAACGCTGGTACGGCAAGCTGCTGGGGTTCTTCGCGGGCGCCGCGCTGTTCCGCACCAATCCCCTGTTCGGCGCCCTCATCGGGCTGCTGGTCGGCCACGCGTTCGACACGGACTGGTTCAAGCTGCGCCGGGACAACCCGTATGCCGCGCTGGGCCTGACGTCGGATGCCACGGACGCCGAGATCGACCAGGCCTACCGCCGCCTGATGTCCCAGTACCACCCCGACCGCATGGCCGGCGCCGCCGCGGAGTTGCGCGAACAGGCCGAAGCCCGCGCCCGCGAGATCAACCAGGCCTACGACCGCATCAAGACGCTGCGCAGGCGCAGGTGAAGCGGGCGCGGCAGGCGCGATGACGCAAGCGGACCCATCAGGCGCCGCCATCCTCCCGCCTCGCCATTCCGATCACCCCCCGATTCCGCTTCCCCGTTCACGCCTCTCGAGAATCCCCCATGCAATCCACCGTCATCGCCCCGTCCATCCTCTCGGCCAACTTCGCCAAACTGGGCGAGGAAGTGGACAACGTGCTCAAGGCGGGTGCCGACTGGGTGCACTTCGACGTGATGGACAACCATTACGTCCCCAACCTCACCATCGGGCCGATGGTGTGCGAGGCGCTGCGCAAGCACGGCGTCACCGCGCCGATCGACGTGCACCTGATGGTGGAACCGGTCGATCGCATCGTGCCGGACTTCGCCAAGGCCGGCGCGACGATGATCAGCTTCCATCCCGAAGCGAGCGCGCACGTGCACCGCACGATCCAGCTGATCCGGTCGCACGGCTGCCAGGCCGGCCTCGTGCTCAATCCGGCCACGCCGGTCGACGTGCTCGACTGGGTGATCGACGATCTCGACATGGTGCTGCTGATGTCGGTCAATCCCGGCTTCGGCGGGCAGAGCTTCATTCCGTCCGCGCTCGAAAAGCTGCGGCGCGTGCGCAGGATGATCGATGCGACCGGCAAGCCGATCCGCCTGGAAATCGACGGCGGCGTGAAGGCCGACAACATCGCCGAGATCGCGGCGGCCGGCGCGGACACCTTCGTCGCGGGCTCGGCGATCTTCAACGCCAGCGACTACGCCGACGTCATCGCGCGCATGAAGGACGCCGTCGCGCAGGTGCGCGGATGAAGACCTGCGACCTGTGCGATCTCCACGACGCGCAGGTGCGCGTGCTCGAACTGCCGCTGCGGGACTTCGGCGGCCGCATCGCGTTCAACGGCGTGGTCAGCACGATCCGCGCGATGGAAGACAACTCGCGCGTGCGCGAAGCGGTGGACGAGCCGGGGCAGGGCCGGGTGCTGGTGATCGACGGCGGCGGTTCGATGCGCCGGGCGATGATCGGCGACCTGCTGGCAGGCAAGGCCGCTGAAAACGGCTGGGCGGGCGTGATCGTGTTCGGCGCGATCCGCGACAGCGATGCCATCGCCAGCCTCGCGCTCGGGGTCAAGGCGCTGGGCACGTGCCCGCGCAAGACCGACAAGCTCGGCGCGGGCGAACGCGATGTCGAGGTCGAGTTCGGCGGGGTGCGCATCCGCCCCGGCGACTGGCTGTGCGCGGACGAGGACGGCGTGGTCATCGCCGATAACGACCTGCGCTGACGGCGCCGCATCCAACGAAAACGGCAGGCCATCGCTGGCCTGCCGCGGAATGCTTGGAGGCAATCCCGCCTCCATCCGTCGTCCCTGGGAATGGCCTCTGATTCTCCGGTCCTTCGATGACGGAGGTGTGACGCGATCGACGCGCCACGCGCGTTGCCTGTTCACGAACGCTCACGCGGCAAGTGTTTAGCCTGCGCTCGGGCCCTCATCAGCACGACCATGGCGAAGCATTGGCGCCTGATCCTCAACGGAAAGTCCGCAGGCGACGACGCGGTGCGCGACGCCGTCGGCGCGACGCGCGCCGAGGGCACGAGGCTGGACGTGCGCCTGACCTGGGAGCGCGGCGACGCGCAGCGCTATGTCGACGAGGCCATCGCCGACGGCGTGCAATGCGTGATCGCCGGCGGCGGCGACGGAACCTTGGGCGAAGTCGCCGGCGCGCTCGCCGAACACCATGAGGATGCCGACACGCTTCCCGCGCTCGCGGCGATGCCGCTCGGCACGGCGAACGACTTCGCGACTGCGGCGACGATTCCGACCGGGCCACACGAAGCGTTGCGGCTGATCTCCACCACGAAGGCGCACGCGATCGACCTGCTGCGCGTGGAAGCCGACGGCACGCGCCACTGGTGCATCAACCTCGCCAGCGGCGGCTTCGGCACGGAAGTCACGGTGGAGACCGACGACGGTCTGAAGAAACTGCTCGGCGGACTGGCCTACCTGGTCACCGGCATCGCGCGCATGGGGCGCATCGATCCCATCGCCGCGCACGTGCATGGCGAAGGTTTCGACTGGCGGGGCGCGCTGATCGCGCTGGGCCTCGGCAACGGACGGCAGGCGGGGGGCGGGCAGATCCTGTGTCCGGATGCGCGCATCGACGACGGCCTGCTCGACCTCACCGTCATCCCCGAACTCGAAGGCGAAATGGCCACCACCGTCGCCACGCTGATGCGCGAAGGACGCAGCGCCGCGCTCGAACGCGTCGCCGAGCGCGCCCGCATGCGCGCCGTGATGGTCGAGGCCGAACAGCCGATGGCGCTCAACCTCGACGGCGAGCCGGTGCAGGCGCGGCGTTTCGACATCGCCTGCGTGCCCGCGCGCCTGCGCATGCACTTGCCCGAACACTGCCCGCTGCTCGCGCCGGCTCGCCTCGCCCTGCGCTGAGCCGGTACAGTAGCGGCGATGAGCCGCTTGCCCGACCTCCCGACGATTCCGCATTTCCGCCTCGGTGCGGAGGGGCGATGGCGACCATGCGTCGCCGCCCGCCTCCCATCGAATCCCAAGGAAATGCCGCGTGACCTCCGATCCCTTCCTGCCCAAGGCCGCTGACGGCCACACGCTCGTTCCCGTCGTGCGCGAGGTCCTGAGCGACCTCGACACCCCGCTGTCGGTCTACCTCAAGCTCGCCGACGGGCCGCATACCTATCTGTTCGAATCGGTCGAAGGCGGCGAGCGCTTCGGCCGCTACTCGATCATCGGCCTGCCGGCGCGACGCGTGTACGCGTTCGCCGGGCACACGCTGTTCGTGACCGAGGACGGCGAACTCGTCGAAAGCCGCGTCGTCGAGGATCCCTTCGCCGAAGTCGAGCGGCTGCGCGCGATGCACAGCGTGCCGACCATTCCCGACCTGCCCGGCTTCACCGGCGGCCTGGTCGGCTGGTTCGGATTCGAGTCGATCCAGTACATCGAGCCGCGCCTGGCCGGCGGCGACAAGCCCGACGAACTCGGCACGCCCGACATCCTGTTGATGCAGAGCGACGAGCTGGCGGTGTTCGACAACCTCAAGGGACGGCTGTACCTGATCGTGCACGCCGATCCGTCCGAGCCGCGCGCGATGGCGCGCGCGAACCGGCGGCTGGACGAACTCGTGCATCGCCTGCGTCAGGGCGGACCGGGATATCCGGAAACGCTGGAAGGGCGGCTGCTCGACGAAGGCGATTTCGTTTCCGGCTTCACGCGCGAGGGTTTCATCGACGCGGTGGAGAAATCGAAGGAATACATCCGCGCCGGCGACATCTTCCAGGTCGTGCTGAGCCAGCGCCTGTCGGTGCCGTTCAAGGCGCGACCGGTCGACGTCTACCGCGCTCTGCGCGCACTCAATCCTTCGCCGTACATGTACTACCTCGACGTGGGCGGCACGCAGGTGGTCGGCTCCTCGCCGGAAATCCTCGTGCGCCTGCAGGACGGCAAGGTCACCGTGCGGCCGATCGCCGGCACGCGCCCGCGCGGCGACACGCCCGAACGCGACGCGGAACTGGAAGCCGAGCTGCTCGCCGATCCGAAGGAACGCGCCGAGCACCTGATGCTGATCGACCTCGGCCGCAACGACGTCGGGCGCGTGTCCCAACCGGGCACGGTGGAGGTCGGCGAGCAGTTCGTGATCGAACGCTACAGCCACGTCATGCACATCGTCAGCGAAGTCACCGGAACGCTGAAGCCCGGCCTGAGCTATGCCGACGTGCTGCGCGCGACGTTCCCGGCCGGCACGGTCAGCGGTGCGCCGAAGATCCGCGCGCTGGAAGTGATCCGCGAACTGGAGCCGATCCGCCGCAACGTCTACGCCGGTTCGATCGGCTACCTCGGCTGGGGCGAACCGGGACGCAGCGGCGATGCCGACACCGCGATCGCGATCCGCACCGCCGTCATCCAGGACGGCCGCCTGTACGTGCAGGCCGGCGCGGGCATCGTGTACGACTCCGATCCCGCGATGGAATGGGAGGAGACGATGAACAAGGGCCGCGCGCTCTTCCGCGCCGTCGCGCAGGCCGCCCGCGGCCTGTAAGCGCCTTCGCCACCGCGATGCCCGGCATCGCGTGGCCGAAACTGCCAGTCCGCTCACGCCGAATTCACTCCGCGCCGCCGTTGCGGCCGCACGTTCGCGGCCGCAACGTTGTGTTCACAAACGGCACGTTTCACTGCCGGGCACGGTGTCGTCGACATCGACAACGCGGGAAGGAGACGGCCATGCAGCTCGTCCACGATGCGCTCGTGCAGTCGCGTTTTTCCAATACGTTTCCCCGCACCGTCGAAATGCTCTGTCCGCATTGCCTTAAGGAGGCCGTCTTCGAGGCGCGTCCCTGGCAGGAGCACGGCAGGCAACTGGCGGCAAGCGAACTGGAATGCACCCGTTGCGAGCACACGGTCCTGTTCGTGCAACTGCTCGACGAGGACGGCACGAACAAGAGCGGCGGCCTGTATTGCCATCCGGGTTTCGGCGGACGCGAACCGATGGCGGGCGTCGAGCACCTCCACGCGATGTCCGCGCCGCTCGCACGCAGCTACGAATCGGCGCTGAAGCTCTACAACCACGCCGAATGGGGGGCGAGCTCGCTGATCGTCCGCCACCTGTTGGGCGGACTGACCGCACGCATGCTCGCCGACGAGAAGGCCGAGCTGTCGCTCACGCGCAAGCTCGAAGCGCTGCCGCACGACGTGGATCTGTCGCGGCCGTTGCAGGACATCGCGCAGCTGCTTGCGCCCAGCGGCACGTTCGGGCGCCAGTTCGAGGACGAGGCGACGATCGACAAGGCCAACGCCGAACTGCTGCTGGAACTCGCGGAGCAGCTGATCACGTACCTGGTCGTGCTGCCGGGCACGATGGCGGACCTGAAGGCGCGCATCGCCACCGCGCCGGTGCCGCTGCGGCGCGGAAGTGGCGCGGCCTAGGACGGCGCACCTGCAAGGGCGACGCCGCAGGCGGAACCCTTTCGACTTCCCGCCATCTTCCGGCGACTGCCGCAGACACGGCATGGAATCGATGCGTCCAGTCGCGCGAAACATTACCGATCGTTAATCCACCGGCCATCCTCCGGTGAGGCGCGCGGGCGCAGTCTGATCCTGCGGTCGGGAAGCGAGTCCCCGACCGGCACAGATCCTCGTCCGAGTCATCCGCGTCTTACCAAGGAGTCACCCATGAACCTGCGCAAGTCCCTGTTCGCCGTCGCCCTGACCGCGCTGGCCGGTTCCGCCCTGGCCGCGCCGCCGAGCACCGCACCGGCCGCGTCGGCGTCGTCGACCGTCCCGGCCAAGGGCACGGTCTCCAAGCACAAGCACGCCGGCAAGAAGGCCGCGGCGCCCGCAACCAGGAGCGACGCGAGGAAGAGCTGAGCCCGGCAGTCCCCGGAGCCCGTGCAACGCGGGCGGATACCCCGACGGTCCCCACCGCCGGGGTATCCTTTTTCGGCGTTCGGGAGCCCACATGCGCGTCCTGCTGATCGAAGACGATCCCCATACCGCGACCTTCATCGCCAAGGGCCTGCGCGAAGACGGCCACACCGTCGAACACGCCGGCGACGGCAAACAGGGGCTGTTCCTGGCCACGACCGAGGACTTCGATGCGATCGTGCTCGATCGCATGCTTCCCGCGCTGGACGGCCTGGTGCTGCTGCAGACGCTGCGCGGCGCCGGCAACCGCACGCCGCTGTTGCTGCTCACCGCGCTGGGCGAAGTGGAGCATCGCGTCGAGGGCCTGCGCGCCGGTGCCGACGATTACCTCGTCAAACCGTTCGCGTATTCGGAGCTGAGCGCGCGGCTGGACAGCATCGTGCGCCGGCAGCGCGACCCGGCGCAGCGCGAACCCACGCGCCTGTCGGTGGGCGATCTCGAACTGGATCTGCTCGGCCGCGACGCGCGTCGCGCCGGCAAGCGCATCGAACTGCAGCCACGCGAATTCCGCCTGCTCGAGTACCTCATGCGGCAGGCAGGCCGCGTGGTCACGCGCACGATGCTGCTGGAGGCCGTCTGGGACTATCACTTCGATCCGCAGACCAACGTGATCGACGTGCACATCAGTCGGCTGCGGCAGAAGATCGACCACGGCTTCGAGCGTCCGCTGCTGCACACGGTGCGCGGCGCCGGCTATCGGCTCGGCGAATGAGCCGTCCATTGCGTTCGACCAGTACGCGCCTGGCGCTTGCCGTGATGGGGACGTTCCTGCTCGCCTTCGTCCTGCTGGGCGCGGGGCTTCACGTGGCCGTGTCGACGCTGCTGCTGCAGGACGCGCGCGAACTCGTGCGAACCGATGCCGCGGGCCTGTTGCAGCTGGAACGCGAGGGCGGGCGCGCCGCGCTGGTGCAGGAACTTCGCGAGCGGCTGGACGCGCCGGAGGATCCCGACGCCGTGTATGCGCTGGTCGCCGCCGATGGGCGCGCCGAAATCGGCGACGTGCCGGCCATGCAGGCCGCCTCCGGCACGCGCTGGGCGACCTTCGACCTCGCCGGCAAAACCGCGCGCGGTGATGCGCAGTCGCGCCGCGTGCTCGCGCAGCTGCAGCCGTTGCCTGGCGGGGGAACGCTGGTGACCGGGCTGCGGTTGCAATCGCAGGACCGCTTCCTCGCGCTCATGCTGCGCACGGCGCTGGTCGCGCTGGCGGTTGCGGCCACGCTGGGCGCGCTCGCCGGCTGGCTTACATCGCGCTGGGTATCGCGACGGCTGGGCCATCTCGATCGCACCGCCGCACGGGTCGGCGGGGGCGAACTCGGACTTCGCGTGCCGCTGGACGGCAGCGGCGACGCATTCGACCGCCTCGGACGCCGCTTCAACGCGATGCTCGACCGCATCGAGGAACTGCTCGGAGGCGTACGACACGCGACGGACCACATCGCCCATGACCTGCGCACGCCACTGACGCGATTGCGCAACCGGCTGGAAGACCTCCGGCACCGCAGCGGCACGACGCCCGCCGAGCGCGCCGCGCTCGACGGTGCCGTGCAGGAAACCGATCACCTGCTCACCACGTTCGGCGCGCTGTTGCGATTGGCTCGGATCGAGGCCCAGGCGGCGGCCAGCGAAGGACCGGAGTTCGACCTGTCCGCCCTCGTCGCCGATGCGGTGGAGCTGTACACGCCGATCGGCGCCGAGCGCTCGGTGCGCCTCGTGCCCGCGCTGACGCCGGCGCGCGTGCGCGGCGATCGCGACCAGTTGTTCCAGATGCTGGTCAACCTGCTCGACAACGCGCTCAAGTACGCGCCGGAGGGAAGCGAAGTGGGCGTGTCGCTGCGCGGCGACGCAGCGGCCGTACTGTGCGTGGACGACCAAGGACCGGGGATTCCCGAGGGCGATCGCGAACGGGTGTTCGACCGCTTCCAGCGCCTGGAGGCCCATCGCGGCACGCCGGGCAGCGGCCTCGGCCTGAGCCTGGTGCGGGCGATCGTGCATCGGCACGGCGGGCGGATCGAGCTGCTCGACCGGGCCCCCGGTCTGCGCGTGCGGGTGGTCCTGCCGCGGGCGGACACAACCGGTCGCATCGCGCGGGCCGAGCCGCTAGAGTAGGCGCATGATCGTGCGTCGCTCCCCGCAGTTCCGAAAAGCCGACCTGGGTTGGCGATGGTGGCCGTTGGCTGCCGTCCGCCCCTCCATGTCGTCCAAGGAACTGCCGAGTGTTTCCCGCCCCACGCACTGACGCCCCGCCGGCCGCACCGGTCGCGCCCCACACCTTTCCTTCGCACGCAAGCTCCCTCCGGCCCGTGGCCGCGCGGGATAATCGCGCTGCGTCCCTGCCCATGACGAGCCCGCGCCGATGCTGTTGATGATCGACAACTACGACAGCTTTACCTACAACCTCGTGCAGTACCTGCAGGCGCTGGGCGCCGAGGTGAAGGTGGTCCGCAACGACGAGCTCAGCGTCGCGCAGATCGAGGCCCTGGCGCCGGATCGCATCGTCGTCTCGCCCGGCCCGTGCACGCCGAACGAGGCCGGCGTATCGGTCGACGTCATCCGCGAACTGGGGCCGCGCATCCCGGTGTTCGGCGTGTGCCTGGGGCATCAGAGCCTCGGGCAGGCGTACGGCGGCGATGTCGTGCGCGCCAAGCGGATCATGCATGGCAAGACCTCGCGCATCCGCCACGAGGGGCGGGGCGTGTTCGCCGGACTGCCCGACGGTTACGAGGCCACCCGGTATCACTCGCTGGTCGTTTCGCGCGAGACGCTGCCCGACTGCCTGGAAATCACCGCCTGGACCGAAGTGGAAGGCGAGGGCGGCGCGCCGGCGTTCGACGAGATCATGGGCCTGCGCCACCGCGAGCATCCGGTGGAAGGCGTTCAGTTCCACCCCGAATCGATCCTCACCGAGCACGGGCACGCGTTGCTGAAGAACTTCCTCGAACGCTGACCGCGGATTGCCGGCTACGCCCGGCGCCTGCGCGACAACTGGTATCGTTCCCGCTTCATCGGCCCCGAGAGCCTTCCCCCGTTTCCGCCACGTCCGCGCCCGCACGCCATGCCCATCACCCCGCAAGAAGCCCTGCAACGCACCATCGAGCATCGTGAGATCTTCCACGACGAGATGGTCGAGCTGATGCGCATGATCATGCGCGGCGAAGTCTCCCCGACGATGACCGCGGCGATCCTCACCGGGCTTCGCGTGAAGAAGGAAACCGTCGGCGAGATCGCCGGCGCGGCGACGGTGCTGCGCGAGTTCGCGCGTCCGGTGGACGTCGCCGATCGCGAGCACCTGGTCGACATCGTCGGTACCGGCGGCGACGGCGCCAACACGTTCAACATTTCCACGGCGAGCATGTTCGTCGTCGCCGCGGCCGGCGCGAAGGTCGCCAAGCACGGCAACCGCAGCGTGTCGTCGAAGTCCGGCAGCGCCGATGCGCTCGAAGCGCTGGGGGCATCGATCGAACTGCAACCCTCGCAGGTCGCGCGCTGCATCGAGCGCTGCGGCATCGGCTTCATGTTCGCGCCGATCCACCATCCGGCGATGAAGGTGGTCGCGCCGGTGCGTCGCGAGATGGGCGTGCGCACGATCTTCAACATCCTCGGGCCGCTGACTAACCCGGCCGGCGCGCCGAGCATCCTGATGGGCGTGTTCCATCCCGATCTGGTCGGCATCCAGGTGCGCGTGCTGCAGGAACTGGGCGCGAAGCGCGCGCTGGTGGTGTGGGGACGCGACGGCATGGACGAGCTTTCGCTCGGCGCGGGCAGCCTCGTCGGCGAACTGCGCGAGGGCGTCGTGCGCGAATACGAGGTGCATCCGGAAGACTTCGGCATCGCGATGGCGGCCAGCCGCAACCTGCGCGTGAACGACGCCGCCGAATCGAAGCGCCTGCTGATGCAGGCGCTGAACGACGAAGCCGGACTGCCGCGCGAGATCGTGGCGCTCAACGCGGGCGCGGCGATCTACGCCGCCGGCGTGGCCGACAGCATCGCCGAAGGCATCGAACGCGCGCGTTCGGCGCTCGCCTCGGGCGCGGCGCGACGCAAGCTGGAGGAGTTCGTCGCGACCACGCGCGAACTCGCCAGCCAACCGGTGGATGCCTGATGGACGACGCGTTCGCCCGTCTGCCCTCGCCGCCGTACTACGCGGTGATCTTTTCCTCGCGCCGCAACGGAGACGACGACGCCGGCTACGGCGAAGCGGCGCAACGCATGGTCGAGCTCGCCGCTGCACAGCCGGGTTTCCTGGGCGTGGAATCCACGCGTGGCGCGGACGGATTCGGCATCACGGTTTCGTACTGGGACAGCGAGGCCGCCATCGCGGCGTGGCGCCAGCACGCCGAACACGCCGTGACGCGCGCGTACGGTCGCGCGCACTGGTACGAACACTACGAACTGCGCGTGGCCAAGGTCGAACGCGCGTATGGGCGCGTAGCGGGGGCGGGGAAGTGAGCGATGCGATCGTGATGCCGGGCTCGATTTCCCGCCGGGCGGCACTCGCGTCCTCGTTCCCGCGCGCCGTGCCTGCTGCTCACTCTTTCATCCTCACTCCTGCCTCATGAGCGACATCCTCAACGCCATCCTGGCCCGCAAGGTCGAGGAGATCCAGCAGCGCAGCCGCGTGCGGCCGCTCGAAGACATGCGCGCCCGCGCGCTGCAGCAGCCGCCGACGCGCGGCTTCGTCGACGCGATCCGTCGCAAGCACGCGGCGGGCGAGGCGGCGGTGATTGCCGAGGTAAAGAAGGCCAGCCCATCCAAGGGACTCATCCGCAAGGACTTCGACCCGGCGCAGATCGCGCGCAGTTACGAGGCTGGCGGTGCGGCGTGCCTGTCCGTGCTGACGGACGTGGACTTCTTCCAGGGCAGCAATCTCTACCTTGGCGAAGCGCGCGCGGCATGTTCGCTGCCCGTGCTGCGCAAGGATTTCACCATCGACCCGTACCAGGTGTACGAAGCGCGCGTGATCGGCGCCGACGCGATCCTGCTGATCGTCGCCGCGCTGGACGACGGCCAGATGGTGGAGATGGCCAATCTCGCCATGGAGCTGGGCATGGACGTGCTGGTGGAAGTGCACGACATCGACGAACTCGAGCGTGCGCTGCAGACCGACTGCGAACTCATCGGCGTGAACAACCGCAACCTGCGCACCTTCGAGGTGTCGCTGGACACCACGATCGCGCTTCGCGACGCCGTGCCGCGGGATCGCACGCTCGTCACCGAAAGCGGCATCGCCACCCGCGGCGACGTCGCGAAGATGCGCGAAGCCGGCGTGCAGACGTTCCTGGTCGGCGAATCGTTCATGCGCGAGGCCGAACCGGGCGCCGCGCTCCAGCGTCTGTTCGCCGCATGAGCACGCCCGGACCCATGCCCGAAGGCGTCGGGCACCTGCCGGGCGCGGCCGCCGTCACGGCGACGGGCGAGGCCCCGGCCGGCAAGCGTCCCTATGCGCCGCTGGTGGTGTTCGATTTCGACCACACGCTCTACGACGGCGATTCGGGCAGCCATCTGGTGCTGTGGCTGATCAAGCGCGACTGGGCGCGCGTGGCGGCCGCCATCGCGCTCTCGCCGCTGCTGTTGCCGCTGATCGCGTGGTTGCCGACCCGTCGGCACGCGATCTCCGTTTACCTGTGGATCGCCACCTTCGGCACGCACCGTCGCCACGACATGGACCGGCTGATCGACCTGTACGTGCGCAAGCACGCCAGGGAGATCCGAGGGCGCCTGCTGCCGATCGCGCTGAAGGTGCTGCAGAAACATCGCGACGCGGGCGACCGGGTGATCATCGCCACCGGCGCATCGCCGGAGCTGGCGCGCGCGATCCTGGACTTCGTCGCGCACGAGGACCTGCCTGTGATCGGCAGCATCGGCGGGCCGTTCCTCGGCGGCATGATCACCGTCGAGCACTGCCACCACGAGAACAAGATGCGCATGATCTGGGACGCCGGCTACGACCAGATCGCCGTCGCGTATTCGGACAGCAGCGCGGACCTGCCGCTGCTGAAGGCCGCGCGCAAACCGGTGGTGGTCAATCCCAAGCGTCGGCGCGTGGCGATGTTCCGTCGCGTCCTGCCGCCGGGGACGCCGATCCTCAACTGGGGTTGCAAGGACCGCGGCGGCGACCCGGTACAGGGCTGAACGCCCCGCGGCTCACACGCGCTCGGGCGCGTCGAGGTCGAGGAAGAAATCGCGCAGCGTGTGGTCGGCGTAGTCGCGGAACTCGCCGGCATCGTAGAAGCGCCCGAAGCAGTTGCTGCAACTCTCGAACCAGATATGCGGCTGCTGGGCGTCGACCATGCGCACCAGCTGGCGATCGAAGCAGACCGGGCACTTGATGCGGTCGACGTGGTTGTAGCGTTCGCCGACCTGCGCATCGCCGGTGTCGATGCGTTCCGCTTCCGCCTTCAACAGGCGGTTCTCGCCCATGGTCAGCCACAAGCCCTTGCACTGGGTGCAGCGCTGCGACAGGGAGGACAGGAGCTCGATGGGCTCCATCGGCGAGCTGCATTTCGGGCACTGCATGTGTATCCCCCTGGTGGCGTGGTCAGTCGCCGAGCGCCTTCACGAAGCGCATCGATCCATCGAGATAGCCGCACTGCCGATAGAACGCATGGGCCTCGGTGCGGCTGGCGTTGCTGGTGACCTCGATGCGGCGCACGCCATGGCGGCGGCAGATCGACTCGACCTCGCGCAGCAGGCGCCGGCCGATGCCCTTGCCCTGTTCTTCGGGCAGGACGACCAGGCCGGTGATGCGCGCCACTTCGTAGCCGTGCACGACCGAATAGAGCGTGTAGAGCGAGATCAGTCCGCTGGCGTCGCCGTCGATTTCCGCCAGCAGCAGGTGCTGGCGCGGGTCGTGGCGGACGACGGCGATGCGCTCGGCCGCTTCGTCCCGCGTGCAGGGATAACCGAGTTCGCCCAGCAGCCGGGCGACATCGCTGGCATCGCCCAGTTCAGCCTGGCGCACCCGGGCCGTCACGGCGTCGTCGGGTGCGGCGGCGCGGCCCACGCCTCAGCGGGTGCCGTAGAGAACGACGGTCTTGCCGCGCGCGTGCAGCTTGCCGTCGGCCTGGAGCTTCTTGAGCACGCGGCCGGCCATTTCGCGCGAGCAGCCCACCAGGCGCGAGAGCTCCTGGCGCGACACGCGGATCTGCGTGCCCTGAGGATGGCTCATCGCCTCCGGCTCCTTGGCCAGGTCGTGCAGGGCGCGGACGATGCGGTCGGTCACGTCGAGGAACGCCAGGCGGCCGGCCTTCCTGCTGGTGTCCAGTAAACGGCGGGAGATCTGCGCACCGATGGCGTACAGCAGCTTCGGCGCGTCCAGCGACAGGCGGGTCAGCAGCAGGTCGTAGAGGCGTTCATGGCCGATCTCGGCCAGCTCGCACGTGCTGCGCGTGCGCAGGATCACTTCCCGCTGGTCGCTGGCGATGAACAGGCCCAGCTCGCCGACGAACTCGCCCGGGCCGAAGTAGCCCAGCACCAGCTCGCGACCGTCATCCTCTTCCGTGATGATGCTCACGGAACCGGACACGATGTAGTACAGCGTGCTCGCCGGGTCGCCCGGGCGGAAGACGTCGGTCCGGGAGGGATAGCGACGGCGGTGGCAGTGGGCCAGGAAGCGTTCGATCGTGGCGCCATCCGGCAGCAACGGGCTGTTGGTGCGACGCATGACGGTGGAGGTGGCAGCCGGATTTGCGGACATGGTCGTTAAGGTGGTGTGATCGGTCGAGCTTAGGATGAAGTAACGCGTTGGGCAAATATTCGCCGCAGCACGTCACCTAGCGTGGACTCTAACCTGTGACGGGAATCAGATTCAGCCCCGTCTTCACGCCGCATCGGGCGATTGGGGCGCCGTTGGGCGCCTCGCGGGACGCGCTCGTTCCCCCGTAAGGGTTTGTGCCGCATAATCGCGACCCTCGCCGCCCTTCCGGGATCTCACTGCCGTGGTCAAGCCGTTGCCTCGCCTGAGGTTGCAAGGTTTCAACAACCTCACCAAGGCCCTCTCGTTCAATATTTACGACGTCTGCTTCGCGGCGTCGGAGGACGAGCGTCGTCGCTACATCGAATACATCGACGAGGCGTACAACGCCGACCGGCTGACCCAGATCCTGACCGACGTGGCGGAGATCATCGGGGCCAACATCCTCAACATCGCCCGCCAGGACTACGACCCGCAGGGCGCCTCGGTGACCATCCTCATCTCCGAGGAGCCGGTGATCGACAAGAAGGACGCCGGCAAGGAGATCATCTCCGACGCCGTGGTCGCGCACATGGACAAGTCGCACATCACGGTGCACACGTATCCGGAAACCCATCCGGACAACGGCATCGCGACCTTCCGCGCCGACATCGACGTGGCTACCTGCGGCGTGATCTCGCCGCTGAAGGCGCTGAACTACCTGATCGAGAGCCTGGAATCCGACATCGTCATCATGGATTACCGGGTGCGCGGCTTCACCCGCGACATCAAGGGCAAGAAGCACTTCATCGACCACAAGATCAATTCGATCCAGGACTACCTGGCGAAGAACATCAAGTCGCGCTACGAAATGATCGACGTGAACGTCTACCAGGAGAACATCTTCCACACGAAGATGCACCTGAAGGAGTTCGACCTCGACACCTACCTGTTCGAGGAAAAGGCCAAGAACCTGTCGTTCAAGGAGCGGATGAAGATCGAGGCGCGGCTCAAGCGCGAGATCGAAGAGCTCTACCACGGGCGCAACCTGGCCGATTGAGGATCGCCGAGTCGGAATTCGCTATGCGGATTCCGGATTCGCGACAGCAAACGAGAAGGGCCCGCATCGTGCGGGCCCTTCTTTTTTACGCTCATTCCGAATCCCGAATCAGATCCGGTAGGCGACGGCCTTCATCACCTTCGACGCCGCGGCCATCAGCGACGGGACCGGCGGCGGCAACACGCGCGCGCCGGCGGCTTCGGCGTGGTCGGCATGGCGGGCTTCGTCGGCCTTCATCACCTCCAGGATCGCGCGACTGCGCGCGTCGGCGGCGGGCAGCGAGTCCAGATGCTCGTCGATGTGGGCCTCGACCTGGCGTTCGGTTTCGACCACGAAACCAAGGTTCCAGCCGTCCCCGCGCAGTCCGGCAAGCGCGCCGATCGCAAAGCTGCCCGCATACCAGACGGGGTTGAGCAGGCTGGGGCGACTGTCGAGTTCGCGCAGGCGATCGGCGCACCAGGCGAGGTGATCGGTTTCTTCCTGCGCGGCGGCGAGCAGGTGCGCCCGCGTGGTCGCATCGCGCGCCACCGCGGCCTGCCCGCTGTACAGCGCCTGGGCGCAGACCTCGCCCACATGGTTGATGCGCATCAGGCCGCTCGCGTGACGGCGTTCGTCGTCGTCGAGCTCGATCTGCGCGATGTCGCGCGACGGATTTGGGCGTTGCGCACCCGGGGCGCCGAATACGGTGTCCAGCGCGCGCTGGGCATCGGTGAGGACGCGGTCGAGCGTCGTGAACTGGCGGGTCGTGTCCATGCGGGCAGTTTACGTGGGGCGGGACGCCGGCTGCGGTGAAGGCAACGCCTCGATGCGCTCCGCGATGAACTCCAGCGGATGTTGCACCGGCACGGCCGTGCCGTTTGCCAGGTGCAGGCGGCAGCCGAGGTTCGCGCTGAGCAGCCGCGTCGCGCCGCTTTCGCCGAGTTGTCGCAGCAGCGGTGCGCGAAAGCGCGCCGCGCGGTCGGGATGCTCCAGCATCTGCGTGCCGGACGCGCCACAGCAACCGGCAGCGTCCAGCTCGACGATCTCCAGCCCCGGCACCGACGACAGCAGCGCGCGGAGCGTGTCTGCCGAGCGCACGACATTGCGCTGCGTGCACGGCAGATGCAGCGCGACGCGTTCGGGTCGGGTGCGCCATCGCCAATGCGCTGCATGGGCGGCCAGCTGGCGGGATAGAAATTCGACGGCATCGATCGCTTGAGCCTCGCCATCGAGCGACTGGTAGACGGCTTCGTGGCAGCCGCTGGCGAACGTGAGCACGGTGCGGGCCGATGCGAACGCCGCGCGATTGCGACGCGCCAGACGCTGCGCCCCGTCGATGTCGCCTGCATGGGCGTGGACGCTTCCGCAGCACGTCTGCCCCGGGGGGCTCGCGACCTGGATGCCGAGCGTCGAAAGGCATCGCGCGACCGAGTTGCGAAGTCCCGCTTCGTAGGCAGTGGCCGCGCAGCCCACGAACATCGCGACCTTGGCGTCCTCCTGCGCGAATGTCGGAAGCCCGGGCCCTGCCTCCGCCGGCGCAGGCAGCAGGCGCCAGCGTGCGGGGAGCCATGGATGCAGGCGCCCGTACGCCCGCAACAACAGACGCAGGAGTGCAGGGCGGGCGACCAGCGCCTCGATCGCCCGCTGCCGCCGGCCGGGCGGACGGCGGTGTCGCTGGCGGACTCTCGCCTGGACCAGCAGGGCACCATACTGGACGCCCGCCGGGCATGCCGCTTCGCAGCTTCGGCAGCCCAGGCACTGGTCCAGATGCGCCTCGCCGATTCGCGTCGCTTCGACGGTCCCCAGGGCCCAGGCGCGGGCGAGCGCGATCCGGCCACGCGGAGACTCGGCTTCTAGCCTGGATTCGGCGTAGGTCGGGCAGGCCGGCAGGCACAACCCGCATTGGACGCAGCGATCGGCCAGCGCCACCAGCGGATCGGGCGCGGCAGGGTGGGGCGCGTGGGCGGCGGGCGGCATCGGCCAATTCTAGACGGGAGCGCCGCCGGGGCACCCGCCGACTTGCAGGGGCTTGCGCAGCCCGCTATCATTCCGCCTCTTCGCTTTACCCCCTCGACAACGCGTGGCGAAGTTCCGCCGGTCCGGCCCTGCCGGACGCGAGCACGGAACCAGCCCGACCGGAACACCATCAAAGACCAGTCATGAAGACTTTTACCGCCAAGAACGAGACCGTCCAGCGTGACTGGTACGTCGTAGACGCCGAAGGCAAGACCCTCGGCCGCCTCGCTTCCGAGCTCGCCCGCCGTCTGCGCGGCAAGCACAAGCCGGTGTTCACCCCGCACGTCGACACGGGCGATTATCTGATCGTCATCAATGCCGAGAAGGTTGCCGTCACCGGCAAGAAGCTGCAGGACAAGCAGTACCACCGCTTCACCGGCTACATCGGCAACCTCAAGACCGAGACCCTCGCCCAGGCGCTGGAGCGCCATCCGGAGCGCGTGATCGAGATCGCCGTGAAGGGCATGCTGCCGAAGAATCCGCTCGGCCGTGCCATGTACCGCAAGCTCAAGGTCTACAAGGGCTCCGAGCATCCGCACGCCGCCCAGCAGCCGCAGCCGCTGGACTTCTGATTCGGACCCTTTCTTAGAGACATCCCATGGCAATCCAGCAGAACTACGGCACCGGCCGCCGCAAGTCCTCCACCGCCCGCGTTTTCCTGCGCAAGGGCGCTGGCAACATCACCGTCAACCAGCGTCCGCTGGATGAGTTCTTCGGTCGCGAGACCGCGCGCATGATCGTGCGTCAGCCGCTCGAGCTGACCCAGTCGACCGACAAGTTCGACGTCGTGGTCACCGTCGCCGGTGGCGGCATCACCGGCCAGGCCGGTGCGATCCGCCTGGGCATCGCCCGCGCGCTGGTCGAGTACGACGAAACCCTGAAGACCGAGCTGCGCAAGGCCGGCTTCATGACCCGCGACGCGCGTGAAGTCGAGCGTAAGAAGGTCGGTCTGCACAAGGCCCGCCGCGCTACGCAGTTCTCGAAGCGCTAATCGTTTTTGGGTTACAATCTGTCCCATAGCCCCGTCGCCAAGCGGTAAGGCATCTGACTCTGACTCAGACATTCGGTGGTTCGAATCCATCCGGGGCTGCCAGACAAAACAAGGAACCCGCCGCAAGGCGGGTTTTTTGTTGCCTGCGATCTGCGTTGCCCTGAAGCGGCGCGGCCCGTGCGCTGATCGGGCTGCCGACGGAATGTCAGAATCCGGAGGCGATTTGCGTTGTGGTCCTTGTCTGGCCACGTCGTGCGCAGTCGTTACAATTGAAACCATCGCGCGGCAGCGCTGGAAATCCGGGAGTTTCGATGAAGCTTGGTTCTCTGAAGGAAGGCGGCCGCGACGGCACGCTGATCGTCGTCTCGCGCGACCTCGCACGTGGCGTGCGCGCCACCGGCATTGCCGAGACGCTGCAGCGTGCGCTGGAGGATTGGTCGAACACCGCGCCGCGCCTCAACGCGCTGTACGACGCGCTCAACGAAGGGCGCGCCGACGGCGCGTTCGAGCTCGACATGGCCGCGCTCGCCGCGCCGCTCCCGCGCGCGTACGAATTCGTCGACGGGTCCGCATACCTGCCGCACGTCGAGCGCGTACGCCGTGCGCGTGGAGCCGAAGTGCCGGAGAGCTTCTACACCGATCCGCTGATGTACCAGGCGGTGAGCGCCGGCTTCTATGGGCCGCGCGATCCGGTGCGCGTGCCGAGCGAGGACTACGGTATCGACCTGGAAGCCGAAGTCGTCGTCGTTACCGACGATGTGCCGATGGCCGCAACCCCCGAGCAGGCCGCGTCGCACATCCAGCTCGTCGGTCTGGTGAACGACGTGTCTTTACGGAACCTCATTCCCAACGAACTGGCCAAGGGCTTCGGCTTCCTGCAATCCAAGCCGCGTTCTGCCCTGAGCCCGGTGTTCGTCACGCCGGACGAGCTGGGCGACGCCTGGCAAGGCAACAAGGTGCATCTTCCGCTGGTGACGCACATCAACGGCGAGTGGTTCGGCGCGCCGGAAGCAGGCGTCGACATGCAGTTCGATTTCGCACAGCTCGTCGCGCACGCGGCGAAGACGCGTCCGCTGTCCGCCGGCACGATCGTCGGTTCGGGCACCGTCGCCAACGAGGACACGTCGCTGGGGGCCTCGTGCTTCGCGGAAAAGCGCACGGTCGAGACGCTGGAAACCGGCAAGCCGATCACGCCGTTCATGAGCTTCGGCGATACCGTCCGCATCGAAATGCGTTCGCGCGACGGCGAGAGCGTGTTCGGCGCGATCGAGCAGCGCATCGAGAAGGGCGGCAACGCCTGACGCATCACCGGTGCATGGCGGATGCCATGCACCGTCATCATCTGTTTGCGGGGAACGGCATGGCGGCGGAGCATCTGCGGTTGTACTCGTACTGGCGCTCGAGCGCGGCGTATCGCGTTCGCATCGGGCTCAACCTGAAATCGCTACCGTACGAAACGGTGCCCGTGCACCTGATCCGCGACGGCGGCGAACAGCACTCGGCGGAGTACAGGCAGGTCAATCCGCAGGAACTTGTCCCGGTGCTGCAGCATGGCGATCGCGTGATGCGGCAATCGGTCGCGATCCTCGAATACCTGGACGAGACCTGGCCGGAGCCGCCGTTGTTGCCGGCCGCCGCACGTGATCGGCAGCGCGTCCGCGCGCTGGCGCAGGTGATCGCCTGCGACATCCATCCGCTGAACAACCTGCGGGTGCTGCAGCACTTCGATCGCAACTGGCACGTGCCGCAGCCCGAGCGCGACGCGTGGGTCCAGCACTGGATCCACGATGGGTTCACCGCGCTGGAGGCGATGCTCGCCGATCATCCTTCCACCGGAACCTTCTGCGAAGGCAATTCGCCGACGCTGGCCGACTGCTGCCTGGTTCCGCAGGTGTACAACGCGCGTCGGTTCGCAGTGGATCTGTCGAACTTCCCGACCATCACGCGCATCGAGAAGGCGTGCCTCGCATTGCCCGCGTTCGACGCGGCGCGACCGGAAAAGCAGCCGGACGCGCCGGTGGCGTGAGGCCGTAGCTCGCCTCAGTCGTCACTCTGGCAGCGGCCGGGATTTACGCTGCGCGCTGCCCGCCGTCAGCGAGAACTGGCGCATCCTGTTCTTCCGATCTGAAACAGCGATACGTCTCCGGCTGTGCCCCGACGACGTGGGCGACATGACGCTGCGCCAGAAACGATTCGGCCCGGATGCGCGGCGCGTCCGGGCCGAATGCCTACCGCAATGACGACGCTTACTGCGTCGCCGTGTCGTAGATGTCCGCGTAGGGATCGTGCTCGCCGGTCGAGCCTTCGGACAGGCGGAACTTGAGGGCGAGGCCTTCGCGGGAATCGGCGGCCTTCAGCGCCTCCTCCATGTCGATGCGCCCTTCCTTGTACAGGCGGAACAGGCACTGGTCGAACGACTCCATGCCTTCCTCCAGCGACTCCTCCATCGCCTGCTTGATCTCGTGCACCTGGCCGCGGCGCATGAGGTCGCGGATGTGCGGGGTGTTGATCAGCACTTCGGCCGCTGGGACGCGGCGGCCGTCCGTACCGACGACCAGGCGCTGGCTGACCACCGCGCGCAGGTTCAGCGCGAGGTTCATCAGCACGTTCTTGTGCGCCGCTTCCGGGAAGAAGTTGAGGATGCGTTCCAGCGTCTGGTCGGCGTTGTTGGAATGCAGCGTCGCCAGGCACAGATGGCCGGTTTCGGCGAAGGCGATAGCCGCCTCCATCGTCGTGGCATCGAGGATTTCGCCGATGAGGATGACGTCGGGCGCCTCGCGCATCGCGTTCTTCAGCGCATTGTGGAAGGCGTGCGTGTCCAGGCCCACTTCGCGCTGGTTCACGATCGACTTCTTGTGCTTGTGCAGGTACTCGATCGGATCCTCGATGGTGAGGATGTGGCCGGAGATGTTGCTGTTGCGGTAATCGATCATCGACGCGAGCGTCGTCGACTTGCCCGAGCCGGTCGAGCCGACGATCAGCACCAGGCCGCGCGGGGCCATGATGATGTCCTTCAGCACCTGCGGCAATTGCAGTTCCTCGATCGACGGGATCACGCTGCGGATGGCGCGGATGACCATGCCCACTTCGCCGCGCTGCTTGAACACGTTGATGCGGAAGCGGCCCGCTTCGGGCAGGGCGAGCGCCATGTTCAGCTCGAGGTCACGCTCGAAAAGCGGAACCTGTCCCTCGTCCATCAGCGAGTAGGCGATCTTCTTGACCATGCCCGGGGGCAGGCCGGTGTTGCCGAGGGGGTAGAGCTTGCCTTCGACCTTGATGTACACCGGTGCGCCGGTCGTCAGGAACATGTCCGACGCATTCTTTTCCGTCATCAGCTTCAGGAAATAGCCGATGTCCATGCAAGCAACCCCTATTCTTGCGCCGTCACGCCCGGAACCGGTCCCGTTGCAAGCGCGGCGGCGGCTTTACGACAATGGCCGGGCATCAATCACAGGCACGGCCTCCCCAATGCGCCCAAGCTTCGCACAAATCCGATTTCCGCTGCTGGCTGCAGTTCTCGCTTCCGCACTCTGCTCGTGCGCGTCGCTGCCCCCGCCGACCGGCGAGCTGGCGGCCGCCCGCCAGGCCGTCACCCGCGCGGAGGATGCCGATGCCGACCAGCACGCGTCGCAGGAACTGGGCATCGCCCGCTCCGAACTGTCGCAGGCCCAGGCCGCGATGAGCGCCGGCGACCAGGACGAGGCGCGCCGCCTGTCCCTGGCCGCCGCGGCCGATGCGGACCTCGCCTACGCCAGGAGCCGCGAGGCGCTGGCCACGGCCGAACTCAACCAGCGCCGCGCGGAAGTCGAAGAGCTGCGCCGCCGTCTCCAGGAGGCGCAGCCGTGAACATCCGTCCGATGATCCTGTGCGTCGCCCTGGCCGCCGCGTTCGCCGCCTCGACGGCCATCGCCGCCGATAACCCGGATGCGGCGCGCCTCTCGCAGCGGCTGACCGCGCTCGACGCCGACTCCACGCTCAACACGTTTGCCGCCTACGAGCGCCTGCAGGCCCGCCAGGCCGTCACCCAGCTCGACGAGGCGGCCAAGCGCGATCGCCCCGGCGCGCTGTACGTCGCCGAGCGCCGCGTCGCGGTCGCCGAATCGTCTGCCCGCACGCAGGCGATGCAGCGCCAGATCGACCAGTTGGATCGGGAGCGTGCCGAGTTGCTCGTCGAAGCCAGCCAGCGCGATGCGGCCCGCGCCCGGGCCGAGAACGAGCGCCTGCGCCTGCAGGCCCAGATGCAGGCCGAAGAAGCCGAGCGCCTGCGCCTGCAGAGCGAAGCGGACGCGGCGGCGATGCAGGACGTCGAGACGGCCCTGAAGGGCGTGGCTGGCGCGCAGGCGGCGCGTCTGAACGCCGCCCGCGATCGCCAGGCCAAACTGGCCCGCGAGGAAGCCGAACTGGTGACCGGCGGCAAGCTGCCGGCTTCCAAGCGCGACGGCCGGGGCGAAGTGTTCGCGCTCGAGAAGGGCAGCTTCGGCGCCGGCAAGGCGAGCCTGGGCGGGACCGCGGAGACCACCGTGAAGACGGTCGCCGCGTACGCGCAGGCCTCCTCCGCGCCTGGCGTGCGGGTCGAAGTCACCGCGACCGACGCGAAACTCGCGCAGCGCCGCGCGGAGGCGGTCCGTGACGCGCTCGTCGCCGGCGGCTGGCCCCAGGGGCAGGTCCAGGTCACCGGACGCGCGGGCAAATCCGACCGGACCGAGCTCGTCGTTCAGTCCAAGTAAATCAATATAAATCAACAGCTTGCGATATAAGTGCGGAAGCGCGCCTTCCACCGCCTTCCGCCCGTCGCGACCTTCACGACGCAGCTCACATAGCACCCGAAACACCCTTGCCGACCCCGGGGCGGAAGAGTAGGGTCAGTACTCCAAGCGGCCTGTTTTCCGCTTGGCGATGAGCACGGTCGATGACGTCAACGCCCCTATCGAAGGACCCCGCCGCCCCACGTCAGTACGGGGCCGGTCCTTGTGGGGCCGCCGACCCCGACCTGTTGCTCCAACACGACCCCGCGCGACGCCCTGGTCCGACGACCGGGGCGTTTTCGTCTGCGGGGCCTTCCGCACGGGCCCTGGCCACGCGCCGGGGCTTCCTTACCCGCTGAAGGAGGCTCTACATGTTCGAAGAACGACCGCAGCCGGAGATCGAGGCGCTGATGAAGGCCAACCCGGAATTCAAGCAGCTCTATCAACGCCACAAGGATCTGGACAAGCGCGTGATGGACGCCGAACTGGGCGTATTACCGATCGACGACATCACCCTGGCGCAGATGAAGCGCGAAAAACTGGCTGCGAAGGACCGCCTGGTCCGCATGTACGACCTGCAACACCACTGACGTCCACCTCTTTCCTCGCCGCGGGCGGCGACTTCCTCGTCGGTCTCTCCGCCTGCGTCTCCTGAGAGCCGGGGCGGCTGCGCCCAGCAGCCGCCCCGGTGCGAAGGATCTCTTCCTTCCGCAGGCGCCCGCTTCGCCGGGCGCCTTTCAACGCGCGAATTTGCAGACGGACGGGGTTTCGACCGCCGCGGACTTTCCGCGCTTCACGCCGGGCTCTTACACTGCCCGGATGAGCATCCATCAATCCGTACTCGAACTGATCGGCGACACGCCGATCATCAAGGCGCAGCGCCTGGACACCGGCGTCTGCGAGCTCTACCTCAAGCTCGAATCGCAGAACCCGGGCGGCTCCATCAAGGACCGCATCGGGCTGTCGATGATCGAAGCCGCCGAAAAGGCCGGCAAGATCCGCCCGGGCGACACGCTGGTGGAAGGCACCGCGGGCAACACCGGCATCGGCCTGGCCCTGGTCGCCCAGCAGAAGGGCTACAAGCTGATCCTCGTCGTGCCAGACAAGATGAGCCGCGAGAAGATCTTCAACCTCAAGGCGATGGGCGCGCAGGTCGTGCTCACGCGTTCGGACGTCGCCAAGGGCCATCCCGACTACTACCAGGATCTCGCCGAACGCCTCGCGCGCGAGACGCCCGGTGCGTACTTCATCAATCAGTTCGGCAACCCCGACAACCCCGCCGCGCACGAGTTCGGGACCGGGCCGGAAATCCTGCGCCAGATGGCCGGCATCGGTGGTCTGGACGCGATCGTGTTCGGCTGCGGCAGCTCCGGCACGATGACCGGCCTGTCGCGCTTCTTCGCGAAGGAGTCGCCGGATACGGAACTGATCCTCGCCGATCCCGTCGGTTCGATCCTCGAGGAATACATCAACCGCGGCACGCTGTCGGACAAGTCGGCCAGCTGGATGGTCGAAGGCATCGGCGAGGACTTCCTGCCGCCGATTTCCGACTTCACGCGAGTGAAGAAGGCCTACGCGATCAGCGACAAGGAAAGCTTCCTTACCGCGCGCGAACTGCTGGAAAAGGAAGGCATCCTCGGCGGTTCGTCGACCGGCACGCTGCTCGCGGCCGCACTCAAATACTGTCGCGAACAGACCACGCCGAAGAAGGTGCTCACGCTGGTGTGCGACACCGGCAACAAGTACCTGTCGAAGATGTACAACGACTACTGGATGCTCGACAACGGCTTCCTCGCGCGCCAGTCGACGGGCGATCTGCGCGACCTCATCCTGCGTCCGTTCTCGCAGCGCGACACGGTCGTCGTCGGGCCGAACGACCTGCTGGTCACCGCGTACCAGCGCATGAAGCTGTACGACGTCTCGCAGCTGCCGGTGATGGACGGCGACAACATCGTCGGCATCGTCGACGAAAGCGATGTGCTGCTGCACGTGTATGGCGACGAGTCGCGCTTCCGCGATCCGGTGTCCACGGCAATGGTGAGCAAGCTCGACAAGATCGACGTGCGTTCGCCGATCGAGTCCCTGCTGCCGGTGTTCGATCGCGGGCACGTCGCCATCGTCGTCGACGGCGAGAAGTTCATCGGCCTGATCACGCGCATCGACCTGCTCAACTACCTGCGCAGGCGCGTGCAGTGATGAACGCTGCGGCGTCCGCGCACTGGTTGCCGGGCGACCGCCTGCCGGACGTCCGCCTGCGCGCGGCCGACGGCGACAGTCACACATTGCACGCCGAGTTCGCCGGGCGGCCGCTATGGCTGGCTACGCCGGTCGATGCGGCGTCGGCGTCGCAACTGCCTTCGCCGCCCGACGGCGTGATCGCGATCTGCGTCGGCGCGACCGCGCCGGAAGGCGCGGCATCGGGCTGGAGCGCATACGCGGCCGATCCCCGTTGGTGCGCTGGGCTGGGCACGGGCCTGTTCTGGCAGGCCGATGCGAACCTTCGACTGCAGGCTTCGCAGGTGCTACCGCTTGAAGTCGTGCCGACGGTCGCCGCGGATATCGCCCCGTTTCGCGGCCAGGAGACGATCGCGATCGCGCCGGTGTTGCAGATCCCCGGCGTCTTCGAGCCCGAACTGTGTTTGGCGCTGATCCGGCATCTGGAAGTGGATTGCGCCGGCGGCGATGTGTCGGCGGTGCTGGTGATGCAGGATGGCGAGCAGCGATTGCAGGTGGATCCGAACATCAAGCAGCGCCGCGAAGTGATCCCGCGCGATGCGCAACTCGATGCGCGGATGCACGAGCGGCTGATGCGACGCGCGCTGCCGGAAATCGCGCGCGTGTTCAATTTCGAGGTGCGCCGGCGCGATCCGTTCAAGCTGCTGGCTTACCCGGAGAATGCCGGTTACTTCCGCGCGCATCGCGACAACGAAACACCGGATGTCGCGCACCGACGGTTCGCGCTGTCGGTGAACCTCAACCAGGCCGAGTACACGGGCGGCGAGTTCCGCTATCCCGAGTTCGGGCCGCATCTTTTCTCGCCTCCGACCGGTGCCGCGCTGGTGTTCTCGTGCTCGCTGCTGCACGAAGTGCGTCCGGTGGAACGCGGCACGCGCTATGCGATGACGACGTTCCTGGCCTGATCACGTCTGCGGGCGCAGCCGCGGCACGAACTCCGCGCCGTCCTCGATGCCGTCGAGCGCGGTATGCGCCCACTGCAATCCGTCCGCAATCCCGTCGGCGTGCTTCTCTGTCGCCGCCGCCAGCTCGCGCCGGCGTGCGTTCGCATCGAAATGCGCGTCCCCATCCTTCGCATACCGGCTGAGCAGTTCGGAGGCCTTGATGCGCTGCGCCCAGTCGTCCGGTACATCCAGGCCGTAATGCGCGGCCAATCGGGCCACGGTGGGCGCGGGGTCGCGCAGCACGTCGGCGAAATCCAGGTCGATCAGGCGACCCGACAGCGCCGGGTCGCGGGCCAACGAACGCCAACGCAACTGTTCGATCAGCCAGGCGCGCGCCAGTCGCGCGCCATCGGTCTGGGCCGGAGGCAGGGCCGGCTGACGCGCGAGTCGCAGCGGTTCGGTGGCCAGCGCGCCTTCGATGAGCCGCACGTCGCGCAGCATCGTCGCCAGCCACGTGTGCAGGTCCACCCAGAGCAGGCAACCGCGGCCGGTCGGCGGCAGCAGGCGGTCGGCGATGGTCGTCACCACGCTGGTGGGTTTCACGATCACCGCCCGGCTGTCGGCGAAGCCCCGCGCAAGCAGGGCCAGCACCGGAGCCTCCCACGGCTGCGCGAGCGGATCCTCGCGACCGTGGGCGAGGGCCAGCAGGGGCAGCGGCTCGCGCAGTCCCAGCGCGCCCGGCACGAGGTCCAGCAGCCGGCTCACCAGCGAGGAGCCGCAATGCCCGATATGGAACAGCCAGTGCACGTCCCGGAGCGGCGCCGACGGGCCCAGCGCCGCCAAGAGTTCGGCGCGGTCGACCGCCCAGCCGGAGACATCGCGGCGACCCAGCGCACGCTGGTCGAGAAAGCTCGCCCGCCGGTAATCCTCGGCGCCGAAATGCAGCACCCAGCCCCGGTCCTGGGCCGCGTCGAACGCGAACAGCGGATACGCTGCACTGCGGCTGAAGTCCGGTGGCAAACGCCTGGGAGGGGTCATGGGCGATGCTAGAATCGGCGGCCCCCCATGCTAGCGGCACTAGCGGGAAAAAGACGGAAGGACGTAATGACTGAACGACATGCCGACGGCGGGGCCGGGAAGCCCGGTCTTGGTACCCTCGCGATCCACGCGGGGCAGGCGCCTGATCCGAGCACGGGCGCGGTGATGACGCCGATCTACGCGACATCGACCTACGCCCAGAGCAGCCCGGGCGTGCACCAGGGGTTCGAGTACTCGCGCAGCCATAATCCGACCCGTTTCGCCTACGAGCGCTGCGTCGCCGCCCTGGAAGGCGGTACGCGCGGTTTCGCCTTCGCCTCGGGCCTCGCGGCGACGTCGACGATCCTGGAGCTGCTCGATTCCGGCAGCCACGTCATCGCGATGGACGACGTCTACGGCGGCACCTATCGGCTCTTCGAGCGCGTGCGTCGCCGCTCCGCCGGTCTCGATTTCAGCTGGGTCGACCTGAGCGACGCGGCCGCGTTCGAAGCCGCGATCCGGCCCGAAACGAAAATGGTCTGGATCGAAACCCCGACCAATCCGCTGCTCAAGCTGGTGGACATCGCGCAGATCGCCGCGATCGCCCGCAAGCGCGGCCTGATCGTCGTGGTCGACAACACGTTCTGTTCGCCGATCCTGCAGCGCCCGCTGGAACTGGGCGCGCACATCGTCATGCATTCGGCGACCAAGTACCTCAACGGCCACTCCGACATCGTCGGCGGCATGGCGGTCGTCGGCGACGACGCCGAGATCGCCGACCGCATGGCCTTCCTGCAGAACGCCATCGGCGGCGTGCAGGGCCCGTTCGACAGCTTCCTCGCGCTGCGCGGTCTGAAGACGCTGCATCTGCGCATGAAGGCGCACTGCGAGAACGCGCAGGCCCTGGCGGAATGGCTCGAGCATCATCCGCAGATCGAAAAGGTCATCTATCCGGGCCTGAAGTCGCACCCGCAACACGAACTGGCCAAGCGCCAGATGCGCGGTTTCGGCGGCATGGTCAGCATCTACGTCAAGGGCGGCGAAGCCGCCGCGCGCCGCATGATGGAGCGCTGCGAACTGTTCGCCGTCGCCGAATCCCTGGGTGGTGTCGAAAGCCTGATCAACCACCCCGCGATCATGACCCACGCCTCGGTCCCGGCCGATCGCCGCGCCGCGCTGGGCATCGCGGACAACCTGGTCCGGTTGAGCGTCGGGGTGGAGGATGTGGGGGATCTGCGGGCGGAGCTCGAGCTGGCGCTTCGCACGTCGTGAACCAGATCGGCATGCCCGGCCCGGGCGTCCAGGCCACCGTCCCACGTTGCTCGTGTTTCACCCTGCTCACGCATTCCGAGTCGATCCGATGGATCAGTTGATCAAGGCCGCGTGGCGTTATCGCCATTTCATCGTTTCGTCGATTCGAGCGGACTTCCGCGCCCGTTTCGGACGCAGCCGGCTGGGCGCGGCGTGGATGATCCTCCAGCCGCTCGCGCAAGCGGCGATCTTCGCGTACGTACTGTCGGAGATCCTCTCGTCGAAGTTGCCGGGCATCGACAACAAGTTCGCCTACCCGATCTATCTGCTGTCGGGCACGTTGGCGTGGACGCTCTTCTCGGAGGTTCTGAACAAGAGCGTCAACGTCTTCGTCGACAACGCCGGGCTGCTGAAGAAAATCTCCTTCCCTCGGGTCTGCCTGCCGGTCATCGCGGCCGGCGTCGCGGTCGCGAACAGCGTGCTCCTGTTCGTCGCGATCTGCGCGGTGTTCCTGGTGCTGGGGCATGGGCTCACGCTCACCATGCTTTGGCTTCTCCCGGTTGGCGCGCTTATCGTGATCTTCGCGCTGGGCCTCGGCTTGCTGCTCGGCGTGCTCAACGTGTTCATGCGTGACGTGGGCCAGATCGTGCCGGTCATCATGCAGCTCTGGTTCTGGCTGACGCCGATCGTGTACATGTCCCACATCCTGCCGTCCAGCGGCGCGAGTCTTTTGAAGTGGAACCTGATGTATCCACCGGTGTACTCGTTCCAGCAGATCATGCTGTACGGGAAGGCGCCCGACCCGGTGACGCTGGTGCCCTTGTTACTCGTGGGATCGGTGCTGCTAGCGATTGCCTACGTCCTGTTCCTGCGAGCCTCGCCCGAGATGGTGGACGAACTATGAGCGCGGTGCTCGAAGTTGCCTCGGTTGGCAAGGCATTCCGTACGTATCGCAGCGAGCTTCAGCGCGTGGCGACGTGGTTTGGCATTCCCTCGCGCCCGGCCGAAGAACACTGGGCACTACGTGACGTGAGCTTCGCCATTGGGCGCGGCGAATCAGTTGCACTGGTTGGGCAGAACGGGGCCGGCAAGAGCACGTTGCTCAAACTCATCACCGGTACCCTTCAGCCGACCCGAGGCCGGGTTGCAGTGGCAGGACGGATTTCGGCGATCCTCGAGCTTGGGCTAGGCTTCAACGCGGAGTTCACTGGTCGCCAGAACGTTCTCCACGCCGCCGGTTTGATGGGTTACCCCCAGGAGCAGATCCTCGATGCCATGCCGGGCATCGAATCGTTCGCCGAGATCGGAGACTACTTCGATCAGCCGGTGCGCACCTATTCGAGTGGCATGCAGATGCGCGTCGCGTTCAGCGTTGCGACGGCGTTCCGACCTGACATCCTGATCGTGGACGAAGCGCTATCAGTTGGCGATGCGTACTTCCAGCACAAGTCTTTCCGGCGTATCCGCGAGTTCCGCGACCAGGGCACGACCTTGCTCATCGTCTCGCACGACAGTTCGGCGGTGCAGGCGATCTGCGACCGGGCGATCCTGCTCGATGCGGGAGCGGTGCTCAAGGACGGCGCTCCGGACGACGTGATGGACTACTACAACGCGCTCATTGCCGAGCGCGAGAATGCGTCCGTTACCGTGCAGAAGCACGAAAGCGGTCGCGAACAGGTGATTTCCGGGACGCGCGAAGCGGTCGTCGAATCCATCTCACTCGTCAATCAAAGGGGCGAACCGGTCGAGTTCATCGACGTGGGCGAGCGGGTGGAGCTGCGAATCACCGTGCGCTGCAACGCCGACATCGAACGGTTGGTCCTCGGTTACATGATCAAGGATCGGCTCGGCCAGCCGGTGTACGGGACGAACACCTTCTACACCGAGCAAAGCGAGAGCGCGTTGGGTTCCGGCGAGCGGGTTCATTACCGCATCGCATTCAACGCCAACCTTGGCGTTGGCAGCTATTCGGTGTCCACCGCGCTGGTAAGTACCGAAACGCATCTGGTCAACAACTACGAATGGCGTGAGCTGGCACTTACATTCACGGTTGCGAATCTGAGCCATCCCACGTTCGTCGGCTCGGCGTGGGTTCCTCCCCTTATCGAGGTCAAGCGTTGATGTCGACGTTCGTTTCCTACGCGCAGAACTTCGAGGACGTCATCCTCCGGCGTGTGCTCGCCGATGTGCACGGCGGCTTCTACGTGGACGTGGGGGCACAGCATCCGCTGCGCGATTCGGTTACGCGCGCGTTCTACGAGCGAGGTTGGCGTGGCATCAATATCGAGCCTGTATCCGAGTGGCACGGCCTGCTTCAGGTCGATCGTCCGGAAGATCTCAACCTGAAGTTGGCCATCGGCGCTGCCCCGGGAAACATGGCGTTTTACGAAGTGCGGGGCACCGGATTGTCCACCGCGGACGCGGATATTGCCGCTCGCCACAGGATGGAGGGCTTTGAAGTCACGCTCAATGCCGTCGAAGTATCCACGCTGGACGCCGTGTTGGAACAACACGCAAAACCACAGATCCACTTCCTCAAGATCGATGTCGAAGGCGGGGAGCTGGGCGTGCTGCGCGGCTTGTCGCTGAGCCGGTATCGTCCGTGGGTCATCGTGGTCGAAGCGACGCTGCCGAACAGCCAGGAGAATGCCTCGGCTGCGTGGGAGCCAATCCTGCTGGAGAACGGATACAAGCGCGTCTACAACGATGGGCTGAACCACTTCTACCTTGCGGACGAACACTCTGAGCTGGCCGCGCGCTTCGCCTATCCGCCGAACTTCTTCGACAACTTCGTCCGCCATGCGGACTGGGAACGCGCCGAGGACGCGCGTCGCCTCGCGGAAGAGAACGAAAGGTTGTTGCTGCACATCGATGACGTCGAAGAGCGCCACCGTGTCGCGATGGAGCGTGCGCGCGCGTCGGAAGAGCACCTTCGAGGGCTCGAGGCGCACGTGCGAGAACTGGAGGAGATCAGGCGGGAGCTGGAGGGGAACCTCGGCGCGACGCGGTCCGAAGCTTCGACGCTTGCTGCACGTTGCGCGCAGCTGGAACGCGAACTGGCGATGGTCACGCAGTCCCGCAGCTGGCGCATCACTCGGCCGCTACGCCGAGTGTCGGAGATGGTGGGCGCCCATCGCAGGTTCCCGTCGGCAGCACCTGGATACCAGTCTGCTGGCGAAGAAATTGTGCTGCCGCCGCCGGTGACGCAGGGTGTACTGCTGGTTCCTGACGAGGCGCGCCTGCTGGAGCTGGCGAACAGCGCGGCAGGCGAGCCACTCGTTGCGCGCCCGCAGCCGATGCCGATCCCGAGGGGGCGCATCGAGGCAATCCTGTCGGAGCTGCAGGCGCTATCGCATCCGCCACGCACGCTACCCCCAAAGATCGACCGGCTCCCGGGTGCGAACGTTCTGCGCACTCCGGTGTTGCGCTTCTACGAACGACTGTTCCGGAAGCAGTCTCTGATCAACGCGCGCATGACCGAAGCCCTGCGCATCCTGCTGGAAAACCAGCGGGACCGCTGAGTCGGCAGATCGGGAGATAACCGTGTCCATCAAGGTCCATCAGTTCCATTCGGGCTCCGCGTACGGCGACGCAGTCACGAACTCGATGCTGCTCCTGCAGCGGCACCTTCGTGCGCTCGGCCTGCAGTCCGAGGTTTTCGCCGAACATCTCGATCCGTTGCTAGGTGAAGCGATTCGGCCGCACACCGATCTGGACGACCTGCTGGCGCCGGACGACGTGCTGATCATCCATCACTCGATGGGGCACGATCGGATCAACTGGTTGCTCGGACTGCGTTGCCGAAAGGTGTTGCTCTACCACAACATCACGCCCGCGAGCTTCTTTCCGGTCGATTCGGCTTTCCACAAGTACTCGTTGCTCGGCTACGAGCAGCTCGGCCTGCTGATGCGTCGCGTCGAACGCGCTTACGCGGTGTCCGAGTTCAATGCTCGCGACATGCGCAAGCATGGTTTCCAGGACGTCAAGGTCCTTCCGGTGCTGGTGGACGATGCGAAGTACGAGGGCGTGCTGCGTCCGCGCTGCCTGGAGACCGATGTCGGGCGTCCGTGGACGGTTCTGTTCGTTGGGCGCGTCTGCCAGAACAAGGGCCATCGCGACCTCATCGATGCGGCGAGCCACTGGATTCGGCACTACCCTCAGTATCCCGTGCAGTTCGTCTGCGTGGGCGCGTACTCGCGCGACGACGCTTTTTACCAAGAACTGCGTTCGGCCTCTCAACAGCTCGGCCTCGATAACGTCGTAACGTTCACCGGCAAGGTTTCGGACGATGAACTGCGCGACTGGTATGCGCGCGCGGACTGTTATCTGAGCCTCAGTCAGCACGAAGGGTTTGGCGTCCCACTGATCGAAGCCATGCTCTGTCGCCTGCCGGTGCTCGCGCTGAGCTCGTCGGCGGTATCGGAGACCATGGGCGGAGCGGGCGTCCTGTTGTCCAGTGCCGATGGCGCCTCGGTGTGTGCAGCCCTGCTGAGGCTCATGCGTAATCGGCCGTTCCGTCGGCAGGTGGTGACCGGACAGTTGGCCCGAGTGGCGGCGTTCCGCTCCGACGTCGTGCGCGTGCTCGTAGTGCAAATGCTTGCGGAGCTGCGGATCCCATGCGGGATACCGTCGCCAGTCGTACGTGCGGCGGGCTCCGATGTGGTGCGAATCGAGGGCCCCTGCGACTCCAGCTACAGTTTGGCGATCGTCAATCGCGAAATGGCCGGTGCGTTGGATGAGGCTGGGACGCCCTCGGCGCTCTTCTGTACCGAGGGACCAGGTGATTACAGTCCGTCCGAGGCCAATCTCGCGACGCTCACGCCGCGCACGCGCGAACTGATCCGTCGCGGCGATGCGCCCGCCGTGCCAAAGGCGACGATCCGCAATCTGTACCCGCCGCGTGTACGCGACGAACGCGGTGACATCGCGGCCGGGTATTTCTTCTGGGAAGAGTCGTCGTTTCCGCCGGTGTACGTCCGCGACTTCAACCTCTCGCTGGATGTCCTGCTCGCGCCGTCGCGATTCGTGGCCGATACATGGCGATCCTCGGGCGTGAACGTGCCCATCCGGTACGTGGGGAGTGGCGCCGACCACGTCATGCGTGTACCGGCGGAGCCGTTGCCGATCAAGCTGCCGGAGGGCTTCCGGTTCCTCCACGTGTCTTCGTGCTTTCCGCGCAAGGGACCCGATGTGCTGCTTCGCGCGTTCGGGCGTGCCTTCGATGGTCGGCAGGATGTCGTGCTGGTCATCAAGACGTTCCCGAATCCGCACAACCGCGTGCCGGAGATGCTCGAAGCGCTTCGCCGAGAACGTCCGGGGTTCCCAGCGGTCGTGGTCATCAACGAGGACTACAGTGCGGGGCGGATCCGGACGTTGTACGAGACCTGCCAGGCCTACGTCGCGCCTTCGCGGGGCGAGGGCTTCGGGCTCCCGATGGCCGAGGCCATGCTGCACGATTTGCCCGTCGTCGCCACGGGGTGGGGTGGGCATGTCGATTTCTGTACGCCGGACACTTCGTACCCGATCCGTTACACGCTCGCACCTTCCACCAGCCACGTCGCAGGGCAGAGCGCATCGTTGTGGGCGGAACCCGACGAGGATCACCTGGTCGAGCTCCTGCAGCGCGTCGAACGCGAGCGCGGAGAGCCCGCGAAGATCGCCGCCGCGCGCCAGTTGATCGAGCATGAGTTCAGCTGGAACAGCGTCGCCCGGCGGGTCGAAGCGGCCATCGAACCTGCCTCCCTGCCCGGACGCGACTTCTCCGACGAACCGTTGCGAATGGCCTGGGTTTCGACCTGGAACGAGGCATGCGGCATTGCAACGTACTCGAAATACCTGCTTGATCATGCCGATCGCAGCGAGCTCGAGATCACGATGCATGGCCGCAAAGCCACGTCGTGCGAAACCGCCGACATCCCGATGAGCGAGTTGTGGCGTGATGCTTCCGAAGTGTCGTTGGACGCTCTGCGCGACCGGATTATTGCCGATGGCGCCGAAGTGGCGGTGATCCAGTTCAACTTTGGCTTCTTCAACGTGCGCGCGCTTTCCTCTCTCACCGCTGCCCTGGAGAAGGCGGGCGTGAGGGTGATCATCACGCTGCACTCCACGCGGGACGTCGATCGTCCAGACTTCAAGGCTTCGCTTCGTGACGGCATCGAGGGGCTGTCGCGGGCCAGCCGCCTGCTCGTGCACTCCGTTGAAGATCTCAATCGTCTTGGTGATCTGGGGCTGGGCGCTCGCGCTGCGTTGTTCCCACATGGCGCGATGGACCTGCCCACGCGGGGCATGGCCGAAGCGCGCCGCCGGCTCGAGATACCTCCCGCCGCGCGCATCATCGCATCCTATGGGTTCATGTTGCCCCATAAGGGATTGCCGGAACTCGTCGACGCCTTCGCTGCGCTGCGCGCCAGGCGGGACGACGTGTACCTGTTCATGGTGAATTCGCTTTATCCAGCAGATGTGTCACGCGAACTACGTGATGCGCTGCTGGCAAAAATCGAGAAGCTGGGTCTGCGCGACCGCATCCGGATGTTCACCGACTTCCTGCCCGAGCCGGTCAGCCTGGCGTTGCTCGAATCGGCCAACGTGGTGGTCTTCCCGTATCAGGAGACCGCCGAGTCGGCGAGCGGTGCGGTCCGGTTCGGACTCGCTGCGCGGCGCCCGGTGGCGACGACTCCATTGGCGATCTTCGACGACCTCGAAGGGCAGGGGCTGCGTTTCGAAGGCTGCACGTCACGCGCTTTCAACGACGGCCTCTCGGGATGGATCGACGATCCCTCGATCGAGTCGGTAGTCGCGGGTCAGAACGAGTGGATCAGCGCGCGCAGCTGGCCGCTACTCATGCAAAGAATCGCGGACATGGCCCGCGGGCTGGTCCAGGACGAACAAGGTTAAAGATCAACAACTATGGAACCCTTCATGCGAACTGCAATCATCACCGGCATCACCGGACAGGACGGAGCCTATCTTGCGCAGCTGCTGCTCGAGAAGGGGTATCACGTTTACGGCACCTACCGCCGCACCAGTTCCGTGAATTTCTGGCGACTGGAAGAACTGGGCGTCGCCAAACATGAGCGACTGCATCTGGTCGAGTTCGACCTGACGGATTTGGGTACGACGATCAGCCTGGTCCAGAAGGTGAACCCCGACGAGATCTACAACCTCGCGGCCCAGAGCTTCGTGGGCGTGAGCTTCGAGCAGCCCTCCACGACCGCGCAAATCACCGGTCTGGGCGCCCTGCACCTGCTTGAAGCGATCCGACTGATCAACCCGAAGATCCGCTTCTACCAAGCCTCGACGTCTGAGATGTTCGGGAAGGTGCAAGCAGTTCCCCAGACCGAGTCCACCCCGTTCTATCCACGCAGCCCGTATGGCGTCGCCAAGCTCTACGCGCACTGGATGACGGTGAACTATCGCGAAAGTTACGGCATCTTCGGCTCGAGCGGCATCCTCTTCAATCATGAAAGCCCATTGCGTGGACGCGAGTTCGTTACCCGCAAGATCACCGATTCGGTAGCGAAGATCAGGCTTGGCATGCTCGACTGCATGGAACTGGGCAACCTCGACGCCAAGCGCGACTGGGGCTATGCCAAGGAATACGTGGAGGGCATGTGGCGCATGCTGCAGGCCGATGAGCCGGATACGTTCGTGCTTGCGACGAACCGCACCGAAACCGTGCGCGACTTCGTGACAATGGCCTTCAAGGCTGCGGCGATCGATGTGGAGTTCCGCGGCAGCGGAGAAACCGAAACCGCTGTCGACCGGGCGACGGGCCGTACCGTCATGAGGATCAATCCGAAATTCCATCGCCCCGCGGAAGTGGACCTTTTGATCGGTGACTCGTCCAAGGCCGAGCGCGAGCTGGGTTGGCGTGCACAGACCACGCTTGAGCAGCTGTGCCAGATGATGGTCGAAGCAGACATGCGACGGAATTCCGATGGCAACTCGTTCTGACAATGGACTTACCGCGCTAGTCACGGGAGCCAGCGGCTTCACCGGACGCTATGTGGTTAAGGATCTCGCCGCTCGAGGCTATCGAGTGGTCCGGTGGGGGCATGGTCGAGACGGTGATGATTCAATGGCCTCCGTTGATCTCACCGACCGCGATGCCGTTCTTCGTTCCATGCGAGCCGCTCGACCGGACGTGGTCGTTCACTTAGCGGCCATTTCGTTCGTTGCTCACGGCGACGCCGAAGAGATCTATCGCGTAAACGTGATCGGAAGTCGAAATCTACTGGAGGCTTGCGCGCAGCTTGATGACCGTCGTCGGAGAGTGCTCCTCGCGAGTAGCGCGAATGTATATGGCGATGCCGAAGGTGCGGTCAGTGAAGCGGTACAGCCGTCACCAAAGAACGATTATGCGGTCAGCAAGCTGGCCATGGAGTACATGGCTCGTCTTTGGCGAGATCGGCTGTCCATCACCGTAGTGCGCCCCTTCAACTACACCGGTGTCGGGCAATCCGAGAAATTCTTGTTGCCAAAGATCGTCGCGCACTTCCAGCGGCGCGCGACCTCGATCGAGCTCGGGAACCTTGATGTGTCACGTGATTTCTACGACGTGCGCAACGTCGCACAGGCGTATGGGCGACTTCTGGAAGTGGATGCGGCGGAAGAGGTCTTCAACGTCTGCTCGGGAAGCGAGGTTGCCTTGTCCGAGGTGATTGCCCTGATGGAGCACATCTCAGAACATCGCATGGAAGTTCGTGTGAATCCAGCCTTCGTCAGAGCGAGCGAAGTCAAACACCTTCGCGGCGACAATGCGCGCCTCCGCGAAGCTATTGGCATCCTGCCGCATTTCTCCCTGGAGGAGACGTTGCGCTGGATGTTCGAGTCGGGCTCGGGCGTTCTCAGTTCATGATGCCTGTAGTTCTGCTCGTGGGAGCAGTAACTGCGATATTGATGCTCGGTGGGGTTTCATTCGCGAGCTTGATGTCGCGCGGGAGCAGCAGGCAGGCGTTCTCTCCCTGGGCCACGTCGGTTGCGACCATCGTGGTCTACGCCGCACTGGTGAATCTCAACTTATGGCTCCCTGCCATCACTGCGTGGACGATGGTGCTGACAGCCTGCTGCGCGGCGGCCGTTCTGGGTCGGATGGTGACAGGTGTCGTCCTGACCAAGGATGCGGCCGGATTCGTTGCTGCGGGCGCCGTCGCCAGTATGGTTCTGGCGTGGCTTTGGTTACGCATGTTCGGTACCAATTACCTTTGGTTGCTGCAAGGTGACGGCAACGATCTGCTCTACTTCTTTGGAGGGGCGGCTTGGGCATCTGAGTACCCGCAGTTCGTGGCGCAAGATGGGGTCAGCGATGCCTTCAATCTTGGTACTTGCAGGATGGGGGCGATCATTGTCGGGCGCGACTGCCCGGTATATCGGGGGGGGACGTACACGCTGATGTCGTTGGTAGGCAGTCTTTTGCCTCAAGCAACGGCAAACCAGCTCAGAGGCGGCATGGGTATCGTGGGCCCGATCTTGGTAGCTGCTTTCACCCCGCTTGTATGGCGTGCGGACGCCTTGCGCGTATCCCGATGGTCGATTCCCAGATGGTTGGCTTGTACCTGCCTGGCGTTGCTGGTCGGGGTGTCCACTGGGATGGTCGGAGCCGTGGCGAACGGCAATATGGGTACGGCGTTCGGCGCTGCGGCGCTGGCTGTCCTGATTGCCTGGGCATGCGCCAGCGCCGATCACCCGGGGCTTAAGGCAGCCGGCCTCGGTGTGGCTGCGGGATTGGCTGCACATCTTTACGGCGAAGGTGCGGTCTACGCCTGTTTTGTGGCGGCCCTAGGTGTCCTTAACGACGCGGTGAGAACTCGTCGACTGCACTGGATCGCATCGGGCGGAGTGATTTCGCTCGCCTGTTTTCTCTTGACCGAGAATGTGCTCCTTCTCGATTTGATCGAGTCTCTGCTTGGCATCGGGGGCATGGTTACCGCGATGAAGTGGCGTGCATGGTACTTGGCAGCCAGTCCGATCACCTGGTTTGCTGCGCCTTTCACCGGGATCCAGATGGACGGGGCGCAGTTGGTGCATCCATTGGAACTGGCCGGTGGATTCGTAATGGCTGGTGGCATCTTGCTGCTGGGGATCCGAAGATCGCGGTGGTTGGTTCCAGTAGGTCTGGCTTTTCTCACCGCCTCGCTGGTTCTTTACCTGGAGCGCACGCAGTACGAGTACGGCGAGCACAAGATCCTGCAGCTTCTCGGGCCCATGTGGACGACGCTGCTCGTGGGCTTGTCATACCGGGCGCTGGCTTCGCAATCGGCAGCAACGTGGGAGCGGTATTGCGCGTTGGTGCTTATTGGCGTGACGGGCTCGGTATCGGCGCACTTCACGTGGCAAGCGCACGCGGCACTGCTTCGGCGCATACCGGAGCGCGCACTTACCCTTCGGTTCGACGATGGCATCGTCGACGCGATCAGGGCCGGCGACGAAATCGTTGTCGATCCATCCGCCGTGATGAACACGGATCGCTTTATCAAACAGGACTATGCAACCATGCTTGCGCATGTCCGACATGCGCGGGTCCTGCTGTCCAAGCGAGTCGACGATTCCATCCCGCCACATACCCAGTTCCCTCGGACGGATACATTCAGAAGAGCGGATTCTCCTGATTGGTTGATTCGGATCAGATCAGCCGACTCGACGTCCGTACTCAATCAGGATCTTCCTGTTCAGTATGCGTCTCCGGGCGAATATGAGTTGATTTCCTTGAAGGGCAAACGCCCCGTCGTGCTCTCTGCCAGCGGCTGGTATCCATGTGAGTCCGGCCACTGTTGGACAAGTGGCACGTATGAGTTGGAGGCTTTTGTGCCGGCCGCGTGTTCTATGGGCGAACTAACCGTTCGTCAGACGCTTCACGCGCCACCGGAAGCAGGTCTGGTTGATGTGTCCGTCAACGGAGTCCACTTGTCCAAACATCCAGCGACGCCCTCAGGAGTGCTTCGCATCCCGTTGCCTCGTGGTTGGTCTACGATCTCAGTCGCTCCTGAGTGGTCCGTCACGTCCCCAAGTGAGCTCGGGCAGTCATCAGATCCTCGCAAGTTGTTCGCTGCTATCGAGGGTGGAAACGTTCGTTGCATTGACGCTGGTCCTAGCCAAAAGAGGTAGTCTCGAGAGGGCAGTACGTGCCTTTGCTTTCCGTTCAACTCCCCTCGTGCGGTCATGCTTTAGCGAGGTGAGCGTCCATCGGCGTAGTAGTCGGGTGAAGCTGGCGAACGACCCGCCGCTGGAGGGGCTCCTGATGGCTGCGCGGCCTGCGCCGTGCGTACTCCTGTATGTGTTTGATTGGCTGAGGACGGTCATGGCAAGAATCGAGGGAAACTACGATGCCGATTACTACCAGGCGAACGGCCAAGATGGGGACCGGCCCGCGCTGAAGCTGTTCCGACGGCTGGCACGTCGTTACATCGCGCCAGGTCAGGTTATGGACTTCGGTTGTGGGACAGGCTTCTTCCTGCCGCATCTGGCACGGCATTTCCGTGCGTGCGGAGTGGAGTCGAGCGAGTGGGCGCGCACCGTGGCTCGTCGCCGCACCGGGCTGCAGGTCCACAGTGCGTTGTCTGAAGTCGAAAGCGCTTCACTCAGCGGGATCGTCTCCATCCACGTGGTCGAACACATTCCGGACGGGGCCCTCGCAGAGGTGCTCGGCGAGTGGCGAAGAGTTCTGCAGCCCGGCGGACGGGCGCTCGTGATCACGCCCGACGCTGGAGGTTTCGCCTCCCGCCGAAAGGGTGCTCAGTGGATCGCTCTTACCGATCCGACGCACATCAACCTCAAGTCACATCGGGAGTGGCGCGAGTTGTTTATCGCTAGCGGCTTCGACGTCGTGAAGGAGTTCGCGGACGGGTTATGGGATTTTCCATACATATTTGGATTCCTCGGGAAGGCGGAAGTAGGATTGCTTGGCTGGCCCACACTCGCGCAGTTTCTCCTCGGGCGGCCGCTCCTGTCTCCCGGCAGCGGCGAGTCCTCGATATTCGTCTTGCAGAGGATGGAAGGCGCGCCTTGATGCGGTCGGCTGTCCTCATTCTTCAGCCCTTGAGTTACTGGAAAGCTCATGCAACTCCTCGTCGTTCTGTTGTTTGTTGTCGTAGGTGCCTGCGGCACCGTCCTCATGAAGGTCGGTGCGGAAAGAGTTGTGCATGAGCGCAATCTTGTTGCCGTCGCCGGGTCGCTTATCAACAACTGGCCGCTTCTGTGTGGGATCGGACTTCAGTTGATACCTCTGGCCGGATGGACTTTTCTGCTCAAGACGATGCCGCTTTCCAAGTTGCAGCCGATGATTGCGCTGACCTATGTCATCACCCCGTTGTTCGCGGTGTTGTTTCTCGGCGAACACATACCTTCGGGACGGATGCTCGGAATCGGTCTGATCGTTATGGGCGTGATCCTGGTCGGCGTGAGCCAGTGAGAGAGACCGTATGCGGATCTTGATCGTCCTGACCTACTACGCCCCCTATGTGAGTGGTGTAACCGAGTTTGCGAGGATGGTGGCCGAGCACCTCGCCAAGGAACACGAAGTGGTCGTCCTCGCGACCCGGCACGATCCCGAACTCGCTACCGAGGAAGTCATCAATGGAGTTCGGGTCGTGCGCTCCGAAGTGCTAGCCCGTCTGCACAAAGGCATGATCAGCACTCGCTTCATCTCGGATTTCCGAAAGCTCGCGCAGGAGAGCGATGTAGTCAATCTCCACCTACCGATGCTCGAGGCGGGCCTGCTCGCCTGCCTGTGTGACCGCCGCAAGCTTGTCGTGACGTATCAGTGCGACATGGCGGTGACAGGTGGATTGGTTGATTGGCTTGCCATCATGTCGGCCCGGGCCTCCGCGAGGGTGGCCCTCAAGCGCGCCGAACGTGTTTTCGTCACGACACTGGATTATGCAGGCACCTCGCATCTGGCCAGTCCGGTTGGCGGGCGATTGCTCGAAGTCCGCGCGCCCTTGAAGCGGCCGGCGCGCGAGATCGACCACGGCGGCGAACAGGCGTTCAAAGTGTCTCCTGAGGAGCCCAGAATCGGTTTCGTTGGCCGCTTCGTGGAGGAGAAGGGGCTGCCGGTCCTGCTCGAGGCATTCTCCAAGCTTCTGGCCCAGTATCCGAAGGCGAAGTTGGTCCTGGTGGGGCAGCGTGAAGGCGTTGCCGGTGGCGGCGTGATGGATCGAATCCAGTCAAGCATCGAGCGCTTGGGGAGCTCTGTCGAGCTGCGTGGCAAAGTGAGCGAAGCCGAGCTTTGGAGCATTTACGAAAGCCTCGACATTCTCGCGCTGCCAAGTGTCAACCGCTACGAGGCATTCGGGATGGTGCAGATCGAGGCAATGATGACGGGTTCGCTTGTAGTCGCTTCCGATCTCCCCGGCGTCAGGACGATCGCCCGCAACACCGGGTGCGGGACGATCGCCGCCATCGGAGATCCCGAAAGTCTGCACTCGGCATTGCTGGAGGCGCTCGTACTTCGTGGGCAGCTTACACGCGCTGCTGTCGCCCGACGCGTGCTGGAAGTGTATCCGCCGCTCGGTTCGCTGCAGCTCCAGCAAAAGGAGCTGGAGCGCATTGCGAACGCCTGATTAGATTGCCAGATAGGCCGCGATCGCTGCCAAACCCAGCAGGACAAGGCTGATGCGATCGCGCGCCGCAAACACCAGCGGGTCGTCGTGCATCTTCCCGCGATGCGCCATCAACCATGCACGGCTGACCCAGTAAAGCAGCATCGGGCATAGCAGCCACAGGAGCTCGGGGCGTCGATACAACTCGGCGCTGGTTTCGCTGTTTATATAAAGGCAGGCCACCAGGACGGCGATGTATCCGCAAGCGCCCCCGAGCGACTGCACGAGAGATAGATCGTCCACCGAATAGTCGCGTCCTTTCGCGTGCGATCGACCATCGCGGCGCATCGCGACCAACTCGGTGTACCGCTTGAGCATCGCCAAGCTCAGAAACATGAACATCGAGAAGGCGAGCAGCCAGAACGACAACGCTGTCTCGATGGCCGCCGCACCGCCAATGATGCGGATCGTGTAGAGGGCGGCCAGCGTGATGACGTCCACCATCACGATCCGCTTCAGGCGGAACGAATAGGCAAGCGTTGTCAGGTAATAGAGCGCAAGTACCAGCGCGAACAGTGGATTGCAGAAAATCGCGATGGCGAATCCGAGCAGCGTGAGCGCAGGCGCCACTGCCATTCCATGCAGCACGGGCAGATCGCCGGCGGCGAACGGACGACGTCGTTTGCTGTGATGAGCGCGATCCGACGCCAGATCCAGCATGTCGTTGAGCAGGTAGGTCCCGGACGCGCATAGTCCGAACGCAACGAACGCCAGGACGGACTTCGCAATGACCGCGATGTCGAAGAATTGATGCGACGCGAGCAAAGGCACGAACACTAGAATGTTCTTGAGCCACTGATGCAGGCGTATGGCCTTGAGCCACGCCCGTACCCGCGACCCCGGTGGCGGCCAGGTGGCGCGAACATGGGTCACCTTTTCGGCTGCTCGAGCGAGCCCCTGGCTCGCGTTCACCACCCATGCTCCCCTTGCATGAGCCCAGACCTGCAGGTCAATAAAGCCGTTGCCTACATAGTCGAAACCGCGGTTGCCGAACCGCTCCACGAGGGCGGCCGCCTTGCGGTGCCCGGACAGGTTCAGCTCGCCATTGCTGGACAGCGTTTCTTCGAAGCATCCGAGGTGCGCTGCAACTGACTTGGCGATTATCGCGTCGCTTGCAGTGCAAAGGACGCGAGGCCGGGCCGGTGTTTCGTGCAATAGCTGCAGCACCCGCGAATCATAGGGAAGCAGGGCAGGGTCAAGATGCGCGCGCTCGGCGATCTTCTTCTTGAGAAAGGCTTTGCCCTGAAGCAGCCAGAAGGGAAGCAGGAACAAGTACAGCGGGTTTCGCGCTAGCAGGACCATTACGGTCTCGTATAGCGCGTCCGTACGCAGCAGGGTTCCATCCAAGTCGACGCACAGCGGCGCCGGCGCCGGTTCGTCGGCCATACGATCCGAATACGTTGTCATCAATGCCCTGCCGGTGCGGCTCCATTGGTGTCGATCAGCGAAGAGAGCTCGCGAGTGCGCGCTTCCATCAACGCCTCATCCCCGCGCGTCTCCACATTCAACCGCAACAGCGGCTCCGTATTCGAACTGCGCAGGCTGAAACGCCAGTCGCCGAAATCGGCGCTGATCCCGTCGGTGCGATCGATCTGCGGCGACTGGGGGGCGAAATGCGACATCACACGCTCGATCGCGGCCTTTGCATCGTCCACCTTGAAATTGATCTCGCCGCTGCACGGATAGGCCGCCATGCGATCTTCGACCATCTCGGCGAGCGACTTGCCGCTCCTGGAGATGAGGTCGGCGATCAGCAGCCAGGGAATCATGCCGGAGTCGCAGTAGGCGAAGTCGCGGAAGTAGTGATGCGCGCTCATCTCGCCGCCGTAGATGGCGTTCTCGGCACGCATGCGCTCCTTGATGAAGGCGTGCCCGGTCTTGCTCTGCACGGGAATGCCGCCGGCATCGCGCACCATCTCGATGGTGTTCCAGGTCAGGCGCGGGTCGTGGATGATCTTCTCGCCGGGATTGCGCGCGAGCAGCGCCTCGGCCAGCAGGCCGACGAGGTAATAGCCTTCGATGAAGCGACCGGATGCGTCGAAGAAGAAGCAGCGGTCGAAATCGCCGTCCCAGGCGATGCCGAAATCGGCGTTGTGCTCCCGCACCGCGCGCGCGGTGGCTTCGCGGTTTTCGGGCAGCAGCGGGTTTGGAATTCCGTTGGGGAACGTGCCGTCGGGTTCGTGCTGGATGCGGACGAACTCGAAGGGCAGGTGCGGCGCGAGCTCGTCAATCACCAGGCCCGCTCCGCCGTTGCCCGCGTTCGCCACGATCTTCAGCGGCTTCAGCCCGGTGCGGTCGACGTAACCGAGCAGATGCTCGATGAAGGCCGACTTGTCGTGCTGCTCGCGCACCGTGCCGCGCACCGCGGCGTCGGTGAACACGCCAGCAGCGGCCGCATCGCGGATGTCGAACAACCCCGAGTCGCCGCTGATGGGCCGCGCACCTTCGTGCACCAGCTTCAGGCCGTTGTAGTCCATCGGGTTGTGGCTGGCGGTCACCATGATTCCGCCCGCCGCGCCGAGGTGGAATGTCTGGAAATAGACTTCCTCGGTGCCGCAAAGGCCGATGTCGATGACATCGCGACCGGCCGCGTTCAATCCCTCGGCGAGAGCGCGCTGCAATCCCGGGCTGCTCAGGCGCACGTCACGGCCGAGCACCACGGGGCCTGGCCCGAGCACGGCGGCGGTCGCCCGACCGATATTTCGCGCGAGGTCCTCATTGAGTTCGTCCGGCACGCGACCGCGGACGTCGTAGGCTTTGAAACACCGGAGTTCGGTCGACATTCCCAAGCCTCAGCCGATGGCCTTCTCAAGCTCCGGCAGGAGCGTGAACAGATCGCCCACCAGCCCGATATCGGCGATCTCGAAGATCGGCGCGTCGCCGTCCTTGTTGATCGCGACGATCGTGCCGGCGTCCTTGATGCCGGTCAGGTGCTGGATCGCGCCGGAGATGCCGACCGCGACGTAGAGCTCCGGCGCAATGATCTTGCCGGTCTGGCCGACCTGCAGTTCGTTGGGAACGTAACCGGCGTCGACGGCCGCGCGGGAGGCGCCCACCGCGGCGCCGAGCTTGTCGGCGAGCGCGTAGATGACCTTGAAGTTCTCCGCCGAGCCGACGCCGCGGCCGCCGGAGACGACGCGCTTGGCGCTCTGCAGGTCCGGGCGGTCCGACTTGCCGGCCGCGAGGCCGACGAAGCGCGTGTGCGACGGCAGCGCTGCATCGACGGAGACCGATTCCACCGCCGCGCTGCCGCCCTTGGCTGCCTCGGGCCAGGACGCGGTGCGCACCGTGGCGACGACCGTCTGGCTGGCCGGCGCTTCGACGGTAACGATCGCGTTGCCGGCGTAGATCGGACGCTTGAAGGTGTGGCTGTCCTCCACGGCCATCACGTCGGACACCTGCGACACGCCCAGCAGGGCGGCGACGCACGGCATCAGGTCCTTGCCGAACGTCGTGCTCGGGCCGAAGACGTGGGTGTAGCCGGTGGCGAGTTTCGCCACCTGCGGCGCCAGCACTTGGGCGATCGCGTTGGCATTGGCGGCGTTGGCGACGGCCAGCACCTTGCCGACGCCCGCGATCTGCGCGGCCTCGCCCGCAATCGCGGCGGGATCGGCGGCCAGGACGACGATGTCGATGGATTCGGGCGCGAGCGCCTGCGCGGCGGACACGCACTTGGCGGTGGAGGCGTTGAGCTTGCCGTCCAGGTGTTCGGCGACGATCAGAACCTTGCTCATTACAGCAGCCCCTTCTGCTTGAGTGCGGCGACCAGTTCGGCCGCGTCCTTCACCATCACGCCCTTGCTGCGCTTGGCAGGCGCGGCGTAGTGCGTGGTCTTCAGGCCTTCACCGGCGTCCACGCCGAGGTCGGCGAACTGCACGGTTTCCAGCGGCTTGCTCTTGGCCTTCATGATGTCCGGCAGCTTGATGAAGCGCGGCTCGTTCAGGCGCAGGTCGGTGGTGACCACCGCCGGCAGGTCGACTTCCAGCGTCTCCAGGCCTGCGTCGACCTCGCGCGTGACGGTGGCTTTGCCGCCTTCGACCTCAAGCTTGCTCGCGAACGTTGCCTGCGGGCGGCCCCACAGGGTGGCCAGCATCTGGCCGGTCTGGTTGGCGTCGTCGTCGATGGCCTGCTTGCCCAGGATCACCAGGTCGGGCTGCTCCTTTTCGATCAGCTTGAGCAGGGTGCGCGCGGCGGTCAGCGGCTGGATCGGCTGGTCGGATACGACATGGATCGCACGGTTGGCGCCCATCGCCAGGCCGTTGCGCAGGTGCGCCTGGGCATCGGCGGGGGCGATCGTGGCGACGACGACTTCGGTTGCGACGCCCTTGTCGCGCAGCCGCAGGGCCTCTTCCAGCGCGATTTCGTCGAACGGGTTGGCCGACAGCTTGACGCCGTCGGTGACCACGCCGGAGCCGTCCGGCTTGACCTGAATGCGGACGTTGTAGTCCACCACGCGCTTGTAGCCGACGAGGATCTTCATCGTGCGGGGATTCCTATGGTTGCGCGGCCGGAAGCGGGCCGAGAACCGCCGATTCTAGCCGAGTGCGCGTTCCCTACGCAGGCGGATGGGGGGCACGCCTAGGCACGGGATTGCGAATCCGCCTCCCCCGCTCGGAACGCACCGATTCAGCTGTGAACGATGCGCTCCGGTATTCTTGGCGTCCCATTTAAGTAGTTCCGGAGCCAGGATGCTTCACCCCGTAGTCCTCAGCGGCGGCAGCGGTTCCCGCCTGTGGCCGCTTTCGCGCCAGAACCAGCCCAAGCAGTTCCTGCGGCTGATCGGCGACCACTCGCTGTACCAGGAGACCGTCATCCGCGCCAGCCGCCTCCCGGACGCGCAGCCGCCGGTCACGGTGTGCAGCGAGGATCACCGGTTCATGATCGGCGAGCAGTTGCAGGAAGTCGCCATTCCCAGCGGCGGGATCCTTCTGGAACCGGTCGCCCGCAACACGGCGCCCGCCATTGCGCTGGCTGCGCTGCACGTGGCCTCCACCGATCCGGACGGCGCACTGCTGGTGATGCCGGCCGACCACCTGATCGAGAACGAGAGTGCATTCCGCACGGCCGTCGGTTCGGCCGTCGGCCTGGCCGAACAGGGCTGGCTGGTGACCTTCGGCATCACGCCCGATTATGCCGAGACGGGCTACGGCTACATCCTGCGGGGCGAGTCGTTGAGCGCCGATGGCTACCGGGTGGAGCGCTTCGTCGAGAAGCCGGACCTGACGACGGCCGAACGCTACGTCGCCGAGGGCACGTATGCCTGGAATTCGGGCATGTTCCTGTTCAAGGCCAGTGCCTACCTGGATGAACTTGCGCGTTACGCGCCGGCGGTGCTCGCCGCCGCGCGCGATGCGTATGCCGCCGCCAACAACGATCTGGACTTCATCCGCGTCGGCAAGGACGCGTTCGCCACCAGCCCCAACGACTCCATCGACTACGCGGTGATGGAAAAGACCGGCCGTGCCGCCGTCGTGCCGGTCAGCTGCGGCTGGAGCGACATCGGTTCGTGGTCGTCGCTGTGGTCGGTCGCCGAGCGCGACGGCGATGACAATCGCCACGAGGGCGACGTCATCTCCGTCGACACGAAAGGCAGCCTGGTGCGCGCTTCGGAGCGCCGCATGATCGCCACGATCGGCGTCGAGGATCTGGTGATCATCGACACGCCCGATGCGACGCTCGTGGCCCGCAAGGATCGCGTGCAGGACGTCAAGACCGTGGTCGATCACCTCAAGGCGGCAGGCCGGCAGGAGCACCTGTTCCACCGCAAGGTCTATCGTCCATGGGGCAGCTACGACTCGATCGACATGGGCGAGCGCTTCCAGGTCAAGCGCATCGTCGTGAAGCCGGGCGCCGCCCTGAGCCTGCAGAAGCATCACAAGCGCGCCGAACACTGGATCGTCGTGTCGGGCGTCGCGGAGGTCACGTGCGACGAGCGCGTGTTCGAACTGCACGAGAACGAGAGCACCTACATTCCGCTCGGGAGCGTGCACCGCCTGCGCAATCGCGGCACCGAGCCGGTGGAGCTGATCGAAGTGCAATCCGGCAGCTACCTCGGCGAGGACGACATCGTCCGGCTGGAGGACGTGTACGGCCGCTCCTGAGTCGCGCGCTCCAACGAAAACGCCCCCGCTGCCCGGGGGCGTTTTCTTTTGCCGTCGAATCAAGCTGCGACCTTGCCGAGCGTCCGCGCCAGCAATGAAGCGAACCGTTCCGCACTGCCCGGCGCGTGCGCGAAGAACAGCGACGGTTCGCACAGCTCCAGTTCCAGCAGGCACGGCGTGCCGGCGTTGTCGCGGATGAGGTCCACACGCGCGTACAGCGGTGCTTCGCGCAGCTGCAACGTGTCGCGTGCGGCGGCGAGCACGCGGTCGGCCAGGGCCAGTTCGTCCTGCGCCGGCACACGCGGCGCGATGGACTCGGCGGCGAAAAGCGGCTCGGCTGCATTTGCATCGGGCCGCAGCAACGCGCCCTTGCGGATCGCGTGGCTGAACGCCCCGGCGAAGAACATCAACGCCGTTTCGCCCTGTTCGTCCACCGAGGACAGATACGGCTGCAGCATCGCGCTGCGGTCGGCGTCGAGCAGCCGCGCGAGATGGTTGGCCGCGGCGAACTCCTGCGAGCGCCCGTAACGCTGCGCGTCCTTCGAGCCGGCTCCGACGCTCGGCTTCACGACGAGTTCCATCGCGTCCGGATGCGCTGCAAGAAAGGCCTGCAGGGCCGGGAGCGGTTCGGCATCCGGTTCGACAAAGACCGTGGGGACGACCGGCACGTCGCGTGCGGCCAGATCCGCCAGATAGTGCTTGTCGGTGTTCCACTCGATCACCCGAAGCGGATTCACCAGGCGCGTCTGCGACGACACGCGCCGGCACCACGACAGGAACTCCTCCAACCGCTGCGTGTAGTCCCAGGGCGAGCGCAGGATCGCCGCATCGAAGCGGCTCCAGCCGACGGTCGGGTCATCCCAGGCGCGAACCTGCACGGCCAGTCCGGCGTGTGCGCAGGCGTCGAGCAGCGGCGCCAGGTCGTCGTCGACGCCCGCGGCGGCGATGGCGGTCACGAGGGCGATTCGGGTCATGGTCCGAAGTCTAGACGCTGCCGGGCGGCGGCCGCGACGCCCGATCCGACAAATCCGCAGGGGACCTGCCCGAATGTACGGTGGGGGCTCGCCCGCGGCCACGGTAAACTGCGGCCCATTGCGCAACTGACGGAGTCCGACGTGGCCGCGACGCAGAACGGAAAGAACAAGCTATTCCCGAGCGCGAAGGCGGCGCTCGAGGGCATCGTCGCGGACGGGCAGACGCTCGCCGTGGGGGGCTTCGGGCTTTGTGGGATCCCCGAGGCACTGATCGGCGCGTTGCGCGAGAGCGGCGTGAAGGGGCTCACCGCGATTTCCAACAATGCCGGCGTCGATGGCTTCGGCCTCGGCCTGCTGCTGGAAACGCGCCAGATCCGGAAGATGATTTCGTCCTACGTCGGCGAGAACAAGGAATTCGAGCGCCAGTTCCTGTCCGGCGAACTGGAGCTGGAATTCAATCCGCAGGGCACGCTGGCCGAGCGCCTTCGTGCAGGCGGCGCGGGGATCCCGGCGTTCTTCACGCGCACCGGCTACGGCACGGTCGTTGCCGAGGGCAAGGAAACGCGCGAGTTCGACGGACACCATTACGTGATGGAAACCGCGCTGAAAGCCGACGTCTCGCTGGTCAAGGCATGGAAGGCCGACAAGGCCGGCAATCTGGTGTTCCGCAAGACCGCGCGCAACTTCAACCCGGCCTGCGCGATGGCCGGCGCGATCTGCGTCGCCGAAGTCGAGGAATTGGTCGAGGTCGGCCAGATCGATCCCGATCACGTGCACCTGCCGGGCATCTACGTCGACCGCATCGTCGTCAACGCCACGCCCGAGAAGCGCATCGAACAGCGCACCGTGCGCGCCGGCTGATCCCACGAACACAGGACACACACTCATGGCTTGGACCCGCGACCAGATGGCGCAACGCGCCGCGCAGGAACTCACCGACGGCGCCTACGTCAACCTCGGCATCGGCCTGCCGACGCTGGTGGCCAACTTCATCCCCGACGGCGTGGACGTGTGGCTTCAGAGCGAGAACGGCCTGCTCGGCATCGGTCCGTTTCCGACGGAAGCCGAGGTCGATGCCGACCTGATCAACGCCGGCAAGCAGACCGTCACCGCGCGCCCCGGCGCGAGCTACTTCGGCAGCCACGACTCCTTCGCGATGATCCGCGGCGGCCACATCGACCTGGCGATCCTCGGCGCGATGCAGGTCACCGAAAAGGGCGACCTGGCCAACTGGATGGTGCCGGGCAAGATGGTGAAGGGCATGGGCGGCGCGATGGACCTGGTCGCCGGCGTGAAGCGCGTGGTCGTGCTGATGGAGCACACCGCCAAGAACGGCGAACACAAGATCCTGCCCGAATGCACGCTGCCGCTGACGGGCGTGGGCGTGGTCAACCGCATCATCACCGATCTCGCGGTGCTGGATGTGACCGACCAAGGGTTGAAGCTGGTTGAGCTCGCGCCGGACGTGAGCGAAGACGAACTGCGCGAGAAAACGGGCGTCCGTTTCTCGCGCGCGGCTTGAGGCATTCGCGTCGATGAAGGTTCTGGTGTGCGGAGGTGCGGGCTACATCGGCTCGCACATGGTGCGTCGCCTGCTTCGCGATGGCGTGCAGACGGTGGTGTTCGACAACCTGTCCACGGGCCATCGCGAGTCCATCGGCGACGCCGTGCTCGTCGAGGGCGACCTGCTGGCGCCCACGCAGTTGCGTGACGTGTTCGCGCGGCATCGATTCGATGCGGTGATGCACTTCTGCGCGCGCTCACTCGTCGGCGAATCGGTGCAGCAGCCGTACGACTATTACGAGAACAACGTCGTCGGCACGCTGAACCTGCTGCAGGCGATGCGCGAAGCGGACGTCGGCAAGCTGGTGTTCTCGTCCACCGCGGCGGTGTTCGGTCATCCGGAATCGGAGCTGATCGACGAGTCCCATGCGACGCGCCCGATCAACCCCTACGGCGCGAGCAAGCGGATGGTCGAGACGATTCTGGAAGACGCCGCGCGTGCGTACGGGCTGCGCTCGGTCGCGCTGCGCTATTTCAATGCGGCAGGCGCCTCGCCGGATGGCGATATCGGGGAGTCGCACTCGCCCGAAACGCACCTGATTCCGAACATGCTGCGGGCCGCCAACGGCGATGCGCCCGCGTTGAAGGTGTTCGGCAACGATTACGCGACGCCCGACGGCACCTGCGTGCGCGACTACGTCCACGTCGACGATCTCGCGGACGCGCATTCGCGTGCGCTGGACTTCATGGCGTCCAACGAAGGCGCGCACGCGTTCAACCTCGGCAACGGTGCGGGATTCAGCGTGATGCAGATGATCCGCGCCGCCGGCGAAGTGGCGCAGCGACCGATTCCCTACGAGATCGCGCCGCGACGCGCGGGCGATCCGGACCGCCTCGTCGCCGCAAGTGCGAAGGCACGGCGCGCTCTGGGCTGGACGCCGCGGTACACCGACATCGCGCAGATCATCGAGACCGCGTGGCGCTGGCACCGCAATCCGCGGTATTGAACGATTGACCTTCCGCATCTGCACGGGCGTTTCGTGCAGATGCGGTCACGCGTTCAAAGGTTCTGGTAATTCGGACCCGAGCCGCCTTCCGGCGTGACCCAGTCGATGATCTCGTACGGATCCTTGATGTCGCAGGTCTTGCAGTGCACGCAGTTGGCGGCGTTGATCTGCAGGCGCTTGCCGCTGCTTCCATCGGGCATGGTGTCCTGCACGATCTCGTACACGCCCGCGGGGCAGAAGCGCGTGCAGGGGTTGTCGTACTCCTCGGCGCAGCGCGAGACGCAGATGGACGTGTCGCGCACCTTGAGGTGCACGGGCTGGTCTTCGTCGTGTTCCGTGGCGGCGTAGTAGACGCCCTGCAAGCGGTCGCGCGGTGCGAGCGTGCGCTCGACGTAGTCGCGCTTCGGGCTTTCGTATTCGGCCACCTTCTCCAGCGAACACCAGTCGGGCTTGTTCTTCAGCGTCCAGGGCGAGAGGCCGCCGGTCACCGTTTCCCATGCGGAATTGAGGATGCCGAACCACAGGCCGCGTTTGAAACCGGGCTTGATGTTCCGGACCTTCTTCAGCTCGGCCATGATGTCCGAGCCGCGCAGCTTCGCGTCGAAACCTTGCGGCGACAGTTGCGAGGCGGCCAGGTGCTCGGCGGCGAGCATGCCTGAACGGATCGCCTGGTGCGTTCCCTTGATCTTCGGAACGTTGAGCAGCCCGGCGGTGTCGCCGATCAGCAGGGCGCCGGGCATCTCGGTCTTCGGCAGCGACTGGTAACCGCCGGTGACGATCGCGCGCGCGCCGGCGGAGAGGATGCTGCCGCCTTCCAGCAGCGGCTTGAACAGCGGGTGGTTCTTCCATTGCTGGAAGGCCTCCCACGGCTTGTATTCCGCATCCTTGTAATCCAGCCCGCTCACGTAGCCCAGTGCGATGCGGCCCTTGTCCAGGTGGTAGAGGAAGCCGCCGCCGTAGATGTCGTTGTCCGCGGGCCAGCCGAAGCTGTGCACGATCTTGCCCGGCGTCACGCGGTCTTCCGGGACCTGCCACAGTTCCTTGATGCCGATCGAGTACGCCTGCGGGTCGCTGCCGGCGTCGAGCTCGAACTGCTTGATCAGGCGCTTGGTCAGGTGGCCGCGCGCCCCTTCGGCCAGCACCGTCACCTTCGCGCGGATGTCGATGCCCTGCGTGTAGCCGGGCTTGTGCGAGCCGTCCTTCGCCACGCCCATGTCGCCGATGCGGACGCCCGCCACCGCGCCGCTCTCGTCGTGCAGGGTTTCGGCCGCGGCGAAGCCGGGATAGATCTCCACGCCCAGCGCTTCGGCCTGCGGCGCGAGCCAGGCGCACATCGCGCCGAGGCTCACGATGAGGTTGCCATCGTTGTGCATGCCCGGCGGAATCGGCAGGCGACGATGGCCGTCATGCGAGAGCAGCCAGAACTCATCGTCCGTGGCGGGCACGCAGATCGGCGGCGGGTTGTCGCGCCAGCCGGGAAGCAGCGCATCGAGCGGCTCCGGTTCGATCACCGCCCCCGACAGGATGTGCGCGCCGATGGTCGACGCCTTCTCGATCACGCACACCGACAGCTCCGGGTTGAGCTGCTTGAGACGGATCGCGAACGACAGTCCGGCCGGGCCGGCGCCGACGGTGACGACGTCGTACTCCATCACGTCGCGTTCGACGGCGTTCGGATCGGGTTGGCTCATGCGGGGCACTCCAAGGACGGGCTGGCGTACGGCAGCTGGCGGATTCCAGGGCGGATCGCGGGCACGATCGCAAGGTGGGATTGTCGCGGGTTTGCGCGGTTGGCGCCAAGTTCGCGCCTCGATCCGGACGGCGGCGCTGAATACGGCGTGCTAGCGTTGCGTATGGTTCTCGCCCCGGTTCCGCTATCCGATGCGCAGCTGCGCTTCGACCCGCACTGGCTCGGGCCGCAGGAGGCCGACATGCTCCTGGCCTCGCTGCAACACCGGCTACCTTGGGAGGTCCACCGGATCCGCCTGTTCGGCCGCGAGGTCGATTCCCCGCGCCTGAGCTGCTGGATCGGCGATCCGGACGCGCGCTATCGCTATTCGGGCACGTTGTTCGAGCCGCATCCGTGGCCCGAGGCGCTGCGGCCGCTGCGCGAACGCCTGCAGAGCACGCTTGGGGTCGAGTTCAACAGCGTGCTGGCGAACCTGTACCGGGACGGAAGCGACGCCATGGGCTGGCACAGCGATGCCGAGCCGGAACTCGGGCCGGAGCCGGTGATCGCTTCGGTGAGCCTGGGGGCGACGCGCCGTTTCGCGCTCAAGCATCGCGACGATCCGTCCCGGAAACTCACGCTGCAACTGCCGCATGGCAGCTTGCTGGTGATGTCCGGCGCGACACAGCGCCATTACCGGCACGCGTTGCCGCGTACGGCGCGGCTGATCGGGCCCCGCATCAACCTGACCTTCCGCCGGATTCTCGCGACGGCGCGCTGACGCGTCGCGTTGCAGGGAGCGTGTTACGGCGCCGCGGGCAGCGTCCGGCGATGGGCTTCGCCGCTGGTCAGCGTCCAGCCGGCGATCTCGCCGCCGATCGTGGACAGCGACTGCTCGAACGCGCGCGCGACATCCGGCACCGCCGTGCTCGCCGCTGGCGTCGACTGGCGGAACACGCGCGACGCCGCGACCTTCTGCTGCTGCATGTGCAGCAGCTTGGCGCTCACTTCGACCGTCGCCGACGGCACGGCGCCGCCGGCGTAGTCGGATTCGAAGCGGCGCAACTCGAGGAACAGCTTGTACTCGCCGGCCACGCCCGTGCCCTGCCGCGCGACGCCGCCGATGCGGCCGGAGTCCTCCAGCGCGCGGAGCACCGTCTCCACCAGCATGTCGGACGGCGGGCGCGCCCACTGCGCGTCGCGGTAGACCTGCAACTCGCCGGGGGTGGGCCGCACGGCGATGCGCAGGCTGTCGACGATGCGCGCCGCCACGGGCGGTGCGATGACCAGCTGCCAGTCGACCTTCGGCCACGAAGGATCGGTCTGCACGACCGGCTCCGGCGCGAAGATCGTGCTGGGGTTCTTGGGCTTGTCGCTCAGGATCGAGCAGCCGGCCAGCGCCAGCAGCAGGCCGGAGGCCAGCGCGAGGCGGACGTGGCGGGCGAGGTTCGGGACGGTCGTCGTCATGTCGGCACGCGTGGTCATTCGGGTTTGAATTCCGCGGGGTCGAACTGCTTGGGGCCGTCGCGGCCGAGCAGGTAGCGCGTCGGATTGCCGTCGAGGCGGTCGCTGATGCGGCGCAGGTCGCGTACCAGCAGCCGCAGCTCCGCGAGCGTCGGGCCGAGCTGCGCCAGGCCGTCGTTGGCGAAGCTGTTGATCGCGGCACGGTTGTCGGTGAGCAGGCCGTTGGCGTTGTTGGCCGCCGAATCCAGACGCGTCAGCGTGCTGTCGAGCTTGGCGATCAGGCCGGGCAGCTTGGCCACCAGTTCGCGGTCCACGCTCTGCACGGCGCGGTTGGTGTTGTCGAGCGTGGCCGAAAGCTGCTCGCTGGACTTGCGCGCGTTGATGATCAGCGCACGCACGTCCTCGCGCTGGTCGGCAATGGAAGCCGTCATCGATTCGATGTTCGACAGCGTGTTGGACACGCGCTTGACGTTCTCGTCGCTGAGCACCTGGTCCAGTCGCGCTACCAGCCGGTTGGCGGTGTCGGCGATGTTCTGCAGCGCGGAGGCCTCGGTCTGGATCACCGGCACTTCGCGCCGGTCGGTATCGGCCAGCAGCGGGCTGCGCGGATCGCCGCCGGTGAGCTGGATGAAGGGGCTGCCGGTGATGCCCTGGATCGACAGCTTCGCGCGCGTGTCGGTCTTGATGGGCGCATTGGCCTGCAGGCGCAGGATCGCGATCACGCGACGCGGGTCGTCCGGCGCCAGGCTCAGGTTCTGCACGGTGCCCACGGAAATGCCGTTGTATTGCACCGAACTGCCTTCGGTCAGGCCGGTCACCGGCTCGTTGAACAGCACCGCGTAGGTGCGCCATTCCTTCTCGGACGAATACTTCGCCGCCCACAGGGCGAACAGCAGCAACAGCAGCGTCACCAGGATGGTGAAGGCGCCGATGAGGACGTAATTGGCCCGGGTTTCCATGACTTCAGCTCGTCGCGTCGCGGGTGGTGCGTGCGGCGCGCGCACGCGGTCCGTGGAAATACTCCTGCACCCACGGGTGATCGAATCGTTCGACTTCCTGGATCGGCGCGCAGACCACGACCTTCCGGTCGGCGAGCACGGCGACGCGATCGCAGATAGCGTAAAGCGTGTCGAGATCGTGTGTGATCAGGAACACCGTCAGTCCCAGCGCCTGCTGCAGCGTGCGGATCAGGCGGTCGAACGCCGCCGCGCCGATGGGATCGAGCCCGGCGGTGGGTTCGTCGAGGAATAGCAGCGGCGGATCCAGCGCCAGCGCCCGCGCCAGGCCCGCGCGCTTGCGCATGCCGCCCGACAGCTGCGACGGCAGCTTGTTCAGCGCATCGGCCGGCAGGCCGGCGAGCTTCACCTTCAGCAGGGCCAGTTCGTAGCGGAGCGAATCGGGCAGGTCGCCGTGGTACTCCTTCAGCGGAACCTGGACGTTCTCGCCGACGGTGAGCGAGGAGAACAGCGCGCCGTCCTGGAAGAGCACGCCGGTGTTGCGCTCGATCGCGCGCCGCTGCGTCGCGTCGTCGGCAAGCGCATCCAGGCCGAGCACTTCGATGCGGCCTTCCTGCGGCGCGCGCAAGCCGAGGATGGCGCGCATCAGCACCGACTTGCCGGTGCCCGAACCGCCGACGATGCCGATGATCTCGCCGGGCCGCACGTCCAGGTCCAACCCGTCGTGCACGACCTGTTCGCCGAACCGGTTCACCAGCCCGCGCACGCGCACGATCGGCTGGCCGCTCTGCGGTGTCGGGCAGAGCGGGTGCATCGTGGCCGGCGCGGTGCCCGTCGTGGCTTTCGACAGTCGGTTCACACGTCCATCTCCATGAACCAGATCGCGAAGAAGGCGTCGAGGATGATCACCATCGAGATCGACTGCACCACGCTGGAAGTCGTGCGCTCGCCCACGGACTGCGCGGTGCCTTCGACCTGCAAGCCTTCCAGGCAGCCGATCAGGCTGATGAGCAGCGCGAACACCGGGGCTTTCGCCAGGCCGACGAGAAAATGCCGCAGCTCGATCGTCTCGTGCATGCGCGTCAGGTACTGCTGCGGCGGAATGTCCAGGCTGTACGCGCCGACCGTGAGGCCGCCGAGCAGGCCGAAGATCATCGCGATGAAGGTGAGCATCGGCAGCATCACCAGCAGCGCGAGCATGCGCGGGATCACCAGCAGGTCGATCGGGTCCATGCCCAGCGTGCGGATCGCGTCGACTTCCTCGCGGCTGACCATCGCGCCGATCTGCGCCGTGAACGCGCTCGCGGTACGGCCGGCGAGCACGATGGCCGTGAGCAGCACCGCGAACTCGCGCAGGAAGGAGATGTTGACCAGCTCGACGACGAAGATCTCCGCGCCGAAGTCGCGCAGGATGTTCGCGCCGAGGAACGCCACCACCGCGCCGACGAGGAAACACAGCAGCGCGATGAGCGGCACGGCGTCCAGGCCGACCTGTTCCATGTGGTGGACGGTCGCGGTCGGACGGAAGCGGCCGGGCTCCTTGAACATGCGCAGCAGCTTGATCTGCGTCTCGCCGAGGAAGCCGACCAGCGCCAGCGCTTCGCGCCAGTTGTTGTGCACCGCGCGGCCCAGGCGTTCGAGTGCGGCGCTGACGCCGTACTCGCGCTTCTTGCGTGGACGATCGTCGGCGACGTCCTCGATCGCCGACACCAGCGCCTGGTGCGACGGATGGAAGGTGAAGACGTCGAAGTCGAGGTTGCTGCGGCGCGCGAAGCGCAGCAGCTGCAGCACGCCCACCGAATCGAGCCGTTCCACGCCGCTGGCGTCGATGGCCTCCACGCGCTCGGGCGCGCCGCCCAGCGCGGTGCCGATCTGCGCGGCGTAGTCGAGCGTCCAGGAACCGGACAGCCGCAGGCGCGACGGCGAGGAACCGTCGGCGTCGATCTGCGGCGGGTGCGCGGTGGAGTCCGTCATCGGGCGGGCCAGGGCATGTCGCGGAGGATAGCAGCCTGCGTATCGTGGCCGCCGCGAACGCGGCGCGAAGGGTGTCGTCTGCCTGCTGTAAGCCGATGCGGTCGCGTGCGATGCTTCGCGCATGTCGAACCCGCCCCCCCTGAGCGCCGCCAGTTACGCCGCACGCATCGATTTCGTGATCGAGCTGGCCGAACGCCTGCATGCCTACGGCACCACGGCGCAGCGCCTGGAAGGTGCGATCAGCGCGGTCGCGCATCGGCTGCGGCTGGAGTGCGAGCCCTGGTCCAACCCGACGGGCCTGATCCTCACCTTTTCCGATCCGCAGCGCGGGCCGGGCGAGAGCGACACCACGCGCGTGATCCGCCTGCCGCCGGGCGAGACGGATTTGCATCGCCTGGCAGAAACCGATCGCATCGCCGAGGAAGTGCTCGCCGGGCAGCTTGGACTGGTCGAAGCGCATGCGCAGATGAGCGCACTGGACATGCCGCCGACGCGACGCTCCCGCGCGATGCAGGTGCTGGCCTACGGGCTGGCCGCGGTCGGCATCGCCGGCGTACTGCGCCTGCCCTGGCTGGACATCGGCGTGGCGGGCCTCAACGGGTTGATGATCGGCCTGCTCGTGCAATGGTCCGAACTGCACCCGCGCTTCAAGGAAGCGCTCGAGGCGGTGACGGCGATGTTCGCCGCCATCGTGACGCTGCTGGTGGCCTCGTACGTCGCGCCGCTGAACCAGAACACGGTGATCATCGCCTCGCTGATCGTGCTGCTGCCCGGAATGGCGCTGACCAACGCGATGAACGAGCTGACCAGCCAGCATCTGGTGTCCGGCACGGCGCGGTTCGCCGGTGCGGTGACGACGGTGCTCAAACTGGCCATCGGCACGGTGATCGCGCTGTACCTGGCGGACGTGGTCGGGCTGCATGCGCAGGTGCGTGCGTCGCGCCCGCAGCCGGTCTGGGTGGAGTGGGGCGCGCTGGTGGCGGCGGCGTTCGCGTTCGCCGTGCTGTTCCGGGCGCAGTGGCGCGACTACCCCAAGGTGATGGCCGCCGCCGCTGGCGGTTACCTCATCTCGCGTTTCGGCGGACAGGCGTTCGGGAGCCCCGCGGGCATCTTCCTCGCCGCGCTCGTCCTCACGGCCGCGGGCAACGCCTACGCGCGCTGGTGGAACCGCCCCGGCGCGGTCCTGCGCGTGCCCGGCATCATCATGCTGGTGCCTGGCAGCGTGAGCCTGCGTGGCCTGCTGACGCTGATCCAGCAGCAGGACATCGATGCGGGGCAGGCCGCGATGCTGGCGGTGCTCAATATCCTGCTGGCGCTGATCGCCGGATTGCTGTTCGGCAATCTGCTGCTGCCGGCGAGACGGAATCTCTGAGTTTCGGGATTCGGGTCCGGGATTCGCGATTAGCAGAGAGCGTTCCCGAAGCCGTCCCGGCGAAGACCGGGATCCAGGCCCGCAACGCACGGGCACTTCTGCGCCGGCAGCCACCTCATCGTCATTCCAGCGAAAGCTGGAATCCATTCTCGATGCCGGCGGGAACCGGAATCGAAAACGGAAACGCCGGCGCGAGGCCGGCGTTCGTGAAAGACGCGCGTGATCGGCAGCGATCAGCGGATCAGGAAATCCTCGAGCTTCTTCCCCGCGCTCGTCTGCGCCGCCAGCCAGCGCGGCTGCTTGCCGCGCCCGGCCCAGGTTTCCGACGGGTTGGCCGGGTTGCGGTACTTCGGCGCCACGGTCTTGCCGGCGTTCTTCGAAGGCTTCCGGGCGGGCGCCTTCGACGCGCGCGCAGGCGCGGCCGTCGCCGCGCCGCCGAACAGTTCGGCGATGGTGTAACCCTCGGCCTTCGCCAGTTGCGTGAGCTTGCTCCGCACAACCGCGATCGGCTTTCGCTTGCTGAGCGTGTTCTTGCGCTTCTTCGCCTGGCTGATCAGCGCGTCGAGTTCCTTCGCGGAGAGGGAATCGAGATTGATCGACATAAAGCCTCCGGAGCGTACGGGATAGCGGGGAATGATCGCGGCCGTCGATGCGGCGGATTTCCCGATGATAGTCGCCGGCGTCCGGCGGCGTAAACGAACGGCGCCGCCGGGATTCGGTCTTGCCGCAACCCCTCTCCCGCAACGGGAGAGGGGCACCAGGCGCTTACTTGCCGAACTTGCCGAAGACCCCCGCGCGGTCGAGGTTTTCCGCCTCGCTCGCCTGGCGGTGGCGATATTCGAACGTGCCTGCGGCGAGGCCGCGCTCGGAGACGACGATCCGATGCGGGATGCCGATCAGTTCCATGTCGGCGAACATCGCGCCGGGGCGCAGGCCGCGATCGTCGAGCGCGGTTTCCACGCCGGCTGCGTTGAGGTCGCGATACAGCGCCTGCGCCGCTTCGGCGACGGCCGCGTCGTTCTTTGGATTGATCACGCACACCACGGCCTGCCACGGCGCCATCGGCTCCGGCCAGACGATGCCGTTCTCGTCGAAGTTCTGCTCGATCGCGGCCGCGACGATGCGCGACACGCCGATGCCGTAGCAGCCCATCACGGGCGTGGCCGCCTTGCCGTTGGCGTCGAGCACGGTGAGCTTGAGGGCTTCGGCGTATTTGCTGCCGAGCTGGAACACGTGGCCGACCTCGATGCCGCGCGCGACCTGCAGCGTGCCCTTGCCGTCGGGCGAGGGGTCGCCTTCGACGACGTTGCGGATGTCGGCGACGTCATCGGGTTCGGGCAGGTCGCGGCCCCAGTTCACGCCCGCCAGATGGAAGCCCTTCTCGTTGGCGCCCACGACGAAGTCGGCCATCGCCGCGACGGTGCGGTCGGCGACGACGCGGATCGCCTTGGCGGGTTTCACCGGGCCGAGGAAGCCCGGCTCGCTGCCAAGGTGGTCGAGGATCTCGGCTTCGGTCGCCGAACGATAGCCCGCCAGGCCCGCAAGCTTGCCGAGCTTCACTTCGTTGACGACGTGATCGCCGCGCACGAGCGCGAGCACGAACTGCGGGTTGCCTTCGGCGTCGGCGCCGATGACCGCCACCGATTTCACCGTGCGATCGAGCGTGATGCCCATCAGCGCGGCCACGTCCTCGCAGGTCTTCTGGTGCGGCGTGTCGATCCTGCGCATCGCTTCGGTCGCGGCGGGGCGCGGACCGGGCGAGATCGCCTCGGCCAGTTCCACGTTCGCCGCGTAGTCGGAGCCGTCGGAGAAGAAGATCGCGTCTTCGCCCGAGTCGGCGAGCACCTGGAACTCGTGCGACACCGCGCCGCCGATCGCGCCGCTGTCGGCCGACACGGCGCGGAACTTCAGCCCCAGGCGCGTGAAGATGCGGCCGTAGGTGTCGTACATGTTCCGGTATTCGCGCGCCAGGTCCTCGTCGCTGACGTGGAAGGAATAGCTGTCCTTCATCAGGAACTCGCGCGCGCGCATCACGCCGAAGCGCGGGCGGATCTCGTCGCGGAACTTGGTCTGGATCTGGTAGAAGTTGACCGGCAGCTGCTTGTAGCTGGACAGCTCGTTGCGGGCGAAGTCGGTGATGACTTCCTCGTGCGTGGGGCCGTAGCAGTACCAGGCGTCCTTGCGGTCCTTCATCTTCAGCAGCTGACCGCCGAACTTCTCCCAGCGGCCGGTTTCCTCCCACAGTTCCTTCGGCTGCACGGCCGGCATCAGCACTTCGATGGCCCCGGCGGCGTTCATCTCCTCGCGCACGGCGCGCTCGACCTTGCGCAGCACGCGCAGGCCCAGCGGCGACCAGGTGTACAGGCCGGCGGCGAGCTTGCGGATCATGCCGGCCTTGAGCATCAGCTTGTGGCTGACGATCTCGGCCTCGGCGGGGGTTTCCTTGCTGGTGTGGAGGTGGAACTGCGACAGGCGCATCGGCGTGGGGCTTTCGAACGTAAGGGAAGCGGCCATTCTGCCATGCGTTCCCGGCACCGCCGGCGCGGCCTGCCGTACGCAGGAAACGAAGAAGCCGGCCACGAGGCCGGCTTCGATCGGAAGGCGCGTAGGGTGGCGGGCCGGTCAGCCGCCGCTCGCGACCGTCGGACTGTCGCAATAGGTCTTGATCTGCGCCTCGGCGAGCGCGGTGCGGTTGGCGCGCTCCGTCTGGCTCAGGTTGCGGTCCGGCTTGCCGTCCTTGTTCTCGTCGATCGTGACTTCACCCGCGCCCTGGAGGACGGACAGGTTGCTGCGGGCGTTGGTGCAGTTGGCGTTCGCGACCGGCTTGACTGCCGGCTGCGTGCTCTGCGCCGGCGTGCCGCCCTTGTCGGCGAGGTTGCGGCCCTTGATGTTCTGGTCCGGCGGCGGCGCGTCGGAATAGTGGGTGACTCCCTTGGCGTCCTTCCACTGGTACACCTTCGCGGCGAAGGCCGGGGTGGCGCAGAGCAGGCTCAGGCCGGCGACGAGGCCGGGCAGCAGACGGAACAGCTTGGACATGCGGGGCTCCGGGGCTCGGTCGGACGGGGGATGGCCGCGATTGCAGCATCGCGACCGCCCACAGGCAAGCGCGGCGTGACGACGGGGTGCACATATGTGGACCCGGTCTCGTTGTCGGCGCGACGTGGGCGGCGGTGGAGGAATGCCGGGCGGCGCGCCGATGGACTTACACTTTCCCGTCGCGGTCCGCCGCTTCCCCGATCCGACATGCCGACTGCCCCCCACATGGACGAAACGCAACCGACCCCGCGCCCACGCGGCCGCGGGATCTACCTGCTGCCCAACCTGTTCACCACCGGCGGCCTGTTCGCCGGCTTCTACGCGATCATCGCCGCGACCCAGGGCCGCTTCGACGACGCCTGCATCGCGGTGTTCGTCGCCGGCATCCTCGACGGGCTGGACGGCCGCGTGGCGCGCCTGACCAACACGCAGAGCGAATTCGGCGTGCAGTACGACTCGCTGGCCGACCTGGTCAGCTTCGGCCTGGCCCCGGCACTGGTGATGTACCACTGGGCGCTGCAGGAAATGCGGCTGGACGGCCCCATCCCGGGCAAGATCGGCTGGGTCGCGGCGTTCGTGTACGCCGCCTGCGCCGCGTTGCGGCTGGCGCGATTCAACTCGCAGGTGGGCACCGTCGACAAGCGGTGGTTCATCGGCCTGGCCAGTCCGGCGGCCGCGGGGCTCGTCGCCAGCTTCGTCTGGACCTGCGACGACCTGGGCTACACGGGCGAGCAACTGCGCTATCTCGCGCTGGGCGTGACCCTCGTCGCCGGCCTGCTGATGGTCAGCCGGCTGCGCTACTTCAGTTTCAAGGGCGGCGGCCCGCGGCACGATCGCGTGCCGTTCCTCGCGATCGTCGTCGTGCTCGCGGTACTGGTGGGCATCGCCATCGACCCCCCGCGCGTGCTGCTGGCGATCGGCGCCTTGTACGCGCTGTCCGGTCCGGCGTATGCCGCGTTCCGTCGCGTGCGCCGCGCGCCCGTATCCGAGGCCACGCCATGAGCGAGCTGTGGACCGCCGAGCAGCGCGAATGGCTGGAAGCCATGGGCCACACGGTGTGGTCCATCGCCCCGGCCGACGCGCTCGCGGCGGAACGGCAGCCCGATGGCTTCCACGCGCGCGGCGATGACGACGCCCCGGCACCGTCGGGCCCGCGCAACGCCATGCGCGAGGCGGCGGCGCTGCTCGCCCGCGACGATCGCCCCTCGCGTCCCGCGCCGACGCGCCCGGCCGCCACGCCGGCGTCACTGCGCGGGCAGGGCGATCGCCTCCTCCACGCCGTGCTGCGTGCGGCGGGCGGTGCGGACGAAACGCGCGTCATGGCCCTCGTCGGCGATGTCGCCGCCCTGCGCGGCAACGCCGCCGCCAAACGCGCCTTGTGGCCGCGCCTGCGGGCGTTGCGCCGGACGTCGCGCGAATGAACGCGCTCGCCTCCGAAGCCGGGCAACGTCCGCTTTCCGGCGCGCTGCGGCCGATGCGGGAGGACGACCTGGACGCCGTCCACGCCGTCGAGATCCGCGCCTACGAATTCCCGTGGACGGTCGGCATCTTCCGCGACTGCCTGCGCGCCGATTACCCGGCGTGGGTGATGCAGCGCGAAGGCCGCATCATCGGTTACTTCCTGATGAGCATCGCCGCCGACGAAGCGCACGTGCTCAACATCTGCATCGATCCGAACTTCCAGGGGCAGGGGCTGGGCCGCCAGTTGTTGCGCGCGCTGGTCCGCGTCGCGCGCGGCCGCCACGCCGAGCGCGTCTTTTTGGAGGTGCGCCCGTCCAACGCGGGTGCGATCGCGCTCTACCATTCGGAAGGGTTCAACGAAATCGGCCGCCGCCCGCGTTACTACCCCGCGCGCGACGGTCGGGAAGATGCCCTGGTCATGGCGATCGAGTTGCTGCCGCCGGAAGACTGAGCGGGCGCGACATCCACCGGCGTAGGGAGGCGGCATGGGGAAGATCGGCGCGATGCGATGCGGACTTGCGGTCGTGCTGCTCGTGCAGGCCATGCTGCTGCGCGCCATGGAGCCTGCAGTCGCCGTGGTCGGGGAATCGCCCGGTTGCGAGCACGACAAGCTCGGCGCCGTCGTCGTGGAGGTGGGCGAGCGCGTCAGCGAGATCACGCAGGACGACAACGTACCCGGCGTCGATTACGCGCGTGCGCTGCGCAAGCTCGGGGAGGCCGCCGCGCGGAAGGGCGCCAACGTCGTCGTGCTGCGCCATCACCAGGGCGTGTACTTCACCCGGAACGGAAAGCGCAGCCGCAAGCCCGTCTACGTGAAGCTGAGCGGGGCCGCGATCCGCATGCCGTCCGCGTCGCTGGAGCAATGCCCGCTCGAACCGTTCGACGTCGCCGAGCTGGAGGCCCGCTCGCGCGAGATCGCGCCGCAGAACGTCAACTCGCGTACGGCATTCGACCGCGACGACCCTTCGCGCTGAAGGGCGCTCCAGGGCCTCGGAAGAATCGGCGGGAACGTCATGGGCAGGCCCGCAGCGGCGGGCCTGCCCTGCGTGCCTTACGCGAGCTTCGCCCGCTGTACCGCGAGTGCGTCGCGCTGGAGGTTCCAGTCGGCCAGGCGCTTGCGCTCCTGTTCGACCACCGCCGGCGGCGCATTGGCGACGAAGGTCTCGCTCGCGAGCTTGTTGTGGCACTTGGCGATCTCGCCGTCGACGCGCTTGAGCTCCTTGTCCAGGCGCGCGCGTTCGGCGCCGAGGTCGACCAGCCCTTCCAGCGGCACGAACAGCTTCAGCTCGCCCACCAGCGCCGTCGCGGCCGCCGGTGCGGCGTGCGCGTCGTCGAGCACCGCGATGCCGTCCAGTCGCGTCAGGAAGCGCAGCTGCGAGTCGAAACGCGCCACGCGTTCGCGGTCGCTCGGACTGCCGTCGGCGACCAGCAAGGGCACGGTCTTCGAAGGCGCCACGTTGAGCTCGCTGCGGATCTTGCGCAGCGACGTCACCATCGCCTTGAGCCATTCCACGTCGGCCTCGGCCGCGGCGTAGTCCTGACCCGCGAAGTCCGACGCCTGCGGATACGGGCGCAGCATGATCGTCTTTTCGGCGATGCCGAGTTTTGGCGCCACCTGCTGCCACAGCTCTTCGGTGACGAACGGAATCAGCGGATGCAACAGCGACAGCAGGCGCTCGAGCACGAACAGCAGCGTGTGGCGCGTGCTGCTTGCCGCGAGGGCGTCGTCGCCCTGCAGCGCGGGTTTGGCGAGTTCGACGAACCAGTCGCAGAACTCGTTCCAGGCGAACTCGTACAGCGCCTGCGAGAGCAGATCGAAGCGATAGCCGGCGAAATGCTGCTCGGCTTCGGCCGCGACGGTCGCCAGGCGCGAGAGGATCCAGCGCTCCGCATCCGTCTTCGGCTCCGGCGCGCCGATGAAGTTCGCGCCCTCGGTGTTCATCAGCACGAAGCGCGTGGCGTTCCACAGCTTGTTGCAGAAGTTCTTGTAGCCTTCGGCGCGGCCGAGGTCGAACTTGATGTCACGGCCGTGCGTCGCCAGCGCGGCGATGGTGAAGCGCAACGCGTCGGCGCCGAAGGCCGGAATGCCTTCGGGGAATTCCTTGCGCGTGGCCTTCTCGATCTTCTCGGCCATCTTCGGCTGCATCAGGCCGCCGGTGCGCTTGGCGACGAGGTCGTCGAGCGAGATGCCGTCGATCAGATCCAGCGGATCGAGCACGTTGCCCTTCGACTTCGACATCTTCTGGCCGTGCGAATCGCGGATCAGGCCGGTCACGTAGACGTCGCGGAACGGCACGCGGCCGGTGAACTGGTCGGTCGCCATGATCATGCGCGCGACCCAGAAGAAGATGATGTCGAAGCCGGTGACGAGCACGCTCGATGGCAGGTAGCGGTCGAAACCGCGCTGCGCCATCGTCGCTTCGTCCGGCCAGCCCATCGTGGAGAACGGCCACAGTTGCGAGGAGAACCACGTCTCCAGCACGTCGCTGTCCTGCGAGAGCGTCACGTTCGAGCCGAGCCCGTGCCTGGCGCGCACTTCCTCTTCGGTGCGGCCGACATGGATTTTTCCGTCGTCGTCGTACCACGCCGGGATCCGATGGCCCCACCACAGCTGGCGACTGATGCACCAGTCCTGGATGTTTTCCATCCAGTGGCGATACGTGTTGATCCAGTTCGCGGGAACGAACTTCACGTCGCCCTTTTCGACAAGCTCGAGGCCGCGCGCCGCGAGGCCGTCCATCTTCACGAACCACTGGTCGGTGAGGTACGGCTCGATCACCTGGCCGGTGCGATCGCCGCGCGGGACCTGCAGCTTGTGCGGCTTGGTCTCCACCAGGCGGCCCTGCGCTTCCAGGTCGGCGAGCACGACCTTGCGTGCTTCGTAACGATCGAGACCGCGGTACTTCTCCGGCGCGTTGTCGTTCACCGCCGCGAGCGGGGTGAAGATGTTGATCAGCGGCAGGTTATGGCGCTGGCCGACGGCGTAGTCGTTGAAGTCGTGCGCAGGCGTGACCTTCACCACCCCGGTGCCGAATTCGCGGTCGACGTAGTCGTCGGCGATGACCGGGATCTCGCGGCCGGTGAGCGGCAGCGTGACCGTCCTGCCGATCAGGTGCGTGTAGCGTTCGTCCTGCGGATGCACCATCACCGCGACGTCGCCGAGCATGGTTTCCGGGCGCGTCGTGGCGACGGTGAGCTCGCCGCTGCCGTCGGTCAGCGGGTAGCTGATCGACCACAGGAAGCCGTCTTCCTCCTCATTGACGACTTCCAGGTCGGAGATCGCCGTCTTCAGCACCGGATCCCAGTTGACCAGGCGCTGGCCGCGATAGATCAGGCCGTCCTCGTACAGGCGCACGAACGCCTCGATCACCGCGTCGGCGGCCATCGGGTCCATGGTGAACACGCTGCGCGACCAGTCGCCGGACGCGCCGATGCGGCGCATCTGCTTTTCGATGGTGTCGCCGGACTGCTGCTTCCACTCCCAGACCTTCGCGATGAATCCGTCGCGGCCCAGCGAGTCGCGGGTCTCGCCCGAACCTTCGGCGGCGAGATTGCGCGAGACGACCATTTCCGTGGCGATGCCCGCGTGGTCGGTGCCCATCTGCCACAGCGTGTCGTAGCCGCGCATGCGGTGGTAGCGGATCAGCGCGTCCATCAGCGTGTGCTGGAACGCATGGCCCATGTGCAGCGTGCCGGTGACGTTCGGCGGCGGCAGCAGGATCGAATAGGGCTCGCCTTCGCCACGGGGCTGGAATACGCCGCTGGCTTCCCACTCCTGGTAGAGACGGGTTTCGAACTGCTTGGGATCGTAGGAGGGGGCGAGGGACATGGCCGGGGTTCGTGATTCGTGGTTCGGGATTCGTAAAAGCGCCGGTCGGGAACGATCCGAATCTCGAATATCGAATCCCGAATCCCGGCGCTACATGTCGTACTTCTTCAGTTCCAGCCCGCGGGCCTGGTACTGCTTCCAGCGCTCGCGCAGCGGGCCGCGTGCGCTGTCGTCGGCGGGTACCACTTCCAGCACGCGGTCGAACGTGCCGTCGACCGCTTCGTCGCGAAGGTTGATCACCAGCGCGCGCATCGGCGTGTCGGTGTCGGGCGTGGCGATGAGCACCGGTGCGAGCTCGTCCTCCTCGTCGCCCGCCAGCTGATGCGGAATGTAGGCGTCCTCGTCGAACTCCCACAACAGCTCGTCGAGCCGTTCGGCCTGCTCGGCGTCGCGCGCCAGCACCAGCGTCCAGAGGTTGGCGTCGTGCGCCTTGCGTGCCAGTTCGCACACCAGCAGGAGCGGTTCCTCGCGGAACCGGTCCTTCTGGATCAGGTAGAAATCGGCGCGTGCCACGCTGTCAGGCCGCGCGATCCAGCAACCACTGGCTCAGCAGGCCGACCGGGCGGCCGGTCGCCATGCCGCGCTTGCCTTCGTCCGAGGCCGAGCCGGCGATGTCCAGGTGCGCCCAGCGCTGGCCTTCGGCGAAGCGCGCGAGGAAGCAACCGGCGGTGATCGCGCCGGCCCAGCGGCCGCCGATGTTGTAGACGTCGGCGAAGCTGGACTCCAGCAGCGTCTGGTACTCGTCCCACAGCGGCAAGCGCCAGGCGCGGTCGAACACGTTCTCGCCGGCTTCGAGGAGCTCGTTGGCCAGGTCGTCGTGCTTGCTCATCAGGCCCGAGGCGAACTTGCCCAGCGCGATCATGCATGCGCCGGTGAGCGTGGCCACGTCCACCAGCGCCTGCGGTTCGAACCGCTGCGCGTAGGTCAACGCGTCGCAGAGGATCAGGCGGCCTTCGGCGTCGGTGTTGCCGACTTCGATGGTCTTGCCGGACATGCTGGTGAGCACGTCGGACGGGCGGTACGCATCGGCGTCGGGCATGTTCTCGACGGCCGGCACCACGACGACGAGGTTGATCGGCAGCTGCATGCCGACCGCGGCGACGAAGGTGCCCATGACGGTGGCGCCACCGCACATGTCGTACTTCATTTCCTCGATGCCGCCCTGCGTCTTGAGGTTGATGCCGCCGGTATCGAAGGTGATGCCCTTGCCGACGAGCACGAAGGGCTTCGCGTCGCCGCCGTTGTTGTACTTGAGCACGATGAGCTTGGGCGGGTTGGCCGAACCGCGGCCGACGGCCAGCAGCGAGCCCATGCCCAGCTCCTGCATCTGCGCGACGTCGAGCACGTCGCACGAGGTGCTGGGGAAGCGGCCGGCGAATTCCTGCGCCTGCTGCGCGAGATAGGCCGGGTTGCAGATGTTCGGCGGCAGGTTGCCCAGCTCGCGCGAGAACTGCACGCCGGCGGCGATCGCCTGGCCCTGGGCGAGCGCGACCGCGTCGTCGCCCAGCACGGACAGGGCGCGCAGGCCCGGCTCGTCCTTCTTGCGCGAGGTGCCCAGCGTGGCCGTGTAGCGGTAGCACGCGTGGTCGGCGGCGATCACGGCCTGGCGGATGTTCCAGGCCTTGTCGCGGCCGGCGACGTCGAGTTCGGACAGGGTGAACAGCGCGGTCGACACCGGGCCGCTCTTGAGGGTGCGCGCGGCGTCGCCGACGGCCTTGAGGTACTGCGGCACGCCGAACTTGCCGGCCTCGCCCAGGCCGATCACCAGCACGCGCGGCGCGGCCACGCCCGGCAGGTCGTGCAGCAGCGCGGTCTTGCCGGTCTTGCCGCTGGCGTCGCCGCGCTCGAGCAGGGCGCGGATGCGACCGTTGCTGGCGTCGTCGAGGGCCTTCGCCGCGGGCGTCAGGCTGTTGTCGGCGAAGGCGCCGACCACGATGCAGTCGGTGTGGGCGCCGGCGGGCGCGTCGCGGTTCAGGTCGAATTCGAGGGCCATCCAACAGATTCCCGGGCAGATTGAGAGGCAGTTCCGTACGGTGGTTCCGTACGGAGTACGACAGTTCCGTACAATTGGGCGGTGAGGGGGATCCGATCCCGGGCCGCGCATCGCGCTGCCGCCTCACGCCCTCGGACGAACCTCCGATTCTAGCAGGCCGCACTCCACGGCCCGCGGACCGGCGGTGGCGTACGCGGCGGGTGCGATCCGGCCCGGGCACGTCGGCCGCTTGCGGAATGTGCGCCGTCGCCGATTCGCATCGTCCGTCCACACCACCTCGTCCACACTGGCCCGTCCTTCCCCCAACGCCCAGGCCCCACCGACACGATGCCCAAGCTGGACCGCTACCTCATCAGCGAATTCGCGCAGGCGATCTTCGCGACGCTGATCGTCCTGCTGATCGTCACCGTCGGCGGCGCCTTCACCGATGTGCTCCAGGACATCGCGCGAGGCCGCGTGCCCGCCGGCCTGATGCTGGCCCAGCTCGGGCTGGTGCTGCTCAAGTGGCTCCCGCTGATCCTGCCGCTGGCGCTGATGCTCGGGCTGATGATGGGCGTGGGCCGCCTGTACCGCGATTCGGAAATGCCGGTCATCGCCTCCATCGGCGTCGGCCCGCGGCGCATGCTCAAGCCGCTGCTGTGGGTGGTGGGCCCGCTGGTGGCGGTCGTCGCCGCGTGCTCCCTGTGGCTGGGCCCGTGGGCCGACCGTGTCTCCAAGCAGATGATCAACGATGCCAACCGCAGTCTGGTCATGGCCGGGCTGGAGCCGGGCGCGTTCACCGGCATCCCGGGCGGCCACGGGGTCATCTACGTCTCGAACATGTCGAAGGACGGCAGTGGCCTGGAAAAAATCTTCGTCTACCGCGACAACGGCGAAGGCCTGCTGGACGTGATCACCGCCAACGACGGCAAGCTCACCGTCGACGAAGCGGGGCACCGCTACCTCACGCTCAACCAGGGATTCCAGATCGAAGGCCGCTCCACGGGCCCCAAGGATTTCCGCCTCATGCGCTACGCGCGCAACGAGATCCTGCTGCCGGCCAACGACGAGCGCTACGACCCGGACGCGCCGGAAATGCAGCCGACGACGGCGCTGCTCGGCGACGACAGCCGCGAGGCGCGCGCGCAGCTGCATTACCGGATCGCGCCGCCGCTGCTCGCGTTCGCCTTCGCCCTGATGGCCGTGCCGCTGGCGCGCAGCATGCCGCGGCAGGCACGTTACGGCCGCATCCTGGTGGGCTTTCTGGCTTACCTCATCGGCCAGAACCTGATGACGGCCGGCCGCGGCTGGCTCGAGGACGGCAAGATCGCCAGCGGCCTGGGCCTGTGGTGGCTGGTCGTCCCGATTCTCGCAATCGCGCTGTGGCTGTATTTCACCGACGGCCGACTCGGGCGGCCCAGGACGAAGGTCGCCACCGGAGGCCGCGCATGAGGCCGTTCCCGAAAATCCACGACGTCTATGTCGGCCGCGTCGTGCTCGGCACGGTCGCGCTGACCTGGGCGGTGCTCGCCGGGCTGGACGTGATGCTCGGCCTGGTGAGCGAGTTCGGCGACATCGGCAAGGGCAAGTACGGGTTGTCCGAAGCGTTCGCCTATATGGCGCTGAGCATTCCGCGACGCCTGTACTACCTGTTTCCCTACGCGGCGGTCATCGGTTCGCTGATGGCGCTGGGCCAGCTCGCGGCAACGTCCGAGCTCACCGCGCTGCGTGCGCTGGGCTTGTCCCGTCGACGGCTCGGGTTGGCGGTGGCGGGTGCGCTTGCGCTGATGACGGCGCTGATGGTGATCAACGGCGAGAGCATCGCCCCGTGGACGCAGCAACGCGCCGACGCGCTGAAATCCGGCGCGAAGTCCGGCAACACGGTGGTGGCGCAGTACAGCGGGCTGTGGGCGCGCGAAGGCGAGACCATCCTCAGCGCCGCGGGCGGGCAGGAGCGCGAGCGCGACGGCGAGCGCTTCCTCGAACTCAACAGCGTCACCCTGTTCGAGTTCGCGCCCGACGGCCACCTGCGCTCGCTCGCGCACGTGCGCGTCGCCGAGCACCGGCCGGGCGGATGGCTGTTGCGCGACGTGACGCGGAACTACTTCGAAGAGCGCTCGGTGCGACAGGAAAAGGTGGCCGAGGAGCGCTGGAAATCCCAGCTCGATGCGGCCGCGCTCTCGTCGGGTACGGAGCGGCCGCGTTATCTGTCGGGCGCGGACCTTCGCGCCGCGATCGAATACCGCCGGCGGAACGACCTGGACGCCTCGGAATTCGAGGAGCACTACTGGGGCCGGTGGTTCTATCCCATCAACGTGCTGGCGCTGTGCCTGGCGGCCGTGCCGTTCGCGTTCGGCACGCTGCGCAGTGGCGGCATGGGCAAGCGCCTGTTCATCGGCATCGTCTTCGCGCTCGGCTTCTGGCTGCTGCAGACGCAGTTCGTGAAACTGGCGACGGTCTACAAGTTCGACTACCGGATCGCGTACCTGTTGCCGACGGCGATCATGCTGGGCGTCTCCACCTTCCTCTTCAAACGACGCAGCGGGTGAGGCCACGCTCGCGAGCCGACGCGCGTGATGCACGCCCTGCGACCGGAAACACAAGGGCGCGTTACCGACTCGCCATCCTCGCCACGTGAATCGCCGCAATCCTGTGCGGCAGATTGCGGAGCTAGTGCGTAGGCGACTTGTTCGACAGCGACCGCTGGAGTTGCCGCTACCGCTTCGCCAACCGCACCATCCGCGTTCCGCTCGCACGGTCGTGCCAGGTCAGGCGTTCGCGATCGACCCACGCCCACCAGAAGCCCGATCCGGCCAGCAGCAGCGACGCGGTTCCCACGGCGAACCGCAGCATCAGCGCACGAAGACCCGGTGCGGACACGCCATCGGCCGCGACGACCTTCAATCGCCACGGGCGCATGCCGAGCGTCTGTCCGCCACGTCGCCAGCTCAGCAGTGCGTAAGCGCCGGTGATCAGCCAGCACACCAGCCAGAGCCCCCATTGCAGTGCGCTGAACGGCGCGATGTTCTCCCGGCTTGCATGTCCGCTGAGCGTGTAGCCGACGGTGAACACGAGCGAGGCCACCATCCACATCGCGACCACCGGCCACAGGTCGTAGACGAGTGCGAGCACGCGCCAGCCGATGAGCGCGGAAGGTCGGGTGGATCCGGACGTCGATGCCATCGCATCAGGATAGCCGCTAAGCTGCGTCGATGACCGCACGCACGCCCGCGCAACGCCGCTCCATCGCCATGGGATTGCCGCCGCTGCCCGAGGAAGATGCCGCGCTGATCGGACGCTTCCTCGATGCGATCTGGGCCGAGAACGGCCTCGCCCAGCCCACGCTCGACAGTTATCGCCGCGACCTCGAACTGCTCGCGCGCCATCGCAATGGGCGCGCGGGCGGGCTCGCCGGCGCCGATCGTGCGGCGCTGTTCGATTATCTGGCGTGGCGTTCGCAGCAGGGGTATTCGCCGCGCAGCAACGCGCGCCTGCTGTCGGCGTTGCGCGCGTTCTATGGGTGGATGGTCCGGCGTGGCGCGCGCGGCGACGATCCGACCGCGCTGCTCGATCCGCCCAAACTGCCAAGGTCGTTGCCGAAGGCACTGGCTGAAAGCCAGATCGACGCGCTGCTCGCCGCGCCCGACATCGCCACGCCGCTCGGCCTTCGCGATCGCGCGATGCTGGAACTCATGTACGCCGCCGGCCTTCGCGTGAGCGAACTGGTCAATCTGCCTGCCACCGCCGTGAACCTGCGCCAGGGCGCGCTGCGCGTGATGGGCAAGGGCAGCAAGGAACGGCTGGTGCCGCTCGGCGAGGAGGCGCAGCACTGGCTCGAACGCTATCTCGCCCAGGCCCGCCCGCAGATCGCCGGGAAGCGCGCGTTCGCGCCGTTGTTCCTGTCCGCGAGCGGCGAGGCGCCGACGCGTCAGCAGTTCTGGCAACTGGTGAAGAAGTACGCCGCGGCCGCGGGCATCGATCCGGACCGCATCAGCCCGCACGGCCTGCGCCACAGCTTCGCCACCCACCTGCTCAACCACGGCGCCGACCTGCGCGCGCTGCAGATGCTGCTGGGCCACAGCTCGCTCTCGACCACGCAGATCTACACGCTGGTCGCGCGGGAACAACTGAAACAACTCCACGCCAAACACCACCCGAGGGGGTGAGCGGCCGCGCTTGCGCGCCACTGGCGCGCGCGGCCGCGAACGCCCGGCCATGGATGGCCGGGCTGGGCCCTCCGAAGCCGGACACGTTTCGCCATGGACGGCATCCAGATCCCCACCACAGCGGGCGCTTGCGCGCCACTGGCGCGCGCGGCCGCGAACGCCCGGCCATGGATGGCCGGGCTGGGCGACCCGAAGCCGGACACGTTTCGCCATGGATGGCACCCAGATCCCCACCACAGCGGGCGCTTGCGCGCCACTGGCGCGCGCGGCCGCGAACGCCCGGCCAGGGATGGCCGGGCTGGGCGACCCGAAGCCGGACACGTTTCGCCATGGACGGCACCCAGATCCCCACCACAGCGGGCGACCCGAAGCCCGTCACGCATCGCAATGGATGGCATTGATTGCGCCATCGAAACCGACCACGCTCGCAAAGCGCAGCGGCATGCGTGATGAAAACTCGGACGATTCCGATATGGGCCGTCAGGTCGCCTGCGTAAGGTGCTGCGGCGTCATCGACGGCCATTGCGGCGCGTCGCGCAAGGATCGCCGTGAGCCTCCGATGAAATCCATCCCCCGCGCTGGCGTCGGCCTGACGCTGTGTTCGCTCGCGCTGCTGCACGCGCGCGCCGAAGCGGTCGAGTACGTCACCAACTCCGGCACGCTACTGCGCCAGAACCCGGTGCTGACCGGCCCGGGAGCGCGGTCCGGGACTTCTTCTCCCACCATCGATCCGGCGCCGGCGCCGCTTCCCGAGGCAGCGCCGGGCGAGCTCGCCTTCGTCGTCAACGACGTGCAACTGACCGGCGATGCGACCGACGCCGAGCGCGCGCGCATCGCCGACGTCGTCGCCCCCATCCGCGGCCACCGCATCACCTTCGCGCGACTGCAGGCGCTCAGGGGCGAGATCAACCTCGCGCTGTTCCGCTTCGCTGATGCGCCCGTCAGCGTGCGGTTGCCGCCGCAGTCCATCACCGATGGGGTCGTGCGCCTGGAGGTGCTGCACGGCCGCATCGAGGACGTGCGGGTCGAGAACGCTTCGAACGTGTCCAACCGCGTGCTCGAAGACCTGTTCGCGCGACGCCGCACGTTGCGGCAGATCCGCCGCGGCGTGCGCCTGGCGCAGCGGCTGCCCGGCGTCGGGGCGGTGCAGGCGCTGATGTCCGAAGGCCGCGAGAACGGCGGCACGCTGGTCACCGTGCAGGTCGCGCCCGGCGACACGCTTGCCGGCGGCGTGGTTGTCGACAATGCCGGCTCGACGGGAGCCGGCAAGGTGCGCGTGGGGCTGGCCGGATCGTTCGAGAATCCGTTCGGCCAGGGGGATCGCCTCGATGCGCTGGCTTACCTCACGCCGGGAGGGCTCCAGTCCGGCGACGGCGTGGGCGAAACGCGGCTGGGCCGCATCGGCTACGAGACCTCCTTCGCGCAGGGCAGGGCGCGCGTGGGCGCCGCGTACTCGCAGGTCGGCTATCGGCTGGGCGGTGCGTTCGAAGGCCTCGGCAAGGGCGATGCGCGGGTGGGTTCGCTCTATGCAGTCGCGCCTGCGCTGCACGCGGGAGGATCCGACCTCGATGTGGGCGCGACGATCGAACGTCGCCGGCTCGACGATCGGCGCTTTGGCGACCTGCTGGAAAGCCGGCGCGAGTCGGACGCATTGGCGTTGACCCTCAACGGCGACGTGTCCGGCGCGCTCCAGGCGCATCGCATGGCGGTGCGCTACACCGGCGAAGTTCGAAAGGGACAGATCCGCAGAGAGGAGATCGACCGGACGACGCAGGACGTCCTGGCCCAGGATGGCAAGCGCGATTTCCTCGTCGTCCGGCTCTCGGCGGACGTGCTCAAGGCGGTGACGCCGAATGTCGTGCTGAGCGCGCGCGGGCGCGGGCAGTGGTCGGGCGAAGCGCTGGACGCTTCCGAACGCGCGGCGCTCGGTGGGCCCGACGCGGTGCGTGCGTACGACCAGAACGCAGCGGCGGTGGACAGCGGCGGCGTGGTGTCGCTCGGGGCCAGTTACCACCTGCCGCGTGCACGCGGTACGACGATCGACCTGTTCTACGACTACGGCCGCGGCACCGTGCGCGCACTGGGCGACTCGGCTTCGGAGCGGGCGTCGCTGCATGGCGCGGGCGTCGGCCTGGCTTGGCAGCGCAACGGCTTCGCCGCGCAGATTTCGTACGCGAGGCCGACCGGCGCGTCGACCGCAACCGCGCACGGCCAGACGTGGTTCACGGTGCGCAAGTCGTTCTAGATCAGGCAGCCTTCGGTCGCATCCACGCATACACCGCCGATGACCGCCAGGTCACGCCTGTGGCAGGCCGCCACAGCGACCGTGCGGCGCCGGCCATCGGCGCGTGCACGGCGATGGTGGTGCCGCCGACGAGCAGGCATCGCGCGGGCAGCGCGATAGCGCGATAGCGCGATCGAGCGTTGTCGCGCGAGTCGGAGAGCGGGACGGCGCACCTCGTCGAGGCAGCCTGCCGCGCGTGCAAGTCGCAAGCGGCCTTCATCGTCGCGGTCTTCCCGGCAAGGCTGCCGGGCGCGACCTTTTCGTGAAAATAGTTTCACTTGAAACATTAGGCTTGTACGGGCCATGAACACCATGGCGAGCTCGATCGCGCTTCGCCTTCTGCACCGCGCGCCCCCAACAAGGAAGCCTCATGAATCAGTCGTCGAGCAGTACCCGTCGTATCCCCCCTGCCGTACCCACGCTGACGGCGCTCGCCGCCGCGATGGCCTGCACGGCGCCCGCGTGGGCGGTGGAGGGTGGAACCATCACCGCCGGCAGCGGCAGCATCCAGACCCAGCGCAACATCACCAACGTCAGCCAGGCCAGCGAGCGCATGGTCGTGGACTGGAAGAACTTCGACGTCGCGCGAAACCAGACGGTGAACTTCCAGCAGCCCGGCGCGACCTCCGCGGTGCTCAACCGCGTGAGCGGAAGCGGAAAGGCAACGGAAATCCTGGGCTCGATCAATGCCAACGGCCGCGTGTTCGTGGTGAACCCCGATGGCGTGATGTTCGGCCGCACCGCGAAGGTGAACGTGGGCTCGCTGGTAGCTTCCTCGCTCAATGCGAGCAGCCAGGAGTTCATGGAGGGAGGTCGCGCGTACAGCGGCGAAGCAGGTTCCGGTGCGACGAACGCGCCGCGCTATCTCTCGCTGCAGGGCGGGCAGGGCACGGTCCGCAACGAAGGCCGCCTGAACGCGAGCGGGACCGTGGTGCTTGCCGGTCCCCAGGTCGCCAACACCGGCACGATTCGCGCAACGGCGGTGACGCTGCAGGCCGGCGACGGTGTCGCGGTGCGCATGGACGGCTCGAACCTTTCCGCAGTCCTGACGCGCGGCCGCATGGATGCGCTGGTGCAGAACGGCGGCGTGATCAGCGCCAACGGCGGCGACATCGAACTGTCCGCAGCGGCTACCGGCGATCTGGTGCGTGATGTCGTGCGCAATACCGGCGTACTGGAGGCCGTGCAGGCCACGACGGGCGCAGGCGGACGCATAGAGCTGTTGGCGCCGATCAGCGGCGCCATGAGCATCGGTGGCAAGGTCACGGGTGCCTCGGTGAAGGCGGACGCTTCGCCCTGGTCCTACGGCGGCTTCGCCGGTCCCGAACTGGAATACGAGCAGGACGTGGCGACCACCGGGCACGATATCCGTGTCGAGAAGTTCGCCCAGGTCAAGAGCGTCGAGGCCATCGCGCTTGCCACCGATAACGATCTGACGGTGAACGGTCGCATCGATGGCGGAAGCGTCTGGCTGCAGGGCGACGACGTGACGACGCAGGGCCGGATCCACGGGGCGAGCAACGTCAATATCGATGCACGCGGCAAGCTGGCGCAGAACGGCGACATCATCGCCGATACCGCCCACGTGCTGCTTCGCGCGCACGACATCCAGCAGGCGAACGGGACCATGACCCGCGCCGGGGACTACATCAGGCTCGATGCGAAGGAGGCCGCGGGCGGCACGGTGCGTACTGCCGGATTGCAGGGCAAGACCGTATACGTCAGGGGCCACGACATCCAGCTCGATGGCCGCGTCCGTGCCAGCGGGAACGTCCATGTCGAGGCCGTGGAAAAAAATGAATGCATGGATACGTGCATCGCGGCGGTTCGGCCGGGTGGCTCGATCGTGCAGAACGGCAGCGTGACAAGCACGACGGGCGATGTGACGTTCACCGGGTACACGATCACGGAGTATCCCGACGTCACCAGCATTTCCCAGAGTGGTTCGCTCGTCCAGAGTGCGACCTCGCAGACGCGCGCAGCAGGCAAGGTGACGGTCGGTACCCGACGTGCCGAGGTGGGCAATATCCAGGCAGGTCAGGCGATCGTGGTGACGTCGCCGTCCACGACGCTGATCGGCCGCCTGGCCGCCCCGGAGATCACGTTGCCGCCCGGTGCCCTCAACATCGATGGAAACGTTCGCATCAAGCGCTGAGTGGCGATGCGGTAGCGTCGGATTTCCGCAGTGCTTCGATCTGGACGTGCAGAAGAAAGGCCGGCATTCGCCGGCCTTTCCTTCATCGGGCCGTCGAGCCGTCCAGGCGCGCGTCATCGCGCCTGACGCAAGCGCCGCGTGCCGTAGTCATCCGCCTGGCCGAGGAAGCGCGCGCCGTTGATCGTCGCCGCCCGCATCATCGCTACCACCGTCACCGCCCGCAGCGGTGAAGGGGCGGCCTTTCCCCCCTCCACTACGCACTGGCACGCTCGCCATCTGCCTCTACTTTCGAATGGCTCGAAAGAACGGAATCCACAAAACCGCGCGGTGCCGCGATGCGGGCGCCGCGCCGTGAATCCGCCCCACGACCCGCGGGCCGGGACCAACGACACTCGCCGCGCCGGCCCCCCGTGCCACAATCGGGCATTCCCCCTCGCGGCCTGCGGCCGCCCGACAGGATTGCGAATGAAACGACTCGTCCTTGCCGTGCTCGGCGCCATCAGCCTTTCCGCCTGCGCTCAGGCGCCAAGCGGCAACACCGAGCCGGCGGCAACGGCCCCGGCAGCGACCGCGGCCAAGCCGGTCGAGGCGCCGAAGCCGGCCGCCGGCACGCCCGACGCCCGCGCCATCGAGGCCGTGCGTGCCCTGAACCCGCAGGTCCAGGTCGAACGCGTCGCTCCGGCCGCCATGCCCGGCTTCCGCGAGGCCATCGTCGCCGGCCAGGTCGTCTATGTCAGCGACGACGGCCGCTACCTGTTCCTGCCGGGCTCCGGCGGCGCGCTGTTCGACGTGGCCGCGAAGAAGAACCTCAGCGAGGACGCGATGGCGGGCATGCGCAAGGAACTGATCGCCACCATCCCGGCCAGCGAGCGCATCGTCTTCTCGCCGGCCAAGCCCAAATACACCGTCACGGTGTTCACCGACGTCGAATGCGGCTACTGCCGCAAGCTGCACAGTCAGATCGCCGAGTACAACCGCGAGGGCATCGCGATCGAATACCTCGCCTTCCCGCGCATGGGCCTGGGCAGCGACGACTACCGCAAGATGGTCGCCGTCTGGTGCGCGCCGGACCGCCGCAAGGCGCTGACCGCCGCCAAGAGCGACCAGGGTCCGACCAAGGCCGACTGCAAGAGCAGCGTCAACCAGCAGTACGACGTCGGCCAGCGCGTCGGCCTGACCGGCACGCCCATGATCGTGACCGCCGAGGGCGTGCAGGTCGGCGGCTACCTCCCGCCGGCTGCACTGCGCGAGACCCTCGACAAGCTGGCTGCCGAGAACGCGCGCACGGCGTCCGCCGCGGCCGCCAAGCCCGGGACCTGATCGTTCCCGACCACCGCGTCCGACGCCGCCTGATGGGCGGCGTCGGCGTTTCCGGACCCGCGATCGGCCGGTGAGGGGCGGGCGGGGCATGGGGCGCTTGGGTACAATGGCCGGCCCGACGTTGCACGGTTCCCCGGACATGATCGTCCTCGAGGGCGCTTCCGCCCTGTCGCCGTTCCGCCTGGATCGGCTCCAAGCCCGACTGCAAGCCCTCCATCCGTCCGTCCGCCTCCTCGGCGCGTGGCCCGTGTACTGGGTCGAGCCGGAACCCGGCGCCACGCCCGATGCCGATGCGCTTCGCCGCATCCTCCAGGCCGAGCCCGACGCCGCCCCGCGTGCGGCCGACGCGGTATCCCGCTACGTCACGCCGCGCCTGGGTACCTTGTCGCCCTGGGCGAGCAAGGCGACCGAACTGCTGCACGGTGCCGAACTGCCGGTGAAGCGCGTCGAACGCGGCACGCGTTACGACCTCGCCGGCTGGCCGGCGGACGCCCCCACGCAGGGTGCCCTGGCGAAGGTGCTGCACGACCCGATGACGCAGTCCCTGCTGGAGGCGCGCGAGGACGCCATCGCGCTGTTCTCCGTCCCCGCACGCGGCGATCTCGAACGCATCCCGCTCGCGGATCTCGAACAGGCGAACACGCGCCTGGGCCTGGCGCTGGCCGACGACGAGATCGCCTACCTGCGCGAGCGCTACACCGCGCTGGGGCGGGAGCCGTCGGACGTCGAGCTGATGATGTTCGCGCAGGCCAACTCCGAGCACTGCCGCCACAAGATCTTCAACGCGTCGTGGACCATCGATGGGGTCGAGCAGACCACGTCGCTGTTCAAGATGATCAAGCACACGCACGCGACCACGCCGGAGCACACGCTGTCGGCGTACAGCGACAACGCGGCGGTGGTGGAAGGCTATGCGAGCCGCCGCTTCCGTCCGGATCCGCAGTCGCATTCGTACCGCGAGGAAGCGCAGGTCGATTCGGCTTTCGCGATCAAGGTCGAAACGCACAACCATCCCACCGCGATCGCGCCGTTCCCCGGCGCGTCCACCGGCGCCGGCGGCGAAATCCGCGACGAAGGCGCGACCGGTCGCGGCGGCCGCCCCAAGGCCGGCCTGGCGGGCTTCAGCGTTTCGCACCTGCGCATCCCGACCCTGCCGCAGCCATGGGAACGCCCGCGTGCGCTCAATCCGCGCATGGCATCGGCGCTGGACATCATGATCGAAGGCCCGATCGGCGCGGCCGCGTTCAACAACGAGTTCGGCCGCCCGAACCTCGCCGGCTATTTCCGCAGCTTCGAACTCGACGAAGGCACCCACGCGCGCGCGTACGACAAGCCGATCATGCTCGCCGGCGGCCTGGGCGCGATCGACCGTGGGCAGGTCAAGAAGCTCGGCCTGCAGCCGGGCGATGCGGTGATCGTTCTGGGCGGCCCGGCCATGCTGATCGGCCTGGGCGGCGGCGCGGCGAGTTCGGTGGCGTCGGGCGAGAGCCACGAGGAGCTCGATTTCGCCAGCGTGCAGCGCGACAACCCCGAGATGGAACGCCGCTGCCAGGAAGTCATCGACCGCTGCGTGGCGCGCGGCGCGGACAACCCCATCGCGACCGCGCACGACGTCGGCGCCGGCGGCCTGTCGAACGCGATTCCCGAACTGCTCCACGACTCCGGCCTGGGCGGCGTCATCGACCTGGCGAAGGTGCCCAGCGACGATCCGTCGCTCTCGCCGATGCAGCTGTGGTGCAACGAGTCGCAGGAGCGTTACGTGCTCGGCATTCCGGCCGATCGCCTGGACGAGTTCGCCGCGATCTGCGAACGCGAGCGTTGCCCGTTCGCCGTCGTGGGCTACGCCACCGCCGAAGAACGACTGGTGGTCGGTTATGGCGCGACGTTGGAATCGGTGTACCGCCGCCCGACGCCCGGCCGGCGTGATACGGCACAGAGCGACGCTCGCGACAACGCGACCCCGCGCTCCGCAGACGCCGTCGCGCATCCGATCGACCTGCCGATGGACGTGCTGTTCGGCAAGCCGCCGAAAATGCACCGCGACACGCGCCGTCCGCCGGCCGCGCCGTGGCCGGCGCTGCGCTGGGACGGCCTGGACCTGCGCGACGCCGCGCTGCGCGTCATGGCGCATCCGTCGGTCGCGTCGAAGAACTTCCTGGTCACCATCGGCGATCGCAGCGTCGGCGGCCTCACCGCGCGCGACCAGATGATCGGCCCGTGGCAGTTGCCGCTGGCGGACTGCGCGATCACGCTTTCGGGTTTCGACGGATTCGTCGGCGAGGCAATGGCGATCGGCGAGCGCACGCCGCTGGCGTTGATCGACGCCGCCGCGGCCGCGCGCATGGCCGTGGGTGAAGCGATCACCAACCTGTGCGCCGCGCCGGTCGAGTCGCTCGATCGCGTCAAGTTGTCGGCCAACTGGATGGCGGCCGCCGGCCACGACGGCGAAGACGCGCGCCTGTTCGATGCGGTGAAGGCGGTCGGCCTCGAGCTGTGCCCGGAGCTCGACCTGAGCATTCCGGTCGGCAAGGACTCGCTGTCGATGCAGGCCCAGTGGCACGCCGACGGCGAAGCGCACAAGTCGGTCTCGCCGGTGTCGCTGATCGTCAGCGCCTTTGCCCCGGTCGTCGACGTGCGCGCGCAGCTGACGCCGCTGCTCTCGCGCGACGAGGAATCCGAGCTGTGGCTGATCGGCCTGGGCGCCGGCAAACAGCGCCTGGGCGGTTCGGTGCTGGCGCAGTGCCACCCCGATGCCGTCGACGGCCAAGGTTCGCTGCCCGCGTTCGCCGGGCCGCTGGGCGTGCCGGACCTCGACCACCCGCAGCGCCTGCGCGACTTCTTCGAACTGATCCGCGACGCGCGCGAGGCCGGCCTGGTGCGTGCCTATCACGACCGCTCCGACGGCGGCGCCTTCGCGGCGCTGTGCGAAATGGCGTTCTGTTCGCGCGTGGGCCTGGACATCATGCTCGACGGCTGGGGCGACGATCCGTTCCGCACGCTGTTCAACGAAGAGCTCGGCGCGATCGTGCAGGTGTCGGTCGAGGACCGCGCCGAATTCGCCGACCTCGTCGCGCGCCATGGCCTGATCGACTGCGCGCAGCGCATCGCGCGCCCGACGACGGCGCCGGCGATCCGCGTGCGCGACGATGGCCAGACGCTGGTGGAATGGCGCTGGGAAGAACTCTTCGATGCGTGGTGGTCCACCACCCACGCGATCCAGAAGTTGCGCGACAACCCGGAAGGCGCGGACGAGGAGCGCACCGTCGCGCGCGATTTCAACGCGCCGGGCCTCAAGCCGAAGCTGACGTTCGATCCGGCCGACGACGTGGCCGCGCCGTTCATCAATACCGGCGTGCGGCCGAAGGTCGCGATCCTGCGCGAGCAGGGCGTCAACGGCCAGATCGAGATGGCGCTGGGCTTCACGCGCGCCGGTTTCGAGTCGGTCGACGTGCACATGAGCGATCTCATCGCGGGCCGCTTCGACCTGTCCGACTTCAAGGGCATCGCGGCCTGCGGTGGTTTCAGCTACGGCGACGTGCTCGGTGCCGGTCGTGGCTGGGCGACGTCGGTGCTCGAGCGCAACGCGCTGCGCGATGCCTTCGCTGCGTTCTTCGCGCGCGAGGACAGCTTCTCGCTGGGCGTGTGCAACGGTTGCCAGATGCTCGCGCAGCTGAAGCCGATCATCCCCGGCGCCGAACACTGGCCCAGGTTCCTGCGCAACCGCAGCGAGCAGTTCGAGGCGCGCACGGGCTTGCTGGAGGTGATCGAATCGCCGTCGCTGTTCCTTCGCGGCATGGCCGGTTCGCGCATTCCGGTGGCGATCGCGCATGGCGAAGGCCGTGCCGATTTCGACAGCTCGCTCGACCAGGCCGCGACGGACGTGTCGCTGCGCTACGTCGACGGCAATGGCCACGTCGCCACGCGTTATCCGCTGAACCCGAACGGCTCGCCGGACGGCATCGCCGGCCTCACCAGCCGCGACGGCCGCGCGACGATCCTGATGCCGCATCCGGAGCGCACCTTGCGCACGGCGAACCTGAGCTGGGCGCCGGCGGGGTGGGGCGACGACGCGCCGTGGATGCGCATGTTCCGTAACGCGCGGGTGTGGGTCGGCTGATCCACCCTGATCGCGGTGCGGTGCGGTGCGGTGCGGCGGGCGATGGCCTGCCGCGCTGCGGCAACGCGCGGTGACGCGTTCGCCCGGGCCTCGCTGCCCGCAACCGCTTTGTCAGCGGTTGCGAGGCCGCCTCATTCCTGCGGGCGGACGTTCAGGTACGCACCGGCGATGTGCAGCGTCGCCCAGAGGTCTTCCGGCTCGATCGCCACCGAGCGGTCGAACATCTGCTCCGCGCTGGAACGGTCGCCGTTCATCAGGTACAGGGCGCCCACTTCGGCGTAGCCGGTGCCGTCGTCGTCGGTGGTCTTGAAATAGCGCTCGAACAGCGGCTTGGCTTTGCTCCACTCGCCGGCCTCGCTGTAGACGCGGGCGATGCGGAACACGTCGCTGTCCTCGTGCCTGCCGTTGAGGATGGCGTCGAAGATCGCCTGTCCTTCGGCCTTGAAGCCGCCCAGGTAGTAGACGCGGCCGACCGCGATCTGTTCCCAGCTGCCCTTGCCGGCCTGGATCTTCGCGACCGCGAGCAGCTCCTTCGCCGCGTCGGCGTTCGCCTTCGCGTGGTACATCGCCGTGGTGGTCTTTTGCTGCTTCTGCGCCGTGTAGCCGACACCCGCGCCGGCAACGAACACGGCCACCGCGATGGCGGCCGAGAGATAGGTCTTCATGATGCGCTCCCCTGTGGAAGCGGGCAGCTTACGCAGCCGCTGTCGGCGACGGCAAATGCACGGCCCCCGACAGTGGAGAAATGCGGCGCCGGCCGCGGTGCGAAGGCGGCTTCGGCGCGGCGTCGCGTTTTACGATTCTGCGAACCCGGCGGATCGCGGCCTGCACGAGGCAGCTGCTACAGTCGGGATCGGGCTCCGAAGGTGAAAGTATGGACGAGGTCGCCACCCACACCGGGACGGATGAAGAGCGCATCGTCGATGCGCTTCTGGCCAGGGGCCGGCTCAAGGATACGGACCTGGCCCGCGCGCGCCGTCTGCAGGAGGAAACCGGCGGCAGTCTGCTCGCATTGCTTGCGCGGCTGGGCCTGGTGTCCGAGCGCGACCACGCCGAGACCTGCGCCGAGGTCCTGAACCTGCCGCTGGTCGCCATCAAGGACGCGCCCGAACTGCCGCCGGAAGGCGTGGCGCTGTCCACCCGCTTCATGAAGCAGTTCGCGGTCTGCCCGGTCGGGGAGAGCGACGCCGCGGTCGACGTGCTGATGGCCGACCCGCAGGACCCCTACACGCTCGACGCGCTGCGTCTGGCGACCGGTCGCGACGTCCGCCGGGCGGTCGCGTTGCGGTCGGAGATCGGCGACCTGGTCGAGCGCTGGTACGGCCAGGGCCGCAGCGCGATGGGCGCGATCGTCGAAACGGCCGAAGGCGAGGGCGCCGGCGGCGATCTCGACGACGTCGAACACCTGCGCGATCTCGCCTCCGAGGCGCCGGTCATCCGGCTGGTGAACCTGATCATCCAGCGCGCCGTGGAACTGCGCGCGTCCGACATCCACATCGAACCGTTCGAGAACCGCCTGAAGGTGCGGTATCGCATCGACGGCGTGCTCAGCGAAGGCGAGAGCCCGCCGGCGAACCTCACCGCCGCCGTGATCAGCCGCATCAAGATCATGGCCAAGCTCAACATCGCCGAGCGCCGCCTGCCGCAGGACGGCCGCATCATGCTGCGCGTGCAGGGCAAGGAGCTGGACCTGCGCGTCAGCACCGTGCCGACGGCGCACGGCGAAAGCGTGGTGATGCGACTGCTCGATCGCGAGACGGTGGTGTTCGACTTCAAGCGCCTGGGCTTCACCGATGCGTTCCTGCCGCAGTTCCAGAAAGTGCTGGACCAGCCGCACGGCATCCTGCTGGTGACCGGCCCCACCGGTTCGGGCAAGACGACCACGTTGTACACGGCGTTGAGCAAGCTCAACACGCCCGACGTGAAGATCATCACGGTCGAGGATCCGGTCGAATACCAGATCGAAGGTATCAACCAGATCCAGGCCAAGCCGCAGATCGGGCTGGACTTCGCGCACGCGCTGCGCAGCATCGTGCGCCAGGACCCCGACATCATCATGATCGGCGAAATGCGCGACCTGGAAACGTGCCGCATCGCGATCCAGTCCGCGCTCACCGGCCACCTGGTGCTGTCGACGCTGCACACCAACAACGCCGCCGGCGGCATCACGCGCCTGCTGGACATGGGCGTGGAGGATTACCTGCTGACCTCCACGATCAACGGCATCCTCGCCCAGCGGCTGGTGCGCCGGCTGGAACTGACGCATGCGCGCCGCTATCCCGCCTCGCCCGAGGAGATCGAACGTTTCGACCTGCGCCGCCACCAGCCCGAGGGCGAGATCTTCCTGTACCACCCGATGCCGTCGGCGATCGCGCCGACCGGCTACTTGGGACGCACGACCATCATGGAATTCCTCGTCATGAACGACGAACTGCGTCGTGCGGTGATGCGCCACGCGGGAATGGGCGAGGTCGAGCAGATCGCGCGCCAGCACGGCATGCGCACCATGTACGAGGATGGCATCGCCAAGGCGCTGCGCGGCGAGACGACGATCGAGGAAGTGCTGCGCGTGACGGAGGATGCGTAGGGCGGCGCAGGGTCTGCGTAATCACGCGACGTCTTTTTCCGCTCGTCATTCCCGCGAAGGCGGAAATCCATGGACGTAGCATCGTGAGCACGTCCTGGACGGATTCAGTGATCGCTACGATGTCACCCGATGGGTGTGGTTCGAGCTTCACGACACGATGGAGTCGGCGATCATGCGCGAGAAGCGCATCAAGAAATGGAATCGTGGGTGGAAGATCAGGCTGATTAACGAGATGAATCCTTCATGGCGCGACTTGCGGCCTGAACGCGTCGACATGGAACCGACAGCCAACGTCCATGGATTCCCGCCTTCGCGGGAATGACGAGCAAAGGCGATACGCTTCTCCCGAATCCCGAATCCCGAATCCCGAATCCCGAATCCCGAATCCCGAATCCCGACTCCCGAATGCCCCTCTTCCACTACAAGGCCCTCAACACCCGCGGCGAACTGCTCGACGGCCAGATGGAAGCCGGCAGCAGTGCGGAAGTCGTCGCGCGCCTGCAGGAACAGGGCCACCTGCCGGTCGAGGCCAAGCTCGCCAGCGAGGCGTCGGGCGCGTCGGTGTGGAAGGGCCTGTTCAAACCCAAGCCGTTTGCCGGCGCGCGACTGGTCCAGTTCACGCAGCAATTGGCGACGCTGCTCGGTGCGGGGCAGCCGCTGGATCGTGCGCTGACCATCCTGCTCGAGCTGCCGGAGGACGAAGCCGCCCGCCGGACCATCGGCGACGTGCGCGACGCGGTGCGTGGCGGCAGTTCGCTGTCGGCCGCGCTGGAACGCCAGCACGGCACGTTCTCGCGCCTGTACGTGAACATGGTGCGCGCCGGCGAAGCGGGTGGCAGTCTGCAGGAAACCCTGGCGCGACTGGCCGATTACCTGGAACGCACCCGCGCGCTGCAGGGCCGCGTGGTCAATGCGCTGATCTATCCGGCGATCCTGCTGGTGATGGTCGGCGGCAGCCTGCTCTTCCTGTTCGGCTACGTGGTCCCGCAGTTCGGCGCGATGTACGAAAGCCTCGATGCCGAGCTGCCGTTGTTCACCAAGATCGTGCTGGGCATCGGCCTGTTCGTGCGCGACTGGTGGATCGTGCTGCTCGCGGTGCCCGCGCTGGCGCTGTGGTGGTTCGATCGCAAACGCCGCGATCCGGTGTTCCGCGAAGCGTTCGATGCGTGGCTCCTGCAGCGGCGGTTCGTCGGCGGCCTGGTCGCCAAGGCCGAAACCGCGCGACTGGCGCGTACGCTGGGCACGCTGGTGCGCAATGGCGTGCCGCTGATCACGGCGCTGGGCATCGGGCGCAACGTGCTCGGCAATCGCGTGCTGGCGGCGGATGTCGACGCGGCCGCGCAGGAGGTGAAGAACGGCGTCGCGCTGTCCACCGCGCTGGGGCGCAACAAGCGTTACCCGCGACTGGCGCTGCAGATGATCCAGGTCGGCGAGGAATCCGGCGCGCTGGATGCCATGCTGGTCAAGACGGCCGAAACCTTCGAGCAGGAGACGTCGATCGCGCTGGACCGCATGCTCGCCGCCCTCGTGCCGGTGGTGACGATCGTGCTGGCGGCGGTGGTCGGTGTCGTCGTGCTGGCGGTGCTGATGCCGCTCTACGGACTGACAAATGCGATTGGGTGAGGCAGGCCGCTTACGCGGCACTGCCGCGTGGCCTGCCGAACGCCCGGCCACGGATGGCCGGGCCGGGCAACCCGAAGACGATTACGCGCCGCCATGGACGGCCTCCCCTAAGCAAACCGAAGCCAGCGCACAACGGCACAGCGCGGCCTGCGGACGCCCGGCCTCGCCCCGGCGCCGCTCCCATACCGGGGACGACCTCCTGCCGAAGTCCCCACGAACCACGCAACCCCCAATTCACACTGGCGTCGCAGGAACTGAACACAGGTCCCCGCAGTCAGACCACTGGCAACGATTTTCGGGTAAACATCCCCTTTTGCCGACGTCATCCAAAGGAACTCCCATGCGCAACCGCCGTTCACTGACACGTTCGCCATCGGCCGCCCGCCAGCAAGGCATGAGCCTGATCGAGATCATCATCGTGATCGTGCTGATCGGCGCGGTGCTGGCCTTCGTGGGCAGCCGGGTGCTGGGCGGCAAGGATCGCGGCGACTACAACATCGCCAAGGCGCAGGTGCAGACGATGGCCGGCAAGATCGAGTCGTTCCAGATGGACACCGGCCGGCTGCCGACCTCGCTGGACGAACTGGTCACGCAGCCCAGCGACGTCAACGGCTGGCTCGGCCCGTACGCCAAGGCGGCGGAACTGAAGGATCCGTGGGGCCATGCGCTGGAGTACCGAGCGCCGGGCGAAGGCGGCCCGTTCGACCTGGTGAGCCTGGGCAAGGACGGCAAGCCCGGCGGCACCAGCGTCGATGGCGACATCAGGTACGAGTAAGCACTCCGTCGGAGCAGCCATGCATCGCGCACGCGGCGTTTCCCTGCTGGAGATGCTGCTGGTGATCGCGTTGATCGCCGCCATCAGCGTGCTCGCGCTGGCGGCGATGGGCGGCGGGCGCGAGGGCATGCAACTGCGATCCAGCACCAGGCAGGTCGCCGCCGCGTTGCGCTTCACGCGCACGCACGCGATCGCCACGGGGCAACCGCAGCGCTTCACGCTCGATCCGGCCAAACACACCTGGACCGCCCCGATGGGCCGCAGCGGCGATGTCCCGCCGGCGCTGAGCATCACCTTCACCGGCGCCCGCGAAGTGCAGCCGCGGCGCGGCGAAGGCGCGATCGTATTCTTTCCCGACGGCGCCAGCACCGGCGGCCGCGTGCAACTGGCGGCGCGCAGGGCCGCCTGGAACATCGACGTCGCCTGGCTGACCGGCGAAGTGAAGCTCAAGCGCGCGCAGGTGGCTGATGAGAAGTGAGTCCTGTGGAGTGAGAAGTGAATGCGACCGTCGCGCGGCGCCGTCGCACCGACGCCATGCTCCCGCTCGCCGCTCACTCCTGCGTACCCACTCCCCGCTTCAACGCGGCTACACGCTGCTCGAAGTCATCGTCGCCTTCGCGTTGCTCGCGATGGCGCTGACGTTGCTGCTCGGCATCCTGTCGGGTTCGGCGAGACAGGTGCGGCAGTCGGCCGACGCGGGACGTGCGGCCTTGTACGCCCAGTCGGTCATGGACCAGGTCGGCGTGGGCGAGCGCCTGGCCGCGAGCGAACGCGACGGCGAATTCGAACAGGGCCGTTATCGCTGGCGCCTGCGTGTGGCGCCTTGGCGCGATCCGGCCGTAGCGGCGAGCGGCCAGCCGGTGACGCTCGGAGGACCGGAGCTGTTCGAGATCACGCTCGCGATGCAGTGGGGCGACGGTTCTGGGCAACGCCTGCAATTACGCACGCTGCGCATCGCGGCGGCCGGCAGCGGAGGCTCGCTGCCATGACGCGCGAATCCCGCCGCCCGCCCCGCGCGCGCGATGCGCTCGGCTTCACGCTGATCGAAGTGCTGATCGCGATGGTGCTGCTCGTGGCCGGTCTTGCGCTCGCGTTCGCCACGCTCGGCGCGGCCACGCGCACCACGGCGCGGGGCGAGGCGATGGCCGAGCGCAGCGAGCGCATGCGCTCGGTTGAAGGCTTCCTGCGCACGCGGATCGCCGGCACGCGGCCGATCCCGTTCGACATCGACCAGACGCGCGCGATCGCGGTGCGCTTCATCGGCGAACGCGAACGCATGCGTTTCGTCGCCGACATTCCCGACTACCTCGGCCGTGGCGGCCCGTACCTGCACGATGTCCGCATCGAGGACGCCGGCGACGGCGTGCGCATGACGCTCGCGCTGACGATGGTGCAGGCCGGGAAGACCGTCGAGGAACGCGATCCGCGCCCGCCGGAGCTGCTCGTCGAGGGGCTGCGCGAGGCACGCTTCCGTTATCGCTCGCTGGACCAGGAAGGGCGCCTGGGCGATTGGGTCGACGAGTGGGAGGCGACCGAACAACTGCCGCTGCTCGTGGAAGTGACGATGGTCGATCGCAACGGTACGCCTTGGCCGCCGCTGGTGGTTTCGCTGCCGCTGGCACCGGCGTTCAGCGCGTTCTCGCTTCCGGTGCAGACGCAATGAGCGGCGTGCATCGCTCGCCGGCAATGGCGGCATCGCGCGGCGCCGCATTGATCCTGGTGCTGTGGCTGATCGTGCTGCTGACGGCGCTGATCGGCGGCTTCGCCCTGGCGGCCCGCGTGGAATCGTTGCAGGGCCGCGTGCTGGTGCGCGGGCTGGTGGCCGCCAATGCCGCACGCGCCGGGCTGGAATATTCGCTGACCCGTGTGTCGTTGCCGGACGCGCGCCTGCAATGGAAACCCGACGGCACCGCGCATCGCTGGCGCTTCGGCGACGCGCAGGTCGAGGTCACGATCGTCGACGAGAACGGCAAGCTCGATCTGAACCAGGCGCCACATCCCTTGCTCGCGGCGCTGATCCGGCGCCACGGCGTGGAGCCGTCCGAAGCCGGGCGCATCGCCGGGGCCATCGTGGACTGGCGCGACACCGATCCGTTGTCCCAGCCCGGCGGCGGCGCGGAGGACGGCGACTACGAGGCCGCCGGCCGACCCTATGGCGCCAAGGACGCCGAATTCGAGAGCGTGGCCGAACTGCAGCAGGTGCTCGGCATGACGCCGGCGCTGTTCGCCCGCTTGGAGCCCGACCTGACGATCTACAGCGGCCGCGCGCAGCCGGATCCCGCGTATGCGTCTGCGGAACTGCTCGATGCGATGGGGTTGAACGGCGCCGATCTGGTCGCGCAACGCGGTCGGCCTGCCGGCGCATTGCCGGTGGACGGCGCGCTGCCGGGCGCAAGCATGGCCGGCGCCGGCAGCGGCACCTATAGTATCGACAGCCGTGCGCGGCTCCCCGACGGTCGACAGTCGCTGCTGCGCGCGGTGGTTCGCACGGGCGGAGGGGGCTTGCCTGGCATGGCATATGTGCCGTTGCGCTGGGAGGAGGGAGCATCACCGCGATGAACGCAGGAAGCGAAAGCCGGCCACAGAACCGGCCTGCCGCCGACTGGGCGCAGGATCGGCTGCGTCGCCTGGGCGCGCGCCTCGCGCCCGGCGCGGGCGGCTTCGCGCACTGGTGGGCGCACAACCTCGTCGCCTGGCTGCCCTCGCGCGTGCGTCGCGTGCTCGGATTCGATCGCGGCCGCCTCCTGATGCAGGTGCAGGGAGACGCCGTGCAGGTGCGGCTGCAGCAGGCCGGCGACGTGCGTGACCTCGGCGCGGTGCCGCAGTCCGCACTGCCGGGCGACGACGCCATCGTCGCGCCGGTCGATCCGCTGGCGACCCTGCTCCCGCCGCGTTTGGCCGACCTGCCGCGCTGGCTGCTGCTGCCCGCCGCCGCGGGCCTGCGTCGCACGTTGACGCTGCCCGCCGCCGCGGGCGATCGCCTGCGCGACGTCGTCGGCTTCGAGATCGACCGGCAGACTCCGTTTACCGTGGACAGCGTCGCGTTCGATGCACGCCTGCTGGGCCGGCGCGACAACGACGGCATGATCGACGCCGAACTCATCGTCGTGCCGCGCCAGCGCCTGGACGCACCGCTGGCCGCCCTGGGTCCGATGGCCGCCTCGCTCGCCGGCATCGATCTGTGCGCCGACAACGGCCAGCCACTGGGCGTGAACCTGCTCGAACCGGCATCGCGGCGTCGCCACGGCGATGCCTTCCGATACTGGAACCTCGCGCTGGCGGCCGTGGCGGTCATCGCGATCGCCGCGACGATGTGGCAGCTGCTCGCCAACCGGCGCGCCGCCGCCGACGAACTGCAGGCGCGCATCGCCAGCCAGGCGACCGCCGCTCGCACCGCGGCCGAACAGCGGCAGGCCCTGATCGACCTCATCGAAGGCCAGGCCTTCCTCGACCGCGAACGCGCGCAGCGCCCGACCACCGTGGAAGTGCTGGACGAACTCACCCAGCGCCTGCCCGACAGCACGTACCTGGAAAAACTCGCCGTCGAAGACAACAACCTGCTGATGATCGGCCTCAGTCGCGAGGCGCCGTCGCTGGTGCAGCGCCTGCAGGGTTCGAAGCTGTGGCGCGCACCCTCGCTCACCGGTGCGCTGATGCCCGACCCCGTCAGCGGACGCGATCGTTTCACCCTGACCGCCGAACTCGGCGCGCCCGCGTCCACCGCGCCGCGCACGACAGCGCCATCGCCGCCGGAGGACGCCGATGGCGGCTGAGCCGACGCACGCCCGCCCGCACGCGCCCGTCGCGGCGCCGACGCCGCGCATCGGTCGCGACCAGTGGCTTGCGCTCGGCCTGCTCATCGCGGCCCTGCTGGTCGGCTACCTGGTGCTGGTGCATCCCTGGTTCACCGCGCCGATGCTGGAAGCCAACGAGCGCGTGGAAAACCTGCAACAGCGCGAACTGCGCCAGCGCATGCAATTGCAGCAGGCACCGCAGGTGCAGCAGCGGCTGGCGCAGGTGCGTGCGCAGCAGGCGCGATCGCCCGGCTTCCTGCCCGAAAGCAGCGCCGAGCTGGCGACGGCGGGCCTGGTGCAGCGACTGGAACGCGTCGTGGCCGAAGCCAGCCCGGGCAATCGCAGCTGCGCGATCAGCAACCGCTCGCCGCTGAGCGAACCGCGCCGCGACCGCTATGCGCGCGTCATCGTGCAGGTGCGCCTGCGCTGCGGTACGCCGGAGCTGATGAGCGTGCTGTACGCACTCGAAGCCGGCACGCCGCGGCTGTTCGTGGGCAACCTCAACCTGCTGTCGTCGCGCGGCTATTTCCTGCCCGGCGCGAACCAGCCCAGCGGCGACGGCGGCCTGGACGTGAGCTTCGACCTCTACGGCTACCTGCGTCCGTCGCCCGCCGTCGCGGAGGTGCCGCGTGCGCCTTGACGACGCCGGCCCTCGCACCTGGTTGCTGGCGACCGTCGCCGGCTGGGCGGTGCTCGCCTGGCTGCTGGCGTTGTTCGGCATGGGGCGCCATGCGCAGGCACTGGACGCCGACGCCGGCCTGCTGCGCCCGTTGCCGACCGCGCGCGCGCCGGCGCCGCAGCGCCTCGGTCCGCTCTCGCAGTACGCCGCGATCGCGCAGCGTCCGCTGTTCTCGCAGGATCGGCAGCCCAAGCCGTTCTTCCTGCAGGGCGAAGGCGAGGGCCAGGGCCAGCAGACAGCATTCGATTACGTGCTGACCAGCGTGCTGATCACGCCGACGCTGAAGCTGGCCATCCTGCAACCGGCCGACGGCAGCGAATCGGTGCGGGTGAAGCTCGGCGAGGTGCCCGAGTCGCATCCGGCGTGGCGGCTGACCTCGCTCGACGCGCGCAGCGCCGTGTTCGAGGGGCCCGAAGGCCGCCGCGAAATGACGTTGCGCGTGTTCGACGGACAGGGCGGGCAGCCGCCGACGCCCGTCGCCGCCGCGCCCGGAACCAGCCGGCCGCAGCCTGTGGGCGTTCCGGTGCCGCCGCCATCGGCGAACGCCGCCCCCGCTACGGCCGTGCGCCCGGGCGGCGCCGCCACCAATGCGCGCCCGGTTGGCAGCAACGCCGCGCCGAACCGCAACGCAGGCAACACGCCCCAGGCGCCGGCCCCGCCGCCGGCGCCCGAGCCCAGTGAAAACACGCCGATGACGCCGGAGGCGCAGATGGAAGCGATCCGCAAGCGGATCGAAGCACGTCGTGCACAGATGCGGCAGCAGCAATCCGCGCAACCCCCGGCCCAGACGCCTTGAGAGACCGCATGAAATCCCGTCCGATGAAGCTCCGCCCAAGCATCGCCGCGCAGGCGATCGCCACCGCGACCATCGCCAGCCTGCTGGCCTCGTGCGCAACCGCTCCGGTGCCGAACATCCAGCGCGCGGATACGTCCGCCGTGCCGCCGGGCGCCGCCACCGGCGCGCGGGGGGCGACGGCGCAGGAGCCGCTGCCGGAATCCACCGATGCCGGCGACGCTCGTCCGCAGATCCGCCGCGGCACCGGCCAGGTCATCAACCGCAGCGCGGCCGCCTCGCCGCCGCCCGGCCTGGGCGCCACGACCGGCTCGGCGACCTTCAACTTCGAAGGCGAATCGCTGCACGCCGTGGTCAAGGCGATCCTGGGCGACATGCTCGGACAGAACTACGTGATCGCTCCGGGCGTGCAGGGCACCGTGACGCTGGCCACGCCCAAGCCGGTGAGCCCGGCCGAAGCGCTCAACCTGCTGGAAATGGTGCTGGGCTGGAACAACGCGCGCCTGGTCTACAGCGGCGGCCGCTACAACATCGTGCCCGCCGACCAGGCGCTGGCCGGAAACGTGGCCGCGCGCACCGGCGCGCCGAGCAGCGCGCGCGGCTTCGAAGTCCGCACGGTGCCGCTGAAATACGTGTCGGCGACGGAGATGGAAAAGATCCTCAAGCCGTACGCGCGCCCGAACGCGATCGTGAACGTCGACAACTCGCGCAACGTGATCACCGTCGGCGGCAGCCGCGCCGAGCTGGAGAACTACCTGCGCACGATCGAGGTGTTCGACGTCGACTGGCTCTCGGGCATGTCGGTGGGCGTGTTCCCGCTGCAGTCGGGCAAGGCGACGCGGGTCGTCGCGGACCTGGAAAAGGTGTTCGGCGAACAGAGCAAGTCGCCGGTCGCCGGCATGTTCCGCTTCATGCCGCTGGAAGGCGCGAACGCCGTGCTGGTCATCACCTCGCAGGCGAACTACCTCGACGACATCCAGCAATGGCTGGAGCGCATCGACAGCGCGGGCGGCAGCGTGCAGTTGTATTCGTACGAGCTGAAGTACATCAAGGCCAAGGACCTCGCCGATCGCCTCGCCGACGTGTTCGGTTCCGGCCGCGGCGGCACGTCGGGCGAAAGCGGCGGGCCGCCGTCGCTGATGCCGGGCCTGGACTCGGTCGAACTGAAGGACAACGCCGACGACACCGGCAGCACCGCCACCCTCGGCAGCGATACCGGCAGCACCGGCGGCGGCCTGGGCAACGGCTCGCTCTCGCTCAGCCAGCAGCAGAGCGGCAACGCGAGCCTCACCCTCGACGTCAACGGCGACCGCGTCGGCGTGTCGGCGGTGGAGGAAACCAACTCGATCATCGTGCGGAGCAGCCCGTCGGCGTGGAAGTCGATCCGCGACGTGATCGAGCGCCTCGACGTCATGCCGATGCAGGTGCACATCGAAGCGCAGGTCGTCGAGGTGCAGCTCAAGGGCGAGCTGAAGTACGGCGTGAACTGGTACTTCGAGCGCGCGGTCACCGATGCGGGGTTGCCCAATGCCGTCGGCCGCACGACGTGGAGCACGTTGGCTGGCAGCATCCAGCCGGCGACCGGCAACCCGGCCGGTCTGTCGTGGACGTTCCTCGGTCGCAATGCCGCTGCGGTGATCAGTGCCCTGGATCAGGTCACCGACCTGCAATTGCTTCAGACGCCTTCGGTCGTCGTCCGCAACAACGCCGAAGCCACGCTCAACGTCGGCAGCAAGATCCCGATCTCGTCGGTGACGGTGAACCCGACCACCGCCGGCGACACGAGCTACAGCCAGGTGCAGTACCTCGACACCGGCACGATCCTGAAGGTGCGTCCGCGCGTGGCGAAGGACGGCGTCGTGTTCCTGGACATCGTGCAGGAAGTCAGCTCGCCCGGCGCGCAGGACACGGCCGATCGCAACGGCAACGTGCGCATCGACACGCGCAAGCTCAAGACCGAAGCGGCAGTGCAGAGCGGGGACACGGTGATGCTCGCCGGCCTGATCAGCGACAGCGTGGAGCGGGGCGCGTCCGGGCTCCCGGGCTTGAGCCGCATCCCGGTGATCGGCGGCCTGTTCGGCCAGCAGCGCTCCGGCAAGACGCGCAACGAAGTCATCGTGCTGCTCACGCCGACCATCGTGCGCAACCCGCTGGAAGCACGCGACCTCACCGACGAATACACGCGCCGCTTCCGGGCGATGGAACCGCTGCAGAAGCAACCGCGCCGTCCAGGTCAGCAACAGTGACGTCGACGGCCGCCGCTGCGGCGGTCGTCGGGCCCATCGTCGTCGTCCCGGTCGGCACGGACGACGAAGCGCTCGACGCCTGCCTGGCCGCACTCGATGCCGCCACTGCGCCGGGCACGCCGGTGTGGCTGGCCGACGACGCGCAGGCCGGACCGCGCGGCTACGCGATCGTCGAACGCTGGATCGGGCGCACCGCGCTGAAGGCCGACTACACGCGCCGCCAGCGCAGCGTGGGCGAAGTCGCGCACCTGGACGAAGTGTTCGCCGCCTGCGGCGATGCGGACGTCGCGGTGCTCGCCAGTGATGCGCTGCCGGCGCCGGGCTGGTTGTCGCGCCTGGTGTCCAGCTTCGCCGCCGATGGCGCGATCGCGACCGCCACGCCGTGGAGCAACGCCGGCGAAGCCGCCGCGTGGCCGCGCATCGGCGAGATCGATCCGGTGCCCGACGACCTCGAGCGCATCGCGCGTGCGGCGAAGGCCATGCCCGCCCTGCATCCGGAACTCCCCGCCGCGGTGAGCCACGCGGTGCTGATCCGCGGTGCGGCGCGGCGCCGCGCCGGCGGTCTGGACGCGAGCAGCTACGCCTCGTGGTACGCGGCGCTGATCGATCTGTCCCTGCGTCTGGCCGGGCTGGGCTGGCGCAACGCGCTGTGCGATACCGCGTTCGTCGCGCGCCGCGGCGAAGGCGGTCCCTTCGACGGCGACATGGACGCGCTCGCCGCGCGCTGGCCGGACTGGCATGCGCGATTGGCCCACTACCTCATGCAGGATCCGCTGCGCGCCTCGCGCGTGCAGCTGGGTTCGCTGCTCGAACACCTCGGACCCGTGGAACCGCAACGTGATCTCTTCGCCTGACGCCACCGCCGGCATTGCCGCGGTGGTGGTGACCTACCGCAGCGCCGAAACCATCGACGACTGCCTCGCGCGGCTGCGCGCGGCCGAAGGCGTGGACGCCATCCGCGTGGTCGACAACAGCTCCGACGACGGCACCCTCGAAATCGTGCAGCGCCACGCCAGCAGCGATGCGCGGGTGCGCTTCATCGCCAACCCCGACAACCCCGGCTTCGGCGTGGCCTGCAACCAGGGTGCGCGCGACGCGGGCGACGGCGTGCAGTGGCTGGCGTTCGTCAATCCGGACTGCATGGTCGAACGCGACACGCTCTCGCGCCTGCGCGCGCTGGCCGCGCCGCAGGGCGAAGCGCTGCTCGGCGCGGACCTGGTGGACGACGACGGCGTGCGCGATGGCGCCGCGCGTCGCCGCGATCCCGATTTCGGCGCGATGCTTTCCGCCGCATTCGGCGGAACGCCGGCGCCCAGGCTCGAGCTCCCCATCGACGACTCGCGCGCGCTGCAGCAGGTCGAAGCCGTCTCCGGCGCGCTGATGCTGATGCCGCGCGCGCTGTTCGAACGCCTGCACGGCTTCGACGAAGGCTATCGCCTCCATGCGGAAGACCTCGACCTCTCCCGCCGCGCACGCGAGTCCGGCGCGCTCGTCGCCGTGGCCAATCGCGTGCGCGTGCTGCACGTGCGCGGCGTGTCGAGCCGCTCGCGTCCGCTCTTCGTCGAATGGCACAAGCACCGCGGCCTGTGGCGCTATTACCGCAAGTTCGAGGCGCCCAGGCGCGGTGCCGCCCTGTCCGCCGCCGTGTTCGCGGCGATCTGGCTGCGGTTTCCGGTGGCGTACGCACGCGCGCGGCTCAGGTCATAGGTTCGACCGTGTCGTCGTCTCCGACGGCTTGCATCTGCAAGACGACGTCGCAACGAATTGTCGCCCTTACTGCAACTCCGCCGCGTTGCTCTGGTGGGAAGTGCCACGATCGAGCGGCGTCCAGCACGGTGAGATCAATCTCGTCCGAGCCGCTGGATTCGACGATGGAAACGTGAGCCGCGTTCCCGGTCTCGTCCACTTCTATCTCGAGCACGACCCGGGCGCTCGACACACTACGCAGCGTATCGGGGAACTTCGGCGGACTTTCCGTCCAGGAGAGGCCAGCTAACTGCACGGCAGTATCTGCGTCCATAGCGGGAGCGGTTCGAAGTAACGTCTTCGCATCGCGTGCGACCGCCTGCATGCGACTGGGGTCGTATACGGAGCCCGAGGCATCCATGGGAAGCCCAACGTTCGCTTCTTTCACCAGCGTGGGGCCTTCGGATGCCGCGTCGGGAGCTGGCATTTGCGCGGCCTGTGTCGATGCCTTCGGCCGGGCATAGGCCTGCCCGGTGGGTTGCTCTGAGCCGGGTTGGCTTCTGTCCGCAGGAATCCACTCGATCTGTATAGCGCCTGCCGGCGACGACCGTTGCTTTCCGTCATCGGTCAGCGCCGCGGGCTTCATCAACCAGATGATGAGCGAGAGAGGCAATCCTACTGCCAGGAATGCGCCGAGCAGACGATCTTCAAGCCGAGAAGTGTCGTTCTGCATGCGGCGTCGCTGCCCTATGTGCTTGTTGGAGTACATGCAGCTTTGCCCCGCCATGTGGCAGGGCCGGAATGCGCGCATAAGCTCGGGCAGGTAGCGGACAACAGCCAGTTCAGTAGCGTCAACCACGAAAAGGTCGCTCAGACTTTTACGCGTAGTTCCTCCCTGAATGCAGCGATAACGTGCTCCCCGATTCAAGGAGAGAAGGGAAGCACGCATGAAGCAAGTCTGCATCGCATTTCTCGCCGCGAGCCTACTGCTCGCATCGCACGCCAACGCGGGGTCGATTGCTTATACCTACGACTCGCTCGGGCGCGTGATCCGCGTCGTCTATACGGTCGGGGCGACCACTACGACGATCACCTACGCGTACGACGCCGCCGGGAACCGCACGTCGACGGTGACGACCTCGCCTTGATCGCCTTCCTTAAGGCCGATCGATCAACCAACTGCGCACCATCCTGCCAAGGCAGGCCGAAATGTCGTGCGTCAAAAAACTGCATGGAGCGGGTATGAAGGAACGGCGTATCAGACGTGTGGCGCGCGGCTTGGTCCTCTGCGCCCTGATGGCAAGCCATTCGGCGTGGGCCGGCAACGTCCAGTTCGGCGCGGGGCGGACCGCCGTGAACTACGGGGCCAATCGGCCCATGCTATCGACGCAAGGAGCGATGGTCGGCGCGGGTGGGCGATCCACATGGGCACCCGCGCCAAATGTTCTTCGCGCCATTTTGCCACCGGTGACGGTGGAAGAATCCCGACGGGCGGTCGAGCGGAACGGCCAAGCATTGCCGTCGAACCTGAATCAGGGCGCCGCGCCCTCTGGTAGTCGACCCCTGATGACTCTCATGCGAGTGAGCGGCGACGCAAATCCGCTCGGCCCGGCGTCCATCAGCGAACTCGCCCGAGCGTTGCGTAACCATCCGGATCTGATCTACCAGTACGTCCGCAACAACATCGAGTTCTATCCGGTCTGGGGCATCCAGAAGGGGGCGCTGGGAGCAGTGCTCGACAACCAGGGCACCGGCATGGACCAGGCTACCTTGATGGTTGAGCTTCTACGTGCGTCGGGGTACACCGCCAATTATGTGCGCGGTGTGATCAAGCTGCCGGCGGCGCAGTTCAAGGAATGGTACGGATTCGAAACGTCCAACGTTTGTGGCGTGCTGGATCTGCTAGGTCAGGGCCAGATTCCCGTCTATTCGATCAATGCCACCAGCGCCGGAACGTGTCCAAGCCTGCAAGCGTCGATGACGGACGTCTCGGTCGAGCACGTTTGGGTGAAGGCGAACATCGGCGGAACGAACTATGTGTTCGATCCCAGCTACAAGCCGCACGCGTTTACTACGGGCGTAGACCTCGCAAGCGCTGCGGGCTACAGCGCTTCGAGTTACCTGGCATCAGCTCGCAGCGGCGCCAGCATGACGACCGACACGGTCCAGAACATCAACCGCGCCAACATCCGGGCCAATCTGGCCAGTCACGCGACCACCTTGGCACAGTGGCTACGCACGAACAAACCGACGGCGACGCTAGACGATGTGATAGGCGGGCAAACCATCGTCCCCTACCTGGGCAGCGCGCTGCGTCAAACGGCTTTGCCATACCAGGATACGGGCTACACAGCGATTGAGAGCACATCGCTTCCCAGCGGATACAAGCCCACGTTGCGAATCCGCTATCAGGGCATCGATCAAACCTTCACGTCCGATGCCATCTACGGCAAGCGCCTTACATTGACCTATAGCGGGACACAGCCGATCCTCAAGCTCGACGGCGTACAGATCGGAGCTGCCGGTACGGCCGTTTCCGCAGGTGCGACCAGCACGGTGACGTTCACCGTGACGCATAACGCATACGCGTCCACGTTCGCCAATCATGAGTTCCAACAGGTCATCAGGGGACCAGGCACCTATCTGATCGCCAACGCTTGGGGCCCCACCGGGCGAGGGCTCTCGCAGTCCTTCGCCGCGCAGCTGGCCGGTCTGCGTGCATCAGGCGGCACGGATGACAGTGAGCCCGTGATGGGGTCTACCCTGGGCGTCATCGCCGCCCAGTGGAGTGCGCAGAACACGCAGTCCGGCTACATTGCAGAGCGGGTCGCGAGTGGTGCTCTTGTTCATCACCATCAAGTCGGGCTGGCCGGATACAACGGGTCGACCTATGTCGACCTCCCAAGCAATTCAGTCAGCATGACCAATGCCCGGGCCAATACCGCCGAGGCAGACGCGATGTTCGCGAACTGGGCGATGCACATAAGCATCCTGGAGTCGACTGCGGTCCATCAGTCCACCGGGGTCTCGGCCGTCTCGACGGTGAAGCTGATCGACATGGCCGCCGCAAACGGACAGAAGCTCTACAAACTCAACAAGGCCAACTATGCAGGATTGAAGGCCGGGCTTGCGAACTGCGCCTCTCTGGACAGTGCCTTCACTTATCACCTCAATGCCGGGCTGAGCGTGGTGACGCCGGCCAACTGCGCGTTGGCGGAAGGGACATGGAAGGGCAGCGGTTACTTCACGGTCGGGCCGGGCTATCTGGGGTCAACCATTACTGGCGGACTGTCCGGCGGCTTCGCGACTAACCCGTTGAATGCATCGACGACCAATGCCAGGACAGCGAACGCGGCCAAGAGCCAGGATGGCGCGTTGAAGCAATCGAGCGGCAAGACCCTCGGTGACCCGATCGACATGGTCCAAGGGCATTACCTGCTGGACCGGGAGGACCTGAAGGTGGGGGTGGGCGCGACGCCGATCAGCCTGACTTTCCAGCGGCTATACAGCTCCGGTCTACGAACACAGGATGGGCCGGTCGGCAAGGGCTGGAATCATAACCTCAACCAGTCGGTGGGCATCAGTTCGGACGGATTCCAAGGTCTCGGTGAACAGACCGCCCTGAGTGCGGTTGGCGCGTTGGTAGAGCACAAGGTTGCCCACGATCTGCTGCTCGACACCGCCCGTCCGCTCGACAAACTTGTTATCGCGTCCATTGGCCAGAATTGGCTGGGCGAGCAGTTGACCAACAACACGGCCGTGGTCAATCGTGGCCTGAACGGCGAAGTATTCGTCCGTCTGCCGGACGGTACTTACAATTCGCCGCGCGGCAACCCTTCACGCCTGATCAAGAATGGCGACGGCACTTGGACGTACGAGACCAAGAACCGCGCGAAGATCCAGTTCGACGCAGCCGGCCTCGCGACGACATACACCGAGCCCAGTGGTCTGCAGGTCAAATACACGTATACCGGCGGCCTGCTCAGCCGTGTCGAGAACAGCCTGGGCCGCTGGCTCTCGCTCACGTACACCGGTCCGCGCATCACGCAGGTCAGCGATCACACCGGACGCGCCGTGAAGTATGCCTACGACGCATCCGGCAATCTGACCTCCTTCACAGATACGCTGAACAAAGTCGCGACCTATCAGTACGACCTGCCTGGTCGCATGACGAAGTTCTTCAACCCGAGCTTTCCGACGACGGCGGTGGTCACCAACGTCTACGACAGTCTTGGTCGCATCAAGACGCAGACCAATGCGCGCGGCAAGCTCTATCAGTATTTCTTCTCTGGATACCGAACAGAAGAGTTGGGACCAGGCAATGTCAGTCGCACCACTTATCTGGACGCCCACGGCAATGTGCTTCAATCCAGCACGCCTGAGCAGTGGTGGACGATCAACACCTATGACGGCCAATCCCGCCTTGTGAAGTCGGTACTGCCGGAGGGCAACAGTGTCCAGTACACGTACGATGACGCGACCTGCGCCGGCACCGAGAAGCGCTGCACGCACAACGTCAAGACCATTACAACGGTGGCGAAGGCGGGCTCGGGGCTGGCGAATCTGACCCAGAGCTTCACGTACGAGTCCGCCTTCAATCAAGTGGCAACGGCAACCGATGCGCGTGGCAAGGTCACGACCACCACGTACACGGCCTTCGGTTCGCCGGCCACGGTGACTTCGCCCACGGATGCTGCGGGTGTCGCGCCACAAACCACGACGGCCTACACCGCCTACAGCCGCTCGGGTTTTCCGACCTTCTACCTTCCGACAGCGCAGACGGTCCGCGCGACGTCAAGCAACTCTGTCAGCACTGCAACTTCGTACAACAGCAGCAATTTCTATGCTCCGGCCAGCACTGTGGTGGATGCAGGGAGTGGCAGGCTCAACTTGGCTACGACCTTCACCTATGACAGCGTCGGCAACCTGACAAAGACGGACGGCCCACGCAGCGACGTGGCCGATATCACGCAGGTTCGCTACGACAGCGAGCGCCGCGCGATCGAGACCACGAATGCTCTGGGCAAGTTGTCGCGAACCGGGTATGACGACGACGGCCGCGTGACCCGCACGGCTGCGCAGGCAGGTACGCAATGGCTGGTGTCCTGCACCCGTTACAGCGTGACCGGTAAGGCCGAGCGCCAGTGGGGTCCGGCGTTGACTTCAGCTGATACCACGTGCCCGGTTCAGGCCGCGCCAGTGGCGATGACCGACACCGCCTATGACGACCTGGATCGTCCCTATCGCGTCACGCAATATCTGACGTCGACCGAAGGAGGCAACCGCGTCACCGACACGGCCTACTACCTGGACGACAAGGTCAAGAGCGTCAGCCGCGCGGTCGGGACGTCGCTGGCTCAGCTGTATGCGCGATACACCTACACGCCGAACGGATTGCCGGACACCGCGCAGGACGCCAAGGGCAATCTGACCGTGCACGTGTACGACGGCCACGACCGCCTGTATCGCACGCACTACGCGCTGCCGAACGAAGTGAACTACGCCAATAGCGCCGACTATGAAGAATTTGGCTACGACGCGGCGGGCAATGTCGTCCGCATCCGCAAGCGCGACGGTCAGACGGTCACACAGGTGTACGACAACCTCAATCGCCTGATTGGCCGGCAATACGCCAATAGCGCCGACAACGTCACCTTCAGCTACGACCTGCGTGGCTTGCGGACCGTGGCGTCGTACGCCAACGCGGCGCTCGGACAGATCGCCTACACCTGGGACAACGCCGGCCGGTTGACGGCGCAGAATGGCCGCTTCACCCACCTGTACGATGCTGCGGGCAACCGCACCCGTCAGGTGTGGCCGGACGGCTTCTATGTGGAAACGCGCTATGACGCATTGAATCGGCCGACCGATGTTCTGGAGAGCGGTGTCACCAAGCTGGCGAGCTACGCCTACGATGATCTTGGCCGTCAGGTCACGGCGACGCTGGGCAATGGCACCATCACGACGCGCTCATACTCGACCGTTGGCGCATTGGCCACATTGAAGCAGGACCTTGCAGGCACGATCGACGACGTCACGCTGACCTTTGCTCGAAACCAGCTCGGCCATATCGCCAGCACGACGAGTAGCAATGACCAGTACCAGTGGCGTGGCGCCCAGACGGGCACGTTGACTTACCAGGCCAATGGTCTCAACCAGTACACGACCGCTGCCGGTGCAGCGCTGACTTATGATGCGCGCGGCAATCTGAAGACCAACGCTGGGTGGACGTACGGTTTCGATGCCGACAACCGTTTGCGCAGTGCCAACAAGACCGGCGTTGCGGCCACGTTGGACTACGATCCGGAAGGCCGCCTGGGCAAGACCACCATCAACAGCGTCGCCACCGTCTTCGAGTACGACGGCGACCAGATGGTCCAGGAGAACAGCGCCACCGGTACGCTGCAGCGCCGCCACGTCTATGGCCTCGAGTCGGATGTGCCCTTGGTGACCTATGACGGCGCTGGTACGACGGCCAAGACCTGGCTCTATCGGGATCAGCTGGGCAGTGTTATCGCCACAGCCAGCGGCACCGGCACGCGCAAGGACATCTATACCTACGGCCCGTTCGGCGAACCCAACGTCACCACTGGCATGCGCTTCCGTTACACCGGTCAGTGGCTGATCGGCGAGCTTGGTCTGTACTACTACAAGGCGAGGTTCTATAGCCCGGATCTTGGCCGCTTCATGCAGACCGATCCGATCGGGTACAAGGACGATCTGAATCTGTATGCGTATGTGAAGAACAATCCCATCAACTACACGGACCCGACAGGTTTGTGCAGTTCTTTTGGTGGGTTCCTGCCCTGCTCAATGCCTAATCCGAAGTTCGCAGAAGTAGATGCCGCCCGTGACCGAATGGGCAGGGACATCGGCAAGGCTATTGCGACGACGTGGGCAATTGGCGCAACGGGCGGCTTGGCTGCTGAGTTCGGTGCGGGAGCAGCAATTGCGAATGCGGCATATCGCGCAAATGCTGCAATTGAGTCAGGAAGTGCAGCTGTCGGCGTGGCCGTTCAGCGGGGAATGAATGTTGCATCCAGTGTGACAAACAATGTGTTCTCGTCTGTGCTTGCTAGCCCGGCAGTGGTATATCTATCCGCCAATGGCGACAAAGTTGCAGATGCACTAGATGGAGGGCTTCCTCTCCCCCTCCCAGGCCCACCCCCCATGAGCCCTACGGGAGTTTGGTCAAACATTGCTACTGGCGTTGCTATCGATGTCATCTCCATCCTTAGCCCATCGCCTCGCGGCAGTGCAAAGTGAAGATCAGGCAGTTTATGCGGTTGGTAGCAGAGGGCTCTAAGAAGGCGGCGCGGCGGATCGTCGCGCTCGCTTCTGTGCTGGGCGGTGTGTTTCTGGTGCTGTATGGTTCGTCCGCGTTGTTTGATCTAGAGCTTCTGCCGATCGAGCGAGCGGGAACAGATGGGCGTGACATAAGAACAGCGATTATTCTTATCGTCATTGGGGGGGCGTCCATTCTTTATGGCGTCGGGATCGTAATGACGGAAGATGGCTAGAACCGATCTAGCCAGGAACGCAGAGCGAATCGGCGGCAGCTCGCGGACAAGCGCAGAGACAATTGCAGCGTTACGTAAACTCGCTGAGCGCGGAAGGAATGCGTGTCGAAGTAGGCCAGTGGGAGGATTACCTTCCTGGCGAAGGACAGCGGATGGTTACGACCCCTTCGATTATGGTCGGGGGGATAGACTTTGGAGGGTCTTACATGTACGGCCCATATGAGGATGGCCGCTCCGGAATCATCTGCTACAGCACTGGCTGCGGACTATCGAAGTGAGCGTTAACGAGCGGCTCAATGAACAGATGATTGGATTTTCGCGCGTTGCCGAGCGATCCATACCGATCGCTCGGCAATTGCTCGGAAAAGGGCTGTGCTTGCTTGGTGCTCAGTACGGTGGTTTGGTCGGCGACCACGGCGACCACGGCGAGTGCCTGGATCCGGTTCTAGAGATGGTCGAGACAGAGCTTCTAAAGGAGCGGTATGGGTCCTGGTCAGTAGGCCAGGGGGGGCAGTCGTGCACATATGGATACCATTCGACCTATCTCGATGCGCTACTCACGCAGGCAGGTGTGACGCGTGAGCAACTCGAAATGCTGGGGCGTTCTCCTGAGGTAGATCGGCTCATCGAACAGCAGCCCTGGGCGAAGAACTACCGGCGCGATTTCCTGGTCCATCATCGGTCAAGTGAACAGGTCCGGATGCGGAAGAAGGAGCAAGATCGTGAGTGCCGTGAACTGGGCCTTGTCGCGCCTGATTCCACGGATTTAGTAGAGCATGTTCGATCGGCGCTTCGGACCGAGCTTCATAAGCTTGGCTATGAAGTCGTATCTCGCCCATATCATGGTTTAGGCGAAATTTTTACGAATCAACATAGGGTGGATGGTGTAGCAATCGAGTTTGCACTCGATGTCCGTGGTGTGCCGATTGCTGGCTTGCCCATAATTTCCAAGTTGATGATGATGCCAGTCCTAGAAGTCTCTTCTTGCGATGAAAGATTAAGGCAGCAGTTCATGCGAGGCGAGTTTTTCAAATTGGCCGAATCGTACGTGCCGAATTTTGGTTGCTATCGCGTTGCATGGACGGTCGAGGGCATGGAACTTCTCGTGCACGCCTACCGCCTCTTCCTGGATGCAGTCACTCCGGAGTTGGAAAAGGTGTGTTCTGAGATCGGGCGGTGATACGGGCTTGAGGCGAGAGCGCCGGTCGCTGATTCAGGAGTACGACGCAACCGGGGCGCTACAGCGCCGCCACATCTACAGCCTCGAGTCGGATGTGCCCTTTGTGACCTGTGACGGCGCCGGTACGGCGTCCAAGACCTGGCTCTATCGCGATCAGCTGGGCAGTGTTGTCGCTACGGCCAGCGGTACCGGCACGCGTAAGGACATATATACCTACGGACCGTTCGGCGAGCCGAATATCGCCACAGGCCAACGCTTCCGTTACACCGGGCAATGGCTGATCGGCGAGCTTGGTCTGTATTACTACAAGGCGACATTAATGATCCAACTGGTTTGAGCGAGGTGGATGCGCAAGTTGACAAGCGCGTAACGGGCAGCGGGCTCCGGTGTACCTGTGCGAAGCGATCTGCGTGTGCTCGTGAATATTCCCGCTGTGAGTAAAGCGATGGACCAATCATGGGTGGCGTCCAATCCCAATGGCCCAGGTGGTTCGAAGGTCGAGAATGGCTTCTGGGTGCTCCGTGACAATACGGGAGCCATTTCAACAAGCCAGTTTTCGTCCCAACGGAGTAAATAGAAGCATGATGATTCCCGGGCCGACGCCGAGTGACGCGATTGCCTTCTTTCATACTCACCCTAATACTCCAGAAGAAGGCTATGTGAAGGGCCCAAGCCCTGATGACGCGAGATTCGCTCAAGGCACAGGTCTGCCCGGATTGTTCAGGCGCATGATGGAGTTCATTACTTCGGCCCCCCGGTTCCAAAATAGTTGAGTCAAATATGAAACGCTATCTATCAGTTTTTCCGGCGTTGGTGATCGTCACATTCCTAATGCTTTCTTGCGGAGGCGAGATAGTGCGTTCAAGCCCCAGGCCGAATCCGATCGAAGTGGCGAATAGTTATGTCACTGAACACTATCCTGACTTTGATCCAGAAGAAAACCCTGCTCACGTCCGTGATGGAGAAGATGTATGGATTGTTGAGTACATGCTGCCAGATAGTGCGTTGGGCGGGCCCCCTGTCGTGACGGTAAGTAAGAAGGATCTGAAGGTTGTAAGTTCTTATCGAACGCAATGACCACGTACTACTAAGAACTGGCGGATGTGACGCAGGACCGCGATCAGCTGGGTGATGTCGTCTCGGCGACCAGCGGCACCGGCACGCGCAAGGAGATCTACACCTACGGCCCGTTCGGCGAACCCAACGTCACCACCGGCATGCGCTTCCGTTACACCGGCCAGTGGCTGATCGGCGAGCTTGGTCTGTATTACTACAAGGCGAGGTTCTACAGCCCCGACCTGGGAAGGTTCCTCCAGACCGATCCGATTGGATACAAGGACGATCTGAATCCGTATGCGTATGTCAAGAACAATCCAATCAACTACACGGACCCAAGCGGTCTATCCGGAGTGGATTCTAAGTGGAGTGGCGCGAGGATGGATGCGGCATTCGCGAGCCAAGTCGCCTATCAGTCAGATACGCTCTGGCTCAGTTTCTCCCATATTCGCGCAACCTTAATACAAAAAACGATGAGCGATTGCCCGAAGGTGTGGCAAGCCGGCTAAACGTCGTGTGGGGGGATGACGGTGGCTGGCTCTGCATCGGCCGTGTACGCGCCGCCAGTGATTGCTGGCGCACCGGAAGCGGCGGCAGCAACTGCCAATCTGGCGAGGAATCCTCAAATACAAGAGGCCATCAAGAACTGCATCGTGGCCGGAGGATGCTTTATAAAGCAAGAAACCCAGTGGTCTGATGACGTGCAACGAGTCAATAATGTAATTTCTGGTTCAAGAACTCAGGCCGGACAGTCGCCCAAAATCACCTATCCCCACCCTTGATGTGAACCGGTTATGAGAGTGATCCCGCTGCTGCTAATGTTGGTAGGAGGCTCAGCTGCCCTGTCAGGTGGCCTCGCCTTCTACTACGACCCTCCTGCCGAGAAAGTGGGAGCAGGCGCGGGTGTCATCGCCCATAACGTCGAGCAGATGTCGCGGGTTCGGAATGGGTGGAGTGAGGCGATCGTGATCATCAACGACGGAACGACTGTCCTGGTCCTCGTTCCCGTGGAATGCCGCCCACACCCTGGTGAGGCGGTGTCGTTTGATGTCTTTAGAAGTCTAATTTTCAAGACTAAGACGTATCGTTTGAGGTGCGTGTGATCGACAATATCTTGGGTGTGTACATGCTTGCTGTGCAGGTGATCATGCTTGCATTGCAGGTGTGGGCGTACCTGGAATGTAGGCGTAAGAGCCTTCTTATGCTATCGGCAGCTAGCGGCCTAGGAATTCTCTACGTGTCTATTACATTGCTTTTCGCCTTCTCGCTGGCGCCCCAAGATGCGTGGATTCGGCTCCATGCCATAGCGGCGATAATAGCGATGGCAGGCGCGGCCGTAGGACTTGCTGGGACAGTAGGTCTTCTTTCAGCATACGTAATGCTTGAGAGTCGATAGGAGACTCGCGTCCAGGTGAAGGGTGGCCGTAAACGCTGTGGGGTTTCGCCAGGGTGCAGTCCGGTGCACGGTCTTGCTGTCGGCGGGAAGTTGGACGTTCTTCCTTTTGTGGGCTACACGACAGTCATGAAGACAACGGTCGCATATGGGCGCAGAAGGAATCGGCCAGCCGAGAGGGCCTATGACGATGGAGATATCGTGGCCTCCGCGTCCACCCAGACATCCAAGGGAGCCCTAAGTGATCCTGTTTCAGTTCTTCGCTGCTTGCTCCGTCGCTGGAGGTCTACCTGGCTTCGCGATGATCATAAGGAACATGCTCAAGGGTTACAGAGGCATAAGGCGACTTGAGGTCATGGCACGCTCGGAGGGTCAGTACTTGGGTTTTACCAATGACCTGGAAGCGAAAAGAAAACTACTCTTCAAGCCAAATAATCTAATTACTGATGCGGATAGTGAGAGGCTGGCGGATGTGACGCAGGACCGCGATCAGCTGGGTGATGTCGTCGTGGCGGCCAGCGGCACCGGAACGCGCAAGGGAGATCTATACTACGGCCCGTTCGGCGAACCCAACGTCACCACCGGCATGCGCTTCCGTTACACCGGCCGGTGACTGATCGGCGGTCTCGGTCTGTATTACTAAAAGGCGAGGTTCTACCGCCCGGATCTGGGCCGCTTCATGCAGACGGATCCGATCGGATACAAGGACGATCTGAACCTGTATGCGTATGTGAAGAACAATCCCATCAACTACACGAACCCGACAGGTTTGTGCAGTTCTTTTGGTGGGTTCCTGCCCTGCTCAATGCCTAATCCGAGGTTCGCAGAAGTAGATGCCGCCCGTGACCGAATGGGCAGGGACATCGGCAAGGCTATTGCGACGACGTGGGCAATCGGCGCAACGGGCGGCTTGGCTGCTGAGTTCGTGCGGGAGCAGCAATTGCGAATGCGGCATATCGAGCGAATGGTGCCATTGAGTCAGGAAGTGTGGCAGCCGGAATTGCAACGCAACGCGCCATAAACGCAACGAGCAATGCGGCATCTTCCATGTACTACTCGGCGATAACTACCCTTCCTGCTGTGGCAGTGACGGCGAACTTGGACAAAATTGACGAGCTGAAAGAAGCGTACGTAATGCCTGGCGCACCTCCCGTTACGCCATTGGCAAGCGCGGCATGGCTACATGCGAACATGGATGATGTTGTATCGACAATCAACTATTTTGGCTCGCATGGGAGTTCGAAGTGACATGCCGCGAATCGTTGGAGGTTTACTGTTTGTGGGGCTGGGGATCTTCCTCCTAGTGGTTGGGTGCGCGATGTTCATGGGCTTGAGCGAGATCAACTTCAACAAGAACTATGCAGCGGGGCGAGACACACTAACGAGCGTCGTCGTTCTACTGCTAGGTGCGGGGAGCTGTGTCCAAGGCGTCGCAATGCTAAAGAAATGAGCGATTGTTCTCATGGACGATCCTGAAACCGCTAGGGGATGAAGCTGTCGTGGAGCTCCTTGCAAGCCCGCGCTCATGAATAACGCGCACGAGAATAAAAATCCGATACGGCTCGTCCTTGGGCAACCCATGAGGAGGACGCGATCAGGAATGCGTCCTCTAACCAGGTCGACGCTCTTCTTGGCGACACTCGCATTGCAGGCCGGAAGTGTTGGCATGGCCCAGGTGTGCTACGTCGGCTTTGACTTCGATACGCTTGTGCCAATCACCCTCCAGAATATTTGCTCTCGCGGAGATTTCGGAACGTTCCACTGCGCGACCCTTCCCTTCGGAGGCTCACTAGGCTCCTTGAATGGTACGACAGAGGTTTCGTTAGCGCAGCAGTGCGGCTCAGGATCACAACCGATGGCAGCGAGATCGCCGTCGATCAACACGGCACTGTGAAACTATTGCTCGAGCAAAGTCGGTCGGAGAGGGGGGGCGGGGGGAGCTTGAAGTCATCCTTAATGACCTACTCGAGCGCTACCCAGAGGTAGCTCCGAAAGTGGATGGAGATGCATTCCGGCCGCGCTGAAAAGGCGAGTTAGAGGTGGAGAGAAAATATGCGGAATGCGGAATTAGATCCGTGTTGGTAAATATGAGCTAACTCATACAAGGCGCGGTTATACAGCCGGGAGCTGGGGCGGTTCCCGCAGGCAGATCCGATTGGCTACAAGGACGATGTGAATCTGTATGCGTATGTGAAGAATGATCCAATCAACTTCAATGACCCGACTGGCGTTTGCAGCAGCTTTTGCGGATTCATGCCATGCAAGATGCCAGATCCGAAGTTCGCAGCGGTCGAGGGCGCTCGCAATCAGATGGGCAAGGATATTGGGAAATTCCTCGGAACTACCGCGTCGATCGGTTCTACGGGCGGACTGGCCGTTGAGTTCGGAGTTGGCGCGACGATTGCGAATGCGGCATATCGAGCTAACGCGGCTGTGGAGTCAGGAAGCCTGGCTGCTGGCATTGCTGTTCAGCGAGGCATCAATGCGGCATCAAGCGCGGGTGGCGCGGCCGCAAATGTGTACTACTCGGGAATCACCACCCTTCCGGCGGTCGCTGTTTCGGCGCATGCAGATCAGGTTGGCGAGTTTCTTGTTGGGGTTGGAGGGGCGATTGCAGGCGTTGATGAGCCTCCGTCGTCGCCCGCAAACTTCGCAGGTGGATATGCTGCTGGTCTGGCGGCCGAAATATATTCGGCATTAAGTGCGCCGCCACGAACAAGAGGCTCGAGCAAGTGATGAAAGTCGTCAACATGCTTTTGCCATTTGGTCTCATCTGCGCAGGCGTTGCACTAATGGTCTCTGCGGATGGATGGATTCCTCGACTGCCAATTGTTCTCGGTGAGTACAAATACGTTGCTGGTGCAATCCTTATTCTTCTCGGGCTGTTTACTATTTCTAGAACTAAGAGGTGATGTGGAGCACCCCAGGCAAGATTGATGAGTTGAATGAATGTATACGAATACTAGGGCGCCGTTGATTGCGCCGCTGGCGAGCGCAGCATGGCTCTACCGCGACCAGTTGGGCAGCGAGTCGTCGCTACAGCCAGCGGCACCGGATCGCGCAAGGAGATCTACACCTACGGCCCGTTCGGCGAACCCAACGTCACCACCGGTGTGCGCTTCCGGTACACCGGCCAATGGCTGATCGGCGAGCTAGGCCTGTATTACTACAAGGCGAGGTTCTATAGCCCGGATCTTGGCCGCTTCATGCAGACCGATCCGATCGGGTACAAGGACGATCTGAATCTGTATGCGTACGTCAAGAACAATCCGCTCAACTTCAGCGATCCGACCGGTCTTTGCAGCAGCCTTGGTGGGTTTGTGCCATGCAGTATGCCCAATCCGAAGTTGCCTGAATCTAAGCAAATGCATTGAAGTAGATCACTCCGCGCCGTTGCCGCGCCTTGCATGTCACGCCTTCGAAGGCCCTTCTGTACTTTCCGTCCCTCTGTTGTGATCGCGCTGCTGAGCAAGTGTATCTGGTGCACGCTCCATCCCTGCCAAAATGCAGGTGTGCGGAGATAGCACGACGCAGGACACGGCGAGTGCGGTGCGTCTCGACGCTTCCGGTCGCGTGGAGCCCGGGCAGGCACGCTGAGTTATTGGCGTGTCGCCGCCCTCCCGTGGCTGTCGGTAGTATCGGGATATGGGCGGTTGGCGCGTTTCAATCAATGCGCAGGAGCGATGAGTGACTTACGAGACTGCAGTTTCATTAGTGTTGATCATACTTCCATCCGGATTTCTAGTGTCTGCGTACTACTTGGCAAAGTTTAACTTTCTGGTTGTTAAGGTGATGAGGGCCGTCAACGCTGCGGCCAACAGAGATCGGAAGTTCGTCAGCTTGCTGTGGCAGCAGAGTAGTCTCTATTCCGAACAGCTGATCGTTTCGCAGGGAGACAGTGATGAGTGGCGAAAGGCGGTTGAGGCGTGCCTTCTATTGCGGGCGCAGCGACGCACTTACATGCTCAAGGGGCTGCTTCCGATGTTTGTCGCGATGGTCGCTAGTGTCGTACTGATCGTGGCTTCCACAAGAGTTTGATGCGTCAAGGGTGATTTGATCTGGACGAGTCCGATCGTGCCGGACACGCTGACTTGGCATCGTTCCAGAAGTCCGCCGGCTTTCGCCCTGAGAGCCGCCAGCCCGGAGGATGGGTTCGTTGCGAAACCCATCATGGAGCTAGGCGTGTGTGCAGATAGGCGGGCTAACGAGCTATGTATGACAGCCCGGCAGTGACGGCAAGACGCGCCAGCACCGCGACCAGCTAGGCAGCGCCGTCGCCACACGACCACGACGCGACATACTCGAGCCTCGGTGCATTGCACATTGAACCAGAACCTGGGAGCGGCGATCGACGACCCTGATGTTCGTCCGCAACCAGATCGGCCATATCGCGAGACCAGTGGCATGACGCCAAGATGAGTACGTCGAATTACCAGCCAACGGTCTAAACCAGTACACGGCTGTTGCCGGTACGACGCTGGCCTGCGACGCGCGCGGCAATCTGAGGAGCAGCGCTGGTTGGACGTACGGCTTCGATGCCGACAACCGCCTGCGCAGTGCCAACAAAACCGACGCCATGGCTTCCCTGGACTAAGACCCATAGGGTCGTTTCGGCAAAAGCGCGGTCAACAGTGCACCAAGGCGTGGCTGTACCGCGACCAGCTCGGTACCGTCGTCGCCACGGCGAGTGGCACGGGGATCCGCTGGATGCCTACACCTACGATCCATTCGGCGAGGCGAACGTCACTACGGGCGCCCGCTTCCGCTACCGCGGCCAGTGGCTGATCCCGGAGCTGGTGCCGGCCGGAGCCGGACTCATCTTCGTCGGGTTGGTGATGCTGTTGTCTGCGAAACAACGCGACGAGTGAGCGGAGGTCAAAGCACCGGCTTGCGTGGTCACTCCAGCGCGAACCGCACCACGAACAACGCCGCCACCACCCACACCGCCGCGTGAACCTGGCGCGCGCGGCCGGTGAACAGCTTCAGCACCGCGTAGGCGATGAAGCCGAACGCCAGGCCGTTGGCGATGGAATAGGTGAACGGCATTGCCAGCGTGCATAGCGCGGCGGGAATCGCCTCGGTGAGGTCGTCCCAATGCACGTCGCCGAGTTCGCGCAGCATCAGGCCGGCGACGAAGAGCAGCGCGGGTGCGGTCGCGTACGGCGGGACCATTCCCGCCAGCGGCGAGAACAGGAGGGCGAGCAGGAACAGCGCGGCGACCACCAGTGCGGTGAGCCCGGTGCGGCCGCCGGCCTGCACGCCGGAGGCGCTTTCGATGTAGGCCGTGGTGCTGCTGGTGCCGAGCACGGAGCCGGCGAGGATGGCCGAACTATCGGCGAACAGCGCGCGGCCGAAGCGCTTCTGCTGGGCAGGAGACGCGTCATCCGCGGGAAGCAGCCCCGCGCGGCGCGCGACGCCCATCAGCGTGCCTGTGGCGTCGAACACTTCCACCAGTACGAACACGATCACCACGTGCAGCATCGCCGCGAGCGAAAAGCCGTCGCCGCCACCGAGGGCGCCGCGGATGTCCAGTTGCAGGAACGTGGGCGCGAGGCTCGGCGGTACGTCGACGATGCCGTGGTACTGCACGCGTCCGAACAGCAGCGCGGTGGCGGTGACCGCGAGGATGCCGATCAGGATCGCGCCGCGCACGCGCCAGGCTTCGAGCACGGCGATCAGCAGGAAGCCCGCGAACGCCAGCAGCGGCTCGGGTTCGCGCACGTCGCCCAGCGCGACCAGCGTGTCCGGATCGCCGACGATCAGTTCGGATTTCTGCAGCGCGATGATGGCGAGGAACAGCCCGATGCCGGCGGTGATCGCGCTTCGCAGCGAATGCGGAATGCCGGCGATGAGCCACGCGCGCGCGCCGGTGATGGTGAGCAGCAGGAAGACGATGCCGGACACGAAGACCGCGCCCAGCGCCTGCTGCCACGTGTAGCCCATGGCGCCCACGACGGTGAACGCGAAGAACACGTTCAGCCCCATGCCCGGCGCCATGCCGACCGGATAGTTGGCGGCGAAGGCCATCACCAGGGTTCCGATGGCCGCCGCCAGGCAGGTCGCGACGAACACCGCCCCCGTGTCCATGCCGGCGTTCGCGAGCATGCTCGGGTTCACGAACACGATGTAGGACATGGTGAGGAACGTGGTCAGCCCGGCGACCACCTCGGTGCGCACGTCGGTGCCGTGCTGGCGCAGCCGGAAGAGCGAGTCCAGCGCGCGGAAGACGGGGCGGGCCATGGCAGTCCTCGGCGGTGTCGGGGGAGCCGGAGAGGGTAGCCCGCACCCGGGTCGCCAGCATCGGGAAATGATCGCCCGCGCGACGTGAGGCTACGGATGGGCCCGGTTCGGCCGCCGGTCCCGGGCCGTGCTCGTCACGCCGCGCACACATCGCGTGCCAAACCTGCGGACGCCGTCACGTTCAGCATCTTCAAAAGGCGACGGAGCGCCGATTGTGCAAAGCCGGCGGGCGCTACCGTGCGCAGCGCTCGCCGCGTGCTCGCGGCCGACAGGGGAAAACCGATGAACATCAGGCAGGGTGCGCGGGCAGGCATGCTCGCGCTAGCGCTGTGCGTGCTCGCCGCGTGCGGCGGCGGCGGGGGCGGGGACGACAGCAGCGGCACGCCGCCGGCCAGTGGTGGCGGTGGCGGCGGGACGCCGACTGCGCCCGAGCCGCCGGCACCGTACCCGGACCTCCCGCCCACCGACGCCGATGCCGCGCGCTTCCTGACGCAGGCGACGTTCGGCCCGACCGCGACTGAGATCGCGCGGGTTCGCCAGATCGGCTACAAGCGCTGGATCGACGAACAGCTCGCGCAGTCGCCGACGCTCGTCCTCCCGCACCTGCAGCAGCTGGTCGTGAACGGCGTGGCCACGCCGACGCCGCAGCACCGTCGCAATTACTGGCTGTGGCAGGCCGCCAACGCACCCGACCAGTTGCGCATGCGCATGGCGTTCGCGTTGAGCGAGATCTTCGTGGTTTCCGATCGCGAAGTCGCCGACGGCAACGCCACGGTGTTCCGCATCGCCGACTACCAGGACACGCTCGCACGCGGCGCGTTCGGCAGTTACCGCGCGCTACTGGAAAAGGTGTCCGTGCATCCGGCGATGGGCTATTTCCTGAGCCATGTCGGCAATCGCAAGGCCGATCCCCGCCGCAACATCACGCCCGACGAGAACTACGGGCGCGAGGTCATGCAGCTGTTCTCCATCGGCCTGGTGAAGCGCAACAAGGACTTCAGTCCGCTGCTCGACGGTAACGGCCAGACGATCCCGACCTACGACGAGCAGGTCGTGAGCGCGATGGCGCGCGTGTTCACCGGCTGGACCTATGCCGGCCAGACCGATGCGCAGTTCGGCCGCGGCGACAACAGCAGCCATGCGCCGATGGAATGCCACGCCGCCTTCCACGACGACCAGCCCAAGCAGATCTTCGACGGCATCGTCGTCAGCGAAGGCAATAACTGTGTCGCGAGCATGGGCAAGACGCTCGATGCGCTGGCCAACCACGCGAACACCGCGCCGTTCATCAGCCGGCAGCTCATCCAGCGCTTCGTCACCAGCAACCCGAGCCCGCAGTACGTCGAGCGCGTCGCCCGCGTGTGGGACAACAGCAAGGGCGACATGGGCCAGGTGATCCGCGCGATCCTGCTCGACACCGAAGCGCGCATTCCGCCGGCCGATGCGTCCTACGGCAAGCCGCGCGAGCCGCTGGTGAAGCTCGCGACGCTGTGGCGCGCGTTCGGCGCGCAGTACGTGCCCAGCGCCATGGGCGAGGTGAAGTTCGCCTTCTCCAACGCGGGCGACCTGGCCAACTCGCTGCAGCAGGATTCGCAACGCGCGCCGTCGGTATTCAACTTCTTCGAACCCGACTACCGCCTGCCCGCCGCCGATGGCGTGCAGGGCCTGTTCGCGCCGGAGTTCCAGATCCTCACCGAGGCGACGTACCTGAGCATGCTCAACCAGCACGACTCGCTGGTGTGGAACAACGCCGCCGCGGCGCCGACGGCGACCACGAACGCGCCCTACCTGGACCTGAGCAAGCTCACCGCGCTCGCCGAAGCGAACGACCACGCCGGCATGGTGGCGCAGATCAACCTGCTGATGTTCTACGGCTCGCTCAGCAGCGCCAACGCGCAGGCGATGGTGGGCATGCTCGACCGCCTGGCCGCCGCCAAAGATTCCGCCGCCAATCGCGCCAAGTCGCTGGTGCTGCTGGCGATGGCCACTCCCGAATTCGCGATCCAGCGCTAGGAGCACGACATGTCCCGTCCCATTCGCGAAGACCGTCGCGCGTTCCTGCGTCGCGTGCAGGCCGTGATCGCCGGCGGCGCCGCCTACGCGCTGATGCCGCAGCTGGAACTCGTCGGTCGCGCGTTCGCCGCGGAGCCATTGCCCGGCAACGACTACAAGGCGCTGGTGTGCATTTTCCTGTTCGGCGGCAGCGATTCGTTCAACATGCTGATCCCGCACGATTCGGCCGAGCACGCGGCGTATCTCACCAGCCGCGGCGGCGTGTTCGAGGCGACCACCAATCCCTTCGGCCTGGGCTACGCGCGCGATGCGCTCGTGCAGGTGGCCGACACCAACGGCAAGACCTGGGGCCTGAATCCCTCGTGCGCGGCGATGAAGCCGCTGTTCGATGCGGGCGAGCTGTCGTTCCTGGCGAACGTCGGTTCGCTGACTGTGCCGTTGACGAAGGAGGACGTCACCCGTCGCCTCAAGACGCTGCCGCCGTACCTGTATTCGCACAACGACCAGCAGAAGCAGTGGATGCGCGGACACACCAACCGCAGCGGCACCACCGGCTGGGGCGGCCTGCTCGGCGATCGCGCCGAGGCGTCGAACCTCGGGCTGCAGTCGTTGCCGCCGTCGATCTCCATCGCCGGCAGCAACCTGTTCCAGTTCGGACGCACGACGCTGCCGTTCGCGATGGGCACGGGCGGCGCGACGACGGTCAACCGATTCCGCAACAACAACAGCACCGCCGATCGCGTCCGCTACGAAACGCTGCGCGGCATCATCGAGGCGCCGCACAACCCGATCCTGCAGGATCAGTACGCGGTGATCGGCGAGAGCGCGATCAACCTCAACGACACGCTGCGCGTCACGCTGGACCCGGCCAATGGCGGCGACATCGCCACCGTGTTCCCGACCGGCAGCGGCATCGCCTCGCAGCTGCGCATGGTCGCGCGGATGATCAAGGCCGCGCGCACGACGGCGATCAACCATCGCCGCCAGATCTATTTCGTGAGCCTGGGCGGTTTCGACACGCACCAGAACCAGATGGCGGCGAACGGCCACGGCCGCCTGCTGCAGCAGTTGTCCGAAGGGCTGGCGGCGTTCCGTACGGCGCTGCAGGAGATCAACGCGCTCAACGACACGGTGACCTTCACCATGAGCGACTTCGGCCGGACGCTCAACAGCAATGGCAACGGCACCGACCACGGTTGGGGCGGCGTGCAGCTGGTGATGGGCGGCTCGTCCACGAACGGCGGTGCGCTGCGCGGACAGCAGGTGTGGGGCAGTTACCCGATCCTGGAACTCGACGGCCCGCAGGCGGTGGGACGTGGCCGCATGGTGCCGACGATGTCGGTCAGCCAGATGGGTTCGACGCTCGCGCAGTGGTTCGGTCTGCCGGCGGGTGAGATCGGCACGATCTTCCCGGGGATCGAGAATTTCGATCCGAAGCTGGGATTCCTGGGGTGAGGCAGGCCGCCTGCGCGGCTCTGCCGCGTGGGCTGCCGAACGCCCGGCCACGGAGGGTCGGGCAGGGCTTTCCGAAGCCGATGCGTTGCGCCATGGATGGCGGCGACACGCGCAACAAAGCCGTCGCGCGCGTCATGGGCGCGACGGCGAACGCGTATCAACGAAACCGGTTGATCTGATCCCGCAACTCGCGCGCCGCATTCGCGGCCGCTTCGGCGTAGTCGTCGCCCTTGGATGCATACAGGATCGCGCGCGAGCTGCTCACCATCAGGCCCGTGCCCGCGGCGTTCTTCGCGTTGGTGACGACCGCTTCGACATCGCCGCCCTGCGCGCCGACGCCGGGCACGAGGAACGGCACGTCGTCGCCGACGATGGCGCGAACTTCCTTCAGCTGCGCGGGCCACGTCGCGCCGACCACGAGCGAGCAGTTGCCGTGCGTGTTCCATTCGCGCGCGACCTTTTCGGCGACGTGCTGGTACAGCGGACGGCCGTCGATCATCAGGTCCTGGAGATCGCCGGCGCCTGGGTTGGACGTGCGGCACAGCACGACCACCCCGCGATCGGCGCGATCAAGGAACGGCTGCACCGAATCGCGGCCGAGGTACGGATTGGCGGTCACCGCGTCGGCGGCGTAACGATCGAACGCTTCGGCCGCGTAATGCTGCGCCGTGCTGCCGATGTCCCCACGCTTGCTGTCGAGGATGACCGGCACGCCGGGGTGCCTGGCGTGGATGTGCGCGATGAGCCGCTGCAGCGCGTCTTCGGCGCCGAGCGCGGCGAAGTGCGCGATCTGCGGCTTGAACGCGCAGGCGTATTGGGCGGTGGCGTCGGCGATGTCGCGGCAGAAGTCGAAGACCGCGTCCGCATTGCCGCCGAACTTCGCCGGGAACTTCGCCGGTTCCGGATCGAGGCCGACGCAGACCAGCGAATCGGCCTGGTTCCAGCGCTGTTTCAGGGACGACATGAAAGTCATGCTGGCCTCGACGTTCGATGGATTCGTTGGATGCGCATCGATCCCGCACCGCGGGACCGACGCGCGCGACAGCGAAGACATGGGCTCCCGGCCTTTGCCGGGATGACCATCCTGCAAGGGCGCCCGCTACGCGCGGGCGCGCTGGTTCGTCACTTCAACGCCTTGAAACGCAGGCGGTGCGGCTGTGCGCCTTCCGCGCCGAGGCGACGCTTCTTGTCTTCCTCGTACTCGCGGTAGTTGCCCTGGAAGAACTCCACGTGCGATTCGCCCTCGAAGGCGAGGATGTGCGTGGCGATGCGGTCCAGGAACCAGCGATCGTGCGAGATCACGAACGTGTTGCCCGGGAACTCCAGCAGCGCGTCTTCCAGCGCACGCAGCGTTTCGATGTCCAGGTCGTTCGACGGTTCGTCGAGCAGCAGCACGTTGCCGCCCTGCAGGAGCGTCTTGGCCATGTGCAGCCGGCCGCGTTCGCCGCCCGACAGCGTGCCGACCAGCTTCTGCTGGTCCTGGCCCTTGAAGTTGAAACGGCCGATGTAGGCGCGCGACTGGATCTCCACGCCGTTGATGTTGAGGATGTCCAGGCCGCCGGAGACTTCCTGGAACACGTTGTGGTTGCCTTCCAGCTTGTCGCGGCTCTGGTCGACGTAGGCCAGCTTCACGGTCGGGCCGATGTCGATCTCGCCCGAATCCGGCTTCTCCTGCCCGGTGATCATGCGGAACAGCGTCGACTTGCCGGCGCCGTTGGGGCCGATGATGCCGACGATCGCGCCGGCCGGAACCGAGAACGACAGGTTGTCGATCAGCAGGCGGTCGCCGAACTTCTTGCTGACGTTCTTGAACTCGATGACCTTGTTGCCCAGTCGCTCGCCCGGCGGAATGAAGATTTCATTCGTCTCGTTGCGCTTCTGGTAATCGACCGACTGCAGTTCCTCGATGCGGGCGAGACGGGCCTTGCCCTTGCTGCGGCCGCCCTTGGCGTTCTGGCGCGCCCATTCCAGTTCCTTGGCGATCGCCTTCTGGCGCGCCTTCTCCTGGTTCTCTTCCTGCTTCAGGCGCTCTTCCTTCTGGACGAGCCACTCGGTGTAGTTGCCCTTCCACGGAATGCCGCGGCCGCGGTCGAGTTCGAGGATCCACTCGGCGGCGTTGTCGAGGAAGTAGCGATCGTGCGTGACGGCCACGACGGTACCGGTGTAGCGCGCGAGGAACTGCTCCAGCCACTCGACCGATTCGGCGTCCAGGTGGTTGGTCGGTTCGTCGAGCAGGAGCATGTCCGGCTTCTGCAGCAGCAGGCGGCACAGCGCGACGCGGCGCTTCTCGCCGCCGGACAGGTTGCCGATCTTCGCGTCCCACGGCGGCAGGCGCAGCGCATCGGCGGCGACTTCGAGCTGGTTCTCCAGAGTGTGCGCGTCGCCGGCGGCGAGGATGGCCTCCAGGCGTTCCTGTTCCTTGGCGAGCGCGTCGAAGTCCGCGCCTTCCTCGGCGTAGGCGGCGTACACGCGTTCCAGCGCGGCCTGGGCGTTGAGCACCTCGCCCACGCCTTCCTCGACCGCTTCGCGCACGGTCTTTTCCGGATCCAGCTGCGGTTCCTGCGGCAGGTAGCCGACCTTGATGCCCGGCTGCGGACGCGCCTCGCCGACGAAGTCGGTGTCCACGCCGGCCATGATCTTCAGCACGGTGGACTTGCCGGCGCCGTTCAGGCCCAGCAGGCCGATCTTGGCGCCGGGAAAGAAGGACAGCGAGATGTCCTTGATGATCTGACGCTTCGGCGGCACGACCTTGCTGACGCCGTTCATGGTGTAGATGTATTGCATGCGCTCTCCGGAACCGGGACGCGCCCATGCCGGCCGGGTTGGCCTGGTCGGGCGGGTGGAAGCGGCGATTATCCCGCAGAAGGGGCGTCTTTCCCAGCGCGGAAGAGGGGGCGCTTCAGCTCCGGTGGCCGTTCCTTCCACCGCCGCGGAAGCAGGCCGCCGGAGGGTGGACGAGGGCAGGGCGGCGACAACGCCGGCCTTCACGCCCGCCCCCTCCCGCCGGCGGGAGCGGGGCTGACGACTCAGATCCAGACGATCAGGCCCACCACGACCGCGACCGCGGCGTATTTCAGGCCGTAATACAGCGACTTGTTGCGCTCGCGCAGGCCCTTGGCCTTCAGGCGCAGCGCGTAGAAGTACTTGAAGAGCCGGTTGAAGCCGCCGGTCCTGTCGCCTTCCTGGTTCGGCGAGGCGCCGGCGGCGATCAGGTGGCGCGCGACGAACCGGTTGAACGCGCGCGCGGGGGCGGTATGCAGCGGGCGCTCCACGTCGCAGAACAGGATGATCCGGTTCCCTTGCGTTTCGTTGCGGGCGCTGTGGATGTAGGTTTCGTCGAACATCGTCCACTCGCCGTCGCGCCAGCTGTAGCGCTGGCCGTCGACGTCGATGAAGCAACCGTCGTCGTTGGGCGTTTCCAGGCCAAGGTGCAGGCGCAACGAACCGGCGTACGGGTCGCGGTGCGGGCGCAGTTCGCTGCCCGGCGGCAGTTCGGTGAACATCGCCGCCTTGACGCTGGGGATCTGCCGCAGCAGGGCGGTGGTTTGCGGGCACAGCTCGGCGGCGGAGGGATGCGCGTCGTCGTACCACTTCAGGTAGAAGCGTTTCCAGCCCCGGCGGAAAAACGAGTTGAAGCCCACGTCCGTGTAACCGTCGGCGGCCTTGATCTGCTGCAGCTCGCGCAGACGGAGCGCTTCGGCGCGGATCGCCTGCCAGTTCTGGCGGAGCGGTTCGAGTTCGGGGAAGTGGCGGCCCGGTTCGGCGATGAACGGCGTCGTCGGCACGCGCGAGAACGCGTACATCAGCACGTTGATCGGGGCCATGAAGGTGGAATGGTCCAGCAATTGCCGGCCCAGGCGATGCCGCACCCGCCCGCGGAAGTGCACGTAGACCGCGCTGGCGAGGAACAGCAGGACGAAGACCCATTTCACGGTCGGAGGTTTCCCTGTGGGGTTGGGGGGCGTAAAGCTCGCATTGACGGCTGTCCGGCCGGTGCTCGCTGGCCGCATTTTAAGGCCTGGGCTACCATCTTCGACCCGGCCGCGCCAGCTCTCCGGGCCCCCGCCGGCCCCGCCCACCCACGCCCGAGGTTGCCGAATGTTCCCCAGCTCCGCCCGCATCGCCGGTTACGACGATGAACTTGCCCAGGCCATCGCCAACGAGGCGCGTCGCCAGGAAGACCACGTCGAGCTGATCGCCTCGGAGAATTACGCGTCCCCGCGCGTGATGGAGGCCCAGGGCAGCGTGCTGACCAACAAGTACGCCGAGGGCTACCCGGGCAAGCGTTACTACGGCGGCTGCGAGTACGTGGACGTCGCCGAGCAGCTCGCGATCGAGCGCCTGAAGCAACTGTTCGGTGCCGATTACGCCAACGTCCAGCCGCATTCGGGCAGCCAGGCCAACCAGGCCGTGTACTTCGCGCTGCTCAACCCGGGCGACACGATCCTGGGCATGTCGCTGGCGCACGGTGGCCACCTCACCCACGGCGCCAAGGTCAACGCCTCGGGCAAGCTGTTCAACGCGGTGCAGTACGGCGTCAACGACCAGGGCCTGATCGACTACGACGAAGTCGAGAAGCTGGCGCTGGAACACAAGCCGAAGATGGTCGTTGCGGGATTCTCCGCGTATTCGCAGCAGATCGACTGGGCGCGCTTCCGCGCCATCGCCGACAAGGTCGGCGCCTACCTGTTCGTGGACATGGCGCACGTGGCCGGCCTCGTCGCCGCCGGGGTGTACCCGAACCCGCTGCCGCACGCGCACGTGGTCACCTCGACCACGCACAAGACGCTGCGCGGCCCGCGTGGCGGCATCATCGTCGCCAAGGGCGCGGGCGAGGAAATCGAGAAGAAGCTGCAGTCGATCGTGTTCCCGGGCATCCAGGGCGGTCCGCTGATGCACGTCATCGCGGCGAAGGCCGTGGCCTTCAAGGAAGCGCTGGAGCCGGAATTCGCCGTCTACCAGCAGCAGGTCGTGAAGAACGCGCAGGCGATGGCGAAGACCATCATCGATCGCGGCTACAAGATCGTGTCCGGCGGCACGCAGAACCACCTGATGCTGATCGACATGATCGGCAAGGGCGTGACGGGCAAGGACGCCGAAGCCGCGCTCGGCAAGGCCCACATCACCGTCAACAAGAACGCGGTCCCGAACGACCCTCAGAAGCCGTTCGTCACCTCCGGCCTGCGCATCGGCACGCCGGCGGTCACCACGCGCGGCTACCGGGAAGCCGACTGCATCGAGCTGGCCCACTGGATCTGCGACGTGCTCGACGCCCCGAAGGACGAAAACGTCATCGCCGCCGTGCGCGAGAAGGTCACGGCCCAGTGCAAGAAGTTTCCGGTGTATGGCTGAGAGCATCGGGACCAGGGACCGGGGATCCGGGACGCGTGCAGAGCGGGTGCGTCGGATTCCACGCGAGTCCCGGGCCCCGAGTCCCGGGTCCCGCTAGTGCACTGCCCCTTCTGCCAGCACCCCGACACCCGCGTGATCGATTCGCGCGTGTCCGACGACGGCGCGACGATCCGCCGTCGTCGCGTCTGCGAAGCCTGTGGTGAGCGTTTTTCGACGCAGGAAACCATCGAACTCAAGCTCCCGCTGATCATCAAGAGCGACGGTCGCCGCGAGGCGTTCGATGCACGCAAGCTGCGCGCGAGTTTCGATCGCGCATTGCAGAAGCGGCCGGTCTCGGAAGAGCAGATCGAATCCTCGGTGCGCGCCGTCGTGCACCACCTGCGCATGACCGCCGAGCGCGAACTGCCATCGCGCCGCGTCGGCGATTTCGTGATGGCCGAGCTGCGCAAGCTCGACCACGTCGCCTACGTGCGCTTCGCTTCGGTGTATCGCGCGTTCCAGGACGTGGCCGATTTCCGCGAGGAACTGGACCGGCTGGAAAGCGACGCCTCCGCCGAAGGCCAGTTGCCGCTGCTCGACGAAGATGCCGAGCCGTCTCCGCGCAAGGGCAAGCGGTGATGGACGCGAACGGCGGCGCCGCGTTCACCGCGACCGACCACGCGATGATGGCGCGCGCGTTGCGGCTGGCCGAGCGCGGCGCGTACACGACCAAACCCAATCCGATGGTCGGCTGCGTCATCGCGCATGGCGAAACGGTCGTCGGCGAAGGATGGCACCAGCGCGCGGGCGAGCCGCACGCGGAGGTCCATGCGCTGCGCGATGCGGGCGAACGCGCGAAAGGCGCGACTGCCTATGTCACCCTCGAGCCGTGCGCGCACACCGGGCGCACCGGTCCATGCGCCGACGCGCTGATCGCCGCCGGGGTTTCGCGCGTGATCGCGGCGATGCGCGATCCGTTCCCGCAGGTCGACGGCGCCGGGTTCGAGACGTTGCGCGCGGCCGGTATCGGCGTTGCGTCCGGTCTGATGGAAACCCAGGCACGCGCGCTCAATCGCGGTTTCCTGTCGCGCGTGGAGCGCGGCCGGCCGTGGCTGCGCGTGAAGCTTGCGACGAGCCTCGACGGCCGCAGTGCGCTCGCGAGCGGCGAATCGAAATGGATCAGCGGCGAAGCGTCCCGGATGGAGGTGCAGCACTGGCGCGCGCGCAGCGGCGCGATCGTCACCGGCGCGGGCACCGTGCTGGCCGACGATCCCGCGCTCACCGTGCGCATGGGCGACGACACGCCGTTCGTGCCGCCGCTGCGCGTGGTGCTCGACCCGGGGCTGGCGACGGTCGCCCGCGGCCGCGTGCGCGAAGGCGATGCGCCGACGCTGTACCTGCACGCGCCCGACGCCAAGCCGCCGCGCGGACTGCTCGCGCAGCACGCGGCGGTTCCGCTGCGCGATGGCCGCTTCGACCTGCATGCGGTGCTGCGCCTGCTTGCCGAGCGGGGCGTCAACGAAATCCAGCTCGAAGCGGGCGCGACGCTCGCGGGCGGATTCCTGAGCGCCGGCCTGGTCGACGAGGTGCTGCTGTACGTTGCGCCGGTGCTGCTGGGCGAACGCGCGCGGCCGATGTTCGATGGCCTCGCGATCGACACGATGATGCAGAAGCTCAAGATGGCGATCGTGGAAACGCGCTATGTCGGGCAGGACATCCGCCTGCTGCTTCGGCCCGAACCGTCGACCTGATCGCTGTCGAACGCCCCACGCAAGAGGAGGCGCACATGAGCGGCGCGGACTTCAAGGATCACTTCTCCGGCATCGCCGACGCGTATGCGCAGGCGCGTCCCGAGTATCCGGACGAGCTGTTCGAGGCGATCGCCTCGGTGGTCCCGCGTGACGCGCGCGTGTGGGAACCCGGATGCGGCAGCGGCCAGGCCACGCGCGGGCTGGCCGCGCATTTCGCGCACGTGCACGCAACCGAACCGAGCGCGAAGCAGCTTGCGCAGCACTGGGCGCAGCCCGGCACGGAGCACGTGAGCCTGGCGGTGGAGCCGGCCGAGCGCACCGCGCTGCCGGACGGGAGCGTCGGGCTCGTGGCGGTCGCGCAGGCCGTGCACTGGTTCGACCGGCCGCGGTTCTTCGCCGAATGCGAACGCGTGCTCGCGCCCGGCGGCGTGCTGGCCGCGTGGGGCTACGCGGATTTCATTGCGCCCGAAGGCATGGTCGAGCCGATCGAGGCGTTTCGGAGTCGAATCGAGCCCTATTGGCCGCCGGAGCGTGCGCAGATCGACGCCCATTACGCCGGGTACGACTGGCCGTTCCCCGCGCTGCCCGCGCCCGCGCTGTGGCTGGAGGCGCAGTGGCCGCTGGCCCATTTCCTGCGCTATCTGTCCAGCATGTCGGCGGTTGCGCGCTGCACGGCCGATACGGGCGCGGACCCGGTGGCCCGGTACGCGCCGGCGCTGGCGGCGGCATGGGGCGACCCGGACGAGACGCGCACGATCCGCTGGCCGCTGTTCCTGCACCTTCGGCGCAAGCCCTGATCCGCGGCGCCGGGGCAAGGCGCCACGCGCGGAACACTCCATCCGGCCGGACGGCGGGAGGGCGGATGCTAGAATCCGCGGGCCGGTCCGCCGGCATCCACAACACGTAACGTCTTCAGGGCGGGGTGGAATTCCCCACCGGCGGTAGGTGCGGTTGCGCTGTCACAGGCGTTGTTCGCACGAGCCCGCGAGCGCTTCGACATCGATGCGAGTCCCGTGCGGATTCCACGATGCGAAGGTCAGCAGATCCGGTCAGATGCCGGAGCCGACGGTCGGAAAGCGCGAGCTTCCCGGAAAGTCCGGATGAAAGAAGACAGCCGCACACGGCCGCGCGCCGTGCGCCTGCCTCATGCCTTGAGGCGTTTTTCGCTCATGCATTGATCGGGAAACGTTTCGTATGCAGGTCCCTCTGCCAAAGCCCGCACCCTTGTGCGCGGGAATCCCAGGAAGAACACAGCGCCCTGGCGTAGCCGCGCGTTCCCGGGGGGCATGCTGATGTTCACCGGCATCATCGAAGGCGTCGGCCGACTCGCGTCGCTCGAACACCGCGGCGGCGACGTCCGGCTCACTGTCGACGTCGGCACGCTGGCGTTCGACGCGGTGCAACTGGGCGAGAGCATCGCCGTCAACGGCGTGTGCCTGACGGTGGTCGAGTTCGACGCCCGCAGCTTCGCGGCCGACGCCTCCAACGAAACGCTCGCACTCACCACGCTGGGCACGCTGGCCGTGGGCGACGCGGTGAACCTGGAGCGCGCGATGCGTCCGACCGACCGCCTCGGCGGGCACCTGGTCAGCGGCCACGTCGACGGGCTCGGACGCGTCGAACGCATCGAGCCGGACGCGCGTGCGCAACGCTGGCGTTTCTCCGCACCGGCGCCGCTGCTGCGCTACATCGCGAAGAAAGGTTCGATCTGCGTCGACGGCGTGAGCCTCACCGTCAACGAAGTGGACGACGCCGGCTTCGACGTCGCGCTGATTCCGCATACCGTCGCGCATACGCGGTTCGCGGACACGCGGGTGGGCGATGCGGTGAACCTGGAAATCGATCTGGTCGCGCGCTATGTCGAGCGACTGCTCGCCGGTCGTGCGGGACAGGGGGAGTAAGTCATGCCGTTCAGTCCGATTCCCGAACTGCTCGAAGAGATCCGCAACGGCCGCATGGTGGTCATCGTCGACGACGAGGACCGCGAGAACGAGGGCGACCTGATCATGGCGGCCGAACTCGTGCGGCCGCAGGACATCAACTTCATGGTCACGCACGCGCGCGGGCTGGTGTGCCTGTCGCTCACGCGCGAGCGTTGCCGCCAGCTCGGCCTGCCGCCGATGGTGCGCGACAACACCTCGCCGCACCACACGAACTTCACCGTGAGCATCGAAGCGGCCGAAGGCGTGACCACCGGCATCAGTGCCTACGATCGCGCGCACACGGTGCGCACGGCGGTCCGGCCGGACGCATCGCCGAGCGACCTCTCGCAGCCCGGCCACATCTTCCCGCTGCAGTCGCAACCCGGTGGCGTGCTCAACCGCGCCGGTCACACGGAAGCGGCGAGCGACCTTGCGCTCCTGGCCGGCATGGAGCCCGCCGGCGTGCTGGTGGAGATCCTCAATCCCGACGGCAGCATGGCGCGCCGACCGGAGCTGGAGGCCTTCGCCGCCGAGCACGGGCTCAAGATCGGCTCGATCGAGGAGCTGATCCGCTACCGCCTGGAAACCGAACATACCGTCGAGCGGGTGGATGCGCGCGCGATCGAGACCGAGCACGGGCCGTTCGAGCTGTTCACCTATCGCGATCGCCTGAGCCACGCGCTGCACTTCGCGCTGCGCCGCGGCGAGCCCGACGCCGACACGCCGACGCTGGTGCGCGTGCACGTGCAGAACCCGCTGGCCGACGCGCTGCACTGGCGACGGCCGGACTTCGGCCCGGCCGTCGGCGACGTGCTGAAGACGATCGCCGCCGAAGGTCGCGGCGCCCTGGTGCTGCTGGCCGACCACGCCGATGCCGACGCGCTGCTCGCACGCATCCGCGCGCCGCAGCATGCCGACGAGGCGCGCCCGAGCCGTGGCCACGCGCTCGCCGAATGGCGTCGCAACGGCGCCGGTGGCCAGATCCTGGCCGACCTCGGCCTCGGCAAGCTCCGCGTGCTGGGCACCCCGCGCAAGCAGATCGGGCTGGCGGGGTTCGGGCTCGAGGTCGTGGAGTACCTCGAGGCACCGCACTGAACCGGCCCGCTTACCCGGGCTACGAGGCCCGTCGGGTAAACTTCCCGCCCTTCACGAAGAACACCCCATGACCCACTACGAAGGCGACCTGCGCAGCCCCCCGGGCGCGCGATTCGCGATCATCGCCAGCCGCTGGAACCCGCGCATCACCGATACGCTGGTCGCCGGCGCGCGCAAGACCTTCGCCGAGAACGGCGTGGACGAGTCCGCGGTCGACGTCATCCGCGTGCCCGGCGCGTGGGAAATCCCGGTCGTCGCCGTGCGCCTGGCCAAGGCCGGGCGCCATGCGGCGGTGGTCGCGCTCGGATGCGTCGTGCGTGGCGACACGCGCCATTACGAGCAGGTCGCCGACGGTTGTTCCGACGGCCTGATGCGCGTGCAGCTGGAGTACGGCCTGCCGGTCGCCAACGGCGTGCTCGCGGTGGAGCGCCACGAGGATGCCGAGGCCCGCGCCGGCGGCACGCACGGCAACAAGGGCGAGGAAGCGGCGTTGGCCGCACTTGAAATGAGTCATCTGCTGGGGCAATTGCCATGAACCGTCGTCGTCCGGATGGAATCGATCCCGTCGCCCGCTCGCGCGCGCGCCGTCGCGCCCTGCAGGCGGTCTATGCGTGGCAGATGTCCGGCTCGAGCGCGCGCGAGGTGATCGCGCAGTTCGCGCACGAACAGGCCAAGGAGCAGGCGGACCTGGAGTACTTCGAGGACCTCGTGCGCGGCGTCGAAGCCAACGTCGAAGCGCTGGACGACGCGCTCAAGCCGTTCCTGGACCGCGACATCGAACAGGTCGATGCCATCGAACGCGCCGCGCTGCGCATCGCGGCCTACGAACTGCGCATGCGACCGGACGTGCCGTACCGCGTGGTCATCAACGAGGCCATCGAAACGGTGAAGCGCTTTGGCGCCGAGCACGGCCACACCTACGTCAACGGCGTGCTCGACCACGCGGCGGCGCAGTGGCGCGCGCCCGAAGTAAAGGCGCCGCGTCCGCGATGACGGGGCACGGCCGCGGCGCAGGCACTGCTGCATCGCGGCCTCGGGGCAGGAGTGTCCGGTGACCGACCCGCATCGCAACGCGCCCGAATTCGACCTGATCGACCGCATCCGGCGTCGCGTTCGATCCCGCGACGATGTGGTGCTCGGCATCGGCGACGACGCGGCCCTGCTGAAAGTGCCCGCCGGACGCCTGCTGGTCGTCGCCGCGGACACGCTCAACGCGGGCGTGCATTTTCCCGAGGACACTGCGGCCGCGGACATCGGCTGGAAGTCGCTCGCGGTGAACCTCTCCGATCTGGCCGCCATGGGAGCGGCGCCGGCGTGGTGCACGTTGTCGCTGTCGCTCCCCGGCGGCGATCCGCACTGGGTCGATGCGTTCCTCGACGGGTTCCTGGAACTCGCCCACGCGCACGACGTCGCGCTGATCGGCGGCGACACGACGCTCGGCCCGCTGTCCATCAGCGTGACCGTGCACGGATTCGTCGCGCCGGGATGCGCACTGCGCCGCGACGGTGCACGCATCGACGACGACATCTGGGTGAGCGGCACGCCGGGCGATGCCGCCGGCGCGCTGGTGCAGTGGCGAGAGGGCGGCCCGCGCGACGCCGTGCTGCGCTCGCGACTGGATCGCCCAACGCCACGGCTTGCCTTGGGCGCAGCGCTCGCCGACGTGGCGAACGCCTGCATCGATATTTCCGACGGGCTGCTCGCGGACCTCGCGCACGTGTGCCGCGGGAGCAGCGTCGGTGCGCGCGTCGAACTGGATCGGCTGCCGGCGTCCGATGCCCTGCGCACCGCGTTCGACGAGACGCACCGCCACGCATTGCAGGCGACGGGTGGCGACGATTACGAACTGTGCTTCACCGCGGCTGCCGATCTTCGCGACCAGATCGAGGCGATCGCTCGCCGGACCGCCACGCCCGTGGCGCGCATCGGCCGCATCGAGGCGGGCGAGGGCGTCCGTGCATTCGATGGCCAGGGCGCCGAATGGTCATCCGGGCGCACCGGCTACCAGCACTTCGCCTGAGGCCTGCTCGACGCAGCCCGCTGCGGGCAGCGTAAGATCGGCCCGTCGGCCGTCTCTCGCCTCATCGCCGGCGCTCCCCTTCTGCAAGGAGGATTCGCGTGGAAATGGACACGAGGTTCCTGATCGGCATGCTGTTCTTCATCGTGCCGACGGTGCTGCTGGCGATCGGCTTCTGGGTGCAGCGCCGGCGCGGAAAAATCGGCAGCAACTGGGGTGCCGTGCTGCTGGTCGTCCTGTGCTGGGTGGTCGGCATGATGCTGGTGATGCGCAAGCTCGACCAGTTCCTCTGACGCGGGTCTGCCGGCGACCGGCGCTCAGTCCGGCAGCAGTTTGCCGGGATTGAGGATGCCGTCGGGATCGAACGCCGACTTCACGGCGCGCATCATCGCCAGCGTGGGCGCGTCGATCGCCTGTGGCATGAAGTCGCGCTTGGCCAGACCGATGCCGTGTTCGCCCGACAGCGTGCCACCCAGCGACAGCGTCAGTGCGAACACGCGTGCCATCGCCGCATGCGCCCGCGCGGTCTGCGCCGCGTCGTCAGGGTGATACAGCAGATTGACGTGCAGGTTGCCGTTGCCCGCGTGGCCGAAGCAGACGATGGGCAGGTCGAACTCGCGCGAGAGCGCATGCACGCCGTCGACGAGTTGGGGAATGCGCGACACCGGAACGACGACGTCTTCGTTGATCTTGCCCGGCGCCAGCGTGCGCAGCGAGGGCGACAGCGCCTTGCGCGCAGCCCAGAGCCTTTCGCGTGCGAACTCGTCGGCGGCGTCGTCGAGCGAAACGAGCCCGTCGCCGTCGGCTGCCCGCATCAGCGCTTCCATGTCGTGCGGCAACGTCTGCGCATCGCCGTCGGCCTCGATCATCAGCAGCGCCCCGGCGTCACGGGGAAGATCGGCGCCGCCGACGTCCCGCGCCAGGCGCACCGCGTCGGCGTCCATGAATTCCAGCATCGACGGCGTGACCGGCTGCGCCATCAGCCGCGCGACGGCCTGCGCGGCAGACGAGACATCGCGATAGATCGCACGCAACGCGCGTCGCGCGGACGGGGCCGGCGTGAGGCGCAGACTGGCTTCGACGATCAGCGCGAGCGTGCCCTCGCTGCCGACCAGGAGCCGCTGCAGGTCGTAGCCGGTCGCGCCCTTGGTCGTCGCGGTTCCGCACTGGATCAGCTCGCCGGTACCGGTGACCGCGGTCAGCGCGAGGACGTTGTCGCGCGTGGCGCCGTACTTCACCGCGCGCGGACCGCCGGCGTTGCAGGCGAGATTCCCGCCGACGCTGCTGTAGCCGGCGCTCGTCGGGTCCGGTGGCCAGAAGAGGCCATGGGGTTTCAGCGCGGCCTGCAGGTCGCCGTTGAGCACGCCGGGCTCGACGACTGCGCAACGATCGCCCGGGCGGATGTCGAGGATCCGGTTCATGCGTTCGAACGACACGACGACACCGCCGGCGACGGGCACCGCCGCACCGGTCGTGTTGGTACCGCGACCGCGCGCGATCACCGGCACGCGCGCTTCACGACAGGCGCGCACCAGTTCGACGACCTGATCGCGCGTGGTCGGCAGGGCGACCGCATCGGGCAGCGCCTGCCGTCGCGAGTTGTCGTAGGCGTAGGTCAGGCGTTCGCTTTCGTCGGTGCGCCAGGCCTCGCCCAACAGCGAATGCATGCGCGATTGGAGCGTGGCGGGCAGCGTCGTCATGGGCGCGAGGATAGCGCCCGCCGCCATGCCAGGCCGGAGATCGTGGGCACGTCAGCACTCGTCCGCGCGGAACGCGTCCTTGAGCCACGACAGGCGGGGCGAGGCCGGATCGCCGTCGGCCTCGACCACGTCGAAGCGGCAGGACGCGTTCGCATATCGGGGATGGTGCGCGAGGAAGGCGCTGGCCGCTTGTACGAGCTTGCGGCGCTTGTGCACGTCGACCGACGCCGCGCCGCCGCCGAAGCGCGCATCGCGCCGGTAACGCACCTCGACGAACACCAGCGTGGCGCCCTCGAGCATCACCAGGTCGAGTTCGCCGAAACGGTAGCTCGCGTTGGCTGCGACATCGCGAAGGCCGGCGCGGGCCAGATGCGCACGCGCCGCGGCTTCCACCGCGGCGCCTCGGGCGCGGCGATCAGCGGCGGGACGCATCCGCCAGCGGCGTCGGCAGTCCCGCGGTGAAGGTCGACCAGGAAGGCGTGCGCTGCACGTTGCCGAAGCCGTCCAGGCGCAGCGTGCCGGTCGCGCCGTCGACGCGGCCGTCGGCGGTGGTCGCCAACTGCTGCAGGTAGGCGGTGATCTTCCAGGCGTCGAAGCCGAAGGCGAACAGGCGTGCGGCCGGGCCCTTCGCATTGTTGAGCTGCGAACCCGCGATCGCCGCCGGCGGCAGGCCCGGAACGCCGCGCGTGGTCCAGGTTTCGGTCGGGAACGCGATGCCATCGAGCGCACGGTCTTCCTCGGCCTTGCCGGTGCCGGACAGGAGCTGCGAGGTGGCCACACGCGGCTTGCCGGCCAGGCCCGCCAGCGCGAGCTTGGGCATCAGCAGCCGGGCGCTGCTGCCCTTCACCGCGAGGAACACGGCGTCCACGCCGCCGTCCTTCTGCGCGAAGGGGATGAAGTCGGACGTGCCTTCGCCGGCAACGTCGGTCACCGTCGCGCCCCTCGCGACGAGCCGCTCGCGCAGGCTCGCGACCGCGCGCTGCTGCGTGTCGTCGGCCGCGGCCACCACGAGCACGCGCTTGGCACCGAGGCCGAGCAGGTGTTCGGCGGCGGCGATGCCTTCGTCCTCCGGCGAGAGCGAGAAGCTCGCATTGCCGGCCGGCGGATCGACGTCGCCGCGATTGAGCGCGAGCACCGGCACCTGCAACGCGCCCTTGGCGAACAGCGCGTTGACTTCGTCGCGACCCAGCGGCCCGACGACGAAATCGTTCCCTTCCAGGGTCGCACGGTCGTACGCGGCGAGCGCGCCGCCCGGCGTGCCCGCCGTGTCGTAGAAGCTCACCTCTGGACGGCGGCGTGATTCGCCGTAGTAGCCGGCGAGGAAACCGTCGCGCACGGGCGCGGCCGCGACGGCGAGGTTGCCCGACATCGGCAGCAGCACCGCGAGCTTTACCGGCGGGCGGTAGCCGTCGTGCTCCGCGGCGGGGCGTCCGGCTGCGTCGAAGTTCCAGCCGGTGCGATCGAACGGACGCGGCAGCGGCAGGCCGCGGCGCATCAATGCCTGGCCGGCATGGTTGTAGAGCGGATCGCCGGCGGCCAGCGATGCGGCCTCGCGCGCGAGGGTCGCGTTGTCGAGCGTGGAAAGCAGCCGTTCGATCTGGCGATCGTTCGCACTGCGCGCCGCACCGGTGAGCGCGGCGCCGTTGCGCGCGAGTTCGCCGGCCTGGGCGATCGTCGGGTTGCCGCTCTGCTGCGACGTCGTGGTGCCGGTGGTGGACACGGTCGCGCAACCGCCCAGCAGCGCGGCGCTCAACGCCGCCGCGCACATCCACGTCATCGCCCAGCGGTTGGAAGCTCGGATCATCTGCATGCGTGCCGCGACGCGGCGTTCCTGAGGGACCGGTTAGGATTCTACCCGGCCCCACCGCAGACGCACGATGCACACGTCCCAGCCCGCTGCCTCCAATACAGGCGGCTCGAGAACTCCCGGCACGCTTCACGTGGTCGCCACGCCCATCGGCAACCTCGGCGATCTATCCGCACGCGCGCTGGAGACGCTGAAGACCGTCGATGCGATCTGCGCCGAAGACACGCGCCATACGCGCCAGCTGCTCTCGCACTTCGGCCTGGAGCGGCCGCTGATCGCCTTGCACGAACACAACGAGGACGCGCAAGCGGCGCAATTGGTCGCGCGATTGCAGGGGGGCGAAAGCTTCGCACTGGTCTCCGATGCGGGCACGCCGCTGGTGAGCGATCCGGGGTTCCGCCTCGTGCGAGCCGCGCGCGCGGCGGGCGTGCGGGTCTCGCCGGTGCCGGGGGCCTGCGCCGCGATCGCCGCCCTGAGCGTCGCCGGAATGCCGAGCGACCGCTTCGTCTTCGAGGGATTTCTTCCCGCGAAGGCGTCGGCGCGTCGCGAGCGCCTTTCCCGCCTCACCAGCGAAGTTCGCACGCTGATCTTCTACGAGTCGGCGCATCGCATCGAGGAGTCCCTGGACGACCTCGTCGCGGCCTTCGGCGACGCGCGTCGCGGCACCATCGCCCGCGAGCTGACGAAGCTGTTCGAGACGGTCCTGGACGGCACGCTGGAGGAACTTCGCGCGCGTGTGCGTGCCGACGCCAATCAGCGGAAAGGCGAGTTCGTCGTGATCGTCGAAGGCGCAGGCGAGGACGCCGATGCGTCGGTCGCCGAAGGAAAGCGCCTGTATGCCAAGCTCACCGAGTACCTGAAGCCCTCGCAGGCGGCGAAGCTGGCCGCGGAACTGAGCGGGGCACCGCGCAAGGCGCTGTACGGCGCGGAGGAGTGATAGCGCGAGAGCAACATCGCAGCGCGGCGCCGCACCGATGATTTGCCATTGGCCCGTCGTTACCCCTCACCCCAACCCCTCTCCCGATGGGAGAGGGGCTCAAGTTTGGCGGCGGAGTTGAGCCTCCAACGAAGCAAACTGCCCCCTTTGGTAAAGGGGGCACGCCGGCAGGCGCGGGGAATTGGAGGTCGCGGCGCGGGGCCCGAAGTTTGCGGAGCAAACCTTGGGAGGTGAATTCAGCTGCGAAGCAGTAGAATTCGGCTCGCGGAGTCGGCCAGGCAGTCGCGTCATCCGAAAGGATGCCGAGGAAAGTCCGGGCTCCACAGGGCACGGTGCCAGGTAACGCCTGGGCGGCGAGAGCCGACGGAAAGTGCAACAGAGAGCAGACCGCCGAACGGCGTCGCAAGACGCGCGTGGCAAGGGTGAAACGGTGCGGTAAGAGCGCACCGCGAGTCCGGCAACGGACCGGCACGGCAAACCCCACCGGGAGCAAAACCAAATAGGGAGACGATGCCGCGGCCCGCGGTGTCTCCGGGTAGGTTGCTTGAGCGTCGCGGTGACGCGGCGCCTAGAGGAATGACTGTCCACGACAGAACCCGGCTTATCGGCCGGCTCCGCGCTTTTTTCCTTCGCCTCGCTGCGAAAAACGCCCCAAGGTTTTGCGGAGCAAAACTTCGGGCCCCGGGGCTCGATGCCTCCAGATCCCGGTGCCTGCCGGCGCGCCACCTTTACTAAGGAGGCTGGCCTTCCCGTTTGGGGTTGCCGGGTTTCTTAGTTTCCGGGAATCGATCGGCGGAACTCGATCGTCGGCGTGAATGGCTTGCTGGTGCTGCGGTGCAGCATCAGCGTTTCGGCTTTGCGGCGCGGAGTGGCGCGGGCGAGCGGGGTGAGCCTGCAGTCTCAAAATTTGAGACGAAACAAGGGGTAGTGGATAACTCTTGAACAAACCTGTGAAGTTCTTCGCAAGTCATTGACGCTACAGGTGAATTTCCCTCCCGAAACTTGTTGACAACCCTGTGGGGCGTGCCTAAGGTGGGCATCTGAGGGAAAACCGGGTTTTTTGTGGTTTTCCGTGAACAAGCCGTCCGTAGAGGCGGCCCCAACAGGTGCGCAATGTTCCAAGGCGAGACCGCCATCACGATCGACGACAAGGGCCGGTTGGCGGTGCCCACCGTCTACCGCGATGCCGTCGCGCGCGAATGCGAAAACCGCCTGGTGATCACCTACAACCCCTTCGAATCCGGCTCGCTGTACCTGTACCCCCAGGCCGCGTGGGAGCGGCTGCGCGACCAGGTCAATGCGCTGCCCAAGGCGAAGGCGGTCAACCGCAGCATGCAGCTCAAGCTCGTCGGCGCCGCGGCGTTCGTCGAGCTCGACGGCAACGGACGCATCAGCATCCCGGCCAGCCACCGCGCCGCGGTCGGCATCGAGAAAAAGGCCGTGCTGCTGGGCATGGGCGACAAGTTCGAACTCTGGAGCGAGCAGGCGCACCACGCGCAGATCCGTCAGACGATCTCTGACGCCGATCTGAGCGAGGAGCTGCTCGACCTCCAGCTGTGACGGTGGGTGGCATGGAGCGCGGCGCGCTATCCGGCCACCTTCCCGTGATGTACGCGCAGGTGCTCGACGGCCTGAACGTGCGCGGGAATGGAACGTACCTGGACGGCACGTTCGGGCGCGGCGGTCATGCGCGTGGCGTGCTGGAACGACTCGGCCCCGGAGGCCGCCTGCTGCTCATGGACAAGGACCCCGAAGCGATTGCGGTGGCGATGCGCGAATTCGCGCAGGACGCCCGCGTCGCGGTCTTCCGTGGCAGTTTCGCCGAGCTCGGTCATTGGGACGAGGCCGCCGCGGGCTTGGACGGCGTGATGTTCGACCTGGGCGTCTCCTCGCCGCAGCTGGACGTCGCCGAGCGCGGTTTCAGCTTCGGCAAGGACGGCCCGCTGGACATGCGCATGGATCCCGACACCGGCCAGAGCGCGGCGCAGTGGCTCGCGCACGCCGACGAGCGCGAGATCGCCGACGTGCTGTGGACCTACGGCGAAGAGCGCATGAGCCGCAAGATCGCCCGCGCCATCGTCGGCCGCCGCGACGCGCAGCCGCTGGAACGCACCGCGCAACTGGCCGACCTCATCGCGTCCGTCGTGCCGCGCGGCGACCAGAAGATCCATCCGGCCACGCGCAGCTTCCAGGCCATCCGCATCTTCATCAACCGCGAACTGGTCGACCTGGAAACCGGTCTCGACGCCGCGCTTGCCCGCCTGAAGCCCGGCGGGCGGCTGGCGGTGATCAGCTTCCATTCGCTGGAAGACCGCATCGTCAAACAGTTCATCGCGCGCCACAGCAAGGCGCCGCCGGCCAACCGCCGCATGCCGGTGGAAGTGGCCTTCACGCCCGTGCTGCGCGCGATCGGCTCCGCGCAGAAGGCGACGGACGAGGAAACCTCGGCCAATCCGCGTGCCCGCAGTGCGGTGTTGCGCGTGGCGGAGAAGCTGGGAATCGGGAACGAGGAAGGCGCGAACGCATCGGACGGCGTCTCCGACACGGCAAAGCCGGAAACGGGCCGTGGAGACCGGCGGAACGCGATGGCGCCCGGCGAGCCGGAACTCCAGGCAGTCCGCCTTCCCCGAGCCCGATTCCCGGCTTCGTCGGTGACGCGGCATGCGGGGGGGCCGGCATGAGCGTGCTGCGCCTGCTGCTGAGCGTGCTGGTGGTGGCCAACGTCGTCTCGGCGCTGGCCGTCGTGCAGGCGCGCCATGAGCACCGCCAGCTCTTCGTGCAACTCAGCCGCCTGGAACGCGCGCGCGACGAACTCAACATCGAATTCGGCCGCCTCCAGCTCGAACAGGCGACGTGGTCGGAAAGCAACCGCATCGACCAGGTCGCGCGCGATCGGCTGGGCATGAAGTTCCCCGAAGGCGCCGAAACCGTGGTGATCCGTCCATGAGCGGCGCAACCCGCAATCCGCGCAACGGGAGTTCGCGCAACGGTGCCGGCCGCAGTGGCCCGCTCGACGCCGTGCTCGCGTTGCGCGACAAGTTCGGCGGCGGCAACGATCGCGTCGCCGGCAAGGGGCGCGGTCGCGCGTCGTTCAATCTGCGCAACCGGCTGATGCTGGTCGGCGGCGCGCTGGGCCTGTGCTCGATCGCGCTGGTCGGCCGTGCGCTGGACCTCCAGGTGATCAGCAACGACTTCTACCGCCAGCAGGGCGATGCGCGTTCGCTGCGCGAGATCCCGATCCCGACCTCGCGCGGCATGATCACCGACCGCAACGGCGAGCCGCTCGCGGTGTCCACGCCGGTCGAGTCGATCTGGGCCAACCCGCAGGAACTGCTGAAGAATCCCGCGCGCATCCCGCAGCTCGCCAAGGCGCTGGGGGTGTCGCCGGACGCGCTGACGCGCAAGCTCAGCCAGCGCGCCGGCAAGGAATTCGTCTACCTCAAGCGCCGCATCAACCCGGACGAAGCCAGGCGGATCCTCGCGGCGAAGATCCCCGGCGTGTTCTCGCAGCGCGAGTTCCGTCGCTTCTACCCGCAGGGCGAAGCGATGGCGCACATCCTGGGCTTCACCAACATCGACGACCTGGGCCAGGAAGGCCTGGAGCTGGCGTTCGACGACTGGCTGCGCGGAAAGCCCGGCGCCAAGCGCGTGATCCGCGACGGCGCGGGTCGCATCGTCGAGAGCGTCGACCTGGTCAAGGCCGCCGAACCGGGCCGCGACCTCACGCTGACGATCGATCGCCGGATCCAGTTCCTCGCGATGCGCGAACTCCGGGGCGCCCTGGAGCGCACCGGCGCGAGCAGCGGTTCTGCCGTCGTGCTCGACATCGCGACCGGCGAAGTGCTGGCGATGGCGAACCTGCCGACCTACAACCCGAACGCCGTGGGCGTCGGCAATCCCGACACGCACCGCAACCGCGCGGTGACGGACGTGATCGAGCCGGGTTCGACGATGAAACCGCTCACGGTCGCCGCGGCGCTGGAAGCGGGCGTGATCACCCCGCACACGAAGTTCGACACGAACCCCGGCTGGATGCCGAACGGCCGCTATCGCACGACGGATCACCACAACTACGGCGTGCTCGACACCACCGGCGTGATCACCAAGAGCTCCAACGTCGGCGTGTCGAAGATCGTGGCCAAGCTGCCGAACCAGGAGTACTACGAGTTCCTCAAGCGCTTCGGTTACGGCCACAAGACCAACAGCGGCTTCCCGGGCGAGTCGTCCGGCGTGCTCGCGCCGCCGGCGCGCTGGAGCGGCACGACCAAGCAGACGATGTCCTACGGCTACGGCCTGTCGGCCACGCCGCTGCAGATCGCGCAGGCCTACGCCGCGCTCGGTAACGGCGGCAAGCTGATCGCGCCGACGTTCGTGAAGGGCGAGCGGCACGAACCCGTGCAGGTGCTCGACCCGGCCATCGCCGGAACCATCATGCGCATGATGCAGACCGTGACCGAGCCCGGCGGCACCGCCACGCAGGCGGCGATCCTGGGTTACCACGTCGCGGGCAAGACCGGCACGGCGCGCAAGTTCAACGAATTCGGCGGCTATTCGCGCCGCTACGTGTCGTTCTTCGCCGGCGTGGTGCCGGTGAACAACCCGCGGTTCTCGATGGTGGTCGTCGTCAACGATCCGGATCCGGCGAAGGGCTACTTCGGCGGTTTCGTCTCCGGGCCGGTGTTCAAGAACGTCATGGAAGGTTCGCTGCGCCTGATGGACGTGGCCCCGGACGACATCGACACCTGGATGGCCGCGCAGGCCGCCGCCGAAGCCAAGCGCGCCAAGGCCAACGGCGGCAAGCCCACGGGCACCGTCCTGCCGGCACCGACGCATGCCGCGGCCGCGCTTCCCACGCCGGTCGGCATGGTCACGCCCGGCCTGTCCGCATCGGGAGGCGCACGATGAGCCGCCTGATGCCGCTGGCCGAACTGCTGCCGGATGTCGCCGGCATCCCGCCCGAACTGGCGATCACCGGCCTGGTGCTCGACAGCCGCGCCGTGCGCCCGGGCAACGCATTCGTCGCGATCGCCGGCTTCGGCGCGCACGGGCTTCGCTTCGTCGATCAGGCGCGTGCCGCCGGCGCCGCCGCGATCCTGTTCGAGCCGCCGGCGCCGGACGACCTGCCCGCGCCGGGCGATGCGATCGCCGTGCCGGGCCTGCGCTCGCGTTTGGGCGAGATGGGCGACGCCTTCCACGGCCGCGCCACTGAAGCGATGACCGTCGTCGGCGTGACGGGCACCAACGGCAAGACGTCGACCGTGCAACTGCTCACGCAGGCATGGCACGCGCGTGGCGTCCCGAGCGGCAGCATCGGCACGCTCGGCGCGGGCCTGTACGGGCATGTCAAACCGACCGGCTTCACCACGCCGCTGGTGCTGCAGACGCACGAACTGCTCGCGACGATGCGCGACGAAGGCGCGCAGGCCATCGCGATGGAGGCCAGCTCGCACGCACTCGACCAGGGGCGCGTCGACGGCGTGCATTTCGACGTCGCGGTGTTCACCAACCTGACGCGCGATCACCTTGACTACCACGGCGACATGGCGACCTACGGCGCAGCCAAGGCGCGCCTGTTCGCGTGGAAAGGCCTGAAGGCGGCCGTGATCAACCTGGACGACGCGTTCGGCCGCGAGCTGATCGCCACGTTGCCGCATGACGTGCGCGCCATCGGCGTGAGTTCGCGCGACGAGGCTTCGGCCACGGTGCAGGCGCGCAACCTGCGCTTCGACAACGCGGGGATCGGTTTCGACCTGGTCGTCGCCGACGAGTCGCATGCGGTGCAGTCGCCGCTGCTCGGCCGCTTCAACGTCGACAACCTGCTGGCGGTCGCGGGCGTGCTGTTCGCGCTGGGCGACGCGCCCGCGCAGGTGGCGCAAACCCTCGCGACGTTGCAGCCGATCCACGGCCGCATGAACCGGCTGGGCGGCGATGGCCGTGCGCCGCTCGTCGTCGTCGATTACGCGCACACGCCCGATGCGCTCGAGCAGGCGCTGACCTCTTTGCGCGCGCACGTGCAGGCGCGGCTGATCTGCGTGTTCGGCTGCGGCGGGGATCGCGATCGCGGCAAGCGCCCTCAGATGGCGGCCATCGCCGAACGGCACGCGGACGTGGTGATCGTCACCGACGACAACCCGCGCTTCGAGGACGGCGACGGCATCGTCGCCGACATCATGGCCGGGTTCGCGCATCCGGAGCGCGTCACCGTGCAGCGCGATCGCGCCGCCGCCATCGCGCATGCAGTCGCCTCCGCGGGACCGAACGACATCGTGCTGATCGCCGGCAAGGGGCACGAGCCCTACCAGGACGTGCAGGGCGTGCTGCATCCCTTCGACGACACGCAGGTCGCGCGCGCCGCGCTGGAGTCCAGACGATGAAGCCGCGCCTGCTATCCGACATCGCACGCATGACCCGCGGCCGCCTCGTCGGCGACGACCGCACGGTCGATGCGATCGCGACCGACACGCGCGCGCTGCCCGCCGGCCGCGCCGCGCTGTTCGTCGCGCTGAAGGGCGAGCGTTTCGACGGCCACGACCATGTCGCCGAGGCGGCGCAGGCCGGCGTCGCCGCCGCGCTGGTGTCGCGCGAAGTGGACGTCCAGATTGCGCAGGTCATCGTCGCCGACACCGAGCGCGCGCTGGCCGACTTTGCCGCCGCCGTGCATCGCGAGCGCATCGCGCAAGGCGGCGCGCAGAAGGTCGTCGCGATCACCGGCAGCAACGGCAAGACCAGCGTGAAGGCGCTGACGCTCGCGATCCTTGAGCGCGTCGGCACCACGTTCGCCACGCCGGGCAATCGCAACAACGAGATCGGCCTGCCGCTGGCGGTGCTCGACGCTCCCGAAGACGCGCAGTTCGCGATCTACGAGATGGGCGCGGGCAAGCCCGGCGACATCGCGTACCTGACCGGGATCGTGCGCCCCGACGTGTCGATCGTGAACAACATCGCGCCCGGTCATCTGGAGCGCATGGGCAGCCTGCTCGGCGTGGCCGACACCAAGGCCGCGATCTACGACGCGCTGCCGGGCGAGGGCGTGGCGGTGATCAACGCCGACGATGCGTTCGCGCCGTACTTCGCCGAACGCGCGCACGGTCGTCGCCTGCTGCGCTTCGGCCTGGAGACGAGCGCCGACCTCACCGCGCGCGACATCCAGGCGCTGCCGGACGGCTCGCGTTTCACGCTCGTCGCGCCGCAGGGCGAAGCGGTCGTGTCGCTCGCGCTGCCCGGGCGGCACAACGTCAGCAACGCACTGGCCGCGGCCGGTCTCGCGCTCAGCGTCGGCGCCTCGCTGCAGCAGGTCGCCGATGGCCTCAGCGTGGCCAAGCCGGTGGCCGGGCGCCTCATCACGCATCGCCTGCACAACGGGGCGGTGCTGATCGACGACAGCTACAACGCCAATCCGGGCTCGCTCGCCGCCGCGATCGACACCCTCGCCGCCGCCGGTTCGGAAGCGTGGCTGGTGCTGGGCGACATGCGCGAACTCGGCGCCGACGCCGAAGCGATGCACGCCGAAGCCGGGCGCCGCGCGAAAACGGCCGGCATCCGCCGCCTGTTCACGCTCGGCGCGTACAGCGCCGCGGCATCGCAGGCGTTCGGCGACGGGGCCACGCACTTCCAAACGCACCAGGCGCTCGCCGACGCGCTGAAGGGCGAATTGCGCGATGGCGTGCGCGTACTGGTGAAAGGCTCGCGCGGAAGCGCGATGGACAGGATCGTGGCCGCGCTCGTGGGCCCGCAAGAAGGGGACACCCATGCTGCTTGAACTCACGCGATGGCTGGAACAACTGCAGAGCCTGTTCGGCCTGTTCGGCTATCTCACCTTCCGCGGCATCCTCAGCGCGCTGACCGCGCTCGCGCTGTCGCTGTGGTGGGGGCCGGCGGTCATCCGCAAGCTCGGGCAGCTCAAGGGCGGCCAGCCGATCCGCAAGGACGGCCCGCAGTCGCACTTCTCCAAGGCCGGCACGCCGACGATGGGCGGCGCGCTGATCCTGATCACGGTGATGGCCTCGGTCCTGCTGTGGGGCGACCTGCGCAACAAGTACGTGTGGGTCGTGCTGCTGGTGATGCTCGCCTTCGGCGCGATCGGCTGGTACGACGACTGGATCAAGATCGTCAAGCGCGACCCGAACGGCCTGAAGTCGCGCTGGAAGTACCTCGCGCAGTCGGTCTTCGGTCTGGCCGCCGGCCTGTACCTGTGGTTCTTCGCCGACGTGCCGACGGCGACGACCTTCTACGTGCCGTTCTTCAAGTCCATCGCGCTGCCGCTGGCGGGCGTGGGCTTCGTCGCCATCGCGTACTTCTGGATCGTCGGCTTTTCCAACGCAGTGAACCTCACCGATGGCCTGGACGGCCTGGCGATCATGCCGACCGTCCTGGTCGCGTGCGCGCTGGGCATCTTCGCGTATGCCTCCGGTCATGCGGAATTCTCGAGGTACCTGCAGATCCCGGCCGTGCCGGGCGCGGGCGAACTGGTGATCATCTGTGCGGCGATCGCCGGTGCGGGCCTGGGCTTTCTGTGGTTCAACACCTATCCGGCGATGGTGTTCATGGGCGACATCGGCGCACTCGCGCTCGGCGCCGTGCTGGGCACCATCGCGGTGATCGTGCGCCAGGAACTGGTGCTGGTGGTGATGGGCGGCATCTTCGTCATCGAAACGCTCTCGGTGATGATCCAGGTCGCGTCGTTCAAGCTCACCGGCAAGCGCGTGTTCCGCATGGCGCCGATCCACCACCACTTCGAGCTGAAGGGCTGGCCGGAGCCGCGCGTGATCGTGCGCTTCTGGATCATCTCCGTCGTGCTCGTGCTCGTCGGCCTGGCCACGCTGAAGGTGCGTTGATGAGCGACTCCGCGCGCCAGGCGACACGACTCGACGCGATCGGCGGCCACTTCGACCCGTGGCTGCTCGGGATCTCGTGCGCGCTCGCGTGCCTGGGCGTGGTGATGGTCGGCTCGGCGTCGATCGGCGTGGCCGACGGCCACGACGTCGGCCCGTTCTACTTCCTCACGCGCCACGTCGTGTTCCTGGTCGTCGGCCTGGCGTTCGCGCTGTGGATCATGCGCACGGAACTGAAGACCATCGAACAGCACAACCAGTGGCTGCTGCTGGTGTGCTTCGTGCTGCTGATCGCGGTGTTCGTGCCGGGCATCGGCCGCAGCGTCAACGGCGCGCGGCGCTGGCTCAACATGGGCGTTTCCAACTTCCAGGCCGTGGAAGCGGTCAAGCTGCTCTACATCGTCTGGCTCGCCAGCTACCTCAAGCGTTACAGCGAGGAAGTGACGGCGACCTGGGGCGCGATGCTCAAGCCGATCGGCGTCGCCGTCGCGCTGGTGATCATGTTGCTGCTGCAGCCGGACTTCGGTTCGTCGTCGCTGCTGCTGGCGATCACCGCCGGCATGCTCGTGCTGGGCGGCGTGAACATGCCGCGCATGTTCGGCCCGGTGCTGATCGGACTGCCGGTGCTGGCGATCGTCGCGATCGCCGAGCCGTATCGCGTGGTGCGCCTGACCTCGTTCCTGGATCCGTGGCAGGACCCTTTCAAGACCGGCTACCAGCTGACCAACGCGCTGATGGCCGTGGGACGCGGCGAATGGCTGGGCGTGGGCCTGGGCGCGTCGGTGCAGAAGCTCTCCTACCTGCCCGAAGCGCATACCGATTTCATCATGGCAGTGATCGCCGAGGAGTTCGGCTTCCTCGGCGTGTGCGTCGTGGTCGCCCTCTATGCGGGCCTGGCCGGCCGCGCGTTCTGGCTCGGCCTCAAGTGCGTCGAGATGCGCCGCCATTTCGCCGGCTACTGCGCGTTCGGCATTGCGCTGTGGATGAGCCTGCAAAGCTTCGTTTCGATCGGCGTGAACCTCGGATTGCTGCCGACCAAGGGCTTGACGCTGCCGATGATTTCGTACGGCGGTTCCAGCGTGATCATGACCTGCGCCGGGCTCGGCCTGCTGCTGCGCGTGTCGTACGAACTCGATCGCGCGCAGCGCCAGGTGGCGCGCGTGCGCAACGACATCTCGTCGCCGCCGGTGGCCGCGAACGATCCGGGCGCGCCGCCGCCGACAGCCACGCCGATGCCGTCGCGCAAGCCCGCGCCGATCGCCGCGGTCGCGCCCACGCGCGGCACCAGCCGGCTGCAGCAACGTGTCGAACCGACGCTGGGGAGGATCGCGTGATGCAGGCCGCGACCGATTCCGAACTGCGTCCGGTGATGATCCTCGCCGGAGGGACGGGCGGGCACATCTTCCCGGGCCTCGCCGTCGCCAAGGCCATCGGCGAGCGCAACGTGCCGGTGCTGTGGCTCGGCGCCGAAGGCGGCATGGAAACGCGCCTGGTCCCCCAGCACGGGATCGCCATCGACACCATCGCCGTGCGCGGCATGCGCGGCAAGGGCGTCGCGACGCTGCTGGCGACGCCGTTCCGGCTGGTGGGTGCCGTGCGCGCCGCGATGCAGACGCTGCGCGAACGCCAGCCGCGTGCGGTGATCAGCTTCGGCGGATACGCAGCCGGACCCGGCGGACTGGCGGCAAGACTCGCCGGCATCCCGCTCATCGTGCACGAGCAGAATCGTGCGCCGGGCCTGACCAACCGCGTGCTGGCGCGATTCGCCCGGCACGTGCTGACCGGTTTCCCGGGCACCTTCCCGAACGAGGAAGTCGTCGGCAATCCCGTTCGCGCGGAGATCGCCGCCGTCGCGCCGCCGCAGACGCGCTTCGCCGGTCGGACCGGCGCGCTGCGCGTCCTCGTGCTGGGTGGCAGCCAGGGCGCTCGTGCGCTGAACACCGCCGTGCCGAAGGCCGTCGCCGGCCTGCGCGGCCGCATCGAGTGCGAAGTGCGCCACCAGTGCGGCGAAAAGCTGCGCGAGGAGGCCGAGCGCGCCTACGCCGAAGCGGGCGTGCAGGCGTCGGTGGAACCCTTCATCGCCGACATGGCCTCCGCATACGCCTGGGCCGACATCGTCGTGTGCCGCGCCGGCGCGCTGACGCTCGCGGAACTGTGTGCGGTCGGCGTCGGCAGCGTGCTTGTGCCGTTTCCGCAGGCGGTCGACGACCACCAGACGAAGAACGCGCAGTACCTCGTCGATCGTGGCGCCGCCCACCTCGTGCCGCAGGGCACGGCGGGCGATCTGGCGCAGCGCCTGTCGGCCACCCTCGAAATCCTCGGCGAACGCGGCGCCCTGCTGCAGATGGCGCAGGCCGCGCGTGCGATCGCCAAGCCCGACGCGGCCGAACGCGTCGCACAACTGGTTCTGGAGCAAGTCGAATGAGTACGGCCCTGCGTCGCCGCCTGCAGCACACCGGCGACCTCGCCAAGGCGTTCCCGCGCGTCCACTTCGTGGGTGTCGGCGGCGTGGGCATGAGCGGCCTGGCCGAGGTGATGTGCACGCTCGGCTACCAGGTGTCCGGTTCGGACAACGCCGATAACGCCGTGACGCGGCGGCTCGCGTCGCTCGGCGTCAGCGTGAACAAGGGCCACGCCGCGGCCAACGTGCTGGGTACCGATTGCGTCGTGGTATCGAGCGCGATCAAGCCCGACAACCCGGAGTTGATGGAAGCGCGCGCCCAGCGCATCCCGGTCGTGCCGCGCGCGGAGATGCTCGCCGAGCTGATGCGCTTCAAGCGCGGCATCGCGGTGGCGGGCACGCACGGCAAGACCACCACGACCTCGCTGGCCGCCAGCGTGCTCGCCGAAGGCGGCATCGATCCGACGTTCGTGATCGGCGGCCAGCTGCTCGCCGCGGGCGCGAACGCGCGCCTGGGCAAGGGCGAATGGCTCGTCGCCGAAGCCGACGAGAGCGATGGCAGCTTCCTGCGCCTGAACCCGCAGATCGCCATCGTCACCAACATCGATGCCGATCATCTGGAGAACTACGGCGGCGATTTCGCGCGCGTGCAGGCGGCGTTCGAGGAGTTCATGCACCGGCTGCCGTTCTATGGCCTGGCGGTGCTGTGCATCGAGGATGCCGAAGTCGCGGCGCTCGCGAAGAAGACGCCCCGTCACGTCATGACGTACGGCTTCAGCGCCGAGGCCGACGTGCGTGCCGAGGACGTACAGCAGGACGGGCCGAACATGCGCTTCACGCTGTGCCTGCCCGATGCGACGCGCACGCCGATCACGCTCGCGCTGCCGGGTCGCCACAACGTGCTCAATGCGCTGGCCGCCGCTTCGGTGGCGTGGCAGCTCGGCGTCGCGGCGGATGCGATCGCGCGCGCGCTGCAGAACTTCGCCGGCGTCGGCCGCCGCTTCAACCTGCTGGCGAGCCCGACCACGGCGAAGGGCGCGACGGTGCAACTGGTCGACGACTACGGTCATCACCCCAAAGAGCTGGAAGCGGTGTTCGCGGCCGCGCGCGGCGGCTGGCCGGACAAGCGGCTGGTCGTGGCTTTCCAGCCGCACCGCTACAGCCGTACACGCGACCTGTTCGACGAATTCGCTGCCGTGCTGTCCAGCGTCGACGTGCTCGTGCTGACCGAGGTGTATCCGGCAGGCGAAGCTCCCATCGCCGGCGCCGATGCGAAATCGCTGGCGCGCGCCATCCGCGCGCGTGGCCGCATCGATCCGGTCGTGGTCAGCGGCGCGGGCGATCTGTCGAGCGTTCTGCCGGACGTCCTCAACGATGGCGACCTGCTGCTGATGATGGGCGCGGGCGACATCGGCTACGCCGCGCAGCAGATCGCCGCCAACGGCTTCAACGCATCCAACGGAGAAAAGAAGTGAGCGCGCAGTCCGCAGCGGCGAAGCTTGGTCCGGCCCGGATCACCGATCCGGCGGCGTTCGGCCGCGTCGCCGTGCTGATGGGCGGCACCAGCGCCGAGCGCGAAGTGTCGCTGGATTCCGGGCGCAACGTGCTCGATGCGTTGCGCTCGCGCGGTGTCGATGCGTTCGCCGTCGACGGCATTCCGGCACTGCTGGATGCGATCCGCGCCGGCCGCGTCGATCGGGTGTTCAACATCCTGCACGGCAACAAGGGCGGCGGCGAAGACGGCGTGCTGCAGGGCCTGTGCGAAGCGCTCGGCGTTCCGTACACGGGCTCGGGCGTGCTCGGCTCGGCGTTGACGATGGACAAGATCCGCACCAAGCAGGTGTGGCTGAGCATCGGCTTGCCGACGCCGCGCTACGTGCGCCTTGCCAAGGGAAGCGACGTGCATGCCGCCGCACGCGAACTCGGGCTGCCGGTGTTCATCAAGCCGTCCAGCGAAGGTTCCAGCGTCGGCGTATCGCGCGTGATGAGCGATGCCGACCTCGACGCCGCCGTCGAACTCGCCGCGAACTATCCGGGCGAGATGCTGATGGAGCAGCTGATCGTCGGCGAGGAACTCACAGTGCCGGTGTTGAACGACGTCGCGCTCCCGTCGATCCGCATCGTCCCCAAGGGCGAGTGGTACGACTACCACGCCAAGTACATTTCCGACGAGACGCAGTATCTGTGCCCCGGCCTGGAAGGCGCCGAGGAAACGGAGATCCGCCGCATCGCGGCGGAGGCGTTCGTCGCCGCCGGCTGCAGCGGCTGGGGGCGCGTGGACTTCATGCGCGATCGCGCCAGCGGCCAGCTCTACCTGCTGGAAGTGAACACCGCGCCTGGCATGACGAGCCATTCGCTCGTGCCGAAGGCCGCGCGCCAGATCGGCATCGAATTCGACGAGCTGTGCTGGCGCGTGCTCGAGTCCAGCCTCGCCGAAGCATCCTCCACGGCACGCGGAGGTGCGGCGGCGTGAACGCCATGCTTCGCCTCGTCGGATGGATCCTCGCGCTGGCGCTGGTCGCGCTGCCGATCGTTGCCGTGCTCAACGGCTGGATCGGCGCCGCCCACTGGCCGCTGACCAAGCTGCGCGCGACCGGCGAGTTCGAACGCGTGGACGGCGCGCTGTTGCAGAAGACGCTGCTGCCGTACGCGCAGCGCGGGTTCTTCGCCGTCGACCTGGCGGGTGCGCAGGATGCGGTGTCGAAGCTCCCCTGGGTGGAGCGCGCCGAAGTGCGCAAGCGCTGGCCGGACGTGCTGGAGGTGACGGTGTTCGAACACCGCCCGTTCGCCCGCTGGAGCGGCGGCCTGTTGCTGTCGGAACAGGGCCGGCTTTTTCCGGCGAAGGGCATCGACGTGCCCAAGGGCCTGCCGCAACTCGGCGGCCCGGAAGCGCGCGTCAGTGAGGTGGTGGCGCTCTATAACGAATCGCGCGCGATGTTCGCGCCGATCGGCCTGGACGTACGCGTGGTCGAACTCGATCCGCGCGGCAGCTGGACGCTCGGCCTGGACAACGGCGCACGCATCGTGGTCGGCCGCAGCGAGGCGCGTGCCCGGTTGTCGCGCTTCGTGCGCCTGCTGCCGCAGCTGCTCACGCAGCAGGTGCAGGTGCTCAAGCTCGCCGACCTTCGTTACACCAATGGTTTTGCACTGACGTGGGCGCCCGTGCCGGCGCCGGCGGCAGCTCCGCAGCAGCAGGGACAATCATGAATCGCAAGGGTGACAAGTCGCTGATCGTCGGCCTCGACATCGGCACCTCGAAGGTGGTGGCGCTGGTGGGTGAATACTCGCCGGGCAACCCGATCGAGGTGATCGGTATCGGCTCGCACGAATCGCGCGGGCTCAAGCGCGGCGTCGTGGTGGACATCGAATCGACCGTGCAGTCGATCCAGCGCGCCATCGAGGAAGCCGAGCTGATGGCCGGCTGCGAGATCCGCTCGGTCTACGCGTCGATCTCCGGCAACCACGTGCAGTGCCGCAACTCGCAGGGCATCGCGCCGATCCGCGACGGCGAGGTCACCTACGGCGATCTCGACCGCGTGCTCGAGGCGGCCAAGGCCGTCGCGATCCCGGCCGACCAGAAGATCCTGCACGCCATCCCGCGCGATTACGTGCTCGACGACTCGCAGGAAGGCATCCGCAATCCGGTGGGCATGACCGGCGTGCGCCTGGAAGTGCACGCGCACCTGGTGGTGTGCGCGCAGTCGGCCGCGGCGAACATCAGCAAGTGCGTGCAGCGTTGCGGCCTGCAGGTCGACGACCTGATCCTCAGCGTGCTCGCCTCCAGCCAGGCGGTGCTGACCAGCGACGAGCGCGAGCTCGGCGTGGTGCTGGTCGACATCGGTGCCGGCACCACCGACATCGCGGTGTTCGTCGGCGGCGCGATCGCGCACAGCGCGAGCCTGCCGATCGCCGGCGACAAGGTCACCGAAGACATCGCGCACATGCTGCGCACGCCGACGCCGGAAGCCGAGCAGATCAAGGTGCGCTACGCCTGCGCGCTGGCGCAGATGGCGACAGCGGAAGAGTCGATCCAGGTGCCCAGCGTCGGCGATCGCCCGCCGCGCCGCATGCCGCGCGCGTCGCTCGCGCAGGCCGTGCAGGCGCGTTACGAGGAAATCTTCGAAATGATCCAGGCCGAGCTGCGTCGCAGTGGTTTCGAGCAGCACGTGCGTGCCGGCATGGTGCTCACCGGCGGCGCGGCGAAGATGGAAGGCGTGGTCGAACTGGCCGAGGAAATGCTGCAGATGCCGGTGCGCGTGGGCATTCCGCAGCACGTGACGGGCCTGGGCGAGGTGGTGGGCAACCCGGTGCACGCCACCGGCGTCGGCCTGCTGCTGATGGGCAGCCAGATCGAGAACCCGCGGCGCCCGGTGATTCCGACCGGCCGCGCGGGAAGTTTCTTCAGCAAGCTCAAGAACTGGTATCGCGGCGAGTTCTGACGGCGCGATGCGCGGAGTTTTTCCAGGAATCGACGCGGCATGGGCCGACGCCGGTTCCCGGTCCGGGCAGGGCCTGGATCGAGCGGGCAGGCGAGGCGATGACGCGGTACTTGCGGTTCCGGCAGCACACGATTCGAAAGCACAGCAAATAACTAGCACTACATAACGAGGACGACGACATGGCACATTTCGAACTGGTTGAAAAAATGGCCCCGAACGCGGTCATCAAGGTGGTCGGCGTGGGCGGCGGCGGCGGCAACGCCGTGGCGCACATGGTCAGCGGCAATGTCGATGGCGTGGAGTTCATCACCGCCAACACCGACGCGCAGGCCATCAAGAACTGCGGCGCGAAGCTGCAGCTGCAGCTCGGCAGCAACGTCACCAAGGGCCTGGGCGCGGGCGCGAATCCGGAAGTGGGCCGCCAGGCCGCGCTGGAAGACCGCGAGCGCATCATGGATGCCCTGCAGGGCGCCGACATGGTGTTCATCACCGCCGGCATGGGCGGCGGCACGGGTACCGGCGCCGCGCCGGTCGTGGCGCAGCTGGCCAAGGAGATGGGCATCCTGACGGTGGCCGTGGTGACCAAGCCGTTCCCGTTCGAAGGTCGCCGCCGCATGCAGGTGGCGCTGAAGGGCATCGAGGAACTGAGCCACCACTGCGATTCGCTGATCACCATCCCGAACGAGAAGCTGATCACCGTGCTGGGTCGCAACGCGACGATGATCCAGGCCTTCCGCGCCGCCAACGACGTGCTGCTCGGCGCCGTGCAGGGCATCGCCGACCTGATCGTGCGTCCGGGCCTGATCAACGTCGACTTCGCCGACGTGCGCACCGTCATGAGCGAGATGGGCCTGGCGATGATGGGCACGGGCGCCGCGCGCGGCGACGATCGCGCCCAGGCCGCGGCCGAGGCGGCGATCCAGAACCCGCTGCTGGACGATGTGAACCTGTCCGGCGCCAACGGCATCCTGGTCAACATCACCGCCGGTCCGGACTTCACGATGGCCGAGTTCGACGAGGTCGGTCGCACCATCGAGAACTTCGCGTCCGAGGACGCGACCGTCGTGATCGGCACGGTGCTGGATCCGGACATGCAGGACGAGGTGAAGGTCACCGTGGTTGCCACCGGCCTGAACCGCGCCGTCGCCCGCCAGTCGGTGCGCGGCACCGAGCGCGAGGCGCAGCGCGCGCCGATCTCGCTGGTCCGCAACGCCACGACGGGCCAGCCGGAATTCTCGGCGATGGACGAGATGCCGAACGCGCGTCCGAGCTTCGGCAGCAGCCTGCGCGGCAGCGCCGGTGCCCGCAGCGTGGAGCCGTCGACCCCCGCCGTCGCCGACTTCGGCAGCGACAGCAGCTACCTGGATATCCCGGCGTTCCTGCGCCGCCAGGCGGACTGAGGTCATCGGCCCGGCGCGCACCGCCGGGCCCGGCTCCAACGAGTCCTCCCTCGCCACGGGGAGGCCGCTCGTCCTCGCGCTTCTTCGCCCTTCTGGGCGGGGTCGGCCGCCTCCCGCCAACGGATCGGCCGACCGGTTTGCCTTCACGGGACCGTGACATCTTTCCGTCATGGTTCAGCGTAGGCGGTGCTATTCTTCCCGGCCGTTCAGGCGAGAACGATTTGCATCTGCCTGCGGTCGCACCTACGTAACAAGAAGAACGCCGCCCCCCAAGGTCGCCCCCCATGCTGCGTCAGCGCACCCTCAAGAACGTGATCCGCGCCACCGGCGTGGGCCTGCACAGTGGCGAGAAGGTCTTTCTCACGCTGCGTCCGGCGCCGGTCGACACCGGCATCGTGTTCCGGCGCGTGGACCTGGACCCGGTGGTCGAGGTGCCGGCCAGCGCGGAGCTGGTCACCGAGACGACGTTGTGCACCGGCCTGACCTGCGGCCCGGCGAAGATCCAGACCGTCGAGCACCTGCTCTCCGCGCTCGCGGGGCTGGGCGTCGACAATCTATATGTCGAGCTGTCGGCGGCCGAAGTGCCGATCATGGACGGCTCGTCCGGGCCGTTCGTGTTCCTGCTGCAGTCGGCGGGGATCCACGAACAGGACGCCCCTAAGCGTTTCATCCGCATCCGGCAGCCGGTGGAAGTGCGCGAGGGCGACAAGGTCGCGCGTTTCGAGCCCTACGACGGTTTCCGTCTGGACTTCACCGTGCAGTTCGACCACCCGGCGATTCCGGCGTCGCAATCCCGCGCCGTGGTGGAGTTCTCGACGGCCAACTACATCCAGGAAGTCAGCCGCGCCCGCACGTTCGGCTTCATGCGCGACCTGGAATACATGCGCGAGCGCAACCTCGGCCTGGGCGGCTCGATGGACAACGCGATCGTGCTCGACGAGTTCCGCGTGCTGAACGACGACGGGCTGCGTTATGCCGACGAGTTCGTGCGCCACAAGATCCTGGACGCGGTGGGCGACCTGTACCTGGCCGGTCGTCCGATCATCGGCGCCTACGTCGGTTTCAAGTCGGGCCACGCGCTCAACAACAAGCTCGTTCGTGCATTGCTGGCCGAACGTTCGGCCTGGGACGAGGTGAGTTTCACCGAGTCGGACGCGCGTGAAGCGCCCGTGACCTACGGGATCCCGGCCACCGTCTGAGCGGTCTGCGCCACGCGGCTGGAACACGCGCCGCAATCGTTTTCATGAATTGGGCGGGCGTCACAGACGTGAACTTCACGTGACGCTTTAACATTTATTTAACTAAATTCTTCCGAAAGGTTTCTAACCTCTTAACAAATTCAAGGGGTTAGGCCTTTAGCATGCCCCGAACCTTGGCGTATCGAGGCGGCGGCAACAAACCTGCCAATGCGAACGACGTTCAAGGGGAACCGCTGGAGCCGGTGGATTCCGGGTCCTTCAGCGATTCCAGCGCTGCCTGCAATGCCTGCAGCGCAGTGGCAGAGATGGGTTTGGCTTTCCGGTCCGATTGCGGGGAGGCGATCACCGGCGTTGTCGTTTTGACGATGAGTTCAGCCGCATCCAGCCCGATGGAACGGGCCGCGTCGAGGAGTTCAGGGGCAGCGAGCCGCATCTTGGCTCGCCACACCGGGGCATCGACGACAAACACGAGCCTGCCGCGCTCGTAGTTGGCCAGTCGCGCATGCGCGGCCAGCGACGGCGGCAGGAGCGGACGAAACCGTTGGTCCAGTTCGTCGAGCCACAGGGCACGGCGCACCGGACCGCCAGCGGGCTCGGCGAGCAGCGCATCGAGCGCGGCACGTGGAGTCGAGGGGCCGCCCTTGCGCGGCCTGGGCTTGGAATCAGAACTGGACATGACTTATTCAACCATCGTAAACAAATCCCGCGTGCAGCTTTCGTATTGGCTGCAGCGTGCCGGCCACTGGGGCGCGCAGCGTCCGGCGCTGGCGATGGCGGTGCTGCTGGGAACCGGTACCGCGCTCGGCGCGGGCCTCACCTTCGCCGACAACGCCGTCCTGCGCAGCCAGGCCGAGCAGCAGGAGGCGTTGATCGCAGCGACCCGCCGCGACGCCCAGCGCGAAATCAACGCCCTGGCCGCCCGCATGGGCGAGCTGCAGGCGGAGGCCAACCGCCTCAACGCCCTCGGCGAGCGCCTCACCCGCATCGGCCAGCTCCAGGACGGCGAATTCGACTTCGACAAGCCCGTCGGCGTCGGTGGTGTCGGCCCCGTGCGTGACATGACCAAGACCGAACTGGACGAAGGCATGGCCACGCTGGACGCGCAGTTCAAGGCGTCCGGCGAGCAGCTTTCGGTGCTGGAGTCGCTGCTCTTCAATCGCCAGCTCGACATGAACGCCGTGCCGGGTCGCGAGCCGATCGCGAACAGCTACATCACCTCCGGCTTCGGCGGCCGCGCCGATCCGTTCAGCGGCGGCCACGCGAACCACAAGGGCATCGATTTCAAGGCGAACGTGGGAGACCCGGTGCTCGCGGTCGCCGACGGCGTGGTCAGCTACTCGGGCGTGCGGTCCGGCTACGGCAACGTCATCGAAGTGGACCACGGCAACGGCTACGTCACGCGCTATGCGCACAACTCGCGCCTGACCCGCAAGGTCGGCGAGCTGGTACGTGCCGGGCAGGAGATCGCCAAGGCCGGTTCCACGGGCCGTTCGACCGGCGCCCACGTGCACTTCGAGGTGTGGGAGAACAATCGCGTCGTGAACCCGCGAAAGTTCCTGAGCCAGCAGTCCCCGCTCAAGATGGAGATCAAGGGCTGAGGGCCGCGAGGGACCGGGCCGGCTGAGCTTCCCGACTGGCGGCCTCCCGCGGAGCGCGGATCCTGCGGCTGCGGCTCACTCCGGGCGCCCGGAGCCCGCGCCTTGCAAGCACCCCAGCTCGCCCACACGCTACAATCGGGGCGGCCACAGTTCAGGCTCGAGAGGATCGGGGCGCGCGGCGCCCCGATTTCATTTGAGCCGCCAGAGCCTTCCTTCGGGGAACTTGCCGGTGGACGCGGACTCTGAATGCGTCCGGCCCGCCGGTTTCCCTGTTCCGCTACACGGACCCAGTCGCACTCCATGCTCAACAGCCTGCTTACCCGCGTTTTCGGCAGCCGCAACGATCGCCTGCTGCGCCAACTGCAACGCTCCGTCGCCAAGATCAACGCGCTCGAGCCGGAGATGCAGAAGCTCTCCGATGAGCAGTTGCAGGCCAAGACGCCCGAGTTCCAGAAGCGCATCGTCGATGGCGAATCGCTCGACAAGATCCTGCCGGAGGCGTTCGCCGTCTGTCGCGAGGCGTCCAAGCGCGTGCTCGGCATGCGTCACTACGACGTGCAGCTGATCGGCGGCATGGTGCTGCACCTGGGCAAGATCGCCGAAATGCGCACGGGCGAGGGCAAGACCCTGGTCGCCACGCTGCCGGTGTACCTCAATGCGCTGGAAGGCAAGGGCGTCCACGTGGTCACCGTCAACGACTACCTCGCCCGTCGCGACTCGGCCTGGATGGGCCGCCTGTACAACTGGCTGGGCCTGTCGGTCGGCGTGGTCTACCCGGGCATGCCGCACAGCGACAAGCACGCCGCGTACGCCGCGGACATCACCTACGGCACCAACAACGAATTCGGCTTCGACTACCTGCGCGACAACATGGCGCTGTCGAAGGAAGACCGCTTCCAGCGCAGCCTGCATTACGCGATCGTCGACGAAGTCGACTCGATCCTGATCGACGAGGCCCGCACGCCGTTGATCATCTCCGGACCGGCCGACGAGTCGCCGGAGCTGTACATCAAGGTCAACCGCATCGTCCCGCAGTTGTCGCGCCAGGCGGCCGAAGATGCCGAAGGCGACTATTGGGTCGACGAAAAGGGCAAGCAGGTGCACCTGTCCGAGGCCGGCCAGGAACGCGCCGAGAGCCTGCTGCGCCAGGCCGGCATCCTGCAGGGTGAAGACGACACGCTCTACGACGCGCAGAACCTCAGCGTCGTGCACCACCTCAACGCCGCCCTGCGCGCGCATGCCATCTACCAGCGCGACGTGGACTACATCGTGCGCGATGGCGAGGTCGTGATCGTCGACGAATTCACCGGCCGCACGCTCGCCGGCCGGCGCTGGTCCGACGGCCTGCACCAGGCAGTCGAAGCGAAGGAGGGCGTGCCGGTCCAGCGCGAGAACCAGACGCTGGCGAGCATCACCTTCCAGAACCTGTTCCGCATGTACAAGAAGCTGTCCGGCATGACCGGTACGGCAGACACCGAGGCCTACGAGTTCCAGAGCATCTACGGCCTGGAAGTCATCGTGATCCCGACCCACAAGCCGGTGCAGCGAAAGGACCATCCGGACGCGGTGTTCCTCAACCGCAACGGCAAGTACCGCGCGGTGCTCAACGAGATCAAGGACGCCAACGCCCGCAAGCAGCCGGTGCTGGTGGGCACGACCTCGATCGAAGTGTCGGAAATGCTCAGCCAGCAGCTGCGCGACGCGGGCATCCACCACGAAGTGCTCAACGCCAAGCAGCACGAGCGCGAGGCGCAGATCGTCGCGCAGGCGGGTCGTCCGGGCGCGATCACCATCGCCACCAACATGGCCGGCCGCGGCACCGACATCGTGCTCGGCGGCTCGCTCGAGAACGAGATCGCCGAGCTTGAAGCCAAGAACGGCGGACCGGTCGACGAAGTCACCAAGGCTCGCCTGAAGTCCGAATGGCAGGCGCGCCATGAGGCGGTGAAGGCCGCCGGCGGCCTGCACATCGTCGGCACCGAACGCCACGAAAGCCGCCGCATCGACAACCAGCTGCGCGGCCGCGCCGGCCGCCAGGGCGACCCGGGTTCCTCGCGCTTCTACCTGTCGCTCGAAGACAACCTGATGCGCATCTTCGCGGCCGACTGGGTGCAGCGCGTGATGGCGCGCATGGGGCTGAAGGAAGACGACATCATCGAAAGCCCGCTGGTGACCAAGCAGATCGCCAACGCGCAGCGCAAGGTCGAGGCCCACAACTTCGACATCCGCAAGAACCTGCTCGACTTCGACGACGTCAACAATGACCAGCGCAAGGTCATCTACGCGCAGCGCGACGAGCTGCTGGAAGCCGACAGCGTCAGCGAGAACATCGAAGGCATCCGCGGCGACGTGGTGGCCGACCTCGTGGCGCGCTTCGTGCCGCCCAATTCGGTCGACGACCAGTGGGACCTGCCGGGCCTGGAGGCGACGCTCGCGTCCGAGTTCGGCGTGCAGATGTCGCTGACCGAGTTCGTCGGCAAGAGCGAGGAAGTCGACGCGGAGACGATCGAGCGCCTGGTGCAGGAGGCCGTCGAAGGCCACTTCGCGCAGCGCGAGGCGCAACTGGGCGCCGAGACCATGCGTCTGCTCGAGAAGCACATCATGCTCAACGTGCTCGACCAGAACTGGAAGGAGCACCTGGCGCGCATGGACTACCTGCGCCAGGGCATCCACCTGCGCGGCTACGCGCAGAAGCAGCCGAAGCAGGAATACAAGAAGGAAGCGTTCGAACTGTTCTCCGAAATGCTGGAGAAGGTGAAGCGCGAAGTCGTGACGCTGCTGGCGCGCGTGCGCATCCGCAGCGAGGACGAAGTCGCTGCCCTGGAGGCGCAGGAACGCGCGGCCGCCGAAGCGCAGGCGCGCCAGATGCAGTTCCAGCATGCCTCCGCCGGCGGCTACGGTGCCGACGAAGAAGCCGCGCAGGCGCGGGCCGGCGCGGGCGGCGACGTGTTCAACAACGTCGGCCGTAACGATCCCTGCCCGTGCGGCAGCGGCAAGAAGTACAAGCACTGCCATGGGCAGATCGCCTGACGGCAGCGGCTCCAGGCGCCCTCTCCCGCACGTGGGGGAGGGCCGGCGGCGGGGCGTGACCTTCGCTCCGCCACGCAGGTGAACACCATTTTTCCAGGCGACATCGCCTCCGTGGGCGTGACGGGTGCGGTCGATCGCGCACTGCGGCACGTCGAAGTGGTCGCCGGCGTCATCCGCGATGCGCGCGGCCGGGTGCTGCTGGCGCGGCGCACCGAAGGCCGCGACCTCGCCGGCCTGTGGGAATTCCCGGGCGGCAAGCACGAACCGGGCGAATCCGCCGAAGCCGCACTCGCACGCGAACTGCGCGAGGAGCTCGGCATCGATGTCGACATCGGCGCGCCGCTGATCAACGTCCCCCAGCGTTACCCGGACAAGCGCCTGCGTCTGGACGTACGAAGTATCGTCGCCTGGCGCGGCCACGCTCGCGGCCTGGAAGGGCAGGCCCTGGTGTGGGTGCCGCCGCAGAAACTGGGCAGCTACGCGATGCCGCCGGCCGACCGGCCGGTCGTCGCCGCGCTCCTGCAACCGCCGCATTACCTCGTGACGCCGCCACCGAATGTCGATGACGCGGACTGGCTGTCGCGGCTGAAGCGTGCGCTGGCGCACGGCGTGCGGCGCGTTCAACTGCGCGCTTCCGCGCTCGACAAGAACCGCTGGGTCGGGCTCGTGGCACGGGCTGCGCGGCTGTGTCGTCAGGCGGGCGCCGAAGCGCTGGTGAACGGCGACGTGGCGCTCGCGACCGAATTCGGACTCGGTCTGCATCTGCCGTCACGACTACTGCATGGCCTGCGGGAACGCCCGATTCCGGCCGGCCTGCCGCTCGCGGCCTCGTGCCACGGCGTGGACGACCTGCTGGCTGCCGAAGCCCTCGGATGCGACTTCGCCGTGCTCGGGACGCTCAAAGCGACCCCGAGTCATCCGGGTGTCGCCGGGATCGGCTGGGACGGCTTTGCCGCAATGCGCGAACGCGTGTCGCTGCCGATCTACGCGATCGGCGGACTCGGGCCGGGAGACGTCGACGAAGCGCGGGCGCATGGCGCGCAGGGCATCGCGGCGATCCGCGGCCTCTGGCCGTCGGCCTGATCCGCGTCGAGCGCAAGCGGCCCGCTCAACCCTGCGCCGCGGCGAGCGCCCGATAGCGGCGGTCCAGCGCCGCCACGTGCGACGCGAGCCGCTCGATGGGGCCATCGTTCACGATGACATCGTCGGCGATCGCCAGACGCTGATCGCGGGTGGCCTGCGCGACGATCATCCGCTGCGCAAGTTCGGCGTCCACGCGGTCGCGCGCCATGACGCGTGCGCGTTGCACGTCGACCGGTACATCGACGACGAGAATGCGCGACAGCCACGGGTAGGCGTCACGCCCGCCGCCTTCGGCGAGGAGGGGAATGGCGGCGATCGCGTACGGGCCGTTCGCGGCCTCGCAGCGCGCGCGAAGGCTCGCTCGCACGCGGGGGTGGACGATAGCCTCGAGGCGACGACGCGCTGCTTCGTCGCCGAACACGTGCCGCCGCATCGCAGCGCGATCAAGCTGGCCGTCCGGCGTGAGGACGTCCGCACCGAACGCGGCGACCACCTCCGCCAATCCGTCCGATCCGGCCTCGACGGCGGCACGGGCGGCGACGTCGGCGTCGGCGACCACGACGCCCAGCGCTTCGAAGCGGCGCGTGACTTCGCTCTTGCCGGAAGCGACGCCTCCGGTGACGCCGACGATGAACTCGCTCATGGGCCTGTGCGCCGCTTCGGGGCGGGTAGGGTAAACCGCGGCGGGCGGCGACCGTCTACCTCAGCCCGGCGAACTGCATGTAGCTGTCGACGATCTGGCCGCCCCAGAAGAAGGTGATCCAGCCGGCAATGGCGAGATACGGCCCGAACGGAATCGGCGTCGCCCGGTCCCGGCCTTTCATCGCCAGCCAGATCGAGCCGATCACCGCGCCGATCACCGACGACAGCAGGATCGTCGGCAGGATGCCTTTCAGCCCGGTCCACGCGCCGATGGCGGCGAGCAGCTTGAAGTCGCCATGGCCCATGCCTTCCTTGCCGGTGAGCTGCTTGAACAGCCACCAGACGATCCAGAGGCTGAGATAGCCCGCCACCGCGCCGAGCAGGGCCGGTTTCGCGGGGAAGTAGAGATTGTCCGACGCAGCGATCAGGCCCAGCCACATCAGCGGCAGGGTGAGCTGGTCGGGGAGCAACTGCGTCCGCAAGTCGATCCCCGACAGCACGATGAGGAAGCAAGTGAAGACGATCGCGCCGAAGCCCTGCCAGCCGAATCCGAACCGCCACACGCTCGCCACGACGAGGAGCATCGTCAGCAGCTCGACGAGCGGGTACTGCGGCGAGATCGGCGCCTTGCAGTTGCGGCACTTCCCGCGCAGCGCCAGGTAGCTGAACACCGGGATGTTCTCGTACCACGACAGCTGGTGCTTGCAGTGCGGGCAGTGCGAGCGCTCGACCACGATCCCCGGTGGCGGCGGATCGTAGGTGTCGGGTTCGCCGAGCACCTCGCGGCTGTCACGGCGCCACTGCCATTCCAGCCGCTTCGGCAGCCGCAGGATGACCACGTTGAGGAAACTGCCGACCAGCAGGCCGAGCCCGGCCGCCAGCGGAAAACCGATGGCGGGGTTTTGATCGAGGAATGCCATGCGCGGGATTGTGCCCGAAGTTCCGTGCGGCGTGATCGCAGGCGATCAGCCCACGACCGCGCCGAGCTTGAAGATGGGCAGGTACATCGCCACGACCATGCCGCCGACGATGACGCCCAGAAAGACCATGATCATCGGCTCCAGCAGGCTGGAAAGCGCGTCCACTGCGTTGTTCACCTCCTGCTCGTAGAACTCGGCGACCTTGAACAGCATTGCATCAAGGGCGCCGGCCTCCTCGCCGATGGCGGTCATCTGCACGACCATGTGGGGGAAGATGTTCACCTGCTTCATGGCCATGTTGACCGGGTAACCGACCGACACGTCGTCGCGGATGTTGCGGACGGCGTCTTCGTACACGCAATTGCCGGTAGCACCCGCGACAATGTCCAGCGCCTCGACCAGCGGCACGCCCGCCTTGAAGGTTACCGCGAGCGTGCGCGAGAAACGCGCGATGGCCGAGTTGTGCAGGATCTGGCCCACCACCGGCAGCTTCAGCATCATCCGGTCGAGGAACCGCGAGAAGGCGATGGACCGTTTTTTAGCCGTAATGAACGCGACCACGGTGCCGAGCACTATCGCCAGTACAAGCCACCAATACGCCACCATGAAATCGCTCATCGCGATGACGAGCTTGGTGAAGGCGGGCAGGTCCGCGCCGAAGCTCTGGAACACGCTCTCGAACTGCGGCACCACGAACACCAGCAGGATCGCTGATACGATCAGCGCCACCGCCACGACTGCGGCGGGGTAGAACATCGCCTTCTTGATCTTGCCCTTTAAGGCTTCGATGTTCTCCTTATACGTAGCGATGGTGTCGAGCACCGTTTCCAGTACGCCCGCGCCTTCACCGGCCTTGACCAGGTTGCGATACAACTCGTCGAACTGGACCGGATGCTTACTCAGCGCCTCATACAGTGAGGAGCCGCTCTCGATGTCCGACCGGATCGTGTTGAGCAGCGTCGTCATCCGCGGGTTCTTGTTGCCATTGCCGATGATCTCGATGGCGCCGACGATCGGCACGCCGGATTTCATCATCGTCGCCAGCTGACGGCTGAAGACCGCAATGTCAAGCGGCGTGATGCGACGGCCGGTACCACCGAGCAGGGGCTTGCCCTTCACCTTGACGGTGCGCGGGGTGATGCCCTGTTTGCGAAGTTCAGCGCGCAGCGCGTTGGCGTTCTTCGCCGGCTGCTCGCCTTTCATCACCTTGCCGCGCTTATCGGTGCCTTGCCACACGAAGGTATCCATCCCGTTGGGACGACGTGCGGCGGTGGCGGATTTTGTCGCAGTGCGAGTCGCGGTACGGGTCGCGGACATGGGTTAGTCCTTGGTTACGCGGTTGATTTCAGCGAGGCTGGTGACGCCGTTCTTTACTTTCAGGAGCGCCGACTGGCGCAGGTCGCGCACGCCGGACTGCCGGGAGGCTTCGGCGATGTCCAGTGCATTACCGCCCTGCAGCACGATCGCCTGGATCTTCTCGGTCATGGGCATGACCTGGTAGATGCCGGTTCGGCCCTTGTAGCCTTCGGTGCAGTCGGGGCAGCCGACGGGCTCGTAGATCTTCAGCCCGGCCGCGACTTCCTCGTGAGTGAAGCCTTCGGCGAGCAGCGCGTGCTCCGGCAGGTGCACTTCGCGCTTGCAGTCATGGAGGCGACGTGCCAGTCGCTGCGCGATGATCAGCGTCACCGACGAGGTGATGTTGTAGGGCGCGATGCCCATGTTCATCAATCTGGAAATCGTCTGCGGCGCGTCGTTGGTGTGCAGCGTCGACAGCACGAGGTGGCCGGTCTGCGCGGCCTTGACCGCGATTTCCGCCGTTTCCAGGTCGCGGATTTCGCCGACCATCACAATGTCAGGGTCCTGTCGCAGGAAGCTGCGTAGCGCGGCGGCGAACGTCATGCCGCGCTTCACGTTCATCTGGACCTGATTGATCCCCGGCACGCGGATTTCGACCGGGTCTTCGACGGTTGAGATGTTGCGTTCTTCCTCATTGAGGATGTTCAGACCGGTGTACAGCGACACGGTCTTACCCGACCCCGTGGGACCGGTCACGAGCACCATGCCGTATGGTTTGGCGAGGGCCTGTTCGTATAGCGCGCGTTGATCGTCCTCATAGCCGAGCTTGTCGATGCCGAGCTTTGCTGCGCTGCCATCGAGGATACGTAGCACCACTTTCTCGCCGAACAGCGTAGGTAGCGTGCTGACGCGAAAGTCGACCTGCTTGGTCTTGGAAATGTTGAGCTTGATGCGGCCGTCTTGCGGCACTCGCTTCTCGGCGATGTCCAGCTGCGACATCACCTTCAGGCGCGCAGCGATGCGGCCGGCCAGGTTCGTCGGTACCTTGGTGATCTGCTTGAGCAGGCCATCGATACGCAGGCGGACGCGGTATTCGGTTTCATAGGGCTCGAAATGGATGTCCGACGCACCGCGGCGAATCGCGTCAACCAGCACCTTGTTGACGAACTTCACGACCGGCGTGTCGTCGGTTTTGACGTCGACAGTGTTGTCCGTGGCGATTTCTTCGCCGCCGGAAATGTCGAGGTTCTCCAGCCCTTCGTCGCCGCCGACCGTGTCGCCTAGGGCATCGCTGGCTTCGAGCCATTTCTCGATGCAGCGCTGGATCTGATCCTCGCTGATCAGAATCGGCTCGATCGCGAGGTTGCTCTGGAACTTGATCTCGTCCAATGCCTGGGTGTTCGTTGGATCCGACACTCCCACGAACAGGCGGTTCCCGCGCCGATAGAGCGGCAGCACGTGATGCTTGCGGACCAACGCCTCGCTGACCAGCTTGATGGCGGACTGCGCCGGGTCCAGCGTCGTGGCGTCGAACAGCGGCACGCCGAATTCGATCGAGTTTGCGGCCGCCAGCTGGGCCGGCGTGACCAGGCGCTTCTCGGCCAGGTAGGCGGTGATCGGCTGCTTGGCGGCCGTCGCGGCGCCCAGCGCCTGGCGAGCGGCGGTGTCGTCCAGCGCTCCGTCCAGGACGAGGCGCCGAGCGATGCCGGTTATCCCCACCAGATTGGCGGTGGCGGCTGCGTTCATGGTGGTCCCCAGGTACTTCCCCACTGGGGAATGTACATCAATCGTCTGGCGAGGGCCGGCACTGTTTCACGTAATGCGACTTGCGTTCGCCGGGGAGCTAGCGCCCTCCGGCGACCGGGGCCTGTTCAGCGGGAAGACTGCGCTCCCCCGACGCCAAGGAACGCACAAGGCGGATCGGGATCTGCCCGCTGACCTCCGGCGCGATCTTGTTGCCGAACTTCGCATCGAGGGTATGACTGAGCTGGGGGTCATGAAGGCGGTACGCTGCGAATTGCATGGCACCCCAGACGTAATAGCTTGCATTGCCGTTGCCGAGGATAAACTCCGCATCGGGGCCGCTGAGCAGGCGGTCTCCCGCTTCGATCGCGCCCAGATGGTCATCGATCGACGTTGCTGCGAGAAGTGCTAGTGCGTCCACCACCAGCGGATGCGAAGGTTTGCAGTCGCCGAGCCATGCCGGCTTCACCCACATATCCTCATTCGCGCTCGCATCCATGAACGGCACTGTCTCGATCGCCAAGGACAGAATGATCTCCGCACTCTGTGCCGGAGCCTCATCGAGCTTGCAGGTCTGTGCTAGGCCGCGCAACGCCTCCAACATCATGGCGTCGTCCCGGCTGGCGAATTCCCCGCGAACCGGATTTCCGGTAACTAGCGCCTCCCGAAGCTCACGCGCAGCATGAAACTTCCTGTCGTTGGCGAGTTCGCGGCGCGTGGCGGGAAGCGGCGACTCCAAGGCGCGACGGGGCACGTCCGACATGCTAGACGAGAGCGGCCATGGGGCCTTCAGCACGTGGCTGAGTTCCATCACGCTGTCGTTCTTGAATCTCGACATGGGCGCGTTTAGCTGAAGCACCGGGTAATAGTCGGAGTTCGCCTGAGTCGGGAACATGGAAGCGAAGGCAGCTAGCCCCTGACGGTCCAGTACGTATGCATCGTGCAGGTCTCGCAACGAACCGAACCCTACGCGAGTGACTTCCGCGCGAAGTTGCGGATCGCGAGAGAACAGATCCTTCAGCGGCGGCACCTTACCCTTCGGCGAAGCCACGATGATCAGGTCGCCCTGGTTGGCCATATAAGCCTGGACATCGTTGAACTCCGGAAGCATCGCCGTGAGTACCGAGCTCACCAACGTTGGATTGATCTCGTACAGCTGGAGCCATTGAACCAGCAGCCCATCGTCTTTCAGATGGCGCGGAATGAAGTTGTAGAACTCGGTCGAGAACAACGTCGCCGTGCCCCCCATCCATGGGTTGGACGGCTCGGAGATGATCACGTCGTACTTCTTGCGCGCGGATGAAAAGTACGACTTCGCATCGTCGAACAGTAGGTGCGAACGAGGGTCCTTATAGGCTCGTTCGACGCGTTCACCAAACAGGCGCGCGCCTTCCACCATCATCGGTTCGATGTCGATGGTGTCGACCTGACCGACGCGCTTGCTGCCCAGCAGCGTGTGGGTAGTAAGGCCGGAACCGAAACCGATCACGCCTACTTGGTCGACCTTGTCTTTCAGCGCCAGCGGCAACGCGGCGGCAAGTACCATGGTGCTTTCGTCAGCGCGCGGGGCTTCGGCCAGGGAGGCGGTGAGGCCTGCGTCCACCTTGCCGTTGGTGGAGATCGACAGTGTCTTGCCTGTTTTATCGTTGCCCGTCGCATAGACGGCGACGCTTGCCGTCTTGCCATCGCGATAGAACAGCATGTTCGTGTCGTCGTGGAGCGACGTGTTGCCCGTGCGATATACCGATGACGCCAGCATCAACGGATTGAACTGCACGAGTGCCATGCTTGCGACCAGCGCGAATGCGGTGACTGCCGCCGCGATCGCGGGCTGTGAAGCGGTGCCGTTTCGCGCCGCGCGGCGCAGCAAGACAATTCCGAGGAGTAGATCACCGGCCGCCGCAATCCAGAGCGCCGACTTCAGACCGACGACCGGAAGCAGGACGTGCACGGCCAGCAGTACGCCGAGGATGGCGCCCAGCGTGTTGGCAGCATAGACCCGGCCGATCGCGCGCTCGCCGGCGCCGCTGCGCAACAGAATGATGGTCAACAGCGGAAGAGTCATGCCGGCAAAGAACGCGGCCGGGAACATGACAAGCAGGGAGATGATTCCGCTCGACACGTTGTAGAGCGAGTAGCCTTCGCTCGATCGCGTGAGGACGCGCATTAGCCAACCAACCCATTCGAAGGCATTGGCATAGACGAACATCGATCCCAGCGCTGCTACACCCATCCAAACCTGAACCCAGCCAACCATCTTGAGTGGCGATCGAATACGGTCGGCATTGCGGGCGAGCCACAGGCCGCCGAACGCAATGCCGGCGATGAAGGCTGCCAGCATGAGCTCGAATGCGTGGACGGTGGTACCCAGCGCGAGTGACAGCATGCGGACCCAGGTGATCTCGTAGACGAACGAGGTCAGGCCCGTCACCGCCGCGGCGACGAGAATGAGCGACGGCGCGACACCGCTGGCGTCAGTAGGGGCCGATGGCGCCGTAGCTACGGTCGCCTCCTTCTTGCTCAACGGGTACACCGCCATCGCAACCAGAACGTTGAGCAAGCCGGCGGTGAAGATCGTGCCCGGCAGGCCCACGCGCGGGAGCAGTAGGTAGGTGGCCGCGAGCGCGCCAGCCGCTGCGCCGATGCTGTTGGTGAAGTACAGGCCAGCGATGACCTTGCCATCGGAGTCTGGGCGCAGGCGCAGGAAGCCGGCGCTCATCAGCGGAAAGGTCGCACCCAATAGAATGCACTGGGGCAGCACCAGCAACACCGAGATCGCCCAGCGGATCGCGCCGACGGAAGCCTGGCTGCCGGCACCGGGGAACAGCACGTCATATGCGAACGATGTGGAGGCGCCATAGAGCTGGTTGAACGTCAGCCCGAGTACGCCAATCACCAGTTCGATCACGGCGTACCAGAGCAGTGGACGTTGCATGCGATCGCTGCGGCGGCTGACGAACCATGCGCCCATTGCCATCCCGCCCATGAAGAGCAGTAGCACCAGCGACTGCGCGTATGCCGAATGCCCTAGGAAAAGCCCTAGGTACTGCGTCCAGATCGACTGATAGATCAGCCCCGCGAACCCTGACGCGATGAAGATCCAGAGCAGCGCGGCCCCATGTCGTTGCGTACTGACGGTCATTCCCCGACTTCCCCAGCCACGTCCCCGTGGCTCCCGATTCAAAACAAAAAGGGGGGGCTAGGCCCCCCCCCTTTTTACGCAAAAGGCGAAGCGTGCATTAACCGCGGCAGGAGCCCGGCACGAACTTCTTGTCGGCGTCCGTGCTGCAGGTCCAGCCCGTGATGTTATCGCCAACCTGCTGCGGCGCCAGCTTCAGGACCTTGGTGTCAACGCCGGTGCCGACGCCGCGCATCTTGATCGAGATCACGCCATTGGTCACGTCAACCGTGTCGACGTACTGGCTCTGGACGTTGCTGCACCCGGCGGCGTCGATGTCGACCGGCAGCTTGGTCGTGGCGGCGACGTACTCGGCGACCGAGGTCTTGCACGCGCCGGCGGTGGCGACGGCTTCGGAGACCTTCGAACGCTTCATGTAGTCCTGGTAGGCCGGCAGCGCGATGGCGGCCAGGATGGCGACGATCGCGACGACGATCATCAGTTCGATGAGGGTAAAGCCCTGCTGCTTCTTCATACGTTTTCCCCTAGGAGTGTTTGACATCACGTGCCTGTGGGCCGGGCTTTCCGGTCCTCGGGCAGCCGTGCTCACTGCACGTGCCGCAAAGGTACACGCATAAGCCGTGCCAACAAGCTTTTCCGTGCACGGGCGCGCTGAACTGGAAATGAGGTCACGCTAAATGTCAGAACCCGCCAAAGGGCAGGTGACGCAGATTGTCACGCCCGCCGCGAGCTGACCAAATGCGTCAGTCCGTCCGGCATTTCCCCACAGCGAGGTACGGGAGCGTACGGCTCGGCGGTGGGGGCAGTGCCTACCGGAAGCGGCGTCACATCGGCCGAACGACTCGGCGCCGGCAAGATTCGTCGGGTGCCAATTCGCATGGCGGCGCGTGCAACCACCGTGCGACACACCCCAATCCGCTCGAGGGTTGGCGCGAAACCGCGGTATGACGATCCGCTTGCACGATGCGATGCGCACCGCGCGATCTACGACGCGTAACGGCGTCAATCGATGCCGAGCTTCTTGAGCTTGTAGCGCAGCGCCCGGAAGGTGATGCCCAGCGCCGCCGCGGTGCGCGTCTTGTTGTAGCGGTTTTCCTGGAGTGCCTGCTGGATCGCGGCGCGCTCGATTTCCTCGATGTACGAGGGCAGGGGGCTGCTGGCGGTGTCGCGCGGGTTGAGCGTGCGCGGATCGATCGCCTGCGCGGGCTGGCCCGGGACCATCAGCGCCGGCGAAGCAGCGGCCGCAGGCGCCGGCGGCGCGCCCGCTGCCGTGGCCGCGGAAGGCGCCGGTGCGGCCGGCGTGGCGGGCTTGGGAAGCCGCAGGTCCTCGGCGGTGAGGCTGTCGCCTTCGGCCAGTGCCAGTGCGCGCTCGAGGATGTTCTCCAGTTCGCGCACGTTGCCCGGGAACGCGTACGACCGCAGCGTGTCGAGCGCATCGGCGGAAAGCGTGGGCGGGAACACGCGACCCTGCGCGAGCGACAGGCGTTGCAGCACCTTCTCCGCCAGGCCGGGCAGATCGTCCTGTCGCTCGCGCAGCGGCGGCACGCGCAGTTCGATCACGTTGATGCGGTAATAAAGGTCTTGCCGGAAGCGGCCGTCGGCGACGAGCGCCGCGAGATCCTTGTGCGTGGCCGAGAGGATGCGCACGTCGACCGGGACTTCGGCGTTCGCGCCGACCGGGCGGATGGACTTTTCCTGGATCGCGCGCAGCAGCTTGACCTGCATCGCCAGCGGAAGCTCGGCGATTTCGTCCAGGAACAGCGTGCCGCCGTCGGCGCTCTGGAACAGGCCGGGCTTGTCGGCATGCGCGCCGGTGAAGCTGCCCTTCTTGTGGCCGAAGAACTCGCTTTCCATCAGCTCGGCCGGGATCGCGCCGCAGTTCACCGGCACGAACGGGCCGGTCGAGCGCGCGCCTTCGGCATGGATCGTGCGGGCCACCAGCTCCTTGCCGACGCCCGATTCGCCGACGATGTACACCGGCGCCTGGCTGCGGGCGACCTTGGCGATCGTGCCGCGCAGGGTCGCCATCGCCGGCGACTGGCCGTACAGCCGCGCGGCGACGACGTCGGCCGGCGGCGCGCTCTTGCGGCGCTCGTTGAGGTCCAGCGCGTGGCGGACCAGGTCGCGCAGCACGGCCAGGTCCACGGGCTTGGCCACGAAATCGAACGCACCCGCCTTCAGCGCCTCGACCGCGGCTTCGACATTGCCGAAGGCGGTGATCATCGCGACGGGCGTTTCCGGATGCTTCTGGCTGATCTCGGCGACCAGGTCCATGCCCGAGCCGTCCGGCAGGCGCATGTCCGTCAGGCACAGGTCATAGCGATTGCGCGCGAGCTGGCCGCGGGCTTCGCCGAGCGTGGAGGCGGTGTCGCATCGAAGGCCCATGCGGCCCAGGGTCATGACGAGCAGTTCGCGGATGTCGCGTTCGTCGTCGACCACCAATGCACTACGTGTTTCGGCCATTTTCCCTCCGGCCTTCACGATAACTTAAGGTCATGCGGGGCGCCAAGCGCGTACGTCCCGTTTTGCCTGTTCAGGTGACGCCTCAGGCCGAAAGCAGCGTGTGGCTGCCGATCAGTCGCACGCGAAAGCACCCGCCACCGCCGGGCATCGCGACGTAATCGAGCGTTGCCTGGTTCGCGCGGCACAGTTCGCGCGCGATGTAGAGGCCCAGCCCGGTGCCATGGCTCGAGGTCGTGAAAAACGGACGGAACAGCCGTGACGCCACGGATTCCGGAATGCCCGGGCCGCGGTCGAGCACGTCGATGCACGGCAGGCCGGCGTCGTCCGGGTACACGCTCACCGTCACCCGCGCGGGCTCGCCGGGCATGCGCCCGTAGCTGAGCGCATTGGCCACCAGCACGGTGAGCACCTGATGCAGGTGGCGCGGGTCGATCAGCACCGGCAGGCGTGCGACTTGCGACGTGCTTCGCAACGTGTCGAGGTCCAGCGGATGGCTCGCGAGGTATTCCTCGACGAACAGGCGCGCGAAGGCGACCAGCTCAACGTGCTCGGGCTTCGCCGGCTCGCGCCGCGCCATGCCCAGCACGTTCTCGACGATGCCGTTCATGCGGATGCCCTGCTGGCGGATGATCTCCAGCAGGCGCCGTTCGGCGGTGGGGATGTCGTCGGACTCCTCCAGCAATTGCACGGCGTAGTTGATCGCCGCCAGCGGATTGCGGATCTCGTGCGCGAGGCTCGCGGAGAACCGGCCCAGGGTCGCCAGCGTCATCGACTCCGCGTGGCGCGAGAGCAGCGAGGTGTCGTCGAGGAACACCAGTACCTGCTCGCTGCCGGCCAGCAGGCGGGTGAAACGCGGCACGACTTCCGGAAGGTCCGGCGCCAGTTGCAGCGGGCTGTCGTTGTGGCTGCCGTCCTGGCGCCAGCGTTCCAGGCGACGGCCCAACTCCGGCGCGGCCACGGCCAGGCTCCGGTGGCCCTGCAGGTCGGTGCTTTCGCCGGCGTCGCCGAGCAGCAGCATGGCCGCCTCGTTCGCCAGGCGGATGCGGTCGCCGCGATCGACCAGCAGCACCCCGGTGCGCAGCCGGCGAATGATCAGTTCGTTGATTTCGCCCAGATGCGCCGCTTCGGCGCCGCGGCGCTCGGCCAGGTCGTAGCTTTCGCGCATCTGCCGGCCGAGGATGCTGGTGAGCGTGGCGATCGCCATGTAGCCCACGGCGAACATCATCGGTTCGGCCAGCGTGCGGTCGCTGCCTTCCGGATCGAACTGGCTCCAGACGAATTCGCCGAACAATCCGATCACCGCCACCACGGCCGCTCCCAGGCCGTAGCGCGCCGGCAGCAGCAGCGAGGCGGCGCCGACGTTGAACAGCAGCATGAGCGCGATGCCGGTGCCGGCGGCGGGCATCGCGTGCATGGCGAGCAGGCCGAAGAACAGGTCCGCGCCGATGCCGGTCAATGTCTGTGCGCGCAACTCGCCGCGTCGTCCGAAGGCGAACAGCAGCGCGGCGATGAAGAGATACGACAGGGCGATCGAGCGCGCGCCCAACGCGTTGCGCAGCGGCTCGACCAGCCCGGTGGCGGGGCCGAACAGGAAGAACACCAGCAGTGCCGCCTCGAACAGGCGGTAGAGCGTGAAGAAGTACAGCTCGCGGCGAAGCGCGCTGTCGGCGTCGGCGGCGATGGGCGGCCGGGCGGAGGCGATCGGCAAGCGGCGTTCCTTCCGTGCGAAAACGATGTGCCGAGTATGGCTGGCGGCGTGTCCGGACCGCCACCGGGGCGACCGACCGCCGGGCGGTTTTGCCCGGGCCGCGTGGATCGGCGACAATACCGCCCCCTCGCGCTCGACGTTACGGCGGTCCCGGGCTTTCTCGGGCCACCGGAGCGGCGCCGGCCGCGGGGATTCTTTTCACTCCCCTCGGTGACGCATGAATTTTCACGAATATCAGGCAAAGCAGCTGTTTGCCGACTACGGCATCGCGGTGCCGACCGGGCGCGTCGCGCGCACTCCGGACGAAGCCGTCGCGGCCGCCAAGGCCATCCCGGGCGACCTGTGGGTCGTCAAGGCGCAGATCCACGCGGGCGGCCGCGGCAAGGCCGGTGGCGTCAAGCTGGCCAAGTCGTTCGATGAGGTGAAGCAGTACGCGGCCGCGATGCTCGGCACGAAGATGGCGACCTATCAGACGGCGGGCGTCGAGCTGCCGATCGATTCGGTGCTGATCTCCGAAGGCACCGACATCGCCAAGGAGCTTTACCTGTCGGTGCTCGTGGATCGTTCGACCAAGTCGATCACCTTCATCGCCTCGGCCGAGGGCGGCATGGACATCGAACAGGTGGCCGCCGAGAAGCCCGAAGCGATCCACACGCTGCACGTGAACTACGTGCAGGGCCTGCAGCCGTACGAGTGCCGCGACCTCGGCTTCGCGATGGGCCTGAACGCCAAGCAGGTCAACCAGCTGACCAAGATCATGCTGGGCCTGTACAGGCTGTTCAACGAGAAGGACCTGGCGCTGGTCGAGCTGAACCCGCTGGCCATCCTCACCAACGGCGACCTGGCCGTGCTCGACGGCAAGATCAACTCCGACGACAACGCCTCGTTCCGCCACGCGGACCTGGTGGCGATGCGCGACATCCGCCAGGAAGACGAGACCGAGGTGCTGGCCAGCCAGCACGACCTCAACTACGTCACGATGGACGGCAACATCGGCTGCATGGTCAACGGCGCCGGCCTGGCGATGGCCACGATGGACGTCATCAAGCTCAACGGCGGCGAGCCGGCGAACTTCCTGGACGTCGGCGGCGGCGCGACGAAGGAGCGCGTGACCGAGGCCTTCAAGCTGATCCTGTCGTCCGACAAGGTGAAGGCGATCTTCGTCAACATCTTCGGCGGCATCGTCCGCTGCGACATGATCGCCGAGGGCATCATCGCCGCGGTGAAGGAAGTCGACGTCAAGGTCCCGGTGATCGTCCGCCTGGAAGGCACCAACGTCGAAGCCGGCAAGGATCTGCTGAAGAACTCGGGTCTGGCCATTACCCCGGCCGACGACATCAACGATGGCGCGAAGAAGGCCGTTGCGGCCGTCGCTGGCGCCTGAGGTTCGCGATCGAGCCTGACCGCTGACTCCAGCCCCCTTGAGTTAAGGGGGCGACCCGACGCGAAGCGTCGGGTGGGGGATGTGGAAGTACGGCTCGCGGACATCGGCTTGCCGATGTCCGATGCATCCGAAGTCAGCCATCCCAAAGAATTTCAAGGACTCCAACAATGTCCGTTTTGATCAACAAGAACACGAAGGTGATCGTCCAGGGCTTCACCGGCTCGCAGGGCACCTTCCACGCGCAGCAGATGCTGGAGTACGGCACCCAGGTCGTCGGCGGCGTCACGCCGGGCAAGGGCGGCACGCAGCACCTGGGCCTGCCGGTCTTCAACACCGTGGCTGAAGCCGTGAAGACCACCGGCGCCGACGCGTCCGTCATCTACGTCCCGCCGCCGTTCGCGGCCGACGCGATCATGGAAGCGGCCGCCGCCGGCATCAAGGTGATCGTGTGCATCACCGAGGGCATCCCGGTGCTGGACATGCTGCGCGCCAAGAACGTGCTGAAGGACTACCCGGCCACCGTGCTGGTCGGTCCGAACTGCCCGGGCGTGATCACGCCGGGCGAGTGCAAGATCGGCATCATGCCGGGCCACATCCACATGCCGGGCAAGATCGGCATCGTGTCGCGTTCGGGCACGCTGACGTACGAAGCCGTCAAGCAGACCACCGACGTCGGCCTGGGCCAGTCGACCTGCATCGGCATCGGCGGCGATCCGATCAACGGCACCAACTTCATCGACGCGCTGAAGTGGTTCCAGGACGATCCGCAGACCGAAGGCATCATCATGGTCGGCGAGATCGGCGGTTCGGCCGAGGAAGAAGCGGCGGAGTTCATCGCCAAGCACGTGACCAAGCCGGTCGTGGGCTTCATCGCCGGCGCCTCGGCCCCGAAGGGCAAGCGCATGGGCCATGCAGGCGCGATCGCCTCGGGCGGCTCGGGCACCGCGGAAGGCAAGTTCGCCGCGATGGAAAAGGCCGGCGTCACCACGGTGAAGTCGCCTGGCGACCTCGGCGCGGCGATCGCCAAGCGTCTGGCGAAGTAAGCGTCTCGGTACAACGTTGTTCGGAAAGGGCCGCCTTCGGGCGGCCTTTTTCGTTGGGGCGGCTGGGGCGACGGCAGACGAGGCATCGCCCGATTCGACGTCGGAATGACAGTCGCAACGCGATTTCGCACGCGTCCTTCGCAGGCAGGCGACCGATGCGGAGCGCCATCTCTGGTTCCTCCTGCGCGATCGAGCGCCGATGGCCGCAAGTTCTGCCGTCAGGTCCGCTTGGGCCCACACCGCCGACTTCGCCTTCATGGAGGCAGGATCGATCATCGAACCGGGCGGCGGCCAGCACGTAGACGCGATGCGGCAGACGCGACGAGGACGGCCCATTTACAGGCCCTTGGCTACGGTGTCCCCAGATTCTGGAACAATGACGTCCTCACGCGGACCGATGCCGTGCTCGACATGATCCACGCGGCATTGGCGGCCGGCCCTCACCCCAACCCTCTCCCGTAGCGGGAGAGGGCCTAGCGCGAATCGAATCACTCACCATGCCGAACCCCCTCCGCATCGCCCTCGCGCAGTTCGACTTCCCCGTCGGCGCCGTCCAGCGCAACGCCGAGCGCATCGCGGCGATGATCGGGCAGGCGCGCGACGAATACGGCGCCGACATCGTGCTGTTCCCGGAACTGGCGCTCAGCGGCTATCCGCCGGAGGACCTCCTGCTGCGGCCGGCGTTCCTGGCCGATTGCCAGGCGGAGCTGGAACGCATCGCCGCCGGCGTGCGCGACATCGTGGCGGTGGTCGGCTGGCCACAGGCGGCAGGCAGCATCGTCTACAACGCGGCGAGCGTGCTGCGCGACGGCCACGTCTCGCACACGTATCGCAAGCGCGAACTGCCGAACTACGCCGTTTTCGACGAGCGCCGCTATTTCGATGTCGATCCCGATCGCGACGACTGCGTCTTCGACGTCGACGGCGTGCAGGTCGGGCTGCTGGTCTGCGAGGACCTGTGGTTTCCCGAGCCGCTGGCCAGCACGGTGGCAAAGGGCGCCGAACTGGTGCTCGTGCCCAACGCCTCGCCGTTCGAGCGCGACAAGCACGCCGACCGCGACGCATTGATGGCACAACGCGTCCAGGAAACCGGCGTCGGCCTGGTCTACGTGAACGCGGTGGGCGGCCAGGATGCGATCGTCTTCGACGGCGGCTCGGTCGTCGCCGACGGCGACGGCACGGTGCATCCGGCCGCCGCGGCCTTCACCGACCAGTGGCTGGTGGTGGATTTCGACCCCGATTCGCGCCGCTTCTCGCCCGTGCAGTGGATGGAGGACGGCGACGAGAGCCGCGACGCGCTGGCCTGGCGGGCGGTGGTGCGCGGCACGCGCGACTACTTCGCCAAGAACGGCTTCAAGCATGCGTGGCTGGGCCTCTCCGGCGGCATCGACTCCTCGCTGGTGCTGGCGATCGCGGTGGACGCGCTCGGTGCCGAGAACGTTACCGCCGTGCGCATGCCCTCGCGCTACACGGCGGGCATGTCGAACGACCTGGCCGAGGAGCAGTGCCGCATCCAGGGCGTGCGGCTGCTGACGCTGCCGATCGAGAAGCCGTTCCAGGGCTTCCTCGATGCACTGTCGGAGACGTTCGCCGGCCGTCCGGTGGATACGACCGAAGAGAACCTGCAATCGCGCATCCGCGGCGCGCTGCTGATGGCGATGAGCAACAAGTTCGGCGGCCTGCTGCTGACCACCGGAAACAAGAGCGAGTACGCGGTCGGCTACGCCACCATCTACGGCGACATGGCCGGCGGCTACGCGCCGCTGAAGGACCTCTACAAGACCGAGGTGTTCGCCCTCGCGCGTTGGCGCAACACGGTCGGCGACCGGGTGATTCCGCAGGCGGTCATCGAGCGCCCGCCGTCGGCGGAACTGCGCGAGAACCAGAAGGACCAGGACTCGCTGCCCCCCTACGACGTGCTCGACGCGATCCTGCTTCGCTACGTCGACCAGGAGCAATCGCGCGAGGACATCATCGCCGCCGGTTTCGACCAGGCGACCGTGGACCGCGTGCTGCGCCTGGTACGGATCAGCGAATGGAAGCGCCATCAGGCGGCGCCGGGACCGAAGGTGTCGCGCCGCGCGTTCGGTCGCGAACGGCGGTACCCGATCACGAACGGGTACGGGCACTGAGCGAGGTCGTCATTCCCGCGAAGGCGGGAACCCATCGGCGCGGCGCCTCACCTCGGCGCCCGACTGGATGGATCTGATGGATCGATTCCCGCCATCGCGGGGATGACAGCGTCGAAGCATTGCGCGCGCTGCCCAAACAAAAACGCCGCCCGAGGGCGGCGTTTTGTTGCGTGTGTGTCGAACAGCTTCAGTCGTTGTCCAGCGCCGACTTCTCGCCCGCGAACGGGTTGAGCTTGCGCCAGTTGCTCGGGTAGTCCGGCCACTTGCCGGCGAGGAACGGATGGCCGGGATCGTTGAGCTGCAGCACGCGACGTGCATCGGCGGCCAGCACATCGTTGCCCAGACCTTCGTACGCGGCGGCCAGCGTGGCGACGGCGTCGTTCTGGTACGAGCTCTGCGGGTAGGTCTCCAGCAGGAACTTCGCGCGTTCGGCGGCCGCGACGTACGCGGTGCGACGCAGGTAGTACAGGGCGGTGTCGAGTTCGTGGCGGGCGAACATGTCGCGCAGGCCCATCATGCGCTGGCGCGCGTCGGCGGCGTAGCGGCTGTTCGGGTAGCGGTCGGCGACGATCGAGAAATCGTTGAACGCCTGCAGCGGCGTCGCCAGGTCGCGGCGGCTCGCGTCCAGCGTCCACACCTTCTGCAGGAACACCGTGTCGCGGCTGGAGTTCGACAGGCCGCGCAGGTAGTACATGTACGCGATGTTCTTGTGCGTCGGGTACGTGCGGATGAAGCGGTCGATGCTGCTGATCGCGTCGTCGTGCTTGCCGGCCTTGTACTGCGCGTAGGCGGTTTCGACCAGCGCCTGCTCGGTGTACGGGCCATACGGATACTGTGCGACCAGGCGCTTGAACGTGGTTTCGGCGGCCGCCCAGTTGCCGTTGGTCATCGACTTGTGGGCCTTTTCGTACAGCTGCTCGACCGGGACGCCCTCGTCCGCATCCTTGTCTTTGAATTTGCTGCAGCCCGCGCCGGCGAAGGCGACGATCAGCAGCAGGGCCAGCAGGCGCGAAGGGGCGGAACGTAGGCTCATGGGATCTCGACGGGCGCCGAAGGTACGAAGACCGGATAATAGCAGTCCACACCTGCCTGCCCTGAATCCCGCCCGTCCGATGACCGACCATTCCCCCGCGCCCGCCGCTCCCCTGCAGGCGATCGTCCCGGACGCTGCCGCCGGCCGTCGCTTCGACGCGGTCCTGGCCGAGCTGTTCCCGGATTTCTCCCGCTCGCGCCTGGCCGCATGGATCAAGTCCGGCGACGCCCGCCTGGACGGCCGCGAAGTCCGGCCGCGCGACCCGGTGCGCGGCGGGGAGACGGTCACGCTGCATGCGCAGCTCGACGTCCAGACGCATTCGGAGCCCGAGGACATCGCGCTGGACGTCCTGTACGAGGACGAGCACGTGTTCGTGGTCAACAAGCCGGCCGGGCTGGTCGTGCATCCCGGCGCGGGCAATCCCGCCGGCACGCTGGTCAACGCGCTGCTGCACCGCGATCCGTCCCTGAACGTGCTGCCGCGCGCGGGCATCGTGCACCGGCTCGACAAGGACACTTCCGGCGTCATGGTCGTCGCGCGCACGTTGCCGGCGCACACGGCGCTCATCGAGCAGCTGTCCTCGCGCGAAGTCCACCGCCAGTACCTGGCCGTCGTGGTCGGGTCGCTGGTGTCCGGCGGAACGGCCAACGCGCCGATCGATCGCCATCCGCGCGACCGCATCCGCATGGCCGTGCGCGAGGATGGCCGCGACGCGGTCACGCATTACCGCCTGCGCGAACGCTTCCGCGCGCACACGCTGCTGGAATGCCGCCTGGAAACCGGCCGCACGCACCAGATCCGCGTGCACATGGCGCACCTGAAGCATCCGATCGTCGGCGATCCGCTGTACGGCGGGCCGCTGAAGCTGCCGCGTGGCGCGACGGAAGCGCTGGTCGACACGCTGCGCGGTTTCCGGCGCCAGGCGCTCCACGCCGAGACGCTGGAGTTCGCGCATCCGGTCACCGGCGAGCCCGTACGCTGCACCGCGCCGGTGCCGGAGGACTTCACGCACCTGGTCCGTGTCCTCCGCGAGGACACGGCCGCCGCGGCCGAACGGGAGCGCTGAGCATGCCTGCCGCGTGGATCGACGCGCAGTGGCCGGTGTCGCCGCGCGTGCGCGGCCTGACCACGCTGCGCCATGGCCTGGGCGTGTCGGCGCCGCCGTTCGATCGCCTCAACCTCGGCCTGCGTGCCGGTGACGATGCCGACGCGGTGCAACGCAATCGCGCACTGCTCGTCGAACACGCGGGCCTGCCCTCCGCGCCCTGCTGGCTGCGGCAGGTGCACGGCACGCAGGTGCATCGTTTCGATGCGCCGTCCGCGGACGAAATCGAGGCCGACGCGTCGCTGACATCCGAGCCCGGCGTCGTCCTGGCGATCCTCACCGCCGACTGCCTTCCGGTGCTGTTCTGCGCGGACGATGCCAGCGAAGTCGGCGGCGCGCATGCCGGATGGCGCGGATTGGCCGGCGGCGTGCTGGAGAACACGCTCGCTGCGATGCGCACCGCGCCCGATCGCCTGCACGCATGGCTTGGCCCCGCGGCCGGGCCACAGGCGTACGAAATCGGCCAGGACGTCTTCGACGCTTTCGTATCGCGCGACGCCGACGCGGAAAGGGCATTCGTCGCGACTCGCCCCGGGCACTGGCGCGTGGACCTGTATGCGCTGGCGCGGCGTCGGTTGCAGGCGGCCGGGATGCGCGCCGATCGCATCCACGGCGGAGGGCTGTGCACGATCTCCGAGCCGCAGCGCTTTTTCTCGCACCGCCGCGACCAGCGCGGCGGGCGCATGGCGTCGCTGGTCTGGATCGAGCCGCGCGAATGAGGGCCCTTGCCATGAAGCGCGCCGGGTGCCTCATTGCGGCAATGTTCCTCGCCTCCACGATGGCCGGCTGCGCGAGCACGGCGCCGACGGACGCGTCGATGCATGGCGATGCGGCAAGGCCGGCGCAATCGTCGCGCTGGATCCGCAGCGAGTTGTATTTCGCCGTCGGCAACGAGGACGGCACCGGCGTCATCGACGATGCGAGGTGGCGCGCGTTCCTGGATGCCGAAGTGACGCCGCGTTTTCCGGACGGACTGACGGTGCTCGACGGGTACGGCCAGTGGCGCTTCCAGCGGGACGGCCGGCTCGTGCGGCAGCAGGCGAAGGTGCTGGTCGTGCTGCACGAGGACGGCGCGGCACCGCGCGGAAACCTCGAGGCGATCCGGCTCGCCTGGAAGCGCATGACCGGGCACGAGTCGGTCCTGTGGGCGCAGTCGGCGGTCGAGGTTTCGTTCTAGCGCGCGGGCGCGGGAGCCCGCATCGCCGTACGCGCATGTCGTCATTCCCGATGCTTCCGGCGGGGAAGGGGCCAAAGCCGCTACGATCCGCCAACCCCACGCCCGCGAGCCCTCCATGCTCCCCACCGCCTCCCGTCGCTGGTTCGTCCCCGGTGACCTCAACGGATTCTTCGGCCTCGTCGTCGACAACCTGTCGATCCTGGGCTTCATCTCGGCCGCGCTGATCGGCATCTTCGGTTTTCCGGCCGACGTCGTGTTCACCCGGATGTTCCCCGGCACCGCGTTCGGCGTGCTGATCGGCAACCTGATCTACACCTGGATGGCGCACCGCCTCGCGCGCGAAAGCGGGCGCAGCGACGTCACGGCGATGCCGCTCGGGCTGGACGCGCCGACGAGCATCGGCATGGCGCTGCTGGTGCTCGGCCCGGCGTTCGTCGGGTTCAAGCAGCAGGGCATGGACGAGGCCGCGGCCGCGACGGCGACGTGGCAACTCGGCATGGCCTCGCTGGTGGTGATGGGCCTGCTGAAGCTGGTGCTGTCGTTCTTCGGCGACGCGATCACCCGCGCGGTGCCGCGCGCGGCGCTGCTCGGATCGATCGGCGGCGCGGCGCTCGCGCTGCTGGGCTTCCTGCCGCTGATCGAAACCCTGCGTTCGCCGGTGGTCGGCCTGGTCACCTTCGGCCTGCTGATGTACGTGCTGGTGGCGAAGGGCAAGCTGCCGGTCCGAATGCCCGGCGTGCTGTTCGCCTTCATCGTGGGCACGCTGCTGTATTACGGGCTCGGCATCGCGGGTCTGGGCGCGCCCGGTTTCAAGCTGCCCGACGCCGCGCCGCTGCGCTTCACGCTGCCGCTGCCGACGCTGCAGTTCCTCGACGGCCTGTCCTACACGGTTCCGTACCTGCCGCTGCTGCTGCCGTTCGGCCTGCTGATGGTGGTGGGCGGCATCAACGTGAGCGAAAGCGCGCGTGCCGCCGGCGACGATTACCGCACGCGCGACGTGCTGCTCGCCGAGGCGATAGCGACGCTGGTGGCCGGCTTCTGCGGCGGCGTGGCGCAGACCACGCCGTACATCGGCCAGCCCGCGTACAAGCACATGGGCGCGCGCATGGGCTACACGCTGCTGACGGGGCTGTTCGTCGGGCTGGGCGGGATCTTCGGTTACGTGTCGGGCCTGGTGCAGTGGCTGCCGATCGCGGTGCTGGCGCCGATCATCGTGTACGTCGGCATGGACATCACCGTGCAGGCCTTCCACGACAGCCCGCGTCGGCATGCGCTCGCGGTCGCGCTGGCGTTCCTGCCGTCGGTGGCCTACCTGCTGGTGATCAAGCTCGGCAATCCGGCGTGGATCGCGCCGGATCGCTTCGCCGCGCTGTACGAAGGCGTCGACGGCCACGGTCTGCCGGACCTGGCGACCATCGTCACGCTCGGCAACGGCTTCATCATCACGGCGATGATCTGGTCCACCGCGCTCGTGGCGATGATCGACCACCGCTTCCGTCGCGCCGCGGTCGTGCTGCTGATCGGTGCGGCGCTGACGCTGTTCGGCTTCATCCATTCGGTCGACCCACGCGGCAGCATCTACTGGCCGTGGACGCTCGAGGGTCTGCGGCGCGACATCGCATGGCAGTTCGCCGGCGCGTACGTGGCACTGGCGGTGCTGCTGGGCCTGCTTTCGCTCCAGCGCCAATCGCCTGCAGAGCCCGCGGACGATCGGCGGACCGATCCCGCACATTGATCGACGCGTGCGTCGTCCCTATCTCGTCATTTCGACTCCCCCACCCAGACCCGAACCATGTCCCTGCAGGAAGATCTCAACACCATTCCCGGCGTCGCCGCGCGCGAAGCGGCCACGCACGGTTTCGTGTTCAACCACACCATGCTGCGCGTGAAGGACATCGCGAAGTCGCTCGACTTCTACACGCGCGTGCTCGGCTTCACGCTCGTGCGCCGCCGCGATTTCGCCGAGGCGAAGTTCAGCCTGTACTTCCTGGTGCTGGTGGACGATCCGTCGCAGATTCCCGCCGAGGAGCCCGCACGTGGCGAATGGCTGCTGAGCCAGCGCGGCGTGCTCGAACTCACGCACAACCACGGCACCGAGTCCGACGCGGACTTCCGTTATCACGACGGCAACGCCGAGCCGCGCGGTTTCGGCCACATCTGCGTGTCGGTGCCGGACGTCGAGGCCGCGTGCGCGCGTTTCGAGCAGCTCGGCGTGGCGTTCCAGAAGCGCCTGACCGACGGGCGCATGAAGGACATCGCCTTCATCAAGGATCCCGACGGTTACTGGGTCGAGATCCTGCAGCCCACCGCGCGCGTGTAAGCGAAGCGGCGGCACCATCGCCCCCGACCCTCCCCAGAACGGGAGGGCGGGACGCGGCCTCAGATCGGCTCGCGCAATGCGGCCAGGTACTTGCGGCGCCACGCCGTGATGTCGTTCTCGCGCAGCACGGCCATCATCGTTTCCCAGCGATCCCGGCGTTCTTCCAGCGGCATCTCCATCGCCGCGGCGATCGCGTCGGCCACGCCGTCCATGTCGTAGGGATTCACCAGCAGGGCGCCATCGAGTTCGCGCGCCGCACCGGCGAACGTGGACAGCACCAGCACGCCCGGATTCTTCGGATCCTGCGCGGCGACGTACTCCTTGGCGACCAGGTTCATGCCGTCGCGCAAGGGCGTGACCAGGCCCACCCGCGACAGGCGGTAGAAGCCGGTCAGCGTCGGGTGCGGGTAGTTGCGGTTGACGTAGCGCACGGGCGTCCAGTCGGGCTCCGCGTGCGCGCCGTTGATGTGGCCGGAGAGCTGCTCCAGTTCGCTGCGCAGCTTCTGGTACTCCAGCACCTCGCCGCGCGACACCGGCGCGATCTGCAGGAACGTCAGCTTGCCGCGATGCTCCGGATGGCGTTTGAGGAAGCGGCCGAACGAGCGGAAGCGCTCAGGCAAACCCTTCGAATAGTCCAGCCGGTCCACGCCGATCGCGAGCTCGCGCCCGGACAGGCTGGTCGCCAGGCGCTTCACGCCGACCTTGGCCGCGGCGGCGCGCGCCTGCTCCTCGATCTGCGCGGTGTCGATGCTGATCGGAAACGCGCCCGCGCGCAGGCGCTTGCCCTTGCGCGTCTCGAGGATGCCGTGCGAGATCACGCGGCCGCGACCGAACAGGCGCACGTAATCCTGGAAACGCTCCAGGTCGCGTTCGGTCTGGAAGCCGATCAGGTCGTACGACGAGAGGCCTTCGAACAATCGCTCGTGCTGCGGGAGCGCGGCGAGCAGGTCGGACGACGGCATCGGCACGTGCAGGAAGAAGCCCAGGCGCGCGGTCACGCCCAGCTCGCGCAACAACTTCGCCATCGGGATCATGTGGTAGTCGTGGATCCAGACGATGTCGTCATCGCGCAGCAGCGGCGCGAGCTTCTCGGCGAAGAGCGCGTTAACGCGCCGGTACGCCGCGTACGTGATGCGGCTGTAGTCCACCAGGTCGACGCGGAAATGCAGCAGCGGCCACAGCGTGCGGTTGGCGAAGCCGTTGTAGTAGTCGTCGTGGTCGCGCTTGGACAGATCGACGGTGATGTAGCGGATGTTGCCGGCATCGTGCTCGTGCACCTGGCCGGAATCGTCCGGATCGATGCGGCCGCTCCAGCCGAACCAGATGCCGCCGGTCTCTTCCAGGGCGGCCTGCAACGCGACCGCGAGCCCGCCCGCACTGCTGGTTCCGGGAACCGCCACGCGATTGGAAACGACGATCAGACGACTCATGCCGCATCCTGCCAGGGCCGCGACAGGCGCATCGCGGCGTTGATCAGCCCGACGTGCGAGTACGTCTGCGGGAAATTGCCCCACGCCTCGCCGCCATCGAACTCGAGGTCTTCCGACAGCAGGCCCAGGTGGTTGCGCCGCGCGAGTATGCGCTCGAACAGCGTCCTGGCTTCCTCCTGCCGGCCGATCGACGCGAGCGCGTCGATGTACCAGAACGTGCAGATGGTGAAGCTGGTCTCCGGTGCACCGAAATCGTCGGGCATGACGTAGCGGAACAGGGCGTCGCCGCGCTTGAGTCCCTTGCCGATGGCCTCCACGGTGCGCACGAAACGCGGATCGTCCGGCTTCACGAATCCCAGGTCCGCGAGCAGCAGCAGCGATGCGTCGAGGCGGTTGCCGTCGAGCGATTCGACGAAATGCCCCAGTTCCTCGTTGTAGGCACGCGCGACGATGCGCGCGTGCATCTCGTCGGCGCGCTGTCGCCACAGCTGCACCTGCGGCGCGAGCTTCAGGTGCACGGCGATGCGCGCGAGCCGGTCGCACGCCGCCCAGCACATGACGCTGGAATACGTATGCACTTCCTCGCGGCCGCGGAATTCCCACAGGCCCGCGTCCGGCCGGTCGTGCAGCGCATAGGCCATCTCGCCGACCGGTTCCAGGCGCGCGAACACCGAGGCGTCGCCCACGCGCGCGAGCCGGGTGTCGAAGAACAACTGCGTGGACGCCAGCACCACGCTGCCGTACACGTCGTGCTGCTTCTGCAGCCAGGCGAGATTGCCGCGCCGCACCGGCCCCATGCCGCGATAACCGGCGAGCGATTCGACTTCCGATTCCGCAAGTTGCCGCTCGTAGCCGATGCCGTACAGCGGTTGCAGCTCGCCGTCGTCGGCGGCGATGTTCGCCAGGTAGCGCAGGTATTCCTCCATCGTGCGCGTCGCGCCCAGGCGGTTGAGCGCGCGCACGACGAAGGCCGAATCGCGCAGCCAGCAGTAGCGGTAATCCCAGTTGCGCACGGTGTGCGCCGCTTCGGGGATCGACGTGGTCATCGCCGCGACGATCGCGCCGGTCTCGTCGTACTGGCACAGCTTGAGCGTGATCGCGCTGCGGATCACGGCCTCCTGCCACTCCAGCGGAATGGACAGATTGCGCACCCAGCTGCGCCAGTAGTTGAGCGTCTGTTCTTCGGCCATGCGCACGAAGCCCGACACCGACTGCGTCAGCGTCTCGTCGGGACCGAGCACGAAATGCGCGTCGCGATCGAGCACGAACGGCAGCGAATCGCGCACCAGGCGCACCGGTACGTCGCTGGTCATGCGCAGCGTGAATTCGGGGATGAGGTAGCGGATGTGGTTGCTGCCCCAGGTCGTTTCGGGCTTCACCGAACCGTACTCGGCCAGCGGCCGCAGATGCACGCGGATGCGCGGCGTGCCCGACAGCGGACGCAGGCGGCGCATCAGCATCACGGGCCGGTAAAACCGGTCGTTCTGGTGCCAGCGCGGCGCGAAATCGACGATCTCCACCGCGCCGCCGCTCGCGTCGCGCAATACGGTGCGCAGCATCGCGGTGTTGGGGATGTACGCCTGCTCGGCGGACACGAAGCCTTCCAGCTCGATCGCCCAGTCGCCGCCCTGGTGTTCGCGGGGCGACAGCAGGCCGCAGAACACGGGATCGCCATCGAACGCCGGCACGCATCCCCAGACGATGCGCGCGTGTTCGTCGATGAGCGCGGCGATGCTGCAATTGCCGATCAGGCCGAGTTCGAGGCTGGATGGAAGGGCGGCGGGTGAGGTCATCCGTACTCCAGTTCGTTGGCGTTGTCGTGGCGCGTGCGCCGGCCGGGCGCGAGGACGCGAAAGGCGCGCGTCACGCGAGCGAGAGGCCTTCCTCCAGCCAGGCGCGGACCGCCGCAGGATCGTGCAATCCGTAGCGCGCGGCGCTCGGTTGGCGGGAGCCCACCAGTACGCCGAAACCGGCATGGCTGTCGACGGCGTGGAAGGCGTGTTCGTCGGTCAGGTCGTCGCCGACGAACACCGGGCGTCGTCCGTGGAACGGCGGGTGCGCGAGCAGGTCCACCACCGCGCTGCCCTTGTGCGCGCCATCGGGGCGCAGCTCCACGACCATGTTCCCGTATTGCAGGTGGTAGCCGGGCAGTTCGATGAGGATCGAATCGGCGTACTGGCGCAGCAGGTCCTCCGCATCGGGCGCGGCCCGCCAGTGCAGTGCGATCGTCGTGCCCTTGTCCTCCACGCGCGCGCCGGGATACCGCTGCGCCAGGGCCTGGCCCCACGCCACGGCCTGGTCCAGCGCGATCGGGCGCGGATGGCGCTCCTGGTGGCCCTCTTCCCGACGTTCCAGGCCGTGCAGGCCCACGGCGGGCAGCTTCAGCGGCGCGAACAACGCGTCCAGCTGCGCCAGGCGCCGGCCGCTGACCAACGCCAGCGCGCCGTCGAGACGGCCGTGCAGCACGGCGAGAACGTCGATCAGCGCCGGCTCGACCAGCACGTCGCCGGGGATGTCGGCGAAATCCAGCAGCGTGCCGTCGACGTCCAGGAACAGCGCCCAGTCGGACGAAACCGCGGGCGGGGCGGGGAGGGTGAGGGGCGGCGTGGACATGCACGCATTGTGAACACGAGCATGTCAGCATGAAGTGGACGGCGTCCGAAGACGGCGATCCGGTGGCGATCTGCCGGCCCGGACGTTGAATCGGGCAAGCCCAGCCCGCATCTGGTGCACATTCGCGGCCCCTCACCGGGCCGCCACCATGTGACAAGGGACTCATCCATGCGAATGGACAAACTCACCTCGCGCTTCCAGCAGGCACTGCAGGACGCGCAGTCGCTGGCGCTCGGCCGCGACCACAGCGTCATCGAACCGGTGCACCTGATGACCGCGCTGCTCGATCAGAGCGGCGGGAGCACGCGCCCGTTGCTCGCCCAGGCCGGCGTCAACGTGCCGCTGTTGCGCGAACGCCTCGGCGAAGCGCTCGAACGGCTGCCGAAAGTGACCGGACAGGCCGGCCAGATCAGCGTCGGCAACGACCTCTCGCGCCTGCTCAACGTCACCGACAAGCTCGCGCAGCAGCGCGGCGATGCGTTCATCGCGAGCGAACTGTTCGTGCTGGCCGCGCTGGACGACAACGGCGATGTCGGCCGCGCCCTGAAGGCGGCCGGCGCCGGCAAGGACAAACTCGAAGCGGCCATCGCGAAGGTCCGCGGAGGCGAAAGCGTGCAATCGGAAAACGCCGAGGACCAGCGCCAGGCGCTGGAGAAATACACCATCGACCTCACCGCGCGCGCGGAGAGCGGCAAGCTCGATCCGGTCATCGGTCGCGACGAGGAGATCCGTCGTACCGTGCAGGTGCTGCAGCGTCGCACCAAGAACAACCCCGTGCTGATCGGCGAACCCGGCGTGGGCAAGACCGCGATCGTGGAGGGACTCGCGCAGCGCATCGTCAACGGCGAAGTGCCCGAAGGCCTGCGCGGCAAGCGCGTGCTCTCGCTCGACATGGGCGCGCTGATCGCCGGCGCGAAGTTCCGCGGCGAATTCGAGGAACGCCTGAAGGCCGTGCTCAACGACCTGGCCAAGAACGAAGGCCAGATCATCCTGTTCATCGACGAACTCCACACCATGGTCGGCGCCGGCAAGGCCGAAGGCGCGATGGACGCCGGCAACATGCTCAAGCCGGCGCTCGCGCGCGGCGAGCTGCACTGCATCGGCGCGACGACGCTCGACGAATACCGGCAGTACATCGAGAAGGACGCCGCGCTGGAGCGCCGCTTCCAGAAGGTGTTCGTCGGCGAGCCCAGCGTGGAGGACACCATCGCCATCCTGCGCGGTCTCAAGGAAAAGTACGCCGTGCACCACGGCGTGGAGATCACCGATCCGGCGATCGTCGCCGCGGCCACGCTGTCGAACCGCTACATCAGCGATCGCCAGCTGCCCGACAAGGCCATCGACCTCATGGACGAGGCCGCATCGCGCATCCGCATGGAGATCGATTCCAAGCCGGAGGAACTGGACCGCAAGGAGCGCCGCCTCATCCAGCTCAAGATCCAGCGCGAGGCGTTGAAGAAGGAGAAGGACGCCGAGTCGAAGCAGCGGCTGTCCGACCTCGAGGACGAGATCGCGCGGCTGGAACGCGAGTTCAACGACCTGGAAGAAGTGTGGAAGGCGGAGAAGGCCACCCTGCAGGGCGCCACCAAGATCAAGGAGCAGATCGAGCAGGCCAAGCTGGACCTGGAAGCGGCGCAGCGCCGCCAGGATTTCGCGAAGATGAGCGAGATCCAGTACGGCACGCTGCCGGAACTGGACAAGCAGCTGCGCGCCGCACAGGAAGCCGAAACGAAGGGCTTTTCCCTGCTGCAGGACAAGGTCACCGCCGAGGAGATCGCCGAGGTCGTCGCGCGCTGGACCGGCATTCCGGTCAGCAAGATGCTCGAAGGCGAGCGCGAAAAGCTGCTGCGCATGGAAGACCAGTTGCACACGCGCGTGGTCGGCCAGGAGGAAGCGATCAAGGTCGTGTCCGACGCGGTGCGCCGCTCGCGCGCGGGCCTGTCCGATCCGAACCGCCCGTCGGGCTCGTTCCTGTTCCTGGGCCCCACCGGCGTGGGCAAGACGGAACTGTGCAAGGCGCTGGCCGAGTTCCTGTTCGACTCGTCCGACGCGATGGTGCGCATCGACATGAGCGAGTTCATGGAGAAGCACGCCGTGAGCCGCCTGGTCGGCGCGCCTCCGGGCTACGTCGGTTACGAAGAAGGTGGCTACCTGACCGAAGCGGTGCGCCGTCGTCCGTACAGCGTGATCCTGCTGGACGAAGTCGAGAAGGCGCATCCGGACGTGTTCAACATCCTGCTGCAGGTACTCGACGATGGCCGACTCACCGACGGACAGGGCCGCACGGTCGACTTCCGCAACACGGTCATCGTGATGACGTCCAACCTCGGCTCGCACCAGATCCAGGAACTGTCCGGCGACGACTCGCCGCAGGCCTACCTGCAGATGAAGGCGGCGGTGATGGGCGTGGTGCAGGCGCACTTCCGGCCGGAGTTCATCAATCGACTCGACGACATCGTCGTCTTCCATCCGCTCGACAAGGCGCAGATTCGCCAGATCGCGCGCATCCAGCTCAACGGCCTGGAAAAGCGCCTGGCCGAGCGCGGGCTGAAGCTGGTCCTGTCCGACGACGCGCTCGCGCTGCTGGGCAACGTCGGCTTCGATCCGGTGTACGGCGCGCGTCCGCTGAAACGCGCGATCCAGCAGCAACTGGAGAATCCGCTCGCGTCCAAGATCCTTGGCGGCGAATTCGCTAGCGGCGACACCGTGCACGTGGACGCGCAGGGCGGGGAACTGGTCTTCCGCAAGTCGTGATGTTTGGCGACGTTGGACCGTACGAAGCCCCGCCCGCGTGCGGGGCTTCGTGCTTCTTGCCGTCGGGCATTCGCGTCGCGTTGAACCCGGGCGAATGGCGAGCGACGGAGCGCCGCAGCAATCGATTCGCTGCGTGGCTCAGCCCGCGTCGCGCCCCGCTTCGAGTGCGACCAGGCGGGCTTCCAGCTCGGCCACGCGCTGTTCGAGTTCCGCCACGCGTTCGGACAGCGGCGACGACGACGCGCCGCTACCGGATGCCGCCGCCGTGAGCAGTCCCGGATCGGGTTCGCCACACAGCAGATGCGCGAACCGCTCGCCGCGCTGCCCGGGCTGCCGCGCAAGCGCGACGACCAGCGCCGGCGTGCGGCGCGAGAGGCGCTCCAGCGCGTGCTGCACGTCTTCGATGCCTTCGAAGCGCGCGAGGCGATCGGTGCGCGAGAGCAGTTCATGGGCGGTCTGCGGGCCGCGCAGCATCAGCAGCGCGAGCAGCGCCGTCTGCGGACGCGTCAGGCTGAGCACCGCTTCGAGCCGGTGCGCGTACCGCTCCGCGCGGGCGGTGTGCTGCGACTTCACCCAGCCTCGCGTTTCCAGGCGACGCAACGCGTTGCCAACCTCGCCCGGCTCCAGGTCCATGACCGGTTCGCGCGCCGTCTTCTGATTGCACGCCAGGACGATCGCGTTGAGCGTGAGCGGATAGGCGTCGGGCGTCGTCGCCTCTTTCTCGAACAGCGACGCGAGGATGCGCGCGTCGGTCGGCGACAGCAGCGGTGCGGTGTCTTCGCTCATGCGTGCGTCCTCATGCGGTGGCCGGCGGCAGGTGCCGCGAGCCGCGATAGGGTGGGGTGGCCATCACCATCTCGGCGAGGCTGTGCGCGAGTTCGCGCTCGGCCATCACCGCGCCGTCCGCGCCGTGCTGCAGCAGATGCTTCACTTCGGCATCGCTGTGCGCACGCGCGACGATCGTGAGCGCCGGGTTGATTTCGCGAAGGCGCGCGATGATCTCGCCGGCTTCCAGCGCATTGGGAATGGCGACCATCGCCGTATGCGCGCGTTCCGGTGCGGCCTCGCGCAGCACGCGTTCGTTCGCCGCGTTGCCGCGGATGGCGGGAATGCCCGCGGCGCGCGCGCGCGCCACCAGGTCTTCCTCGCCATCGATGACCACCAGCCCCACGCCGCGCTCGGTCAGCAGGCGGCCGAGCTCGCTGCCGACGCGCCCGTAGCCGATCTGGATCACGTGGTCGCGCAGGTCCGGCGCGATCGGCGGATAGACGTGTTCCTCGACGGCCATTTCGCGCAGCGCTTCCTCGCGCGCTTCGCGGCGGTCGAGCCAGGCGAACAGGATCGGGTTGATGATGATGGACAGCAGCGCGCCGGCGAGGATGAGGTCCTGACCCTCCTTCGGCAGCACTTCCAGCTGCAGGCCGAGGCCGGCGAGGATGAAGGAGAACTCGCCGATCTGCGCCAGGCTGGTGGAGATCAGCAGCGCGGTGCCGTTGGGCTTGCCGAAGGCGCGGACGATCGCGTACGCGGCGATCGACTTGCCCACCACGATGATCAGGAAGGTCGCGATCACCTGCAGCGGGCGCTCGATCAGGATCATCGGATCGAACAGCATGCCGACCGAGACGAAGAACAGCACCGCGAAGGCATCGCGCAGCGGCAGCGTCTCGTTCGCGGCCTGGTGGCTGAACTCGGATTCGTTGAGGACCATGCCCGCGAAGAACGCGCCGAGCGCGAAAGACACGCCGAACAATCCGGCCGAACCGAACGCGACGCCCAGCGCGATGGCGAGCACGCACAGCGTGAACAGTTCGCGCGAGCCGGTGCCGGCCACGCGCTCGAGCACCCACGGGATGACGCGGCGGCCGACGATGAGCATCACGGCGACGAAGCCGCCGACCTTGAAGAGCGTCTTGAAGAGCGCTTCCCACACCTGCGCGGCGTCGGTTTCCCCGCCCCGGAGCAGGCCGGCGAGCGCGGGCAGCAGCACCAGCGCGAGCACCATCGCCAGATCCTCGACGATCAGCCAACCCACCGCGATGCGGCCGCGGCTGGTTTCGACCAGGCGACGCTCTTCCAGCGCGCGCAGGAGCACCACGGTGCTCGCAACCGAAAGCGACAGGCCGAACACCAGGCCCGCGCCGTGCGACCAGCCCAGCAACAACGCCATGCCCCAGCCGAGCGCGGTCGCAAGGACGATCTGCGCCAGCGCGCCGGGAAGCGCGATGGCTTTCACGTCGAGCAGGTCGCGCAGCGAGAAATGCAGTCCGACGCCGAACATCAGCAGGATCACGCCGATCTCGGCCAGTTGCGGCGCGAGGGTCTGGTCGCCGACGAAGCCCGGCGTGAAGGGGCCGGCGACCACACCGGCGAGGAGGTAGCCCACCAGCGGTGACAGGCGCAGTTTCTGCGCGAGTGCGCCGAAGACGAACGCCAGCACGAAGCCGGCCACGAGGATTGCGATGAGCGACGTGTGGTGCAATCGGTGCTCCAGGAGGTGATCCTGTTCAGGATGTAGGCCGGCCCGGGTCGATGCAACCCGCGGTCGCGTACGCCGTCGCCGAGCCAGCAGATTGCGTCAAGCCGCGTCAATCGCCGGTCAGGGCGCACGGGCGGCGGGCCGAGCCTTTAGACTACGCGGCCCGGATTTCGTCCGTTCGCGCCTGGCTCCGCCGTGATTTCCTTTCGCAATTTCGCCCTGCGCCGGGGCGAGCGCCTGTTGCTGTCCAACGTCGACGTCGCCATGCACGCCGGCTGGCGCGTGGGCGTGATCGGCCGCAACGGCACCGGCAAATCGTCGCTGTTCGCCGCGCTGCAGGGTCAGGTCGAAGCCGACCAGGGCGACATCGATATCCCCGCGCGCGTGCGCATCGCCAGCGTCGCGCAGGAAACGCCGGCGCTGGACGATCCGGCGCTGGATTTCGTGCTCTCCGGCGATGCCGCGGTGTATGCGGCCATCGCCATGGAGCGCGATGCGATGGCGCGCGAGGACTGGGAAGCCGTCGCCGAGGCGCATCACAAGCTGGAAGAACTCGGCGGCTACGACGCCACCGCGCGCGCCGGCAAGCTGCTGCATGGACTAGGCTTCACGCCGGATACGCACGATCGCGCGGTGAAGGAGTTCTCCGGCGGCTGGCGCGTCCGCCTGAACCTCGCGCGCGCGCTGATGACGCCGTCGGACCTGCTGCTGCTCGACGAACCGACCAACCACCTCGACCTCGACGCGGTGCTGTGGCTGGAGCAGTGGTTGCTCAAGTACCCGGGCACGCTGCTGCTGATCTCGCACGACCGCGAGTTCCTCGACGAGGTCACCACGCACACGCTGCACCTGCACGACGGCAAGGCGAAGCTGTACACCGGCGATTACACCGCCTTCGAGCGCCAGCGCGCCGAGCACTTGCGCCTGCAGCAGATCACCCATGAGAAGGTGCAGGCCGAACGCGCGCATCTGCAGAGCTTCATCGACCGCTTCAGCGCGAGCGCGGCCAAGGCCAAGCAGGCGCAGTCGCGCGTCAAGCGCCTGGCGAAAATGCAGAACACCGAGGCGGTGCGCGTCGAGCGCGCGCTGCGCATCGAGTTTCCTGCACCGGCGAAGCTGCCGCACGCGCTGCTGCGCATCTCCGATGCAGACTGCGGCTACGGCAGCCACGTCGTGCTCGACAACATCCGTTTCGTGCTGGAAGCCGGCGACCGCGTCGCGCTGCTGGGCCCGAACGGCGCGGGCAAGTCGACGCTGGTCAAGTCGCTGGTCGGCGAAATTCCGCTGCTTTCCGGCGAACGCGGCGGCCATCCGGATCTGCGCATCGGTTACTTCGCGCAGCACACGGTGGAGTCGTTGAAGGAAGGCAGCAGCCCCATCGACCATCTCGGCGAAATCGCGCCGGGCGTGGCGACGCAGCAACTGCGCGATTTCCTGGGCAAGTGGAATTTTCCCGGCGACCGCGCGTTCGAATCGGTCGACGGATTCTCCGGCGGCGAGCGTGCGCGACTGGCGCTGGCGCTGATCGCATGGCGCAAGCCGAACGTACTGTTGCTCGACGAACCGACCAACCACCTGGATCTCGACATGCGCGAGGCGCTGGCCGAAGCGCTGGCGAGTTTCGACGGCGCGATCGTGCTGGTCTCGCACGATCGCCATCTCATCGGCCTGGTGTGCGAGACGTTCTGGCGCGTGGCCGACGGCGTCGCGCAGCCGTTCGACGGCGACCTGGACGCATACGCCGTGTGGCTGCGCACGCGCGATTCCGCCGCGGAGAAACCAAAGGCGCCAGTCGCCGCCGCGCCCGCGCCGAAGACCGCATCGAAGGCGCCGAAGGTCAACGCGCACAAGCTCGCGCAGGCCGAAGCCCGCGTGGCGGAGCTGGAATCGAAGCTGCACACCCTGGACCTGGACCTCGCCGACCCGGACCGCTACGCGGGCGGCGGCACCGACGCGGCGGCACTGGCGAAGCAGCGCGAGCAGGTCGCGGCGGAACTGGCGCAGGCGGAAGAGGCGTTGTTGGGGCTGTACGACGCTTAAGGCTGCACAGCGCGTGAAGCTGCACGACGCGTGAGGCTGCACAGCGCGTTGTGCTCACCGTTCGGCATTGAGCGGTCATTGCCGCGAAGGCCGGGAATCCATTCATCCGGCGCATCACGCAGGATGGGTCGGTTTGTTTGAAGCGTCATTCCCACGAAGGCGGGAATCCATCGGTCCGGCGCGTCACGATGGAAGGGCTATGCGCAAGATCAAAATGGGTTCCAGCTTTCGCTGGAATGACGATATGGGCGTGCGACGGGCCGGCTCCGGAGCGCGGACTGGGGATGTCGTGACGGCCTGGTCCGGGCTTTCGCGGGGATGACGGTGGGGAGGTACCACCAGCGTGGGGGCAGCCACCCCGTCAGCGTTCAACCCTGTCGCCAAGCACCGCGCGCCCTTCGATCGCCACCGCGACCGGCTCACCGTCACGCACGCTCACGGCGACATCCATGAAGCCGCCGCGTCCGGCGCCGTTGCGCTGGCGTGCGCGGAAACGCACCTCGCCGTCGTGCGCCGCGAGCAGGCCATGCTTCACCAGCCACGCGCCCATCGGGCCGTTGGCGTTGCCGGTCACCGGGTCTTCTTCGATGCCGATGCCCGGGGCGAACATCCGCCCGTGCGTTCGTGCGTCGTCGCCGGGCTCGGCGTCGAGCGTGAAGACGAAATAGCCGCGCGTGCCGATGCGCTCGTCGAGCGCCGCCAGGCGTGCCATGTCGGGACGAAGGGCATACAGGCGTTCGCGGCTGCGGATCGGCACCATCAGCTTGCCGTGTCCCGTGCTGACGAACTGCACGGGGCCGCGCGGGTCGAGTTCGTCGTGGGCGAGGCCGAGCGCATCGGTGAGTTCGCGCACCCGTTCGTCGCGCAGCGGGGTGTCGAATTCCGGGGCGTTCTGCCGGATGCGGACGACGATTCCGCCGGCGTCCTGTCGCGTCTCCACGGCCTGCACGCCGGCACCGGTCAGCTGCCGGCGCGTTCCCGGCGTCCCGCCCTCCAGCGCCAGCGCGAAGTGCGCCCCGACGGTCGCATGCCCGCAGACGGGCACTTCCACGGTGGGCGAGAAGAACCGCACGTGGATGTCGTGGTCGTCGCCGCGTGGCGGCAGGACGAAGGCGGTTTCGGAATGACCGAGCTCGCGGGCGATCGCCTGCATCTGCGCATCGCTCAGCCCGCGCGCGTCGGTGACTACCCCGGCGGGATTGCCTTCCCCGCGCACGGTGGTGAAGGCGTCGATCCGGTAGATGCGCACGGGAGCCATTCCACGTTTCCTGCGATGGGTAGGAGCGCAGTCTAGGTGGCCGGCCCGGCGTCGCGACACCACGGGACACCCGGTTGCGAGAACCTCTCGGGCGGCACCCCGCGTCGGCGGCACCGCGGAAAGCGAGCCTGGAAGCCCGGAAGGGCCCTCGGAGCTTGAAAACCCCGCATTCGCCGCCAGAATGCCCGCCTGACTTCGCAACGCCCGTCGTGCCATGCCGATCTACGCCTTCGAATGCGCCGCCTGCGGCCACTCCTTCGACCGCCTGCAGAAGATGTCCGACGCCGACCCGGTGGAATGCCCGTCCTGCGGCGAGCCGCAGGTGCGCCGGCAACTGACGGCCCCCCAGTTCCGCCTCGCCGGCGGCGGCTGGTACGAGACCGACTTCAAGAAGGACGGCGACAAGAAGCGCAACCTCGCCGGCGACGCCGGCTCGGCCGCCGCCAAGCCCGCCGACAGCAAGCCGGCCGAGAAGAAGGCCGACGCGTCCGTCGCCAAGCCGGACACCTCCAAGCCCTCCACCTGAGGCCGCGGGGGCGCGCCTGGCGAGGCCTCGCTACGGCGCCCGTGGCTGCCGCTAAAATGCGCAGTTCTCCGGCCATGCGGTCGGACCGTAATCCGCTGTAGCGCAACCCGGAGCCCCCATGCGTACCCACTTCTGCGGCCTCATCGATGAGGCCCTGATCGGCCAGACCGTCACCCTGTGCGGCTGGGCCGACGTCGCCCGCAACCTCGGCGGCCTGTGCTTCATCGACCTGCGCGACCACGAGGGCATCGTGCAGATCGTGGCCGAGCCGACCACGGACGCGGCGCTGGGCGCGGGCGAGGCCAACGCGGCCGTGATCGCCGCCGCCGCCGGCGTGGGCTACGAGGACTGCCTGCGCGTCACCGGCGTGGTTCGCCGGCGCGAAGCGGTGAACGCGAAGATCCGCACCGGCCAGGTCGAAGTCGTCGCGACGAAGATCGAGGTGCTCAACAAGGCCGAGCCGCTGCCGTTCCACGCGCACGAGAACCCGGGCGAGGACATCCGCCTGAAGTACCGCTACCTCGACCTGCGCCGTCCGCAGATGCAGAAGATGATGCGCACGCGCATCCGCCTGGTGCAGGCGCTGCGCCGGTACCTCGACGAGCGCGGCTTCCAGGACATCGAGACGCCGATCCTGACCAAGGCCACGCCGGAGGGCGCGCGCGACTTCCTGGTGCCGGCGCGCATGCATCCGGGCGAGTTCTATGCGCTGCCGCAGTCGCCGCAGCTGTTCAAGCAGATCCTGATGATGGCCGGCTTCGACCGCTACTACCAGATCGCGCGCTGCTTCCGCGACGAGGCGCTGCGCGCCGACCGCCAGCTGGAATTCACGCAGCTCGACATGGAATTCGCGTGGGTGTCCGAGCGCGACGTGCAGGACACCGTGGAGGAAATGATCCGCGTCGTGTTCCGCGAAGTGATGGGCGTGGAGCTCGCCGCGGAGTTCCCGCGCATGACCTACGCCGAAGCCATGCGCCGTTACGGCTCGGACAAGCCCGACCTGCGCATCGCGCTGGAGTTCACCGACATCGCCGAGCTGGTGAAGTCGTGCGAGTTCAAGGTCTTCACCGATTGGGCCAACCACGCCGACGGCCGCGTCATCGCGCTGCGCGTGCCGGGCGCCGCGACGCTGAGCCGCAAGCAGATCGACGATTACGCCGCCTACGCCGGAAAGTTCGGTGCGAAGGGCCTGGCATGGATGAAGGTCGAGGATGCGTCGAAGGGCCGCGAGGGCATCAACTCGCCGATCGCGAAGTTCCTGGACGATGCGACCCTGTCGGCCATCGTGCAGGCCACGGGCGCGACGACGGGCGACGCCATCTTCTTCGGTGCGGCGACGTACAAGTCCGCGTCGGACTTCATGGGCGCGCTGCGCCTCAAGCTCGGCAAGGACCTCGGCCTCGTCGCCGAGGGCTGGGCGCCGCTATGGGTCACCGACTTCCCGATGTTCGAGTGGGACGAGGAAGAAGGCCGCTACGTCGCGCTGCATCATCCGTTCACCGCGCCGGCCGTCGATTCCATCGATGACCTGCGTGCGAACGCGTCGACCGCCGTTTCGCGCGGCTACGACATGGTGCTCAACGGCAACGAGATCGGCGGCGGCTCCATCCGCATCCATCGCCCGCAGATGCAGAGCGCGGTGTTCGAGCTGCTGGGCATCGGCGCGGAAGAAGCCGAAGCGAAGTTCGGCTTCCTGCTCGACGCGCTCAAGTACGGCGCGCCGCCGCACGGCGGCATCGCGTTCGGCATCGACCGCATCGCGGCGCTGATGGCCGGCACCGAGTCGATCCGCGACGTGATCGCGTTCCCCAAGACCACCACCGCGCAATGCCTGATGACCGGCGCGCCGTCGCCGGTGCCGGACGCGCAGCTGGCGGAAGTGCACATCCAGATTCGTGAAAAGAAGGAAGGGAAGTAACGATGAGCGAAGTTCCGTTTGACCTGGAGTGGGAAGCCCTCGGCGAAACCGGTTCGGCCGCCGGTGCCGGCCTTGTCACCGAGCGCGCGCAGGTGTTCGGCGGCTGGCTGGTGCGCACGCGCGCGGCCGGCGTCGTCTCGCTGGCGTTCGTGCCGGACGACCAGTTCCGCTGGGACGGTGAGGATTTCGGCGACGAGTACGAGGAAGAGGACGAGGACGAGGACGCCGAAGAGGACGACGAGGAGTCCGACGAGGAAGAAGAGGACGACGAGTAACGATGGAGCTGCGCCGCGCGACTCCGTCCGACGCGCAGGCGCTGTCGGCGCTGTCGTCGGCGTGCTTCACGCAGACCTTCGGCCACCTGTATCCGCCGGAGGATCTGTCGCACTTCCTCGACGAGGCCTACGCCGTGACGGCGTGGGCCTCGCTGCTTTCCGACCCGGCATACGCGACGTGGCTGCTGGAGGACGAGGGCGTGGCCATCGGTTACGCCACGGCAGGCGCCTGCACGCTGCCGCACGCGGAGGTCGCGCCGGCCGACGGCGAACTCAAGCGCCTGTACGTGCTGCGCGATCATCAGGGCGGCGGCCGGGGGTCGCGGCTGTTCGACGCCGCGCTGGCATGGCTGCTCCGCGACGGTCCGCGCACGCTGTGGATCGGCGTGTGGAGCGAGAACCTCGGCGCGCAGCGGTTCTATGCCCGTCACGGGTTCGAGCGCGTGGGCGACTACGATTTCGTGGTCGGCAACACGCGCGACCACGAGTTCATCCTGCGGCGTAAGGCCTAGGGCGGCAGCTTTCGCCCCTGGATGGACGCGTCGAAGCCGCGGGCAACGTGCCGTGACGATTTGATTCCGGGCGCGCTGCCCACACCCACGTCTGCATGAGCGAACGCACCGAACTGCGCCAGGTCCTGCTGATCCACGGCCTGTGGATGCCGAGGCTGTCGATGCAATGGCTGGCGCGGCGGCTGCGCGAACTGGGGTTCGCGACCGAGCTGTTCGGCTATCCGACGATCGCCGGCGGCCCGCAGGCGGCGCTGCCGCTGCTGGCCCGGCGTTTGCGCGAGCACCCGGCGCATGTCCTGGCGCACAGTCTCGGCGGGCTGGTGACGCTGAGCGCGCTGGAATCCGAGCCCGACCTGCCGGTGCGTCGCGTCGTCTGCCTCGGTTCGCCCCTGCGCGGCAGCGCGGCCGCCAGGACGCTGGCGGGGCAGGCCTGGACCCGGGCCTACCTGGGACGCAGCGCGCGCCTGTTGCGTACCGGATGCCCGCCGTGGCACGGCCGGGCCGACGTCGGCGTCATCGCCGGCCGCACGCCGCTGGGCCTGGGCCGCTACTTTGGCCGGTTCGACGGCGATAACGACGGCACCGTCGCGGTCGAGGAAACCCGTCTGGACGGACTGGCCGACCACGTCGTGATCCCCACCAGCCATACCGGCCTGCTGTTCTCGCCCGACGCGCTCCGGCTTGCGGTGGGCTTCTTCCGCGACGGGCGCTTCCCCGTGCACGGCAGCGCCGGTCCGATCGAGTAAAATTGCCCGCTTCGACACGATTGAAGCTGGACGGTTCCATGGGCAGAGGTCCCTCCATCGAAGCGCGCAAGAACGCGGTGGACGCGCAGCGCGGCAAGATCTTCACCAAGGTGATCCGCGAGATCGGCGTCGCGGCGCGCAGCGGCGGCGGCGACCCGTCGGGCAATCCGCGCCTGCGTGCGGCGATCGACAAGGGCCTGGCGGTCAACATGTCCAAGGACGTGATCGAGCGCGCCATCAAGAAGGCCACCGGCGAACTCGAGGGCGTGGAGTACGAGGAGATCCGCTACGAGGGCTACGCCCCGGGCGGCGTCGCCGTCATCGTGGAATGCCTCACCGACAACAGGGTCCGCACCGTGGCCGACGTGCGCCACGCGTTCGGCAAGTTCGGCGGCAACCTGGGCACGGACGGCTCGGTGTCCTTCATGTTCAAGAAGCTGGGCGTGCTGTCGTTCGCCGCCGGCGCGAACGAAGAGAAGATCACCGAAGTCGCCATCGAGGCGGGCGCCGACGACGTGGTCGTCTACGACGACGGCGCGATCGACGTGATCACCGCGCCGGACGCCTTCGCCGGCGTGAAGTCGGCGATGGAAGCCGCCGGCCTGAGTGCCGACATCGCCGAAGTGACCATGCGCGCCGACAACGACATCGCCGTCACCGGCGAAACCGCGCAGCAGGTGGTCAAGTTGCTGCGCTGGCTGGAAGACATGGACGACGTGCAGAACGTCTATTCCAACGCCGATCTCGACGAGGGCGCCTACGCCTGACCTCGGGTCGGGCGCAGGCCAATCACGTGATCCGCATCCTGGGCATCGATCCCGGTTCGCAGCGCACCGGCGTGGGCGTCATCGACGTCGCCCCTGACGGGCGCTGCACCTACGTCCACGCGCAGGCGCTGGTGCTGCTGGAGGCGGAGGATTTCCCCTCGCGCCTGGGCCTGCTCTGCGACGGGCTCGAAGCGCTGCTGGACGAATGGCAGCCGCAGCAGATCGCGATCGAGACCGTGTTCATGGCCAAGTCGGCCACGTCGGCGCTGAAGCTCGGCCACGCGCGCGGTGCGGCGCTGGCGACCGTGGTGCGCCGGCGCCTGCCCGTGAACGAGTACGCGCCGCGCGTGATCAAGCAATCGCTCGTCGGCCGCGGCGCGGCCGACAAGGAGCAGGTCCAGCACATGGTGCGACTGTTGCTGAACCTTCCGCCCACGAAGCTGCAGGCCGACGCGGCCGACGCACTGGCGATCGCGCTCACCCATGCCCATATGAGCGCTACGGCGGCGCGCACCGGCGTGGCAACCCATCTGTTGAGGAGGCGCGGCGCATGATCGGAAGGCTGAAGGGCACCCTCGTGATGAAGCAGCCGCCCTGGCTCGTCGTCGACGTCCACGGCGTCGGGTACGAGCTCGAGGCGCCGATGAGCACCTTCTACGACCTGCCCGACCTGGGGCGCGAGGTGTCGCTGTTCACGCATTACGCGCAGAAGGAGGACAGCGTCTCGCTGTACGGCTTCCTGCGCGAGGGCGAGCGCCGGCTGTTCCGCGACGTGCAGAAGGTCTCCGGCATCGGCGCGAAGATCGCGCTGGCGGTGCTGTCGGGCGTGTCCGTGGACGAGTTCGCCCGCCTAGTGCAGGCCGGCGACATCACCGCGCTGACGCGCATTCCCGGCATCGGCAAGAAGACCGCCGAGCGCATGGTCGTGGAACTGCGCGATCGCGCGGCCGATCTGGCCGGCGCGGGCGCGACGCTGACCGCACCGGGCGGTGCCGGCGACGCGCAGAGCGAGGCGGTGATCGCCTTGCAACAACTGGGCTACAAGCCCGCCGAGGCCGTGCGCATGGCGCGCGAAGCCACGGAAGCCGGCGACGACGCTGCCGCCATCATCCGCAAAGCGCTAAAGTCCGCGCTTCGTTGAGCCACGGCCGCCAGGCGGCCTCACGCAGACGCTCCCATGTCCAGTTCCGTTCCTTCCTCACCCGCCGGTCACGGCCACGCTGCCCACGGAAAACAGGGCCTTGCGAGCCTGGTGATCGGCGCCATCGGCGTGGTCTTCGGCGACATCGGCACCAGTCCGCTGTACACCTTGAAGGAAGCGTTCTCGCCGCACTTCGGGCTGGTGAGCAACCATGACACGGTGCTCGGCATCCTGTCGCTGGTGTTCTGGGCCCTGATGATCGTGGTCACCCTGAAGTACGTGACGATCATCATGCGCGCCGACAACAACGGCGAGGGCGGCATCATGGCGCTGATGACCCTGGCGCAACGCACGCTGCCGAAGGGATCGCGTTCGGCGTATGTCATCGGCATCCTCGGCATCTTCGGCGCGTCGCTGTTCTTCGGCGACAGCGTGATCACGCCGGCGATCTCGGTGCTCGGCGCGGTAGAAGGCCTCGAAGTGGCCGCACCCGGTCTGCACCGGTTCATCGTGCCGATCACGGTGGTGATCCTGCTGGTCCTCTTCCTGGCCCAGCGCCACGGAACCGAGAAGGTCGGAAAGATCTTCGGCCCGATCACCACGCTGTGGTTCGTTTCGCTGGCCGCGATCGGCATCTACAACATCATCGAGGCGCCCGAAGTACTCAAGGCGCTCAACCCCATGTGGGGCGCGCGGTTCTTCATCGAGCACGGCTCGCATTCGGTGCTGATCCTGGGCGTGGTGGTGCTGGCCGTCACCGGCGGCGAAGCGCTGTACGCAGACATGGGCCATTTCGGCAAGCGCCCGATCCGGTACGCCTGGTACACCTTCGTCCTGCCGTGCCTGATGCTCAACTACCTGGGGCAGGGTGCCTTCGTGCTGGGGCATCCGTCCGCCGTCAAGAACCCCTTCTTCGAAGCGGTCCCTTCGTGGGCGCTGTACCCGATGATCGTGCTGGCGACCATGGCGGCGGTGATCGCCTCGCAGGCGGTGATCACGGGCGCCTTCTCGGTATCGCGTCAGGCGATGCAGCTGGGCTACATCCCGCGCATGCAGATCAAGCACACCTCGCAGGAAACCATCGGCCAGATCTACGTGCCCGGCATCAACTGGCTGCTGATGGTCGCCGTGCTGGCGGTCGTGCTGGCGTTCCGCAGCTCCACCGCGCTGGCGACGGCCTACGGCATTTCGGTGTCGGCGACGATGCTGATCGACACCCTGCTGCTGGCGCTGGTCGCACGCGCCTTGTGGCCGCGCTGGCGCACGTGGGTCCTGCCGCTGTGCCTGGTCTTCTTCATCGTCGACGTGGGCTTCGTGGTCGCCAACGGCGCCAAGTTCTTCGACGGCGCGTGGTTCCCGCTGCTGCTGGGCGTGGTCGTGTTCACCCTGCTGCGCACCTGGCGTCGCGGCCGTGAACTGCTGCACGACGAAGTGCGCAAGGAAGGTATCGGCCTGGACACCTTCCTGCCCGGCCTGATGCTCGCGCCGCCCGTGCGCGTGCCGGGGACGGCGATCTTCATGACCGCCGACAAGGGCGTCGTGCCGCACGCGCTGCTGCACAACCTCAAGCACAACAAGGTGCTGCACGAGCGCAACGTGTTCCTGACCGTGGAAACGCTCAACATCCCCTACGCGCCGCGCGAGAAGCGACTGAAGATCGAATCGATCGCCGGTGAGGACTTCTACCGCGTGCTGGTCCGCTTCGGCTTCATGGAAGTGCCCGACGTGCCGCTCGCGCTGATGCGCTCGTGCGACGCCGGCGGCACGTATTTCGATCCGATGGACACGACGTATTTCGCGAGTCGCGAAACCGTCGTCGCGAGCCGGCATCGCGGCATGCCGATCTGGCGCGACCGCCTGTTCGCCTTCATGCACCGCAATGCCGCGCCGGCGACCGGGTTCTTCCGGATTCCCGGGAACCGGCTGGTGGAGCTCGGCGCGCAGGTGGAGATCTGATGTCCATGCGGGACCCGGAACCCGGGGGCCGGGCCCCGTGAATACACAGCCGCCTGACCCCGCCGTAGCGCGACGGTCATCACTTTCGGCAACAGAGATGCGGCGAACGTCATCCAGCGCACGGGTTCGGCGTCCCCTGTCCCGGGTTCCGCCTTCTACAATCGACCCATGAACGACTCCCGCATCATCGCCGCCGCCGCCACGCGCGAGGACGAGGCCATCGAGGCCTCGATCCGGCCCAAGCGGCTGGACGAATACCTCGGCCAGCAGCCGGTGCGCGAGCAGATGAAGATCTACATCGAGGCGGCCAAGGCGCGCGGCGAGGCGCTGGACCACGTGCTGATCTTCGGGCCGCCCGGCCTGGGCAAGACCACGCTGAGCCACGTCATCGCCAACGAACTGGGCGTGAACCTGCGCCAGACGTCGGGGCCGGTGATCGAGAAGGCGGGCGATCTGGCCGCATTGCTGACCAACCTGCAGCCGCATGACGTGCTGTTCGTCGACGAGATCCACCGCCTCTCGCCGGCCATCGAGGAAGTCCTCTATCCGGCGATGGAGGATTACCAGATCGACATCATGATCGGCGAGGGCCCCGCCGCCCGTTCGATCAAGCTCGACCTGCCGCCTTTCACCCTGATTGGCGCGACCACCCGCGCCGGCCTGCTGACGGCGCCGCTGCGCGACCGATTCGGCATCGTGCAGCGGCTGGAGTTCTACAACCCCGAGGAGCTCACGCGCATCGTGCGTCGTTCGGCGCAGATCCTCGGGATTTCGTGCGAGCCCGAAGGCGCGGGGGAAATCGCCCGTCGTTCGCGCGGCACGCCGCGCATCGCCAACCGCCTGCTGCGACGGGTGCGCGATTACGCCCAGGTCCGCGCGGGCGGGGCGATCACGCGCGAGGTCGCCGACGCGGCCATGGCGATGCTCAAGGTCGATCCGGAAGGCTTCGACGAGATCGACCGTCGCCTGCTGCACACCATCGTCGATTCGTTCGACGGCGGCCCGGTCGGCGTGGAATCGCTGGCCGCGGCGCTGAGCGAGGAGCGCGGCACGATCGAGGATGTCATCGAACCGTACCTGATCCAGCAGGGATTCCTCGTGCGCACCGCGCGCGGCCGCATGGCCACGCCGAAGGCCTACCGGCACATCGGCCTCAAACCCCGCCCCGGCACGGGCGGCCTGTTCGAGGAGCCCTGACGTGGCACACGATCCGGCGATTGGGGCGGCGTTCAGTTGGCCGACACGCGTCTATTGGGAAGATACCGACGCGGGTGGGGTGGTCTATCACGCGCAGTACCTGGCTTTCATGGAGCGCGCCCGCACCGAGTGGATGCGCGCCCATGGCTACGGCCAGGAACTGTTGCGGCGCGAGCACGATCTGGTGTTCGCGGTGCGCGCGATGCAGATCGATTTCCTCAAGCCGGCGCGTCTGGACGATGCGCTGGCCGTGGAGGTCGAGCTCACGGAATGTCGGCGCGCGAGCGCGGTTTTCGCGCAGACGATCCGCCGCGGCGACGAGGTGCTGTTGACCGCGCAGGTGCGCGTGGCGGCGCTCGATGCCGGCGGTTTCCGCCCGCGCGGGATTCCCTCGCCGCTGCTGGACGAGCTCAAGGCGCTCGAACGGCCGCGTTGATCGGCGTCCGCGCGTTCACCCCGAACTCGATACGCATTCGTTAGAGACACACGTCCCTCGGGACACATGTTCAGACAGTCCCGTTCGACGGGCACGGAGAACCAAGCATGACGCCACTGCTGACCGCCCTGCAGGCCACGACGGTCGAGGCCCTTCCGGAAGACGCCGCCAACGCCGCGGCCAATGCCGCGCAGGCCGTGACGGCCGGTGCGGCCGGCGAAAACAGCCTCAACCTGCTCACCCTGGTGCTGCACGCGAGCATCCCGGTGCAACTGGTGATGCTGCTGTTGCTCTTCGGGTCCATCGCTTCCTGGGTGATCATCTTCCGCAAGAAGCGCGTGCTCGACCGCGCCGCGCGCGAAGCCGACCAGTTCGAAGAGCGCTTCTGGTCCGGCGCCGAGCTGTCCAAGCTCTACGCCGGCGCGACCGAACGCAATCGCGACATCGCCGGCCTGGAAGCGATCTTCGAAGCGGGCTTCCGTGAGTTCAGCCGCCTGCGCCAGCGTCGCGGCGCCGACAGCCGCATGCAGCTGGAAGGCGCGCAGCGCGCCATGCGCGCCACCGGTTCGCGCGAGATCGACGGGCTGGAACACAACCTGGAATTCCTCGCCAACGTCGGTTCGATCAGTCCTTACGTCGGTCTGTTCGGCACGGTGTGGGGCATCATGATTTCGTTCCAGGGCCTGGCGAACATGAAGGAGGCGACGATCGCCACGGTCGCGCCGGGCATCTCCGAGGCGCTGGTCGCCACCGCGATGGGCCTGTTCGCGGCCATCCCGGCGGTGTGGGCGTACAACCGTTTCGCGACGAAGGTCGAGCGCATCGCCGTGCGTTACGACGCGTTCTCCGAAGAGTTCTCCTCGATCCTGCAGCGCCAGGTCGACGAGACCTGATGCCGATCCCTCGCAAAAGCCCGCACGCCGACGTGCGGACTCTTCAACTGCCGCCCTGGCCGCTGACGCGCCGGGCCACCTGAGGAAGCCATGGCCGGAATCTCCGCGCGCCGCCATCGCAAGCGCAAGCTCAAGGCCGAGATCAACGTCGTGCCGTACATCGACGTCATGCTCGTGCTGCTCATCATCTTCATGGTCACCGCGCCGCTGCTCAACCTCGGCGTGGACATCGACCTGCCGCAGTCCAACGCGAAGTCGATCCAGGAAAAGAAGGATCCGGTGATCGTCAGCGTCGACGCCGCCGGCAACTACTTCCTGACGGTGAAGGCCGGCAGCAACGAGGCCGTCACCGCCGAAACCCTGACCGCCAAGGTGCGCGGCATCGTGTCGCAGAACCCCGACGTGGCCGTTTTCGTCGCGGGCGACGCGAAGGCCAACTACCAGAAGGTCATGGACGCGCTGGTGCTGCTGCAGGGCGCCAACGTCAAGAAGGTCGGACTGATGAGCCAGCCTGACCAGGCCACGCAGGGCCAGGGCCGTCGCTGATGCGGGAAACGCGCGCAGACACCACGCAGGCGATCATCGCGGCGCTGCTGCTGCATGTGCTGCTGTTCGCGCTGATGTTCATCGGCCTGTTCTGGACGCGCTCGAGCGCGCCGGTGTCCGTGGCCGGTTCACCGGTCGCGGCCGAACTGATCGACGCCAACGCGCTGTCGCCGGCGATGCAGCGCACGCTGCGCGATCGGCCCAAGCCGGTGGAGGAGGAGATCCCGCCGCCGCCGGAGCCGGAAGACGTCGCGCCGCTGCCGCAGCCCTTGCCCGAACCCGTGCCGCAGGACGCGGTCGCGCCACCGCAGCAGCAGGCGCAGGACTTCATCCCGGTGCCGGATACCGAGAACCAGGAAGCGGTGGTCGAGACCCCGACCCCGACGCCGGCCGAGGAAAAGAAGGCACAGGAGCTCAAGCGCAAGCAGGAGCAGGTCGACCTCACGGAGCAGAAGCGCCAGCAGGAAGTCGAACAGCAACGCCGGCTGGCCGCGCAGCAGGAACAGGAGCGCCAGCAGAAGCTTGCCGAGATCCGCAAGAAGCGCGAACAGGCGGCACGCGAGGCCAACCTGGCCGAGCAGCGGTTGCGCCAGATCGCCGATGTCCGGGCGCGCCAGGCGTCGGAGACCTCGCCCAGCAGCGGCAGCGATGCCGCCGGCCCGCCGCCGGGCAACAACGGTGTCGACACGGGCCTGAAAGCGCGCTACGCGGCAGCCCTGCAGGAGGCGATCCTCGCGAAGTGGACGCGTCCGGAAACGGTGCCGGTGGGCGCGCGCTGCACGCTGGTGATCCGGCAGCTGCCGGGCGGGCAGGTGATGAGCGCGGAAGTGTCATCGCCCTGCGCCTACGATGAGCAGGGCCGGCGCTCGATCGAAGCCGCCGTCCTCAAGGCCCAGCCCCTGCCGTACGCCGGTTTCGAGTCGGTGTTCGCCCGCAACCTGACGCTGAACTTCACCGCGCAGGACCGCTGAGGCCGCCAAGCGGCCGCGAACCGCGCCGTGCCGCGGCGGGACGCAAGGTTCAGCTTTGAGGCGGCGTTCACCTGTCGGCGTTAACAATTACAAAGCTGAACGGATTGCCGCCCGCGATCCGCCAACCGAACGGATTGAAGACTGGAGTGCCGATGAAACGATCCCTCGCCTGGCTGGCTTCCCTGCTGGCCCTGTTGCTGCCCCTGTCCGCCATGGCCCAGCAAGGGCTGGAGATCGACATCGTCGGCGGCAACGCCGCAGCCCTGCCGATCACGGTCGTCCCGATGCCCTACCAGGGCGGCGCGACCGCACCGCAGACCGACATCGGCGAGGTGGTGGCCGCGGACCTGGCGCGGTCCGGCCAGTTCCGCCCCCTCCCGGTGGCTGACATCGTCGAGAAGCCCACGCGCGGCGGCGAGATCAATTACCCGACCTGGCGCGCGCTCAACCAGGATTACATCGTCGTGGGCCGCGTCCTCGATGCCGGCGCGGGCAGCTACCGCGTCGAATACGAACTGTTCGACGTGGCCAAGCAGCAGCGCCTGCTCGGCTTCGCGCTGACCGCGCGCGCCAATGCGATGCGCGACGTCGCGCACCAGATCGCCGATGCCGTGTACGAGAAGATCACCGGTGTGCGCGGGGCGTTCTTCACCCGCATCGCGTACGTCACCGCCACCGGCAGCGGACGCGGCGCGCAGTACGCACTGATGGTCGCCGACTCGGACGGCTTCAATCCGCAGACCGTCGTGCGCTCGCCCGAGCCGCTGTTGTCGCCCTCGTGGAGCCCGGACGGCAACCGCCTGGCGTATGTCAGCTTCGAAGGCGGCAACTCGTCGATCTACATCCAGAACATCGCCACCGGCGCGCGCGAACTGGTGGCCAAGTACCGTGGCATCAACGGTGCGCCGTCGTTCTCGCCCGATGGCCGTCGCCTCGCGCTGACGCTCTCGCGCACCGGCAACCCGGAGATCTACGTGATGGACCTGGGCAGCAAGAACCTGACCCAGCTGACCAACCATTTCGCCATCGACACCGAGCCGACCTGGAGCGCCGACGGCAGCACGATCTACTTCACCTCCGATCGCGGCGGGCGTCCGCAGATCTATTCGGTGCCGTCCAGCGGCGGCAGCGCGACCCGCGTGACCTTCCAGGGCAGCTACAACGCCAGCGCGAGCGTGTCGTTCGACGGCAAGAAGATCGCCACCGCCCAGGGAAGCGGCAACAACTACCGCATCGCGCTGATGGACAGCAGCCTCGGTGCTGCGCGGTGGAGCACACTTTCGCCCGGCTCGCTGGACGAGTCGCCGAGCTTTGCACCCAACGGGGCGATGATCCTTTATGCTGCGCGCGAGGGCCGCCGGGGCGTGCTCTACGCCGTATCGTCCGACGGCCGGGTGCGCCAGCGCCTGGTGCTGGCGGATGGGGACGTGCGTGAGCCGGCCTGGGGGCCATTCCGTTTGCCGCGTTGATATAACCAAAGCGGTGTATTGCTGATAGCTGTTTGCCCCGATCTGTCCCACGCCCGATTTGACGAGGAACAACCATGAATAACACCACTCGTATCCTGCTCGCCGCCGTGCTGTGCACCGCGGCCGTGGCCTGCTCCAAGAAGGTCAAGGAAACCCCGGTTGCCGAAACCACCCCGCCGCCGGCCCAGACCGAGCAGCCCACCACCTCGGGCGTGTACGGTCCGAACGACCTCGACACCGACGCCTGCCTGCGCCAGCGCGTCGTGTACTTCGACTTCGACCAGGACACCCTGCGTCCGGAGTTCCAGGCCATCGTCGGCTGCCACGCCAAGTACCTGCGTGACCGTCCGTCCTCGCGCATGACGCTGGAAGGCCATGCCGACGAGCGCGGCAGCCGCGAGTACAACCTGGGTCTGGGCGAGCGCCGCGGCAACGCCGTGTCGTCGGCCGTCCAGGCCAACGGTGGCTCGGGCAGCCAGATCACCGTGACCAGCTACGGCGAAGAGCGCCCGGTCTGCACGGACTCGAACGAGGACTGCTGGGCCAAGAACCGTCGCGTCGAGATCGTCTACACCGCGAAGTAAGCGTTGATGATGCGCAAGACCGTACTCGCCATGGCATTCGCAGCGGCCCTCGTGGCCGCTGCACCTGCCTTCGCCCAGCGTGCCAGCCTGGCCGACCGCGTGGCTGTTCTCGAACAGCAGGCGGCGAACAACCAGGGCAACGTGGACCTGCTCAACCAGGTCACGCAGCTGCGCAACGAGATCCAGACCCTGCGTTCGCAGGTCGAAGAGCTGCAACAGCAGAACCAGCAGCTGCTGCAGAGTTCCAAGGCCCAGTACCTGGACCTGGACGGTCGCATCAACCGGCTGGAGAGCGGCGCGGTCGTCCCGCCCGCTCCCGGCACCGCGCCGGCGCCGGCGGGCAACAAGCCCGCCGCGCCGTCCGCAGCGGCCAAGGACCGCCCGCCGGCGGTCTACGGCGACAAGGGCGCTATCGCCAGGAACGCCGACGAGCGCGTGGCCTACGACGCCGCCTTCAATGCGCTCAAGGCCGGCGATTACGTCGAGTCCGCCCGCCTGTTCCAGAGCTTCATCGAGACCCACCCCGAGGGCGCCTACACGCCCAATGCGCTGTACTGGCTGGGCGAAAGCTACTACGTCACCCAGAACTACCAGATGGCGCAGCTGCAGTTCCAGTCGCTGCTGGAGCGCTACCCGACCCACGACAAGGCCCCCGGCGCGATGCTCAAGATCGGCCTGTCGCAGTTCAACCAGAAGCAGGTCGAGGCCGCCGAGCGCACGCTCGCGGACGTCTCGGCGAAATACCCCGGCACCGACGCCGCCCGCACCGCCAGCGACCGCCTCAACGCGATCCAGCTCGGCCGCCTGCGCTGATCCGCTAAAATAGCGGCATGAACGCCGTCCCCCTCGATGCGGCCGCCGCATCGCCCGACCGGCTGCGCATCACCGAAATCTTCCTGTCCCTGCAGGGCGAAGCCCGTGCGATCGGCTGGCCGACCGTCTTCGTTCGCCTGACCGGTTGCCCGCTGCGCTGCCAGTATTGCGACACCGCTTACGCCTTCCACGGCGGAGAGTGGTGGCAGATCGACGACATCCTGGCCGAGGTCGCCCGCCACGGCGCCCGCCACGTTTGCGTGACCGGCGGCGAGCCGCTTTCGCAGAAGCGCTGCATCGGCCTGCTCAGGCGCCTGTGCGACGAAGGGTATGAGGTCTCGCTGGAAACGTCCGGCGCCATCGACATCGCCGATGTCGATCCGCGCGTATCCCGCGTGCTCGACATCAAGACGCCGGGCTCGATGGAGGTTCATCGCAATCTGTGGTCGAACCTGCCGCTGCTGACGCCGCATGACCAGGTCAAGTTCGTCATCTGTTCGCGCGAAGACTTCGACTGGGCGAAGGACATCGTCGCCCAACATCGCCTGACGGAGGTCTGCGACGTGCTGTTCTCGCCGAGCTTCGCGCAGATCAAGCCGAGCGATCTGGCCGACTGGATCGTCGCCGAGCGCCTGCCGGTGCGTTTCCAGCTGCAACTGCACAAGATTCTGTGGAACGACGAGCCCGGCCGCTGAGCCGGCTCGGCCTCGAGGAAACACCATGAAAAAAGCCGTCGTCCTCGTTTCGGGCGGGATGGACTCCGCCGTCGTCGTCGCCATCGCGCGCGCGCAGGGCTTCGCCGTGCATGCGCTGAGCGTGCGCTACGGTCAGCGCCACACGTCGGAGCTCGATGCCGCGCAGCGCGTCGCGGACTCGCTCGGTGCCGTCGCGCACAAGACGGTCAACGTGGACCTGCGCAGCATCGGCGGGTCGGCCCTGACGGACGAGGCCATCACGGTGCCCACGGATGCCGACGGCCATGCCGTCGGGCAGGACGCGCCGAAGGACGCGATTCCGGTCACCTACGTGCCGGCGCGCAACACGATCATGCTGTCGGTCGCGCTGGGCTGGGCGGAAGTGCTCGGAGCGACCGACCTCTTCTGCGGCGTCAATGCCGTGGATTACTCCGGCTATCCCGATTGCCGTCCGGAATTCGTCGAGGCGTTCGAGAAGCTTGCCAATCTGGCGACCAAGGCGGGTGTCGAAGGCGCCGGCATTCGCGTCCACGCGCCGCTTCAGTTCATGAGCAAGGCCGACATCGTGCGCGAAGGCGTGCGCCTGGGCGTTGACTTCGCGCAGACCGTCTCGTGCTACCAGGCCGACGACGAAGGCCGTGCCTGCGGCCACTGCGACGCCTGCCGCCTGCGCGCGGAAGGCTTCGCCGCCGCCGGCGTCGCCGATCCCACCCGTTACGTCTGAACGTGTCCTCAGCGGCGCCGACGCCGCATCACCTGCACCGTCACGCCGCCCTGCGCTAGAATGCACGCCCCGGCGCAACGCCGGGCACGCGCTCCGCACCGCGGACGCCGATCTTCAAGTGGGCCGTTAGCTCAGTCGGTAGAGCATCGGACTTTTAATCCGCTGGTCGATGGTTCGAATCCATCACGGCCCACCACATAGTCGATGGCTTGCGCAGCCGCATCGTTAGCCTCCGCAGCTGTGTCCGTAGAACGGATGATGCTTGGGCTGTTTGTGTGGTCGCTATCGATACGACGCTTGGGACCTAAGCACCTCGACCCCTCGGGAATTCATTGTTGCGAAGAAGCGACTCGGTTACTTCGGTTTGCGCGATGTTTCGAGTGCCAAGATAGACCCGTTCAATCGCAGGAACATCCAAAGCTCGCGATTCGTATCTCCGAAACGGAACACTGCGATTTTCCGCGTCCCGAAACCCGGTCTGCTGATCGCTCGGAGTTCGTATTCCGACCAGGCCATTCGCGCTCCTCGCTGAAGGAGCTCTGAGCTTTGAGCTCACGGAGCATCGGCAAGGCCATGAGCATTCGGACATGAAGCTGCGTCGTTTTGATCGGCAGCTTCCAAGTCAGCCGCAAATTCCTGATCTGTTCCTGAGTCCAGTAACCCCTTGAGAGTGGAGCGGGCTTTGAAAGCACCGCCGGCGACGTCTCGCCCCGGTGCTCTTCAGAGATCCAGCGCTACCACCTTGCTGTTGCCGCCACAGGCAAGTTGTCGCGGTTGCGCCTGCGACGGCTGTGTAGCCGTCTTTCAGCGTGCGCCTCGTAAGCGGGATTCCAGACGCGCACCAATGTCCGTACTTCCAGTCGCCCGGGCGGCGCGCACGAGCCGCCGTCCGCCGGCGAACCGGCTGTGGAAAGCGAAGCGGCGACGCTCGGCCCGCCGTTTCGGATGTTTCCCATACCGAGCACGTCGTTCACTACCTAGCATGACCGTGGAAGAGTACGCACCCACCACGCTGCCCGCACTGGGAACTACCTGTGACAGACGTCGCAGGTAGGGTGTTTGTGCCTGCTCGGTGTTGTGGTTTGGTTTGAACGGAACAGGGACATAACGGAAGTGGGCAGTGGAAGGACACGCGGCCAGATGAGTGGCCGCAAGCAGTGGATGGGCGTGGCATTGGCGCTGGCGCCGCTGTCGTTGGCCATGGCGCAGGTAGGACCGAACGCACAGGAGTTGCTGCGTCAGCAGGAGCGCGAGCGCGCCCTGCGCGAGCAACAGGAGCAGTCGCCGGATGTGCGGTTGCAGCCGCGCGCCGTAGGGATCGAGCGCCTTCCGGCCGAGGAATCTCCTTGCTTCCCCATCGGCAGCATCGTCTTCGAAGGCGAGGACGCCGACACGTTTGCGTGGGCGCTGGAAGCGGCCAACCCGTCTGACGATCCCGCGCTCGGCCGCTGCCTGGGCACCCAGGGCATCAACGTGGTCATGAAGCGCGTGCAGAACGCGATCGTGGCCAAAGGTTACGTGACCACACGCGTGCTGGCCGCGCCGCAGGACCTGACTTCGGGCACGCTGTCGCTGACAGTGATTCCCGGCCGCGTGCGCGCCGTGCGCTTCGCCGCGGGCACCGACTCGCGTGCGACGTGGTGGAATGCGGTGCCGGCCAAGCCGGGCGATCTGCTCAATCTGCGCGACATCGAGCAGGCACTGGAGAACTTCCAGCGCATCCCGACCGTGGCGGCCGACATCCAGATCGTGCCGGCCGAAGGTGACGGCGTGCAGCCGGGCGAGAGCGATCTGGTGATCAGTTGGCAACAGCGTTCGCCGTTCCGGTTCGGGCTGACGCTTGACGACTCCGGCAGCGAATCGACGGGCAAGCTGCAGGGCGGCGCCACGCTGTCGCTGGACGACTGGTGGATGTGGAACGACCTGTTCTACGTCAACGTCGGTCACGACGTTTTCAATGGCGAAGGTCGCGGCACCGAAAGCTGGACGGCGCACTACGACGTGCCGGTGAACTACTGGTCCTTCGGCGCTACCGCGAGCGGCTACGACTACCGGCAGGACGTCGCCGGTCCGTTCGAAACCTACACCTATGCCGGCAGCAGCGAGAACGCCGAACTGCGGGCGGCGCGCATGCTGTTCCGCAATGCGCGCACCAAGATCGGCGCCTACGGCACCGGCTGGCTGCGCGACTCGAAAAATTTCATCGACGACACCGAGATCGAAGTGCAGCGCCGACGCATGGCGGGCTGGGCGCTCGGTCTGACGTGGAAGCAGTTCATCGGCCGAGCGGTGCTCGATGCCGATGTCGGCTACAAGCGCGGCACTGGTGCGTTCGGTGCGCTGGAATCGCCCGAAGAGGTGGGTCAGCAGGCGTGCATTTACGAGCAGCAGAACCCGGTCGAGGGCCGCACGCCGCCCGCGCAATGTCCGCTGGAAGGCACCTCACGCCCCGAGCTCATCACCGCCAGCGCGCAGCTCAACGTGCCATTCAAGGTCGGTGCGCAGCAGCTGCGCTACACCGGCGCGTGGCGTGCGCAATGGAACCGAACGCCGTTGGTGCCGCAGGACCGCTTCGCGATCGGCGGGCGCTACACGGTGCGCGGCTTCGACGGCGAGTTGTCCATCGCCGGCGAGCGTGGCTGGACGCTGCAGAACACCTTTGCGCTGTCGCTCGGCGGCGGCCAGGAACTGTATCTCGGGCTGGACTACGGCCACGTCGGCGGCCCGTCGACGCGGTGGCAATTCGGCGACGAACTCGCCGGCGGCGTGATCGGACTGCGCGGCGGGTTCGGCCGGGGCTACTGGGACGTGTTCTTCGGCGCGCCGATCTACCAACCCGATGGCTTCCAGACCGCCTACACCACGCTCGGTTTCAGTCTGGGCTGGCAGTACTGAGCCTTTGTCGTTCCGGCCGTCTCCGCTGAAGAGACGGGTCATGGCGACGCTGCTTCACGCAAACACGTCGTACCTGCGTCAACCAACAAGAATCAAGAATTAAGGAACTGCTGCAATGAACCGCATCTACCGTGTGATCTTCAATCTCGCCGTCGGCGCCTGGCAGGTGGTGTCCGAGCTGGTGAGCGCGCCGCGTGGACTCGCGCGCGGCGGCACGGGCGGTGCGGTGGTCGGCACGGTGCCGCCGCTGCGGTTCGCGCTGTGGTGGGCGTTGGGCATGGTCATGCTTTCATCGCCTTTGATGGCGCAGGAAGCGCAGGGTCGCATCCTCGTGGATCGCGCCGCACCCGGCGACCAGCGGCCGATGGTGGTCGAAGCGCCCAGCGGTGCGCCGTTGATCAACATCACCACGCCCAGCGCGGCGGGCGTCTCGCGTAATCGCTACTCGCAGTTCGACGTTGGCAGCCAGGGCGCCATCCTCAACAACTCGCGCGCAGGCGCGGACACGGCGCTGGGTGGGCAGGTGCAGGGCAATCCGTTCCTGGCCACCGGTACGGCGAAGGTGATCCTCAACGAGGTGAACGGTCCCGCCAGCCAGCTCAATGGCTTCGTGGAAGTGGCGGGCGACCGTGCGGCGGTGGTGATCGCCAACCCTGCCGGCATCCAGGCCAACGGTGCAGGCTTCATCAATGCCAGCCGCGTGACGCTGACCACCGGCACGCCGGTGTTCAACGGTGGTTCGCTGGACGGCTACCGCGTCGGCAACGGCGCGATCCGTGTCGACGGCGCCGGCCTGGACACGACGCGTGCGGACTACACCGACCTGATCGCGCGTTCGCTGGAACTCAACGGCAAGGTCTGGGCGCAGCAGTTGCAGGCGACGTTGGGCGCCAACACCGTCAGCGCCGACCGCACACAGGTCTCGGCGCACGCGGGCGATGGCCCCGCGCCGCAGTTCGCGCTGGATGCGAGCGCGCTGGGCGGCATGTACGCCAACAAAATCACCTTGCTCGGCACCGAGCAAGGCGTGGGCGTGCGTAATGCCGGCACGATCGGCGCGCAGGCCGGTGAGCTGATCGTCACCGCCGATGGGCGCCTCGAAAACACCGGCAAGCTGCAGGCGCAGACGAACACCCGCATCGACACCACCGGCGGCGTGGCGAACGCCGGCACGATCAGCGCCGGCCGTGAGGCGGTCATCACGACCGGTGCGGACGTAGACAACAGCGGCGGCACGCTTAACGCGCAGCGCGTCGAAATGAACGCGACCGCGCTCGCCAACCGTGGCGGCACGATCGGGCAGACGGGCTTGCAGACTTTGGCGCTGACCGCGCAGTCGGTGAGCAACCGCGACGGTGGCCGCATCGGACTGTCCGAGCCGGTGACGGGCGACGGTGGCAGCACGAGCGGCGGTTCCACTGGCGGTGGCGGCACGACAGGCGGCAGCGACAGCGGCGGCTCAACCGGTGGTGGATCGGACGGCAGTGAAATCGTCCTGCCGCAACCGGAAGTGCTGGCCGACGGCGCGCTCAAGATCGCCGGGTCCCTGAACAACGACGGCGGCAAGATCAACGCCGGCGGTGGCGTCCAACTCAACACAATCACCGGCATCGACAACAGCGGCGGTCACCTGGGCCTCGGGCAACTGGTGATCACGCAGGGCGATCTGTTCAACGACGGCGGCGAGCTGACGGTCACCGGCGATGCGCGTGTGCATGCCAATCGCATCGGCAACGACGCCGGCCGCTTCGAAGTCGGCGGCGCGCTGGACCTCGATGCGCAGACGATCAGTAACCGCGCCGGCACCCTCAGCCACAGCGGCACGACCGATGCGCGTATCCATGCCAGCACGTTCGACAACACCGACGGTACGCTGGCGACCAACGCCAACGCGCTCGACGTCAGCGGCGATGTGGTGGTCAACGAACGCGGCCGCATCGAACACGCGGGCGCTGGCGGGCTGTCCGTCGGCGTTGGCACCCTACGCGGTGCGGACGGCGCGATTGTCACCAACGGCGCGGCGACCGTGTCGGTCGGCAATGTCGATCATCGCGGCGCGACCTTGAGCGCGACGCAGGTGACACTCAACGCAGTTAGCTTCGACAACCGTGGCGGCAGCATCGCCGCCACCGGGGCGGATGCGAACACGCTGACCGTGTCCGGTGCCCTCGACAACGGCGACGGCGGCACGATTTCCAGCGACGGCGACCTGTCGATTACCGCTGCCACGCTCGGCAATGCCGGCGGCACCGTGCAGCAGACCGGCGCGCGCACGCTCGCCATCGACGCGGCTACGCTTGAAGGCACCGGCGGAAAGCTCGCCAGCAACGGTGCATTGTCGATCACCGGCAACACGACGAACCTGCGTAACGGCACGGCGGTAGCCCAGCGCGTTGCCATCGACACCGGAACGCTGACCACGGCCGGGGGCAAGCTCAGGGCCGCCGGCACCGGCCCGTTGGCGATCACCGCGCGCGACCACCTCGACAATACCGCCGGCACCATCGGCACGACCGGCGTGGTGCTGCTCAATGCCGGATCGCTCACCAACACCGACGGCACGATCAGCGCGGCCGGCACCGGTGCGTCCGCTTTCACCGTCGGTACGACGCTGGACAACACCCGCGGTACCATCGCGACGGGGGGCGTCCTCGGCATCCGGGCCGGGACCGTGATCAACCGCGACACGCGCGCAGCCGCAGGCGAGACCGCCTCGACCGGCATCCAGGCCACCGCACTGACGGTGAACGCCGGCAGTGTCGACAATGCCAACGGCCAGATGACCGCCGCCGACACGCTGGCACTTACCGCCAGCGCGCTCGACAACACCGCCGGCTCGATCACCGCGGCCAACGCCCTGACGCTGGACACTGCCACGCTCAACGGAGCCGGTGGCACCGTCGGCACCAACGGTGCGCTGAACCTCAAGGGCAACACCCTCGACCTGGGTGGCGGCACCACATTCGCCGATTCGATCCACGTCGACGCCGGCACGCTGCGCACTGCGGGTGGCATGCTCAGCGCGACCGGCACCAATGCGCTGCAGATCACAGCACGCGATGCGGTCGATAACGCCGGCGGCACCATCGCTACCAATGGCGCGCTCGACCTGACGGTTGGCACCGCCACCCTCGATGCGTGCGATGGCAATGTGCTGATCGCGGGCGACGGCTGCGGCGTGCTGAACAACGCCGGCGGCACGATCAGCGCGGCCGGCACGGATGCTTCGACGATCAACGCCTCTGGCGCGATCGACAATACCAACGGTCTGATCGCGAGCAGCGGTGCCCTGACGATCAACACCGCAACGCTGGTCAACCGAGATACGTTGTCCGCCGATCCGAACGCCGCCGCCAAGGGCGTGCTGGCGAACGATCTCACCCTCGATGCACGCGGCGTCGACAACGCCAACGGCCACATCGCCGCCAACAGCGCCGTCACCTTGACCTCGCGCGCGCTCGACAACACGGCCGGCGCCATCACCGCCGCCAACGCGCTTACCGTGAATGCGACGACGCTGAACGGCACGGGCGGCACGCTCGGCACCAACGGCGCGCTGGTGCTGACCGGTGACACGACCGACCTGCGTGGTGGCACCACGTCGGCGAAGACGATCACGGTGGACACCGGCGATCTGACCACCGCCGGCGGCACGCTGGTCGCCAGCGGCACGGACGCACTGCAACTGAACGTGCGCCGCCACCTCGACAACAGCGCCGGCACCATCGCCACCAACGGTGCGATCCAGCTCAACGCCGGCTCGGTGAACAACACCGGCGGCGCATTGCAGGCTGCCAGCGCGGACACAACCGATCTGCGAGTCAGAGGCACCTTCGACAACACGCGCGGCACGCTCGCTACAGCGGGCGCGACGACGCTCCGCAGCGGCGACCTGATCAACGCCGCGGGCCTGATCCAGGCCGCGAGCGATTCGGCCCTGACGCTGGACGCCACCGGCCGCCTCGACAACACCGACGGCACCGTAGTCGCCAACGGCGCCATCGACCTGCATGCGCAGTCGCTGACCAATGCCGGCGGCATGGTGCAGACCCAGCAGGGCTTGACCGCCAACGTAGTGGACACGCTCGACAACAGCGGCGGCCTGATGGTCGCCAGCGGCGACCTGACGGCGACAGCTGGCACGCTGCTCAATCGCGATACGCTCGTTGCGAACGCAACAGCGCCCACCGGCATGTTCGGCCAGCGCGTGACGCTGAGTGCAGACGCGATCGACAACAGTCGCGGCCAGGTCGCCGCTAATGATGCGCTGACGCTACGCGGCAACACGCAGACCACCACGGCGCTGACCAACGCCAGCGGGGTCCTCGACGGCGTCGGCACCACAACAGTCACCGCAACCTCCTTCGACAACACGGGCGGCCAGCTGGTGCAACGCGGTGCCAACGGCACGCTGGCGCTCGACGTCAGCGGTGCGCTGGTCAACGCCGACGGCCTGGTGGGCGCCGAGGGCGTGGGCAACGTCCACGCCGGCTCGATCGACAACAGCGCGGGCACCGTCTTTGGCCAGCAGCGCCTGGCCCTGGCCAGCGACGGCGACCTGCGCAATGTGGCCGGCCAGATCCAGAGCAGCGGCGATCTCACGGTCAACGCCGGCGGTACCCTCGACAACACCGACGGCACAATCGATGCCACCGGACGCGCCGCGCTCACGGCTGCGCGCATCGAGAACGTCCGCGGGCAGATGTTGGCGAGCAGCGCCACGGACGATCCGGCGTTGACCGTGGGCGCCAGTGCGCTGAACAACCAGGGCGGCGTGATCGGCACACGCGCGGGCGATGCGGTGCTGAATGTCGCCGACATCGACAACCGCAACGGCGGCCGTCTGGTCGCCGATCGCGACCTCACGCTCAACAGCACCAGCGTAGACAACAGCGGCGGCACTACGTTCGCCAACCGCAACCTGAGTTTCGAGAACGGCGCCGGTCGTCTGACGAATGCCGGCGGCCAGTTCGGCGCCGGTGAGAACGCACGCCTGACGCTCGCCAACGTCAGCAACACCGGCAACGGCCTGATCCAGGCCGGCACCGTGTGGCTCAACACGCCGAACCTGGACCTGAGCGGCACCGGCAAGGTGGTCGGCAATGAAGTCCATGCCCAGCTCACGACGCTGACCGGCGACGGCAGCCTGTACGGCACGCAGTGGCTGGACGCTGATTTCAGCGGCGACTACACCTACGGCACCGGCCCGTCGCTGGCGAGCGACACGCTGCTGGATATCGCGGCCGCCGGCACCTTCACCAACGTTGGCATGCTGCAGACCCCGGGTAAACTGGCGCTGAGTGCAACCAGCGTCATCAACCAGGGCGCGATCAACGCCAGCAACGCCGATGGCGGCGGTTATGCGCACATCACCGCCGGCAGCATCGAGAACCGCCGTGGCGCCAGCATCGAAGGCGACTGGCTGGAGCTGAACGCCAACGTCGTGAACAACACCGGCGACATCGTCGGCGACAACGTCACCATTACCGCCGCCACGTTGACCAACGGACAGGACCTGGGCACCACGCAGGCCCCGGTGAATTACGGCGAAGGCTTCATCGGCGCGTCGCAGTACCTCGACATCCGAGCCAACCACCTGGCGAATCTGGATGGCGACATCTTCAGCGGTGGCGACCTGTCCATCGGCGGTCGCGATGCTGCGCGTGCGGTGGACGTAGCGAATATCTCCGGCCGCATCCAGGCCGAGGGCAACGCGTGGATCTCCGCCGACACGATCCGCAACGCGCGGCGCATGCTCACTGTCGAGAACTACACCCTCAGTCCTGACGAGCAATATGCCTACGGCTCGCAGCGCAAGTTCGACGAAGCGTTCGCCGCGATGACGCAGGCCGAGCGTGATCGCATCCAGTACCTCAACAATCGCAACGCGGCCGATCTGTCGGCCGCCGAGATTCTGGAAAAGAAGGCACTGAACCATAAGCTGGGCTGGGAGAGCGTCGATCACGTCAGCGACGAGATGCTCGCGGCGCTCAACACGTGGTATCGCACCATCGGTGCACCTGGCTACGGCGCGTCCGACGGCTTCATCATCGACGATCCGGCCACGCCGGCGGACAACCCCGGTGCGGAAGTTCGCCAGACCGACACGTACACCAGCGGCCAGCGTCTGGTCGACGCGCAGACGAGCGCCGAGAGCCAGATCCTGGCCGGCGGCGATCTGACGCTGGACAGCGGCGGCATCGTGCTCAATCACGCCTCGCGCATTGCCGCAGGCGGCAACCTCACGATTCTGGGCAACCCCGACGTGCAGAATCTGGCCGTGGCGGCCCAGCTTACGGGCGAGCGTGAGACGAAGGGGTGGGTCTATCCCGAGATCCCGGCGATGTACCTGGGGCCGAAGGGTTGGCGCTCGACCATCGCCGAGCTGATTGGCTTCATGTACGAGTCGATTTCGGCGCAGGGACCCGTGCTGGCGGACGCGACGATGACGGCCGGGCAGGGCGTGTATATCGAGGCCGGCAACGTGACCAACGCTGCCGTCGCGGCTGGAGCGGGCCTGGGCACGGTAGGCGGCGGCGACCTCAGTGGCGCGGCAACTGCGAGCCTCGGTGCTGCCGGCAGCGCAAGCGCTGCCGGTGCGAACAGTGTCGGGACGGCGTCCGGTGCCCAGATCGGCACCACGAACGGCGCAGCCGCTGCACAGCGCGGCACGACGGCCACGGTGGCCGGCCCGTCCACTGCGGCCCCGCAGTTCATCGGCACCGCCGACCGCCCGCTGCCCGGCCTGGTCGCCGACGACAACGGCATGTTCGACGTCAACGCCGACCCGAGCGCGAAGTTCCTGGTCACCACCGCGCCGCGCTTCGCCAAGGGCGGACCGTGGGACAGCTCGGATTACCTGCTCGACGCCCTGCGCACCGACCCGAACAACATCCACAAGCGCTTGGGCGATGGCTACTACGAGCAGCGCCTGGTGATGGAGCAGATCTTCCAGCTCACCGGCCGCCGCTCGTTGAACGGCGACGGCGATGCCAACGCGCAGTACCGCGCCTTGATGGACAACGCCGCCGCCACGGCCGACCGCCTCGGCCTGCAACTGGGCGCGCCGCTGACCAGCGCGCAGATCGCCGCACTCGACAGCGACATTGTGTGGCTGGTCGAGCAGGAGGTGAACGGACAGAAGGTGCTTGTCCCCGTCGTCTACCTGTCCAAGGCCACCGCCGAGCGCATGGCGGCGGAAGGCGCGCTGATCGATGGCGATACGCTGAGCATCAATGCCGCAGGTACGCTGCACAACGACGGCACCCTGTCGGCGAACAGGGGCGCGTTCCTGAGCGCCGACACGCTGATCAACGATGGCAAGATCAACGGGGGTGCATTCACCGGAATCACCACGCGCGGCGACACGATCAACACCGGTCGCATCGAGGGCAATGCCATTGCCATCGACGCCGGCGGCAGCGTGATCAACGGCGTGCGATTCGACGGCATCAACGCAACGGCGGGCTTGATCAACGCGGGCACCGGTGGCCTGCAGATCGACGCCAAGGTCGATGTGATCAACCAGGGCCAGATGGCCAGCGCCGGCCATGCCGTCGTCACGGCCGGGCGCGACTCCGTGCAGAACGCCGCGACGAATCCCACCGTTGCGGGCGTAACGAAGGCGCCGGCTGGCACCTTGACCAGCGGCGGCAGCTCGGTGGTTACCGCCGGGCGCGATGTGGTGCTTGACCAGAGCAGCCTCAACGCCGGGCAGCATGTCGTCATCGACGCCGGTCGCGACGCGCATTTCACCGCGGCAGAGGTAACGGCGGGCGGCAGCATGGCGGTCACCGCCGGTCGCGACATCATCGCCGACACCGTGACCGATACCACCACCTATCGCCACTACGAATCCGCCAAGCAAGGCAAGAAGAAGACCAGCACCACCACGATGACCGTCGATGAGACGGTGCGTGGCAGCACGTTCCAGGCGAACGGGGACATGGCGTTCGTGTCCGAAGGCGGCAACATCGACATGACCGCCGCTACCGTGCGTAGCGAAGGTGGTGCAGTGGTGTTGAAGGCTCTGGAGGGCGACGTGAACCTGCGCGCAGACCACGAGACCGACACGGCCACGGTCGACAGCCATTCCAGGAAGAAGAACACGCTGTCGACGACGAAGACCACCAGCCACAGCGAGTACAGCCAGACCACTGCAGTCGGGACCACCATCAGCGGCAAGACGGTGGGAATCGCTGCCGAGAATATCCTGGTCAGCGGCAGCAACGTGATCTCGGACGACGGCACCACGCTGATCGCGCAGAACAACGTCACCATCGAGAACGACTACAACACCTACCAGGAAGGTCACAGCGAGACCAAGAAGAAGAGCGGCTGGATCTCGAACGGCGGCGCCAGCGTCACGGTCGGCAAGCAGACGCAGACGCTGGATACGCAGGAGGTCACCAAGACGGCCGCGCGTTCGACCGTCGGCTCCGTCGACGGCAACGTGACGATCCTGGCCGGTGGCACCTACCACCAGGAAGGCAGCGACGTGCTGGCGCCCAACGGCGACATCGACATCCACGCCAAGACGGTCGAGATCGTCGAAGCCCGCGAGACCGGTACCTACAAGGAAGAACAGGGCTTCAAGCAGGGCGGCATCACCGCCTCGGCTTCGGCCCCGGTCATCTCGGCGCTGCAAACGGCCGATCAGATGGTCGACGCCTCCAACCGCAGTGGCGGCGACAGCCGCATGACGGCACTGGCCGGTGCGACCACGGCGCTGGCCGGCAAGAACGCGTACGACGCCATCGCAGCGGACCCGGCCGCAGCGGGTGGGCTGAACCTGTCGATCACCCTCGGTGGCAGCAAGAGCCAAAGCGAGACGACGGTCAACAGCAACACGGCCGCAGGTTCGAACGTGGCCGCAGGCGGCAATCTCCGCATCAGCGCCACCGGCGGTGGGGATGCCTCGGATCTCACCATTCAGGGCAGCACCGTCAGTGCAGGGGGCGATGCCCACTTGAAGGCGGACGACGCCATCAACGTGCTAGGCGCCAGGAACACCACCGAAACGCAAAGCGACAGCAGCAGCTTCGGCGCGGGCGTCGGCGTGGCGGTGAAGATGGGCAGTGGCGGCACCGCCGCCGGTATCACGGCTTACGCCAATGGCTCGAAGGGCAAGGGTGAAGGGACCGACGTCACGTGGACCAACAGCCACGTGACCGCCGGCAACCAGCTGGTGGTGGAATCCGGTGGGGACACGAATATCCGTGGTGGCGTGCTGAGCGGCAATCAGGTCATCGCCGATGTCGGCGGCAACCTGAACATCGAAAGCCTCCAGGACACCAGCACGTTCGAAGGCAAGAACACGAGTGCAGGTGTCAGCGTCACCTTCGGCGCCGGCTTCGCGGTCAGCGGCAACGTCAGCCAGCAGAAGATGGACAGCGACTACGCCAGCGTGCAGGAGCAATCCGGCATCCGCGCGGGCGACGGCGGTTTCCAGGTCAACGTCAAGGGCAATACCGACCTGAAGGGCGGCGTCATCAGCTCGTCGGACAAGGCCGTGCAGAACGGCTTGAACAGCCTCACCACCGGCACGCTGACCGTCAGCGACATCGATAACCACGCCGAGTACGACGCCAGCCGCATCAGCATGGGCGGTGGCTACAGCACGGGCGATGGCGGCATGAAGTGCATGTCCGGCAAGTGCGCAGACAGTGGCGTGGGCACCGACCAGCAGGGCAAGGCCGCGACCGGCGGCCAGCAGACCAACAGCAAGTTGCCCGGTTACAACGGCTGGAGCGCCACCGTGCCGGCAGGCATGACCGCCAGCGACGATGCCACCAGCACGACGAGGAGCGGCATCAGCGGTGGTGCGATCAACATCACCGATGCAGCGGGCCAGCAGGCGAAGACCGGCATGTCGGTCGAGGAGACGATCGCCGGGTTGAACCGTGACGTCACCACCGGGGTGGATACCGCCGAAGCGCTCAAGCCGACCTTCGACAAGGACAAGATCGAGGCAGGCTTTGACATCACAGAAGCCCTGGTTCGCGAGACCGGCACGTTCATCAACAATCGGGCGATGGAATCCGATGCCAAGCGCGGCCAGGCATCAAAGGAACGCGAGAAAGCGAACGATCCCAATCTGAGCGATGCCGACCGCGCCGCAGCACTGCAACGCGCCGATGCTCTCGATGCCGAGGCTAATGCCATCCAGGAGAACTGGGGCCCGGGCGGCACCTACCGTCAGATCGCGACCGCGCTGGCGGCCGGTGCAGGCGGCAATGTGACCGGTGGTGGTGCGCAGTTGGCGCAGGCGGCCGTGGTGAACTACCTGCAGCAGCAGGGGGCAAGCTACATCGGCGACCTGGTTGCGAAGGGCGAGCTGAAAGAAGGCAGCCCGGAACACGCGGCCATCCACGCCATCATCGCGTGTGCGGGAGGTGCGGCGGCGGGCCAAGGTTGCAGCGATGGCGCGACGGGAACAGCAGCCGCGAGCCTGTTGACCAACATGTTCGCCGACGACGCGAACGCGACAGCGGAAGAGAAGGAGGCCAAGCGCAATTTGATCGCCACAGTGGTGGCTGGAATCGCCGGCGGCACGGGTGCGAATGGGAACGCGGCGGTCAACAGCGCGATCGCAGCGACGGATAACAACTACTTGACACAGAAAGAGAAGGCTAGCTTTGAGTCTGCGTACGCAGACTGTAAGACCGATGCGTGCCGGGCCGATGTTGTGGCGAAGGCGAAAGCTAGATCAGAAGAGAATGATGCGAAGCTGAAACAGGTTTGCGCGGCGGCGCCGGCATCTGGCGCATGCAGTGCGGCAACCCGTGAAGCCACCGCATACGGTGCTGCATGGGCGGAAGGCTACGCGCTCCAAGATGACATGGAGCGAAGTAACCTCGAACTCATGAGACTGCTGATGACTGATGATAGTGGCCACCTCAGGTATCCAGACTTGGAGCAGCGCGAAGACTTCTTCCAGGCGTTTCAGAACGCTCTTGATGCTCGTGGCTACGAAGTCGTATGGCCGCAGCTCGCAGCTCAAACCTCCGACAAGCTTCAAAGTGTTAATGGCTGGTACTGCCCGGCTTGCGGGGACGCATCACAATGGGTCGATACCGTTGGTCGTTACATCATGAAAACTGAATGGCCGACCTTCCAGAGCCTTTGGAGCGGCGGCCCCATAACGGGAAGCCGTGCACAGAGGTGGGATAGAACGACTCTTATCCAGGAGCAAGCAGCAGTGCAGCCATTCTACGATCAGCTGGATAGCAAAGGTGGCTGGAGCGAGTTCATCATTAGAGGGGGCGGCGTACTCAACACCGGCTCCGACATCGTCGACAAGCAGAATCGCGTTAACTACGGTTTGAAAGAGCTCGAGAAAGTTCGCGAAGCGAAGGGTGCGAAATGACGTTTTGGATTATCGTGATCTTTGTCGCGTCGATAACCGTTAAATTTGTCCTATCGCGCGCACTTGCGCCCGATGTCGCGGTCCCGATGACGTTAGCGGCGCATGTTGTTCTGGTTACTGCAATTGTTCGGATGGAGGGTCGATGCGTCTTCTCCAGGCTGCGTTATGTGGTCGCCTTAGTGCCCACGCTGATTCTGTTTTTCGCTGGTGTGGCGCTTAGCTTCGAGGAGCGGGCGCTCTGGGGAGGGGGGTATGCTTTTTGTGTGAAGGCGATCGTCTTCATCGCAGGGCCAGTATTCATTTCATCAATATGGGTGTTGGCCCAGGACCGAAAGCGCCCTGCGTCGTTATTGCGTAGGTGCGCCGTATGGACCTTTATGCCGATGGCTGCGATTGCGTCGCTTATCTTGATACTAATCCCAGCACTTCCGCCGGTTATTTGATGGAAAAACTGGCGCGGCGGTTGTGGGAAAGGGACTCAAGGAAATGGTTTCTCGAACTTCTACCCAAATCTACAGCGATCCTTCGGTGGACCCGGCAAAGTGGAGTATTTCTCAGCTCGTGAACGTGCAGCGCGAGCCTGCAATGCAGATGATTCATGAAGATTCTGTGCCGCAGATGGCGCCGATGACAAAGTGGTTTATGGAAAAATTCGGGGTGTGGACGATGTTCTTGACCCAGATGCCAGGATAAGAACTGGGTGCAAAAATATGGGTATGTCCGAGTCGCGCCGAAGATAACAGTAAACATCAGGTGCATTCATGGTCATGGGTGGATTTGGTATTGAGATGGTCGGAATAGCTCTGCAGATCATCTTGTCCTTTGTTGGGCTGTTGCTTTTGAGTGGACTTGCGATTGCGAGGAAAGGCGTCGAGGCTTGGTCTAAGACTTTGTTCTTTCTTTATTCCCTATGCTGTTTTGCTCAGGTTAGCCTGATGCTCAGGGCTGTCATTCAATCCTTTCATCGGAGTCTCGGAGCAGATCTGCCGTTCCTCTTGTGGAGTGTTTACGGGTCGATCTGCTTCGTGCTCGGTGTGGCGCTCCTTGTCAGAGAGATAAATGGAAAGCATGTGGCGCAAAAGCTATATACGATCGCGTTCCTGGCTTTTGCGATCATTCCTTGGGGGCGGGCTGTTCTTGGTCGGGCGGTGGAAGCACTACGTGGGGTAGCATCTGATCGCGACGCGTCCTCGACCCTCATTTGTGAGGCGGGTGCGCGCGACAGTAAATAGAGACCTCGCGAATTGTCTGAACGTTGGAGCGAGTCCGGCCAGCGATGCCGGCACCGAAGCCAAAGAGTGATTAACGATGTCAATTCTGGAAGCGAAGAAGGTCGACATGATCGGGTTTCCCTCCGAGAATCCCGATCGCCGGGTTGAACCGTGACGTCACCACCGGGGTGGATACCGCCGAAGCGCTCAGGCCGACCTTCGATAAGGACAAGATCGAGGCAGGCTTTGACATCACCGAAGCCCTGGTTCGCGAGACCGGTACCTTCATCAACAACCGTGCGATGGAATCCGATGCCAAGCGCGGCCAGGCATCAAAGGAACGCGAGAAAGCGAACTATCCCAATCTGAGCGATGCCGACCGCGCCGCAGCATTGCAACGTGCCGATGCTCTCGATGCCGAGGCTAATGCCATCCAGGAGAACTGGGGCCCGGGCGGCACCTACCGTCAGATCGCGACCGCGCTGGCGGCCGGTGCCGGCGGCAACGTGACCGGTGGTGGTGCGCAGCTGGCGCAGGCGGCCGTGGTGAACTACCTGCAGCAGCAGGGGCAAGCTACATCGGCGACCTGGTCGCTAAGGGCGAGCTAGAGGAAGGCAGCCGAGCGCACGCGGCCATCCACGCCATCATCGCGTGTGCGGCCCGAACGCGACAGCGGAAGAGAAGGAGGCCAAGCGCAATTTGATCGCCACAGTGGTGGCTGGAATCGCCGGCGGCACGGGTGCGGATGGCGCCGCAGCGCTTAACGGCGCGATCGCAGCTACCGACAACAACTACCTGACGCAGGATCAGCTGAGGAAGTTGAAGGCGGATCTTGACGACTGCGGGTCTGATGATGCCTGCCTGTCACGCGTCCGGAATGAGGCGCGTGAGCTGTCCAGGAAGCAGGACGAAGACCTGAAGGCGGCATGTGCAGAGAATGCAGGTGCTTCCGCATGTGTTGGCTACCGCGCGGGCCTCATGGAGTACACCACCGATCGGATGCACGACCTTGTGGACGTGCTCGGCGTCGGAGATGACTGGTCCCGGAGCTATTGGGCAAACCAAGGCTATCTCCCGCCGGCCGGATCCGGTGGCGCGATGGATGCCGTGCCCATCATGCCGCAGGAGTGGACGGTCCAGGCGCTGGCATGGTGGGGTGGCGCAATCGAGAAGAGCAGTGACGAGTACGGTTTCGCTTCCAAGGAAACCGCTGCCGTATTTGCTACCGGACTCGCTCAGGCCGCCCTCTCGAGGGTTCCGGGAATCAGGGGTATTACCAATACAAATGGAAGTTGGGGCGGCGCCGCTTCCGGAAAGGCTGCTCCTGCTGACCCGTCAAAGATCGATGCCACCCAGTACAAGGGTGAGATGCTGGGTGCCGGTGGGGCCAGGACAGCGAGCGCGACTGTCTGGAAGGGGGCGGGAAAGGAGCGAATTGATGTCGAGAATCCGGCCCCCGGTGTTCGTGCGGGACAGATCCACTATCAGGACAACGCTGGAAACAAGTACTACTACGACCCAAATAGCAAGGTGTTCTTTGACAAAAAGACCGGGCTGCTGGCACCACCTAAAGTCCAGTCACTGCTTGATGACCCTAAGATTCTGAAATCTATTGATAAAGCACTACACGGCTACTTGGGAGCGTCCAAATGAAGATGAATGCAGCCATGCGCACGTTCGTAGACAGGCCGGTTAATGTTGCTCCCCTCCTTTCAGATGCACTTGAGCGCCTGTTAGAGAGGGGGCTCAAGGAGGTCGGCGGAGCTGTTCTTTTTGCGGAGCTTCACCCGCAAAACAAGCTTCCGCGGCCAGAGCTTATAGAGAGCAACTACGTTGACCTTACCGGGTACGAGGCGTTAGAGAACAAGTTTCACGTTGAGGACTACTGCGAAGGTGACATCCTCGGGCAAGCGATGCTCTTCTTGGATGAGTTTAAGAAGCGCTGGAGTACTAGGTTCGGGAAAGCTGTCGTAATTATTGATTACGACCCAACAAATGAACTTGGTGCGACCTGCACGTTTCGATTTCACTTGGAGAGGAGTGGGCAGATGTGGCTAGATGAATCAACACTGGATGAGTTTTGCGCCCCGATATTGGTGGAGCATGTTCATTGATTGCTGAGTGAATCGCTCGGTAGGCGCATCGCCTTGAATTCCATGTTGGAGATTGACGATGAGCGATGTTGCTTCCCCGATTGGATCGTGCGCGGAAGCAGATCGCGGCGTCCAAGCTCTATGCTTTTCGTTCAATCATGAATGTCACGATGTGGTGTGCGGTGTGGCTCGTCGCTCCATAATATTTGCGCTCTGTGTGATCGTCTTTTGGCAGAAGGTTTCGGTACGCGTCCTTGACAGGTCGCTGACGGCGCCCCGCTTCTGCTCTTCTCTTAGGTGACGATTGAAGCGCATGTATGGACCTCTCGAGTTGCGCGAGACGAGCATTGACTCAGCGAGGTGATTGTTGGATCGCCAATAGTTGACTGGGAACGCGTGACCAATGGCGGCGGTTCGGCAACGCGCAGCTATGCGCGAACTCGTGGCAGCACTATCGTGCCTATATCTATAGCCACGTCAGCGAGGAGGGCGCAATAACATTGCGCCGTACTCGCGCATTCACGCTCATCCGCAGGAGTCAGAGGGTTTCTGGGAGATATCACTTGATGACGACGAGCGATGTATTGGAGGCGCAAGATCTCACCGAGGATAAGGCGGTAGAAACACGTAGTTCCCCGTGACGCGAGTTTCGCATCAATGTATTGCAGGAACGCCCGAGCCGCATTGATGACAAGCGTCGCTTCGCTGTGTTCGTATGTGGACCGCTAGCCGTGAAGGCGGGGCGCAGGGCCTTAAACCAGGCGGTTATCGTCGACTGTTCGGGGAGCGTGATCCCAGCGTCGGCGCATGATGTCTTCAGGTAGCCGTCCAGCGCGGTATGAACCCTGCCCATGGCGCTGTTTGGGCCGTCGATCGATGAGAATGGCGGCGTCTGGCGCCGGCCCGCAGTTCATCGGCACCGCCGATCGTCCGCTGCCCGGTCTGGTCGCCGACGACAACGGCATGTTCGACGTCCACGCCGACCCCAACGCGAAGTTCCTGGTCACCACCGCACCGCGCTTCGCCAAGGGCGGGCCGTGGGACAGCTCGGACTACCTGCTCGACGCCCTGCGCACCGACCCGAACAACATCCACAAGCGCCTGGGCGACGGCTACTACGAGCAGCGCCTGGTGATGGAGCAGATCTTCCAGCTCACCGGCCGCCGCTCGTTGAACGGCGACGGGGACGCCAACGCGCAGTACCGCGCGTTGATGGACAACGCCGCCACCACGGCCGACCGCCTCGGCCTGCAACTGGGCGCGCCCCTGACCAGCGCGCAGGTCGCCGCGCTCGACAGCGACATTGTGTGGCTGGTCGAGCAGGAGGTGAACGGACAGAAGGTGCTTATCCCGGTGGTGTACCTGTCCAAGGCCACCGCCGAGCGCATGGCCGCGAACGGCGCATTGATCGATGGCGATACGCTCGCCATCAATGCGGCAGGCACGCTGCATAACGACGGCACCCTGTCGGCGAACAGGAGCGCGTTCCTGAGCGCCGACACGTTGATCAACGACGGCAAGATCAACGGCGGTGCATTCACCGGCATCACCACGCGCGGCGACACGATCAACACCGGCCGCATCGAAGGCGATGCGATTGCCATCGACGCCGGCGGCAGCGTGATCAACGGCGTGCGATTCGACGGCATCAACGCAACGGCGGGCGTGATCAACGCGGGCGCCGGCGGACTGCAGATCGATGCCAAGGTCGATGTGATCAACCAGGGCCAGATGGCCAGCGCCGGCCATGCGGTCGTCGCGGCCGGCCGCGACTTCGTGCAGGGGATGGCCACCTCGAACGCCACGGCTGGCACCGTGAGCGCACCGGCGGGCAGCCTGACCACCGGCGGCAGTGCCGTGGTCACCACAGGCCGCGACATGATCCTGGACCAGAGCAGCATCGAGGCGGGCGGGCACGTTCTCATCGACGTTGGCCGCGACGGTGTGTTCAATGCGAGCACGGTCGACGCAGGCGGGGCACTGGCCATCCATACCGGTGGGGATTTGCTGAGCACTGCAATCACGGACACCGCCACGACCACGTCCGTGCAGAAGGCAGGACGTAGGACCACCACCACCACGATCACCGGTCAGACCGTAACCGGAAGCACGTTCCGCAACGGCAGCCACATGACGCTCGGGTCGGAGGGTTCGATGATCCTGCAAAGCGCCGACCTCATGGCCGGCGGAAGCGCCCATTGGCAGGCGGCAACATCGCCCTGCTGGCCACCACCGAAACCGACACCACGAACGTCAGAACTTCGCGCTGCGACCCCGGGGGCTATCGCAGGGAGTCGCCGAGGTGCGCTGATCTTGCAGAATCTGTGCGATGGCTTCTCAGGACGGAGGAAAACTCTAGTCTCCGTTGCCACTTTGCGAGCCACGTTGATCGAGAAGCTCGTGTCACCTTCACCCGACTCCTGACTGCAACGGACTCTCGATCGAACATTCGGACTAGTCTGATATGCGTCCCGCGCGAACCATTGCTAACTTCGTCTCAGATGAATAGCCATTCATCTCGCGGCAATATGTCCACGCACTAGGAATGGACAAGCTCCATGCGTGGCCCAGATGCGGCGCTCACTGAATTTGCAGGATGCAGTCAATGAACAATAAGAAGACGGGGTCGGTAGCCCCGACTGAGCGCATCAACATCAAGTACGTGCCGGCAACCGGCGACCAGAAGGCTGAAGTCGAGCTTCCGTTGAAGCTGATGGTAGTCGGCGACTTCAAGGGACACGGCGAAAGCGAAGCGCTGGAAGAACGCGTCGCCGTTCAAGTCAGCAAGGACAACTTCGACGCGGTCATGGCCGAGTCCAGGCTGGCGCTCAACATGGATGTCACCGATCGCCTTTCTGAGGGCAAGGGTGATGCCTCGCTCGGTGTCAACCTGCAGTTCGCGTCGTTGGATGACTTCACGCCGGATGCCATCGCCCGCCAGGTGCCCGAACTGCGCAAGTTGCTTGAGTTGCGCGAAGCTTTGGTCGCACTGAAGGGGCCGCTCGGCAACGTACCGGCCTTCCGCGGCAAGCTGCAGGAACTGCTCGCCGATCCCGAGGCGCGCGAGAGGCTGGCGAAGGAGCTCGACGTCGTTCTCGACACGCCGGCCGCATAAGCCCCTTCCCTTCGCCGTTCACGCGTCCTGCCGGACTGAGTCTGCCGCGGGGACGCTGATGCTTTTCGCCTATCTGAGACATAAGGAAACATGCTCATGGCCGTTCAGACACAGCGCACCGCCGCTGCGCCTTCTCCCTCGTCCTCTTCGCTGATCGACCAGATCATGGCGCAAACGCGCATCGAGCCCGCACAGGAGGGTTACTCGATCGCGAAGAAGGGCGTCTCCGAATTCATCGCCGAGTTGCTCAAGAGTCGCCATGCCGGAGAACCGATCAACAAGCGACGCGTCGACGAGATGGTGGCCGAGCTGGATCTGCGTATCGGCCAGCAGATGGACGCAATCTTGCACCATCCGCAATTGCAGGAGCTGGAGTCGGCCTGGCGAGGATTGAAACTGCTGGTGGATCGAACCGACTTCCGCGAGAACATCAAGATCGAAGTCCTGCATGTGACCAAAGACGAGTTGCTGGAGGACTTCGAAGGCTCGGCCGACGTGACCCAGAGCGGCCTGTACAAGCACGTCTACTCTACCGGCTACGGCCAGTTCGGCGGCCAGCCAGTGGCTGCGGTGATTGCCAACTACACCTTTGGCCCCTCGACGCCTGACATGAAGCTGATGCAGTACGCCGCGTCGGTCGGTGCGATGGCGCATGCGCCGTTCATCGCCGCGGCAGGCCCGTCGTTCTTCAACATCGACAGTTACGCCGAGCTGCCGAACCTCAAGGAGGTCAAGGACATCTTTGACGGGCCGCGCTTTTCCAAGTGGCGATCGCTGCGCGAATCGGAGGATGCGCGTTACCTCGGCCTGGCGATGCCGCGTTTCCTGCTGCGCCAGCCCTACGATCCGCTCGACAACCCGGTTCGCTCGTTCCATTACTTCGAAGGCGTGAGCGCCTCGCATGAGCATTATCTGTGGGGTAATGCCGCATTCCTGATGGCCACGCGCATCACTGAGAGCTTTGCCAAGTTCCGCTGGTGCCCGAACATTATCGGTCCGCAGTCGGGCGGTGCCGTTGATGACCTGCCGGTGCATCTATACGAGGCGTTCGGCCAGTTGCAAGCGAAGATCCCGACCGAGGTGCTGATCACCGATCGCAAGGAGTTTGAGCTTTCGGAAGAGGGATTCATCCCGCTGACGATGCGAAAGGACAGCGACAACGCCGCGTTCTTCTCGGCCAATTCGGTGCTGAAGCCCAAGGCCTTCCCCAAGACGAAGGAAGGTCAGGAGGCCCAGACCAACTACAAGCTTGGTACGCAACTTCCCTACATGTTCATCATCAATCGCCTGGCGCACTACATCAAAGTGCTCCAGCGCGAGCAGATCGGCAGCTGGAAGGAACGCCAGGACCTGGAGCGCGAGCTCAACAGCTGGCTCAAGCAGTACGTGGCCGACCAGGAGAATCCGCCTGCCGAGGTGCGCAGCCGTCGTCCGCTGCGCGCGGCCAAGGTTGAAGTGGCGAATGTCGAGGGCAATCCGGGCTGGTACCAGGTTTCGCTAGCGGTGCGACCGCACTTCAAGTACATGGGCGCCAACTTCGAACTGTCGCTGGTCGGTCGTCTGGACAAGGAGTAAGGCGGCCGAGCGAAGGAGCGCGGAATGCCAAAGGGAAACGGAAGCCTGTTCGATCGTCTCGATTCAAACGTCCGGCCTTTGAGCCGGACGCTTGGCCGTGAGCGAACGGCCGAGAGGATCGGCGCGATCAAGCGCCACTTGGAACGGTTGCTCAACGCCCGCCAAGGTTGCGCGCTGAGCAACCCTGACTATGGTCTGCCCGATTTCAACGATGCCGTGTCAGGGACCACGGACCTGCTGACATGTCTGGCCGCTGGCGTGCGCGTCGCGATCGCGCAGTACGAACCGCGCGTGGATGTCCGCCAAGTGCGGCTCATGCCCGATGCCGACTCCCCCGTGGAGTTGTACTTTCGCGTTGATTGCACGATGCCCGTCGACCACAAGGAGCAGCTCGTGGAGATCGATCTCGTCATGAATCGCGACGACACGCGCTATAGGGTGCTGTGATATGAGCCTGCGCGAGCGCTTCCGCGAGGAGTTGAACTTTCTGCGTCTCCAGGGCCGCGAGTTCGCTCGCCACAACCCACAGTTGGCTCGCTTCCTCGGCGAACAGGCCAACGACCCGGACGTGGAGCGGTTGCTGGAAGGTTTCGCCTTCCTCACCGCTAGATTGCGGCTCAAGCTGGAGGACGACTTCGAGGAGCTGACCCACTCGCTGCTGCAACTGCTCTGGCCGAACTACCTGCGGCCGTTGCCGAGCGTGGCGATCATGCGCTTCGACCCAATCGATCGCGGCATCACGGAGCGGAAGTCCCTGCCGGCCGGACTGGAGCTGCGCTCGCGGCCGATCGACGGCCACGTGTGCCGGTTCCGCACCTGTCACAACCTCGACGTGTACCCGCTTGCGATCGCGTCTGTCAGCGACGAGCACACTCGCGAGCGCTCTGCGGTGCGCGTCGACCTGCGCGCGATCTCGGGGCGACGCCTGAGCGAGACCGGCTGCGATAGCCTCGACGTGCACCTCTCCGGCAGCGACTTCACCGCGCAGACGTTGTACCTGTGGCTCTCGCGCTATCTGGAAGAGATCCGTGTAATCGCCGGCGATCAGGTTCGAAGGCTCGATCCAGCGTCGATCGAGTTCCCCGGATTCGAGCCGGAGGAAGCCCTGCTGCCGTACCCGAAGAATGTGTTCGACGGCTACCGGATCCTGCAGGAGTTCTTCCTGTTCCCGCAGCGTTACCACTTCGTTCGCCTCACCGGCTTGAGTCAGACCTGGTCAGATCTGGCCGCGACGGATGTGCGGCTGGAGTTCGTCTTCAACCGACCGATGCCGGCCAATATACGGCTCACCGACGCCGACTTGGCGCTGTACTGCGTGCCGGCCGTGAACCTGTTCGCGCATGACGCCGAACCGATCCGGCTAGATGGCCATTGCGAGGACTATCCGCTTGTCCCGACCGGCGGTCGCGACGGTACATTCGAGATCTTCAGTGTCGACCGCGTGTTCGGGGCGCATGGCGATGGCCGCAACGCCCAGGGCGAGTATGCCTGCTTCGAGTCGTTTGGCCACGAGATCGAGCACGCGCGCCATCGCCGCAGCCTGTACTACCGGCTGCGTGTCCAAACGCAACCAGGCGATGAACGTCTGCGACATCGCATCGGCTTCGTGCGCGGCGACGAGGCTAAGTACGTTGGGTGCAGCGAAACGATCTCAGCAGAATTGACCTGTAGCGACGGCGATCTACCGGCACTGCTGGCGCCTGGCGAACTGTGCGTGCCCACGCAGGGTGTTGCCTCGTTTGTCACCTTCGCGAACCTGCGCGCACCCACGCCGTCGTGCCGGCCGGTGATGGATGGGAGCCTGCACTGGACGCTGCTGTCGAACTTGTCGCTGAACTATCTCTCGCTGCTCAACGCGGAGCCGCTACGAGCCGTGCTGCGTGCCTACGACTTCGCTGCGCTACACGATCTGCAACGCGAGCGCAGCACGCGCCGTCGTTTGGACGCGATCGGCGAAGTCCGCACGGTGCCAGTGGATCGCCTGATACGTGGCCTGCCGGTGCGCGGACTGCGGACCACCCTCGCGCTGGATGTCGAAGGTTTCCTCAGCGAAGGCGAGCTGTACCTGTTCGGTGCGGTGCTCGCGCGGTTCTTCGCGCTGTACGCGAGCATCAATTCCTTCCATCAGCTGGAGGTCCTCAACATGTCCAATCAGGAGACCTACGCGTGGCCGCTGTTCCCCGGCCGGCAACCCATGATCTGAGGTTGCCGGTAGCGCTGACGTCGACCACGACAACGGGGGGCGCGGCTCGCGCGGCTCCCGCGCGCGCGCAGGTCGAAGCGCTGTTCGAGCAGGCGCACGGCATCGCGTTCTTCCGCCTGGTCGAGCAGATCCACCGCCTGCACGGTGATGACCTGGAGCGAAGCGTAGATGCCCATCCGGCATCGGAGCGCATCCGCTTCGAGACCGACCCCGGCCTTGGGTTTCCGGCGTCCGATGTGCTTGGACTCGCGCATTTGCCCGGTCATCCGGACGGCAAGTATCGCCTGCAAGCCGCTTTCCTCGGCTTGCATGGCGTTGATTCGCCGCTTCCGGGCCACTATCTGGATCGTGTCGCCCAGGACGCCGCGCATGGCAATAGTCTGCGCACGGCGTTCCTGGACTTCTTCCACCATCGTCTGTTGACGTTGCTGCACCGCGGCTGGCGCAAGTACCGTTACCACGAGCGCTTCCAGCCCGGTGCGCGCGACCGTTTCTCGTGCAGCGTGTTTTCGCTGATCGGCCTCAACGACGAACGTCTGCGTGGCGACACGCCCCTGCCGTGGAGTCGGCTGCTGACCTACGCCGGGGTGATCGCCAGCCGAAACCGTTCACCGAGTGCGGTGGCCGGCATCATTGCGCATTGTTTCGACTTGTCAGACGTCGCGATCCACGAGTTCCAGCTGCACCATGTCGATGTGCCCCATGACCAGCGCAACGCATTGGGCTTGCGCAATGTCCGCCTGGGTGGGGACTTCACCCTCGGTGGGCGCGTGTCCACCTGCAGCAACCGGTTCCGGATCGCGATTCGCGGCCTGAGCGAACGCCGCTTCCGCGACTTTCTGCCCAACGGTGACACCCACCAGCCGCTTCGCAAGCTCGTCGAGTTCCTGCTGCGCGACCAGCTCGCTTACGACTTGGACCTGCAGATCGTCCGCGACGAGATTCCCCCCTTCCGCCTGCACCGGGACAGCGGCGCCCACTTGGGCTGGACCACGTTCGCCGGCACCGTGCCCGAAACGTCCGAAACCACCGTCCGAATCACGATGCGTCCATGAGTCCTGCCATGTCTCCCACCCCTATGCACTTGGTTGTCACCAACCCCGAACAGCTCATGCACGGCTGTCGGCCCCAGCACGTGTTCGAAACGCACGGCGGTAATGTCGGTTGCGAGAACGCAACGTGGCTCCTGCGCGACGCCGCGGGTGTGATCGCGCCTCAACATTTCGAGATCACCGTGCGCGACGGCCACTTCTGCATTACCGACACCAGCGGCCGGACGCACCTCAACGGCGATCCCCAACCAATGGGCGCAGGGCGCATTGCACGGTTGGGCGAAGGCGACCGAATCGACATCGGTCCGTATCGTCTGGCGGTGTCGCTGAATGCGGCCACGACGGCAGCCTCGGCCAACGAACCGCACGGCGACATTCTGGATGTCGTGCCCATGAAGCATGATGTCAGCGAGAGCGCGCATCTGGGCCGCCTGCCCGGCGACGACGCATTGCCTGATCGCACCCATTACGGTCAGTCGTTGCGCGCGGGCGCCCACAGTGACGGTGCCGGTACTACCGGCGAGGCGGTGGTCTTCGGCCGCAACGTCGTCTCTGATACCAGGCTCGGTGCGGATGCGCAGGCCGCCCTGGAAGCGGGACTAGGTGTCACGTTCGGGCCGCTGGATGCGACCGCGGCGCACACGCTGCTGCGCGAAATCGGACAGACATTACGCGTCGCCATCGATGGGGTCACGGCACTGCAGGCCCGTGCACCGCGCAGCGGCTCGCCGATCGAGGACAACCCGCTGCGGCTCGGATTGGACGCGGCGGCCACGGTGCAGGCGCTGTTCGGTCCGCAGCGTAGCCCGTTCCATATGGCTCCCGTAGCGGCCATGCGTGACGGATTGACGCAGGTGGCGCGAGAGCAACAAGCCACCCAGGGCGCGATTGACGCCGGCGTAGCCGCGCTGCTGGACGCTTTCGCACCGCAGGCGCTCGCGCACCGCTTCGAGCGCTACGCCGCCGCTGAGACGCAGCGGAACGGCGAGTGGCTGTGGTCGATGTACGGCGCCTACTACCGCGAGGTGATGGTCGCTCACGCGCAGGGCGCCCAGCGCCTGTTCCGAGGCGCGTTCGACGACGCGCTGGATCGCGCCCTGCGCCCGACCCCGGATCGATCAGCGTGAGCAGCACGATCAGGCCTCTGTTGTGGCTCGCCCTCGTGCTGGTGCTGGTCGGCTGCGGGTCGTTCTCGTCGGGCCGCAAAGACCCAGACGAACGGGCCAGCGAAGTGGAGCTGGCGCTCTACGCCACAGAGCACGCCAACCCGAATCCCGACGCTCCGGTTGAAACGGATCCCGCGAAGCCTCCGATCCGCATCGAACTGAGCGGCGACAGCCTCGACGACATGACGGCCCAGTTGGCGGCCATGGCCAAGCTGATCGAGCAGGAGCGGAAGACCGCGGGCTCGGGGCTTCCTGAACCCCTCGACACAGAAGCTGACGACTCTGAAGTGGGCACTCCCGAGGTTCAGCCGGAGGACGAGAACGGCGAAACAGCGCCAGAGTCAGCGACCGTCATTGCGAAAACGGCGACCAATGCCACAGCGGCCGATCATTTGACCTCCACGCTGCCAGGCTTGCCGCCGAGCGCAGTGCTTGAGCTGCACGCCCCGACGCCGAACACGGGAGGCGATGCAACAGTCGCTCCTCGGACGCTGGGTACATACCGTGGTGAGGACGCCATCGAGATGGCATCGCCGGGCACGGTGACGCTGCGACGCGGCCAAGCGTCGCCGCTGGCGATCCAGGTTGTGCAGCTCAGTGACGACTCGTTATTGCTCAACGCCGACTACGACGCACTCGCGATCGATCTGAAGAAGGCACTGGGCAGCACGTACCTTCGCCATGACGACTACGTACTCAAGCCTGGTCAGTACAAAACCGTGCCGCTGCGCAAGTTGGACAAGGACGCGCTCTACATCGGCGTCATTGCCGCCTATCACGAATTCGACCTGCGCCGCTGGAAGGCAGTGTACCGCCTGGATCCCACCGGCCACCGTTACGGCGTGCTGATGGTATTCGACGAGGAAGGCGCTGCGATCAGCACGGAGGTGCTGCGATGACGCGTGGCACGTCGCGCGACGGTGCAGTGCCGCCGCACACCCCCTCGAACAAGAACTGAGATTCCAAGCCAATGTCTCACAACCGCGTCGTCTGGAAGGAAGGGCTGTTCGTCCGCCCGCAGCACTTCCAGCAGGAAACCCGCTTCGTCGAACATAACCTGCATCAGCGTCTGAGCGCGATGGCCGAGTTCGCTTACGGCTTCACCGAACTGGAGATCAACGCCGAGTACCTGAGCTTCGGCAAGATCGCTCTGGTGCGCGCCAGTGGCGTGATGCCAGACGGTACCGCGTTCGACATTCCAGGCGGCGCTGCGCCGATGACGCCGCTGGCCGTGGACGATGTGTCCGTCGTTGGTCAGGTGGTGCATCTGTCCCTGCCGTTGCTCAGCGACGGCGCGCTGGAGATGCAGTGGCCGCCCGCGCAGGCGGCACGGCGCTACCGCGTGGATTCGGTCGATACCCGAGACACACACAGTCCGGACGGCCATTACGTGCCGCTGGAAGTCGCACGGCCCGCGTTCCAGCTCCTGCTCGACCGTGACGACCGCAGCGCGTTCACCAGCGTTCCAATGGCGCGTATTGCAGACCGTCGTCCGGATGGCCGCTTGCAACTGGACCCGATGTTCTATCCGACCGCCGTTTCGGTGCAGGCGGTGCCCCCGCTGCGTCGTTTCCTGGGTGAGATCGCGGGCCTGATGCGCGAGCGTGCGAAGACGCTGGCCGAGCGCCTGGGTGCGCCTTCACAAGCAGGCGTTGCTGAAGTGGCCGACTTCAATCTGCTGCTGGCATTGAATCGCCTGCAGCCGGTATTCCAGCACCTGAGCAGCATCCGGCAAGTGCACCCGGAACGGTTGTACCTGGAACTCGCCGCCGCCTGCGGCGAGCTGGTGACCTTCATCGACGAACGTCGCCTGATGGACGAATACCCCGCCTATCGACACGACGACCTGCGTACCAGCTTCAAGGCATTGGAAGAGACGCTGCGCCGTTGCCTCAGCACGGTGCTGCAACCGCGCGCGTTGCCGTTGCCCATCGAAGAGCAGAGGTACGGCATTCGCGTGGCCCCCGTCGCCGATAGGAGCTTGTACGGGCACGCCGACTTCGTGCTGGCGGTCAAGGCGAACCTGCCAGGCGACACGCTGCGCCAGCGCTTCCCGCAACTTACCAAGATCGCGGCGATGGAAAGATTGAACGATCTGGTGCAGGTGCAATTGCCGGGCATCCCGCTGATCCCGCTGCCAGTGGCGCCGCGCTACCTGCCATACCACTCCGGCTTCACCTACTACCAGCTGGACCGCAACAGCCCGGCATGGGCGGCGATGGCCGAGAGTGCAGGCTTCGGCCTTCACTTGGCCGGAGAAATGCCGGGTTTGGAGTTGCAGTTGTGGGCCGTGCGCGGTCAATGAATCGCGCCGCTCATCGGGTTAGCTGAAACGAGTTGCAGAAGAAGGAAGAAATCTCAAATGAGTCAGCGGTCCGACCTTCGTTTCACCATGCTCGATCTTGAAGGCATCGTCACCGTCTTCGAGCAGGACGAACCCGCTTCCGCCACAGCCGCTGCCACACCACTGCCGAATCTCGATCGCGTGTCGAACTGGCGGGCGTTCAGCGGAGCGAGGCCAGCCGATGGTGAGGTCGGATCTTGACGGATGCAGGTCGCTGAAAGTGGCAAAAGTCGCTCGACTACGCTCCGAGAGCGGGTCGTGACGTGACATGTCGTTAGAAGAGTCATACCCGGCAGTTCAACACGACAGATAGCAAGGAAAGAGCCGAACACATAATGAACATCGAATACCAAACCGAGTTTGATCCGCAGCCTGGCGCGAGAACAACGCCTTCAGCACATGCCGTTTCGCTCGCCAACAAAGAACTGCTCACGCACGACACTGTCGAGCAGTTGGACAACGACGAGAGCCTGCGTTTCCAACTCCGCGGTGGCCCAGGCTTCGGCGCATTGGCCGACCCGGCGATGCCGCTGTTCGGGCTGGCCGTGCGGCTGCGCAAACTCGTCGCGCTGCCGGAAGAGGATGTGCTTGCGCTTTACGGCGGAGTTTGCGAGACGATCACCGCCATCGAGGTCGAGCTGCGGCGCGATGGCGTCGACGAGAACACGCTTCGCACCTACAGCTACTGTCTGTGCGCGTACCTGGACGAGGTCGCGATGACGCGACCGTGGGGCGCGCCTTGGATGGCGCAGTCGCTGCTCTCGCGGTTCCATCAGGAGACGTACGGTGGCGAAAAATTCTTCACGATTCTCGCGCGGCTCTCGCAGGAACCGTCCCGGAACCGCGATCTTCTGGAGTTCATGTACCTGTGCCTGGTGATGGGCTTTCGCGGCAAGTACTCGCAGACCCATGGCGGCGATGACGCGCTGCACGAACGCAAAGTCGAGCTGCACCGGATCATCCGGCAGTTGCGTGGGCCGGCGCCCGCGCTGTTCGTGGACGCGACCGCGAATGTGGTCAACAAACCGGTGAGCTTCACCCGGCAGTGGCCGTGGTGGGCGCCTTGGCCGATCGGCGCAGTGGTGTTGGCGGTGGTCTTCGCTATCTACAAGTACCGCCTCCACCACGTGACGTTGGAGATCGAGCAGGCGCTGCGGCAAATCCTCCCGCACTGATCCGGCGGTCCGCGCGCGCGCAACTTTTCCCCTCATTTATCAAGAAGAAGCGACGAACCATGTCCCGCCCCCTCATCGTCAAAGGCGACATCACCGACCACGGCGGCACCGTGCAGGAAGGCCATGCCTGCTCGATCGTGAGTGGCAAAGCCGTGGCCACGGTCGGTATGAAGGTGGCTTGCCCGATCCACGGCGACACCACGATCACGACCGGCAGTGGCTGGCTCACGCTCGACGGCCGGCAGGCCGCCACTCACGGCGACCATACCAGCTGTGGCGCGTCGCTGATCTCCAGTCAGACGCTCGCAAGCATCGCCTGACCTCCCGACAAGGACATAGCCATGCTGCGAACCGACCTAGCCGCACTGCTCGGCCGTCTCAACGACTACTGCCGTCACGGACTGGAAGAGGCCGGCGCGTTGTGCCTGCGCCAGCGCGGCGCCGAAGTGACCGTGGCGCAACTGCTGTACACGCTGATCGATCAACCGCTTGGCGACGTGCGGCTGCTGATTGCGCACGCGGGCACGGATGTCGACGCGCTCAAGAGGGCGTTGAGTGAGGATTTCATCTTCGAAGTCGTTGAAGACGGCGCGACGCCCGCGTTCTCTCCGCTGCTGGTGGAACTGATGCAGGAAGCGTGGCTGATTGGCTCGATCGAGCTGGGCGAGTCGCGACTGCGTGGCGGCCTTTTGCTGCTTGCGGCGCTCCTCAACCCACACCGCTATCTGCCGCGTGCTGCGACGCGGCTGTTCGAGTCGATCAACCGCGAATCGCTGCGTACGCATTTCGCCAGGCTGCTGGCGGATTCGGCTGAGACGCCGAAAGCGTCCGGTTCCCACCACGGCGCCGCATCGGGCATCGCCGACGGCTCACCCAGCGCGCTGCAACGCTTCGGCATCGACTTCACCGCGCAGGCGGCCGATGGCGCAATCGACCCGGTGCTCGGCCGCGGCCGAGAGATCGAACTGATGGTCGACATCCTCTCGCGCCGCCGCAAGAACAACCCGATCGTGGTCGGCGAAGCCGGCGTCGGAAAAAGCGCTCTGGTCGAGGGTTTGGCATTGCGGATCGTGCGCGGTCAAGTGCCGGCCAAGCTCCGCGGCGTCGCACTGTGGGGGCTGGACCTCGGGGCGCTGCAGGCCGGCGCATCGGTCAAGGGCGAATTCGAGAAGCGCCTGAAGGCCGTGATGGACGAAGTGAAGAGCTCCCCCGTGCCAATCGTGCTGTTCATTGACGAAGCCCACACGATGATCGGCGCCGGCAACGCTGCCGGGGGTTCCGATGCGGCCAACCTGCTCAAGCCGGCGTTGGCGCGCGGTGAACTGAGGACGATCGCGGCGACGACCTGGTCGGAGTACAAGAAGTATTTTGAGAAAGACCCGGCGCTGTCGCGGCGCTTTCAACTGGTGAAGCTGGAAGAGCCCACGCCGGAACAAGCACTGCCGATGCTGCGCGGCTTACGCACGGTGTACGAACGCTCCCACGGTGTGCTCATTCAGGATGCCGCGCTGCAGGCAGCCTGCCAACTTTCGGCGCGGTATCTCAGCGGTAGGCAACTGCCGGACAAGGCCATCGACGTGCTCGACACCGCCTGTGCTCGTGTAGCCACGGGCTTGGCCAGCCCACCGCGAAGGGTGGCGGCGCTGGACAACGCGCTGCATGCGATCCAGGTCGAGCGTGAAGTGCTCGAACGCGACCGCAATGCCGGCCACGCCATCGAAGTCCAACGTCTGGAGGCCCTGGCGCAGCAGCGGCTCGAACTGACCGCCGAGCGTGCCGCACTCGAAGGAGCCTGGCAGGAGCAGAAGGCGTTGGTCGAGCGCATTGTGCAGCTGCGCGAAGCTGCGACCTCAGAGACGCCCGTGGGCGACGGCGATGAAGTGGTGACTGGCATCTCATCGAAACGGTCGGAGGAGCCATCGGACAATGACATCGCGATCGCTTCGCCGTCCGTCACGATCGCCGACCACGCCACAGCCCTGCGCGACGCCGTCGCGACGCTTGCCGAGTTGCAGAGGACCGGCGGCCTTCTGCACGCCGACGTCGGCCCGGAGCAGGTGGCGCAGGTGATCGGCGACTGGACCGGCATCCCGGTCGACTCTCTCAGCGAAGATCGCCTCGAACGTCTGCGTACATTGCCTCAAGTGCTGGGCGCGCGTATCCAGGGGCAGGATGACGCGATCGTGCGCGTCCACCGGCACCTGCTCACCGCGATGGCGGATCTGCGTCGGCCCGGCACGCCGTTGGGTGCGTTCCTGCTGGTCGGTCCAAGCGGCGTAGGCAAAACCGAAACCGCACTCCAGATCGCCGAGCACCTGTTTGGCGGTCGTCAGTTCCTGACCGTGATCAACCTCTCCGAGTACCAGGAGAAGCACACCGTCTCGCGCCTGATCGGCTCGCCGCCTGGCTATGTCGGTTTCGGCGAGGGCGGTTTGCTGACCGAAGCACTGCGGCAAAAGCCCTATTCGGTAGTCTTGTTGGACGAGGTCGAGAAGGCCCATCCGGATGTCTTGAACCTGTTCTACCAGGTGTTCGACAAGGGCGAATTGACCGATGGCGAGGGCCGTCTGATCGATTGCAAGAACGCGCTGTTCTTCCTGACTTCGAACCTTGGTTATGACAAGACCGGAAGCGATCTGATCGAGTGCGACGAACCGACGTTGCGCCGCGAACTGCAACGTTTCTTCAAGCCGGCACTACTGGCGCGCATGCAGGTCGTGCGCTACCGCTTCCTGGACGAAGACGTGCTGGGCCGCATTGTCGAGCAGCGCGTGAAGCGTTTGATTGCCCAGTTCGCCGAACGTTACCGCGCGGAGCTGACGGTGACGCAGGCCGCGCAGGCCGAGCTGAGAGCGCGATGCAGCCTGCACACCGACGGTGCCCGTCTGCTCGATGCCGTGATCGACGGCGAACTGCTTCCACCGCTGTCTTTGGCAGTGCTGAATCGCGTCGCCACGCGCATGCTAATCACGCAAGCGGAACTCGATTGGCGCGATGACGCCTTCGAGGCGACGGTGGCGTAATGCAGAGGGGGTGGTCGCCAGCGCAGGCCTTGGCACTGGTCCAGGGTTGGATCGAGGCATCGACACCCACCGCGCAAGCGCAGTCCTATCTGGACGCGCTGGCGTCGCTGTGGCCAGGTGCGGTCCGCGTGGGGGTGGCGTACTTCGCCGAGGCTGGCGGCAACGCGTTGCTGCCGCACGCCGCGAGCGGCGCGGCGCTGCATGAACTGCTGCCGGTTGACGGCACCGAGCTGGAGCATCCGGTGGTATACGCGCGGTTGCGCGGCGAGCCATGCTTTATCGTCAAGCCGGCGCAACTGGTGGACATCGGCCCCAGCTTCGAAGCCTTGCGCGCGAGGCTGCCGCCCCGCGCGGCGTGGTTGGCGTGGCCGCTGGCACGACGCGGCGTGCTGTTACTCGCAGGCGATGCTGATGAACTACAGGCGTGGCGTGCCGATCCATTGGGCCGCGCCTTGTCCGAGCTGTTCGCGGCACTAGTGGCGCGCGACGGTTCGGCGCCGTCCATCGCGACGGGCAGGCTGTCTCCATCGGCGCGGGACGATGCCCACGATCCCAGCGATGACCTCAACGCGAATTTTATCGGGCGCAGCGTCGCCGCAAGACAGGTGCGCGCCGAGATCCGCGCCGCGGCCGTCTCGAAACTGTCGGTGCTGCTCACGGGCGAGACCGGCGTCGGCAAGGATCACGCCGCATGGTTGATCCACCAGGCGTCGTCCCGACGGGGGCAACCCTTCATCGCACTCAATTGCGCCGCGGTGCCGCGTGAACTGCTGGCCGCCGAGCTGTTCGGCTCGGTACGCGGCGCGTTTACCGGTGCCGATCGCGCGCGTTCGGGGCTGGTTGCCGCCGCCAACGGCGGCACGCTGTTCCTGGACGAGATCGGCGATCTGCCGCTGGAACTGCAGGCCAGCCTGTTGCGCGTGCTGCAGACCCAGTCCTATCGGCCGCTTGGCGACACCGTGGAGCGAAGTTCCGACTTCCGTTTGATCTGCGCCACGCACCAGCCGTTGCCGAAGATGATCCAGGACGGCCGCTTCCGCGCCGATCTGTACTACCGCATCCGTCAGTTGGAGCTGCGCCTGCCACCGCTCCGTGAACGTCGTGCTGATCTGGCGCCACTGGCCGAGCATGCGATAGCACATCACAACCGCGAACACGGGGCGCACGTGGCCGGCCTGAGCGAGGACGCGCTTGCCCTGCTGCACACGCATCCGCTGCCCGGCAACGTGCGGCAACTGCTGACATGGCTGAGCGCCGCATGCGAGCGCACTGTCGCCGGGCACCGTATCGATGCCGCTTGTTTGCGTGCGCTCGACACTCCGTCCCTGTTGATGCCGACCGACCCGGCGGCGAACGACACCGCGATCGACGTCATCGCGTCGGCGTCGAATCTGTCCGCTCTCGAAGCGTTGCTGTGCACCGACGACCTTCCAGGTGCTTGCAGGGCTTTCGAACGCTTGTTGCTGCTGCGCCGGCTCGCGGAGCACGGCGGCTCGCGCGAACGCGCTGCCCAAAGCCTGGGCATTCCGCGCCGCACTCTGGCGCACAAATGCAAGGTCTTGGCGGTAGATGGCTCGAACACCACCGGCGCCCCGGCATCTGCGCCAGCGTCGCCAACCCCAGAGATCCTCGACATGGAATCGCGATGATGCGTCACTGGCTTTCCATTCCCCTGATGTTGGGCGTCGCGGTGAGCGCCTGCTCCAGGGCGCCGTCACCGAGTGTGCAGGCCTTGTCGGCCTGTACCGTCGTGCGCGATCCAGCCGATCGCCTGGCTTGCTTCGATCGCGCGGCTGGCACCACCGATGCGGTAGTCGTCGCCGCCCTCACGTCGAAACCGATGCCGGTAAAAGCACCGTCGACCACCGCCGACGCGGAGTCCGTTCCGCCCATCGTCAACCTGGTCGAACAGGTGGAAGCCGACCGAGCCGTGGATGATCGCCGCGCGCGTGCCCGCGACTTCGGCGCTGATGGGACTGAGGGCCATCACCGTTACGTAATCAGTATCCCGACGCCCGACATGGCGCCACGCGCATGGCTGGCGATCAGTTGCATCGAAGCGATCAGCCGCTTGCAGTTGGTCGTGTCTGAGCCGGTCGATGACGCGCAGGCACGCATTGCGCTGAACCTGGACGGCCGCCCGTTGACAGGTGAACAACGCTGGCAGGTGCTGGGCCAGGGGCGCGTGATCGACGCCGGCCGCGGTCTGGTCGCGATCGAAACGTTGCGCCGTATCGGCAATGGCGAGCAACTCCGCATGCGCAGCGACGTTCCAGCGCTCGACGGACTGACATTCAACGCGAACGGTCTGTCCGCACGCATTGCCGAGCAGCGTCGGGCATGCCGCTGGTGAGGGCGGTTGGAGCGCTATGGAAAAGTCGTGTAACGAAAGGATGAGGTGCCTCGCATGAGCCAGCAGTCTGACGTTCGTTTCCGTTTCATCATGCCCGATGCGCCTGCATTCGACGTCGTTCGTTTCGAAATGGTGGAAGGCGTTTCACAGCCATTCCGGCTGGAACTGGAGTTGTCGAGTCACGACAGTGTGATTGACGCTGCGATGCTGTTGGATTGCGAGGCGACGTTCACGATTGAACGCAACGGGCGCGTCGAACGCACCATCGTCGGCATTGTCACGGCCTTCGAGCAGGACGAAACTGGTTTCCGTCGCACCCGCTACCGCGCCAGCGTCGAGTCGCCGCTGGCGCGGCTGCGCCTGCGTCACAACAGTCGCATCTTCCAGGGGGTCAATGCCACCGAGATCCTGGCCACGCTGCTGAAGGAACACCGCGTGATCGAATCGCGCACCGCGTACTCGGCTCGCCACGAGCCGCGTGAGTACTGCGTCCAGTATCGCGAGAGCGATTCGGACTTCTTTCATCGTCTTGCGACCGAGGAAGGCATCGTCCACTGGCACGAAGTCGGCGAGGGCCGCACCACGATGGTGCTGAGCGACAAGATCGACAGCGCGCCGATCCTGGCGGGCGTGCCCGTGGTGTATCAGCCACAGCCGGCCGGCGACGCGCCCGGTCCGCACCTGTCCCGATTCGCCTACCGCAAACAGCTCGCGCCTACGCGCATGACGCAGCGCGACTACACCTTCCACAACCCGCGTTACGACCTGCAGCACGAGGCCAAGGCCTGGGCCGCCGAGGACGCCGTGGGCGACTACGAGCACTACGACTACGCCGGCCGTTACAAGCGCGACGAGGCCGGAAAGCCGTTCACCCGCAGCAAGCTGTCGGGCCTGCGCAATGAAGCCGAACATGCCCGCATCGAAGGCGACGACGCCCGGCTGTTTCCCGCGGTCGCGTTCGACCTGATCGACCACCCGGTCGCCGCGCACAACACGCGCTGGCGCGTCGTCGCGATGCGTCATTCCGGTGAGCAGGCGACCAGCCAGGAAGAAGACAGCACGCGGGCCGAGCACGGCACGCACTACCGCTATCACGCCACTGTCGTGCCGGCGCACTACGACTGGAAGCCCACGCCATTGCCGCAGCCGGTCGTGGACGGCCCGCAGATTGCACACGTGGTCGGCCCGCCGGGCGAGGAAATCCACTGCGACGAACACGGACGCGTGCAGGTGTGGTTCCCCTGGGATCGCGAAGGTCCGCGCGAGAACGCCACCTGTTGGATCCGCGTAAGCCAAGGTTGGGCCGGCGCGATGTACGGCTTCATGGCGCTGCCGCGCATCGGCCATGAGGTGATCGTGTCGTTCCTCGAAGGCGACCCGGACCAGCCGGTCATCACGGGTCGCGCCTATCACGCCGCCAACCGTCCACCGTACGAACTGCCGCACCACAAGACCCGCACCACGTTCAAGACGCAAACCCACAAGGGCGAGGGGTTCAACGAACTGCGCTTCGAGGACGAGGCTGGCCGCGAGGAGATCTTCATCCACGCGCAGAGGGACCAGAACATCGTCGTCGAACACGACGAGAGGACCCGGGTCGGTCACGACCGCAGCGAAGAAGTCGGCAACGACGAGACGATATCCATCGTCCACGACCGCAAGGAACAGGTTGGCAACGATGAAACCCTGAGCATCGGCCAGGACCGCAAGGAAACCCTTGGCCGCGATCACGTCATCGACATTGGAAGAAGCCGCCAGGTCACCATCGCCAAAGACCTGATCGAGAACATCGGCAACGTCCGCATCGAGAAGACCGCCACTGATCGAAAGGCCGAGACCGGAGGGCACTACGAGCACAAGGTCGCCGGCAAGGCCGCCGTCGAGGCCGGAGAGTCGATCACTCAACGCACGCAGGTCCTGGAGTTGAGCGCCTCGGACAAGCTCGTGCTCCGCGGTCCCGGCGGAACCATCACGCTTGATGCCCGCGGCGTGACTTTGGAAGCGTTGGAACACCTGTTCAAAGGCCCGGTACAGGTTGCGACCGGCGGCGCCGGCAATGCCCTGTCAATGGGCGGCTCGCCGCAAAGCGGAAAACTGCTCGACCGTATCTGTGCCATGCGGTCGGACGGCACATGTCCGCTCAGCGATTGCCCCTGCGGGAGGAATCGTCGATGAGCGCGCCAATGTCCACCGAAAACGAGTGGGCGGTGCCAATCAACACCGCCATCACGGTGGCCGTGTTGGAAGGCTGCCCAAGTACGCTACTGCTGTTGAATACCCAAGCCTTGGAAGACTGGGCTTACCCGGGATTACCGTCCGACGCAGCGCAGTTTCCGCATGCCCCGTCGGTAACGGAACTGGTCCGACAAATCGATCGGACTGCCCGCTGTCGCTGGTTGTGGGAGGGAGGGCGCTTCCATAGCCAGCGCGAACGCGGCCCGCTGCTTGTCGAGCCCGGGGAATCCTCGCCCTTGCTCGCGCACTTCATCGAACACTGGGCACCCGTCAACGGCGGAGTGCTGCTGGGCACCGAATATCCGCTTGAAGACGTGCTGGGTCACTTGGCCAGCCTGAACACTCTGACCCTACCCGACAGCGGTCCAGCTCGTTTCAACTGGGACGCCACGAAACTGGCCGGCTGGCTGAACGCTCTGGACGCGGACAGGCATTCTGACTGGATGGGTCCCGTTACACGCATGGTGTGGCGGGCCAATGTCGGCCCTGCACACACGTGGTATCGGGCCGACAACGCGGAACCGGAAGCGGCGCCTCCACAAGCCGATGGCTGGTTTCGGGCGAGCTCGCACGAGTTGGAGGCCTTCGCAGCCAACGACCTCGATCGTTTCCTGCTATCGCTTGCTTACGAAGCGAGCGTTCGGCCTGCATGGAACCAAAAGTTGCTCGCCGAAGCGCAAACGCTGGCCGAGCGGATCCATCGCTACGCGCAAGCCGTCAACATCCGGCAGGAAAAAGACGTTCGCGCTCTTTTTCTGCTGGCGTGCGACTTCGCACCGAGATTCGATTCCCCTGACGTCCATCGCATCCTGGGTCACACGGAGGAGTCGCCGCAGGATCGCCTGCGCGCCCTGGCGCGCTGGTTGTCAGATGGGGGATCTACCGACAAGGAGGAATCATGAGCCAGGCTCTGGCAGGCGAGGCGGCCGCGCGCCCTGGGTGCAGTACGCGCATTCCGATCATTCCGGTGCGCTACGCCGTTGTGCCCAGGATGGGCGCCGCATTCTCGTACGCACCTTCTGGCCACAAGCTGGAGACCGGATTTCCGGCGCTGAACGACGCCGCCTACACGCTTCGGGCCCTGCGTCCCGGCTATGTCTACGTGTACATGAAAGGCAAGGACGGCGAGAAGCTCGTCATTCACGAGCACGACGGCTCTGGCGTCTATCGCGAGTTGGCCTATCGCAGCCTGGAGGACTACGGCAAGCGGAACAACTACGAGGAAGGTGCGCGCCGCACCACGGTCTGGGCCGATGCGTGCGCCCAGGAAGTGTGGATCGGCTACAGCACCCACCTGTGGACCAACCAGCGCACCGAGCTGGCGATGAGCCGCAAGAAGGTGCGCAGGTGCCTCATGCAGCCGTTGGACATGAAGGAGCTGGTCTCGGGAGACGCGTCGCCCTCGAAGCAGGAACACGTACTGCCGCTGGACGCCTTGACGCAGTGGGTGGAGGACTACAAGCCCGACGATCGGCGCATGGACCTGAGTTGGAGCAGCCATGCCGATGGCGAAATTCATACCCGGGTCGGCGCCTTCCATGCGCTGGCAGCCGATTACGGGCGCAACCGGCCCCGCGTCCCGACCGTAGTGGCGCTGAACGACGCCGAAGGGGTCACGCTCGATCTGGGACTGATTGCGGCCGCGCGGTGCCACCAGGCCATGGACATCAATTCCACGCACCTCGCCAGTGTGGCCAAACCTCGCAGCATCGGCAGCCAACCGAGCGTTCCTTCCTGCCTCAAGCTGGACGTGGAAAACCTGCATGTCGCCAGTGAAACGTTCCACCGGAAGAACCTGGTCGCCACGCTGATCGAGCAGACGCTGGACAGCATGATGGCGGCAAACGGCCACGATGCCGGCGCGCTGACCCGCCTGCGCCAGGAGGGTTACGACGCCCAGCGCGTCAAGGGAAGCGCTCCGCGTCCCACGCGCACCAGCGTGCTCATCGACGAGCGCTTGTCGCCCGCAGGCGCCCGTCTGGCCGCGCGCCTGGACCTGCCCGCCTATGAGGCCTTCCTGCGCCAGCGCGAGGCGGCCATGCTTCAACTCGAATCGATCTACCAGCAGATCGACCGCGCCTGCGCCGATCACGACGCCTGGCTGGCCACCGCTGAAAGCAAACACAGAAGTAATCCACTCAGTCTGGCCGCTGCGCTGTCGGGCTTCGACCGCGACAACCGCATCTCCGCGACCGCGCTGGAACAATCCCTGGCGCTGCTGATGCACGGCATGGGCCTGCCGCTGCCAGGCCGACACGACAAGGACCCGCGCTTCAAGCGTCTGGGTCAGTGGATCGACGACAAGGACAGCCCGCTGTATGTCGCGCTGGCCGCTTACAACCCATTCAAGGACAAGGCCGATGCAGTGGGCAGCCTGCTGGAGGCGGCCGGTGCCGAGATCGAAAAACTGGGTGGCATGTTTCCAGAGGTGTACGGCGCCACCGACCTGATCGCGCAGAACACCACGACCGTCATCCTGCACCGCATGCGCGGGGAGACACGTTGGGATGCGTCCAGCCTGCGCAGCCGGATCAATGCCGCCGCGCGCGAAGCCAATGCGCAGGAAGTCCTCGGCCTGCTGGGCGCACGCTATCGCATCACCGATGAGCTGACACGGGCGGACGCATTGTCCGACGAAGTCCATGACTTCATCGCCGCGGGCATGGCCGAGATGGAGCGCACCAGATCGGTGACCGTCACCGGAAGTCGCACCGTGACCGTCGTGGAAACCCAGACACTGCGCATCAAACCGACCATCGCGTCGCTGGGCAAAGTGCAGGGAGCCGGCGCGCTCAACGCCGGATTGCTGTACTTCAACATCATCAACCTGCATTCGGCCTGGTTGGAAGTCAGCAGGAAATACAGCCATGAAGGCGCGACCAACTTCGCCTCGGCCCTCTTCGGCACGATCAGTGCATTGGGGACAATGGCCGTCAGCGCACGCACGGTCCACGTCGCCACGGTAGCGCGGATGAGCGCCACCGGAATGATCCCGGGCGCGGGGTTCGGTGCCGGTGTTGCGCGATTCCTTGCAGGCAAGTTGTTTGGGCGAGTGATGGGGTGGCCGGGGATTCTCTTCGGCTTGGCGACGGATTGGCAGAAGTCCTTTCGCCTGAAGAATGCCGGAAATTCTCAAGCCTCGAGGTATACGTTTTGGGGTGGAGCGGCATTAGCTATTGGTAGCGCCGCGATACTTGAAGGTGCATTGGCTTGGAGCGCGACGAGCGCAGCCGTCGTGGCCGGTATTCCGTTGGCAGGTTGGGTGGTGGCCGCCGGGCTGCTTCTGGTAGCCGGTGGCCTGTGGCTGATGTCGCGCGGGCACGCGCAGAACCATCAACCGTTGGAACTATGGGCCGCGCGCAGCATCTTCGGCAATCGCATGGACGATGGCGAGTCACGAGACGAAGTGCCCCGCGACGCCGAAGACCGCCCACCGCCCTACATTCATCTGGATGAGGAAATCCAGGGCTGGTATCAGGCCCGCTTCGCTCCGCTGCTGCTGGATCACGATCAGGCTGAAGTCCTGGGCTGGCCCGGCGCGGAGTCCGCCTGGCATGAGAACGCCGGTTACACCGACAGCGCGGAATTCACCGTGCTGCTCCCCGGATATGTGATGGGGCAAAGCAACTGGAGCGGCGGCCTGAGTGCAACCCGTGAAGGTCGGCCTCCCTTGCTCGGAGCACTGCGCGAATTGGAAGTGATCGCCTTCGGCAACGCGCCCGAAGCACGCACCACCCCGCACGGTCTGCTGCTGCGCTACCAGCGGCCCGCTAGCTCCGGCAAAGAGGAACTCGCGCGGATGAACCTCGGCCTGACCTACCAGCCCAACCAGGGGCTGGACGAAGCCGCGGAAATACCGGTCCTGTTCACCCTGGAAGACGGATGGCTCGATTGATGGACAAGCAAGCCAAGGCCAAGGCGCACCTGACCTGGCGCGCCATGGCGCGTGTTGATACCGCACCGGCCATCAACGATCAATTCGTCGCGATGAACGACACGGTGTTGTGTCTGCGAAACTTCACGCCGAAGGAGTCGGCGGTGATGGGGAGATTGCACTCGACTGGAATCATCGGTCTTAGCGTGCTCTGCTTGTGGCTGAACAGCAAATCAACATCGAGAGATGGGCTCTTCTATGAATTTATCATCGGAGAGCTGCTTCTTCTGGGTTTCTTTGCAGCCTTACTTTGGCGACATCTACGGATCATCCGTCGCCAGTCAGATTTCTGGTTCAACCGCGTCACCCACCAGGTGTACTGGCACGACGGCAAGCAGTTGTACATCGGCGATTGGAAAGGCGTGCAGGCCGGTCCGAAGTCGGTCACCGCACCGACTGGCGGCGGCCTGAGCACGTCGTTCTACCTCGAAATGTATTTGCCCTGGTGCAATGCGCCGGAAGGCACGCAATGGCCCGAATGGGTGCTGCGACTGGAAAGCAACGACGTCAGCGACCCGCGCGGCGAATACATTGCGCAGGTGTGGGAATACATCCGCACGTTCATGGCCGAGGGCCCGACGCATCTGCCGCCGCCGCAGGAAGAGAAGTGGTGGTGGTGGCAACCGCCGCGTCGCATCTATCTGACCCCCAAACAGGCGCTGCTGCGCTACCTGCCGTGGCGCACCGGCGTACCCGGCGAAGAGACCGGAAAGCAATGGTGGATGCTGCCGCTGTGGGCGCTGACCTTCCCGTACAACATGTTCCTGATGCTGTGCTGGTGGGCCACCTGCACCGTGTTCAAGGTGCGCCCCGCCAATCCACCGCCGGAAGCCTTCGAAGGCAGCACCGGCCCGATGATCACCGCCGACATGGCTGCCCAAGGTGCGTGGCGATAGATGGCAACGAGCGAGAAGAAACAAGCCAAGGCCAAGGCGCACCTGACCTGGCGTGCCACGACGCGTGTTGATACCGCACCGGCCATCAACGATCAGTTCGTGGCGATGAGCGACGCGGCGTTTTGTCTGCGTAACTTCGCGCCGAAGGAGTCAGCTGCTATGGCGCGCATGTACGCGGCCAGCTTTATGCTCTTGCTTGCGCTATGGCTGTGCTATCTGCCAACTCAAGAGCGTTTAAGCCGAGCACTTCTTGAGTTACTACCGATTGCAATCGTAATTTATCTCCTATATCGCCATCTCCGCATCATCCGTCACCAGTCGGACTTCTGGTTCAACCGCGTCACCCAGCAGGTGTACTGGCAGGACGGCAAGCAGCTGTACATCGGCGACTGGAAAGGCGTGCAGGCCGGTCCCAAGTCGGTCACCGCGCCGACGGGCGGCGGCCTCAGCACGTCGTTCTATCTGGAAATGTATTTGCCCTGGTGCAATGCGCCCGAAGGCACGCAATGGCATGAGTGGGTGCTGCGATTGGAAAGCAACGACGTCAGCGATCCGCGCGGCGAATACATTGCGCAGGTTTGGGAATACATCCGCACGTTCATGGCCGAGGGCCCGACGCATCTGCCGCCGCCGCAGGAAGAGAAGTGGTGGTGGTGGCAACCGCCGCGTCGCATCTATCTGACCCCCAAACAGGCGCTGCTGCGCTACCTGCCGTGGCGCACCGGCGTACCCGGTGAAGAGACCGGAAAGCAATGGTGGATGCTGCCGCTGTGGGCGTTGGCCTTCCCGTACAACATGTTCCTGATGCTGTGCTGGTGGATCACCTGCACCGTGTTCAAGGTGCGTCCCGCCGATCCACCGCCGGAAGCCTTCGAAGGCAGCACCGGCCCGATGATCACCGCCGACATGGCCGCCCAAGGTGCGTGGCGATAAATGGCAACGAGCGAGCAAAAACAAGCCAAGGCGAAGGCGCGCCTGACCTGGCGTGCCACGACGCGTGTTGGTACCGCACCGGCCATCAACGATCAGTTCGTGGCGATGGACGACGCGGTGTTGTGTCTGCGTAACTTCGCGCCGAAGGAGTCGGCGGCGATGGGGCGGCTGCACTCCGCGGGAATTCTCGGTCTAGCCGTGTTCTTCATATTTAATACTCCTGATCTTCTTGCACTTTCTTCGGCGTTTGTCGTTCTCACATTCTACGGTTTGCTTCTATATCGCCACCTTCGCATCATCCGTCACCAGTCGGACTTCTGGTTCAACCGCGTCACCCAGCAGGTGTACTGGCACAACGGCAAGCGGTTGTACATCGGCGACTGGAAGGGCGTGCAGGCCGGTCCGAAGTCGGTCACCGCGCCGACGGGCGGCGGCCTGAGCACGTCGTTCTATCTGGAAATGTATTTGCCCTGGTGCAATGCGCCGGAAGGCACGCAATGGCCCGAATGGGTGTTGCGACTGGAAAGCAACGACGTCATCGACCCGCGCGGCGAGTACATCGCCCAGGTGTGGGAATACATCCGCACGTTCATGGCCGAGGGCCCGACGCATCTGCCGCCGCCGCAGGAGGAGAAGTGGTGGTGGTGGCAACCGCCGCGTCGCATCTGCCTGACCCCCAAACAGGCGCTGCTGCGCTACCTGCCGTGGCGCACCGGCGTACCCGGTGAAGAGACCGGAAAGCAATGGTGGATGCTGCCGCTGTGGGCGCTGACCTTCCCGTACAACATGTTCCTGATGCTGTGCTGGTGGGCCACGTGCACTGTATTCAAGGTGCGCCCCGCCAACCCACCGCCGGAAGCCTTCGAAGGCAGCACCGGCCCGATGATCACCACCGACACGGCCGCCCAAGGTGCGTGGCGATAGATGACAACGAGCGAGAAGAATCAAGCCAAGGCCAAGGCGCACCTGACCTGGCGCGCCACGACGCATGTTGGTGCCGCACCGGCCATCAACGATCAGTTCGTGGCGATGAACGACGCGGCGTTGTGTCTGCGCAGCTTCATGCCAAAGGAGTCGGCGGTGATGGGACGCCTGCATTCGTCTGGAATTTTTGTTATTGGAAGTTTCAGCATTTGGATGGCTGCCAACTCTTCCAATATGTTCGGAGCATGGCTAATGCTCAGCTTCCTAGTTGTGCCGATCGTATTTTCCTTCCTCCTCTTCCGCTACCTCCGCATCATCCGTCGCCAATCGGACTTCTGGTTCAACCGCGTCACCCAGCAGGTGTACTGGCACGACGGCAAGCAGTTGTACGTCGGCGACTGGAAAGGCGTGCAGGCCGGTCCGAGGTCGGTCACCGCACCGACAGGCGGCGGCTTGAGCACGTCGTTCTACCTCGAAATGTATTTGCCCTGGTGCAATGCGCCGGAAGGCACGCAATGGCCCGAATGGGTGCTGCGACTGGAAAGCAACGACGTCATCGATCCGCGCCGCGAGTACATAGTGCAGGTGTGGGAATACATCCGCACGTTCATGGCCGAGGGGCCGATGCATCTGCCGCCACCGCAGGAGGAGAAGTGGTGGTGGTGGCAACCGCCGCGCCGCATCTACCTGAGTCCCAAGCAGGCGCTGCTGCGCTACCTGCCATGGCGCACCGGCGTACCCGGCGAAGAGACCGGAAAGCAATGGTGGATGCTGCCGTTCTGGGCGCTGACCTTCCCGTACAACATGTTCCTGATGCTGTGCTGGTGGGCCACCTGCACCGTGTTCAAGGTGCGCCCCGCTGCGCCGCCGATGGAAGCATTTCAGGGAACCACGGGACAACTCGTAGAGGCCGACATGGCCGCCAAAGGGATGTGGGCATGGAAAGTGTGAATGAGGTCGCCGGCAACCTGGGTGAGGAGACATTGCTGCTCGCCCCGATCACCCCCGAACTGCCCGTCGGCACCTTCGACGAAGACGACGCGGTCTATCAGCGCCTCGATACCGAGATGGCCAAGCTCGGCGGCCTGCGACAGAGCAGCCTGGACTGGACGCAGGTCGAAAGCGACGCAATCGCTTACCTGTCCACTCTGGCCAAGCATGTACGCGTGCTGGGTTACCTGGTCGCCGCATGGACGCGCTCCGGGGACGCGACTGCATGGGTACGCAGTGTTCGTCTGCTGGCGGGTTGGACAGAGCACTACTGGGTAGACGCGTATCCGCGTCCCGGTCCGGCCGGACTCACCGCGAAGCGCAAGCAGTGGACGATCATGCTTGAGCGACTGACGCAAGGACTCAAATCGCTGCGCGTCGATACCGTGACCGACTCCGTTCGGGAGCACGCTGCCGCGGCGCTGCAGCAGTTGGAACAAGCGGCGGCGAAGCAGGGGCTGGATGCGGCGGACATTGTTGCCTTGCGAGGCGCCTTCGTGCGTGCCGCCGAGGGTGCGAAGCAGGCCGCGTTCGCACCGCCCACGCCGAAGCCGACGTCCAGCGGCAGCGACACGCTTGGCCCGGAGTTCTTCAGCACGCGCAGCGATCTGCCACTCGGCGACGAACGCGAGACGCGCAAGTTGTTCCTGAAGCTTGCCGAGTTCATCAATCAGCAGGATGCATTCGACCCGACCGGGTACTTGCTGCGCCGCTATGGACTGTGGTCGCACCTGCATGCCGCGCCGCCAGTGAAGCGCGAGCAGCGCACCGAGCTGGTAGGCGTCCCTGTTGACGTCAGCGCGCCTTATCAGGATGCGCTGGCCACGCGTACCACCAGCCCGGGCCTGTTGCTGCGCGTGGAAAAGAGCGTGGCGGCCAGCCCGTTCTGGTTGCGCGGCAGTTTCCTCGCGGCGCGCATCGCGCAGCAGCTGGAAATGGAGGACGTCGCCACCGCGGTGCGGATCGCCACGCACCGGTTCCTGCTGCGCCTGCCGCGGTTGCGTGAGCTGGCCTTTGCTGACGGCACGCCGTTCGTGGACGACGAGACGTTCGCGTGGATCGCCGCTTCGCCCGCATCGGCGAACCACGCATCCGTGCCCGCTGCGGTGGCCGGCTCCTTGAATGACCTACGCGCCGAACTTGGCAGCGATGCAGCGACGCTTCCCGTCGAGACGTTGCTGCAGCGCCTGCAGCGCGTCCAGGGCAGTGCGGCCGCCCCCCGCGAACGCGCGTTCGCGACGGTGCTCGCCGCCGATGTGCTGGCCGAGCGGGGCCTGGCCTGGCTCGCGCGCGATCTGCACGCCGGCGTGTTGCAGGCCATGGACGCGACCGCGGCTAGCGTCTGGGATCGCGACACCTACGACTATGTGAAGTGGCAATTGCGGCCGGAAGCAGCGGCGTCCCGAACCATGCACACCGTACAAGACACATCAGAAACTCGCGGGACTGAAGGAGCAGTGAAATGAGGCAGTACTGGAATCTATGGAATCGGATGCGGCCCTGGCTGCACCGTGGCTGGGGTTGGCTCAAGGACGGCACGCCGGTGCTGCTGGCGATGGTGTGGGTGGCGGCGCTGTTCGCGTTGTGGTGGTGGGGCCCGGAATGGCAATGGAACGAGGCCCATCCGCTCAAGCCACTGACCGTGCGCTGGGCGCTGACCGTGCTGTTGTTCGTCATTCCGCTGGCGATCTGGACCTGGAGCACGCGCCAGCGATACCGCCGCCTGGCTGCAGATGAAGCCAGGCGTGAGCAGGCCCGCACCGACCGCTTCTTCGCGCAGGAGCAGGCGCTGATCGCGGATCTGGATGGATCGCTTGGCCTGCTGCGCGAGCATGTGCCGGGACGCAATCCCATCTACGCGCTGCCGTGGTACCTGGTGTTGGGCCGCGACGATGCCGGCAAGACCAGCTTCATCAACCGGTCCGGCCAGAACTTCGCGTTGACCCGCAGCGACAAGGCCAGCCTGCGTCGGCTGGATCAGGAAAGACCGGATCATGGGGTCGACTGGTGGATCGGCGACGACGCGGTGCTGATCGACCCCGCCGGTGAGCTGATCAACCAGCAGGTCAAGGACGATCCCAACGAGACCGCACTGCGCGGCAAGCTGTGGGCGCGTTTCGTCGAATGGCTCGGCGACAACCGTCCACGTCGTCCACTCAACGGCGCATTGCTGATCGTCGATCTGCCGACGCTGCTGAAACAGTCCGCCAGCGACCGCAAGACACTGGCGACGCTGTTGCGTGCCCGCCTGGACGAGCTGACCAGGAAGCTCGGCACGCGCGTTCCGCTGTACGTGGTGCTGACCAAGTTCGACTTGGTGCAGGGATTCCAGGCGTTCTTCAACGGGTTGTCGAAGGAGGAACGCGACTCCAGCCTGGGTTTCACCTGTCCACTGCGCAATGCACGTGATGCGCACGCATGGTCCGGACCGCTGAGCGAGCAGTACGATGCGTTTCTGTCGCGCATGATCGAACGGGTGGTCGACCGCGTGGGGCAGACCAAGGACGCGGCCACCTGCGAGGAACTGGTCGCATTCCAGCGGCAATTGGCAGGAGTGAAGCCGGCGTTGTTCACGCTCCTGAGCGAGGTGCTCGACAGCGAGCGTTTCGCCGCGCCGGCACTGGTGCGCGGGCTGTACTTCAGCTCGGTGTACCAGCACGGCATTCCGGAAAACGCATTCGTCGACAGCGCAGCGCGCCGCTTTCACCTGGAGCCCGGCGATCACCGCGCGCAGCCGCCGAATCAGGGGCTGGCCTATTTCACCGGCGATTTGTTTCGCAAGATCGTCTACCCCGAGTCCGGCCTGGCCGGCGACAACAGCAAAGTGCAGCAGATCAAGCGCCATGCGCTCATGGTCAGCACGGCGGTGCTGGTGATCACGGCCGGGGTGGTCATCGCTGGTTGGCAGGTGTATTACCAGCGCAATATGGCGCAGTCGCACCTGGTGCTGGAGCGCGCACGTACGTTCGCCAAGGAACCCGTCGCCGCCGACGACGATCCCACCGGTCGCAACCTTCTGCCGGCACTGGACCGCATCCGCGACGCGGTGATCGTTTACGAAGACTATCGGGACGCCTGGCCAGTGGTGGAGGACTTGGGTCTCTACCAGGGACGCCGCGTCGGGCCGATGGTCGATGGCGTGTATCTGGACCTGCTTGGCAGACGCTTCCTCCCGGAACTGGGCGGAGGCGTGATCACGCACATGGAGGCGACCCCCGCCGGCAGCGACGAGCGCCTGGCCGCCCTGCGCGTGGTTCGCATGTTTGAGGATCGGCACAATCGCAAACCGGCCATCGTGCGCGAGTGGATGGCGCGCGCGTGGCAGGCGGCGTACGCCGGCGAGGGAACCGTGCAGAACGGGCTGTTGCGGCATCTGGACTATGCGTTGAAGTACACGCATGCGGACCTGCCGCAGTACCGCGGTGTGATCGTCGCCACGCAGGCCGAACTGCGTCGGACGCCACTGGCGGAGCGTGTGTACAACGCAGTCAAACGCGAGGCGCAGTGGCGGATGCCGGTGCCGTTGGACCTGCGCACCGAGATCGGGCCGGGCTTTGATCTGGCGTATGACGTCACCATGCAGGTGCCGGCACCCGAAGCCGCGCCAGTCACGTCGGCGAAGCTCACGCTGATCGACGCTGCAGCGACGCCGGCCAATTCCGAAATGGCGGCGAGCACGGCATCGATGCCGTCGATGATGACACCGCCGCCCGCGCCCACCTCGCCGGTGGTCATCGAGCGGTTGCTGACCCGGCCGGGCTTCCGCGACTACTTCGTCGCGCGTGGTCGCGACCTCACCGACCTGGCGATGATCGACCAGTGGGTGCTCGGCTTGCGCGAGAAGCTGGACTACTCCGAGCAGGACAAGGAAGCCCTGTCGGCCCAGGTGCGTTCGCTGTACACCGCCGACTATATCGGCGCATGGCGGCGGGGCCTGGCAGCGATGACGATCACGCCGTTGCACGACCTGCCGCAGGCGGTGGCCGTGCTGGACATGTTGACCGGTCCGGCCGAACCGATGCGGCGAATGCTGGCCACCGTGCGCGACAACACCGTGCTTCTACCGTCGGTCAAAGCCGGCGACAAGAAGGCCGAGGCCGCATTGGAGGCAATGCCGCACGCCGAGCGCGAGCAGGCGGCACGCATCCAGCGTGAATTCGCCGCATTGGTTGCGTTGCTCGACGCCCGCGGCGAGCGGTCGAGCTATCTGGACGAAACCCGTCAGGCGATCGCGGCGTTGCAGGACATGGTGAAAGCCGTTGCCGACAGCCCGGCACCCGGCGAAGCGGCCCTCAAAGCAGTCAACGCACGCATGGCACAGGAAGGCCCGGACCCGATCTTCGCCCTGCAACGCATCGCCGCCGGTCTGCCGGCGCCGCTGGACGCACAGGTGCGCACGCTCGCCGACGAAGTTGCGCAGGTACTGCTCCGAGAGGCGCTGCATGAGCTAGAAAAACGTTGGGACCGCGAGGTCTACACGTTCTACCGCGAGCGCTTGGCCGATCGCTATCCTCTGGTCGCCAGTTCGCGCGACGCCGCGCTGGCGGACTTCGAGGCGTTCTTCGGCCCCCAGGGCAAGCTGTCGATCTTCTACGACCAGAACCTCAAAGGACTGCTGGAGGGAAGTGCTCAAGGGCTGATCGCGCAACGCGGCCTGTTGCGCGATGACGTGCGCACACAGTTGCAGGCAGCGCAGCGCATCCGCGAGACGTTCTTCAATGCCCGCGGCGCATTGAATGTGCCGTTCACTGTGACTCCGCTGGCCTTGTCGGCGAATGCACGCAACGCCGTGCTCAATGCCGACGGCCAGCTGGTCGGCTATACGCATGGCCCGAGCGCCAAGACGGGGTTGATCTGGCCCAACGCGTTGGGCGAGGCAACGGAAAGCAAGCTGACCGTAATCGATGGCAGCGGCGGCTCGCGTGTGCTGCGCTCCGGCGGCCCCTGGGGCTTGTTCCGGCTGCTGAGCCAAGGCCACCTCAACGGAAAGACCGACACCAGCGTTGAGTTGAGCTTCACCGTCGGCAGCGATGTGATGCGCTATCGCATCGCATCGGACCAGCCTGCCAATCCGTTTACGCGTCCGGTATTCGCCGGGTTCGCGTTGCCGCGCACGTTGTTGAGCGATGCGCCTTCGGTGGCCGTGACAGACGTCAACGTACCTGCGTCATCGGGGCGGTGAGCTGGCAAGAACTTGCCAGGCTGGCAAGAGCTTGCCAGCGCTCCGGCAAGAACTTGCCAATGCAGTGGCGCATCGCACGCAAGTGATTGATGCGCCGTTGCCAAACACTTGGCACGGTGCTTGCTGCCATTAGGCCGGCCCGCCAGGCGGGCCAAGCACCGGATCACCGGTGCTTCATCACAGCACCAAGAAAAGGAGTTTTCTGTCATGCCAACCCCCGCCTATATCGCCATCCAGGGCAAGACCCAGGGCAACATCACGCAAGGCGCGTTCACTGCCGATTCCGTCGGCAACACCTTCGTCGAAGGCCACGAGGACGAAATTCTCGTGCAGGAAGTGAAGCACGTTGTCACCGTGCCGACCGATCCGCAGTCCGGTCAGCCGTCCGGTCAGCGCGTGCATCGTCCGCTCAAGTTCACCTGCGCGCTGAACAAGGCCGTGCCGCTGATGTATAACGCCCTGGCCTCCGGCGAAAGCCTGCCGACGGTAACGCTCAAGTGGTTCCGTACCTCGGTCGACGGAAAGCAAGAGCACTTCTTCAGCACGTTGCTGGAAGACGCGACGATCGTCGACATCACCACCGCGCTGCCGCACGCGCAGGACCCGAGCAAGGCCGACTACACCCAGCTGATCGAAGTGTCGCTGGCTTACCGCAAGATCACTTGGGAGCACACCGTTGCCGGCACCTCCGGCTCGGACGACTGGCGTGCGCCGCTGACGGCGTAAGCGCAAGCAGGCAATAGCAAGGCCGTGTGGGCGCTGCCGTGGGCGGTGGCGTCCACATGTCTGGTCGTCCAGCCAAGGTGAGCCAATGTCGCACCAGTCCGATGTTCGTTTTCAGCTTTCCGTTTCTGGCACTTCCGCTCTGGAGGTGGTCCGGTTTGAGCTTGCGGAAGGCATTTCACAGCCCTTCCGTCTGGACCTGGAACTGTCCAGCATCGACGATGCCATCCACGCCACCGCGCTGCTGGACCGTGAAGCGATCTTCACCATCGAACGCGACGGCCTGGTCGAACGCACCGTAGTCGGGCTCGTCACCGCCTTCGAGCAGGACGAGACCGGCTTTCACCGGACCCGCTTTCGCGCCACCGTCCAATCGCCACTGACCCGACTCGCGCTGCGCCACAACAGCCGCATCTTCCAGCAGGTCAATGCGACGGAGGTGCTCGCGACGCTGTTGAAGGAGAGTGCGATCCTTGGTACTCGAACCGCGTACTTCGCCAGCCATGAGCCGCGCGAGTACTGCGTGCAGTACCGCGAAACTGATGCAGCCTTCTTCCACCGGCTGGCGACCGAGGAAGGCATCGTCCACTGGCATGAAGTCGAAGAGGGCCGCGCCGCGCTGGTGCTGAGCGACAAGATCGGCCATGCGCCGACCTTGCCCGAGCATGCGCCCGTTCTTTATCAGCCCGCGCCGGCCGGCGACGCGCCCGGCCCGCACCTGTCGCGCTTCGCCTATCGTCGCCAACTCGCGCCCACCCGCGTCACGCAGCGCGAGTACACGTTCAAGAATCCACGCTACGACCTCCAGCACGAGGCCAAGGCCTGGGCCGCGGAAGAGGCGGTCGGCGACTACGAGCATTACGACTACGCCGGTCGCTACAAACGCGACGAAGCCGGGAGGCCGTTCACCCGCAACCGGCTCTCCGGTCTACGCAACACGGCCGAGCACGCCGCCATTGCCGGCGACGATGCCCGGCTGTTCCCGGGTGTGGCGTTCGACCTGACGGGCCATCCCACCGCGCGGCTCAACGACCGTTGGCGCGTGGTGTCGATGCACCACATCGGTGAACAGGCCACGTCGCAGGAAGCCGACGCAGCCGGCAGTGAACACGGTAGCCGCTACCGGTACGAAGCCACCGTCGTCCCCGCGCACTACGACTGGAAACCCGAACCCGCCCCGCGCCCCGTGGTCGAAGGCCCGCAGGTCGCGCACGTCGTCGGCCCCGAGGGCGAAGAAATCCACTGCGACGAGCACGGCCGCGTGCAGGTGTGGTTTCCGTGGGATCGCGAAGGCGGCCAGACGGAAAACAGCACCTGCTGGATCCGAGTGACCCAAGGCTGGGCCGGCACGATGTACGGCTTCATGGCCCTGCCACGGGTCGGGCACGAGGTCATCGTCGATTTCCTGGAGGGGGATTGCGACCAGCCCATCGTGACCGGACGCGCCTACCACGCCGCCAATCGCCCGCCGTACGAACTGCCGCGCCATAAGACGCGCACGACATTCAAGACGCAGACGCACAAGGGCGATGGCTACAACGAACTGCGTTTCGAGGACGAGGCGGGCCAGGAAGAGATCTTCGTCCACGCGCAGAAGGACCAGAACATCGTCGTCGAGCACGACGAGACGACCAAAGTCGGCCACGACCGCAGCGAGGACGTCGGCAACGACGAAACGATATCCATCGGCCACGACCGCGAGGAAACCGTCGGCAACGACGAAACCCTGAGCATCGGCCAGGACCGCCACGAAACCCTGGGCCGCGACCACGTCATCGACATTGGAAGAAGCCGAAAACTCACCGTCGCCAAGGACTTGATCGAAGACATCGGCAACGTCCGCATTGAGAAGACGGCGACCGACCGCCGCGCCGAAACCGGTGGGCATTACGAACACAAGGTCGTGGGCAAGGTCACCGTCGAGGCGGGGCAGTCGATCACGTGCCTTTCGCAGGTGATCGAAGTGAACATGTCGGGCTCGGGCGCGCTCCGCGGTCCGGGCGGAACCATCACCATCGACGACAGCGGAATCAAGTTCGACGCGTTAGAAATACGTCTTAAAGGGCCCGTGAAGATCGACACCGAGGGCAACGCCAACCTGATGTCTCTGCTCAGTCGGCCGGCGCGTGTCCCGCTGGAGGCTGACAGCGACTACAGCGAGCAGTTCCTCGTTCGCCATCAACGAACAGCGCAGCCGCTTGCACACGTACCTTACGCGGCCGAAACGATCGAGGGACAGCGCTTCATCGGGCGCACGGACGAGAACGGGCTCACATGCCGTGTCCACACCAGGCAGCCGCAGCAGGTGTCCCTTCGCTGGGGTCGCGAAGCCATCGCATATCTACGCCAACTCGGAATCGAGGACTGAACGATGGAACAGGTGAAGCAGAGCAGCACCGCGCCCGGGAAACCGACCACACCAGTTGAAGCCATTGCGGACTTCGACTACGTCACGGTGGTCGGGTGTTCCAATCCAGTTCCGCTCGATTCCATCAACCCTCGTGACATCGCCAGCAACCTCTGGAACGGCCAGGACGGCGACAAGGTGATGTTCATCAACCAGGGTATCCGTCAAATCAGGGAGTACCCGCCCGCGACCGCGGACGACTCCGTGCAGCGGGTGTTTCTGATCTTTACCGAGGCGTATCCACGGGCGCTTCTGGACGAGGTCAGGGGCATTGTTAGCGACTACGGCGCCAAGTACCGCGAGCTCCAGTCAATCTCGGATCTAGTGGATTTCGTGTCGGCCCGCCGCGCAAAGAAGCGCCTGATCAAGCAGATGGACTTCTACTCGCGCGGCGTGGTGATGCAGTTGGAACTTGGCTACCAAACCGACAAGGAAGAATCCTTCCGGCTGCGCGATGCGCAGGCGCGAATGCTGGACCCGAAAGCCTTCGAATGGGACGCGACGATCTGTTCCTACGCCTGCCGTACTGGGCTGGGAAGCGACATCGGCAATAGCCTGGACGAGGGTGAAGACCCGCAATACGCCCAAAGCCTTGCTCAGATTCTCGCCGACAGTGCGGATGTCGAAGTGCGTGCGTTCCCGCGTCGCAGCCTTTACGACCAGACCTTCGGCACGGCCGAGGATCGTCGTGTAGGCGCCGAAGTATCAAGGAAGAAGAAGCAGTATGAAGTGGATCTGCGACGACATGAAGCAAGCCTTGCCGCATATCGTCGGCGCGCGCTTGCGCTCGGCAAAGGGCCGCTCGACGAGATTCCCGGAGAGCCACCGCCAAAGCCGCCCGGCAAACCCTACACGAAGGAGCAGGAGGAGTTGGCACTTCATGTTGAGTCCCGTGACATGTATGAACGTCGACGAAGGGATATAGAACTTCCTCTCGATGCATTCGGCGCAGTTCGCCCTGTCCGTTCCGGAATGACTCCGTCTGGGCTGCCAATGGGACTTATGAAGTTCACTCCTCGTGCATGGAAGTTGAAGTGACAAAGCTGATACTCAATCGGGGCGTGAGTTGGCTTTTGTGGCTGGCGCTTGCGTTTGTACTGATCACGGTGACCGTTTGGCTCTCACCCCTTCGAGGAACTGCAATGGATGACGAAAAGATCATGATGTATCCGGGCGACGGCCTGTTCGGCGAGCCATTCGATGCCACTGGCTGGTTCGCCAATGGTATGTATCGCAGGAATCGCTACGCTGATGAGCGCGTTGGATTCTCCAATACCGGCATGACTCGAGTGGCCCCGCCGCCATTTCCGGATTGGCAACTGGAAGACCTGCGGATATGGATTGCAATGGGGCTTGAGCAACCGACTCCAGGCGGTCGCGTCACGCCGCAGGCTGCAATCGATCAAGTAGGAGATCCGAGTTTCGACCCGCGCCATCAAATCATCTATCAAGGTAGTGGATTCATCGCGCCGGACGAGCCTACGGACGGCTATGCGTTCTATATGCTTCACGACGGCAAGCGCTACTTCGTTGCGCTGGATCGCGATCCCATCAGCGGGAAGATTACCTCCGCTTCGCGTGCCATCAGTCTGGGACCACGCGAACTCGAAGAGCGTCTGTTCGAGGAACTTGAGACGCGGAGAAAGCTGGCCGCTTGGCGAAATGCCCCCGGCCTGCGCGCCAGTTCCGGTCAGCCATGTCCGTATCCGGGTGTTTGGGAATGCCTGGACTGTACGCCTGGAGGGGAGAAACAGCGGAAATTCGCGCACGAAGCGATTTTGCCGCAGGTAGACGGCCGCGACGTGACGTGGAGGATGGTCAGGGGACACCAATGACGTACTTGGGCAGCCGTCGCGCGTCGCGTGAAGGTGGCCGCCACCAGTACCGCAGGATGCGCACCTCGCGACTGGTTTCGCAGTTCAGCGAGCAAGCACTCATGGTGAGACCGCGCGAACACGTGCGCACCGGTCAGGTGCCCGAACCAGCGAGAAGGCAGCGTCCGGTGCTACGCATGCTGGATCGCGCTTTGGTGGAAATGCGAGGCGGTTATGTACGCTTCCACGAAGCCGATCTGATCCGGCGTGCCAAGGCCGGCGAGTTCGCCAAGCGGTTCCGCGACAAGTACGAACGATTCGTCAACGTGCCGCTGATGCCGGTGGCGTTGCAGCAGTTCGACAACCACGCTGCCATGGCGAAGGTCGTCGCCGCCCGGCGCGCACCCGACCACCTGACCTGGCTGCAAAGCGAAGCGCTGCTCAAGGCGCTGGACGCCTACGACGACAGCGACATCGGCAGCGGATTGTGCTTCGCCCACCAGACCGGGCTGTGCGTGCTGGGCATGGATGGCGACGAGCGTGGCGCTGAGGTGCTGCAGCAGTGGTGGCGGGCGGACAAGCCCGAGCGGCCGAACCTGGCGCTGCGCGGCTACGTGCTGAACCAGAAGAGCATCGCCGCTGCCTTCGAGCAGATGGTGGCGAAACTGCGTGCGGACGACGGCGGCGACGTACTCGCCACCTTCCAGGCGAACTTGCAACAGGCGAAGGACCTGGCCGCGCAGTACAGCGCGGTGGACGGCTATCTCAATACCTTGAGCGAGTACAGTCATGTCAACACGGCCGGTGCACTGGCGTGGATCGGTTCGCTTGGCACGCAGGCATTGCGTGCGGGCGCACCGAACACGCTGGACAAGGCCTTGCACCGTCGGTTGAGCGTGCTGCTGACGGCGCAACTGGGCACGCGGGCCTTGAACCTGCGGCTGGCCGAACATGCGCAGACCGGCCATGTCCCCGATCCGGCGAGGGTGCGGCGTCCGATGCTACGCACGCTGGACCGCGCCTTCGTGGCCAGCCTGAACAACGCGAACAGCAACGAGCTCTACAAGCTTCGGCTCGGCAGCGGCTTGTTGCTGCTGGAAGCGGCCCTGCTGCTGATGCAGGCGCAGAAGCTGGAAGGCGACGCGAAGTGGGCCGCGCAACTGGCCGCCGCCGCCCTGACGACCGGCGCGGCCGGACTGGAAGTGATGGCGATCGGGACCGAGCAGGTTCTGGCCCGCACCACCCAGCGCAGCGTGACCTATCAGGGGGCACGGATCAGTCTGGGGCGCTTCAGGCTGTGGGGCGCGGCGCTGGCGACGGCGGGTGGGGTGGTGGGCATTGCGTTGGATTGGCAGGAGGGTAAAGCCGCATGGAAGACCAATAGCGCATTGTCATCGGCCTATTTCGTCCGCATTGGTGCCACCGCAGTACTGCTCACCAGCCAGGGATTTACCGCCTTCGCGCAGGCTTCGGCGTATCTGACGTGGAAAGCTCAGGAGGCAGTCGTCCTTCGAAAGGGTTGGGCACTTCTCGCCAAGGGATCTACGAGACTGGCCGCCAATCGTGCCTTGATGCTGTTGCTGGGACGTGTCGCATTCTGGGCCGGTGTCGTGGTCACCATTGGCACCGTGGCGTTGATGATCCTCGATGCCGACGCACTGGAGGAATGGTGCGACCGCTGCTGCTACCGCTTGAACAAGTCTGAGAAGCCCTATGCAAGCCAGGAAGAAGATCTGGGCGCGTTGCTGGGCGCCATCGAGGACGTCGTCTGATGTACTTCATGGAATGGCTGTGGTGGCAGGGCGCTACGGAAACTGCTGAAGAACGCGAGGAGACCGACAAGGCAGCACGTGAAGCCCATCTTCCTGACTTTGACGAGTATGAGGATGAGATTGCAAAAGACCGAGAGGACGCGCGTCGCTGTATCAGTGCCACCCCGCGCGCACGCGGGCCCGTCTACGTGTTCAACGAGCGAATACTGGAATTGCGTTGTGGTGGACAGGAAGACAAGCGTGGGCTGGTGACCGTGCTTTCGGTAATGCTGCTCGCTGTCTTTGGGTACTTCATGCTCGGCACCGCCCTGCAAATCGGATTTGCTCTCATCACGGACACCCCCCTTTTTGCGAGCACTCAGTACCAAAGAAGTCCAAATGGAGGAGACATCTTCCTTTTGGTGATCACGACGGTGATGGGAGGAGGGGGGCTCTGGGGCTACTTCAAGTACGGCTTCCGCTTCAGCCGCCTGGAGATGCTGACCACACGGCATTTGCTGATCCGCTTCAATCGCGTCACGCGGCAAGTGCATTTGCATCGGCCGAGAAACTGCGGTGGGCTGATAACGCTGCCGTGGAACGGAATCCGCAATAACGCGTCAACAAGTAAAGCGACCGAGGCGCATGGGATCGGGGAATGCCTGACACTGATGTGGCAACCCGAGCCCGGCAGTGGCATGCCCGCAGAGTTCGTTTCCGTCGGCAGAAAGGCCAACGGCCTATCGGAACTGCGCGACGAATGGGAGTTCATCCGGCGCTTCATGGAAGACGGCCCGGACGGCTTGCCCAGGCCGTCGATCACCTCGCACTTCCCGTGGCCATGGCACGCCTTCGCACCACAATTCGAAGGCCTGACCCGCTACCTGCGCAACACCGACTCCGGCTTGGTACTGCTGGGCCTGCTGATGATTTCCCCGGCGTTCGTGGTGATGGGCGTGGGCCATTGGCTGAGCTTGCTGCTGTGCTGGAAACCACGCTGGCCGAAGGTGATCCGTGAAGCGGGCCTGCCCGGAAAACCGGTGCCGCACTTGACCACGCTGGCCGACTACCCGCCCGACATCCAGCAACGCCTGCTCGCCAATGCGGACAAATGGGCGCTTAGGCCCGGTAGTCGGCCGAAGCGGAAACCGCGTGTTGCGCGCCGGAAGAAGTCCACTGAGCCACAGAGTGAAGTCGCGCGGGCAGCGGACGCAAACGACGATTGAACACGCTAGCCGCTGCCAGCGCAGTAAGCGCCAGACGCCCGTGCCGCGCGCACCGGGTGGGTTCGGCTGCTTGTTCGAGCAGGGCTACGCCAAATGGGTAAACGTACCGCTGATGCCAGTGGTCCCACCGATTCTTCCGTAATTGATTCTCCGGAGATTCTTATGCAAGAGGCTTTTCTGGACCCTGGGCCGCCGCCGCCGGGCTTTCGCTGGCACCGCGAAGACGCCGCCGCCATTTCGGTGCTCGTGCCCGACGGCTGGTTCGTGCGCAGCGATATCCGCGAAGGGATTGCGGGGCTGTTCGTCTCGCTCGAGACGATCGTGGGCGATGCCGAATTTCGAACGGGACTGTCGGTGAACTATTTCCCGCAATTCTCGCAACGCTACGGCCTGAAGCCATCCGAGCAGGGGCTGCTGATGACGGCACAGATGCATCAGCAATCCAGTCATGAGGTGTTGCTGTCTACAACCAGTTCGTCGGCGGCGGGGACCCGCAGGCCGCATCCGCGTATTGCCACGCGCTGGCCGGCGCGGATTTCAAGCGTGTCGAGCAATACGACTACGACGGCAACGTGGCCGCCTCGGGTATCGGCTATGCAAAAACGATGTCGCTGTGCGTGCGCGGCGGCGTGACCGAGCAGCCGGGCCCCGACGGGAAGCTGCCGCCCAACGGCGCCACCGTCAAGCTGTGGCAGGGCTGGTTGAACGACCCGAACAGTCCGCCGTTCCAGGCGTTGACGCTGCGCCACAAACCGCTGCTCGACAACCTGCAACCCGGCAAGAATGCCAAGGGCGAGCGCGAGTGGAACCACACGCAGAAGCTGTACGACGTCCTCAACAAGCTCATCGGCAGCCGGGACTTCGGCGAGAAACTGCTCTTCGCCAGCGTGAAGGATGCCGCCGCGCAAACCCTGCTGGCGGTGAACTCCGCCGCCACCCAGCTCAAACCGCTGCTGGCGACCGGCATCGAGAACCTGACCACGCGCCTGACCGTCAGCGTCCTTTTGCTGCACGAACGCGTGCATGCCACGCAGTTGAAGGTGACGATGACCGTCGTCGACTACAACGCGCTGCAATGCAGGACCCTCCGCGAGCAGCAGGCCAAACTGGCGCGGCAGGCCGGTCGCAAGACCGGGCAGCAGGTCGTCTCACTGCTCACAAGCGGCGTACTGAGCACGCAGTTGAACGAGGCGGCCCTGGCCGTAAAGACTATCGAAGTCACGTTGTGGGTGGAAGGCAAGGCGCAGGACGTGCGCAAGCAACTGGTCAACGAAGCGGAACTGCTGACATCGTCGGTGGTGGTGGGCATCGGCACGCTGGAGCCGGTGGCGAAACAGGTGCTGGCCGACGTGAAGGTCGGCGCACGCGGTGCGGCGGATCTGACGCGCCGTGGGTTTGCTGGCTTGCGAGGCGCCGGCGGCAGCGGCGTGGGCCTGTTGCTGGCCATCGGCGGCCTGTACCTGATGGAAGACAGCCTGAAGCAGAACTACAGGAAGGTGGAAGACACCGTCGGTACCAAGCATCCGGAGGTGCTGACGGCATTTGCGGGCAGCACGATGGGGTTGGTCGGCGGTGGCATCGAAGCTGTGGGCTTGACCTTGCAGACGGGCATGGAGGGCCTGCGAGGTGCGGGTGTGCCGATCACCAAGGACGCAGTGAAGGTTGCAGAGCGGATCGCCAAGGTCGGTGCGGTGATCGGTGCGGCTGCATCGGCGTTTGATGCGGTGCAGGCGGGGATGGCGGTCAGGCGGACATGGAACGCAGGTGACAAGAAGGCAAGCCTCATCTACGTAGGCGCTACAGTACTGTCCGGCTTCGGCACAGTCGCTAGCCTTTGGGCAGTCGGAACTCCTGTTCTAATCGGCCCCGTCGGCATCGCCATCGTGCTCGGGCTGGCCGCCTACACGTTCTACAAATGGGCTGAAGGTGAAGAAGCTACACCTGTTTAACGCTGGGCCCGCCGCTGCTACTTCGGCAAGCACGACGAGACACCGGAAACCTGGTGGAACTCCCCTGCCAATAGCGACATTGCACTGGCCGAACTCAATGCGGTCGTGTTGGGTATGGACACGGGCGTCGAGTTCAACGATGCCGTGGTCGTGGCGACGACCGGAACGGGTCTGAACCCCGAGGAGATGGCGCCCGCGACATTGGGCTACCGATTCGTTCTTCCCGGTTTCAGTGCAGCACATTCTGGCTACGACTGGTCACTCACCGCGCACCGCCACAGCGACTTCCGCAAGCCGAGCGCGGGTGAAACCACAGCCCGGGTAGGCGATTACGTCAGTGGAGAAGTCCTGGCCAGCGGCTCGTATCAGGCCCCAACGTTCGATAAGCCCGGCATCGCCTTGCCAGCCGGAAAGCAGCCGCGTTGGGGCGATTACGACAAGGGCACCACGCGCTCCAACTCAACCGACCTGAAGGACGTTGGCCGCGTCATTCGTGGAGCGATCGCATTGGTCGGCAACTTCAAACGCATGAGCATCGAGGCGGCGACGCTGCGGGTCACCTACTGGCCGGATCGCAACCAGCCCGAACTTTGCGCGTAAGTGACGATGCAGGAGGCGCGTTGATGTCACGGTCTAAGCTGGACCCACCGTGTGTCGGATGGGAGCGCGATCTGCCCGCGCCGAACGATTCACCGGGCGTGCTGGAGGCATTTGGTGATCCGCCGAACCATAGGAATGAAATTTACCTGGAGTTTCCGCGTGCAAGCTTCATGTGGCGCGGAATATGGGTGATTGGAGGCTTGGTATGTGTCGCCGCTTCGGCAAGTTTGGCTGGCCTTTTGACCTATATGTACATCTCGAGGAACTATTTTCCACCGGCAGGCATTGGCCTGACGGCCTTAGCCACGATCGCCGTACTCGTCTGCATAGGCGGAGGAAGCATACGTCAGGATATTTCGTGTCCCCTCGACGAACCGATCCGCTTCAATCGCCTGCGTCGAAAGGTGTACGTGTACCGGTTCCATTACCGGTGGGGACGACCCTTCAATAGTGCGTTGTGGTACGTCAAGCCTGAGGTCTACGACTGGGACGACCTGCGCGCAGAGGTGTATCAGATCTACGTACCGACTGTGGCCTACAACAGCGGCGTCAACATCGCCGTGGTCAAGCCGGGAACCAATCAAGTTATCGACCGATTCTTCTTCGGCCACGGCCTGGTGCCCGCGAACTACTGGAAGATGGCGATCGCCTTCATGCAGTCTGGCCCCGACGCACTGCCCAAGTTCGACCGCCCACCGCGCGACTGGAACAACGAAGACCCCGGAATCAACCTCGCCCGCCGCTTCGCCCCCAAGGTGAAGTGGCCCGAGGCGATGGACGTCGAGTCGCGTACAGCGCCGTGACCGGGCCAGCAGATCGTCAATCGCTTGCCGCGAGGTCTGGCTGAGCTGCCCGAGCAGTTGCCGTACCGGCAGCAGCCCGTCCCCTGGTGAGGGGGCGACCGTCGTCAGCGAGCTGGGTACGCAGAAGACGCCCTTGATCCGGCGCGCCGTCTGCGCATCGGGCGCGTCGCTGATCTCGGTGAGCACGTACCCCGGCGCCTGTCCGTACTGCAGCAGCGTGCCGTCCGGTGCTTCCACGTCCCCGAGTACGTTGCGGAAGGCGTAATCGCGCATGTGCACGAGTCGCCCACTGGTATTGCGTGCACTGGCGGCCTGCTGCAACACGGGGAACACATCGCTTTTCCAGATCGGCGCAGCGCTGGATCAGCGGCAGCAGCAGCGTGAAGGACTGATCGCGGCACGTGGCGAACGCCGGCCCTGCTGCGATGTCGCGCCGCTGCCGGTCTTGAGGCTGCGCAGCACGACGACGTAGCGACGGCGGCCAGTTTGCCAGCACGGAAGCAGTGACGTGGTCATCGGTAGCCGGCAGCAGGCAATGCGCCGGATCCAGCATGTCGCAACCGCGCAGTTGTGCATCCAGGGCGGTACTGGCCAGTTCCTGCGACCCTGGCAGCAGCGCAGGCGCCGTAAGGCCGGGCTTCGTTCCGTTCGATACCGACACCGCGGGCTTGGCTGCGACCGACCGGATATCGTGGCCCTGCCGCACATGAGCGAGCATCGCCGCAAGCACAGCGCACATCACCAGGGCTCCGAACGCGATCCACCATCTACGATTCATGACTGCACTCCTTCGCAGATGAGCTTCGCCCCGGCGGCGCGGTGTGGGGCAAACCAGATGGAACATGTGTGTCGGCGGCACATCGATGGCAACGTGCCGGCGTCCTGCTGATGCGGAAGGCGCGTCATTCAACACGGAACCAGCAGCGCGCCCGCCGAACACAGCGGCGCAGCCGGTTGCTTCGCAAGGCGTGTAAAGCGCGATCCAATGCAGATACGCGTTCTACGCCCTTGGAAGAGGTGTGCCAAGGGTTGGTGCAGACGACGCCTGTCGAGCTCCCGACGAAAGGCACAGCCGCCTCAGCGTGGTGAACGGCTTCGACGGTCCGTATCCGAAGACGGTGCGTGTGCACTTTCGGGTGCTGCACGTCCACGCCGGATTAACGCATGGAGGCGTACTGCTCCGGGCTCGTCCGTCGGAGGGAACCGTCATGAGTGCCAATGCGAACGTTTGCTCGCGCGTGAAGGGAATGCTGTGCGCAGTGGTGTGGTTGTTGTGGGCGACAGCGGCGGCCGCCGATCCACCGCTGGTCACGCCGACGGCTATGCTGGATGGGGCTCTGCATTGCCCGGCGACATTCGACCATCCTGGACGCGAACCGGTGCTGCTCGTTCACGGAGCGACCGTCAACTATCAGGAAAGCTGGTCATGGAACTATGCACCCGCGCTTACGTCCATGGGCTACGACGTGTGCGGAGTCGACCTGCCCGAACGCGGCGGGATCGATCTGCAGGTATCCACCGAATACGTGGTCCACGCCATCGACCGGATCCACGCATGGACCGGACGCAAGGTCGATGTGGTGGGACACAGTGAAGGTTCGGTGCTGACGCGCTGGGCGGTGAAGTGGTGGCCGCGGCTATGGGACAAGACCGACGACGTGGTGCTTCTCGCCAGTCCGGCGCATGGCACCCAGGTCGCTGACCTGCTTTGCGCATTGCCGTGCAGCGCGCCGGCCTGGCAGGCGCGCCCCGGCTCGAACTGGATCGCCGCGCTCAATGCAGGCGACGAAACTCCCGGCCCGCTGTCCTATACCAGCGTGTACACCGAATTGCTCGATGAATTGGTGGTGCCGGCCGCCTCGGCGGACATTGCAGGTGCGGAGAATCTCGCGATCCAGGATCTGTGCCCGCTGCGGCCGGTCACGCATGCCGGAATGGTCTATGACGCGGCCGTGTTCCGTCTGGTGCTCGACGCGGTGGCCAATCCCGGACCGGCGGACTTCACCCGCTTGGGCCCTAACCCATGCAGCAGCCAGTATCTTCCCGGTGTGACTGCGCTGGACGTGCTTCTGTTCACCGGGACCGGCATTCCACGGTTCAGCTTCGAACTGATCACCACGGACAAGCTGACGGCCGAACCGCCGCTGATGAGTTATGCCCAATAGGCGAACCGCTGGTCGAGGTGTACTCCCGATGCAGTCCACATATTCAAGCAGCGAGTGCGTAGCTACGTATCGATCAGCGCTCGTTCGAAGTGAACGACCTGGATTCGGTCGCCACCTTCATGTCGCCGGTGTGGTCGGTAAGGAAGGACTGCGTCACCGTTCTGCTGACGTCATGCCCATGCCGCGCGCGGGTGCATCGAAGCGAAACGACTAGGCGCACCCATTCACTCAGCGGGCCATGCCCCCGTGATCCTCCGGATGCACACGATAAAGATGCGGCGGACAGGAGAACGCGGGCTCGCGATCGCGGGGCAGCGTGTCCCAGCGGCCTTGTGCGGAGTTGGTGGCGTGTTCGTCCAGGTGCCAGGCCTGGATGCGTGCGCCTGCCGCAAATGCGGCGCGCAGGGCGGCGTACTCGTCGATGCGGTTCATGTGGTACTCCTCGTGTCGCCAGGATGGCGCTGGCCTTGTGGCCTGCAGACACGATGGAGCAGGGCCGTCCCATGTGCTGAGACACCCGCGCCGCGCTTTCGAGGAGATTCAGCTGCGGCGTGGAGCACGCCGAGGGAGAGCGGCGGTGCATGCGGCGTATAGGGCCGCATGCACCGCGAGGCGCTTACTTCAGCGCGTCCTTCAGGGCCTTGCCCGGCTTGAACGCCGGCACGATGGTCGCCGGGATCACCAGGTCTTCGCCGGTCTTCGGGTTGCGGCCGGTACGGCCGGCGCGGTTGCGTGCCTCGAAGGTGCCGAAGCCGACCAGCGTCACGGCTTCGCCGTTCTTGAGCGTCTGGGTCACGGACTCGACCAGCGCATTGAGCGCCGCTTCGGCCTGGGCCTTGGTGAGCTGCGAACGCTCGGCGATGGATTCGACCAGCTGTGCCTTGTTCATGCGGATTCCTGCTTGGAAGGGCCGCGTAGCATACAGGCAAGCCGCCGATGTCTCATGTCCGGCGCCCGTCGGGGTGGCCCAAGTGCAGGTCAGGGCTGGATTTTGTACCCGATCGCGAGCACCTGGTGCCGGTCTTCGAACGTGGGGCGGCGCGCCTCGCCCCGCGTCGAGATGCGGTACCAGAACTCCAGCGTTGTGCCGGTCACCCGCAGGTGATGGGCATAGGCGCCGATGTAGACGGGCAGGTGGCCGACGTAGATCGCCCCGTCCACGGCGTCCTTCTGCGCCATGAAGCGCGGCCGGCGCGGGCGCCGCCCGGAGGTGGGAATGGGCTCCTCCATGCAGGCGAAGCGCTCGGCGTACATCTGCTCCATGATGCGCGCCACGCAGGCGTAGCTGTTGTGCGCGGGCAGCAGCGACAGGAGTCTTCGCGGTTCCTCGCGATTGCCGTAATCCTCATAGATCACCCATCCCGCGCTCTGGTCCATGGCGTCGGCTCCCCGTTCGTCCTGGCAGGTCGCGCGTCCGTCCCGAAGGGACGGCGCGATGTCGCATCACTGGGAGGCATTCTTCATCCGCCCGCCGGTATACCGTGCACGCAAGTCCGCGTTTGCCGACGAAGTGCGCATTGGTCGCCATTGCGTCCGGTGTCACGCGTGCGCTCCGGCCCTCAGAGTGGAAGGCGCAGCATCCGGCACTCGAGCACGGGCCCAGGTGCCCCCCGCTCGGTGGCGATCCGATACCAGAACTCGAGCACGCCGGCGTGCGTCACGATGCGCTGCGCATACACGCCGACGAATCGCGGCGACTGGCCGACGTAGATGCCGCCGTGTCGCGGATCGGTCTTGGCGGCGTAGCGCGAGTCCTGCGGACGGCGCTTGTAGGCGAAACGCTCCTCGATCGTCCCGTAGCGATCGACGTACAACTGTTCGGTATGGCGCGCGATCGAGGCGACGCTGCGGTGCGCCGCCAATAGCGACAGCAACCTGCACGGCGATCCGAAATCGGCGTCGTCTTCGTAGACGATCCAGCCTGCTCCGCGATTGACGGAACCGGCCATCGTCAGGCGCCCCCGCAGGGGCTGCGCTGTTGCGCGCATCGTGCGGAATTGCCGATGCCGCGAATCGGGATGCTGGAGCCCGCGCTTCGACTCCCCATCGGCACCAGGCGTGTATCTGAGCTTCCCTTCATCGCTTGAACCCCGTTTCGTTGCGAACAAGGCCTAAGCTTTTTTCGCTGTTGCTCGAACCATCAATGCGAAGTTTTCTCGCATGGCTATCGAGGGCCTTTTCAGCAGGAAGGATTCGCAGAAACCCTCAGAAAAATGTAGGAAAAGCTTGCCCTTGCAAGCTCGTCTCGCTGTCCCGCGGTGGCACACTTTTCCCTTCAACGACAGAAAATTCCTCCATGACTCGCTCAGCAAAGTGCGCGTGCGATCCGGGTAATCGATCACAACATCGAATGCTCCATACCGACGCGTCTTGAGATAACTCTCAAGCTCGCGAGAGCGCTCGTTTCGGGTCTTTTCGCCTTGACGTGCTGATTTCTTCGAGATGTCGGCGCCACCCTCGACCGTCCGCCATGACGGCCCCGTCCGTGCTGCTGCGCTCGCGGCTTGTCAGGATGACCCCGGTGGTCGAACGAGTGAATACGAGAGCGTACGCAGACCTGATTGTTGGAGCGCAAACACGATGGTTCGTCGACGCTGCAGCCGCGCATTTGCGACGAAATGGATCGCCTCGCGCATTCAAGGCCCGCTGGCACAGACGTCCGCAGACGCTGCGCTCGTCATGCCTGCATGAACGGAACCGGCTTCGCGCTTCGCCGGAGATGCAAACCACGCGGCAGGAAATCCACGAGTGCGGGAGCGCCCGAGTGGCGCTGGCGCATCGCGCAATGGCAGATCACGTCGCCAGGAGCCGGTTGCGCGGCTTCATCGTCGAACGCCGCTCCGTCCGAATCTGGCATCGCGCCGGCGGCCGCGGTGGTACGAAGATCACCCCGTGCTCGTGCGCGGGTAGTGCCGCATCGCCTCGTTCGTGCGTTCCCACGGCAGCTTGTGCTCGATCCAGATTTCCTTGGTCGGCGGGAACTGTTCGGGCGCATCGAGGGTCGCGGTGGTGATGTCGACGCTGTCGACGTCCTCATCGTGCCGGTAGCTCAGTTGCGTGCCGCACACGCCGCAGAACATGCGCGTGACCTCGGGCGAGGAGCGGTACGGGACGGGCACGCCGCGGGTGAAGACGAGGCTGTTGACGTGGAAGGTCGACCACGCGACGGACGGAGCCCCGCTCGCCCGCCGGCAACTGCGGCAGTGGCAGATGCTGCGTGACACCGGTGGAGCCGTAGCGCGATAGCGGACGGCCCCGCACAGGCAGCCGCCTTCGATGGTCATGCCCATTCTGGCCTCCACGACCCTGACGTGGCGGAACTTCAGGCTAGCCGCCGGGATGTGTGGGGCGCGCGAGGAAACCGGGCGCACCGCGCGAGTCGGCCACCGGTGTCGGCCAGCCTCGGGCGGCCCTAGGCGGCGTCGAACAACTGCTGGAGCACGGCCTCGCCGTAGCGATCCAGTTTGCTCGCGCCGATGCCGGGAACCCGGGAGAGTTCGTCCAGGTCGTCCGGCGCGGCCTGGGCGATCGCGCGCAGCGTGCTGTCGTGGAAGATCACGTACGCGGGGACGTTCTGCTCGCGCGCGGTGTTGCTGCGCCATTCGCGCAGCGCATCGAAGCGAAGCTGCGATTCGGGGTCCAGATCCACCGCGACCGCCGCCGCCGCGCCGCCGCGCGTACGGCGGCCGCGCGCGGGTTTCCCGGGTTCGTGGCGGAAGCGCAGTTCCACCTCGCCACGCAGCACCGGGCCACTCAGCGCGGTCAGGCGAAGCGCCCCGTGATGTTCGATGTCCGCCTCCAGCAGCCCGCCCGCGACCAACTGGCGGAACACGCCTCGCCACTGTCGCTCGTCCAGGTCGCGGCCGATCGCCCACGTGCTGAGGCCCTCGTGGCCCCATTGCTTCACCTTGTCGGTTTCCACGCCGCGGAGCACGTCGATGACGTGCCCGGCGCCGAACCGCTGTCCCGTGCGGTACACGCACGAAAGCGCCTTGCGCGCGGCCTGCGTGCCGTCCCAGCTGCGTGGCGGTTCGAGGCAGTTGTCGCAATTTCCGCAGGCCCCGGCGTGGGCTTCGCCGAACCAGCCGAGCAACGCCTGTCGGCGGCATTGGGTGGATTCGCAATAGCCCAGCAATGCGTCGAGTTTGCGCAGCTCCAATCGCTTGCGTTCCTCGCCGGCTTCGCCCTGCTGGATCAGCTGGCGCAGGTTCACCACGTCGCCCAGACCGTAGCTGAGCCAGACCTCGGCCGCTTCGCCGTCGCGCCCGGCGCGGCCGGTTTCCTGGTAATACCCTTCGATCGACTTGGGCAGATCGACGTGGGCGACGAACCGCACGTCCGGTTTGTCGATGCCCATGCCGAAGGCGATCGTCGCCACCATCACGATGCCGTCCTGCTGCAGGAAACGCCGCTGGTTCTGCGCGCGCAGCGAGGCGTCCAACCCGGCGTGGTAGGGGAGGGCGTTGATGCCCGCAGCCTGCAGCTGCTCGGCGACGGTTTCCACGCGCTTGCGCGAGAACGCATAGACGATGCCGCTTTCGCCGCGATGGGAGTCGAGGAAATCCAGCAGCTGGCGCACGCCGCCGCCATCCTTGTGGACGATGCGATAGCGCAGGTTCGGACGGTCGAACGAACTGACGAACTGCCGTGCGTCTTCCAGCGCGAGCCGCTCGGCGATCTCGCGCCGCGTCGGCGCGTCGGCGGTCGCGGTCAGGGCGATGCGCGGAACCTCCGGCCAGCGCTCGTGCAGCACGGTCAGCTGCCGGTACTCCGGCCGGAAATCGTGGCCCCATTGCGACACGCAGTGCGCTTCGTCGATGGCGAACAGCCCGATGCGCGCCCGGTCGAGCAGCGAGAGGAAGCGGTTCGTCAGCAGGCGTTCGGGCGCGACGTAGAGCAGGTCCAGCTCGCCCGAGAGCAGCTGGCGTTCGACGTCGGCCGCGTCGTTCGCGTCGAGCGTGGAATTCAGGTAGGCCGCACGAACGCCGAGCTGGCGCAGCGCCTCGACCTGGTCCTGCATCAGGGCGATGAGCGGCGAGACGACCAGTGCGCAACCCTCGCGCAGCAGCGCGGGCAACTGGTAGCACAGCGACTTGCCGCCGCCGGTGGGCATGAGGACGAGGGCGTCGCCGCCACCGGTGACGTGTTCGACGATCTGCCGCTGTTCGCCCCGGAAGTCGGGATGACCGAAAACGCGGCGGAGCAGATCGAGTGCGGGGTCTGACATGCGCCTAGTTTAGCCGGCGGGTCGTCGCAGGCATTCGGAAACGTCGCTGCCGCCGCACGGGCATGCGTGCGGTTTCCGGGCAGCAGGCGCCAAAAAACAAAACCCCTCTCCCGGCGGGAGAGGGGCTGGATCGGGCGAAGCCTTGAATCGGCCTCACCGCACCGCCATCACTCCAGGAGCGAGCGGAGCATCCACGCGTACTTCTCGTGGGTCTGGAGGCGCTGGGTCATCAGGTCGACGGTCGGGTCGTCGCCGGCTTCGTCGGCCGTCTTGAGGACCTTGCGCGCCGTGCGGGCCACGGCCTCGTTGCCGGCGACCAGCTGGCGGACCATTTCCTTCCAGTCGGGGGCTTCGGTCAGGCCGGGCTCCTCCGGAATCGAGCTCAGGCGGATGAATTCCGCATACGAACCCGGCGCGTTGAAGCCCAGCGCACGGATGCGTTCGGCGGTCTCGTCCAGGGCGGTCCACTGCTCGGTGTACTGGGTTTCGAACATCACGTGCAGGCTGTTGAACATCGGCCCGGTGATGTTCCAGTGGAAATTGTGGGTCTTCAGGTACAGCGTGAAGCTGTCCGACAGGAAGCGCGACAGGCCTTCGGCGATGTTCCTGCGGTCGCCGCCGCTGATGCCGATGTCGATCGCCTGGCTGCTGGCGGTCGGCGTGAGCGGGGACTTGTCGGACTTCTGGGGTTTGGCGGGCTTGTCGTTCTTGGCTTTGGCCATTGGAGTTCTCCCTTCGATCATGGCATTGCGGCGACAATAGGCCGTGCCGACCGCGATGTGAAATGGTTTCTATCAGGCAATGCAATCGATGAAGTCTATGGACCCGGCGGAGTCTAGTCAGCCCGGTGTCAGCAATGCGTTACGCCAGGCCCGGCGCGCCATCGACGGCGCGCTGAGTCGGGACCGTGGACGCCTGCATGGACTGTGGTCGCGCTGGAGCGGCAAGCCCGCCGACGACCGCGCGCGCGACGCCTTCGCGCAGGCGCTGGCGGCGTCGGTGGCGCAGCGCGAAGCCCGCACCGCGTCGCTGCCTGCCGCGCCGGTCGACCCCGATCTGCCGATCGCCGCCAAGGCCGAGGAGATCGTCGAGTTGATCCGCGCGCATCCGGTGGTGGTGATCGCCGGCGAAACCGGCTCGGGCAAGACCACCCAGTTGCCCAAGCTCTGCCTGGCCGCCGGCCGCGGCGCGGCGGGCATGATCGGCTGCACCCAGCCGCGGCGCATCGCGGCCCGCGCCGTGGCGCGACGCGTGGCCGAGGAACTGCAGACGCAGGTGGGCGGCGCGGTCGGCTACCAGGTGCGCTTCACCGAGAACGTCGGCGAGCAGACCGCGGTGAAGTTCATGACCGACGGCATCCTGCTGGCCGAGATCCAGTCGGACCGCTGGCTGTCGCAGTACGACACCATCCTCATCGACGAGGCGCACGAACGCAGCCTCAACATCGATTTCCTGCTCGGCTACCTCAAGCAGCTGCTGGCCAGGCGCAAGGACCTGAAGGTCATCGTCACGTCGGCCACGATCGACACCGAGCGTTTCGCCGCGCACTTCGGCGGCGCGCCGGTGGTGAACGTCGAAGGCCGCAGCTACCCCGTGTCGGTACGCTATCGCCCCCTCGAGGGAGAGGGCGAAGACGAGGGCGAGCGCACCGTCAACGACGGCATCGTGTCCGCGTGCGACGAGATCACGCGCGAGGATCCGCGCGGCGACGTGCTGATCTTCCTGCCGGGCGAGCGCGAGATCCGCGATGCACACCTCGCGCTGGAACGACGCAAGTACCGCGAAACCGAAGTCCTGCCGCTGTACGCGCGATTGTCGGTACGCGACCAGGATCGCGTGTTCAATCCGGGTCCGAAGCGGCGCATCGTGCTCGCGACCAACGTTGCCGAGACCTCGCTGACGGTGCCGCGCATCCGCTACGTCGTCGATCCCGGCCTCGCGCGCGTGAAGCGCTACAGCCCGCGCGGCAAGCTCGATCGGCTGCACATCGAACCGGTGAGCCAGGCCAGCGCCGACCAGCGCAAGGGCCGCTGCGGGCGCATCAGCGAAGGCACGTGCTATCGCCTGTACTCCGAGCCGGATTTCGAATCCCGCCCGCGCTACACCGACCCGGAAATCCGGCGCGCCGCGCTGGCCGGCGTGATCCTGCGCATGCTGTCGCTCGGGCTGGGCCGCATCGAGGAGTTCCCGTTCCTCGAGCCGCCCGATCCGCGCGCGATCGCCGACGGTTGGCAGCAACTGGCCGAACTGGGCGCGATCGACATCGTCACGGACGACAGCCGCCGCCGCCTGACGCCGGTCGGCAAACTGATGTCGCGCCTGCCGGTCGACGTGAAGCTCGCGCGCATGCTGGTGGCCGCCAACGAGCATGGCGTGCTGCGCGAGATGCTGGTCGTCGCCTCCTTCCTCGGCATCCAGGACCCGCGCGAACGCCCGGCCGACCAGCGTGCCGCCGCCGACAACGCGCATGCGCAGTTCGCCGATCCGAAATCGGAGTTCGTCGGCATCCTCAAGCTGTGGAATGCGTACAACGCCGCGCACGAGGAGCTGACGCAATCGAAACTGCGCGGCTGGTGCGAGAAGCACTTCCTCGGCTTCCTGCGCATGCGCGAATGGCGCGAGCTGCACCGCCAGCTCAAGCTGATGGGCGAAGAGCTGCAATGGAAGGAGTCCCGCGCCGCGACCAACGAACACGGCACGATCGATCAGTCCGCCTACGCCACGCTGCACAAGGCGCTGCTCGCCGGCTTGCCGACGCAGATCGGCACGCGCGGTGACAAGGGATACGACGGCCCGCGCGGGCGCAAGTTCCAGCTCTTCCCGGGCTCGCCGCTCGCGAAGAAGCCGCCGCCGTGGGTGCTGTCGGCGACGCTGCTCGACACCGAGCGCGTGTGGGCGCTCACCAATGCGGCGATCGAGCCCGACTGGGCGATCAGCGAGTTGCCGCATCTGTTGTCGCGCCGCCAGCACGATCCGCGCTGGTCGCGCTCGCAGGGCCGCGTGATCGGCAGCGAGCAGATCAGCCTGTTCGGGCTGGTGCTCGCGCCGAAACGGCCGGTGCATTACGGCGCGCTGTTCCCCGAGGAAAGCCGTGCAATCTTCGCGCGCGACGCGCTGGTGACCGGCGAGATCAACACGCGCAGCCCGTTCCTTTCGCGCAACCTCGCCACGCTGGCGAAGGCGCGCGAAGAAGAGGCCAAGCAGCGTCGCAGCGGCCTGGTCGTCGACGAGGAATGGATGGCGCAGTGGTACCTCGACCGCCTGCCGGCGAACGTGCACAACACGCAGGCACTGGATGCGTGGTACGGCAAGTTGCCGGCGGCCGAGAAGGCTGCGCTGGAGTGGTCGCTGTCGGACCTGATGATTGGCGACGAGAGCGACGCCGTGCGTTTCCCGCCGTACCTCGCGCTGGGCAACGTGCGGCTCGCCGTGAAGTACCGCTTCGAACCGGGCGCGTCGGACGACGGCATGACGCTCGCCGTTCCGCTGCATCTGCTCAACGCGCTCGATCCGGTGCGCCTCACCTGGCTCGCGCCGGGCTTCGTGCAGGACAAGGCGGCTGCGCTGATCAAGACCTTGCCCAAGCCGGTCCGGCGCAACTTCGTGCCGGCGCCGGACTTCGCGCGCGCCTTCCACGAAGCGCATCCGCAACCCTCCGCGGACAGCATCACCGGCGAGTTTGCGCGCTTCCTGCACCGGCTCGGCGGCGTGGGCGTCGCCCCGACGGAGTTCGACGAGTGCGCGCTGGAGCCGCACCTGCGCATGAACCTGCGCCTGTTCGATCGCGACGGCAAGACCGTTCTGGCCGAATCGCGCGACCTCGACGACCTGCGCGAGCGCTTCGGCGAGCGCGCGGCGGCGGCGTTCGCGGCGAAGGCCGCCGATGGGCTCGCGCAACGCGGGCTGACCACCTTCCCGGACGCGCCGATCCCGGCGTCGGTGCCGGGCGCCGGCGGCGTGCCGGCGTATCCGGCCCTGCACGACGACGGCGACAGCGCGTCGCTGCGCGTGCACGCGGATCGCGAGGTCGCCGTGCGCGAGCACCCGCGCGGCGTGCGTCGCCTGATCGCGATCGCACTGGCCGACAAACTCAAGCAGGCGCGCAAGCAATTGCCGGTCACGCCGAAGATGGGGCTGCTTTACGCCTCGATCGAAGCCGCGGCGCCTCGCGTGGACGGGCTCAAGGAAGGCGATCGCCTGCGCGCGGACCTGGTCGATGGTGCGTTCGCGTCGATGACGGACGATGCCGCGGTCGCCGGCATTCGCGATGCGGCCACGTTCGCGATGCGGCGCGACGAGATCGGCAGGCAGGTGTTCGGCGAGGCGATGGAGCGGCTCAAGCAGGCCGAAATGATCCTCGCGGCCGTCGCCGACGCACGCGCGAAGCTCGAATCGCCGTTGATGGGCTGGGCGAGCGGCAATCTGGACGACATGCGTGCGCACCTCGCATCGCTGACGCCGCCGGGCTTCCTGCGCAGCGTGTCCGCCGATGCGCTGCGCGAGTACCCGCGCTACCTGAGGGCGCTTGCGTTGCGCGGCGAGCGCGCGTTGCGCGATCCGGTGCGCGACCAGGCGCGGATGCTGGAGCTCAAGCCGTTCGCCGACGCACTCGCCGAAGCGGTGCGAAGCGGCGAGGCCGATGCGCCGGACTGGCAGGCATTGCGTTGGGATCTGGAGGAACTGCGCGTGTCGCTGTTCGCCCAGGAGCTGGGAACGCGCGGCGGCGTGTCGCCGAAGAAGCTGGCGCAGCGGCTCACGCAGCTGCGCCGGTGAAGCGCAAGCGCGTCAGTCGACGCGCTGCACCTTCACGGCCGGCGTGTCGTCCTCCATGCGCATCCACCACGCGCCGAGGAACCCGGGCGCGATGGTGACCTTGGGATTGGTCACCGGCGACGAGAAATACACATCGCCCTGGATGACCCGCCAGCGCTGCCCGTTGTCGAGCTGGACGGTCTGCCCCGTCGCCCAGCGGCGCAGTTCGCCCGCGATGGTGCCGGTGACCGCCTGGCGTTCGACGCGTTCCGGCCGCCGGCCCGCGCTGTCCTGCGCCTGCTTGGCGACCACCTCGGCTTCGACCGCGCGCGCCACTTCGGCGCGATCCTCGCTGAGCAGGCGGTTGAGCAGGGCCAGTTGATCGGGCCTGAGCGTGTCCAGGCCGGTGGCCTGCATCTGCTCGTCGCTCAGGCGCTCCTCGATGGGGACGTACGTTTTTTCGGCGGCCTGCGCGATCGACCACGGCAGGAACGCGGACAGCGACATCACGGCGGCGAACGGCAACGACCAGCGCATCGGACACCTCGTCAAGCGGAAGCCAGAAGGGAATCGAAGAACGGCCTGAGCCGAAGTCACTTCACGCGCTGCACCTTCGCGCGCGTGTTGTAGCCGTCGACCGCGAGATACCACGCGCCGCCGAGCAGGCTGGGCGTGATGCGCACCTTCGGGTTGTCGAGCTTGGCCGACAGCGACGCGTCGTCGATCTGCTGCCACACCTGGCCGTTGTCGAGCGTGAACTGGCGGCCCTTGCCGAAGCCGGTGAACGCGCCGGTGAGGGCCGCGGAAACCGGGTCGCGGGACTCGCGTTCGGCCAGCCCGCGGCGGTCGTCGCCGGACGCCTGCACGGCGACCTCGGCCGCCTTGGCCGTTTCGACTTCCAGCTTGCCCTGCAGCCAGGCGTTGAGGTTCGCCAGTTCGCCCGCCGACAGTTTGTCCAGGCCCGACGCCTTGAACTGCTCGTACGACATCTGCTGTTCGATCTTCTCCTGCGCCAGCGCCGTGGTGGCCAGTGGCAGCAACGCGGCGAGCGCGAGAAGGCGGGCGGGGGCGGTGCGGGTCATGCGCTGTTCCTCCAGTCGGTTGCGGGCTAGTGTAGACCGTCCCCACGACGCCGAACCCTCGCCCCGAACCGCTCCTGCGCCATGGCAACACCGTCTCCCACGCCGCATCCGGCGCTGGCGCATCCCGCCGGCGCGGGAATTCCCGCGCCGCTGCACCGCGCGCTGCAGCAGGTGGCGACGACGGTGGCGCCGGACGGCGGCGATCCGCCGGAGATCGTCGACAGCATGCTCGACGCGCTGGCGCTGCTCGGCGCCGACGGCGACAGCGTCGCGGCGGCGATCCTGCACGCGTACCCCGCGTGGGAACAGGCGCTGCGCGGTCGCATCGAGCGCGATTTCCCCGGCATTTCGCCCCTGCTGGAAGGCCAGCGCGCCGCCGGGCAGGTCTGGGAGCTCCACGCCCAGCGCCACGGACAGGCCGGCAACGAAGGCCTGCGTCGCCTGCTGCTGGCCATCGTCCGCGACCTGCGCGTCGTGCCGATCCTGCTCGCACGGCAGCTCGCGCGCATGCGCCACGCCGAGCGCCTGCCCGAGCACGAGCGCCGCGAACTGGCGATGCTCACGCGCGACATCCACGCGCCGCTCGCCAACCGGCTGGGCATCTGGCAACTGAAGTGGGAACTGGAGGACCTCGCGTTCCGATACCTGGAACCGGCGACCTACCAGCAGATCGCACGCTTGCTCGACGAGAAGCGCGCCGATCGCGAACGGTACATCGAGCAGGTCAAGCGCACGCTGCGCGAGGCGATGGCCGCGCAGGGGCTGGAGGCGGACATCGCGGGCCGTCCGAAGCACATCTACAGCATCTGGAAGAAGATGCAGCGCAAGAACGTGCCGATCGGCGAGCTGTACGACCTGCGCGCGGTGCGCGTGCTCGTCGACGGCCTCGCCGACTGCTACGCCGCGCTGGGCGTGGTGCACGCGACGTGGACGCCGATCCCGAGCGAGTTCGACGACTACATCGCGCGGCCCAAGCGCAACGATTACCGCTCGCTGCATACAGCGGTGATCGGCCCGGAAGGCAAGACGCTCGAAGTGCAGATCCGCACGCACGAGATGCACCGGCAGGCCGAACTCGGCGTCGCCGCGCACTGGAAATACAAGGAAGTCGGCAGCCACAGCGCCGACGCGGCGTTCGATCGCAAGATCGCGTGGATGCGCCGCCTGCTGGAAAGCGGCGGCGAGACGGGACGCGAGGACGCATCGCTCGCTGGCGAGTTCGACACGGAACTGGTCGAGGACCGCATCTACGTGCTCACGCCCAAGGGCGAGGTGATCGACCTGCCCACCGGCGCCACGCCGCTGGATTTCGCCTACCACGTGCATACCGAAGTCGGGCACCGGTGCCGCGGCGCGAAGGTGGACGGACGCATCGTGCCGCTGGATCACAAGCTGCGCAGCGGCGATCGCGTGGAAATCCTTACCGCCAAGACGGGCGAGCCGCGTCGCGATTGGCTGGTCGCCGCCAACGGCTTCCTCGCCAGCGGGCGTTCGCGCGACAAGGTGCGCGCCTGGTTCCACAAGCTCGATCGCGCGCGCAACGAAACGGCGGGCAAGGACCTGCTCGACAAGGAACTGCGGCGGCTGGGCCTGCTGGGCGCGGACCTCGCCCCGGCTCGCGAGAAGTTCAATCTCGCCAGCGACGGCGAGGTGTACGTGCAGGTCGCCCTGGGCGACATCGGTCCGCATCAGGTCGGTCGCGCGTTGCTGGAGCACGAACGCGCCCGCGAAGCCGCCGCCCAGGCCGCCGCCGCACCGGCACCGACCACGCTCATCACCCCGGCGCCGCCGCGACGTGCCCCTCGACGCACCACGGATTTCACGGTCGAAGGCGTCGGCAACCTGCTGGTGCAACTCGCACGCTGCTGCCAGCCGCTGCCGGGCGAACCGATCGTCGGGTACCTCACCCGTGGCCGCGGCGTGAGCGTCCATCGGCCGGGCTGCGCGGCATTTGAGCGGCTGGCCGCGGCCCAGCCGCAACGCGTGCTCCCGGTGGAGTGGGGCCGCGCCGGCAGCGGGTACGAGGTCGACGTGGAAGTGCTGGCGCTGGATCGCAAATGGCTGCTGAAGGAAGTCACCAACCTGATCGCCCAGGGCAATGCGCACGTGGTCAGCATCCGCAGCGACAGCGAGCGCAACGGTGCGCGCGTGCGCCTGCGGCTGCGACTTCGCGTCGGCGACTACGGCCAGCTGTCCACGCTGCTGGGCAAGCTGTCCGCGCTTCCGGGCGTGGAGCACGCGCAACGGCGCTGAACGCGCGCGGCTGAACGCAGGGCGTCGGCGCGACGGGCCGACGACCCGGGCGGCGTTATCCTTGCGCCGTGAGTTCCAGACCGCCCCGCGACCCCAACTCGGACCCTTGGCGCGGCCCGCTCGGCGACGATGCGGCGCCGCCGCGCGGTCGTATCGAGCCGACGATGGGCGCCGAACCGCGCGAGGAAATGGGCGGCTGGGAGGTCGATGATTTCCGCGCCCAACCGCGAAAGCGCCAGCGCCCTCCGGCGATCGAACCGCCCCGGCCATCGCGCCCATGGGCCTGGGTCGTGGCGATGCTGGCACTCGGCGCGCTGGGCGCCGGCCTGTTCGTGTTGCGCCAGCCGCTGTCGGACATGCTCTGGCCGGAAACGCGCGCTCAGCAGTTGCAGGCCGATGCCGCGCAAGCGCTGGCCGAAGGACGCCTGACCTCGCCGGACGGCCGCGGCGCCCGCGAACTGTATGCCGCCGCGCTCGCGCGCGACCCGGACCGGGCCGAGGCGCGCGAGGGCCTGGCCAAGGTCGGCGAGGCCGCGCTGGCCCGCGCCGACAAGGCGATGGCGGCGCGACAGTACAAGCAGGCGCATTCGTTGATCGCACTCGCGCGCGACCTGGCCGTGCCGCGTGCGAAGGTCGACGCGCTCGAAAAGCGCCTGCGCGCGCGTGAAGCCGACGAGGCGGGCATCGACACACTGCTTGCGCAGGCCGCCGCGGCGCGCCTTGCGGGCCAGCTCGACGGCAACGACCACGCCGCACTGCCGCTCTACCAGCGCGTACTCGCGCTGCAACCGTCTCGCGTCGAGGCGCTGGAAGGCCGCGAGGACACGCTCGCCGACCTGCTCCAGCTGGCGCGCACGTCGCTCTCGCGCGGCGAACTGGCCGACGCGTCCTCGCGCATCCGGCGCGTGCAGGCGGCCGATCCCGGCCATGTCGATCTGCCCGACGCACTGGCGCAGTTGGCGCGCGCGGGCGAAGCGCATCGCAATCGCGCCGACGAGGCGCTGCGCCGCGGGCGACTGGATGAAGCACTGAACGGCTACCTGGCCGCGCTCGCGGCAATGCCGGACGATGCGGCCGCCGAGCGCGGCCTGATGCAGATCGCCAACACCTACGCGCAACGCAGCGAGCGTTACGCCGCGGACTTCCGTTTCGACGACGCCGAAGCGGCCTTGCGCGACGCGCGCGCGATCGCGCTGGACGCGCCCGGCATCGCACAGGCGCAGCAGCGGTTGCTGCAGGCGCGCCAGACGCAGCAGCGGCATGGGCGGCGCGAACCCTCGGCGGAGCGCACGCGGCGCATCGATCAGCTGCTCGTCGATGCAACGCAGGCCGAAGCGCGCGGGGACCTGCTCACGCCGCCCGGCGACAGCGCCTACGACAAATTGCGTGCAGCCCAGGCGCTCGCACCGCAGGACCCGCGCGTGCGCGGCGCCATGGCGCGGCTGCTGCCCGCCGCGCAGCAGTGTTTCGAAGACGAATTGCGCGGCAACCGCCTGCGTCGCGCGCGCGAGTGCCTGGATGCGCGTGCCGCGCTGGAAGGCGAAAGCGCCGCCTTGCGCGACGCGCGGCGGCGCCTGGCGCAGCGCTGGATCGCCGTGGGCGACGAGCGCCTGGGTGCGGGCGAACTCGGCGCCGCACAGGCCGCCCTCACCGCTGCGCGCGAACTCGACCCACAGGCCATCGGACTGGGCGAATTCGCCGACCGCCTGCGTGCGGCCTCGGCGGCGAATTAGCGATCCTTCTCCCGTCCCGCGACAACGCGCGCGAGCGCGGCCGCGCTCTCGCCCCACGTCGGCCATTGCGTGCGGACGGTCGCCTCGTTCGCGCCGGAGCGTTCGAGGAGGCGCGCGCGCAGCGCATGGTCCCACTCGACCACGGATTCCGGCAGGTATTGTGCCGAGTCGCCCATCACTTCACGGAAGACGGGGATGTCGCGCGCGATGACCGGCAAACCGTGCCGTGCGGCTTCGATCAGCGGCAGACCGTAGCCTTCGCCGATCGAGGCGGCGAGCAGCGCCGTGGCATGGCGATACAGGGCGCCCAGTTCGCGATCGCCGACATCCTCGTGCCAGTGGAGCCGGACGCCGCGGTCCGGGTGCCGCTGCAGCCGCGCGACCACGTCGTCCGTCATCCAGCCGCGCTTGCCGACGACGATCAGGTTGAAATCGGTCCCGTCCCGCCACAGGCGATCGGCCACGTCGAGGGCGTCGCGATGACCCTTGCGCGGCTCCAGCGTGCCGACCATCAGCAAGGTAGGCCGTTGTGCGACGGCGCCGCGAAGGGTTTCACGCAGATCCGTCAGTTCGCCTTCCAGGATCGCGGAGTCCACGCCCAGGGGAAACGTCCCCGTTTCCGGCGCGCGGCCGAACTGGAACGCTGGCGCGTTTTCCGCGAGCCACGCACGGTAGTCGTTGGCGGTGGAGGCGGAGACGCACGCCACGCGGTCGGCGAGAAACGACACATCGTCGAGCCACTGCCCGAAGAGGCGACGCGAGTGTTCGTGGAAGTACTCCGGCGACAGGCTGGGGAGCAGGTCGTGCATGACGAAGCACGTTTCCACTCCGCCACGTCGCCAGTCCGCGATGCGGGACCGCGCCGCCGCGATGGATTCGGGGGCCCAGTCCAGGCCGACGAAAACATCGCCGGCACGGGGCTGCACGATCCCGTCCGCGAGCGGCAGGTTCTCCAAGCCCAGTACGGACGTCGCGTGACGACGCGCGTACCGGAACTCACCCCCGTCGAAACGCACCGGTTCGATGCGCACCCCGGCGGGCGGGTGTTCCAGCCAGCGCGACAGGACACTGCGCACCACGCGATGCACGCCGGTGCCGATGTCCTGCGCCGCTATGCGCGTGACATCGACGAACCAGCGGGGCATCGACGTCAGGCGTGCGGCGCTGGCCCCATGGGCGATCTGCGCGAGGTCGTCGGCGCTGGGCTGTCCCGGGATACGCGCGATATCGCGGACGAGCTCCGATTCACGGCTCACGCCGGAGTCGGTGAGCCAACGTGCCACGTCCGGGGATTCTCCGGCCGATGCGACCGGCACATGCGGCGTGCCCGAACCGGCGAGCAGCGCATGCACCCGCGCCGCCAGCGCCGGCTTTCGTGCGACGACGCCGATCGACGCCGCCAGGACTGGAACCAGTGCGGCCATGGCATCGTGGCCGCCGGTGCGATCGGCTTCGGCAAGCGCCGCGTAACCGGCGCCCAGGTACGTGCCCGCGCGCAACTCGGGCAGGCTCGCAGGCGGCGTCTCGTCGTCCAGCAGGATGACGCCCGGATGCTCGCATGCCAGATCGATCGCTTCCTTGGGCGATCGTGCATCGAGCGCATGGAAGACGTTCCCGCCCGTCGAATCGCTCAGGCGGGCGAGTTCGCTTCCGGCGCGCGCGTCGACTGCGATGAGGCGAGGATCGGTTCCGACGAAACCTGCCCACGCGGGCGGGACGGTGCCATCGGCCGAAACGAGGATCGACGCGGGCGAGCTCGCGGGCCGCTCACCGACGAGCGTCATCGGGTTTCGCGGCCCGCGGCGTTCGAAGGCTTCCAGCGCACGCATCGCGACGGACTCCGGCCGGAACCGCTGCACGCGTTCGGGCCCGAAGTCGCGCAGCGACCGCGCGAACGCATCGTCGCCCAGCACGCGTGCCATGAGCATGGACAGTGCCGACGTGTCCTCGGGGTCGAACATCGCATCCTGCCGCCCGATGACTTCCGGCAGGCTCGTGGCGCGGCTGCAAAGTACGGGCGCGCCACACGCCATCGCCTCGGCGGGCGGTAGTCCGAAGCCCTCCAGCAGCGAAGGGAAGACGAACAGCGCACAGCTGGAGTACAGGGCGATCAGTTCCTCGTCGGTGACCGAGCCTGCGATCACCAACTGTCGCTCGTCGAGGCCGTGCGCCGCAGCGATCTGGCGCACGGCGTCGCGTTGCTCGTCCACGATGTGCCCGGCAAGCACGAGCGGACAGTCCGTTCTCAGGTTTGTGGGCAGTTGCGCGTACGCCGCGATCAGCGTCGGTACGTTCTTGCGTTTGTCGAAGCCGCCGGTGTAGAGCACGAAACGCTGCGGAAGCCCGAGCCGTCCTTTCGTGAGGGCGATGACGGGGGCGTCCGATGGCAGCGGACGAAAGACCGGGTCGATGATGCTGCCGATGGCCTCGATCCGCTCAGGGGAAAGGCCAGCGCGCTCGATGGCGTCCCGGCGGGAGTATTCGGAAATCGACGTCAGCAGATCCGCGCGCCGCATGAAGGAAAGACGTTCGTGGTACCAGCCGCGTGTCCGCGCATCGGTCAAAAGCGCTTCGGGAAACTGGAGCGGGATCAGGTCGTACAGGATGGCTGCGGTGGCTGCGTGCGCCAACGGGGCGTCCGGGACGACCGCGTCCTCGCCGTATCCCTCGAACACGCTGGTGTGCCACACCCAATCCGCGCCCAATGCATCCAGCTGCAGGCGCATGAGTCGCGAGGCGGCGGCGCGGCGCCACTCGTTGGCAGGGCGGAAGGCGGACGTATCGAACGGGAGGCGCAGGTAATGCAGGCGCTCGGGTGGCAGGCGATCGCGGAACTCGGCAAGCAGCCCGTCCGTCGCGAGTTCCAGGGGCGAGGTGAAGGCCAAGTGGACCTCGTGTCGCGATGCGGCCGACAGGAACGCGCGCGTGATGTCGCGGGTGTTCCGCCCGATGCCGCGCCGATGACTGAGCGTTTGTGCGCCCTGCATATCGAGGACGATCTTCATCCCTGCCGGCTCCTGGCGATGCGCTGCTTTAGGCGGCGATGGAGCAGGACGGCTTCCTCGGGCAGGCGCGCCGCATCGACGCGTGCCTCCGACGCGGGATGGCTCGACTGGTAGGCCGCGTCGCGCAAACGCATGTCGAGCGCGGGCACGAGCGCCAGGGCGCGGACGAGGGTGCGCTTGACGGCCGGAAAGCGGCCCAGCCATCGATTCAGCTGTGCGATCTGCATGGTTCAGTGGGGAAAAAGGCGGAGGACCTGCCGGCGCGCCAGATCGGTGGAAAAATGTGTCGCTACGTTGTGCAGGCCGCCATCGGACAGTCGGACCCACAATGCGGGATCGCCGTAAAGGCGCACGATCGCGGCGGCGAATTCCTCCGCGGAATCGGCGATCAGCGCATTCTCCCCATCGACCAGATGCATCCCTTCGGCGGCGATCGAGGTGAGTACCACGGGCACGCCATGACTCATCGCCATGTTCACCTTGCCCTTGACGCCTGCACCGAACCGCAAGGGGGCGATGGAGACGCGGCACCCGTCCATGAAAGGCGCAAGTTCCTCCACGCGTCCATGCAGTTGCACGCCCTCGGCCCTCAGCTCGCCCGCCTGGGGCGTCAGCTGGCCGACGATGTGGAGGCAGACGTCTGGAAGCGCCTGGCGTACGCGCGGGAAGACATCGGCGATGAACCACCGCATCGCATCGAGATTCGGCGGGTGCGAGAACCCGCCCACGAACAGCAGGTCGCGTCGCGCCTCGAATCCGGCGCTTCGTCCGTGTACCTGGTGGATGTTGCTCAGCAATTCGACGTTGCTTCCGGGGGCGAGCTCGGAAAGCATGCGCCGTTCTTCCTCGCTGACGACCAGGCACAGGTCGCTGCGCCGGATGAGCTTCAGCTCCCGCGCGAACGTGGCTTCCGCCCGACGCCGGAGGGACGCGCTGCGTACGAGTTCGGCCGCGCGGCGTTCGCGCAGGAAGTGAAGGTCGACGGTATCGAAGACGATGCGTGCATGCGGAGCGAGCTTGCGCACCAGCGCCAGGTACTGATCTGCGATCGGCGCGCGCGACAGCACCACCGTGTGGACGCAGGCCGCTTCCCGGCGGAACCATCGGATGAAGTCGCCTTGGCGAAACGCGACACCGATGTCCGCGAGCCGCCGCGCATCGGCGGGATCGGACGAGCCGTCGTCGGCGAAGAAGTCGATCTGCCACCCGTTCCCGCCCAGCAGCTGCAGCAGCGAATACATGCGCAGCGAGCCCGAGTCGCGCGAAGGATCGGGCGCACAGGCGTCGAGCACGAGCATGCGCGGCCCGTTACCCGTCCGTATCGAAGCGGTGGACCCGGCATTCGCCGACTCCGGAGCGCGACGGGCGAGCGCCTGCGTGATGCGATTCCACGTGGATGCCCAGCCACGCAGCCTCAGGCTGGCCACCACGCGATGGCTACGGTGCATCCAGCGCTTGAGGGTCCAGCCAAGTTCTTCGAACACTGTGCGACCTTGAGGGAAATCGGGAGCGGTACGATCCGGACGCCACCTGAAGGGACTCCATCTGGAGGCGCCCGTCCGCGCCCCACGGGACCCGGTGCGGCCAGCGGGCTGCGCTAGACTCGCGGGCACGAGGGCGCAGCCCCGCCATTGTCCCATGCCGTGGCCCGAATCCAGTACGACGAAGACGACAACGACGATACCGATCAGCGCGACACCCCGCAGTGGCGTCGGCGACTGGTCATCTGGGTGCTGGCGGCGGTGGGCCTGGGGTTGGGCTTCCTCATCCCCTACACGCTCTACCTGAACAACGAAGTCGGCGAGCGATTCGGCCAGTTGAAGTGGCAGATCCCGACCCGCGTCTACGCGCGGCCGCTGGAAGTGGCACCGGGCCGGGCCCTGGATGCCGCCACCCTGAAGACCGAACTGGATGCCGCCGCCTATCACGAGGGCGACGGCGCCCGGCCGGGCACCTACGCGCGCAACGGCAGCCGCTGGAACATCTCCAGCCGCGGCTACCAGGACGTCGACGGCGCCGTTCCCGCGCGCCGCATCGAAGTGGTGCTGGCCGGCGGCAAGGTGGCGTCGGTGCGCGACGCATCCGCCAAGCGCGCACTGAAGTCCGTGCGCCTGGATCCGGCGCGCATCGCCACGCTGTACGGGCAGAAGAACGAAGAGCGGCGCCTGGTCCGCCTGCGCGAAGTGCCCGAACTGCTGGTCACCGGGCTGCAGGCGGTGGAGGACCGCGACTTCAACAGCCACCACGGCATCGACGTGAGCGGCATGGTCCGCGCGGCCTTCAAGACCGCCACCGGCAGCACGCAGGGCGCGAGCACGCTGACGCAGCAGCTCGCGCGCAGCGGCCTGCTCGGCATCGGCCGCGAGCGCACGCTCAGCCGCAAGGGCAAGGAAATCCTGTACGCCCTGCTGATCGAAGCGCGCTACGACAAGGGCACGATCCTGGAGGCCTACTTCAACCAGGTCTACCTCGGCCAGCGCGGCGCGCAGGCGATCCACGGGGTGGCGGCCGGCTCGGAGTTCTGGTTCGGACGCGATCTGTCCGACCTGAGCACCGAGCAGATCGCGCTGCTGATCGGCATCGTCCGAGGGCCGTCGTACTACGATCCGCGCCGCAATCCCGAGCGCGCGCTGGAACGGCGCAACTTCGTGCTCGGCGAGATGCACGAGACGAAGCTCATCGACGACGCCGAGTACCAGCGCGCGTTGAAGGCGCCGCTGGGCGTCACCACGGATCCCGGCAGCATCGCGGCGAACCGCTTCCCGGCGTATATCGACCTGATCCGCCGCCAGCTCGCGCGCGACTACCCCGCCGACGCACTCGCCGGCGCCGGCCTGAGCGTGATGAGCGGCATGTCGCCCTCGGCGCAGGCGATGGCCGAAGGCGCCGTGGCGCGCACGCTCAAGGGGCTGGACAGCAAGCGCCGGCCGCCGCTGCAGACCGGCCTGGTCGTCACGGACGTCCACAACGGCAACGTCGTCGCGGTCGTCGGCAGCCGCAGCGTGGCCGAACACGGGTTCAATCGCGCCGTCGAGGCGCAGCGTCCGGTCGGTTCGCTGCTCAAGCCGTTCGTATACCTGCTGGCGCTCGCGCAGCCGGGCAAATACTCGCTGGCGAGCTGGGTCGACGATTCGCCGGTGACCGTCGCGCTGGGCAAGAACAAGAACTGGAACCCCGGCAACTCCGACGGACGCAGCCACGGCACGGTGCGCCTGGTCGATGCGTTGGCCATGTCCTACAACCAGGCGACGGTTCGCGTGGGCATGCAGGTCGATCCCGAACGCATCGCCGGCCTGATCCGCACGCTGGCCGGCATCGAGGCGACGCCGAACCCGGCGCTGATCCTCGGCGCCGTCGACCAGAGCCCGTACGCGATGGCGCAGCTGTACCAGTTCCTGGCATCCGGCGGCGAGATCCAGCCGCTGCATGCGGTGCGCGGCGTGCTCGATGCGAGCGGCAAGGCGCTCAACCGCTACGACAAGGAGCCGGCACCCGCGCAGGAAGGCGACGCGATCGCCGCGCGGCTGATCACCATCGCGCTGCAGCAGGCCGTGTCGAACGGCACCGGCACGCAGCTGGTGCGCGACGGCCTGGGGCGTCTGTCGCCGGCCGGCAAGACCGGTACCTCCAACGACGGCCGCGACAGCTGGTTCGCCGGCTGGACGGGCGATCACCTGGCGGTGATCTGGGTCGGCAACGACCAGAACAAGGAAACCGGCCTGTACGGCGCGACCGGCGCGATGCGCGTGTGGTCGGCGATCTTCTCGCGCCTGCCCACCGCGCCGCTGGAAGTGGGCAACAAGGGCATCGACTGGCAGTGGACGATCGCTTCCAACACGACCGACGCCGATTGCCCCGGCGCACGCCGGTTCGCCTACGTGTCCGGCTTCGCGCCGCCGTACGCACCGTGCCCGCAGCCCGAGCCGGTCGAGGAGGAAAGCGGCGGCTGGCGAGATTGGTTCGGTATCGGCAGGAACGAAGAGGAGACGCCGCGCGAGACGTCGCCGCCGCAAGAGACCCCGTGATGAAGTACCCGCATATCCCCCGAATGTCCCGCATCGCCATTCCCGCCCTGGCGTTGACCGCACTGGCGGCGTGTACCACCACGCCGCCCGCACCGCCCGCACCGAGCATCGACGCCGTCGCTGCGGTCAGGGCGATCCGCGCCGCCGGCGGCGCCGCCAGCACCGAACTCGACGTGCAGCCGATCCGCGATCCGCAGGTCGACGACCTGCGTCAGGACGCCGAACGACTCGAAAGGACCGGTCAGTACGCGCAGGCCATCGCGGCGCTGGACCAGGCGCTGCAACTCAACCCGGACGATCCCGCGCTGCTGCAGGAGCGCGCCGAGGCGGCGCTGCTGGTCAAGGATCTGGCCGGCGCCGAACGCTTCGCGACGCTCGGCATCGCGCGGGGCTCCAAGGTCGGACCGCTGTGCCGTCGCCACTGGGAGACCATCGCCCAGGTGCGGCAGGCGCGGCCGATTCCGCTGGAAGTCCCCGGCGAAACCGTGGCCGATGCGCGCCGCCAGCGCGATGCCTGCACGGTCGCGGCGCCGCCGCGCTACTGAGGCGGCCATGGCGGTGGCGCATCGATTCGCGCCGCCGGGCTCGCCTGCGACGCATCACCACGCCCGTTAGAATGAGGCGTGCCCGCGGCCCCGCCGCGGATTCCCGTGATCGGCAGGTGTCGTGAGTGGGGCGGCCACGTGGGATGGCCGGATGCGCGAACCTCGCGCTGCGCCATCACAGGAACCGTCGAGATCATGCAAGCCGCGGCGCCATCGCCAACCGATCCCCGATTCGCCGACACCGCCGCCGACGAGGCGGCGGTCGATGCGCGCGTGGCGAGCCGTCTTGCGCAGGCCAGCCGCGAGGCGCTCGCCGAGGGCGGCGACCTGGCGAAGAACATTCCCTCCTTCTCGTCGCGCCCGGCGCAGCAGGACCTCGCGGCCGCCGTCGCCGACGCCGTCGACCGCCGCGGCACGCTGCTCGCCGAGGCCGGCACCGGCACCGGCAAGACCTTCGCGTATCTCGTGCCGGCGCTGTTGTCGGGCAAGAAGACCATCGTCTCCACCGGCACGCGCGCGCTGCAGGACCAGCTCTACCACCGCGACCTGCCGCGGGTGCGCGACGCGCTCGGCGTCGGCCTCAAGACGGCGCTGCTGAAGGGCCGCGCGAATTACCTCTGCCATTACCGCATGCGCCAGGCGCAGGGCGAGCCGCGGTTCACCTCGCGCGAGATGGCCGCGCAATTCCAGCGCATCGTCGCGTGGTCGGGCCGCACGCGCATGGGCGACATGGCCGAACTCGACGCGCTGCCGGAAGATTCGCCGCTGCTGCCGATGGTCACGAGCACCGCGGAAAACTGCCTCGGCAGCGAGTGTCCGTTCTTCAACGACTGCTTCGTGGTGCAGGCGCGACAGCGTGCGCAGGCCGCCGATCTGGTGGTGGTCAATCATCACCTGCTGCTTGCCGACCTGGCGCTGAAGCAGGAAGGGTTCGGCGAAATCCTGCCCGGCGCGCAGACCTTCGTCGTCGACGAGGCGCATCAGTTGCCGGAGCTCGCCGCGCAGTTCTTCGGCGAAGCGCTCAGTGCGCGGCCGCTGGTCGAACTCGCGCGCGACGCACTGACCGAGTGCAGGCAGGTGCCCTCCGCGCTGGCCGCGGTGCAGGAACCGGCGCGCGCACTGGAACAGGCCGTACGCGCGCTGCGTGCGGCGATGGACGAATTGCCCGTGCGCGGCACGCGCCGGCGTGCTGCCGAGGACGCCGGCGTCGAGCAGGCATTCGACGCGCTCGACGGCGCGTTGCGCACGTTCCATGCCGCGGTCGTGCCGTATGCGTCCACGTCGCCCGGTTTCGATGCGTGCGCGGCACGCGCGGTGGAATTCGAAGGACGGCTCCAGCGCTGGCGCGATGGCGAGGAGGTCCCCGTCGACGAGGACGAGGAATCGCCCGATGTCGAGGCGCAGGCAACGACCGAAGCGGCCGACGACGAAACCCGGCCGCGCAAGCGCGCCGACGAGAGCGTGCTCTGGTACGAACTCACCGCGCGCGGCTTCCGCCTGAGCCGCACGCCGCTCGATGTCGCCGGCCCGCTCGCGCAGCATCGCGCGCGCTCGCAGGCGGCGTGGATCTTCACGTCGGCCACGCTCGCGGTGGGCGGGCGCTTCGAGCATTTCGCGATCAAGCTCGGCTTGTACCTCAAGGGCGAGGATCCGCCGCACACGCTGCTCGTGCCCAGTCCGTTCGACTGGGAAACGCAGGCGCTCTGCTATCTGCCGCGCGGGCTGCCCGAGCCGATCGTGCGGCATTACAACGAGAGCATGATCGACAAGGTCCGCCCGGTGCTCGAAGCGTCCAATGGCCGCGCGTTCGTGCTGTTCGCCTCGCACCGCGCCTTGCGAGAAGCGGCGGAACTGCTGAAGGACGGGCCGTGGCCGCTGTTCGTGCAGGGCGAGGCGCCACGCGCCGTGCTGCTGGAACGGTTCCGCGCGTCGGGCAACGGCGTGCTGCTGGGCGCGGCGAGTTTCCGCGAAGGCGTGGACGTCGCCGGCGATGCGCTCAGCGTGGTGGTGATCGACAAACTGCCGTTCGCCGCGCCGGACGATCCGGTGTTCGAGGCGCGCCTGGATGCGATCCGCCGCAACGGCGGCAATCCGTTCCGCGACGAACAACTGCCGCAGGCGGTGATCGCCCTCAAGCAGGGCGCCGGTCGCCTGATCCGCAACGAAAGCGACCGCGGCGTGCTCGTGCTCTGCGATCCGCGCCTGACCAGCAAGACCTACGGCAGCGTCTTCCTCAACTCCCTGCCGCCGTTGCCGAAGACGCGGCGCGTGGAGGATGTGGCGGCGTTCTTCGGGGCGACGCAGGTTGCGGGCGACTGAGGCAGGCGCCTGCGTGTGACGGATCGGACGGTCGGGTTCCCGCCTTCGCGGGAACGACGATCAAACGCGGTAGGCTCTTCCCGAATCCGAATCCGAATCCGAATCCGAATCCGAATCCGAATCCGAATCCGAATCCGAATCCGAATCCGAATCCCGAATCCCGAATCCCGAATCCCGAATCCCGAATCCCGAATCCCGAATCCCGAAGACTCCATGAAACTCCTCGCCTTCGAAACCTCCACCGAAGCCTTGTCCGTCGCGCTCTCCATCGGCGGAGAGGTGCGCGAACGCTTCGAGCTGGCGCCGCGACGCCACGCGGAGCTTTCGTTGCCGTGGGCCGAGGAACTGCTCGCGGAGGCGGGCATCAAGCGCTCGCAGCTCGATGCCATCGCCGTGGGCCGCGGCCCGGGTGCCTTCACTGGCGTGCGTCTGGGCATCGCGCTGGCGCAGGGCATCGCGCTGGCGTTGGATCGCCCCGTCGTGCCGGTCTCCACCCTCGCCGCGCTCGCGATGCGTGCCGATGCGAACGGGGACGCCACTTCGCGTGTGTTCGCCGCGATCGACGCGCGCATGGGGGAGGTGTATTCGGCGGCGTTCGAACTGCAGGGCGGCGATGTGCGCGGACTGGGTGAGGAGCGCGTCGGCGCGCCGGGCGACGTCGTCGTGCCGGGCGAGCAGGGTGGCTGGATCGGTGTCGGCACCGGATTCGGCGCCGCGGAGAATGCCTTGTCCGAACGGCTCGCGTCCCGCTTCGGGCGGATCGATGCAACGCAGTTGCCGCATGCGGCCGATGTCGCGCGGCTCGCGGCGAAGGCCTTCGCGCGCGGCGAAGCGGTCGCCGCCGAACGCGTGGAGCCGGCCTACCTGCGCAACAACGTCGCGCTGACGTTGAAGGAACAGCAGGCGTTGCGGGATTCGAAACGGTAATCAGCTCGGGCGTTTGCAGCCCGGCTGGCCGGACGGTCGCTACGACAACGCTGCGTCAGCGGTTCAATCGTCGACCAGCGTTCCGCCGGGCAGGAAGTTCCATGTGCGCGTGACGTGCAGGATGTCCGGGTTTTCTTCGGTGCGGGGCAGCGGCGGATAGGGCTCGGCCAGCTTCGCGATGCGCAGCGCGGACGCGTCGAGCAGCGGAATTCCGCTGGTGCGCACGATGTCGGCCCGTTCGACCGAGCCGTCGCGACGAATCGCCACGCTGATCACCACCTGGCCCGCGAGACGACGGCGCCGCGCTTCGTCGGGATAGTTGAGGTTGCCCACGCGTTCGACGCGGTCCACCCACTCGCGCAGGTAACCGGCCCACACGTATTCCTGCGTGCTGGCCGAGACGAACTTGCGCGACGGCCGCTTCGCGTAGCGCTCCGAGCGCATGTGGATTTCGGCCGCCAGGCGCGCCATCTGCATGTCGCGCTCGATCTTCTCCTCGCCGCGCGGCAGCGGGCGTTCGCTGGGAGGCGGCGTGCTGCGCGGCGTCGGCGTGGCGGTGTCGCCGCGCGTGCTGGCCACCACGCGCGCCTGCGGCGCCGGTTGCGGTGCGGGCGACTGCGCCCGCAGCGTGCGCGGTGCGATGCCGGTGGCGGCCTGCGGCAGCGGTCCCGACTGCGCTTCGCGGGGGCGCGTGCTCTTGTCGTGTTCGCCGCCGCCCTGGTTGTTCGCCTGCGCGAGGAAATCGGCCTGCTCGGGCGTGAGCGCGCTCGTGGTCTGCGTGAGGATCACGTCCAGCGTCGGCATCACCGGCGCCGCTTTCTCCAGCGTCCAACCCACGCCGAGCAGCACGATGCCGTGCACCAGCAGCGACAGCACGAAGGTCGCGCTGACGCGGCCGTTGTCACTCGGTGCCGTGGCGAGCTGGGCGCTCATCGCGCGGGACCGGGGACCGGGGCCCCGAGCCGACGCTCGATCGCATCGAACAGCAGCCCGGCGATGTTGATGCCGAACTGCGCATCGAGTTCGCGGATGCACGTGGGGCTGGTGACGTTCACTTCGGTGAGGTAGTCGCCGATCGCATCCAGGCCGACGAACAGCATGCCGCGTCGCTTCATTTCCGGGCCGACCTGCGCGGCGATCCAGCGGTCGCGTTCGCTCAGCGGGCGGCCTTCGCCGCGGCCGCCGGCGGCGAGGTTCCCGCGGAACTCATCGCCCTGCGGGATGCGCGCCAGGCAGTAGTCCACCGGTTCGCCATCGACGAGCAGGATGCGCTTGTCGCCGTCGGTGATCTCCGGCAGATAGCGCTGCGCCATCGCCAGGCTGTGGCCGCCCTGCGTCAGCGTTTCGAGGATGACGTTGAGGTTCGGTTCGCCGGCGCGCGCACGGAAGATCGATCGTCCGCCCATGCCGTCCAGCGGCTTGAGCACGGCGTCGGTGTGTTCGTTGACGAACGCCTTCAGCGCGGCCGGATCGCGGCTCACCAGCGTCGGCGGACAGCACTGCGGGAACAGCAGCGCGGCAAGCTTTTCGTTGTAGTCGCGCAGGCCCTGCGGATCGTTGACGACCAGCGCGCCCGCGTTCTGCGCAAGACCGAGGATCTGCGTGTCGTGGATGTATTCGCTGTCGACCGGCGGGTCCTTGCGCATCAGCACGACCTGGCCCGGACCGAAATCCAGCGGCGCGAATTCGCCCAGTTCGTACCAGCCGTTCTTGTCGTCGCGCACGGCGAGCGGGGCGACCAGCGCCTGCGCCTTGCCGTCGCGCACCGACAGCCCGCCCGGCCGCACGTAATGCAAACGGTGCCCGCGACGCTGGGCTTCCAGCAGCATGGCGAAGGTGGAGTCCTTGGCGATCTTGATCGACCCGATCGGGTCCATCACGACGACGATGTCGAGCGGCATGGCGTTGGCGGGGGCGAGGGTCGGGGGATGGTAGCAGGGGGGCGAGGAGCGAATGGAGAGCATTGGGTAGCGAGCACAGCAGGAGCGGCCCCGGCGTCCCCGCTCACTCGTCAGTCCTCTCCGCGCGCTCCTCGCCCTGTGATCCCGGTCGCGCCTTGGCCTACGGAAGCTCGGAAATCCCGCTCGCTTCCGGTATATGCAATGCGCGTGCCCAACATCGTCGCGTGACCGCCCCCGGCGGTCCCTCAAGCACGATCCGGATGCGGGACCGGCCAGCCGGGTCCGCGCGCATTCAGCTTGCCCGTGGAAACCGCTGCTTGACAGCTTCCGCGCGGCTTGGAATAAAGGCGACTGGCGAAGTGCCTGCACACGGCGGCATTCGCATGGGGGAATTCGAAAATGCTAGACGAGGTCCGCAACGGCAGCCTCGGCGGTCTCAAGGTCATGGTGATCGATGACTCGAAGACGATCCGCCGAACCGCCGAGACGTTGCTCAAGCGCGAGGGCTGCGAGGTGGTGACCGCCACCGACGGCTTCGAAGCGCTGGCGAAGATCGCCGATCAACAGCCGCAGATCATCTTCGTGGACATCATGATGCCGCGGCTGGATGGCTACCAAACCTGTGCGTTGATCAAGAACAACCACCTGTTCAAAGGCACTCCGGTCATCATGCTGTCGTCCAAGGACGGCCTGTTCGACAAGGCACGCGGTCGCATCGTCGGCTCCGAGCAGTACCTCACCAAACCATTCACACGCGAAGAACTGCTCGACGCGATCCGCACGCACGTAAACGCCTGACCGGGGGGTAGGGCACCAATGGCACGTATTCTTCTGATCGAGGACTCGCCGACCGACACGGCCGTCCTGACCCAGCTCCTGGAGCGCAACGGACACCAGGTCCTGGCCTCGGGCAATGCCGAGGACGGCATCGAGACCTGCAAGCGCGAGAAGCCGGACCTGGTGATGATGGACGTCGTGCTTCCGGGCATGAACGGGTTCCAGGCGACCCGCGCGCTGTCGCGCGACTCCGACACCAGCGCCATCCCGGTGCTCATCGTGAGCACCAAGGGCATGGACACCGACAAGGCCTGGGGCATGCGCCAGGGCGCCCGCGACTACATCGTCAAGCCGCCGCGCGAAGACGAGCTGATCGCCCGGATCAACGCCCTGCTGGGCGCCTGAGGCGGGACGGTCGATGCTGCAGTCGCCCTTCGACGTGCTGGTGGACTACGAGCGCCGCAGTCTGGCGCACGTGGTCGGCCTGCCCGAACAGCTCGACGCGCCCGGCCTGTGGCGCGGCGTGGGCTATCGCATCGGCTCCCGTCGGCTCGCCTCGGGCTTCGGCGAAGTGCTGGAAATCCTGCCGCTTCCACAAGTCACCCAGGTGCCGGGCGCACAGCCCTGGCTGCTGGGCCTGGCGAACGTGCGCGGCAACCTGCTCCCCATCGTCGACCTGAAGCAGTTCCTGGAAGGCGAGCGCACGGTCCTGCACGAAAGCCAGCGCATCCTGCTCGTCCGCCAGCCCGGCGGCGACGTGGCGGTGCTGATCGACGAGCTCTACGGCCAGCGCAGCTTCCATGAGCAGCACCGCATCGAACTCACGCCCGATCCGTCCGACGACCAAGCCGTCGCCGCACTGACCCAGGGGCGCTACGCGAACTTCGTCGAACGCGGCTACCGCCTCGACGCCCACACGTGGGGCATCTTCAGCCTGGAAAGGCTGGCCCGCACGCCCGAATTCCGCCAGGCGGCGTCCGACATGCCGCACCGCATCAGCAACGTTTCCGAGGTTCAACCATGAGCGTGACTACGATCGATGGCGCTGCCGGCAAGGGCCGCAACTTTGGCGTCAACACCTGGCTGATCGTGCTGGGCGTATCGGTGCTCATCTTCGGTCTGAACACCGGCTACGCAACGTGGAAGGCCGCGCGCCTGGGCGGCGCGAGCTCCTCGGCGTCGGACCTCCAGGTGAACTCGCAGAAGCTGGCCGTGCAGGGCCAGGAAGCGGTTAGCGGCGACGCCGCCGCGTTCGCGGCGTTCAAGGAAACGCGCTCGGCGATCGTGCAGGACGTCGAACAGCTCAACGCCAATTTCGGCAGCACCGCCGGCGTGTCGGGACCGATCCAGACCGTCACCAGCACCTGGGCGCCGCTGGGCAAGAGCGCCGACCAGGTGGTCGCGTCGGAAAAGGCCGTGCTGGCGCTGGCCGGCAACGCCGACAGCTTCTCCAGCCGCGTGCCGCAGCTGCAGGCACGCCTGGACGAACTGGTGCGCGCGATGTCGGCCTCCGGCTCGCCGTCCTCGCAGGTGTACATCGCCCTTCGCCAGGTCGTGCTGTCGGGCAAGATGGCCGAGCGCATCACGCAGATCCGCGCCGGTGGCAGCGGCGCCGCGCTGGCCGGTGAAGCGCTCGGTCGCGACGCGGCCGTGTTCGGCAACGTGCTCACCGGCCTGCGCAAGGGCGACGCCGCGTTCGGCGTGACCCCGCTCGGCAACGCCAACGCCATCGCCGCGCTCGGCCAGGCCGAGACGCTGTGGCTGGAAATGAAGAAGGACCTGGACGCGATCCTGTCCTCCTCGCAGAACCTGTTCGCCGCGCAGGCCGCAGCCGAGTCGATCACCGGCGGTTCCAACAAGCTGCTGACCGACAGCCAGGCGCTGTTCCGCGCCTTCACCTCGTTCGGCTCGGTGCGCAGCACCAACCCGATCGGCCACATCCTCGTGTCGATTGTCTCCGGCCTGGTGGCGCTGTTCGCGATCGTCTTCCTGGTGGTCTCGCTGAACAGCCAGCAGAAGAAGCGCTACCTGACCACGAAGGAACTCAACGACCGCAACCAGGAGGCGATCATGCGCCTGCTGGACGAAATGGGTTCGCTCGCAGAAGGCGACCTGACCGTGAAGGCGACGGTCACCGAGGACATGACCGGCGCGATCGCGGACTCGATCAACTTCGCCGTCGAACAGCTGCGCAGCCTGGTGCAGACGATTACCGATACCTCCGTGCAGGTCGCCGCCAGCGCGCAGGAAACGCAGGCCACCGCCATGCACCTGGCCGAGGCCGCCGAACACCAGGCGCAGGAAATCAACTCCGCTTCCAGCCGAATCAGCGAAATCGCGGCGTCGATCAACCAGGTGTCCCGCAACTCGGCCGAATCGGCGGACGTGGCGCAGCGCTCGGTGCAGATCGCGACCAAGGGCGCGGGCGTGGTGCGCCAGACGATCGCCGGCATGGACAGCATCCGCGACCAGATCCAGGAAACGTCGAAGCGAATCAAGCGACTGGGCGAGTCGTCGCAGGAAATCGGCTCGATCGTGGAACTGATCAACGACATCTCGGAACAGACGAACATCCTCGCGCTGAACGCGGCCATCCAGGCGGCCTCGGCGGGTGAAGCGGGCCGCGGCTTCGCGGTCGTCGCGGACGAAGTGCAGCGACTGGCGGAACGCGCATCCAACGCGACCAAGCGAATCGAAACGCTGGTGCAGACGATTCAGTCCGACACCAACGAAGCGGTGTCCTCGATGGAACAGACGACCTCCGAAGTGGTCGCCGGTGCGCGACTGGCCGAGGACGCGGGTACCGCGCTGGGCGAGATCGAAAAGGTGTCGAGCGACCTGTCCAACCTCATTCAGGGCATTTCGAGCGCGGCGCAGCAGCAGTCCAGCGCGGCATCGAACATCACCGCGACGATGAACACCATCCAGTCGATTACCGCGCAGACCTCGCAGGGTGCGAACCAGACCGCCGCGTCGATTGGAAACCTGGCGCAGCTGGCCGCCGACCTGCGCCGCTCGGTCGCCGACTTCAAGCTGCCGGCCTGACGGGCGGATCGGAACAAGGTCGGTCACGATGAACAGCTTCAGCCCCGGATGGCGCCTCGGCCGCAGGTCGCGCCACCTTGCATGCATGCGAGGTGAGCGATGACCGTGATGCGCGAAGCCATCGACACCACCACCCTGGGCTGGATCAAGCCCGAGCTGGACGAGACCTTGCGCCTGGCGCAGCAGGAGATCGAGGCGTACGCCGAGAATCCGGCCGACGCCAGCCGCATGCGCGTGTGCGCCGAGCAGTTGCACCAGGTGCACGGCACGCTGCGCATGGTCGAGCTCTACGCGCCGGCGATGGTCGCCGAAGAGATGGAGCGGCTGGCGCTCGCGCTGCAGCAGGGCAAGGTCGCCGACCGCGACGACGCCTGCGCGGCACTGATGCGCGGCGTGGTGCTGCTGCCCGATTACCTGGAACGCCTGCAGGGCGGCCATCGCGACATTCCGATCGTCCTGCTGCCGTTGCTCAACGAACTGCGCGCCACGCGCGGCGAGGCGGGCCTCAACGAAAGCGTGCTGTTCGCGCCGGACCTCGACCGCCCGCTGCCGGCCAACCTGCCCAGCGCGTTGCCGGCGTCCGCGCCCACGCGCGGCGCCACGTCGCCGCACCTGGCCGCACTGCGCGATGCACTCGCGAACTGGCCTGAAGACGGCAACCCGTCGCAGCCGGAAAAGCTCTCCAGCGCCATCGACGGCCTGCTCGGCGAAGTCGTGCTCGAACCGGTGCGCCGCATGCTGTGGGTCGCCTCCAGCGTCGCCGGCGCCCTGCGCGACGGTGCGCTGCCGGCCACGCGCGCGCTGCGCCAGGCCTTCGGCGGCGTCGAGCGCGAAGCCCGCCTGATGCTGGCCGACGACGGGTTCGGCGCGCATCGCTCCGAACCGGCCGCCGAGCCGACCCGACAGTTGCTCTATCACGTCGCCCACAGCGACGGCCGCCACCCGGCGCTGGACGACCTGCGCCACACCTTCGAGCTCGCCGCGCACCTGCCCAGCGAGTCCGAACTCGAACACGCCCGCGGCTCGCTGTCCGGCCGCAACCGCGCGCTGCTGGACACCGTCGCCGCCGCGATCAAGGAAGACCTGCTGCGCGTCAAGGACGCGCTCGACCTGCACCTGCGCACCGGCCAGACCGACGTCGCCGAGCTCAAGCCGCAGGTGGAGGCGCTGGGCCGCGTCAGCGACACGCTCGGCATGATGGGCCTGGGCGTCGCGCGTACCGTCGTGCTGCAGCAACGCGATGCGATGCACGACATCGTGTCGGGCAAGCGCCCGGCCGACGAGGGCGCGCTGCTCGACGTCGCCGGCGCGCTCCTCTACGTAGACGCCTCGCTGGACGACCAGGTCTCGCGCCTGGGCCTGCCCGACGCCGGCGCCGAGGACGACCTGCTCGCCGGCGAAGCGCGCAAGGTGCTCGACGTACTCGTGCGCGAAGCCATCGCCAACTTCGGCGATGCGCGGCAGGCGTTCGTCGCGTTCGTGGAAACCAACTGGGACCACGCCGAACTGGCCGAAGTCCCGCGCGTGCTGGACGAAGTCGCCGGCGCGCTGCGCATGCTCGAACTGCCGCAGCCCGCCGACTACCTCACCGGCGTGAAGCGCTACACCGAGGTCGAGCTGATCGGCCGCAAGCGCGTGCCCAACGGCCAGCAGCTGGACACGCTCGCCGACGCGCTCGCCAGCCTCGAGTACTACCTCGAAGCGCTGCGCGAACAGCGGCCGAACCGCAACCACATCCTGGACATCACGCGCCAGAGCCTGGAAACGCTGCGTTACTGGCCGCTGCCGGAGTTCGACATCGCCGCCACGATGGCGCCGAGCTCGCCGATCAGCCGCGAGGACCTGGCGCGCGTTCCGGACTTCGAACTGACCGACGAAATCACGCTCGGCACGCCGGCGACGCCGGCGTTCGACACGACGACGCTGACCCCGTCGGCGACGCTCGCCGCCGAAGTGCCGGTCGCGCAGGTGTCCGCCTCGGCGCCCGCGTCGCCGGCCCCGGCGCCCGCGCCTGTCGCCAGCACGCCGCAGCAGATCGCCGCGGGTGGCTTCGAGCACAGCGACGACATCGACGACGAGATCCGCGAAGTCTTCCTCGAGGAGCTCGACGAGGAAATCCGCCACCTCGGCGACCTGCTGCCCGAGTGGCACGCGTTGCCCGAAGACAGCGAACGCCTGCGTCCGATCCGCCGCGTGTTCCACACGCTCAAGGGCTCCGGCCGCCTGGTCGGCGCCAAGACGCTGGGCGAGTTCAGCTGGAAGATCGAGAACCTGCTCAACCGCGTGCTCGATGGCACCCGCCCGGCGAGCCCGGCGGTCATCGGGCTGGTCGGACACGCCTACGCCGCGCTCCCGCAGCTGCATGCCGCGCTGCGCAACGAAGGCGCGATCACGGCCGACCTGCCGGCGATGGAAGCCCACGCCGACCGCCTCGCCGAAGGCGACGACACCGTCTACACGCCGGCCCCGCCGAAGGTCGAAGCCGTCGTCGAGCCGGTGGTCGAACCGGTCGAGCCGGTGTTCGAGCCGCTGGCCGAAGAGATCACGCTCGAAGCCGTCAGCTTCGATGGCCTCGACAGCGCCGTCGAAGTCGAGGAGATCAGCTTCGACGACGTGCCCGCGCCCGAGCTTCCGGCGCAGGACATCGCGCCGGTGCTGGAGCCCGAATCGGGCGTCCCGGCGTCGGTCGACTCGGTGCTGCTGGAAATCCTCGACGCCGAGGTCAGCGGCCACCTGGTGACGATCGAGCAGTGGCTCGCCGCGTCGCAGGCGCAGCCGCGCCCGGCCGACGATGGCCTGCAGCGCGCCTTCCACACGCTCAACGGCGCCTTCGCGATGACCGAAGTGCCGGTGATCACCGAGATCACCGGTCCGACCGAGGTGTACGTCAAGCGCCTGCTGGCATCGGGCCAGCCGGCCAGCGCCGAGGGCGTCGCCGCGATGGGCGAGGTCGCTGACGCGATTCGCCGCACGCTGGCGACGCTCAAGACGCCGGCGCCGCGCATCCCGGCCTTCGAGGGCCTCGCCGAGCGCATGCGTGCGCTGCGCGACAGCCTCCCGGACGCGCGCCAGCCGATGCCGCACGAACCGGCCGAGCCCGCGTTCGCCGCGATCGATCTGAGCGAGTTCACCGACCTGGCAGGCGACGTTGGCCCGGATTACCTGTCCGATCCGGCGCACGCCGAGCGCATCGAGGCCGAGCTCGCCGAAGCCCGTCGCATCGAGGCCGAACGCGAGGCGATCGAACGCGCGAACGCCGAACGCATCGAAGTCGAACGGCTCGAAGCGGAGCGTTTCGCGCTGGAAGAACAGCAGCGCGAAGCCGAGCGCCTGGCGCTGCTCCGTCGCGAGGAAGAGGCGCGCGCCGAAGCCGAGCGCCTGGAAATCGAACGACTTGCCGCCGAAGCGGCGGAAGCCGAACGCCTGGAAGCCGAGCGCGTTGCCGCCGAGCAGGCCCGACTCGCCCAGGCCGAAGCCGAGCGCTTGGCGGCCGAGGAGGCCGAACGCGCTGCCGGCGAGGAAGCCCGACGCATCGCCGCCGAGCGCGCCGAAGCCGAGCGCCTTGCCGCGGAGCGCGCCGAAGCCGAGCGCGCCGCCGCCGCACACGCCGAACGTCTGGCCGCCGAGGCCGCGCACCAGGCCGCCATCGAAGCCGCGATGGCCGAGCGCCAGGCGGCCGCCGCGCTGGCCGAACAGCAGCGCATCGAAGCGCAATTGCTGGAAGCCGAACGCCTCGCCACCGAGCGCCTGGAAGCCGAGCGCCTGGAAGCGGCGCGCATCGCCGACGAGGAGGCCGAGTACGCGCGCCTGGAGGCCGAGTACGCCGAAGCCGAGCGCATCGCGCGCGAACAGCACGCCGCCGTCGAGGCGGCGTCGCTGGAAACGACTGCCGTCGGCCACGCGTTCGTCGACGCGCCCGCCATCGGCGACATGCGCGACGAACTGCCCGACGTGCAGGAGTTCACCCAGGACGCACTCGCCGAGTCGCCCGCGGACGAGCCTGCCCACGAGACCGCCTTCGCCGACGCCGCCGATGCCCAGGAACCGGCCGTCGCCGCGCTCCTGGCGCAGGCGCTGGCCGGCGCGGACGATCCGGACGAAGCGCTGGACCTGAGCGAACTCGATCCGGAGCTGGTCGACATCTTCGTCGAGGAAGCCAGCGACCTGCTCGACCATTCCGACGGCCTGCTCGCGCAGCTGCGCGAGGCACCGACGGAGCGCGAATCGCTGGTGGGCCTGCAGCGTGACCTGCACACCATCAAGGGCGGCGCGCGCATGGCCGGCATCATGGCCGTGGGCGAACTCGGCCACGCCATGGAATCGCTGCTCGAAGGCGTGGTGGAGAACCGCTGCGAACTCGGCCGCGATGGCGTGCCGCTGCTCGAACGCGGTTTCGACCGCCTGCACGCGATGGTCACCCGCGTCGGCGAGCGCCGCGCGATCGCCATGCCCGAAGCGCTCATCGCCGAATTCGACGCGCGCTCGCGCGGCGAGACGACGCTGGGCGATCTGACCGCTGCCGCGCAGGCCGCGCAGCCGGTGGCGGCGAAGCCCGCCGCGCCGGTCGCAGACGTACCGCGCGAGCAGGCGCCGGTCGAGCTCAAGCCCCTGTCCGCGCCGATCAGCGACCAGCCGCAGACCGACGACGACGAGATCGGCGTGCGCGCCCCGCAGGAACAGGTGCGCATCCGCGCCGACCTGCTGGACCGCCTGGTCAACTACGCCGGTGAGGTCGCGATCTATCGCGCCCGCCTGGAGCAGCAGCTGGGTGCGTTCCGTGGCGCCATTGCCGAAATGGCGGCGACGAACACGCGTATGCGCGACCAGCTGCGCCGCCTGGAAATCGAAACCGAAGCGCAGATCGTCGCGCGTTACCAGCGCGAAGGCGACGACGGCGAGCAGGCCTTCGATCCGCTGGAACTGGACCGCTTCTCGACGCTGCAGCAGCTGTCGCGCGCGCTGGCCGAATCGGCCGCCGACCAGGTCAGCCTGCAGACCACGCTCGACGACCTGACCCGCCAGTACGAAACGCTGCTGCTGCAACAGTCGCGCGTGAGCTCGGAGCTGCAGGAAGGCCTCATGCGCACGCGCATGGTGCCGTTCGACGGCCTGCTGCCGCGCCTGCGCCGCGTGGTGCGCCAGGCCTCGGGCGAACTGGGCAAGCATGTCGCGCTCAAGCTCGACGGCACGCAGGGCGAACTCGATCGCAACGTGCTCGAGCGCATGACCGCGCCGCTGGAGCACATGCTCCGCAACGCCGTCGCGCACGGCCTGGAAACCCCGGACAAGCGCAGGAAGGCCGGCAAGCCCGACGAAGGCACCATCCGCATCGCGGTCCGCCGCGAAGGTTCGGAAGTCGTGCTGGAAGTCGGCGACGACGGCGCGGGCCTCAACCGCGAGGCGATCCTGCGTCGCGGCCACGAACGCGGGCTGGTGCCGGAAGGCGCGACGCTGTCCGACGCCGCGATCGATGCACTGATCCTGGAACCGGGCTTCTCCACGGCCGAGTCGGTCAGCCGCCTGGCGGGCCGCGGCGTGGGCATGGACGTGGTGGCCAGCGAAGTCCGCCAGCTCGGCGGCACGCTCGACATCGCGTCCGTCCCGGGCAAGGGCGTCACCTTCACGCTGCGCCTGCCGCAGACGCTCGCGGTCACGCAGGCCGTGTTCGTGCGCATCGGCGAAACCACCTTCGCCGTGCCGATCGCCTCGGTTCGCGGCGTGGGCCGCATCGCCCGCGATCGCCTGGACATGGTCGACGCGACCTACCGCTACGGCGGCGAGGACTACGCCGTCCACGACCTCGGCACGCTGGTCGGCCATGGCACCGCCAAGGCCGAAGGCGCGCTGCAGATGCCGCTGCTGCTGATCCGCTCGGGCGACCTGCGCGCCGCGGTGTGCGTCGACCAGGTCGTCGGCAACCGCGAAATCGTGGTGAAGCCGGTCGGCCCGCAGGTGGCGTCGGTGCCGGGCATCTTCGGCGCGACCATCATGGGCGACGGCCGCGTGGTGGTGATCCTCGACGTCGCGCCGCTGGTGCGTCGCCAGGCGCTGCTGCCGCGCGACCACGTCGCCGCACCGGTCGCGCCGGCGGAGACGCGCCGCGTTCCGCTGGTCATGGTGGTCGACGACTCGGTCACCATGCGCAAGGTCACCGGCCGCGTGCTGGAACGCCACAACTTCGAGGTGCTCACCGCGAAGGACGGCGTCGACGCGCTGGAGCGCATGGTCGAGCGCGTGCCCGACCTGATGCTGCTGGACATCGAAATGCCGCGCATGGACGGCTACGAGCTCGCCACCGCGATGAAGGGCGATCCGCGCCTGCGCGGCGTGCCGATCGTGATGATCACCTCGCGTACCGGCGACAAGCATCGCCAGCGCGCGTTCGAGATCGGCGTGGAGCGCTACCTGGGCAAGCCGTACCAGGAGCCGGAACTGATGCGCAACGTGTACGACCTCCTCCGGGTCGGCGACCTGTCTGGAGCAGATCGCGCTGATCCCCATCCACGCGGGGGCGACGCGGAATGAGTGAGTCCTCCCGTCGCGCGGTCCTTCTGGCGCGACCGGGCGCAGCCTGCGAACGACTGCGTTCGGCGCTGTCCGACGCCGGCGCCCACGTCGTGCTGGAAGCCGATCCGACCACCCTCCAGCTGGAAACGCTGGGGCAGGTCGCGCCCCAGGTGATCGTGGTCGCGCTCGACCCGGTCACCGAGGACGTGATCGAGAAGTTCGATCCGGTGCTCGCCGATCCGTCGGTGGAAGTGATCTACGAGGAAGCCACGCTCGCGGCCACGCGCGAGGGCTGGGACCTGGCGCGCTGGGTGCGCCATCTCGGCGCCAAGCTGCACGGTCATGGCGACGTCCTGCCGCCGGGTCACGAGCCCGAAGGCATGGAGCCGCCGGAGCCGGCGGGCGTGCCGCGTCCGGCCGAACCCGCCGCGCCCGTCGTGAACGCGCAGGTGTCGCTTGCTGCTGCGAGCGAAGCGGCGCCGCTCGAACTCGCGCCCCTCGAAGCGCCCGCGCCCGCGCCGGTGGCGATCGACGCCGCGACGCCCGTCGTCGCCGCATCCACGCTCGAGCTCGCGCTCGACGAGCCGCAGGTCCAGTACACGCACGAAGCCAGCTACAACCCGTTCGATCCGGTTGCGGCCGAAGCCGAATTCGAAGTGGCCGAACCCGTCGAACTGTCCCCGGCCCTGACCGGCATCGAACTGTCCTTCGCCGACGACGCGCCGATGGTGTCGGCCGACGCGATCGAACTGTCCGCCGAGCTGGTGGTCGAGCCGTTCGAATCGAGTTTCGACTACGAAGTGGCCGACGTGTCCGCGCCGGTGCTCGAAACGGCCGTGTTCGATGCGCCCGCCTTCGACGCGCCGGACTTCGACGCCATCGTGGAGGTCGCGGAGCAGCCGAAGGCCGATGCGCCGGCGGCAACCGCGCCGGTGCTGATGTTCGAAGCGAGCCGCGACGGCACGCCTGTCGCGGCCGCGCCCAAGGTCGCCGCACCGGCGGCGCCCGACTGGTCGTTCACCGACGACACCGCGGTCGCCGCGCCGGTCGAACGCGAGTCCGATCCGAACCACAAGTTCCAGCGCGACCTGGGCGACATCGAGCGCCGCATCTCCTCGCTGGAACTGGTGGAAGAGCGCGTCGCGACGCAGCTGCCGGGCGCGGTCCTCGTGCTCGCCGGCATCGGCGGGCCCGACGCGGTGCGCCAGTTGCTCGGCGGCCTGCCGGAAGAATTCCCGCGGCCGGTGCTGGTGCAGCAGCGCCTCGACGGCGGCCGTTACGACCGCCTCGTTGCGCAGATGCAGCGCGCCACGCCGCTGCAGGTCCGTCTCGCCGAGCCGGGCCTGATCGCCATGGCCGGCACGATCTACATCCTCCCGGCCGACATTTCGGTTGCCGTGAGCGAATCGGGCATGCGCTTCGTGGAAGGCGGCGGCGACGTGCTCGGCACGCTGCCGCCGGGCGACTCCGCCGTGCTCATGCTCAGCGGCGCCGATCCGGCGCAGGTCGACGCGGCGATGAAACTGTCCGGCAGCGGCGCATTCGTCGCCGGCCAGGCGGGCGACGGCTGCTACGATGCGGCGGCGGCCTCGGCGCTCATCGCGCGCGGGGCGCAATCGGGCTTGCCCGCCGATCTCTCGGCGCGGTTGGCCGAACGCTGGCGCTGAGCGACAAGGAACACGAGATGGCCACCGAACACGTTGTCCAACCTTCCGGCGCCGCCGAAAACGACATCCGCGGCGTGCTGATCCAGATCGCCGGCGGCCGCCTGCTGCTGCCGAACGCGACCATCGCCGAGGTGCTGTCCTACGCCGAACCGGACGCCGTGGCCGGCGCACCGGACTGGCTGCTCGGACGCATCCGCTGGCGCGGCTGGCAGTTGCCGCTGATCGCCTTCGGCCGCTTCTCCGGACTCGCCAACGAACGCGGCGGCCTCGGCAGCAAGGTGCTGGTGCTGCGCGCACTGGGCGGCAGCACGCCGGTCGAAGGCCGCCGCACGCCGTACTTCGCGCTGCTGACGCAGGGCTTCCCGCGCCTGGTCACGGTGGCGCGCGACACGCTGATGGTCGTCGACGACCACAACCCGCTTCCGAACGGCGTGCAGGCGCGCGTGCTGCTCAACGAAGACGCCGCCTTCCTGCCCGACCTGGGCGCGATCGAAGACCAGATCGGCATCGCGCTGGCACAGGCGCAGGCCGCCGCTTGAGTCGCGCCCCGGTGCCGGACCGCGACGCGAGCGTCGCGCCGGCACACGCCCCGACCATCGCCGGCGCGCAGCGGCAGAACGCGCCGCGCTACGCCTCCGTCGACGCGCTGCGCGGGATCACCGTTGCGGCGATGCTCCTGGTCAACAATCCCGGCGATTGGGGCCATGTGTACGCCCCGCTCGAGCACGCCGCGTGGCACGGCTTCACGCCGACCGACCTGATCTTCCCGATGTTCCTGTTCATCGTCGGCGTGTCGATCGCGTTGGCGTTGATGCCGCGCGTGGAGCGTGGCGACGACCTGCGCGTGCTGACGAAGACGGTGCTCGTCCGCGGCGCGCGGATCCTGGGCCTGGGATTGCTCCTGCACCTGTGCGCCTTGTGGGCGTTCGACCTGCCGCATTACCGCGTGCCCGGCGTGCTGCAGCGCATCGGCCTGTGTTTCGCCGCCGGCGGCGTCCTCGCCCTTCACACGAGCGCGCGCACGCAATGGCTCGCGTTCGCCGCGCTGCTGACGGGCTACGGCGCGCTGCTCGCAGCGGGCGGCACGCTGGAGCCGTTCGTCAACATCGCCAGCCGCATCGACCACGCGCTGCTCGGCGTTCACGTCTACCAGCTCGATCCGGCCACCGGCCGCGGCCACGACCCCGAAGGCCTGGTCAGCACGCTCGGCGCACTGGCGACGACGCTGCTCGGCCTGCGCGCCGGCGACTGGTTGCGCCGGGGCGATCGCCGCTCGCTGCTGCTTGCCGGTCTCGTCGCGATCGCGGCGGGTCTGGCATGGTCGTTGTGGCAGCCGCTCAACAAGAACCTGTGGACGCCGTCGTACGTGCTGTGGACCGGCGGCGTCGCGTGCTGGATCCTCGCGCTGTTCCATTCGCTGATCGATCTGCGCGGCTGGCCGCCGCTGGGTCGCGCCTTCGGCGTCAACGCGATCGCCGCCTACGCGGGCTCGGCCTTCATGTTGTATGCGCTGGTCGCGTTCGGCTGGCTCGATCCCCTCTACCAGCATGCCTTCGCCGGCTGGATCACCCCGCGTTTCGGCCCGTACGTGGCGTCGCTGGCGTATGCGCTCGCGTTCGTGTTCGTGTGGTGGATGGTGGTGCGCGTGCTGGACGCGCGGAAGATCTACTTCAAGATCTGACGATCCGGAAGCCGACGAAATGGAATTCATCTGCCGGTTCCATGATGGCGACGAGCTCAACCGCGTACGCGAACTTCTGTCTTCCAAGGGGATTCCCACCTTCGCGCCCAGAGTCGAAGGGCGGAAGATGGGGGCGCAATGGGCGCTGTTCGCGTGCATCAACGAGCAGGCCGATGACGTGCGGAAGCTGCTTCACGATCCTGCCCACGATCCCGCCTTCAAGGTGGACGCGAAGGCGTTCGAGCGAATGCTCGAGCACCCCGACATTTCACTGCTCACGCGCTGGGCGACAGCCGTCGCAATCGTGGTGTTCGTGCTCTTCGCGCTGTTGATGCTCGCGGTGGTGCGCCTCAGCTCCTGACGATCAAGGGGCGCGCCGTCAGGCGAAATCACCGAACTTCGCCTGCAACGCCGCAATCGCCGCCAGTCCTGCGGTTTCCGTGCGAAGGATGCGCGGGCCGAGCTTCAGGCCACGGAAACCGGCGGCGCGCAGTTGCGTGCGGTCGAGGTCGGACCAGCCGCCTTCGGGGCCGATGGCCACATACACCGGCTGCGCCACGTCGAGATCGAGCGTGCCGAACGAGAACTCGCCGTCCGGATCGAGGATCAGGCGCAATCCACCTGCCGGAAGCGCAGTCAGTGCGGCCGAAAGCGACACCGGCGCGGCGACGTCCGGCACGAACGCGCGGCCGCTCTGTTCGCACGCCGATGACACGACGCTGCGCCAATGCGCCAGGCGCTTTCCAGCGCGCGCCTCGTCGAGCTTCACCTCGCTGCGCTGCGACCACAACGGATGGAAGGCGAACGCCCCCAGTTCCGTCGCCTTCTGCAGGATCAGGTCCATCTTCTCGCCGCGCGCCACGCCCTGCAGCAGCACGAGCTTCAGCGGCGACTCGCGCGAGACGATCTCCGCCGATTCGACCGACACGCGCAGCTCGCGCTTGTTCATCGCGACGATGCGTGCCGCGTAATCGTGTCCGTCGCCGTTGAACAGCACGCAGGCATCGCCGACGCCCAGCCGCAGCACGCGGCCCAGGTGCGCGGCGGCGCTTTCGGGCAGGGCGATCTCGCGGCCGACGCCCAGGGCTTCGTCCACGTGGACACGGGTCAGGCGCATGCGGCTTCCTCGATGGCATGGTCGATCGCCGCGCGCGTGGTGTCGGCGAGCAGTTGCAGCGCGTCCTCGTCGATGCAGTAGGGCGGCATCCAGTACAGCACGTCGCCCAGCGGGCGCAGCAGCACGCCGCGCCGGAGCGCTTCGCGGTACGCGCGCAGGCCGATGCGCGCGGACGGATTGAATGGCGTGCGCTTGTCTCCGCCACGCGTCAGTTCGAACGCGACGATCATTCCCGCCTGGCGTACGTCGGCGACGTGCGGACGATCGGCAAACGGCATCGCGAACTGCGCCATGCGCTGCGACGTGGCACGGTTATGCGCGACGACATCGTCCTGCTCGAAGATCGCCATCGACGCCAATGCCGCCGCGCAGGCGAGCGGATTGCCGGTGTAGCTGTGCGAATGCAGGAAAGCCTTCTCGCGCGAATCGTCGAGGAAGCCTTCGTAGATCGATTGCGTCGCGAGCACCGCCGCCAGCGGCAACGCACCGCCGGTCAGCCCTTTCGACAGGCACAGCAGGTCAGGCTGCACGCCCGACTGCTCGGAGGCGAACAGCGTGCCCGTCCGACCGAAACCCACCGCGATCTCGTCGCAGACGAGGAACACGCCATGCGCGTCGCACAGTTCGCGCGCACGCTTCAGGTACGCCGGATCGTGCATGCGCATGCCGCCGGCGCATTGCACGCGCGGTTCGAGGATCAGCGCGCAGACTTCGCCCGCGTGGCGTTCGAGCAGTGCGGCGAGCGCATCGGCGGCACGATGCGCGCGCTCAGCGGGCGATTCGCCGTCCTCGCACAGGTAGGCATCGGGCGAGGGCGCGAACAGCGCTTCGGCCAGCAGCGGGGCATACACGCGGCGATACAGCGGAATGTCGCCGACGGCGAGCGCGCCGAGCGTTTCCCCGTGGTAGCCGTTGTCGAGCGCGATGAACTTCGTGCGCCCTTCGATGCCGCGGTTGCGGAACCAGTGGAACGCCATCTTCAGCGCGACTTCGACGCCCGCCGATCCGTTGTCGGCATAGAACACCTTCGCCAGCGGCTCGCGGCCGGCTTCGCGCGGCGCGATGGACAACAGCGTTTCGGCGAGCTCCACCGCGGGCGCGTGCGAAACGCCAGCGAGGATCACGTGCTCCAGCGTCGTCGCCTGGCGCGCGATGGCTGCGGCTATGCGCGGTTCGGCGTGGCCGAAGAGGTTGGTCCACCAACTGCTGATCGCGTCGAGATAGCGGCGACCGTCGCGTCCGACCAGCCATGCGCCTTCGCCGCGTTCGACGGGCAGCAGGGGCAGGGTGCCTGCTGGGTCGAGGTGCTCGCGCATCTGCGTGCACGGGTGCCAGAGCACCGCCAGATCGCGCTCGCGCCAGGCGGCCGCCGTGTCGCTGCGCGCTATGATGTCGTCCAATCGCTGCATCCCGCCATTCTAGCCGCGCGACCGGGCCGGGACCTTTGTGGACCGGCCGAACGCGCCTTCCCGGATGGCATGCCTGGAGCCCGCATGTCGCCTCGCCTGCCCACGATCCACCGCATCACCGAACACGACGCCGGCCCCTACCGGTTGGAGCGCCTGGACCTGGAATTCGCCAACGGCGAGCGCCGCCATTACGAGCGCCTGCACGGGCGCGGGCACGGCGCGGTCGTGGTGGTGCCGATGATCGACCCGGAGACCGTGCTGCTCGTGCGCGAATACGCGGCGGGGGTGCATCGTTACGAACTCGGCCTGGTGAAGGGCCGCATCGATGCCGGCGAAACGCCGGAGCAGGCCGCCGATCGGGAACTGAAGGAAGAGGCCGGCTACGGCGCGCGCGACGTGCAGGTGCTGCGCGCGCTGACGCTCGCGCCGACGTACATGAGCCACCAGGCGCACCTGGTGATCGCGCGCGACCTGTATCCCGAGCGCCTGCCGGGCGACGAGCCCGAAGAGCTCGAAGTGGTGCCGTGGAAGCTCGATGCGTTGCACGAGCTGATCCTGCGCGAGGACTTTTCCGAAGGCCGCAGCATTGCCGCCCTGTTCATCGCCCGCGAGTGGCTGAGGATGCAAACCCGATGACGTCGTCCGTCCTTCCCGATGCCGCGACCCGCGAGGCCGTGATCGCGCTGGCGCACGACGCCGCCGCGGCGATCCTGGGCATCTACGACAGCGAGTTCGCCGTGCAGCACAAGGACGACGATTCGCCGCTGACCGCGGCCGATCTCGCCGCGCACCGTTGCATCGTCGACGGCCTGGCCCGCATCACGCCGGAGATTCCGGTGCTGTCGGAGGAATCCGCGCATGAAGTGCCGACCGCGACGCGCAGGCAATGGCAGCGGCTGTGGCTCGTCGATCCGCTCGACGGCACGCGCGAGTTCGTCAAGCGCAACGGCGAGTTCACGGTGAACATCGCGCTGATCGTGGACGGCGTTGCCGTGTGGGGCGTCGTGCAGGCTCCGGTCACCGGCGAGTCCTGGCACGGTGGCGCCGGCCTGGGCGCGTTCCGTCGCCACGGCACAGGCGAGACGGCGATCCGCGTGCGCGCGCCCGCGACCGCGCCGCTGCGCGTCGCGGCGAGCCGCTCGCATCGCGACGGCCGCACGCAGGCGTTCATCGCGCGCATGGGCGAAACCGAGCCGGTGGGCCTGGGCTCGTCGCTGAAGTTCTGCAAACTCGCCGAAGGCACGCTCGACGTGTACCCGCGCTTCGGGCCGACCAGCGAATGGGATACCGCCGCGGGCCAGTGCGTGCTCGAAGGCGCGGGCGGTGCGGTTCTCGATCCGCAGGGCCGGCCGTTCCGGTACAACCAGCGCGAGCGCATCCTCAACGGCGACTTCGTCGGGCTGGGCGACGTCACGCTGCCGTGGCGGGAGTGGATGCTCGGCTGAGCGCAGCACGTGCGCGCCGGCGTCCACCTCCGCGGAGGCGCGAGCCATCCCTGCTGACGCGGCCCGTACTTCGCAGCCGCCGTGTTCGTTTTTCCCGGCTTTCCGCCTTCGCGGAATGCCGTCACCGTTTCATCGAGAACGCCACATGCCCGCCGCCCACGACATCCAGCGCCTGCTCGACATCATGGCCCGCCTGCGCGATCCGCGCGGCGGTTGTCCCTGGGACCTGGAACAGGACTTCGCCTCCATCGCGCCGTACACGATCGAAGAGGCCTACGAAGTCGCCGATGCGATCGACCGCGGCGATCTCGCGGATCTGAAGGACGAACTCGGCGATCTGCTGCTGCAGGTGGTCTTCCACGCGCAGATGGCGGCCGAGCAGGGGGCTTTCGCCTTCGGCGACGTCGTTGCGGCGATCTGCGACAAGATGGTGCGCCGGCATCCGCACGTGTTCGCCGATGCGTCGGTGGCCGATGCCCAGGCGCAGACCGTCGCGTGGGAAGAAACCAAGCGCCGCGAGCGCGAGGCCAACGGCAACGAAGACCGTTCCGCGCTGGCCGGCATCGCGCGGGGCCTGCCCGAATGGCAGCGTGCGGTGAAGTTGCAGAAGCGCGCCGCGCGCGTGGGCTTCGACTGGCCCGAGGTCGCCCCGGTGATCGCCAAGCTGCACGAGGAAATCGACGAGGTGCGCGCCGAGTTCGCCGCACTGGACGCGAACCCGGACGATGCCGCCGCGCGCGACCGGCTGGAGGACGAGATCGGCGACGTGCTGTTCGTCTGCGCGAACCTGGCCCGCCATGCGCAGGTGGACGTGGGCGCCGCGATGCGCCGGGCGAACCTCAAGTTCGAGCGGCGGTTCCGGGCGATGGAAGCCATGGCGCAGGCCGACGGGACGCCGCTTGCCGGGCTGCCGCTCGAAGCGCAGGATCGCCTCTGGGATCGCGCCAAGGCCGCCGAGAAGGCCTGAGCGCCCGCCATCGGAGGACCTCATGCCGCGCTTCGCCAGCTTCCGGGAGTTCTATCCGTTCTACCTGAGCGAACATCGCCACCGCACCAGCCGGCGCCTGCATTTCGTCGGCAGTTGCGGCGTGCTGCTGCTCGTCGCGCTGGCGATCGTGCAGGCGAATGCGTGGTGGCTGCTGGCGGCGCTGGCGTGCGGTTACGGCTTCGCGTGGGTCGGGCATTTCTTCTTCGAGAAGAACCGGCCGGCCACGTTCAAGCATCCGTTCTATTCCCTCCTCGGCGATTGGGTGATGTTCAAGGACATCGTGAGCGGGAAGATCCGCTTCTGACGCAGGCCTTCGGGCTGGGGCGCCGCGGAATCCGGAGTGCCCGTGCAGTGAGAACGTGAACCCCCCGCTGGTGAAGATCGGGGCCATCCGGGGGGGCGCCGCCGGCCATGACGCAGGTCAAGAGGCCCCCGTCCGGATTGCACCTTCGGAGGCGGCTTTGTACCGGGCGACACGTTCGCCTTGACCGAGGTCAAGGCGCGGATCAAGGGCGCCGCTAGGCTGCGCGCATGGCCTCCTCGACCATCCTCTTCGATCCCGAACTGCTGCGTCGCTACGACCGGCCGGGGCCGCGCTATACGTCGTATCCGACCGCTCCGCAGTTCAGCGCGGACTTCGGCGCGGCGCAGCTGCGCGAGGCGGCCGCGCTGACCAACGGCGATCCCATCCCGCGCCCGCTGTCGCTGTACGTCCACGTGCCGTTCTGCACCAGCCCGTGCTTCTACTGCGGATGCAATCGCATCATCACGCGCGACCAGGCGCGCGGCGAGGCGTACCTGACGCGCCTGTATCGCGAAATCGACATGGCATCGACGTTGTTCGACCGCGATCGTCGCGTGGTGCAGCTGCATTTCGGCGGCGGCACGCCGAACTTCCTCGCGGCCGCGCAGATCGCCGAAGTCGTCGATGTCATCGGCAACCACTTCGCGTTCGCCGATCCGCAGCAGCGCGAATGCTCGATCGAACTGGATCCGCGCTTCGTCAGTCCGGACGACATCCGCACGCTGGCGCAGGCCGGGTTCAATCGCGCCAGCCTGGGCGTGCAGGACTTCGACCCCGCGGTGCAGAAGGCCGTGAACCGCGTCCAGAGCGTGGAGGAGACGCTCGCCATCCTCGACGCGTGCCGCACGCACGGTTTCCGCTCGGTGAACGTCGACCTCATCTACGGTCTGCCGCTGCAGACGCTGGAGGGGTTCGACCGCACGCTCGAGATCGCGCTGCAGGCGCGGCCGGACCGGTTCGCCATCTACAGCTACGCGCATTTGCCCGCGTTGTTCCGGCCGCAGCAGCAGATCCGCGAGGACGAACTGCCTTCGCCGCAGCTGAAGCTCCTGCTGCTGCAACGCGCCATCGAGCGCCTCGGTGCGGCCGGCTATGTCTATATCGGCATGGACCACTTCGCATTGCCCGACGACGACCTCGCGCTCGCGCAGTCGCGCGGCGACCTGCACCGCAACTTCATGGGTTACACGACCTGCGCCGACAGCGACCTGGTCGGCCTGGGCGTGAGCGCGATCAGCCACATCGGTGCGAGCTTCAGCCAGAACCCGCGCGACCTGCCGAGCTGGGAGCGCGCCATCGACGAAGGGCGCCTGCCGGTGTGGCGCGGCATGCAGCTGGACGAAGACGACCTCGTGCGGGCGGACGTCATCCAGCAGCTGATGTGCCTGGGCGAAATCGACATCCGGCAGACGGAGCGTCGGCACCTGATGGACTTCCAAGACTATTTCGCACACTCTTGGCCCCAACTGGAGGCGCTGGAACGGGACGGCCTGGTGGAACTGTCGCCCGGCACCGTACGGGCCACGCCGCGCGGCCGGCTCCTGCTGCGGGTGCTGGCGGCCTGTTTCGACCGGTACCTCGTCCCGCAGGACGGGTCCACGCGATTCTCCAGGACCGTGTGACATCGCGATCGGGCAGGGCATGACTCCAGGCGTCGTTTTTCCGCGCACCGATTCATCGATCGTCGCCGACGACGGCGACTCGCTGACCTTCTGTTCCACCTGCGCGTTCTCGCAGGCGTGCCTGTCCGAAGGCATGGACAAGAGCGCGCTGATGGACCTGCACGTGCTGGTCGAACACGTCGGGCCGCTGCATGCGGGCGAGCACGTGTTCCGCGAAGGCGACGCCTTCGGCGCGATCGCCGCCGTCCGCGCCGGCACCGTCAAGACCTACCAGCTCGATGCCGACGGCCGGGAACAGGTGCTCGGCTTCCATCTGCCGGGGGAAGTGATCGGCCTGAACGCCGTGCACGACGACCGCTATCCCTGCAACGCGGTCGCGCTGGATACGGTGATGCTGTGCCGTTTCTCGTTCCCGCGCATCGCGATGCTGGCGACGAGGCTGCCCAACCTGCAGCGCCACCTGTTCCGGCTGATGAGTCGCGATATCGGCGTGGCGTCGCTGTTCGCCGGCGACCACTCGGCCGACGAGCGCATGGCCGCGTTCCTGATCGGGTTCTCGCGGCGGCTCGCACAGCGCGGATTCTCGCCGCGGCGTTTCCAGCTGACGATGTCGCGCACCGACATCGCCAATTACCTGCGCCAGGCGCCGGAGACGGTGAGCCGCGTGCTGCGCCGCTTCGAGCGCGACGGGCTGGTCTCGATCAAGCAGCGCGACGTCGAGATCGTCGACATGCCCCGCCTGGAAGCGCTGGCGCTGACCGTCCTGCGCCACTGACCGGCAGCCGTTCGCGCTGCAGGCGGTGTCATGCGAAACATTCGCATTGCGCTTGACCTGCGTCATGTCGTAAGCGGCCCGCCCGGCTCGAACATGCCTCCGTTTCCAACGGAGTGCCGACATGAATTCGACCCGCACGTTATGGGTGGGGCTGGCGACCCTGCTCATCGCTTCGTTTGCCGTCCTGCTATGGGTCGGCAGCGAGATCCACCGACAGTCGCCTCCGATGCCCGAGCGGGTCGTCGGGCCGAAGGGGGAGGCGATCTTCACCCGCAAGGACATCGAGACGGGACGCCAGGTGTGGCAGTCGATCGGCGGCCAGCAGCTGGGTTCCATCTGGGGGCACGGCGGGTATGTGGCGCCGGACTGGAGCGCCGACTGGCTCCATCGCGAAGCCGAGGCCGTCATGGACGTCTGGGCACGGCGCGAAGCCGGCGCTGAGAGCTACAAGAAGCTGGACGCGGGTGCCGTTGCCGCCTACCAGGCGCGCGTGCAGGCACTGATGCGACCGAACACCTACGACACGGCGACGAAGACGATCCGACTGGACGCGGACCGCGTCGAAGCCATCCGGAACGTCGCCTCGCACTACATTCGCCTGTTCGGCAACGATCCGGCCACCGCGACGCTGCGCGAGGCCTATGCGATGCGCAACGACACCGTTCCGGACGCGGAGCATCGCCGCCAGCTCACCGCGTTCTACTGGTGGACGGCGTGGGCCGCCGTGACGCAACGGCCCGGCTCGGACATCACCTACACGGCCAACTGGCCGGCCGACGAACTCGTCGGCAACACGCCGACGGCTGGCGCGTTCGTGTGGACGGTTTTCAGCGTGCTGTTCCTCATCGCCGGCATCGCGCTGCTGGGCTGGCACTACGCCGTTAACCACGGCGAGGAACTCGCGCCCAGCCTGCCCAGGTCCGATCCGCTGGCGTCGATCCGGCTCACCTCGTCGATGAAGGCCACGGCCAAGTACTTCTGGGTGGTGATCGCGCTGTTCCTGACGCAGATCCTGCTGGGGGCGATCACCGCGCATTACCAGGTCGAAGGCCAGCAGGCGTACGGGTTCGCGCTGGCCGACGTGCTGCCGTATTCGCTGACGCGCACCTGGCACACGCAGCTGGCGGTGCTGTGGATCGCCACCGCGTGGCTGGGCATGGGCCTCTACATCGGCCCGGCGATCTCCGGGCACGAACCCCGGTTCCAGCGGCTGGGCGTGAACCTGCTCTGGGTCTGCCTGTTGATCATCGTGATCGGTGCGTTCGCCGGACAGTGGTTCGCGGTGATGCAGAAGCTCGGGCTGGAGCGCAATTTCTGGTTCGGCCACCAGGGCTGGGAATACGTCGACCTGGGACGCTTCTGGCAGTGGTTTCTCTTCATCGGGCTCGGCCTGTGGCTGACGCTGGTGGGGCGCTCGCTGTGGCCGGCGATCCGGAGCGGCGGCGAGTCGCGCTCGATCGTGGTGCTGCTGTTCCTGTCGACCGTCGCCATCGGCCTGTTCTACGCCGCCGGCCTGATGTGGGGCGAACACACCTCGCTGTCGATGGTCGAGTACTGGCGCTGGTGGGTGGTGCACCTGTGGGTCGAAGGCTTCTTCGAGGTCTTCGCGGTCGCGGTGATGTCGTTCCTGTTCACCCGGCTGGGCCTGTTGCAGACGAAGACGGCGACGACCGCCGTGCTGTTCGCCACCATCGTGTTCATGGCCGGCGGCGTGCTCGGCACGCTGCACCACCTGTACTTCACCGGTACGCCGACGGCGGTGATCGCGCTGGGCGCAAGCTTCTCCGCGCTCGAAGTGGTGCCGCTGGCCTACGTCGGTTTCGAGGCCTACCACAGCTACAGGATGGGCAAGGCGACGCCGTGGATGCAGCGCTATCGCTGGCCGATCATGTTCTTCATCGCGGTGGCGTTCTGGAACCTCGTGGGCGCCGGACTGTTCGGCTTCCTCATCAATCCGCCGCTGTCGCTGTACTACATGCAGGGCCTGAACCTCACGCCGACGCATGGCCACACCGCGCTGTTCGGCGTGTACGGCATGCTGGGCATCGGCCTGATGCTGTTCTGCCTGCGCGGCCTGAAGCCCGACGTGGCGTGGAACGAGAAGGTGCTGCGCACCGCGTTCTGGGCAATGAACATCGGCCTGGCGGGCATGGCGCTGTTCACGCTGCTGCCGCTGGGAATCCTGCAGCTCAACGCCGCGCTCGAGCATGGTTACTGGTACGCGCGTTCGGCCGAATTCATGCAGCAGCCGATCGTCGACCTGCTGGTGTGGATGCGCGTGCCGGCCGACACCCTCTTCAGCGTCGGCGCGCTGGCGCTGGCCTGGTTCGTGTTCCGTCTCTGGGTGGCGCCGCGGCGTGTCGCGATCATCGCGGAGGCACCGGCGCGGGCCTGAGCCGAACCGCATTCGTCGCCGTATCGGCCCGGCCCCTGGCCGGGCCTCGTTCCTCGCATCCGAAAACGCATCCGGCTGACCTGGGTCAAGGCGCTCCCACATCGCGATGCGGACACTTCCGCCATGCTCCAGAAAACCGCCGACACGTCGCTCTCCCCAATCCGCCTCGCGCAGGCGCCGCACCGGCTCATGTTCTTCATCGGGGCCGGGAACATCCTGCTGGCGATGCTGTGGTGGATGCTCTGGCTGGTTTCCACGCGCTGGCCGGACGTGCTCGCGATGAGCCCGCCGCCCGTGCCGGCCGGCTGGCTGCATGCGTTCGTGATGCAGTACCTCGTGCTGCCGAGTTTCATCTTCGGTTTCCTGATCACCGTCTTCCCGCGCTGGATGGGACTGCCGGAGACGACGCGCTGGCACTACTTGCCGGTCGGCGCTGGGTTGATGGGCGGGCAATTGGCGATCCTCATCGGCGCGTGCGGATGGGAGGTCGGATTCTTCGTCGGCCTGCTGATGGCGGGCGCGGGCTGGACGGCGGGCGTGTTCATCCTCGGCAGGCAGCTGACGATGGAAAAGGGCGCGACGTGGCACGCGCGTTCGTGCTTCGCGGCGCTGGTGTTGGGGTGGATCGGGCTGATGGCGTTCGTCGCCTTCGTGCTCGGCGCGTCGCCGATGTGGGCGATGGCGAGCATCAAGCTCGGCACGATCGGCCTGCTGCTGCCGGTGTACGTGACCGTCGCGCACCGGATGTTCCCGTTCTTCGCCGGCAATGCGGTACCCGGGTACGCGCCGTGGCGTCCGATGGGATGGCTCGCGATCGTGTGGGCGCTGTCGATGGCGCATCTGGCGCTGGAACTCACGCATGCCTACGCCTGGCTGTGGCTGGCCGACGTGCCGCTGCTCGCCGCAAGCGCGTTCGCGTTGTGGCGCTGGTGGCCGCGCGGGCGCATGCCGGGGCTGCTGGCGGTGCTGTTCATCGGCACGGCGTGGCTGCCGATCACCTTCGCGCTGTATTCGGTGCAGAGCATCGGCTATGCGATGACCGGGGTTTTCCAGCTCGGCCGCGCTCCGGCGCATGCGTTGTTCATCGGCTTCTTCGGCAGTCTGCTGGTGGCGATGGTCACGCGCGTGACGCAGGGGCATTCCGGCCGCGCTCTGGTGATGCCGCCGGTGGCGTGGTTCGCCTTCGTCGCGGTGCAGGCGGTGGCGGCGATGCGCGTCGTCGCCGAGCTCGTCGCCGACGCCCACGCATGGCACGTGGCAGCGGCGATCGGCTGGCTCATCGCGTGCTTCCCATGGGTGACGCGCCTGGGGCGGATCTACCTGTCGCCGCGCGTGGACGGAAAGCCGGGCTGAGGACGTGGCGATGTTCGAGTTCTACCCGCAGATCAAACTCGTGCACATCGCCGCCATCGCGTGCAGCGGCGTGCTGTTCTTCCTGCGCGGATCATCCGCGCTGGCCGGCATGCGCTGGCCCATGGCCGCGCCGGTGCGCTACCTGAGCTACGCGATCGATACCGTGCTGCTCACCGCGGCGATGATGTTGCTGACCATCCTTCCCGGCGCGTTCTTCGCCAACGGCTGGCTGCTGGCGAAAGTGCTGCTGGTGGTCCTCTATGTCGTGCTCGGCATCGTTGCGATGCGCGCCAGGCGCACGCGCATCCGCGTCGCATGCTTCCTTCTGGCGATGATCGCCTATGCGCAGATCTACGCGATCGCGCGGGCGCACGACCCGCTGGGCATGCTCCATTCTCTGACGTGAGGAACGGCCGTGCGTGATGCGCTCGAACATTTCGATTCGTTTTCGGGAAGCTTCGCCTTGCTGGTCGAGTCGCTCGAAGCTGCGGGCGTGTCGCTGATGTCGCCGTCGCACGACGACGCCCTCCCTGAGGCCGCGCCGCGTGACGGTTGACACGCTCGACCTTCGCCAGCTGGCGCCGCCGGAGCCGATGGAGCGGATTCTTGCCGCCGTCGAATCGCTGCAGCCCGGCGAAGCGCTTGTCGCGTTGACGCCTTTGTATCCGGCGCCGCTCCTCGCGATCCTGCAGGCCGACGGGATGCTCGCCGACGTCGCGGCGCACGAAGATGGATTCTGCGTGCGCATCACCCGGCCCGTCGTGCACGACGGTGCCGTGCCGGATTGGGAACCCGGTCGCTCGTGAGCGGCCTGGCCATCTCCGACGCACCGCCTACCGGCATACCGCTTCGCTTCCTCGCGACATCGGCGGCTTGGGGCGTCATCGCGGGACTGTGGATAGCGTGGCACGGCGACATGCAGTTCGCATCGCGCTGGACACCAGGGACCATCGTAGTGGCGCATCTGCTGACACTGGGCGTGATCGGCAACGCGATGCTCGGCGCCCTCACGCAATTCCTGCCCGTAGCGATCGCAAGCCGCTTCGCCGGCATACGCGCCGTGCCCGCGCTGCACGCATCGTTCAATGCGGGACTGTTGGCGTTCGCGTTTTCCATCGCGCACATGGCGCGAACGCTGATGCAGATTGCCGCCGTCCTGCTGGGCGGATCCCTGGCCATGTTCGCCGCGCTCGCATGCCTGTCGCTGTGGCGCGGCACGGGCGCGCGATGGCCACGCGCCGGCATCGGCGTGTCGATGTGTGCATTGGCGATCACCGCATTGCTCGGCGCCGTTGCGTTGCAGGCACTCGGGGGCCGCGTGACCGTGGACCTGGGAATGCTGGTGGACGTGCATGCATCGTTCGGCGTGATCGGCGCGGTGCTTGCCCTCGTCGCTTCGGTGGGTGCCGTCACGCTGCCGATGCTGCAGGGAACGCCCGGTCCACAGCGCTGGATGCTGCCCGCGTGGCTGTGCCTGATCGTTGCGGGTCTGCTCGGCGGTGCGTGGCAACGCACCGGAGGCGACGGGACCGCGCTGCTGTTCACCGCGGCGACGGCGACGTACTCGCTCGTTGCGGCCTCGGTCTGGCTGCAGATCAAGGGGCGGTTGCGACGCAATCCGACGCTCGCAGTCTTCTGGGCGCTGGGCACGATCGCGTTGGGCCTTGCCGCCGCGGGCATGACATCGCCGCTGCCTGCGGGCATCGATCGCGCGATGCTGGTCGGAACGCTCGCGCTGGCGATCGCCTTGCCATGGCTGGTCGTCGGCATGATGCTCGAGATCGTCGGGTTTCTTGCGTGGATACACCTGCGCGCTGCGGTGCCGCGAGGACGCAGGGTTCCCGGCGTGGGCGCGCTCATGCCCGAGCGCGACAAGCGGGTCGTCCTGTGCGGGCACCTGTCGTCCGCCGTCGCGCTGCTGGTCGCCGTGTCGTCGAACCAGTGGCACGCCGTTGCGGGCCTCGCGTTCGCCGCGGCCTGGATCGTCACGCTTCTGGCGTTGCTGCGCTGCGGAGGGCGCGTGCGTGATGCGCGGCGTGATGCCGCACGGCCCTGAGGGCGCGGATGTCAGCCGCAGCCGCAGCCGCATCCACCGACCGGATGCGAGGACGCCTCGCCGTCGTCCGTAATCGTGCGTTTCGGCGCCGCGTCGACGCCAAGCCCGCCCAGGATCGCGATGACTTCCAGTTCGTCGAGGACGGTCGATATGCTCAGCCGTCCGCCGTTGGCCTCGATGGCGACGACGGCCTCCGGATCGAATTCCTGCAGTGCGCGCGTGATGCGTGCCTCGCGTTCGTCGAGCGATTGCGGCGGGTGCGCGGCGATCATCGGGCTGCCTCTGGTAGTCGGGTGCCCAGCCTGGGTCGGTGCGAGCGTGCCTGCCCTTGATCGGGGTCAAGGGCACTGCACATCGAACGACGAGGCCCGAGCAGGTCGTCGCTAGAACTTGTAATTCAGCTTCAACCAGGCGCTGCGCCCGGGTTCGTGGATGCGGACCGGTTCGCCGGGATAACCGAACGCGCTGTTGCCGGCCAGGTTCAGGTGTTCGGCGTACGTGCGATCGAACAGGTTGTCGATGCCCGCGGCCAGTTGCATCCGCTGCGTGAAGCGATAGCCGCCGTTGACCGAGAACACCGCGAAGCCGGGCGTGGGCCCGAGATCCTGTCCCACCACGTTGCCGTAGCCGGGATTCACGCGATCCTGCGCGGCGACGACGCGCAGCAGTGCGCCGATCGACCAGCGCCTGTTGTCGTAGGCCGTATTGAAGCGCGCTTCGAGCGGCGGCATCTGCGGCATCGCGCCCACGCCGTCGATCGATCCCCAGGCGTAGGCGAGGCTGCCGCCCAGCTTCCATTCGCCAGTGGGACGGAACTCGACGCCGAGCTCGCCACCGTGCGTGTCGGCATCAACGTTCGTCGCGCGCGTGACGGCGCCCATGCTGCCTTGCACGTACTCGAAAAGAAGGTAGTCCCGGATGCGTCCCGCATACAGTGATGCCCACGCGTCCCATCGGCCCTCGCGGTAATGCATGCCGACATCCAGCTGCGTCGTGCGCTCCGGCTCCAGGCCGGCGAACGCGTTGACCGAACCGGCCGGCCCGAACGTCGGCGAGAACAGCTCCCAGTAGTCCGGCATTCGCTGCACGTGGCCCAAACCGAGATGCCACATCGTCGCCGAGCCGTCCGGCTGGACTTCCCAGCGCACGAGCCCCGAAGGCAACGTCTCGCGTCGTGTCGCGCCATGCGTCGGGTTGGGGCGCGGCCTCATGCCGCCGGTCGAGGCGCGTTCGTCCTGGACCGCGGCACGGTCCAGCCGCAGGCCGCCGACGAGGCGCTGGCGCGGTGCGGGCTTCCATCCCAGTTCGGCGAACACGCCCAGGTTTTCCGAGCGGGCATCGGTGCTCCACGGCCGGGCGCGGTACGCGTCGCGTCCCATCGCGCTGCGCGTGCGATGCCGACTCTCGCGCACGTCGAAGCCGGCGTTGAGATCCCATGCATCGGCTTCCCACGCGAACGCGACGCGTCCGCCGCGCGTGCGCTGCGCGACGTTGCTCGCCATCGGCATCGGCATGCTGCTGCCGGCGACGGGCTCGCGTAGCGTGTAGTTGTCCATGACGTGGTCGACGTCGTTGTGGTACATCCGCGCTTCGATCTTGTCGAACGCGCCTTCGAAATTGCGGCGCTCGGCGCGAAGTCCGTAACTGGTGCGGGCGAACTGCGAGCCGTCCATGCCGCGCCCGGCGTAGCGCGCTTCGCCGTCTCCGCGGCCCGCGCTGACTTCCACCAGCGAATCGGCATCGGGCGTCCAGCCGAACGCCACGTCGGCGTTCCACTTCTTCCACGCAGACGGCACGTCGTTCCCGTCGCCGTCCGCGTAATCGCCGGATTGCGAGCGATTGGCCGTGACGCGCGCATAGGCATCCGCGTTGCCGAAAGCCGTGTCGATCACCTCATCGTCGCGGCCGAAGCTGCCGAGCGTGAGACTGCCATTGAACTGCGCTCCCGGCGCATCGAAGAACGGGATGTCGCGCTCGAACCGCACCGTGCCTGCCGAGGCGCCCGGACCCCACAGCACCGTTTGCGGGCCCTTGATGACTTCCAGCCGGTCGTAGGTTTCCGGCGAGACATAGGAGAGCGCGTTGTCCATGCGCGCCGGACACGCGCCCTGCATGTGGCCGCCATCGGTCAGCAGGTTCAGTCGCGATCCGAACATGCCGCGAAGCACCGGATCGCCGTTCGTACCGCCGCTTCGGATCAGCGAAAACCCCGGCACGGTCTTGAGGTAGTCGGCCCCGTCGCTGGCGGGAACCGGCTGGCGCGGCAGTTTGGTGTTGGTCAAGAAGCTCATCGCAAGCGTCGGCGTGATGTCGGTCACCACCAGCGTGTCCAACGTCACGACGGCTTCGCCGCGGTGGTGCGTCGCGCCGTCCGCCGCCGCGCAGGTGCCGCTCAGGAAGAAGATGAGCGCTGCGCAGAGCGGACGCACGAGTGGAATGCGATCGCGATGGCGAAACGCAGAAGAGCAGGTCATGGACGTCCCCGGAGGTTCAGGATTCGCGGGCGGCCCGCCCGCAGGCCGCGCGTTGCAGCGAAGTCTCCGCGCGCATGCACGGCGCAGAAATGATCCGGATCAAACCGCGCGAGTGCCGATGAACAGGCCTGCGAACGGCTTGACCTACATCAAGGCGTCCGTCGGGTGCCGTACCTACTGTGCGCCCAACGGCTGCAAGGCCATTCGCAAGGCAAGTCACCCATGGTTCGCGCTACAAGGAATCTGCTGCAGTACGCGCTGGCATGCGCGGTCGGTTTCGGCGTACCGGTCGCGGTCGCCGCCAACCACGACGACGCACAGGCGCCCACACGCACCCTCAAGGCGGTGCTGACCGCACCGCCGATGGTGCCGCCGCCCACGTTGCGCAACGCGCCGGCGAAGGTCGAGGTCGACCTGGAAGTGATCGAAAAGGAAATGCGCCTGGCCGATGGCGTCACGTACAACTTCTGGACTTTCGGCGGCACGGTGCCCGGAAGCTTCATCCGCGTGCGCCAGGGCGACACGGTGGAGTTCACGCTGAAGAACGCGCACGACTCGCACATGCCGCACAACATCGACCTGCATGCGGTGACGGGGCAGGGCGGTGGCGCCGAAGCTACCTTCACCTTGCCCGGCCACAAGACCAAGTTCACCTTCAAGGCGATGAACCCCGGCCTGTACGTCTACCACTGCGCGATGCCGCCGGTGGGCATGCACATCGCCAACGGCATGTACGGCCTGATCCTGGTGGAACCGCCGCAGGGGCTGCCGAAGGTCGACAAGGAGTTCTACGTCATGCAGGGCGACTTCTACACCGAAGGCAAGCATGGCGAGCCGGGGCTGCAACCCTTCAGCCTGGAGAAGGCCATCGACGAGCATCCGACCTACGTGGTGTTCAACGGTTCGGAGGGTTCGCTCACGGGCGACAACGCCCTGACCGCGAAGGCGGGCGAGACGATCCGCATGTACGTCGGCAACGGCGGCCCGAACCTGGTGTCGAGCTTCCACGTCATCGGCGAGATCTTCGACAAGGTCTACACCGAAGGCGGCGCGAAGTACCAGGAGAACGTGCAGACCACGCTGGTTCCCGCCGGTGGTTCGGCGATCGTCGAGTTCAAGGCGGACGTGCCGGGCAACTTCGTGCTGGTCGACCACAGCATCTTCCGCACGTTCCACAAGGGCACGCTCGGCATCCTCAAGGTGGACGGCGAGAAGAACCCGTCGATCTACACCGGCCAGCAGGCCAACGAGGAATACCCCGCCCCGGCGCAGGGCGGTCGCTGAGGCGGAGCGCAGGAGGGCGGTCGCGATGTTCGCCACTTCGACTCTCGCTTCGCTGCTGTTCGGCGGCGCGCTGCTGGCGACATTGCCGGCAGCGCAGGCGGACTTCGTCGCGATTCCCGCCGGCGAGTACCGTTCGACCGTGCGTTACGAAGGCGACGACGGCAACCGCCGCGTCGCCGCCTTCGCGCTGTCGGCCCGAGCGGTGACGGTGAGCGAGTTCGAGGCGTTCGTGCGCGCGCACCCGCAGTGGCGGCGTGGAGACGCGCCTGCGCTGCTGGTGGATTCGGGGTATCTGGCGAACTGGAGCGATGCCGATGACGCGGGCGATTCGATCGACAAGGAAGCGCCCGTGACGCACGTGAGCTGGTTCGCCGCCGACGCCTATTGCAAGTCCATCGACGCGCGGCTGCCGGACTGGGCCGAGTGGGAGTACGTGGCGGCCGCCGACGCGAGCCGCCTGGATGCGCGCGACGATCCCGCGTGGCGCGCACACACCTTCGACGACGGAACGCGCCGCGCGATGGACGCGCGATCGGGCGCCGCCCCGAACGCGTACGGCGTGTCGGGCATGCACGGCGCGGTCTGGGAATGGGTCGGCGACTACGCCACGTTGCTGGGCGATGCCGACAAGCGCGCATCGGACGACGGCGATCGCCTGCAGTTCTGCGGCGCGACGGGGCTGTCGTTCGCCAATCGCGACGATTACGCCGTCCTCAAGCGCGTGGCGCTGCTGTCGGCGATGGAGCCGCGCAGCACGCTCGGCAACCTGGGCTTCCGTTGTGCACGGACTTCACCATGAAAAAACTCGTGCTGGCGTTGTGTCTCATCGCGCTGTCGTGCGTCGCGGTGCTTCCCGCGATGGCCGATGGCGTTCCGCTTCCTGGCGATTCCGTCTACCAGGTGGACGCGCGAGCCGAGGATCAGGCCGGGCAAGCCGTCGTGTGGTCGTCCCTGCGAGGCAGGCCGACGATCGTGTCGATGTTCTACGCGAATTGCCACCTCATGTGTCCGCTGATCATCGCCAGCGGAAAGGCGTTGCAAGGCCGGTTGCCGCCGGAGCAGCGCGACGCGCTCGCGTTCGCGATGATCAGCATCGATCCGGCGCGCGACACGCCCGCGGCGTTGCGGGAAGTCGCGCAGATGCATCGGCTCGACACCGCCCACTGGCGGCTGCTTCGCCCCGAAGACAACGACGTCCGCACGCTCGCGGCAGCGCTCGGCATTCGCTATCGCGCGCAACCGGACGGAAGCTTCAACCACACCAGCGTCCTGATCCTGCTCGATCGCGACGGCCGCATCGTCGCGCGCAGCGAAGTAGCGGGGCTGCAGCCGGACCCCGGCTTCGTGTCCCGCGTTCGCGAGCACCTGTCCGATGCCACCCTCGCGACGGATTGATTCCATTTCCATCCGCATGTTTCCGCCCAAAGGAGTCACCATGAAGTTCGTCACCCGCTCCCTCGTGTTCGCCGGCTTGATGGCTGCCGCGGGCTTCGCCCAGGCCGCAGGCAACTGCACCGTGTCGCTCAAGGGCGACGATGCGATGAAGTTCGATCTCAAGGAAGCCACCGTCTCCGCGTCGTGCCCCACCATCACGATCGAACTCACGCATACCGGCAAGATGCCGGTCGCCGCCATGGGCCACAACGTCGTCGTGACCGCCACGAAGGACATGGACGCCGTCGCCCGCGAGGGCATCAAGGCGGGCGTGTCCGGCAACTACGTCAACAAGGCCGATCCGCGCGTGATCGCGACGACTACGCTGGTCGGCGGCGGGCAGAAGACCAAGGTAACGTTCCCCGGCAAGAAGCTGACCGCCGGCGGCGACTACACCTTCTTCTGCAGCTTCCCGGGCCATTCGATGCTGATGAAGGGCAAGCTGATCGTCACCAAATGATTGCATCGGGCCGCCGCGATGGCGGCGGCCCTCCCTTCGACGCATTCGCCGCAGCCGCCGTTTCGCGCAGGGGCCGCGGCGATTCCGTCTGCGAAACGTGGAGAACCCCATGGAATTCACCGTCGCCTGCGACGTTCGTTCCGCCGATCTGGCAAGGATCGGCAACTCCCTCCGCGAAGCGGATCCCGCCGCGATGGTCGATGCAGGGGGCGATGGCCTCCGCGTCGCCGGCGCGTTCGACGTCGACACCCTGCTGCAGGCCTTGCGACGCGCAGGATGCGCGGTCGACGTGCCGGACATCGCGCGTGTGCCCTCGGTGTGCTGCGGAGGTTGTAGCGGATAGGCCAGCCGGGTTCGGCGGGCGAGGCTCGCTTCCGGACGCGCGGGGCAGCGCTCAGATGGCCGCGCCGTTTGGGCGTTTCGCGCGTTGCGGCGTAGCGCGACGGATCGGCGCCGATCCAAGCGCCCCGCGAGCCGCCCATTCGGCGACGCGCGTGCGCTGCCGGCTCTCAGGGGCGGCGGCTGCGCCGCTATGATTCAGCGCGCGAGGTTGCGCAATGGCACGCAACGATCTCGCGCTTTCACTGGATCCGGAGCCGGTATGCGACAAATTGGACTGACGGTGCTGCTTCTCTCGCTGAGCAACGTTTTCATGACGTTCGCCTGGTACGCCCACCTGCGCGACCTGAGTGGCAAGCCCTGGTTCGTGGCGGCACTGGCCAGCTGGGGAATCGCGTTCTTCGAGTACATGCTGCAGGTGCCGGCGAACCGCATCGGTTACAACGTCATGTCGCTCGGCCAGCTGAAAATCCTGCAGGAAGCCATCACGCTCAGCGTGTTCGTGCCCTTCGCCGTGTACTACATGAAGGAGCCGTTCAAGCTCGACTATGTATGGGCCGGCTTGTGCGTGTTGGGCGCGGTGTATTTCATCTTCCGCGGAAACTGAAACGGCATCCGTTTCCTCGCGGAAGGCCCATGACATACTCCCGGGTCGTGTAGGCAGGGCACTACGGCGGGGCGCCGGGACCGCGTTCCGGAGGGGGAACGATCTGCCGGTTTGTTCAGGTTTCGTGGTGGCCTTCACGGTCCCTCCACCCGCGGCCCGGCAGCCTTCACAAAGCTGAAGCGTCGGGAGGTTTGCATGCAGGGTACCGGAACACGAGATGGCGGCCTGGTCCTCATCGTCGAGGACAACCGCAACATTTCCGAGATGGTCGGTGAATACCTCGAGGGCCGCGGGTTCGAGGTGGATTACGCGAGCGACGGCCTCGACGGCTATCGACTGGCGACGGAAAACAACTACGACGTCATCGTGCTCGATCTGATGCTGCCGCGCATGGACGGCGTGGAGCTGTGCAAGAAGCTGCGCGAGGAGGCACGCAAGTCGACGCCCGTGCTGATGCTCACCGCGCGCGACACGCTCGACGAGAAGCTCACCGGCCTGGGCGCGGGCGCGGACGATTACCTCACCAAGCCGTTCGCGATCCAGGAGCTCGAAGCGCGCCTGCGCGCGTTGATCCGCCGCGAGCGCCGCCAGGTGGGCGGTGAAGTGTTGAAGGTCGCCGATCTCGTGCTCGATCCGGCGAGCCTGCGCGTGACGCGCGGCGGCAGCGAACTGCAGTTGTCGCCGATCGGCCTGCGCCTGCTGACGATCCTCATGCGCGAATCGCCGCGCGTGGTGAGCCGACAGGAAATCGAGCGCGAGATCTGGGGCAACGGCCTGCCGGATTCGGACACGCTGCGCAGCCACCTGTACAACCTGCGCAAGACCATCGACAAGCCCTTCGACAAGCAGCTGCTGCACACGGTGCAGAGCGCGGGCTATCGCGTGGCCGACATCTCGCAGCCGCCCGAGTAACGTCGAGCCCATGGCGCACGGACTTCCGCGCAGGATCAAACTCGCGTTCATCACGCAGGCGTTGATCGGCAGCATCGTGATCACGGTGGGCATCCTGCTCGCCGGGGTGATCGTGCGCCAGAAGGTGGTCGAACAGCGCGTCGAACAGGAGGCGCAGGCGTTCTGGCAGGCGTACGCCGACGACCCGTCGCACCGGTTGCCGGCCAGTTCGACGATGTCGAGTTACCTCGTGGTGCCCGGCAATCTGCAGGCGCCACTTCCGGAGGAACTTCGCGGGGTGACGGGCAGCGGCGTGCAACGCCTTCCCGAGAGCGGGCGGCTGGTCTACATCGACCGTCGCCCCGAGGGAACGCTGTACATCATCTTTTCGGCGTGGCTCGCCGACCAGTCGGTGCTGCTGACCGGGCTGGTGTCGCTGCTGCTGTCGCTGATCACCAGCGGCGTGCTGATCTGGATGACCTACCGCACCTCCAAGCGCCTGGTCACGCCCGTGAGCTGGCTGGCGAACCAGGTGGCCCACTGGGACCCGCGCGATCCGGACGCAAGCGCCATCGCCTCCGCGCACCTGCCGCCCGAAGCCGGCGACGAAGTCCGCAAGCTGTCGCGCGCGCTGACCGGCCTGTCGCAACGCGTCGGCGACTTCGTCCAGCGCGAGCGCAACTTCACCCGCGACGCCAGCCATGAACTGCGCACGCCGCTCACCGTGATCCGGGTGGCGACCGACCTGATGCTCGCCGACACGGAGAACAGCTCGCGCACGCGACGTTCGCTGTCGCGCATCCAGCAGGCCGGACGCGACATGGAGGCGGTGATCGAGGCCTTCCTGATCCTTGCGCGCGAGGCGGACGTGGCGCCGCAGAGCGAGGAGTTCGAGGTACGCGACATCGTCACCGCCGAGGTCGACCGCATCCGTCCGCTGCTCGGCGACCGGCCCGTCACCGTCACGCTGCACGACGAAGGCGCGCCGCGCCTGGTCGCGCCGCCGCACGTGTTGCGCGTGATGGTCGGCAACCTGCTCGGCAACGCGGCGCGTTTTACCGAATCGGGCGAGATCGAAGTCCGCCTGATGCCCGATCGCGTGGTGATCCGCGACAGCGGCATCGGCATGTCGCCGGAAATCCTCGCCAAGGCGTTCGACCCGTTCTTCCGTGCCGATACCGCCGACACCGACGGCAAGGGCATGGGGCTGTCGATCGTGCGGCGGCTCGGCGAACGGTTCGGCTGGCCGGTCAGCCTGGCGAGCGCGCCGGGGCAGGGGACGACGGCGGTGATCCGGTTCACGCGTTGAGCGTGCCTGCCGCTCACGGGCGGTCCGTGGCGGCGGCCGGATCTTGAGCATGTCTGGCTGCGTCGCCCGTTCCAGACCTCGCTGGCACGCAGGAGGGAGAATGCGCGGCTGAACGATTCCATCCGGATGCTGTCAACGCACAGGCCGCTGGCGCGTTGGCGCCGGCATAACCCTTCGATCGAACCCCATGAGCGCAGCCCGCCCGTCGCCCCGCAATGCCCGCAAGCCCACGCCCTGGCTCCGCCACGGGCTCATTGCCGCCGTGGTCCTCGCGCTCGTCGCCGGCGGCGTGTACGTCTATCGCAAGCGCGGAGGCGATGCCGCCGAGGGCGCGTTCCGCACGGTGCAGGTCGAACGCGGCGACATCCGCGTGGCGATTTCCTCCACGGGCACGCTGAGCGCGATCTCCACCGTCACGGTGGGCAGCCAGATTTCCGGTCAGGTCACCGACGTTCTGGTCGACTTCAACGACCAGGTGGCGAAGGGCCAGGTCATCGCGCGCATCGATCCGAAGACCTATGAGGCGCAGATCGCCCAAGGCAACGCGCAGATCGCGAGCGCGCGCGCCTCGCTGAGCCAGGCACAGGCGACGCTGCTCAACGCCGAACTCGACTACCGGCGCAAGGCCGACCTCGGCGCGCGCCAGCTCGTCGCCCGCAGCGATGTCGATCTGGCGAAGGCGGCGCTCGACCAGGCGCGCGCGCAGGTCAACGCCGCGCAGGCCGCCATCCGCCAGCAGACGGCGTCCACCCAGACCACGCAGGTGAACCTGGAACGCACCGTCATCCGCTCGCCGGTGGACGGCGTGGTGCTCACGCGCAGCATCGAGCCCGGCCAGACCGTGGCGGCGAGCCTGCAGGCGCCGGAGCTGTTCACCATCGCCGAGGACCTGGCGAAGATGAAGATCGAACTGGCGGTGGACGAAGCCGACATCGGCCAGGTCCGCACGGGCCAGAACGTGTCGTTCACCGTCGACGCGTTCCCGGATCGCCAGTTCCGCGGCACCGTCGAACAGGTGCGCCTGTCGGCCACCACGACCAACAACGTGGTGACTTATCCGGTCGTCGTGACCGTCGACAACAGCGACGGCACGCTGCTGCCCGGCCTCACCGTCAACGCCGAAATCGAAGTAAGCAAGCGCGACGGCGTGCTGAAGGTCTCCAACGCCGCGCTGCGCTACAAGCCCGCCGACGATGCGCAGTCCGCGACGCCCGCCGCGCCTGGCGCCGGCGGCCCGCGCGGCGGCTCGGGCATGCTCGACGATCTGTCCCGTACCGCGGCGTCGATGAACTTGAACGCGAACCAGCAGGCGGCGTTCGACGCGGCGGCCGACGCGGTGCGCGCGCGCCAGGCGGCGCGTCAGGCGCAGGCGTCGCAGCAGGGAGGCGGCGGCAATCGACTGTTCGGCGGCGGTGGTCGCGGCGGTCCGGGCGGCGCGGTGATGATCGGCGGCCCCGGCGCGGGCAGCATGCAGGGCCAGATGCGCCAGCGCATGACCGATCGCTTCAAGGAGGATTTCGCCGCCTTCCGCGCCACGCTCGACGACGCGCAGAAGAAGCAGTGGGATGCGGCGATCGCCGGCCTGGTCAACGCCAAGCGCGTGCAGATCTACAAGCTCGTCGACGGCCGGCCGCAGGGCGTGATGGTGCGCCTGGGCGCCAGCGACGGCACCGACACGGAAATCTCCGGCGGCGGCCTCAAGGCCGGCGACGCGATCGTGACCGGCGAACGGGCCGCACGCGAATGAGCGCGAGCGTGCGCGACGCCCTCGCGGTGCCGGTGATCCTCACCCGCGCGCTGAGCAAGACCTACGCGGCGCATACCGAGGCCGAAGTGCAGGCGCTGCGCGGCGTCGACCTGCGCATCGATCGCGGCGAGTTCGTCGCGATCATGGGGCCATCGGGTTCGGGCAAGTCGACGCTGATGAACCTCATCGGCTGCCTCGACACGCCCACGTCCGGCGTCTACGAATGCGACGGCGTGGACGTCTCCACGCTCGACGCCGAAGAACTGGCCGCGTTGCGCCGCGACAAGATCGGCTTCGTGTTCCAGGGTTTCAACCTGCTGCCGCGCATGAGCGCGCTGGACAACGTCGCCATGCCGCTCGGCTACGCACGCGTGCCGCCGCACGAGCGCATCGAACGCGCCCGCGAGGCGCTGGTGTCCGTCGGCCTGGGCGAACGCGTCGGCCACAAGCCCAGCGAGTTGTCGGGCGGCCAGCAGCAGCGCGTGGCGATCGCGCGCGCGCTGATCAACCGCCCGCCGATCCTGCTCGCCGACGAACCCACCGGCGCACTCGACAGCCGAACGGGCGAGGAAATCCTGGCGTTGTTCAAGCGCCTGCGCGACGACGACCACACGGTCGTGCTGATCACGCACGATGCCGACGTCGCGGCGCACGCCGATCGCGTGTACGTGATGCGCGATGGGGAGCTGCACCCCGACGAATCGGTCCCCGGTCCCGGAGGATCCGCATGAACTTCTCCGACATCCTGCGCACCGCGATCTACGCGCTGCGCGGCAACTGGATGCGCAGCGCGCTGACCTCGCTGGGCGTGATCATCGGCATTGCGGCGGTGATCGTGATGGTGTCCGTCGGCCAGGGGACGCAGCAGGAAATCGACAAGATGGTGTCGGGCCTGGGGTCGCAGCGGCTGGACATCAGCCCCGGTGCGGGCCGTGGTCCCGGCGGTGGCGGCGTGCGCATGAGCGCGTCGAGTTTCTTCACGCTCAACGAGGGAGACGTCGACGCGATCCGCAATGAAATTCCCGAAGTGCAGTACGTCGCCGGCGCGCTGCGCGGCAACACGCAGGTCGTCTACGCCGAGAACAACGCGTCCACCAGCTGGCAGGGCGTGCAGGCGGACTTCTTCGACATCAACGGCTGGACGATCGCCAACGGCCAGGGCTTCGATGCGCAGGATTACACCAGCGCCGGCAAGTCGGTGATCATCGGCGAGACGGTGCGGCGCACGCTGTTCGGCGACGAAACCGGCGTCGGCCAGACGATCCGTCTCGGACGCGTGCCGTTCACCGTCGTGGGCACGCTCAACCCGAAAGGGCAGGGCGGGTTCGGCCAGGACCAGGACGACGTGGTGATGGTGCCGCTGGAAACGGCACGTCGTCGGCTGATGGGCGCGATGGGCCTGCCGTCCGGCGCGGTGATGCAGATCGCGCTGACGGTCGCCGATCCGAAAGACCTGTCGTATGCGCAGGGCGAAGTGGAAGCGCTGCTGCGACAGCGGCATCGCATCAAGCCGGGCGAGGAAGACGACTTCAACGTGCGCAACATCTCCGAGATCGTCGCCACGCGCACGGCGACGACGCGGTTGATGTCGCTGCTGCTGGGCGCGGTGGCGACGATCTCGCTGATCGTCGGTGGCATCGGGATCATGAACATCATGCTGGTGTCGGTGACCGAGCGCATCCGCGAGATCGGACTGCGCATGGCCGTGGGCGCGGGGCCGTCGGACGTGCGGCGGCAGTTCCTTGCCGAGGCGATGCTGCTGTCGCTCGGCGGCGGCGTGCTGGGCATCGCGATCGGCGTCGTCGGCGCGCTGGCGGTCGGCCGCTTCAGCGACCTGCCCGTCGCGCTGAACGGACAGGTGATCGCGCTTGCGGCGACGTTCTCGATCATGACCGGCCTGTTCTTCGGCTATTACCCGGCGCGCAAGGCGTCGCAGCTGGATCCGATCGAGGCGCTGCGGCAGCAGTAGCACTGCCGGGCGCGAGGCGCGGCCGGCGTGGGCCGGAATCGCGCGGGCGCCAATGGGCCGTGGCGCCGGCGCTTTCGAAGGCGGCGTACGCCTCGCACTCGGGTTCCCGGCGCCGCGGGGATGAGGGCTTCAGGCCGCATGTGTCCGCCAAACTGCGACTCTGTCGCATGGGAAAAAGTCGCTATGCTCGGTCGGAGTTCCCATCCGATCCCGTCATGCGCCTTTCGCTCCCGCTCGCTGCCCTGCTCGCCATGTCCTTCAACCTTTCCGCGGCCGAAGCGCCCGCCACCGGCAAGACGGCCCTGGTCATCCACGGCGGTGCCGGCTTCGTTCCGAGGCAGTCGATCACGCCGGGCGAGCGCAAGGCGTACCACGAAGCGTTGAACCGCGCCCTCGATGCCGGCAACGCCGTGCTCAGCCGCGGCGGCACCGCGCTGGATGCGGTCACCGCGGCGGTGGAGGTGCTCGAGGACGCGCCGCAGTTCAACGCGGGCAAGGGCGCGGTATTCAACGCGAAGGGCGGGCACGAACTCGACGCGGCGATCATGGAGGGCCACACGCGCCGTGCGGGCGCGATCGCCGGCGTCACGACCATCCGGAACCCGATCCGGCTCGCGCGCACGGTGATGGAGAAGAGCCCGCACGTGATGCTCGCCGGCGAGGGCGCCGAGGCCTTTGCCGACGAACACCCCGACATCCAGCGCGTTCCCAACCACTATTTCGACACCGACAAGCGACGCGAGCAGCTGGAGCGCGCGCAGGCGAAGGAGGCGGCCCAAGGCAAGCGCCACGCGTTCGACGGCACGCTCGATCCGCCGACGTACCTGGGCACGGTCGGCGCGGTCGCGCTGGATTCGCACGGACACATCGCCGCGGCCACCAGCACCGGCGGCATGACCAACAAGAAGTGGGGCCGCGTCGGCGACGCGCCGATCATCGGCGCCGGCACCTGGGCCGACGACCGTTGCGGCGTCTCCGGCACGGGCTGGGGCGAGTTCTACATCCGCAACGCCGTCGCGCACGACATCTGCGCGCGCGTGGCCTACCGCGGCGATTCGCTGGAAGTGGCGGCGAACGAGGTGGTCAACCGGATCGTGACGGCAGCCGGCGGCGACGGCGGCGCGATCGCGCTGGATCGCGACGGCAACATCGCCATGCCGTTCAACAGCGGCAGCATGTTCCGCGGCTGGATCAAGCCCGACGGCAGCCGGGGCACTGCGATCCACGAGGAGGAGTGAGGCCGTCGAGCTTCGGCGAGGCGTGGGCCGTCATTCCGGCGCAGGGCGGGATCCACGTTTACAACTATCAAGCCTCACGAAGGCGCGGCGCGTCCCGCCCATCCAGCGAAAGCTGGAACCCATTTTGATTTTCGATGGGGCAAGCATCGCGAGCGCCCGCGAGTCCGCACGTCCCGACCCTCACCCCAACCCCTCTCCCGGCGGGAGAGGGGCTTAAGCTCGGACGAGGCGGTTCGTTACGCCGTCAAGCCCGCCTGCTGCTGCGACCACTCGTCCATGCGGCGCTTGAGTTCCTCCGGCGATACGTCCTCGACGTGCGTGGCCAGGCTCCACTTGTGGCCGAACGGGTCGACCACGGTGCCCATGCGATCGCCCCAGGCCTGGTTCTCGACCGGACGATCGACCTTCGCGCCGGCCTTCACCGCGCGGTCGAACGAGGCGTCCACGTCCGGCACGTAGATCACGAAGGTCGCGGTCGCGCCGCCGCGGCGCTTCGGACCGTAGGCGTCCATGTCGGGCCATTCGTCCGACAGCATCAGCATCGAATCGCCGATGCGGATCTCCGCATGCCCGATCTTGCCGCCCATGGGCAGGCGGTACATTTCCTCCGCGCCTAGCGCTTCCCGGTAGAAATCGAGCGCGGCGGTGGCGTCGTCGACGATCAGGTACGGCGTGACGCTGTGGTAGCCCTCGGGCGTGCTGGGGACATTCATTGCGACCTCCATGGCGTGTGGCGGCGCGAGGCGCCGGGGAAAGGCAGGTTCCTTCGAAACGCGCTCAGTGCGGCAGCTTGCTCGCCAGCAGATCGACACGGTCGATCCGGGGCGGAGCGGCCAGCAGCTCGCCGGCGCGCTCCATCAGCGCGGCGGCGATCGGGCCGTCCAGGTGGGCCTGCCGGCCCGCTTCGGTGTCGAACGTGTCGTAGATGCCGAAGGAGGACGGCCCGAACCGCAGCGCGAACCACGTCCGCGTGCCGGGCTCGGCCTCCGCCAGCGGCAGGGCGCCACGCAGGAAGCGTTCGACTTCCTCTTCCTTGCCGGGTTTGGCCTCCAGGCGGGCCAGCAACGCGCAGCGGGACATGGCGCACCTCCGGGCGGGGTCGGTCAGGCTACGGCCGCACCCGCTAACGGCACGCGAAAAACCTGCTACCGCCGCATGACACCCTGGAGCCGGCGAACGACCCGGGCCGGCAAGGGGGTTTGTGGCAAAATCGGCCCCCTGCCGCGGTCCGTCCGCGATCTTTCCGTCCACGACCGCCTCCATGCCGATCGCCGATCCGCTCCACGCCGTGTGCGCGCCTGCCGGAATTCCGGGGCGCCGTGCCGTGGCGGCGGGACGGGTTCGCGCCCGGCTGGCGGCCTGAGTCCAACGCATGGCCGACGAATTCGGGCATCTTCCGCGCGGCCCGGCGCGCATCGCCAAAGCCACCCAGTGGTCCATGCAGGGCCTGCGTGCCGCATGGCTGCACGAGTCCTCCTTCCGGCTGGAGGTGTACCTGTTCGTGATCCTGGCCCCGATCGGCTGGTGGCTCGGGCAGACGCCGGTCGAACGCGTGCTGCTGATCGGCTCGATGATGCTGGTGCTCAGCGTCGAGCTGCTCAACTCCGCGGTGGAAGCGGTGATCGAACGCTACGGCCCGGAGTTCCACGAACTGGCCGGCCGCGCCAAGGACATGGGCTCGGCGGCGGTGTTCGTGGTGATGATGAACGTTTTGCTGACCTGGGGCGCGATCGTGCTGCCCCGGTTGCTCTGATCAGGTAGGAACCCGAAAGTGATCGAACTGCTGACCGACCCCCATGTGTGGCTCACCCTGGTGACCCTGAGCGCGATCGAGATCGTGCTGGGCATCGACAACCTCGTCTTCATCTCCATCGCGGTGAGCAAGCTGCCGTATGCGCAGCGCGAGAAGGCGCGCAAGTTCGGCATCGCCGTGGCGTGCATCACGCGCATCGCGCTGCTGCTCACGCTGGCCTGGCTGGCCGGGCTGACCAACGATCTGTTCACCGTGTTCGGGCAGGGCATCTCGGTGCGCGACCTGGTGCTGATCCTCGGCGGCGCCTTCCTGCTGGTGAAGGGTTCGATGGAGATCCGCGACCTCATCGTCGGCGAGTCCGAAGAAGAGGACATCCACACCAAGCCCAAGGCGTCGTTCATGGGCGTGATCGCGCAGATCGCGGTCATCGACATCGTCTTCTCGCTGGATTCGGTGATCGCCGCGGTCGGCATGGCGAACCACACGCCGGTGATGGTCGCGGCGATCCTGCTCGCGGTCGCGGTGATGCTGCTGGCCTCCAAGCCGCTGGGCCAGTTCATCGACCACAACCCGACGATCAAGATGCTGGCGCTGGCCTTCATCGTGCTGGTGGGCGTGTACCTGGTGGCCGACGGCTTCGAGCTGCACGTGCCGAAGGGCTACATCTACGGCGCGATGGGCTTCTCCGCGCTGGTGGAGTGCCTCAACCTGTGGGCCAAGCGCCGCGCGCAGCGTCGCCTGCAGCCGGAATAAGAGGCCGCCGCCAACGCGTTGCCTTCGAAACGGCCTTCCACGCGGAAGGCCGTTCTCGTTTCGACGCCCGGCCACCCGTGGTGCGCGGAGGCGTTGCCGTAACGCATTCGTAACGGGTCGTCGCGGACCCTCATTGCGTCATGACCGTCCCGGTGCTGGAATGCCGGCCAATCGTCACGTCAGGAGTCCCCCATGTTCCGTCTGGTGCAAGCGTTCGTGCTGCTGGTGATGGTCGCGACGCTCAGCGGCTGCGGCTACAACACCATCCAGGAGAAGGACGAGGCGGTGAATGCCGCCTGGTCGGAAGTGCTCAACAACTACAAGCGCCGCGCCGACCTCGTGCCCAACCTGGTCGCGACGGTGAAGGGCTACGCCAGCCACGAGCAGCAGGTGCTGACCCAGGTCACCGAAGCGCGCTCGCGCGTGGGCAGCATCAACGTCAACGCCAACGATCCGGCGTCGCTCGCGCAGTTCCAGCAGGCGCAGGGCGAGTTGCAGAGCGCGATCAGCCGTCTGCTCGTCGTGAGCGAGAATTACCCGCAGCTCAAGGCCGACCAGAATTTCCTGCAGTTGCAGGCGCAGCTGGAAGGCACCGAGAACCGCATCACCGTCGCGCGCCAACGCTTCATCCGCGCGGTGCAGGACTACAACACCACCATCCGCCGCTTCCCGGTGAACCTCACCGCGATGATGTTCGGCCACAAGACGCGTCCGAATTTCACCGTCGAGAACGAAGCGCAGATCCAGCAGGCGCCGCAGGTCGACTTCAGCGCGCCGGCCCAGCCGCAGCCGCAACCGCAACCGCAACCGCAACCGCAAGCGCAAGCGCCGCAACAGCCTGCGCAGCAGCCGGCCCCGTCGAACGGTTGATCCCGGTGGACGACGGACGCTCGTGATGTCGATGTCGCGCCGCCCCGCGTCGTTCCCGCACCTGCGCGGGAACGACGTGCCGACGGTTCGGACCTGGTGCGGCTGGCGGCGCCTGATCGCGCTGATCGCGCTGGCGCTGTTCTGCGCGATAGCGCAGGCGCAGGAGCTCGCCCCCGTTCCGCCGCTCACCTCGCCGGTGATCGACACCACCGGAACGCTGGACGCGGCAACGACCCAGCAGCTGCAGGCGCAGGCATTGGCGTTGCAGCAGCGCAAAGGCAGCCAGCTGCAGGTGCTCATCGTCCCGACGACGCAGCCGGAGGACATCGCGCAATACGCGGTGCGCGCGTTCGAGCAGTGGAAGATCGGGCGCAAGGGCGTGGACGACGGCGTGCTGCTGGTCGTCGCCAAGAACGACCGGCGCGTGCGCATCGAAGTGGGTTACGGGCTGGAAGGTGCGATTCCCGATGCGACGTCCGCACGCGTGATCCAGGAGTACCTGGTGCCGAAGTTCCGCAATGGCGACTACGCCGGCGGCATCACGGACGCCACGGCCGCGCTGGCCAAGCTGATCGACGGCGAACCGTTGCCGGCGCCGATGGCGGACCATCGCCCGGAGCGCGGCAAGGGCGGCGGTGGCTGGCTCGTCGCGTTGTTCGTCGCCTTCGTCGTCGCGCAGGTCGTGCGCGGGATCTTCGGGCGCGCGCCGTCCCTGGTGCGCGGCGTGCTGGGCGGCGCGGCGGCCGGCGGCATCGCCTGGCTGCTCTCGTCGCTGATCGTCGTCGGCGGCATCGGTGCGCTGATCGGCTTCTTCTTCGGATTGGCGTCGGTGCCGACCGGCCGCTACGCCCGGGACCGCGGATTCGGCGGTTGGGGCGGCGGTGGCTGGGGCGGCGGCGGATTCGGCGGGGGTGGGGGCTTCGGCGGCGGCTGGGGCGGTGGCGGCGGCATGAGCGGGGGCGGTGGCGCCTCCGGCAGCTGGTGAGGCGCACGCGATGAGGCTCTTCAAGCACCTGTTCGCGCCATCGGCCAAACGCCTGTTCCCGGGCGACAGCCTCAAGCGCATCACCGACGCGATCGCCGAGAGCGAGCGCCACCACACCGGCGAGATCTGCTTCGCCGTCGAACCCGCGTTGCATCCACGTGCCGTGATGGCCGGCGAACAGGCGCGCGACCGCGCGCACGAGGCATTCGCCGAACTGCGCGTGTGGGACACCCAGGCGAACAACGGCGTGCTGCTGTACCTGTTGCTCGCCGACCACCGCATCGAGATCGTGGCCGACCGCGGCTTCGCCGGACGGGTGAGCGACGAACAGTGGCGCGGCGTGTGCCAGTTGATCGAAGAGCGGCTTCGCGCGGGCGAGGCGGAGGCGGGCGTGCTGGCGGGCGTATCGGCCCTGACCGCCATTCTCGTCGAGCATTTCCCGCGCGAGGAAGGCACGCACGACACCAACGAGCTGCCGGACCTGCCGTACGTGCTTTGAAGCCGGGTCGCCCGCCGCTTCGGCAAGCCGCCGCGGACCCGCGTTGCGGCACAATACGGCGACGCCTTCCCGAGCCGCCGCATGACCGTCCTGCATCAGATCGACCCGATCGCCTTCCACCTCGGCCCGCTGCAGGTGCACTGGTACGGAATCATGTACCTGCTCGGCTTCGGCACCGCGTGGTGGCTCGGCCGGCTGCGCGTGCGCGCGGGGCGCCTGCCGGGCGTCAACGAACAGGCCTACGGCGACCTGCTGTTCTACGCGATGCTCGGCGTGGTGCTCGGCGGGCGGCTGGGCTACGTCTTCTTCTATTCCTTCGGCGACCTGCTGCGCGATCCGCTGATGCTGTTCCGCATCTGGGAAGGCGGCATGAGCTTCCACGGTGGGCTGATCGGCGTCGTGGCCGCGGCGTGGTGGTGGTCGTGGAAGCACAAGCTGCACCTGATGGACACCGTGGATTTCCTCGCGCCGCTGGTGCCGCCGGGCCTGGGCTTCGGCCGGTTGGGCAATTACATCGGCGGCGAACTCTGGGGCAAATACACCCAGGCCGGCTGGGGCGTGGTGTTCCCGCGCGCCGAGGCCGAGCTGGCCGGCATGAGCCTGCCGCAGCTGCAGGCGCAGTTCGCGACAGGCGCGCTGGACCGCTTCGCGCGCCATCCCTCGCAGCTGTACCAGGCGGCGCTGGAAGGCCTGACGATGTTCCTCGTGCTGTGGTGGTTCTCGAGCCGGCCGCGCCCCCGTTACGCAGTGTCGGGCCTGTTCGCGCTGTTGTACGGCTGCTTCCGGTTCCTTGTCGAGTTCGTCCGCGTGCCGGACGCGCAGCTGGGCTACCTCGCATTCGGATGGCTGACCATGGGCCAGGTGCTGAGCCTGCCGCTGATCGCGCTGGGGCTGTACTGGCTGTTCGTGTGGTCGCGGCGCCAGCCGACGCTGGAGCCCCAGCCGTTCGTATCCGTCAAGTAAGCGGGAGATCGCGATGAAGCAGTACCTCGACCTGCTGCGCCACGTGCTGGAACACGGCGCCGACAAGTCCGATCGCACCGGGACCGGCACGCGCAGCGTGTTCGGCTGGCAGATGCGTTTCGACCTGTCCGAAGGCTTTCCGCTGGTCACGACCAAGAAGCTGCACCTGCGCTCGATCGTGCACGAGCTGCTGTGGTTCCTGCAGGGCGAAACCAACATCGCGTACCTGAAGAACCACAAGGTTTCGATCTGGGACGAGTGGGCCGACGCCGAGGGCGAACTTGGTCCGGTGTACGGCAAGCAGTGGCGCAGCTGGGCAGGCGCGGACGGCGTGGAGATCGATCAGATCCGCTGGGTCGTCGAGGAGATCAAGCGCAACCCCGATTCCCGCCGGCTGATCGTCAGCGCCTGGAACGTCGCCGATCTGCCGCGCATGGCGCTGATGCCCTGCCACACGATGTTCCAGTTCTACGTCGCCAACGGAAAGCTCAGCTGCCAGCTCTACCAGCGTAGCGGCGACATCTTCCTCGGCGTGCCGTTCAACATCGCCAGCTACGCGCTGCTGACGCACATGGTCGCGCAGGTGTGCGGGTTGGGCGTCGGCGATTTCGTGCACACGCTGGGCGATGCGCACCTGTACTCGAACCACTTCGACCAGGCGCGCGAGCAGCTGTCGCGCACGCCGCGCGCGCTGCCGCAGTTGCGCCTGAACCCCGACGTGAAGGACATCTTCGGCTTCACGTACGACGACATCGCCATCGAGCACTATGACCCGCTGCCGGCGATCAAGGCACCGGTGGCGGTGTGACTCGCCATGCATATCGAAGTCGAGCAGAAGATCGATTTCAGATTGGCGAGGGAGTTTGACACGGCGCTGTACCACCATCGCACGCAACGGGAGGTGCGCGTTCGCCCCTTCGTGGGGCTGGTATTGATGGCATTGGCGTTTGCATGGATGCTGACCCATTCTTCGGCTGACGCGACCGTGCTGGCGGTGGCGTTTTTGTTCTTCTGGGGGCTGCAGTTGGCCACGGTGGCGTGGCTTAAACGTGCATCGGGCTTCGTCCGACTGGTTCGCGCTCTCGGGCTCGGCAGGACCGAGATTGTCCGCATCGACTCCCTGGGGGCATCGCAGCGTTGCGACGGCGCTTTGCTCCAAGCCGTGCGCTGGCACGAGGTGGGTTGGATGGAGTTCCGTCGCGACGGCCTGCTCCTGACGGGACAGGGCATTTCGCCGATGTTTATCTCTGCCCGCAGCCTGCCGAGCGATGCAGCAGACGAGCTCAAATCATTCCTTCTTCGCGAGTGGCCGGACCGTGTTTGCGTTGGACGCTCATGACATGAAACTTAGCCTGATCGCCGCACTCGACCGCAACCGCGCGATCGGACGCGACAACGATCTTCCCTGGCGTTTGCCGGACGATCTGAAGCGCTTCAAGGCGCTCACGCTCGGCAAGCCGGTGCTGATGGGTCGCAAGACGGCGCAGTCGCTCGGGCGCGCGCTGCCGGGGCGTCGCAATCTGGTGCTGACGCGCTCGGGGGACGTGCCGTTCGAGGGCATGCAGGCGGTCGCCTCGGTCGACGAAGCCCGACGCATCGCGGACGCCGACGGCGCCGACGAACTGTGCGTGATAGGCGGCGGCGAGGTGTATGCGCTGACGCTGCCGGCGGCGACGCACCTGTTCCTGACGCATGTCGATACGCAGGTCGATGGCGCCGAAGCGTTCTTCCCCCCGTTCAATGCAGCGCAGTGGCGCGTCGTGTCGCGCCAGCGCCACGAGGCCGACGCGAAGCATGCGTTGGCGTTCGAGTTCGTGGACTACGTACGAGCTTAACGGCAGCCGCCTTGGTTCGCACACGGCGCACGTGATCCGCTTACACCTTCACCCGAAGGCGCGGATCCAGCCCGCAGCGTGTGGGCAGGCTCGTCACTCTGATCCGCAGCACCGTCATTCCAGCGAAAGCCGGGATCCATTTCGCGTTTGCGGTCGCGTGGAGTCGAAGGTGGCCGCGCGAGCGCGAGTACGTCCGGCGTAGCGACCCTCACCCTGACCATCGGCTCGCATCAGCGAAACGGGTCAGCGCTCAGTCGCGATCCTGTTCCGCGGGCGCCTTCGGGGCCGGCGCTTCATTGCGTGGTGCCTGCGGCGCATTCGGATGCGGCCGCCCGTTCTGGCGGCGTTGCTGGCCGTGTGGGTTCGGATGGCGCGGACGCTGCGGCCGGTCGTCGCCGCCGCGATACGGCGGGCGCGGTCGCGGCGGTTGCGCGGGGACGTCGCGCCCGGGCACCTGCAGGATGCGCAGTTCCTCGCTGTCCAGCTGCAGCGCGGTGAGCTTGCCGCCCCACACCGCGCCGGTGTCGATCGCATGCACGCCGTGGCCGATGAAAAGGCCCAGCGTGGACCAGTGGCCGCACACGATCTTGAGGTCGCGCTCGGCGCGACCGGGCACTTCGTACCACGGATACAGGCCGACCGGCTGCGTGCCGGGCGCGCCCTTGTCCTCGAACGAGATGCGGCCGCGCGGCGTGCAATAGCGCATGCGCGTGAAGACGTTGATGATCGCGCGATGGCGGTCGATGCCGGCGAGCTTCGGGTGCCACGCGGGCTTGTCGCCGTACATGTTCTTCAGCAGGCGGCGGAACTGGTCGCCGTGCAGGCGCTCCTCGATCTCGCGCGCGAAACGCTCGGCCATCTGCGTGGTCCACTGCGGCGCGAGCGCGGCGTGCACCATCATCCAGCCCAGCGAACGGTCCACGTGCACGAGCTTCTGCATGCGCAGCCAGTCGAGCAGCACATCGCGATCCTCGGCCAGCACGATGCGCTGGAGGTCCGGATTGACCTTGCGCTGCTCGTCCTCGCGACGCTCGCCGATGGCCAGCAGCGACAGGTCGTGGTTGCCGAGCACCACCACGCAGTGATCCCGCAGCGAGTGCACCAGGCGCAGGGTTTCCAGCGATTGCCCGCCGCGATTGACCAGGTCGCCGCAGAACCAGAGCCGGTCGCGCGAAGGATCGAAGTTGATGCGCTCGAGCAGTCGCTGCGTCGCGTCGTAACAGCCCTGCAGGTCGCCGATGGCCCAGATGCTCATGGCGCGTCCGTCAGTGCAGCGTGCGGGGCACGGACAGGCTGAAGGCGGGGATCGGGGCCTCGAAAGGCGTGCCGTCGTCGCCGACCATCGTGTAGCTGCCTTCCATCATCCCGTGCGTGGTTTCCAGCACGGCGCCGGAGGTGTACTCGAAATCGTCGCCCGGGCGCAGCCACGGCTGTTCGCCCACGACACCCTCGCCCTCGACTTCCTGCACCTTGCCGTTGCCATCGGTGATCAGCCAGCGGCGGCGCGTCAGGCGCGCAGGCACGCGCCCGCTGTTGCGGATGCTGATGGTGTAGGCGAAGACGTAACGGTCCTGGCCCGGCTCGGACTGGCTGTCGAGGTAGCGGGTCGCCACGGTGATGTCGAAGGAATAGTCGGTACTGCGATTCATGCGGACAGTGTAGGGGCTGCGGTGCACGATAGGTCAACGCGTCGTGGAGAACGCGTTGCCGCCCGCGTCACGCGTCGCGCTGTCGTGCGAGCGAATTGGCCAGACGCACGAAATCGGCGACCTCGATCTGCTCGGCGCGCGCGTCCGGCCGCACGCCGGCGGCCTCGATCGCGGCGGCGTCGCACAGGTTCGACAGCGCATTGCGCAGCGTCTTGCGGCGCTGGCCGAAGGCATCGCGCACCACTGCCGCATACAGCGCGTGGTCGTCGATGCCGATCGCGTCCGGCGCGCGCGGCACCAGCCGCACCACGGCCGAGTCCACTTTCGGCGGCGGCCGGAATGCGCCCGGCGGCACGTCGAACAGCGGCGTGACGTGGCAGTAGGCCTGCAGCATCACGCCGAGCCGCCCGTACACCTTGCTGCCGGGCCCGGCGGCCATGCGGTCGACGACTTCCTTCTGCAGCATGAAGTGCATGTCGCGGATCGCGGTCGCGTGCTCGAGCGCATGGAACAGGATCGGCGAGGACAGGTTGTAGGGCAGGTTGCCGACAAGGCGGATCTGCCCGCCCTCGTCGCCGCCATTGCGCGCCAGCGCGGTGAAGTCCACGGCGAGCACGTCGCGGTGGATCACCTCCAGCGTCCCGTGCGCGCGCGCGGCTTCGGTCAGCGGGAAGATGAGGTCGCGGTCGAACTCGATGACCGTCAGTTCCTTGTGGCGATCGAGCAGCGGGAAGGTGATCGCGCCCTGGCCCGGGCCGATCTCGACCAGGCGGTCGCCGGGCTTCGGATCGACGGCGTGCACGATGTTGTCGATGATCCCGCGGTCGTGCAGGAAGTGCTGGCCCAGGTGCTTCTTGGCCGGCTCGGTGAAGTGGGGGCTGCGCGTGCTCATGCGGGCATCATGCCGAAGGCGGGCGGGACGTCTGGATTCGGGCCTGGGCCATGCGGGCGCAGGTGTCGGCCGCGGCGAACAGGCTGGACGGATCGGCGCTGCCCTTGCCGGCGAGTTCCAGCGCGGTGCCATGGTCGACCGCCACCCGCGGGTAGGGCAGGCCGAGCGTCAGGTTCACCGCGCGCTCGAAGCCGCTGAACTTGAGCACCGGCAGCCCCTGGTCGTGGTACATCGCGACCACCGCGTCGAAGCCGCGCAGCTTGGCCGGCAGGAAGGCCGTGTCCGCCGGGAGCGGTCCGACGAGTCGCATGCCCCTCTCGCGCAGCGCGGCGAGCGTGGGCTCGACGATGTCGATCTCCTCGCGGCCGAGATGGCCGGCTTCGCCCGCGTGCGGATTGAGGCCGAGCACGGCGACGACCGGTTCGGCGATGCCGAAGTCACGGCGCAGTGCGTCGTGCGTGATCCGCAGCGTGCGTTCGAGGGCTGGCGCCGTGATCGCGTCGGCCACTTCGCGCAGCGGCAGGTGCGTCGTCACGAGCGCGACACGCACGACCTCGTTGGCGAGCATCATCACCACGTCGCATCCGGCCTGGTCGGCGAGCAGCTCGGTCGTGCCGGTGTAGGCGATCCCGCCTTCGTTGATCACCGCCTTGTGGACCGGGCCGGTAACCACGCCGTCGAAGCGGCCGTCGAGGCAACCCTGGGCCGCGTCGCGCAGGGCGCCGATCACGGCCGCTGCATTCCGCGGATCGGGTTGTCCGAAGGCGGGGAGCACGGCGTTCGGAACGTCGACGAGCGCGAGCTCGCCGGGTCGGGTCGAGGTCTCGTCCGGGCCGAGCAGGTGGAGCGGAAGCGACAACGCCTCGGCCGCCGCGCGCAGCGTGCGCGCATCGGCAAAGGCGGTCAGGGCGTGGTCGCGCGGCCGTTGGGCCAGGCGGACGCAGAGTTCGGGACCGACTCCCGCCGGCTCGCCCGGCACCAGCGCGAGCCGAACTGGGGTCATGTCAGTGGCGCTCAGCCGTTGTTGGCCGGAGCGGCAGGCGTGGCTTCGGTCTCGGCGGTCTTGCCGACGCGCACGTCGACGAAGGCTTCGCCGCGCATTTCGCGCAGGAAGCGGTTCCACTCGTCCTCCAGCTTGCGCCGGCCGATGGTTTCCTGGACCTGGGCGCGACGGTTGCGGTCGCCGATGTCGGCTTCGCGCGTCGCTTCCAGCTTGATCAGGTGGTAGCCGGCCTGGGTGCGGATCGGCTGGGAGACCTGGTTCGGCTGCAGCCCGGCGACGGCATTGCCGAACTCGGGGCCGAATTCATCCCGGGTGAACCAGCCCAGCTCGCCACCCTTCGAGGCGGAGCTCTGGTCCTGCGAGTTCTCCTGCGCGAGCAGGGCGAAGTCGGCGCCGCCCATCAGGCGGGCCTGCAGGGTCTGCGCCTGGGCCTTGGCCTTGGCGTCGTCGACCGAGTCGTTGACGCGGATCAGGATGTGGCGCGCCTGGTACTGCGTGACCAGGTTGGGCCCCGCCTGCGAGGCGTCGCGCACTTCGACGAGCTTGAGCAGCTGGAAGCCGCTGGGGCCGCGGATCGGGTCGGTGACCTGGCCGGGCGACATGTTCCGCATCAGCGAGGCGAAGGCGTTCGGGATCTCGTCGATGCTGCGCCAGCCCAGGTCGCCGCCTTCCAGCGCGTTGGGGCTGTCCGAATAGCGTACCGCCGCCGCGGAGAAGTCCATTTCGCCCTTGTCGATCAGCGACTTGACGCCTTCGACCTTCTTCTGGGCGGTGGCGATCTGCTCGGCCGTCGCGCCTTCCGGCAGCGCCACGAGGATGTGCGCCAGGTGGTACTGCGCGCCCTGGCTTGCCTGGGCGGCCATCGCGGCATCGACCTCGGCGTCGCTGACCGACACGCGGCTCTGCGCGAAACGCTGGCGCAGGCGCTGGATCAGCAGCTCGTCGCGGATCGAATTGCGGAAATCGGTGTACGGGGTGCCTTCACGCGCCAGCTGCTGGCGCAGCTGTTCAGGCGTGACGCGGTTCTGCTGGGCGATGCCGGCGATGGCCTGCTCGACTTCCTGGTCGGTCACGCGCACGCCGGTGCCCTGGGCGCGGGCGACCTGCAGCTTCACCAGGACCAGGCGCTCGAGCACCTGGCGCTGCAGCACGTCGCGCGGCGGCAGCTGGTTCTCGCGTCCGGCGTACTGGGCCAGGATGTTGTTCACCGCGCGATCCAGCTCGGTCTTGAGGATCACGTCCTCGTCGACGATGGCCGCGATGCCGTCGATCGGCTGGACGGACGCCGCGGTCTGGGCCAGGACGGTCGCGCCGGGCAGGACGGCGCCGGACAGCACCGCGACGGCAAGGGCGGACGCGAGTAGTTTCTTCATAGGGTCGGGTCGGGGGTGGATTCGACTTGGCCGCCGCCGTTGTTCAGGCGCTGCGTGGAGGTGGGCGGCACGAGATAGAGGTCGTCGCGGTCGTAGCCGAGGATACCACGGCGCAGGACCCGCTCCGTGTTCTGGCCCGCGGAGCCCAGGCCCTTCAGCTCGAATTCGAACATGATGCGGGTGTCCAGTTCACCGTCGCGGTTACGCAGGTAGCGGCGGCCGACCAGGCGGGCGGCCAGGCAGCAGCTTTCCCATTGGACACCGGCGATGGTCTCCAGTTCCTTCTTGTCCAGGATCGAATAGTAGTAGCGCCCGACGACGCTCCAGGTCTCGTTGATCGGATAGAGGAAGGAGAAGTCGGCCTGTTCCAGCTGGTCGCGGAACTCCGGCGGGTCGATGTCCTGGCGGAAGGCCGCGTTCCGGCGGTAGCGGTAGCCCAGGTTGACGATGCCACCGCGGTCGAACAGGTACCGGACGCGCGCGCTGACGAAATCCTCGCCGCGGTACTTCGGGTTCCAGATGTAGGTGGCGCCGAGGTTCCAGCGGTCGTTCGGCGACACGCTGGCGTCGGCAACCCATGCCGACTTGCCCGATTCGATGGTCGTCTGGTTCGGCAGCGTGACGCGGCTGTCGTCGAAGTACTGGATCTGGCCGATGCTGGCCGCCAGGCGCTCGCGTCCGTCTTCCTCGCTGATGAAGCGGGTGGTCAGGGCCGCGGTGAGCTGGTTGGCGTCCATCTGCCGGTCCGCGCCGGTGTAGCGGTTGTCGCGGAAGAGCTGGCCCCAGCTGAAGGTCATCGGGCCGGTATCGAAGACCGGGAAATTGTCCTGGTTCCGGTACGGGATGTTCAGGTAGTACACGCGCGGCTCCAGCGTGTGCAGGTAGCTGGTGCCGCGGAAGGTGGTGTTGCGGTCGAAGTACATGCCCGCGTCGACCGACGTGATCGGCAGGCTTCGCGTGAGGTTGCTGTCCTGGAATCGCGACGGATCGACCGGCCCGCCCGCGCGGAACGCGAATTCCTCCGCACGGCTCTGGGCGTTGCCGTCCAGCTGGTAGGCCGTGTAGCGCCAGGCCAGTTTCGGGCGGATGAACCAGCTCGCGCCCTCCAGCGGCAGGCTCACGAACGGCTTCACGTCGATGCGCGTGCCGCCCAGGAATTCCTGATGCTCGAAGCGCGCGCCCTCCGCGTCCACGCCCGCCTGCAGCCATGGCGTGAACGGCTGCGCCCAGCTGAAGTAGGCGCGCGGCAGGCGGTCGAAGGGCAGGTTGGTTTCGGTCAGCGTGTAGTCCGCGAGCTGGTAGTGGTCGGCCATCACGCCACCCGACCAGTAGCGGCCGCGCCCGTACACGCCGGCGTCGCTGCGGATCGAGTACGCCGAAATGCCGTACAGGCTGCTGCTGAAATCCTCGAAGTAATGGGTATCGCTCACCCAGCCCAGGTTGGTGTTGGCGTACCAGGTGCTGTCGATGTTGTGCGAGGCCGTCAGTGCGAACTGGCCGCGATTGTTTTCCGGCAGGCTCGATACCGGGAAGCCGACCTCCGGGTTGAGGTAGCGGTCGGGCTCATCGCCGGGCAGCTTGTCGCTGGGCATCCAGTTGGCGAAGACCTCGCCCTTGCCGCGCTCGTACAGCCAGCGGAATTCCGCGCCGAGCAGCCCGCCGCGATCGGCCATGATGCGCGGGTAGAGCGTCGCGTCGTAGTTCGGCGCAAGGTTGAGGTAGATCGGCTGCTTGTAGTCGAAACCGTTGCGACCCGACAGCGACAACTGCGGATACAGCAGGCCCGTGCGCCGCTGGTCGTCGACCGGGAACATGAACCACGGCACGTACAGCACCGGCACGCTGCCGATGCGCACCGTGGCGTTGCGCGCCACGCCCATGCCCTTGGCGGTATCGATCTCGATCCGGTTCGCACGCAGCTCCCACGCGCGCTGGTTCGGCGCGCAGGTGGAATAGGTGGAACCGACCATGCGACCGCGCGCACCTTCCAGTTCGATGCGTTCGGCGCCGCCGTTGCCCCGACGCTGGGTCAGCTGGTACTGCACGTCCTCGATGCGATGGCGATCGGCGTTCTGGTCGCCCTCGGCCCGCTCGGCCAGGATGCGCATGCCGCTGTCCTGGTAACGCACGTTGCCCACGGCGCTGTAACGGCCGGTTTCGGCGTTGTAGGTGAGCTTGTCGGTACCCAGGAACTGGTCGCCACGATTCAGGCGGACGTTGTCCTGTACGACTATGTCTTCCGCAGTGCCCGCGCGTTCGAGCTGGCCGCCGTCGATGTCGGTCGGTTCGCTGCCGCGGTTCTCGATGCCGCCGACCGGCGCGGGCGCATCCTCGAACACGGGCACGACGTCGATGATCGGACACAGACCCCAGTCGTCCTCGTCGCCATCGGCAGCGTGCACCGGCAGGGCCAGCGCGATGCACAGCGACAACGGGAGCAAGCGGAGGGGTCGGTGCACTCGGGAACCGTGATCGTCGGCGTTCAGGAAAACGGGGTCGCTAGCTTGCCGTATCCCTTGCAAGGGGGCAACGCGAGCACCATCTTGCTCCCGGCACTGTTCATTTCCGCGTCAAGACAGGAGTGGCCCATGTCCCAGCAGCCTTCCAACGATACCGCGCCGGTCTGCCGGACCGACGACGAATGGCGTGAGCGCCTGAGCCCGGAACAGTTCGCGGTGTGCCGTTGTTCGGCGACCGAACGCGCCTTCACCGGCCGCTTCTGGAACCACAAGGAAGCCGGCACCTACACCTGTGTCGCCTGCGGTGCGGCGTTGTTTTCCTCGAAGGTGAAATACGACTCCGGCAGCGGCTGGCCCAGCTACTGGGAGCCGGTGTCGAAGGACGCCGTCACCGAACACGTCGACGACAGCCACGGCATGCGGCGGGTGGAGATCAAGTGCGCACGCTGCCAGTCGCACCTTGGCCACGTGTTCCCCGACGGGCCTCCGCCCACCGGGCTGCGTTACTGCATCAATTCGGCGGCGCTGGAATTCACGCCCGACGCCTGAGCAGCGGCGGCTCAGTCCAGCAGCGCGCCCACGTGCGCGACGCTGGCCTCGCGCAGCGCTTCCAGGTCGTAGCCGCCTTCCAGCATCGAGACGATGCGCCCGTCGCCATGGCGTTTCGCGATGGCGACGAGTTCGCGGGTGATCCAGTCGAAGTCCCCGGTCTCCAGTTCGATCTGCGCGAGCGGATCGCGCTTGTGCGCGTCGAAACCGGCGGAGATGAAGAGCAACTGCGGCCGGAAGGACTCCAGCGTCGGGAGCAACTGCTCGCGCCAGATGGCCCGGAATCGTTCGCTGTCGCAACCCGGCGGTAGCGGCGCGTTGGCGATGTTGCCGACGCCGCGTTCGTTCGCGTAGCCGGTGTCCGGATACAGCGGCATCTGATGCGACGACAGGTACATCACACGCGGGTCGGTGTCGAAGATCGCCTGCGTGCCGTTGCCGTGGTGCACGTCGAAATCGACCACCGCCACGCGCGAGAGGCCGTGCTTGTCGCAGGCGTGCGCGGCGGCGACGGCGATATTGTTGAACAGGCAGAAGCCCATCGCCGCCGACGGCGTGGCGTGATGACCCGGCGGTCGCACGGCGCAGAACGCACGCCTGACCTCGCCGTGCATCACCGCGTCCACTGCGGCGATGCCGGCCCCCGCGGCGCGCAGGGCGGCCTCGGCGGAGCCCGGCGCAAGCACCGTATCGGGATCCAGCGGCATCGGGCCGTCGACCGGCGTGTCGAGCACCAGGGCGAGCAGGGCGTCGTCGTGCACGCGCAGCAGTTGTCCACGGCTTGCGCGCGGCGCGTGTTCCCATTGCAGATCGGGGAAGGCTTCGCGCAGCGCGTCGGTCACGGCGACCAGGCGCTGCGGGCGTTCCGCATGCCCTTGGCCGGGATCGTGGCTGATGCAGGCCGCGTGCGTGTAGATACGCATGCCGGGCGACGCGTCAGGCCTTGCGGCGCTCGTGGTTCCACAGCACTTCGCCGTGGCCGCTGGCGCGCGCGAGGACGCGGGCCAGCACGAAGAGCAGGTCGGACAGGCGGTTGAGGTAGCGAACCGCTTCCGGACGCACGTCTTCGACGCGCGACAGCGACACCGCCTCGCGCTCGGCCCGTCGCACGACGGTGCGCGCGATGTGGCACCGCGCCGCCGCTTCGCCGCCGCCGGGCAGGATGAAGTCCTTCAGCGGCGGGAGCGGTTCGTTGAAGGCGTCGAGCTGTTGTTCCAGGCGCTCGATGTCGGCGTCGAAAATCGCCGCATGCCCGGGAATGCACAACTCGCCGCCGAGGTCGAACAACTGGTGCTGCACGGTGGTGAGCAGCGTGCGGACGTCGTCCGGGACATCCGCGGCAAGCACCAGGCCGATGCAGGAATTGGCTTCGTCGACCGTGCCGTAGGCGGCGACGCGGTCGGAGTCCTTGGCGACGCGGCTGCCGTCGCCGAGGCCGGTCGTGCCGTCGTCGCCGGTGCGGGTGTAGATCTTCGAAAGGCGGTTGCCCACGCGGCGCCGCTTACACCGTCTGCGCGCGCAGCGCCGGCACGCGGCGGCGCAGCATCGCGAAGCCGCCGAACAGCACGGCGGCATAGAACAGCGTGCCGAGCACGGTCCACTGGAAGAACGGCAGCGCGGCGACATAGCACGGCGCCAGGCCGACCATGCACGCCGGGTGCGCGGTCATCGGCGTGGCCGTCGCCCACACGGCGAAGTTGGTCACCCCGAAGAACAGCACCGAACCGATCAGCGAATAGCCCAGCACGCGCGCGCCCGTGACGCGGCCGCGCAGGCCGAAGCCGAGCGCCGCCGACAGCGCGATGCAGACGTAGACCGACAGCCAGGTGGCGAGGTACGCCGGACTGGTGAAGTGTTCGAAATAGGTTCCGCCCAGCGTCAGGCCGAGGATGAGGTCCGAAACCAGCATCGCCACGAGCGGTACCGCGATGGCCAGCGCACGCGATGCGAAATACGCACCACCGAACAGCGCGACCGCCTCGACCGGCGAGAAATTCGGCGGATGCGGCAGCAGGCGCGTGAGCGCGGCGACGACGATCATGCCGATGAGCACCAGCGGACCGGGCGCGAACAGGCCGGATGCGGACGGGCCGGAGGTGGCGGGCGATGCGGAAGCGGGACGGTTCATCGTGTTCGGGTCTTGAGAAGGTCACGGCCTTCAGGAACCGCTAGCATAGCGCAATGCCTGTCGCGGCCCCCTCAAATCCGCCCTCCGGCGCGCCCGGAGACTCCCTCGCCCAAGGTCCGGCCCGCCGTCCCGACGCGGCTTCCGTCATGGACGTCCTCATCGTGGGCGGTGGCCTGGTCGGCGCCAGCCTCGCGATCGCGCTGGAGCGCCTGGACCTGCGCGTCGGCCTGCTGGAAGCCACGCCGCCCGGCGCGCTGCCGGCGGTGTTCGACGAGCGCAACCTCAGTTTCGCCGAGGCAACCGTCAACGCGCTCACCGCGCTGGGCGTGATGCAGAAGCTGCGCGCGCCCACCGGCGCGATCGCGCGCATCCACATCAGCCGCCGCGGCGATTTTGGGCGCGGCCTGCTTGAAGCCTCCCGCTACGGCCGCGACGAATTCGGCCGCGTGGTGGTCGCGCGCGATTTCGGCGAAGCGCTCGAGGCGCGGCTGGCCGATGCCACGCGGCTCGTGCGCCATCGGCCGATGCGGTTCCTCGGCTTTGCCGAAAGCGGCGATGACGTACGCGCGGTCCGCGTGGCGGATGCCGACGGCGAACGCGTCCTGCATGCGCGGCTCGTCGTCGCCGCGGACGGTACGCGCAGCGCGGTGCGTGACGCGCTCGGCATCGGCGTGGAAGAACACGATTACGAACAGACCCTGTTCGTCACGCGCGTTCGCGGCTCGCGGCCGCCCGACGGCACCGCGTACGAGCGCCTCACCGATCACGGCCCGACCGCGCTGTTGCCGCGCGGCGACCGGCACTACGGCCTGATCCACGCCGTCGCGCGTGATCAGGCCGATGCGGTGGCCTCGCTCGACGAAGCCGCCTTCCTCGCGCGTGCGCAGGAGACGTTCGGCTGGCGCGCCGGACGCTTCCTTTCGTGCGGACCGCGCAGCACGCATCCGGCGATCCGCGTCGTCGCGCGGCAGGCCATCGCGCCGCGTGCCGTGCTGGTAGGCAATGCCGCGCAGACGATCCATCCGATCGGCGCACAGGGCTTCAACCTCGGCCTGCGCGATGCGCTCACGCTGGCCGAACTCATCGCAGATGCACGCACGATCGATGCGGGGGCCGACTGCGGCAGCGACACGCTCCTGCAGCGCTATGCGGCGCGTCGCCGCGAAGATCGCGAACGCACCATCGGGTTCTCCGACGGCCTCGCGCGCCTGACCGCCAACGATGCGCCGCTGCTGCGTCCATTGCGCAGCCTGGGGCTGTTCGCCGTGGATCGCGTCGCGTCGGCGCAGTCGTTCCTGGTCGGCGGCGCCATGGGGTACCGCGGCGACGTGCCGGCGCTGTGCCGCGAGGTGCGCGCATGAGCCGTCGCGGGTCCGGACTGGATGTGGTGGTCGTCGGCGCGGGCGTGGTCGGCGCGACGGCGGCGCTCGCCTTCGCGCGCGACGGCCTGCAGGTGGCGCTGGTCGAAGCGCGGCAACCGCCCGCATGGCAGCCCCTGGCGACCGACGCCGAAGGCATCGACCTGCGTGTGTACGCGTTCGCGCCGGACAATGCGGCGTTGCTCGACAGCCTCGGCGTCTGGCGCGATGTCGCCGGTGCACGCGCGCACCCGTATCGCGCGATGCGCGTGTGGGATGCGGCGGGCGGCGGCGAACTCGTCTTCGATGCGGACGCCTTCGGGCGACGCGAGCTGGGCTGGATCGTCGAGCACGCACTGCTCGTCGACCGCCTGTGGAAAGCGCTTCCCGGCGCGGGCGTCCAACTGCATTGCCCCGACAGCGTCGTCGCACTCGAACAGGACGACAGCGGCGCGACCGTCGCGCTGCACAGCGGCCTGTCGTTGCGGGCGAAGATCGTCGTGGCGGCGGACGGCGCCGAGTCGAAACTGCGCTCGCTCGCCGGCATCGAAGCGCCGCGACGCGATTATGGACAGCGCGGGCTGGTTGCTTTCGTGCAAAGCGCGCGCCCGCACCGGTCCACGTGTTGGCAGCGTTTCCTGCCGACCGGCCCGATTGCCTTCCTTCCGTTCGATGGCGTGGATGTCAGTTCGATCGTCTGGACGTTGCCGGACAGCGAGGCGCAGCGTCTGCTCGAGCTCGACGATGCGACGTTCCTGCGCGAACTGGAGAACGCATTCGCCGGAACGCTGGGCGCGTTGACGCGCGTATCGCGACGTGCGGCCTTCCCGCTGCGACTGCAGCTTGCGCAATCACTGACGAGCGGGCGCGTGGCGGTGATCGGCGATGCCGCGCACGCCGTGCATCCGCTCGCGGGGCAGGGCGTGAACCTGGGACTGCGCGACGTCGCGACCTTGCGCCGCACGCTCGCCGACGCCCGTTCGCGCGGGCTCGATCTGGCGGCGCGACTGCCGCGGTGGGCGCGCGCGCAACGCAGCGAGAATGCGCTTTCGGGACACGCGTTCGACGGCATCAACCGGCTGTTCTCGAACGATTCCGTCGCGGCTACCTTGCTGCGCGGACCGTTGCTGGGTCTTGCCGGCAAGCTGCCGCCGCTCACGCACGCGTTCTGGCGTCACGCCGCCGGCCAGTAAAGCGAACCCCTCCCGACGCGGGAGGGGTTCGCCGTCGCCCGCGGTTTCCGTCAATCACTTACCGCCGGCAAGCTCGGCCTTGCTGATGCGACCGTCGCGGTTGGCGTCGATCGAGTTGAACTCGGCGGTCAGCATCGTTTCCGATTTGACTTCGGCACGGCTGAGGCTGCCGTCGTGGTTGGCGTCGAGCGAATCGAAGTTCACCTTGTTGGCGAGCGTCGAGTTCGGCGTGCTGGAGGTCGCGTGGACTTCCTGCTGCGTCGGCGTGCTGGTGGTCGTGGCGCCCGTGGTGGAGGTCATCGGACGCGCCGGCGGCGGGTTGGCCGTCTGTGCCGCGGCATCGGCGGCCTCCTGCGCCTGCAGGCTCGCGTTGCCTGCCGCGCTCGCGGCCTGTTGCGCTTCCGCCGCGGGTGCGGCGGGATTGGCCGCCGACTGCGCGGCCGATGTCGCGTCGTGTGCCGCATGCGAGGCATTGGTCGCCTGGTTCGCGGCGCGCTGCGCAGCATCAGCCTGCTGGTGCGTGGTGGTGTAGCCGCCCGTGGTCGCCTTGGTGGCGTCGCGCGCGCTCTGCGCGGCATCGCGCGCCGCTTCGGCTTCGTCCGTCGCCGTCTGTGCGGCGGCCTCCGCCTGTTGCTGCGCCCTCGCCGGGTGCGCCTGGGTGCGTTGCGCAGCGGCCGGGCCGGCGATGCCGATCGTCGCGAGGATCGCGACCGCCAGCAGCTTCGGGGAAAGAATGTGCGCTGATTTCATGGTGCGTCTCGCCTGTTTGGAGGGCGAGGCCGACGCTAGTCCCGCGCGCATCAACCAGAAGTAAATTCACGCGCACGCACAGTCGCAACGTTCACCGACGTGAGCGCGGCGTCAGCAGCGTCAGCGAGGCGTGGCGAACACGGTGATCTCTTCGCGATCGTGGTACAGCTGCCGGGCGCGAACCAGCAGCGGCTTGCCGGCGCGTTCCTCGAACAGCGACAGGCACAGCCGCGTCTCGTCCCAGCGCTTCTTCATCGGCAGCTTGAGGTTGAAGATCGCGTGGCGGCACCAGCCTTCGCGGAACCACGTCGCCATGCGTTCGGCCACGCGCCGCGGTTGTTCGACCATGTCGCAGACCATCCAGTCCAGCGGGGCGCGCGGCTGCCAGTGGAAGCCGTCCTCGCGCAGATGCTCCACGCGGCCGCTTTCGAGCAGATGCTCGCGCAGCGGGCCGTTGTCGACCGAGATCATCTTCAGCCCCTGCCGCACCATCACCCAGGTCCAGCCGCCCGGCGCGGCGCCAAGATCCGCGCCGCGCATGCCATCGCGGAACAGACGTTCGCGCTCCTTTTCGGTCATCAGCACCATCAGCGCTTCCTCGAGCTTGAGCGCGGAACGGCTCGGGGCATCGGCATGCATCCGCAGTCGCGGGATGCCGAGCGGCCACGGCGCGCTGTCGCCCGCTTCGCCGATGGCGAGCAGAACGTGGTCGCCCGCGAGGAACACGACGTGCAGCCTGGACTTGCGCGCATCGTCGAACCGCGTGAGCCAGCCGCCCTTGCGCAGGGCGGGGCGTAGCGCGTTGCCGAAACTGCGCGCGAGCCCGGCCAACGGTTTCGCCTCGTCGGAATCCGGATGCTCCACCCACAGCTCGCCGAAGGTGTACGCGTTGCCGAGCGTGGCCTCGAGCGCACGCAGGATCGGCGTGATGCGGTCTTTCGGATCCAGCGCGCGAAGTTCCGCGATGCGCGTCAGCTTCTGCCGCGCGAAGATCAGCGACTGGAACGGCAGTGCGCGCGACAGCGCGCCCGCGCCGGCGCCGAGGAATTCGACGTAGCCGCTGTTGCGCTCGGTGCGTGCGTAGCCGGGATGGCCGGCGAGCGCCGCGCGTTCGCCCAGCTCGGCCGCGAGTTCGGGCTCGAAGCCGGGGCGGCAGTAGCAGAGCAGGGCGTCGCCTGGGGTCATGTCGGGTGCGGGAACGTCAGTAACGCTCGCCGCCGGATGCGCCGTACGCGCGCAACACGTCGCGCGCGAGGTCGCGATGCACGTCGCGCACGACTTCGATGCCGCGACGCTCGAGCTCGCCGATCCAGTCCGCAGGCAGCGGGCCTTCGTCGAATTCGGTGAGCGTTTCGACGTCTTCGCTGCGCGCGCCGATGACCAGGCGGTCGATGCCGGCCCACATCGTCGCGCCATAGCATTGGCAGCACGGCTGCGACGACGTCGCCAGCGTGATCGGTCCGAGTCGCCCGCCGACCGCGTCCTCGTTGAGCCGCGGACGCTGCGTGCGCTGCTGCGCGAGCATGTACGCCATCGTTTCGGCGTGCGCGAGCGAACAGGTATGCGGCAGCACTCGGTTCACGCCGACGGCGATGATGCGTTCGTCCGGTCCGAACACCGCCGCGCCGAACGGCCCGCCGCTGCCGGCCTCGATGTTCATGCGCGACAGCGCGATCGCGAGTTCGACCTTGGCGGCGTCGCCGACGTACAGGCGTTGCGTATCGACCGACTCGTGCACCCAGGCCGGGAGCGTCAGATGAACCTGCGCGTAGAGCATCAGTGCACCGCTTCCACTTCGGCGATCTTGTCCTTGCATTGCCCCTGCACGCACTGGCAACCCTCGATGGGCTTGAAGCCGCACACCGACATCATCCCGCTGCGCGCGCACTGCGCCTTGACGCCCTCGGGATCCGTCGGGCTGTCGACGTTGACGCACGCGGGCTTGGCGCCGCAGCAGTTGCCGACGTTCTTCACCGCGCAGTCGGCGTCGGTGCGGCAGCTGAAATCGAGCTTGACCGGAGAATGGGCGGCGTCGGCCTGGCGCTCCTTCGGCGCGGGTTCCGGCGCGCGTGCGCGCGTCGGCTGCGGCGTGGCGGGTTGCGAGGAATCGGCGGTCGCGACGGACGGCGCCGATGCCGTCGCATGGTCCGGCGACGGCGCAGCGCACGCGGCGAGCGCGAGCAGGGACGAAACCAGCAATGCGGACAGCAGGCGGCGCATGGCGTGCTCCTCGACGGTCAGCCCTTGGTGGTCCAGGTATCGCGCAGCGTCACGCTGCGGTTGAACACCGGCGCGTCGCTGCGATGGTCGAAGCGGTCGGCGACGAAATAGCCGATACGCTCGAACTGGAACGACTGTTCCGGGTTCGCATGGGCGGCGGCCGGTTCGACATAGCCGGTGACCGTGCGACGCGACTCGGGATTCAAATGGTCCTTGTACGTCTTGCCGCCTTCGTCGCTGTCGGGGTCGGGCACGAGGAACAGGCGGTCGTACAGGCGCACCTCGGCCTTCACGGCGTGCTTCGCGCTGACCCAGTGGATGGTGCCCTTGATCTTGCGATCCGCGCCGGCCATGCCGGGACGCGACTCGGGATCGAGCTCGCCGCGGATCTCGACCACGCGATCGCCGTCCTTGACCACCTCGTCGCAGCGGAAGATGCCTGCGCCGCGCAGGCGCACTTCGCCGCCCGGGATCAGGCGCTTGAAGCCCTTCGGCGGCACTTCCTCGAAGTCCTCGCGTTCGATCCACAGTTCGTTGGAGAACGGCACGCTGCGGGTACCGGCGCTCTCGTCCTTCGGGTGGTTCGGGAATGTCAGCGATTCCTCGTGGCTCGACGGCAGGTTGGTGATGACCACCTTCAGCGGATCGATCACCGCCATGCGGCGCTGCGCGGCGGCGTCGAGGTCGTCGCGGAGCGCGCCTTCGAGGATCGAGATGTCCAGCAGCGAGTTCTGCTTGCTGATGCCCACGCGATCGACCATCAGACGCAGCGCGCTCGGGGTGTAGCCGCGACGGCGGATGCCCTGCAGCGTCGGCATGCGCGGGTCGTCCCAGCCGTCGACCAGGCCTTCGTTCACCAGCGCGAGCAGCTTGCGCTTGCTCATGACCAGGTAGTTGAAGTTCAGGCGCGAGAATTCGATCTGGCGCGGCTTGCTGGCTTCCTTCGGAAAGCCCTTCGACAGCACCGGTTCCAGCAGTTCCGGCGAGTTCGCCAGGTCCACCTTGTCAACGCACCAGTCGTAGAGCGGGCGATGGTCCTCGAACTCCAGCGTGCACAGCGAATGCGTGATGCCTTCGACCGCGTCGCTGAGCGAATGGGCGAAGTCGTACATCGGGTAGATCGGCCATTCGTGGCCGGTGTTCTGGTGCTCGACGTGCTTGATGCGGTACAGCGCCGGATCGCGCAGGTTCATGTTGCCGCTGGCCATGTCGATCTTCGCGCGCAGCGTGCGCGCGCCGTCGGGGAATTCGCCGGCGCGCATGCGGCGGAACAGGTCGAGGTTCTCCTCGACGCTGCGGTTGCGGAACGGCGATTCGCGGCCCGGCTCGGTCAGCGTGCCGCGGTATTCGCGCACCTGTTCCGGGGTGAGGTCGCACACGAACGCGTCGCCCTGGCGGATCAGTTTCTCGGCGGCGAGGTAGAGCACGCCGAAGTAGTCCGACGCGTGGCGCAGGTCGTGCCACTCGAAGCCGAGCCAACGCACGTCGTCCTGGATCGCGCGTACGTACTCGGGGTCTTCCTTCACCGGGTTGGTGTCGTCCAGGCGCAGGTTGCAGTCGCCGCCGAATTCCGCGGCGATGCCGAAGTCCAGGCAGATCGCCTTGGCGTGGCCGATGTGCAGGTAGCCGTTGGGCTCGGGGGGGAAGCGCGTGCGGATCGCCTGGTGCTTGCCGCTGGCCAGGTCCTCGCGAACGATCTGCCGGATGAAGTCCTGCTTCGCGGGCGCGGCGGACTCGGATGCGGGGGCAGTGGCGGGAGCGGCGTGGTGGGGCGTAGCGGACATGCTTGGAGCCGTGGGCGGGGAAGACCGGCAAGTTTAGCCGGTGCGGCAAATCGCCGCCGTGCCACGGTCGCCGCGTTCAGCCCGGGCGTATGCTTGACCGAGCCCTTCCCCCGGAGCGTCGCCATGAAAGTCGTCTACCAAGCCGCGAACCTGATCGACGCCCATCTGGTGCGGCACGCGCTGGAGGCGGAGGAGATCCCGGTCTTCCTGCAGGGCGAGGCGCTGACCGGTGGACTGGGCGAGCTGCCGCTGTTCGGGACGATCCTGGTGTGCGTGCCGGACGTGGTCTGGCCGCAGGCGAAGGACATCGTGGAGGCGCTGCCGCTGAATCAGCCGGCCGGGCCGCTGACGGACGACGACCAGGCCCCGGATTCTTCGCAGGGCTGGCTTCCGGCCTGAACGGCGCTTTCCGGTATCGTGACCGGCCGTTTCGCAGGCCCGCGCCATGCCCTTCGATTTCGATTCCCTGATCCGCGCCGTCGCGGACTTCCCCAAGCCTGGCGTGACGTTCCGCGACGTCACCCCGCTGCTGGCCGACGCTGGCGGCTTCGCGCGCTGCATCGACGCGCTCGCCGAGCCGTGGCAGGGCAGCGAGGTCCAGGCCGTGTGCGGCATCGAGTCGCGCGGCTTCATCTTCGGCGCGGCGCTCGCGCAGAAGCTGCACGCCGGATTCGTCCCGTTGCGCAAGCCGGGCAAGTTGCCGCCGCCGCTGGTCGAAGTCGATTACGCACTCGAATACGGCACCGATCGCCTGCAGGCGCGCAGCGACGCGCTGCGCCCCGGCGAACGCACGCTGATCGTCGACGACGTCCTCGCCACGGGCGGGACGCTGGCGGCGGCGCGCGAACTGGTGGACCGGCTCGGCGCGAACCTGGTCGGTGCGAGCGTCCTGATCGAACTGGACGCGCTGGGCGGGCGCTCGCGCTGGCCGCGCGACGTGCCGCTGCAGGCATTGCTGCACTACTGACGCACGCTGCTCACGCGCCGGCCGGCTCGGGCCGATGGCGTGATCAGGGCGTGGCGATCACAGCCGGCTGTCCTGCGACGGCGCCGGCTGCGGCGGGCGCAGCAACTGCTCCGGCAGCGTGCGGAATTCGGCGGCCAATTGCTTCAGGAATTCGCCCATCGCCGAACTGCGGCGCCACACCATCGCGATCTGCCGATGCGGCGGCTGGCCGCGGAACCGCAGCAGGTGGATGTCCGGCGACGAGGGCACCGGCGGCTGCACCGCGAGCACCGGCAGCAGCGTGATGCCGACGCCGGCGGCGACCATCTGCCGCAGGGTTTCCAGGCTGGTGGCGCGGAAGCCGTCGCGTTCGTCGGCGCCCGCCATGTGGCACACGTCCAGCGCCTGGTCGCGCAGGCAGTGGCCTTCTTCGAGCAGCAGCAGATGCTGGTTGTCGAGATCGCCCAGGTCCAGCGAATCCTGTTCGGCCATCGAATGGTGTTGCGGCACTGCCAGCACGAACGGTTCGTCGAACAGGACCTCGACATGCAGCTGATCGTCGTGGATGGGCAGCGCGAGCAGGGCCGCATCCAGGCGCCCGTCGCGCAGCCGCTGCAGGATCTGGTCGGTCTTCTCTTCGATCAGCAGCAGTTCCAGGCGCGGGAAACGCTGCCGCAAACGCGGCACGACGTGCGGCAACAGGTACGGGCCTAGCGTGGGGAACAGGCCCAGGCGCACCGTGCCGGCTTCGGGATCGCGGCTGCGACGGGCGATCTCCGCCATCTGCTCGACGTCGGCGATGACCTTGCGCGCGCGCTCCGCGACTTCGCGACCGACGGGCGTGAGCATCACGCGGCGCGGCGCGCGCTCGACCAGCGCGACGCCGAGTTCGTCCTCGAGCTTCTTGATCTGGGTCGACAGGGTCGGCTGGCTGACGAAGCTGGCCGCGGCGGCGCGGCCGAAATGCTTGTGGTCGGCCAGCGCCACCAGGTACTTGAGATCGCGCAGGTTCAAGGCGGGTCCCTCGCTCGGAGACTGCGTGGATGCTGCGGGAATGAAGCATCGGCCCGGCGCCCTTCCCCCGCAAGCAGGAGAAGGGCGTGCGGTCCGTTACGCCGCGGCGGCGGTGGCCTGCGCCGGTGCGCTGGTGCGGATGAGGTGATCGAAGGCGCTCAACGCCGCCTTGGAGCCTTCGCCCATCGCGATCACGATCTGCTTGAACGGCGTCGTCGTGGCATCGCCGGCGGCGAATACGCCCGGCACCGACGTGCGGCCGTGCGAATCGACTTCGATCTCGCCGCGCGGCGACAGCGCGACCGCGCCCTTGAGCCATTCGGTGTTGGGCAGCAGGCCGATCTGCACGAACACGCCATCCAGCTCGATGCGATGCGCATCGCCTTCGACGCGATCCTTGTAGACCAGGCCCGTGACCTTCTGGCCGTCGCCGAGCACTTCGGTGGTCTGGCCGCTGACGATCACGTCCACGTTCTTCAGCGAACGTAGCTTGCGCTGCAGCACTTCGTCGGCGCGCAGCTGCGCGTCGAATTCGATCAGCGTGACGTGCGCCACGATGCCGGCCAGGTCGATCGCGGCTTCGACGCCCGAGTTGCCGCCGCCGATCACCGCCACGCGCTTGCCCTTGAACAGCGGCCCATCGCAGTGCGGGCAGTAGGCCACGCCCTTGTTCTTGTATTCCTGCTCGCCCGGCACGTTCATCTGGCGCCAGCGCGCACCGGTCGACAGCACGACGCTGCGCGACTTCAGCGAGGCGCCGTTTTCCAGCTGCACTTCGATCAGCCCGCCCGGTTCGCTGGCGGGGATCAGCTTGCTCGCGCGCTGCAGGTTCATGACGTCGACGTCGTACTCGCGCACGTGCTGTTCCAGCGCGGAGGCGAGCTTGGGGCCTTCGGTGTAGGTGACGGAGATGAAGTTCTCGATCGCCATCGTGTCCAGCACCTGGCCGCCGAAGCGCTCGGCCGCCACGCCCGTGCGGATGCCCTTGCGCGCGGCGTAGATCGCCGCCGCCGCACCGGCCGGACCGCCGCCGATCACCAGCACGTCGAACGCGTCCTTGGCCTTGATCTTCTCGGCATCGCGCTGCGAGGCGCCGGTGTCGAGCTTGGCCATGATCTGCTCGATCGTCATGCGGCCCTGGTCGAACGGCTGGCCGTTGAGCAGCACCGTCGGCACCGACATGATCTGGCGCGCTTCGACTTCGTCCTGGAACAGCGCGCCATCGATGGCGACGTGGTGGATGTTCGGGTTGATCACGCTCATCAGGTTCAGCGCCTGCACGGTGTCCGGGCAGTTCTGGCACGAGAGCGAGAAATAGGTTTCGAAGTGGTACTCGCCTTCCAGGTCGCGCACCTGCTCCAGCAGTTCCGGCGCGGCCTTCGACGGATGGCCGCCGACCTGCAGCAGGGCCAGCACCAGCGAGGTGAACTCGTGGCCCATCGGAATGCCGGCGAAGCGCACGCCCACGTCCGTCCCGGCGCGGTTGATCGCGAACGACGGGCGGCGCGCGTCGTCGTCGCGGCGCGAATACGAAATCTTGTCGGACATCGCGGCGATGTCCTGCAGCAGGCCTTCCAGCTCGCGCGACTTGTCGCCGTCATCGAGCGAGGCGACGAGCTCGATCGGCTGCGTGACCTTCTCGAGGTAGGCCTTCAACTGGGTCTTGAGATCGGCGTCCAACATGCGATGACTCCATGCGTATCGAAGGGGTGAACGCCGCGAGCGCCCGGGCGGAGGGAGGGAGAGAGACCCGGACGTCGCGACATTCGAAAGAGGTGGTCAATCACTGACCAGTGCAGCCTCCGTCTGGAGGCGGTGGAGCAGGGCGGGACCGACTCGGCCCGCCCCGTCCGGGCCACGCCTGGGCGGCGTGGCGTGCGGTCGTCAGATCTTGCCGACCAGGTCCAGCGACGGCTTCAGGGTCTGCTCGCCTTCCTTCCACTTGGCCGGGCAGACTTCGCCCGGATGCGCGGCGACGTACTGGGCGGCCTTGACCTTGCGCAGCAGCTCGCCCGCATCGCGGCCGATACCGCCGGCGTTGATCTCGACGATCTGGATCTTGCCTTCCGGATCGATCACGAACGTGCCGCGGTCGGCCAGGCCGGCTTCCTCGATCATCACGCCGAAGTTGCGGGTGATCACGCCCGTCGGATCGCCGACCAGCGGGTACTGGATCTTCTTGATCGTGTCGGAGGTGTCGTGCCACGCCTTGTGCGTGAAGTGGGTGTCGGTCGACACGCCGTAGATCTCCACGCCGAGCTTCTGGAATTCGGCGTAGTTGTCGGCCAGGTCGCCCAGCTCGGTCGGGCAGACGAAGGTGAAGTCGGCCGGGTAGAAGAACACCACGGACCACTTGCCCTTCAGGTCGGCATTGGTGACTTCGATGAACTCGCCGTTCTTGTAGGCGGTGGCCTTGAACGGCAGGACTTCGGTGTTGATCAGCGACATCAGGATGGTTCCTCTGGCTGGGTGGGTGAGGGGGTGAAAACCAGTGCGAGTAGGGTACGGACGCCGATTCGATCCATCAAGTTGATTGATGGAATTGATCCGATAGCAAATGTCTATGGTTGCGGCGGACCGATAGAATCCGCATCCATTCGACATGCGGGTGTCGCGCCGCCGTGCAAGGGCTGCCGGAAGCCCCGGCCGCACGCGAGAATGCGCCATGCACGAACCCCTTCCCAGCGACGCCCCCGCAGAACCGGCGACCGTCGGCCGCCTGCTGGCCGAGGCCACGAGCCGGTTGCCCGGCGACGAGGCCCGCGCCGAAGCGGAGCGCCTGCTGGCCCATGCGCTGGGCGTCGGCACGACGTGGCTGTACGTGCACCGGGACGACGTCCCGCCCGCCGGCCCGGTCGCCGAATTCGAGCGCTTGGTGGACCGGCGGCTGGCCGGCGAGCCGGTCGCCTACCTGATCGGCCGGCGCGGTTTCTGGCGGTTCGATCTGGCCGTCACGCCGGCGACGTTGATCCCGCGTCCGGAAACGGAACGGCTGGTGGAACTGGCGCTGGATCGCCTGCCGGAGGGCGCCGTCCTGCGGGTGGCGGACCTCGGTACCGGAACCGGGGCCATCGCACTGGCGATCGCCCTGGAACGGCCGCTGGCGCAGGTCGTGGCCACCGACGCCAGCGCGGCCGCGCTCGCCGTCGCCCGGGCCAACGCGGAGGCGCTGGGGCTGTCGCGCGTGCAGTTCCGCGAAGGCGACTGGTTCGCGCCGCTGGCCGGCGAGCGTTTCGATCTCATCGCCAGCAATCCGCCGTACATCGCGGACGACGACGCGCATCTGCGCCAGGGCGACCTGCGCTTCGAACCCGCGGGTGCGCTTTCCTCCGGACCGGATGGACTCGACGACATCCGGCGCATCGCCGCGGCGGCGCCGGCGCACCTTCGCGCGGGCGGCTGGTTGCTGGTCGAGCACGGTTGGGATCAGGGCGAGGCGGTCCGGCAGGTGTTCGCTCGCGCGGGGTTCGAGGCGATCGAGACGGTGCGCGATTGGGAAGCGCGCGATCGGGTGACGCTCGGTCGCCATTGAGCGGCCCCCACGGCGCCTCGTCGAAACGCCGGCCCGCCGTCGCGGCGCGGAGCGGAAAAGAAATGGGCCCGCATGGCGGGCCCATTTCGAAAACACAACCGGGTGACGCTTAGAAGCTGGCGCGCACGCCGACGGTGTAGGTGTCGACGCCTTCGGCCAGGTTCAGGCCGGCGTGCAGGCCCCAGGTCTTGTTGAAGGCGTAGACCACGCCGAAGTCGGCGAAGTAGTTGCCTTCGTAGCCGTGGTCGTAGTCTTCGTAACCCAGATAGGCGTTGGCGGTCAGCTGGTCGGTGATGCGGCCCATGACGCCGGTGCTGATCTTGCCACCGCGCAGGTTCTCGCCATCACGGCAGTCCGGGCTGCAGTGCCAGAAGCTGTCGTGCGCGCGGATGCTCAGGTCGCTGTCGACGTAGGCGATCTGGCTGACCCAGTCGGCGCGCGAGCCGATGGCGGCGTTCAGGCCCAGGCCTAGCGACCAGCTTTCGTTCTTGTAGCGGGTGTGGAAGACGGTGTCCGAGGACTCGCCGTAGCTGGCCGTCGCGAAGATGTTGTCGTTGAACGAGTAGGAACCGCTCAGCACGCCGCCATTGGGGTACAGGCCGTCGCCGTCCTGGTACAGGTAGTCGAGCTGGACGTAGTTGTAGCCGATGCCGTTGGCTTCGGAAGCATTGGCCAGGAACGGGGCGGCGGCGAGCGCGAGGGCAAGCGCGATCTTCTTCACGGAATGGTCCTTGATGGGCTGTGGGGGGCCGGCGGACGCCGGGCGCCGCGCAGTAAACCCGGGCCGTTTCCCTCGCCCCATCGGACGGTTCTTAAAAAATCGTTGTGTAGGAAAAGGTCGTTGTTGGGGTGCGCGCTAGAATCCGCGAACTCTTTCCCCCGAGATCACGCGATGCGCACGCTTTACCCCGAGATCGAACCCTTCGACCGCGGCATGCTCAAGGTGGACGATCGCCACACGCTCTACTACGAGCAGTGCGGCAACCCCGACGGCAAGCCGGTGGTGCTGCTGCATGGCGGTCCGGGTGCGGGATGCAGCGCGAAGATGCGCCGCTTCCACGATCCTGCGCGTTACCGCATCGTCCTGTTCGACCAGCGCGGCAGCGGGCGTTCTACACCGCACGCCGACCTGGTCGACAACACCACGTGGGATCTGGTCGCCGACATCGAACGGTTGCGCGAGAAGCTCGGCATCCCGGCCTGGCAGGTGTTCGGCGGTTCGTGGGGCTCCACGCTCGCGCTCGCCTATGCGCAGACGCATCCGCAGCGCGTGACCGAGCTGGTGCTGCGCGGCATCTTCATGCTGCGCCGCTGGGAACTGGAGTGGTTCTACCAGGAAGGCGCCTCGCGTTTGTTCCCGGACGCGTGGGAGCACTACCTGTCGGCGATCCCGGTCGTGGAGCGCCACGATCTCATCAGCGCCTTCCACCGCCGGCTCACTTCGCCCGACGAGGCCACCCGGCTGGCGGCGGCCAAGGCCTGGAGCGTGTGGGAAGGCGCCACGAGCTTCCTGCTGGTCGATCCGGATTTCGCGGCGAGCCACGAAGACCCGCAGTTCGCGCTGGCCTTCGCGCGCATCGAAAACCACTACTTCGTCAACAGCGGATTTTTCGAGGTCGACGATCAACTCCTCCGCGACGCGCATCGCATCGCCGACATTCCCGGCGTGATCGTGCACGGCCGATACGACGTCGTGTGCCCGGTCGCGAATGCCTGGGACCTGAAAAAAGCCTGGCCGAAAGCGGATCTGGAGATCACGCCGGCGTCCGGCCACTCCGCGTTCGAAGCGGAGAACGTCGACGCGCTGGTGCGTGCGACGGACCGCTTCGCCGGCTGACTTTTTCTTCGCGTCCGGGGCCAAGCCGGCCGGCTCCGGGGCATGCATACGTATTCACGCCTCGCCAAACGCGCGCGGCCGACGACAATCGCCGCGCACGGCGCCCACTGCGGGCGCCCCGGAGAGACGATGGATACGACGATGCATGCCCAGCCGCACGCCACTTCGCGCGTGGTGCTGGTTTCCCTGGCCGCCGCGATGGGCGGCTTCCTGTTCGGTTTCGATTCGGCCGTGATCAACGGCGCGGTCGACGCGGTGCGCGGCGCCTTCGCACTGGACGCGGCGCGCATCGGCTTCGCCGTGTCCTGCGCGCTGCTCGGCGCGGCGCTGGGCGCGTGGTACGCCGGTCCGGTCGCGGACCGGTGGGGCCGCGTGCGCACGATGCAGATCGCCGCCGTGCTGCTGGCGGCGAGCGCGCTCGGATCCGGGCTCGTCGTCGGACTGTGGGACCTGATCGCGTGGCGCTTCGTCGGCGGCGTGGGCATCGGCGTGGCGTCGGTGATCGCGCCGGCGTACATCGCCGAAGTCTCGCCCGCGCACGTGCGCGGACGCCTGGGCTCCCTGCAGCAGCTCGCGATCGTGCTGGGCATCTTCGCCGCGCTGCTCAGCGATGCGTGGATCGCCGGCGTATTCGGCGGCGCGGCCAGGCCCGCCTGGCTCGGGCTGGAGGCGTGGCGCTGGATGTTCCTGGTCGCGACGGTCCCGGCGCTGATCTACGGCACGCTGGTGCTCGGCGTGCCCGAGTCGCCGCGGCACCTGGTCGCGAAGGGCCGCATCGACGAAGCCCGCGCCGTGTTGCGCCAGATGCTCGGACTCGGCGACGGCCCGGTGCTGGAGCAGAAGCTGGACGACATCCGGCGCAGCCTCGCCAGCGAAGTGCGACCGCGCCTGCGCGATCTGCGCGGTAGGCGGTTCGGGCTGCTGCCGGTGGTGTGGGTCGGCATCGCGCTCTCGGTGTTCCAGCAGGCGGTCGGCATCAACGTGATCTTCTACTACAGCTCGACGCTGTGGCACTCGGTGGGCTTCAGCGAAGCCGACGCGTTCACCATCACGGTGGTGACCTCGATCGTGAACGTCCTGGTGACGTTGCTCGCCATCGCGCTGGTCGACCGCATCGGGCGCAAGCCGCTGCTGGTGATCGGTTCGGTGGGCATGACCGTGACGCTGGGCCTGATGGCGTTGTGCTTCGCGCAGGCCACCGGCAGCGGTGCGACGCTGTCGCTGCCGCAACGCTGGAACATGGTCGCGCTGGTTTCGGCGAACGCGTACGTGGTGTTCTTCGGGCTGAGCTGGGGGCCGATGGTGTGGGTGCTGCTGGGCGAAATGTTCCCCAACCGCATCCGCGCGATCGCGCTGGCGGTGGCCGCATCGGCGCAGTGGCTGGCGAACTTCGCCATCACGGTGAGCTTCCCGTCGCTGGCGGAAATCGGCCTGAGTTTCGCCTACGGCCTGTACGCCGCGTTCGCGCTGCTTTCGCTGGCGTTCGTGCTCAAGGCGGTGCGTGAAACGCGCGGCGTCGAACTGGAAGACATGCGCGAGTGATGCGCGCGCACCGGGTCCCTTTTCCGCGAGGGAAAGGGACCCGGGCGATCGAACGCCGCTCAGTTCGCCGGCGTGCCGTCCGGGTTGTGCTCGAGCATCCACAACCCGGCCCAGAGCTTCAGGTCGAGCTCGTAGCCTTCGCGCTGCTTCTGCATGAGCCATGCCGGCGCCTGCGCGCGCGGGACTTCGTGCACGGTGATGTTCTCGTTGTCGACGCCGCCACCGGCGCCCACGCGCGTGAGTCCGCGCGCGCGCACGAACGCGATGCGCTCGCTGCTCATGCCGGCCGAGGTCGGGCCGACCAGCAGCACTTCCAGGCGCTGCGCCGCCCAGCCGGTTTCCTCGATCAGTTCGCGTCCGGCCGCGGCTTCCAGCGTGTCGGTGTCGTGGTTGTCGCCGACCAGGCCGGCGGGCATTTCGATGGTCGGCGCGCCCAGTGGGATGCGGAACTGCTCGACGAACAGCAGCTTGTCCTCCGGCGTGACGGCGATGACGATCACCGCCATGCCGTCCCCGGTGGTGCGCTCCACGTACTCCCAGCGACCGCGCCGCAACATGCGCAGCCACGGGCCTTCGTACAGGGTTTCCACGGGTTCGTCGTCGTGTCGGGCGGGATGGGCGTTCATGCGTCTGCGGTGTTCGTTGCGATGCGTCCGATGCTATTACGGAGCCTGTGACGGAGCGAAGTCGAGACCGGCCGACTGGTACAGCCGGCGGCGCGTCATCGGGCCGAAACGCAGCGAATCGCACAGCGCGCCGAGGATCGCCGCATCCGCGTTGCCGCGTGCGAAATGCAGCGACGTCTCGCCGAGCGGTGCGTCCAGCGCGATCGTCGTCAGCTGGCGGCACAGCAGCGCCTGCTCGCGGTGCAGGCGCAGTTTCGCGGCCGTGGCCGCCGCGCCGCGCAGGCGCAGGAACGGTACTTCCTCCACCCGCTCGAGCAGCGCGTCGAGCGAGCCGAAGTGCCCCAGCAGCGCGGCGGCGGTCTTCGAGCCGATGCCGGGTACGCCCGGGATGTTGTCCACCGCGTCGCCCGTGAGCGCGAGGTAGTCGGCGATCTGGTGCGCGAGCACGCCGTGGCGTTCGGGCACGCCCGCCGCGCCCCAGCGCTGGCCCTTGGCGAAGTCCCACTGCTCGTCGTGATCGCCCAGCAGCTGCGACAGGTCCTTGTCGGCCGAGACGATCACCGAGCGGAAGCCATGCGCGCGCGACGCCGCGACCGCGCTGCCGATCAGGTCGTCGGCCTCGTATTCGCCATGCGCGAGCACCGCCAGGCCCAGCGCCGCGCACAGGGTGCGGCAATGCACGAACTGCCGCCGCAGTTCCTCCGGCGCGGGCTCGCGGTTGGCCTTGTAGGCCGGGTAGAGCGCGTTGCGGAAGCACGAATCCAGCGCCTCGTCGAACGCGATGGCGATGTGCTGCGGACGCGCGCGATCGAGCAGCTCCAGCAGGAACCTGGCGAAGCCGTGCACGGCGTTGGTCGGCCAGCCGTCGGTGTCGTGGAACTCGTTGGGCATCGAATGCCAGGCGCGGAACACGTACATGCTCGCGTCGACCAGGTAGAGCGTCGGTGCGGTCGCGTCGGGCGCGGCGAGGGAAACGGTCATGCCGGCGTCCATTCGGTCAGCAGTTCGCGCGGATCGGGGCGTTCGCGCTCGGGCGCGTCGAGCTTCGGCGTGCCCAGGTGGATGTAGCCGACGACCCGCTCGTGTTCGCCCAGGCCGAGCCAGCGGGCGACCTCGACGTCGTAGGCGAGCCACCCGGTCAGCCAGATGCCGGCGAAGCCCAGCGCCTGGGCGGCCTGGAGCAGGGCGAAGCAGACGCAGGAGGCGGTCGAGAAGCGCTCGGATTCAGGAATCTTTTCGTCCGGACCGAGCTGCGCGATCACGGCCACGACCAGCGGGGCATGCGAGAATCGGCTCCGGTCCTTCTCGTACACCGCCTCGCTGGCGTCCGGGTCGCGTTCGCGGCTGCGGGCCGCCAGGCGCTCGCCGAACGCGTGCCGCGCGTCGCCCCGGAAGCTCAGGAACCGGAAGGGCACGCGTTTGCCGTGGTCCGGCACGCGGACGGCCGACTGGAGCAGGCGCAGGAGGGTGTCGGGATCGGGGGCGGGTTCGCCGAGCTGCTTCGGCGGCACCGACCGGCGGGCGTCCAGGCCGGCCAGGGCCAGGTCGATTTGCCGAGGGTCAGAAGTGTTTAGCGACATCAGTCACAATTATCTACAGTGGGCCTGCAAGACGGTGTCGTATCTTGCCACTATGCGCCGGGGAACTGCCGGCGAGCGGCAGGTTCGGTCCACGTTCCGCTTCATGATGTAACAGGGGACATCGAAGTGTCCGGCTACCCGCACGGCGTCGCTCAAGCCACGCGTACCGATCCCTTGCGCGTGCTCGAGGAAATCAAGCGTGTCTCCCTGGAGGTCCTCGGCGGCCTGCCGGGCACGCTGTATGGGCCGGTCGAAGACGCACTCAAGGTCGCCATGCTCAAGGGCGACGGCAAGACCAATCATTACGAGGAACAGGCGGCGTTGTGGGTGCTGCGCCAGCACCAGGCCACGCACGTCATGAAGTACCGCCAGCAGATCGCGCAGGCCTTCGACGACTTCCGCGCCCTGCGCATCCGCAGCGGCGGCGAGGTTCCGCTGCGCCTGCTGGACGAACAGCAACTGGAGTACGAACTGGCCAGCGGCCGCCTCAACGAATCGCTGGTGGCGCGTTTCGCCCGCCCGCTGGATACGTTGCAGAGCCGCCTGCTGGTGCTTTCCGACGCATTGCGCGTGCCGGCGGGGCTCAACCCGGTCGGCCCCGAGCGCCTGGTCACCGCGTTCTCGCAGACGCTGCAGGACGCGCAGGTGCCCGACACGCTGCGTGGCCGGCTGTTCCGCCATTACGAAACCGAACTGATCCGCCTGCTCGGCGATCTCTACGCGCGCATCAACGCGCTGCTGGGCAGCTCGGGCTACGGCGCGCCCATGGCGCCGCGCCCGGTCGAGGACCTCCGCCGCGGTGCAGAGACCGTCGCACCCAGCGGTGGTTACGGCGGCTACGCACCGCAGGACGGCTACGGCGCCCCGGGCGGTTACGGGGCCGGGCCGGGCATGGTCGGCGAGCCGGCTGCGCGCCCATCCGGTCCGCCGATGTCGCAGCAGGACATCGCCGCGATGGCGCAGGAACTGGCGCAGTTGCGCAGCCAGCTCCACGCGTGGCGCGAGTCGATCTCGCGTGGCGACGTCGCCACCGGCGGGCATGCGCCCGAGCGTCCGGTGATGCAGCGTCGCGAAATGCGCGTGGACGAGATCCTCAACGTCGCCTCGCTGCTGCAGGCCGAACCGCCGGATGCGTTCGCGCGCGCGCTCGCGGTGACCGGTCGTCTGGGTGAAACCATCCGCGACCATCTGCAGGACGGTGCGCGCCGCCTCGGCCTCAATCCCGACCAGGCGTGCTTCAGTCCAGAGGAAGAGGACGCGATCGACCTGGTCGCGATGCTCTTCGACTCGCTGTTCCGCCACAACGCGCTGCAGGACCGCGCGCGCCGCCTGTACGCGCGCCTGGTGCTGCCGTACGTCAAGGTCGCGCTCACCGACAACGCCGTGTTCGTGAAGCGCGAACACCCGGCGCGCCGTCTGCTCGACGCCATCACCGAAGCCTGCGAGGGCAATGACGGGGAGACGCCGCAGGATCGCGAGCTGCTCGACCGTGCCACCGAAATTTCGCAGCGCATCGTTGCCGATTACAACGAAGACCTGGCCGTCTTCGAACTGGCGCACGCCGAACTCGATGCCGTGCTGGCGCAGCAGCGCCGCCGCTTCGAACTGCAGGAGCAGCGCGCCGCCAAGGCCACGTACGGCCGCGAACGCCTCGGCGCCGCGCGCGCGCAGGCCGAGTCGGCGCTGGAAGAGCGCCTGACCGAATCGACGCTGACGCAGGCCGTGGCGGACTTCCTCGCGATGCCGTGGCGCCACCACGTGGTGCAGACGCTGCTGCGCGAGAACACCGACCAGCGTCGCCATGCCGAAGCGATCGCGCTCGGCGATGCGCTGGTGATGGCCGACCGCCTCGCGCGCGAAGGCCGCGGTCGCGAACTCGCCGACCAGTTGCTGGCGCTGCAGCCGGCGATCATCGAATGCCTGGCGAGTTCGGGCCTGGACGACAGCGCGGCGCAGCACGGCATGGCCGGTCTGGTGCGCGCGCTGGCCACGCCGGACACGCCGCGCCGCAAGTGCCCGGTCGCGCCCGACGCCATGCCCGAAGACGAGGTCGGCGAAGCCGAGCGTCGCCTGTGGCTGGCCGGCGGAAACGATGGCGTTCGCCACGATCCGCTCCTGGCCGAGCGCATGCGCACGCTGGAAGTCGGCGACTGGCTGCGCATGACCAACGTCGAAGGCGAGAGCACCGCCGTGAAGGTCGCCTGGCTGAGCCCGCTCACCTCGCGCTACCTGCTGGTGAACCGCCGTGGCCTGCGCGTGCTGGTCGCCTCGGCCGAGGAGCTGGCCGCGGTGGCGGGTGTCGGCCGCCTGACCATCGGCGCGGAGCGCACGGCCTTCGATGAAGCGATGCGCCAGGTGAAGCGTCACCTCGACCGCGCCGCGGCGACCCGCTGAGTTCGCCGCCGTCCGGGCGAGCGCTTGCCCGGCCGATCGACTCCCCGGTCATCCCGGCGCCAGCGCCATCATCCGGGTGAAGGCCGGGAATCAGCCCGTATTGAATGGGCACTTGTGTCGGCGACGCACCACACCGTCATTCCAGCGAAAGCTGGGATCCATCTTGGTCTTGCCGGTGCCATCGCCCTGGCGATTGCTCGTCATTCCGGCGAATACGGGCTCGCGCTTCACTTCGGCGAAGCCGAACATCCAGGGCTTTCGGCGCTTTCCCGCAACGGTTCACGAGCAAAGAAGAATCACACGCGAAGCTTCCGATCGCCTGTGGTGCTCGGGTCGATTTTCCTGGCTTGCCCAAAGTCCGACAGGATTCCCTTCGGTCAAAAGTAGGCGGGAGGAAGGGTGGCTTCCCAACACTCCCATTCCACGATCGCAAGCGGAACGCGCGTTCGCGACCCGTTAGGCCGCGCGGGCGTTCGGGCGATGCGCGAGCCGGTGGATCGAAAGCCGCATCGCCCTCACTCCATGGCTCAACGCTCAACGCCGCACGCCCTGTGCGGCGCCCTTCGGGGCTAGTCGCGACTGTTCGACAGAAACAGCAACAACAAAACAACGCGCGCCCGATCCAGGCATCGCCAGAAGCTGTATTGAGTTGGCGTCGACGTTGCGGATCGACGCACCAACGGTTCGGCGCAGCGCTACCTACGTCGCTGCCGCGGCCACCGGCGCCGCCACCCGCTCCGGCCACACCGTTTTCGCCAGCAGTTCGTCGTCCCAGTCGAGGGCCAGGCGGCCTTCGCGCGAGGCCTCTTCGGTGACGAAGAGGCTCACGAAATTGAGCACGTTGCGCGCGTACATCTCGCTGGCGTGCACCGCGCCCATGCTGGCGAGGTTGAGCGGCCCGGCGATCGTGACGCCGCCGCTGTCGACGGTCTCGCCCGGGCGGGTCAGTTCGCAGTTGCCGCCGGTTTCCGCGGCGAGGTCGACGATCACGCTGCCCGGGCGCATGCCGGCGACCATCGCGGCCGTGACGATCTTCGGCGCGGGGCGGCCCGGCACCGCGGCGGTGCAGACGATGACGTCGACGTTCCTGAGGTGTTCGGCGAGGCGGCGCTGCTGTTCGGCGCGTTCCTCGTCGGTGAGCGCGCGCGCGTAGCCGCCTTCGCCTGCCGCGCTGACGCCCAGGTCGAGGAAGCGTCCGCCGAGCGATTCGATCTGCTCGCGCGTTTCCGGGCGCACGTCGAACCCTTCGACCTGCGCGCCCAGGCGCTTGGCCGTGGCGATCGCCTGCAAACCGGCGACGCCCGCGCCGACGATGAGCACCTTAGACGGCCGGATCGTGCCGGCGGCCGTGGTGAGCATCGGGAAGAAACGCGGCGCCAGCTGTGCGGCGATCAGCACCGCCTTGTAGCCGGCCATGCCGGCCTGCGAACTGAGCACGTCCATCGCCTGCGCGCGTGTCGTGCGCGGGAGGCGTTCGAGCGGGAAGGCGAGCAGGTTTCGCGCGTTGATCGCTTCGGCGCGTGCGGCGTCGACCTGTGGCGCGAGCAGGCCGACCAGCGCCGCTCCCTTGCGCAGGCTCATCAACGTCGGCGACGAGGGCGATTGCACGCACAGCACGACATCGGCGTCGCGCAACGCGGCTGCGGCGCCGTCGACGAGTTCGGCACCGGCCTGCGCGTACGCCTCATCGGTGAACGACGACAGCCGGCCCGCGCCACGCTGCACGCGTACGCGTGCGCCGCGGGCCACTAGTTTCCTGCAGGTTTCGGGCGTGAGTGCGACGCGGCGCTCGCCGCTTGCGGTTTCGCCTGCCACGCCAATGGTGATGCCCGCCATCGCTGCTCCCCGTCCCGGTGGTGTCCGCATCGTAGCGGAAGCCTGTCGGTTCGGCGCCTGCCCGCCGATGGCTGGCGTGGCCGGTCACTCCCGCGGCGGCGGGCCCGGCGGCATGTCGGCCGGGGCCGGGTTCGCCTGCACCCAGGTGCGGCGCTCCTCCGGCGACATCGCGCGCCACTTTTCCTTCAGCGCCTTGCGCTGCGGTGGGTCGAGCGTGCGCATCTTCGCGAACAGCGCACGGGTCTGCTCGCGCTGTTCGGGCGTCATGCTCTCCCAGCGCTGCATGCCATGGCGCGCGCGCTGGCGCTGTTCGGGCGTCATCTGCTGCCAGCGCTGCGCGCGTTCGAGCATGCGTGCGCGCTGGTCGGGCTGGCTGTTCCAGCGGTCGCGGATCGGCGCGAGCAGCGTTTCGCGCTGCGCCGGCGTCAGTTGCTCCCATGCCGGCAGCGGCTTGGCCGGCGGCGCATCGGCCGCGAGCACCGGCGCGCTGGCGACGAGCAGTGCGAAGGCGAGGGAGGTCAGGGTGTTGCGCATGTCACGGCTCCAGGGATGGCACGGCGTCGTCGTTGGACGCCAGCCACAGGTAGAAATCGGGGTTTTCGTCGAGGACGGCGATGGCGGTCTCGGCATCGAACGCCGCGGCATTCGTGCTCGCCACCGGCGTCGCGGAAGGCGCCGGCACCGGCGTCCGCGCCGGCCGCAGTTGGAGTCCGATCGCGACGGCGAACACCGCCGCAAGGCCGCTGCCGAGCACCCAGTTGAAGCCGCGTCGCGGTTCGCGTTCTGCCGGCCGCGCGGCGGCGTGGCGCGCCACGCGCAGGCGTGCTCGGGTGGCGGTCGACACCTGCGAAACCGCCTGCGCGTGCAGGTCGCGCATGGCCTGGTCGAAGCGCTCGTCGTGGGAGTTCATCGTGTCGTGCTCGCGGGGTGTCATCGCCAATCCTCCAGTTGCCGCTGCAGCGCTTCGCGCGCGCGCGACAGATGGGTTTTCACCGCGCCTTCGCTGCAACCCATCGCCCGCGCGGTCGTGGCGACGTCGAGTTCTTCCAGCACGCGCAGCGTGAAGGCTTCGCGCTGCCGCGCCGGCAGGGTCGCCAACGCGTCGGCGAGCTTGCCGTAGGCCTCGCGGCCTTCGTGCGCGCGCGAGGGATCGGGCGCGTCATCGGCCCAGTCCAGCGCGCTTTCCTCGCGCTCCGGCGCGGGCATCAACCAGCGCAGGCGGAAGGTGCGGCGCCGCTGCACGTCGATGATGCGGCTGCGCAGGATGCTCCAGAACAGCGGCGTCCATTCCGCCGCGGGCCGCGCGCGATAGGCAAGCATCTTCATCATGGCGTCCTGCACTGCGTCCAGCGCGTCGTCGCGGTTGCGAAGCCCGAGCTCGGCGAAGCGGAACGCGCGCGTGCCGATGCCGGCCAGGAACGCTTCGAGCGACGCCGGCAGCCGCTCCGGCGCGTCCCCGCCCTGGGGCAGGGCCGGTTCGGCCGCGGCACGGGCATGCGCGTCGGCCGCCGAAACGGACGGCAGGTCGTCTTCGATTTCGCGATTCACGCGTCGGAGCATACGGGGTCCGGGTCGGGGAGCCGCGCCGGGACGAGCGGCCGATGGCACATCGCGGCCGGGGTCGGTTCCGCCCGCTGCGTGCGTCATCGATGCCGTTCCGTCCCGGCCCGGAGGGGCCTTGCGGGAGGAAGAACGCGTGACGCCGTAGGCGGTTGACACGGCTGGCGCCGCATTCATCCGCGGTTATGATGCCCGGGACAACTCGGATGGGGATGACGGATGGGCGACGGGTTCGTGGCTTTGTACATCTTCATGCTGGCGGCCATCGCCGGCCACGTGATCATCTCGCGCGTGCCGGTCATCCTGCACACGCCGCTGATGTCCGGTTCCAACTTCATCCACGGGATCGTGCTGATCGGTGCGATGGTGGTGCTCGGGCACGCCGATACGACGCTGGAGAAGATCATCGGCTTCCTCGCCGTGCTGCTGGGCGCGGGCAACGCCGCGGGCGGTTACGTCGTCACCGAGCGGATGCTGGACATGTTCAAGTCCAGCCGGAAGCCCGGGGGACAGGCATGAGCGCGCCGACGTCGAACGTGCTCGTCTGGGTCGCCTCCGCCAGTTATTTCGTCGCCGCCACGCTGTTCCTGCTCGGCCTGCAGCGCATGGCCTCGCCGGTGACGGCGCGCAGCGGCATCCGCTGGGCGGGACTGGGCATGGTCATCGCGACCGCCGCGACGTTCCTGTTGCCGGGACTGCACAACCTGCCGCTGATCGTGACCGCGCTGGTGATCGGCACCGCCGCGGCGTGGGTGTCCGGCCGGAAGGTCGCCATCACCGACATGCCGCAGATGGTCGCGCTCTACAACGGCATGGGCGGCGGTTCGGCGGCGGCGATCGGCGCGGTCGAGCTGCTTGCGTTCGCGACCAGCACGCCGGAGGCGGGCCGACAGCCGGCGAGCGTCACGGCGATCGTGCTCGCGGTCGCCGGCGCGCTGATCGGCGCGGTGTCGCTGAGCGGTTCGATCATCGCCTGGGCGAAGCTCGATGGGCGCATGGACAAGCGCTATACGTTCGCGGGGCAGAAGGCCTTCAATGCGGTGGTGTTCCTCGCATCGGTCGTGCTCGGCGCGATGGTGGTCTTCGGTATCGCGCTCGGCGGCGTGGCCGACGACCATGTCGTGGTGATGTACATCGTCGGGTTCTTCGTCCTCGCGCTCGCGCTGGGCGTGCTGATGACGCTGCCCATCGGCGGCGCCGACATGCCGGTGGTGATCTCGCTCTACAACGCGCTCACCGGCCTCGCGGTGGCGTTCGAAGGCTACGTGCTGGGCAACGAGGCGCTGATCATCGCCGGCACCATGGTCGGCGCGGCCGGCACGCTGCTCACGCAGCTGATGGCCAAGGCGATGAACCGGCCGATCCGCAACGTGTTGTTCGGAAGCTTCGGCGGTGGCGGACAGGCGCAGGAGATCAGCGGCTCGCAGAAGCCCATCGAAGCCGGCGATGTCGCCGCGATGATGGCCTACGCCGAACGCGTGGTGATCGTGCCCGGCTACGGCATGGCCGTGGCGCAGGCGCAGCACAAGATCTGGGAGCTTACGCAGAAGCTCCTCGAGCGCGGGGTGAAGGTGAAGTTCGCCATCCATCCCGTCGCCGGCCGCATGCCGGGGCACATGAACGTGCTGCTCGCCGAGGCCGGCGTGCCGTACGACCTCATCGCCGACATGGACGACATCAACCCCGAATTTCCCAACACCGACGTATCGCTGGTGATCGGCGCGAACGACGTGGTGAATCCGGTGGCGAAGACCGATCCGGCGTCGCCGATCTACGGCATGCCGATCCTGGACGTCGCGAACTCCAAGAACACCATCGTCATCAAGCGCGGCAAGGGCACCGGGTTTGCGGGGATCGAGAACGCGCTGTTCTACCAGGACAACACGCGCATGCTGTACGGCGATGGCGCGGAGGTGGCGAGCGCGCTGGTGAGCGAGCTGAAGGCGCTGGACGGGGGCGGGCACTGAGGCAACGTTTCCCAATGGCGGACCGTCGCGATCCAAGCGCGAACCCGACATTCCACTCGACGTCATCCCGGCGAAAGCCGGGACCCAGGCCGTCAGCGCGTCGTTCCAGCGGAAGCTGGACTCATCTTGATCTTCGTTGTTCGGCGACGTACCGCATCCGAGCGTGTGCACCGCGAGTCGCTGCATTGACGCTCTGCCGACCCTCACCCCAGCCCCTCTCCCGGCGGGAGAGGGGCTCAAGGCTCACGGCGCCCCGCAGATTTCCCCGTTGACGAACGTATCGACCATGCCGCCGGTCTTGTGTCCGCTCACGAAGAAGTGACCGGTCGCGCCGGCGAAATCCCCGGTGCCCGACACGATCTGCTGGTACGCCGTCACCACGCCTTCGCTGCCGCGCGTGGTCACGCCGGTTTCGCGCACCGTGATGTTGCCGCGGCCGGTGCGGTATTCGAACGGCCCGCTGTAGATGATGAAGTTCGGCGACGTCGACGGGCTCGTCGATACGGCGCTGTCGGCGGCGAAGTGCGTGGTGCCGCGCAGGCCGTGGTTGCCGTCGACCTGGCCGAGGAAACAACTGCCCAGGCCCGGATTGCAGCCTTGCGTGGACTGGATCTCGTCGAGATCGGCGTGGATTTTCCTGCATGACCCGGCGTGGGCAGGAATCGCGATCATGGCGCCGGCGGCGAGCATCGCGAGCAGGGCAGGCTTCACAACGTTCATGGCATCACTCCATGCGTGGCGGGCCGCAGCGCGCAGTGCGGCGCCGCGCGTGCTCCATGTGGGCGCGCGAGCGAAGGGCATTGAAACTCAGGTGGCGAGGTCGGCGAGCGCGGCCCGCGGCGATGCTCGGGACGTGCGCCAGCGCCCGTCCCAGCCGCGTCGCGCAAACCACGCGCAGGGCCAGCCGACGAGCACGACGTGCGCCACCACGCTCCACGCCACCCACGACATCGGCAGCGCGCCGCCACGGGGCGAGGCGGAAAGCGGCACGACGACGAAGTTCATGAAGGCGTACAGCACGAGCCCATACAGCGCGCCGTAACGCCACGGCCGGTCGCGCAGCGCCGGCACGTCGCGCGCGGCGAACGCGTACGCCAGGCCCATCGCGGCGGCGATCAGGCAATGCAGCGACAGCCCCAGTAGCGCCGTCGTCCAGCCGCCGGCGAAGGCTGCGCGACCGAGCGCACCGGCGGCGATGCTTTGGAGGATCCGTTGCGCCGGCACGTCGCGCAGCGCCCAGAAGCCCGTGGCGTAGACGAGGTCGAGCGTCCCGGCGAGCAGTCCGCCGAGCACGCCCCACGCGAGGGCGCGCGCCGTCATGCCGCGCATGGGTCGACCTCCCGGCGGGCCTGCGTGGCGGTCATGCCGAAGGCGTGCTTGAACGCGCGGCAGAACGCGCTCTGGCTTTCGAAACCCAGCCGGTGCGTGATCGCCGCGACGGGCATGTCGGTTTCGCGCACGAGTTCCCACGCGCGTGCCTGGCGCAGGCGCGTGAAGTAATCGCTTGGCGTCTCGCCGAACACCGCGCGATGGAGGCGGATGAGGTGCCCGGGCGAGTAGTGCGCCCGTTCGGCGAGCCACGGCACGTCGACGCTCGCATCGTGATCGGCATCGACATGGCATTGCATCAGGTGCCGCAGGTGCAGCAGCCGAAGCAGCGCCTGACGTCGATGCGCGAGCGTGCGGCCGCGACAGCGCGGCAGGCAGCCGGCGACATCGCGCTGCCGCTCGATGAGCGACGCGAAAAGCCCGTCGAGCGCGTCGTCGTCGTTGGCCAGCGCTTCCATGGCGCCGTACACGCCGTCACCGGGGTCGCCGCGCCACGGCAGCGGCTCGGCGTTCGCGCGCGTGGGATCGGTGTCGAGCGCGTCGAATGCGCGGTTCCATACCGCCGGTGCGGCGATCAGCGCCCGCCAGCGCGCTTCGTGCGAGGCCTGCACGCACAGCGCGCCCGCGCGCCACAGTTGCGCTTCGCCGCCGATGAGCGTCCACCGCGCATCCGGCGTCTGCATCGCCAGCCGCCCGCGCGTGGGCAGCCACAGCGACGGCCAGCCGGCGGGAAGCTGCAGCGTGGCCGCGCCGCGCCCGGCGACGAGATGCCAGCCTTCCAGCGCGAGGGCGTCGCCGTGCGGTGGAAGGGAGAACGGCGGGACGTAACGGTGCAGCGTCATCTTCAGATCCGGTCCGCGAATCGCATTGGCTCCACGCTAGTCGCGCTTGCAACGCGTTTGGAGAACCAATCCGCCGCCGGGCGAAGGAGCCATTCCTGCGGCTGCGGCAAACGAAAACGCCGGCCTTGGTGGCCGGCGAGTGCCTACGTCGAACCTGGGGCCACACGTTTCCTGTAGCCGCACACGGGGAAGACGATGGGCAAGCGGGAGGAAAAGCGGATCTGCTTCGCTTACCCGGGCTACAAGACTTTGGCGTGCGAGGGCGCTTCAGCGCGTCGCGTACCAGCGGCGCGACATCCAGGCGGCGGGGATGCCGATCAGCAGCATGTGCGCGAGCAGGCAAGCGAGATTCCAGTCCGGCAGGAAGCGCGTCGGCGGCGCGGCCGAGAACCACGGCACGACGATGACGTGCAGCAGCACGAACCAGGCCGCGCCATACAGCGCGCCGCACGGCACGGGACGCTCGCGCAGCACGCGGTGTCGGCGCGCGGCGACGTGGTAGATGCCCACGATCGACGACATCAGGACGAAATACAGCGCGGCGCCGGCCAAGGCCGTCGCGGTGCCGCCCCAGAACGCATCGCGGCCGGCGACCCACGACCACACGGACTGCAGGATGCGCGCCGGCGCGACGCCGGACTGCGCCCACCAAGCCATCGCGAACAGCATGTCCGCGCTGCCCACCGCCAGGCCGCCCAGGGCGATCCACGCCCACCCGGCCGGGCGCGAACGCGCCGCGTGGATCTGCGACGGGACGAAGGGGCGGTCGAGGGCGTTCATCGGCGGCACTCCGGCGGGCGAATGGCCCTATGAAGCCGCGGGCAATTGGCACTGGCAAGGGCCAATTCGGAGGGGTTGAATGGGGCCAATCGCCTCGCGGCACATTCACGTTGGAGAGCCCGCCATGCACCTGCAGCTCGACGGTCGCGGTCCGCTCCACGCGCAGTTGACGCGCGCGCTCAAGAGCGCGGTTTTCGCCGGCCGCGTCAGCGAGGGCGCGCGGCTGCCGGCAACGCGCCAGCTCGCGCGCGAACTCGGCTTGTCCCGCAACACCGTCCTCGCCGCCTACGAACAACTCCGCGCGGAGGGGTTCGTCGACGGCCGCGTGGGATCCGGCAGCTACGTCACCCCGCCATTGCAGGACGCGCGCCCGTTGCATGCGGTGGAATCGCCCCTGCCGGCGCAGTCGCAGTTCGCCCGGCGCGCACGCCTGGTGCACGACCACCTGCGCATTCCCGGCCGCGCCATTCCCGGCGTGCGTTACGCCTTCCAGTACGGCGTGCCGCTGACCAATCCAGCGCTCACCAGCGCGTGGGCGCGCGAACTCGCCCACGCGGCCGCGTACACCCCGACGCACTATCCGGCCTCGCAGGGCGTGCCCGCGCTGCGCGAAGCGGTGTGCGATTACCTCGCGCGCCGGCGCGGCATCCAGGCCGAACCGCAGGACGTGGTGATCGTCGCCGGCACGCAGCAGGCGGTGGCGCTGACCGCGCGCGTGCTGCTCGACCCCGGCGACCCGGTGCTGCTGGAGGAACCGCACTACTCGGCGATGCGCGAGGCGCTGCAGATCCACGGCGCGAAGGTGTCCACGCTCGACGTCGACGAACACGGGCTGAAGGTCGACGAGCTCCCGTCGACACCGCCGAAGCTGATCTGCGTGACGCCGTCGCACCAGTTCCCGACCGGCGCCGTGCTCTCGCTGCCGCGCCGGTTGCAACTGCTCGACTACGCGCGGCGCCACAACAGCTGGGTGCTCGAGGACGATTACGACGGCGAGTTCCGCTACGACGCGCGCCCGCTCGCGGCGTTGCGCTCGCTGGACGAAGGCGATCGCGTGATCTACGTCGGCACGTTTTCCAAGGCGATGTTCCCGTCGTTGCGGCTGGGCTATCTGGTGGTGCCGGCCGGGCTTCGCGGCGATTACGTCAATGCCAAGTGGCAGGACGATTTCGGCTCCTGCGGCATCGAGCAGGCCGCGCTTGCGCGCTTCATCGTCGATGGCGGTTTCGAGCGCCACCTGCGTCGCGCGTGGAAGACGCTGAAGGAGCGACGCGACGCGCTGCTCGACGGGCTACATCGATGCAGCCGCGGCCGGCTGACGATCAACGATTCGCATGCGGGCATGCATCTGGTCGTGTGGTTGAACCATCTCGCCGCAGCGCAGGCCGAGGCGTTCATCGCGCGCGCCCGGAGCCTGGGACTGGGGCTGTATCCGATCGCGCCGTATTACCTCGCGCCGCCGGATCGCGCCGGCCTGCTGCTGGGCTATTGCGGGCTGTCGGTGGGCGAGATCGAGCAGGCCGTGGCGCTGTTCGAGACCTGCCTGGACGAGTTCGACGCGGAGAACTGAGGCCTCTTCCGCTCACGGGAGAGGCGACGTTTTCAGTTGCAGTGACGCAGCCTCAGCGCGACAGCCACGCCGCGACGAGCAGCCCGGCGCCGATCCACACCGCGTCCATCGCGTGGTTCGCCAGCACGACCAGGATCCACGCGTGGTGCCAGCCAAGGCGCATCGCCGAATCCCACGGATCCAGCCCGAGCATCGCGCCCAGCTGCGTGGCGGTGATGAACCAGTTCGACGCGACCACGATCGCCGCCGTCGCGGCGACGCCGGCGAGCATGCGTCCGCCGCCGCGGTGCCAGCCGCCCAGGCGCAGCATCCAGGCGATGTCGAGCGCGCCGAACACCGCCATCCAGCCCAGCTGGCGGCCGGTGTAAAGGCTCGCGAGCACCCAGATCGCGGCGAAACCGAAGGCGCCCAGCAGCAACAGCAACCACGAGAACCAGGTGGCGCGGCGGGCGGGCGGGGCGGCTGGGGTCATCGAACGCTCGGGGAACGGCAGGCCGCACAGCATAGCCGGCGAGGCCGCCGAGCACCGCGTCGCGGCGCGGGGTGCGCGGGCGGCACGCAGCGTCGCGCGGGCGGGCCGGCGCGGCGCGGGCGCTGCCGGTAGAATGCGCGCTCTTGTGCCGCCACCCGGCACCCCAATCTTCCCGGCATGTATTCCCGCAGCAGCGAACCCGTCCGATTCGAGCGCGATTGCGCCGTCGTCATGGTGCCCCAGGGCGAACAGGTCACCTTGCCGGCCGGCAGCGTGGGTTACATCACGCAGGGCCTGGGCGGCAGTTACACCGTGTTCGTCGAAGGCAACCTGTTCCGCGTGGCGGGCCGGGACGCCGACGCGATCGGCAAGGAACCGCCCGAACCGCTCGAACTCCCCGAAGGCGCCGACGACGAGGCCGTAGAGCAGATGGTGTGGCGCCAGTTGCGCACCTGCTTCGATCCGGAGATCCCGATCAACGTCGTCGACCTGGGGCTGGTGTACGAGGCGCGCATCCTTCCGCATCCGGAAACCCCCGGCCAGCGCCGCGTCGAAGTGCGCATGACGCTGACCGCGCCGGCCTGCGGCATGGGCGACATCCTGGTCGCCGACGTGCGCGACAAGCTGGAGATGATCCCCACCGTCGCCGAGGCCGACGTCGAACTGGTGTTCGACCCGCCGTGGAACCGCACGATGATGTCCGAGGCCGCGCGCCTCGAGACGGGCATGTTCTGACGCCCGCACGCCGCGGCTTCGCCGGGCGCGCTTTCACATCGCCGTCATGCTGCAGCGCAGGACGCCCCGCACCGCGGGGCGTTCTCGTTTGCGATGTCCACCGGGCGCACCTTTCACCCCTCGACCGCTGAACGGTGACGCCGTCCACAGTTGGCGACTTTGCGTTAACAGTCGCTTCGATGAACGGTGGGGCGTCGCGTACATCTCGCGTTGAGTTCAGACGCGATCCGGTTTCGGGCCGGAGGCGTACCCCGCCCGGTACCGGGCCGGAACGGGGGGAAGTCCCGGCAACTGCGCAGGCAGGGTCGCGGAACAGGGGGCGGGCGACCGCCGAGACCCCGGATCGCGTGATGCCGGGCTGTCGCAGTCTCTGCGGCACCGGGGGTGTCAGCTGGAAGCACGGTCGACCGCCTCGACGCGGCGACCGCACACAAGGCCGGTCGCACGGCGTGTCCGCATGCCGGTAGGCCGCCTTCCATCACGCAGTCCAACTTCGGGGGTTCCACCAGATGTCGATCCACCACACGCCGACGAACGATCGTCGACCGAGCCGTCTCCGCGCGCATGCGCTTTCGATCGCCACCGCCATCGCCCTGTCGTCCGCGCTCGCCGCGCCGGCGCTCGCGCAGCAGGCGCGCGTCAACCTGTCCGGGCTCGATGCCCAGGCCGGGAGCGATCGCTTCATCGTCAAATACCGCGACGGAAGCGCCGAACGCGCCAACGCCGCCACCCTGCAGAGCGCCCTGAGCTCCGCTGCCCGCAGTGCCGGCGCCGGCAAGGCGCTGGGCGTGCGGCATGTGCGGCGAACCGCCACCGGCGCCGACGTCGTCCGCGCCGATCGCAAGCTGGACCGCGTGGAAGCCGAATCGCTGATGCGCCAGATCGCGGCCGACCCGAACGTCGAATACGTCGAGGTCGACAAGATCAACCGTCCGTACATCACGCCCAACGACACGCGCTATTCCGAGCAGTGGGGCTATTCGGGCACCTACGGCATCAAGGCCAACCAGGCCTGGGACGTGACCAACGGCGCGGGCTCGGTCGTGGCGGTGCTCGACACCGGCATCACCAGCCACAGCGATCTGTCGGCGAACGTGCTGCCCGGTTACGACTTCATCATCGACACCGCCGTCTCGAACGACGGCAACGGCCGCGACAGCGACCCGAGCGATCCGGGCGACTGGATCAGCGCGAACCAGTGCGGCTTCTCGCACGCGGCGCAGCCGTCGAGCTGGCACGGCACGCACGTGGCCGGCACGATCGCCGCGGTGACCAACAACGCCAAGGGCGTGGCGGGCGTGGCGTACGGCGCGAAGATCGTGCCGGTGCGCGTGCTGGGCACCTGCGGCGGCTACGACTCCGACATCGCCGACGCGATCATCTGGGCGTCCGGCGGCACCGTCAGCGGCGTGCCGGCGAACGCGAATCCGGCCGAGGTGATCAACCTCAGCCTCGGCGGCAGCGGCGCGTGCGGCACCACGACGCAGAACGCGATCAACAGCGCCGTCTCGCGCGGCACCACGCTGGTGATCGCCGCCGGCAACGACAACGTGAACGTGTCCAACGCCTCGCCGGCGAACTGCAACAACGTCATCGCGGTGGCCTCCACCACCAGCACCGGCGCGCGTTCGAGCTTCTCCAACTACGGCTCGCTGATCGACATCGCCGCGCCGGGCTCGAACATCCTGTCCACGCTCAACACCGGGTCGACCACACCGGGTTCGGAAACCTACGCGTCGTACAACGGCACCTCGATGGCGACGCCGCACGTGGCCGGCGTGGTCGCGCTGCTGCAGTCGGTGGCGACCACGCCGAAGACGCCGGCGCAGGTCGAAGCGCTGATCAAGGCGAACGTCACCGCGTTCCCGTCCACGCCGTCGCAGACGATCGGTCCGGGCATCCTCAACGCCAAGGCGGTGGTCGACGCGGCCAACGGCACCACGCCGCCGCCGACCGGCACGCTCACCAACGGCGTTCCGGTGACCGGCCTGTCGGGCAGCGCGGGCACCGAACTGCGCTACACGCTGGTCGTGCCGGCCGGCGCCACGGGGCTGAAGTTCGTGACCTCGGGCGGCAGCGGCGATGCCGACCTGTTCGTGAAGTTCGGCAGCGCGCCGAGCACGACGAGCTACGACTGCAAGTCCGAAGGCAGCACCAATGCCGAGACCTGCAACATCGCCACCGCACAGGCCGGGACGTACCACGTGCTCGTGCGCGGCTACTCGGCGTTCTCGGGCCTGAGCCTCACCGGCAGTTACACCGCAGGCGGTGGCGGCGGTACGCAGACCTACACCAACGGCACCGATTACGCGATCGGCGACAACACCACGGTCGAAAGCCCGATCACGGTGTCCGGCCGCAGCGGTAACGCGCCGGCCAGCGCGTCGGTCACCGTCGCGATCGTGCACACCTACCAGGGCGATCTGAAGGTGGACCTCGTCGCGCCGGACGGCAGCCTCTACAACGTCCACAACCGGAGCGGCGGCAGCGCGGACAACGTCAACAAGACGGTGACGTTCAACCTGTCGAGCGAGCCGCTCAACGGCACGTGGAAGCTGCGCGTGAACGACAACGCGGCGGGCGACACCGGCTACCTCAACAGCTGGTCGGTGACGTTCTGATCGATCGGCCGAAGTGCGACACCCGCTCCGGGATTCCGGAGCGGTCTGCCTGCCGCAGCGCTTTGCAGTTCGCTTGGACCCCTCTCCCGCCGGGGGAGGGGTTGGGCGAGGGTCGGCGAAACATCGACGCTCGCACTCCAGCGCATTGCCCGAGCGCCGCGGTAACGGACACCCATCCACGCAGGAGAACGCTTCCATGAACCGCACTGCTTCGCTTCGCGCACGGCTGTCGATCGCCGCCTGCGCACTCGTCGTATCCGGCACCGCCTTCGCCGCGCAGCCGCTGTTCCTCGGTCCCGCGCAGGTGCAGGCCGAATCGGCCAGCACCGCCGGCCAGCTCGCCTCGCGCCCGGCGTCCATGTCGCTGCGCGCGCTGCGTGCCGACCCCGGCGCGGTAAGCGCGCAGAACGCCGAGATCGGCCTGGACCTCGGCCTGAAGAACGTCACCGCCGTGCTCGAGAAAACCACCGCCAATCCCGATGGCAGCCTCACCTGGATCGGCCATGTGCGCGAGACCAGCAAGGCGCGCACGATGACCGCGCGCGAAGTGCGCCGCGACGAAAACAACTCGGTGATCCTCGTCCGCCACGGACAGGGCGTCACCGGCAACGTGCGCGTGAACGGCCAGCTGTATCGCATCCGGCCGCTGCCCGACGGCAGCCACGCGGTGATCGAAGTCAACGAGCGCGCGATGCCGCCGGATCACCCGGCCGCATTCCGCGACCTGCCGCAGGTCAACATGGCCGCGCCGACGGGCATGGTCGGCGCGCTCGCGATCGACCCGGGTCCGACGGCGACGATCCGCGTGCTCGTCGTGGCGACCAACGCCGCCGTCTCCGCCTACGGCGGCGACATGCAGGCGCTGGCGCAGCTCGCCGTGGCCGAATCGAACCAGGGCTACGTCAACTCGAACGTGGGCATCAACATGGAGCTGGCCGGGTACACGACGGTGTCCTACAGCGAAGTGGGCATGAGCACCGACCTCTCGCGCTTCCGTGGCACGTCCGACGGTTACATGGACAGCATCCACGCGCTGCGCGACAGCACCGCGGCCGACGTCGCCGTGCTGATCGGCAACGACGGTTCCGCGTGCGGCCTGGCGTCGGGCATCGGTTCGAGCGCGACGACGGCCTTCGCCACCGCGTACTGGGATTGCGCGACGGGCTATTACTCCTTCGCGCACGAAGTCGGCCACCTGCAGTCGGCGCGCCACGATCCGGCGACCGACCCGAGCACCTCGCCGTACGCGTACGGACACGGCTATCGCGCGCCGAACAACGCCTGGCGCACCATCATGGCGTACGACTGCAGCGGCGGCTGCCCGCGCCTGAACTACTGGTCGAATCCGGACGTCACCTACGGCGGCGTCGCGATGGGCACCGCGTCCACCAGCCACAACCAGCGCGTGCTGGTGAACACCAAGGCGACGATCGCCGCGTTCCGTAGCGGCAGCACCGGCGGCGGCACGCAGACCTACAGCAACGCCACCGACTACGCGATCAGCGACAACACCACCGTCGACAGCCCGATCGCCGTGTCCGGCCGCACCGGCAATGCGCCGAGCAACGCCTCCATCAACGTCAACATCGTCCACACGTATCGCGGCGATCTGAAGGTGGACCTGGTCGCACCGGACGGCACGCTCTACAACATCCACAACCGCACCGGCGGCAGCGCCGACAACCTCGTCGGCACCTACACGAAGAGCCTGACGAGCGAACCGCTCAACGGAACGTGGAGGCTGCGCGTGAACGACAACGCCGCCGGCGATACCGGCTACATCAACAGCTGGTCGATCACGTTCTGACGCTGCACTGCGAACGCGCGCGCCCGACGCCTTGCGGGCGCGCGCCGATGCCGCGTTCTCCTCTCCCGCGCGGCATCCTCGGCCCCGGCCTCGCCGGGGCCTTTTTTCATCCGATCTGCTCGAAGCGGTTGGCGTCGACGTTCTTGCGGACCTTCGTCGGGTCCCAGATGCGGCCGTTCATGGCGATGTAGACGCCCGGCGGCAGCGACTGCACGGCGCCGACGGCGCAACCGACGTTGAATTCGGCATCCGAGCCGCGGAAGCGCGCCGGGCTCAGCGCGCCGGTCAGGACGATGGTCTTGTCGGTGAGGCTGGACAGCACCTTCGCCGTTTCGACCATGGTGTCGGTGCCGTGCGTCAGCAGCACGTGCCTGGCCGGCTGCGCGGCGATCGTCGCGCGGATGAGCTCGCGGTCCTCGGGCGTGATGTGCAGCGAATCCTTGCGCAGGATCGGAATCACGTTGAAGCGGAACGCCACGCCCAGCTCGCGCAGGATGCCGCCGATCTGCGGCTCGCCGATCTGGTAGTCCGACTTGTCGTCGAAGTAGATCTTGTCGATCGTGCCGCCGGTGGTGACGATGCAGAGCTGGTCCATCGAAGTACGCGCGCAAGGGATGTGCGCGCAATTGTAGCCGCGCCTCGTGCGATCAGCGTTTCCAGCGATGGCGCGCCGCAGCGCGTGGCCTCCCGGCCTGCGAGCGCGGCGTGGACCGGCCACGCCAGACCGGGGCGCTCGCTGCCCAGCTACGGACGCGGTTTCCTGCCGAACCGGGCGCGCAGGCCGGGCAGGCTGGCGGCGAAGATGATCGCCAGCGCCAGCACGACCTCGGCCAGCGCGAAGCCGCGTTCGGCCGGACGGGACCAGGCGACCATCACGCCATGGCTGAACCACGCCAGCCCCAGCACGCCGGCCCAGAACGGCGCGGTCCTCCGCCGGCGCAGCACGCCCATCGCCAGCGCGAGCGGCGGGAACGCGAACACCAGCAGCTCGGCGACCGGCGAAGGATGCGGCGCGAACCAGGCGATGAAGGTCGCCGCCAGCGCGAGCAGCGCGATCACCAGCACGTGGCGCGCGTTCATCCGGACACCTTGGCGACCAGCGTCGCCAGCCTGCGGCCGAGCGCGCGCGCGAGTTGCGCCTCCTCGTCGGTGGGTTGCGGATCGTCGCCGTTGCCCGCCACGTGCGAGGCGCCATACGGCGTGCCGCCGCTGCGCGTGGTGCTCAGCGCGGCTTCGGTGTAGGGAATGCCCATCAGCACGCAGCCCTGGTGCAGCAGCGGGACCATCATCGTCAGCAGCGTCGACTCCTGCCCGCCGTGCATCGTCGCGGTGGACGTGAACACCGCCGCCGGCTTGCCGACCAGCGTGCCGCTGGTCCATTCGCCGACCAGGCCATCGAGCCAGTACTTCACCGGCGCGGCCATGTTGCCGAAGCGGGTCGGGCTGCCGAGCGCGAGGCCGGCGCATTCGACCAGGTCGCGCGGCTCGACGTAGGGCGCGCCGTCCTCGGGCACGGGCGGCGCGGCGGACTGCGTCACCGCCGAGACCGGCGGCACGGTGCGGATGCGGGCGGACACGCCGTCGACCTCGCCGATGCCGCGCGCGATCTGCCGCGCCAACCGCGCCACCGAACCGCCGCGGCTGTAATAGAGCACCAGGATCTCGGGCATCGCGTCCTCCTCATCTGGACGGGAAGGATAGTGGGCGCGGGTTGGAGACGACAGCACTGGGGGGTGGGAGCCTCACAGGTGCGGCTGAGTGGCCCCCCGCGGCCCGAACGCGCAACGCCCGGGCGTTCGAAGGCGCGCGAACAGTGGGTCGCCATCAGCGCCTTCTCACCCCCATCGGTTAACCTCCGCCCGATGGAGCCACTGAACACCCTGTATCGCTGGAGCGACCGCGCGCGCGACCGCGCCCGTGTCGGCACGTTCTTCCGTTTCCTGGCGCGACGCTTCCTCGAGGACAACCTGTTCCAGGCCGCCGGCGCGCTGGCCTACACGACGGTGTTCGCGCTGGTGCCGCTGTCGATGGTGGTGTTCGGCGTGCTGTCGGCGTTCCCGGTGTTCGGCGAATGGAGCGACCGGCTCAGCGATTACATCTTCTCCAACTTCGTGCCCAGCGCGGCGCGCTCGGTGGAGGCCTACCTCAAGCAGTTCTCGGCGAACGCCGGCCAGCTGACGGCCGCGGGCGTGATCGCGCTGGTCGTGTCGCTGCTGATCACGCTCAACGGCGTGGAATCGGCGTTCAACCGCATCTGGCGGGTGGAATCGGCGCGCCCGCGCATCGGCCGCTTCCTCGTGTACTGGACGGTGCTGACGTTGGGCGCGTTGATGGCCGCGGCGAGCCTGGCGCTATCGGCGAAGTTCTTCGCGATGTCGATGTTCGAGACCGAAGCCGGCCGCACGCTGCAGACGCTGATGCTGCGCCTGTCGCCGATGACGCTGGAGTTGCTGGCCTTCGCGGCGGTCTACCGCGTGGTGCCCCACCGCACGATCCACTGGCGCCACGCGTTCGCCGGCGCAGCGCTGGCGGCGGTGCTGTTCGAGATGGTGAAGTGGGGCATCGGCCTGTACCTGGGCAACTTCAACTCGTATTCGAAGATCTACGGCACGCTCGCCTTCGTGCCGATCTTCCTGCTGTGGATCTACCTGAGCTGGGTCGCCATCCTGCTCGGGGCTTCGCTGGCCTCGTCGATGTCGGAGTTCCGCTACCAGCCGGTCGGCATGCGCCTGCCGCTGGGCTTCGAGATCTATGGCCTGCTGCGCCTGCTGGCCCGCTTCAACGAAGTGCGCAAACAGGGCCGCGGGTTGCACAGCGACGAGATCGAAGCGATGGAGCCGATGCTCACCGACGCGCTGGTGCAGCAGATGCTGGCGCAACTGAACACCATCAACGTCGTGCGTCGCGCGGAGACCGGCGAGTGGCTGCTCACGCGCGACCTGGACGAGCTTTCGCTGGCCGAGCTGTACGAAGCCTGCCAGTTGCGCATTCCGGTCGCCGAAGCGGTGCTGCCGTGCCGCGACGACTCGCTCGGGCGCTCGGCGATCGCCGCGCTCGACGAACTGCGTCTTCCCCTGCGCGAGCTGCTCAAGCGGCGCGCATCTTCCATCCAAGCCGACGAGGTCTGACATGCCCAGCCGCGCGCCCACGCGTTCCCTTCTCGCCGCTGCGGCCGTCGCCGCCGCGCTGCTCGCCGGTTGCCAGAAGGACAAGCCGGCTGACACCGACCTCGCCGCGCCGCAGACGCCGTCCGACACCGGCGCGCTGACGTTGCCGCAGACGTCTGATCATCCGCTGCGCGAGGGCGGCGTCGAGGTTCCCAAGCTCGTCATTTCCACCGTCGAAGGCCAGCCGTACGACCTCGCCGCGCGCCGCGGCAAGTGGGTCGTGGTGAATTTCTGGGCGACGTGGTGCAAGCCGTGCCTGAAGGAAATGCCGGAGCTGTCGGCGCTGGATGCGATGCGTGAGCACATCGAGGTCGTCGGCCTGGCGTACGAGGACATCAGCCCGGACGACATGAAGGTGTTCCTGAAGCTGCACCCGGTCGTGTACCCGATCGCGGTCGTCGACACCTTCAATCCGCCGGCCGATTTCGCCACGCCGCGCGGCCTGCCGATGACCTACCTGATCGCGCCGGACGGCCGCGTCGCCGACAAGTTCCTCGGTCCGGTGACGGCCAAGGACATCGAAGCGGCGATCGCCAAGGCCGGCGGTCCGCAAGCGGCCGGCCGGTCGTGAGCGCCGCGCGCTTCGTCGTGAGCGGCAAGGTGCAGGGCGTGTTCTTCCGCGCCGCCACGCGGGACCGCGCCCGTTCACTGGGGCTTCGCGGCTTCGCGAAGAACCTGGACGACGGGCGCGTGGAAGTGCTCGCCGCCGGCGACGACGCGGCGATCGACGCGTTGGCGGCGTGGCTGCGCGAAGGTCCGCCGATGGCGCGCGTGGACGATCTTGAACGCCTGCCCGCGCGCGACGAGGAGGCGGGCGAGGGCTTCGTCACCGGCTGACCGAACGCCCGCCGCCGCACGCGGTCTGGCGCTCGGCAGCCTGTATTTCTTTCCAAACCGCGGCGCCGTTGGAGGCGTCCAGAACGCGCGCTGCGTTCGGGTTTGTGACGATGATCTTCACGGAATCTGCTCGACACTGAGCGGTGCCGACGACCCTCGCGGTCGCCACGGATCGAAGGAACGTTCCATGGACCAGGCCCCCCAGCCGCGCCGCGCGCGGCCCACGCATTCCCATGTCCTGGCCTGCGCGATCGCGCGGTCGCTGTCTTCCTGGCGCGCGACGCTCGTGCCGGTGGCCTGGCTCCTGATCCCCCCGCCGTCCGCCTTCGCGATCGGCCCGGGACCGGTGGCGGGACCCATCGTCGTCACGACCGGCACCGTGGAGGTCGTCGAGGGCACCACGGTTACTTCCACCGGCAACAGCCCGGGCGCCGACGTCAGCGGCGGCACGCTCGTGGTCACCTCCAGCCTGTTCGACGTGCAGGTCGGCAACGGGCTCCAGGCCAGCGGGACGGGCGTCATCCAGGTGAACGGGCTGTCGATGAACATCTTCAGCGGCCACGCGGTGCTGGCGAACGGCGCCGGAACCATTGTCACGATCGATGGCGCGAACATCACCGGCAATGGCAACGGTGGCGGCCTGATCGCGCTGGGCGGCACGATCAACGCGACCGGCGTGTCGTATCTGAACACCGCGACCGCGGCGGCGCTGGTCTCCAACGGGCAGGGCGTGATCGCCGAAAGCGGCGGCATCGTCAATCTGATCGACAACGTCGATCTCCAGAGTTCGGCGCTGCAGGCGGTCGGCCTGGGCGCCGGCGCCGGCAGCCGCATCAACGTCACCGGACGCGCCACGCTCGCGTTGCGCGGCGCGAACGCGATGGGCGTCTATGTGCACGATGGCGGCCAGGTGAGCCTGCCGGCGGACTTCTTCGTCAACATGCTCGGCACCGGCAACGTCGGGGTCACCGTCGACAACACGACCACCACGTTCGCCGCGCCGTTGACGCTGAACTTCCCCACGGCGCCGGCCTCGGTGAGCACGAGCGAGAGCTCCGGCCTGGGCGTGCTCGTCGCCAACAACGCGAACGCGAGCTTCCAGGACCTGACGATCCGCGGCGCGGGCGTCGGTGCGGGCGTGTGGGCGTTGTCGGGTTCCAACGGCGCCGGTGAAGACACGAGCGCGGACGCCACGGTCACGCTCTCGGGCCGCAGCACGATCACGCTTGCGCCGGTCTACATGAGCGGCAACGAATCGCACCATCCGGCGTACCGGCTGCTCGGAGCGTCGAGCACGTCGCTCGCCGGGCCGAACGCGTTGTTGGGTCCGTCGTACAACTCGCAGGCGGCCAGCCTGCTGGCCGCGTTGCGCGCGAGCACCGGCGTGTTCGGCGGCACCGCGGACGCGCAGGCGCGCATCGTCAGCAACGGCACGACGATCGACGTGCCGACCACGACCGGCATCGGCGCCTACGCGGGGCAGAACGGGCCAGGCAACAGTTCCATCGAACTCAACGACAACACGATCACCACCACCGGCTCGATGTCGCGCGGTCTGATGGTCGCCTCGAACGGCACCATCACCGCCCACCGGACCGCGGTGAACACCTCCGGCGGCAGTGCGGCGGTGCGGCTGGAAAGCTTCAGCGGCCCGGGCACCGTGCACCTGGTGGACAGCACGGTGCGCGCGACGGGCGCGAACACGCGCGGCATTTCCTCCACCGCACTGACCTCGGCGAACGTCAACGTCGTCACGATGAGCGGCGGCACGCTGTCGAGCGAATCGGGCACGACCATCGTCGCCGACGGCCTGTTCGACATGACGATGTCCAACGGCGCGAGCGCGAGCACCACCGGCACGTACGTGCTGTACGCGGCCGCCGTGGGAGCGACCAGCGGCACCCCGACGCGCGTCAACCTGAGCCTGGGCGGCGACAGCCGGCTGAGCGGCAATGCCTACGCCGACAGGGCGGCGGAAGCGAACATCGCGCTCGCCGATGGTTCGCAGTGGAGCGGCGCGGCGTATCGCGTCACCGACGTGAGCGTGGACGGCACCAGTCAATGGACCGTCACCGCCGATTCGCTGCTCACCGGCGATCTGTCGAACACCGGCGTGGTGGCGTTCGCGCCGCCGGTGAACGGCGACTTCAAGGTGCTGGCCACGCGCAACTACTTCGCCGGCAGCGGCACGCTGGCGATGAACGCGTTCCTCGACACGGACGGTTCGCCGTCGGACGTGCTGATCATCGACGGCGGCCAGGCGACCACCGGCACGGCGAGCGTGACGATCGCCAACGCAGGCGGTGCGGGCGCGCTCACGCCGGGCGACGGCATCCTGCTGGTCGACGCGATCAACGGCGGCGTCACCGGGGCGGATGCGTTCGAACTCGGTTCGCTGGTGCTCGCCGGCGCATACGAGTACACGCTGCAGCGCGGCAGCCGCGACGGTTCGAGCCCGTCGAACTGGTACCTGCGCTCCACGGTCGACTGCACGGTCAATCCTTCCGCCGCGGGCTGCGACCTGCCGCCCGACCCGACGCCGCCGAATCCGAACCCGCCGGCGCCCGATCCGCCCGCTCCGCCGCCGGTGCCGCCCGATCCCCCCGAGCCGCCGACGCCGCCCACGCCGCCCGATCCCCCGATACCGCCGACACCGACGCCGCCGAAGCCGCCCCGGCCCGTGCCGCCGGTCCCGAACTACCGCGCGGAGGTCTCGCTCTACGCCGCGTTGCCGGCGATGGCGCTGCGCCTGGGCTGGAGCACGCTGGGCAACCTGCACGAACGCGTCGGCGAGGAAGAGCAACTGCGCGATCGCGACGATCTGCGCGCGCGCACCTCGTTCAACGGCGCCTGGGTGCGGGTGATCGGCGAGGCCGGCGACGTCGAGGGCGATCGCCGCGGCATCCTCGGCACCGGCCCGGGATACGACTACGACGTGCTCGCGCTGCAGGTCGGCACGGACGTGTGGCGCGAACAGCGCGACGACGGTCAACGCGACCACGCCGGCCTCTACCTCGGGCAGGGGCGCATCAAGAGCGACGTGACCCACTACGACCGCCTGCGCGTGGGCAAGGACAAGGTCGAAGGCACCTCGCTCGGCGGCTACTGGACCCACTTCTGGCCCTGCGGCAGTTACGTGGATGCGGTGGTGCAGGGCACCTGGAGCGATGTCGAGGCGCATTCGACGCGCGGCCTGCGGCTCACGTCCGACACGTTCGGCTGGGCGGCGTCGGTGGAAGGCGGCATGCGGCTGGGCTGCGAGGGTGGCGACGACGCCGCGCGTTTCGAGCCGCAGGCGCAGATCGTCTACCAGCGCGTGGACGATTTCGAAGGCGACGATGTGGTTGCGCAGGTGCGCTTCCGCGATGCCGAATCGCTTGCCGCGCGCCTGGGCGTGCGTTGGGCGAAGGACTGGCGGCTGCAGCCGGCCAGCGACGGCACGCCGCGCCTGATGAGCGGCTGGCTGCGCGCGAACGTGTGGCACGAGTTCGAGGGCGAGCCGCTGACGCTGTTCTCCTCGGCCAGAGGCGATCTGCCGTTCCAGGCCGATATCTCCGGCAGCTGGTGGCAGTTGAATGCCGGCATGACGCGCCAGATCGGCCGCAACACGGCGTGGTACGCGAACGTCGGCTACCAGCGCAGCTTCGGCGGCAACCGTTTCGACGCGTGGGACGGCAAGCTCGGGATGCGCTGGAACTGGTGAGCGGTCAGTCCGCGTCGTCGCCGGGCACGATCGGCTCGATCACCGTGTAGCGCTCCTTCTTCGGCTTGCCCGGCAGCGGCGGGAACTCGACGCAGTGCTCCGGCACGCGCTTGTCGGGAATGCGCGAGAGCAGGTCGCGGATCAGTGCGAGCCGGCCGCGTCGCTGGTCGTTGAAATCCACCAGCGTCCACGGCGCGTGCTCGGTGTGCGTCGCCTCGAGCATCGCCTCGCGCGCGCTGGTGTAGTCGTCGTAGCGCTCGCGCGAGGCCGCGTCGATGGGCGAGAGCTTCCAGCGCTTGAGCGGGTCCTCCAGCCGTTCGGCGAAGCGCTCCTCCTGCTTGGCCTGGTCGCAGCACAGCCAGTACTTGAACAGCACGATGCCGTCGTCGACCAGCAACTGTTCGAACACCGGCGCCTGCCGCAGGAACGTGCGTACCTGTTCGGCATCGGCGTATCCCATCACCTTTTCGACGCCGGCGCGGTTGTACCAGCTGCGATCGAACAGGGCGATTTCGCCCGCCGCCGGCAGGTGCGGCACGTAGCGCTGGAAATACCACTGCGTCTGCTCGCGATCGGCCGGTTTGGGCAACGCGACGATGCGGCACTGGCGCGGATTGAGATGCTCGGCGATAGCGTCGATGGCGCCGCCCTTGCCGGCGGTGTCGCGGCCTTCGAACAGCACGACCAGACGCCGGCCGGTGTCGGCCAGCCAGCGCGCCATTTCGACCAGTTCGACCTGCAACGGTTCCAAGGCCGCTTCGTAATGCTTGCGCTTGAGCTTGGCCATCACGATGGGCTCCGGCGCGTGCGGGCGCGCGAGCCGGCACCCGCGTTCGGCTTCGTCGCGCTGCGCCGGCGCGTGCCGGCCATGCTGCGTGCGACTTCCAGCAGCGCGCCCTGCAGGCGCGTGTCGAGCGCGCGGTAGGCGGCGAGCAGGTCGTGTTCGCCCTGCGTGCGCGCCGGATCGAGCGTGCTGGCCAGTTCGGCGAGCAAGGCGCCGGCCGGCACGCCGAATGCACGCGCGAGCGCGTCGAGCTGTTCGCGCCCGGGCAACTTGTCGCCGCGCAGCCAGGCGCTCACCGTCGCGACGCCGGCGCGCGGAATCGCGGTGGCGAGGTCGGCGGCGCTCATGCCGCTGGCCTTGGCGAGCAAACGCAGGGTGGTGTCCAGCGACATGGCGCACTCCGCATCGGTGGATCGGACGGCCACGACGGTGACGTCGGGCCGGTGACGCGCGCGTCAGCGTTCGCGCAAGCGCGGACGCAGCGTCGCGAGATTGCAGGGTTTCGTACGCGAGTCGAGCTGCGCGCGGATGATCTTCTCCCACGCCGTGCGGCAGGCGGACGTCGAACCGGGCAGGGCGAACACGAACGTGCCGTTCGCCAGTCCCGCGAACGCGCGCGATTGCAGCGTCGAAGTGCCGATCTCCTCGAAACTCACCGCGCGGAACAACTCGCCGAAGCCGTCCATCTGCTTGTCGAGCAGCGGCAGCAGGGCCTCGGGCGTGGAATCGCGCCCGGTGAACCCGGTGCCGCCGGTGACCAGCACGCCATCGACGCCGTCGTCGGCGATCCAGCGCGAGACCACGGCGCGCAGCTGGTAGCGGTCGTCCTTCATCAGGGCGCGTTCGGCGAGGCGGTGGCCGGCCTCGGTCAGCGACTGCACGAGGTAGTCGCCCGAGCTGTCTTCGGCCAGCGTGCGCGTGTCGGACACGGTGAGCACGCACAGGTTCAGCGCAATCAGGTCGGTGGTGGCGGTCATGCGGGCAGCGTACTCCTACGCGGTGGGGGATCGCGCCATGCGCTGCACGGCGTCGGTGAAATCACGGGCGAAGCCGGCCATGTCGAACAGGCCGCTGTCGTGCCGGCGCAGCGCGAGTTCGGCGCGCAGCGCCTGCAATGCGGTCGGATCGCGGGCGAGCATGACGGCGCGTGCGACGAAGGCCTCGTCGGTGTCGACGTTCATCGCCGGCAGGCCCAGGTGGTGGTTCAGGCTGCCGGCCACGCGTGCGGCGAACGTGGCGCCCGGTCGCGTGAGCACCGGGCAGCCCGCCCACAGGGCGTCCGACGCCGTGGTGTGGGCGTTGTACGGTTCGGTGTCGAGGAACAGATCGGCGTGCTGCAATCGCGCCATGTATGCCGCGTGCGGCTGCTTGGGCATGAACACCAGGCGCTGCGCATCAACGCCGTTCAAGCGTGCCGCGGCGCGCAGGCAGGCGTCGGCGTTGCCCGGTCCGGACAACAGCCACAGCACGCTGCCCGGCACGGCGCGCAGGATCGCGAACGCACGCGCCATGCTGCGCGGATTGAGCTTGTAGCTGTTGTTGAAGCAGCAGAACACGACGCCGTCGTCGGGCAGGCCGCACTCCGCGCGCGACGGCGGCGGCGGGATCGCGCGCGTGGTGTCGGAGGGCTGGAAACATCGCGGCAGGCGAACCACGCGTTCGCTGAAATCGCGCTCGATGCCCTCCGGCAGCACGAAGCCGTCGGCGAGCACGAAGTCGATCCACGGCGCGCCGGACGTGCCCGGATATGCCAGCCAGTTCACCTGCACGCGCGCGGGGCGCATCGCCAGGACTTCCGGCGTGCCGCCACCGCCCCAGCCGCGCAGGTCGAACAGCACGTCGATGCCCGCGTCGCGGATGCGCTGCGCCACGCGCGCATGCGGTTGCTGCGACACGTCGTGCAGGCGGTGCGCGGCCGACTGCAGGCGCATGCGGATCGGGCTGCCGTCGTCCGCATTCAATGCGAACAGGTGCACGTCGAAGGCGTCGAGTTCCCGCAGCTGCTCGAACAGCGCAGCCGTCAGCAACCCGGTGGGATGCGCGCCGAATCCGTTCGACAGGAAGCCCACGCGAAGGCGCCCCTCCGCGCGCTGCGGCGAAGGCGGCATGGGACGGATCTGGCGGGCGATCGTGCCCGCGCGCAGGCGCGCGCAGCGAAGCTGCTCGGCCGCGCTTGCGTCCTCGCTGAGGAAGGCGAACGGTTCGACCGAGGCGGTCCCATCGTTCACCGCCGCGCGCACCTGGGCGGCAAGCGCGTCGAGATCGCGCCAGTCGCAGAGCTTGCGCCGCCACGCCAGCAGGTAGGCGGCGATCTGCGGCTCCTGCGGCGCGAGCGCGTGCGCGCGGGCATAGGCGTCGGCGGCGGCCTCGGCTTCGCCGACGTCTTCCAGGACGTGGCCCAGCCACACCGCGATGCCCGGATGCTCCGGCGCATTCGCGGCCGCCGCGCGCAGGCTGTCGACGGCATCGGTGGTGCGCCCCAGCATCCACTGCGCGCGACCCAGGCGCGCCAGCGCTTCGGGATGCCCGGGCCGCAGCGCCAGTGCGCGGCGCGATGCGGCTTCGCCGGCCACGGCATCGCCGCGGTCGAGTTCGTGTTCGGCGAGCAGGATCCAGGCGAAGCCGTCGCCGGGATTGCGCTGCAACGCGCGGCGCAGTTCGGTGCGTGGATCGTCGTGCACGACGCTCAGGCTTCCTCGTACAGCCAGGCGTCCGCGCCGGAAGCCAGGCGCACGCGCACCCGGCGATAGTCGCCGGCCTCGTAGGCATCGGCCTGTGCCAGTTCGGCCGCGCTCAACCAGAGCAGGGTGCCCGGCACGCGGTCCTGCGCCTGGCCGCTGGCGCGCACCACCGGATGGCGCACGATGCCGCTGGCGCTGACGGCGGCGGCATCGCGCTCCTCCAGCCAGTCCATGCGGTAGCCCGGCAGCGCGTCCGCGACCCCCGGGAGCGTGCGGCCGAACAGCCGCTGCTGCACCGCCTCGTCCTGCAGCGTGCCGTAGGAGAACACCGGCTCGTTGCGCACGTTCTCGGCGAACGACAGCGAATACCACTGCGTATCCGCTTCCTCCCAGCCTGCGGCGCGATAGAGCGCCCGTGCGGTGGCGTTGTCGCGCGTGGTTTCCAGCACGATGCCCACCGCGCCGTCGGCACGCGCGAACCCGGCCGCGGCGTCGAGCAACGCACGGCCTGCGCCGCTGCGGCGCGCGTCCGCATCGACGTAGAGATCGTTGAGGATCCACAACCGGCCCGTGCGCACGGAGGAAAACATCGGGTAGAGCTGGGTGAAGCCAATGGCGCGATCGGCGTCCGTCGCGAGCAGGATCACCGACTCGTTCGCGGCCAGGCGCGCGCCCAGGAACTCGCGGCCTCGCGGCTCGTCGGATGGCTGCGCGTAGAAGCGTCGATACGCGTCGAACAGCGGTACGACGGCGTCCAGGTCGTCCAGCGTGGCGCGCTTGATCGCGAGGGGCATGGGCGTGTCCGTGCTCGGAGGTCGGTCGATTGTAGTCAACGCGCGCGGCGGCGCCTTTGGCGTCGATCAAGTCGGTGTGCGGCCGGCGCCGAGTCGCCTCGCGCGGCAGGCCGTGTCCCGGCGCGTGGCGCGTCAGCCTTCCTGCGTCAGGCGCGCGAGCTCGTCGGCCTGGTGCTCGTGCTGCAGGCGGCCGACGAGTTCGTCCAGGTCGCCCTGGATCACGTTGGGCAGGTCGTAGAGGGTCAGGCCTTCGACGCGATGGTCGGTGATGCGGCCCTGCGGGAAGTTGTAGGTGCGGATGCGCTGGCTGCGGTCGCCGCTGCCGACCTGCAGCTTCCGCATCGACGCCTGCGCCGCCGCGGCCTTCGCCGCCTGCGCTTCGGCGAGCATCGCGGCCAGCCGCTTCATCGCCTTGTCGCGGTTGGCGTGCTGGCTGCGCTCGGTCTGGCTTTCGACCACGATGCCGCTGGGCACGTGGGTGATGCGGATCGCCGACTCGGTCTTGTTGACGTGCTGGCCGCCGGCGCCGCTGGAGCGGAAGGTGTCCACCTTCAGGTCGGCGGGGTTGATCTCGACCGGATCGCCTTCGGCTTCCAGCGGGATGATCGCCACCGTCGCCGCCGAGGTGTGGATGCGCCCCTGCGACTCGGTCTCGGGCACGCGCTGCACGCGGTGCGTGCCGGACTCGAACTTCAGCCTCGAGTACGCGCCGCGGCCTTCCACGCGCGCGATGACTTCCTTGAAGCCGCCGTGTTCGCCGGGATTGGCCGACTCGATCTCGACCTTCCAGCCCTGGCGTTCGGCATAGCGCGCGTACATGCGGAACAGGTCACCGGCGAAGATCGCCGCTTCGTCGCCGCCGGTGCCCGCGCGCACTTCCAAGTACAGGTCGCCTTCGTCGCGCGGGTCCTTCGGGATCAGGTGCGCGAGCAGCTCGGTATCCAGCCGTTCCAGCCGATCCTGCGCGGCGACGATTTCGTCCTGCGCGAGTTCGGCCAGTTCCGGGTCGTCGCGCATCGCCTGCGCGGCAGCCAGGTCGTCCTTCGCCTGCGCTTCGGCCTTCAGCGCGTTGGCCACCGGCTCCAGTTGCGCGAACTCGCGCGAGAAGCGGCGGAAGCGCTCCGCGTCGCCGATGACGTCGGGATCGGAGAGCAGGCGTTCGAGTTCGTCGCGGCGTTCGGCGAGGGCTTCGAGTTTGCGGCGCAGGCTGGGCGTCATGGGCGGGAACCGGTGCGGGAACGAAAGGCGGGCAAAGCGGACGCGCGGGCGTCGCTAGGCTTCGCGCTTGTCGTTGCCCTCGAGCCGGCTTTCGTTCCGCGCCACGTCGCTTTCGGCGAAGAGTCGTTCCGCCGCGCGTGCGAGTTCCGCGTTGCCCGTGAGTGCCGCTTCGCGCAGCGCGATCGTCGGCGCGTGCAGCAGGCGGTTGGTGAGCGTGTGTGCGAGGTAATTCAGCACCTCGGCCGGATCCTGGCCCGCGGCGAGCTGCTGTTGCGCGCGCGACAGCACGTCGGCCTTCGCCGCTTCGCCGTGCGCGCGCAGGCGCTTGAGCGGTTCGGTGCGCGTGCTGGCGACCAGCGTTTCGGTGAAGCGCGCGACCTGCAGTTCGACGATCGCTTCGGCTTCCGTCGCCGCTTCGCGCCGGCTGCGGCGGTTGTCTTCGATGGCGCGTTCCAGGTCGTCGACCGTGTAGAGGAACACGTCCTTCAGCTCGGCCACGTCCGGCGCGATGTCGCGCGGCACGGCGAGGTCGAGCAGCAGCATCGGCCGGTGCTTGCGCGTGGCCAGCGCGGCGGCGACGTGCGGGCGTTGCAGGATCGGATCGCGGCTGGCGGTGGCGGAGATCACCACGTCGGCCTCGCCCAGGTGCTTGTCGATCTCGCTCAGCGGCAGGGCGAAACCGCCGTGGCGGCTGGCCAGCTCCTGCGCGTGCGCGAGCGTCCGGTTGGCGACGAGCAGGCGCCTGGCGCGTGCCTGTACGAGGTGGCGCGCGGCCAGTTCGATGGTCTCGCCGGCGCCGATCATCAGCACGGTCGAGTCTTCCAGGCGGGCGAAGGACTCCTGCGCCAGGCGCACCGCCGCCGACGCGACCGACACCGGGTTGGCCCCGATGCGCGTATCGGTTCGCGCGCGCTTGGCCGTGGTGAAGGCATGCTGGAACAGGCGGTCGAGCTGGCTGCCCAGCGTGCCGGCGTGGCGCGCGGTCGCCCAGGCATCCTTCACCTGTCCGAGGATCTGCGGCTCGCCGAGCACGAGCGAATCGAGGCCGGTCGCCACGCGGAACAGATGCCGCACGGCATCGGCATCGCGATGGCGGTACAGATAGGCGTGCAGGTCGCCGACGTCGTCGGGATGCGTGGCGAGCCAGTCGGCCAGCGCCTGGCCGTCGTCGTTGGCCACCGCGTACAACTCGGTCCGGTTGCAGGTGGAGAGCAGGGCGACTTCCTGCACCTGCGGGAGCGTCTTGAGGGCATCGAGCGCCGCCGGCACCGTGTCGGCCGAAAACGCCACGCGTTCGCGCAGGCTGACCGGCGCGGTCTGGTGATTGATGCCTAGTACGAACAAACTCATCGACGCCGGACCTTCGTTCAGGTGCTTGCGATAAGCTGCTGGCTACCCGGAGGCCGATATTCTACCGGCCCGGTTCCGTCCCGGCTTCCTTCAGGCCCGTTCGAATGCCCGCTGCCTCGCGCACGCTCTGTTTCGCCGTTGTCGCTGCCCTGGCCTTCACGCCGCTGTTCGCGGCCGAAAAAGCGCCTTCACCCTCTCCGGACGATCCGACCGGCGCCTCGCTGGAGTCGCTGCTCACGGGCGAATTCGCGCTGCAGTCCGGCCGCCTGGACGACGCCGCGCAGGCCTATCTCGATGCGGCGCGACAGGCGGACGACGTCGCCCTGGCCGAGCGCGCCACCCGCATCGCGCTGCTGGCCAAGGACGACAAGCGTGCCGCCCAGGCCCTGGAGCTGTGGCGTCGGCAGGGCGGCGAGGGCCTGAATCTCGCCGCCGCGGAGGCCGTGCTGGCGATCCGCCGCGGCAACGAGCGCGAAGCCCGGAAGCACCTGACCGAACTGCTGCAGGCGCCGGGCGACGCCGGCTGGCGGCAGGCGCTGGGCGTGCTGTCCGGTGGCGCGCGCGATCCCAAGCAGGCGGCGCGGCTGCTCGACAAGCTCGTCGATGGCGGCCGCATCCCGGACAAGCTGCAGGCGTGGCTGGCCTTCGGCGGGCTCGCGCAGGCGCTGGAGCAGCCGGCGCTGGTGGAGCGCATCGTGGCCGAAGTCGTCGAGCGCTTCCCGGGCGAGGCGCGTGTCGGGTTGCTTCGTGCGAGCCAGTTGCGTGAATCCGGCAAGAACGACGAGGCCCGCGAGCTGCTGGAGTCGCTGGCCGCGCAGGCCGGCAACGACATGGAGCTGCGCCGCGCGATCGCCGACGAATACCACCGCATGGCCGATTACGGCGCGGCCGAGGCGGTGCTGGCGAAGGGGCCGCAGGACGACCAGAGTTACTCGCTGCGCGCGGCGCTGCTCGCGCAGGCGGAAGACAAGACGTCGCTCGCGCGGCTGTACGACGAACTGCGCGCGCGATCGAACGATCCGGACCCGCAGCGTCGCCTCTTGCTCGGCCAGATCGCCGAATTCCTCGAGCGTTACGACGAAGCGCTGACCTGGTACCGCGGCGTGCCCGGCGGCGGCCAGCGCTGGTCGGCGCGGCTTCGCGCGGCGAACGTGCTGCACGAACTCAAGCGCGGCGACGAGGCCTACAAGTCGCTTCGCGAGCTGCAGGCCGACGCCGCGGCCGACGAGGAAGCGCGGCGCGACGCCTACCTGCTGGAGGCGTCGTTGCGGGACAAGGACAAGGACCCTGCAGGCGAAATGGAAGCCTTCGCGCGGGGGCTGGCGGCGTTTCCGGACGATCCGGAGATCCTCTACGCGCGGGGCCTGAGCTGGGAGCGCCGCGACGACATCCCGCGCGCCGAGGCCGATCTTCGCAAGATCCTCGTGGCCGAGCCGGACAACGTCGCCGCGCTCAACGCGCTGGGCTACACGCTGGCCGACCGCACCACGCGTTACCAGGAGGCGCTGCAGCTGATCGAGCGCGCACGCACCGCCGAGCCCGACAACGCGGCGATCATCGACAGCTACGGCTGGGTGCTCTATCGCATGGGCCGCAAGGAGGAGGCACTGGTCGAACTGCGCCGCGCGCTGACGCTGCAGAAGGACGCGGAGATCGCCTCGCACGTCGGCGAAGTGTTGTGGTCGCTGGGTCGCAAGGACGAGGCGCGCAAATATTTCGAGCAGGCGCGGAAGATCGATCCCGACAATCGCGCACTCAAGCGCGCGCTGGAGAAAACGGGCGCATGAAGGTTCGTGCATGGTTTGCGCCGGTTGCGGCGATGCTGCTCCTCGCCGGCTGCGTCTCGCAGCCGACGCGTGCGCCGGTCGCGCCCATCGACCAGGCGCAGGCGCGTGCGCAGGACGAACGTCGCGCCGCGCTGACGGACTGGGCGCTCGCCGGCCGCATCGCGGTGTCCAACGGCAAGCAGGGCGGAAGCGGACGCATCGACTGGCAGCAGACCGGCGATCGCTACGCGATCTCGCTCAGCGCCCCGGTGACGCGGCAGAGCTGGCGCCTGAGCGGCGATGCGACCGGCGGAAGGCTGGACGGCATCGAAGGCGGGCCGCGCGAGGCGGCGGACGTGGAAGCGCTACTGCGCGAAACGACCGGCTGGAACATCCCGGTGCGCGCGCTGGCGGACTGGGTTCGCGGCGTGGGCGCCGACGCCGGACGCTTCGGCAAGGCGCAAGTCGTTTACGGCGCGGGCAATCGCCCGGTCCGTCTGGTCCAGGCCGGCTGGACCATCGACTACACGCAATGGCAGGCCGATGCCGACGCCGGTACCGGCCCCGTGCTCCCCGCGCGCCTCACCGCGAGACGGGGCGAGGCGAAGGTGCGGTTGATCGTCGACGCGTGGGGCCCGGGTTCCACGCCATGAGCCAAGCGATTTCCCATGACGCGTGGTCCCTGTGGCCCGCGCCGGCGAAGCTGAACCTGTTCCTGCGGATCACCGGCCGCCGAGACGACGGCTATCACCTGCTCCAGACGGTGTTCCGGATCCTCGAATGGGGCGATACGGTGCGGCTGCGCCTTCGGCAGGATGGCCAGGTCCGGCGCCATGGGCCGTCGGTCACGGGCGTCGAGGAGGCCGACGATCTCACCGTTCGTGCGGCCATCCTGCTGCAATCGGCCACCAACTGCGCGCATGGTGTCGACATCGCGATCGACAAGCGCATCCCCGCCGGTGGCGGATTCGGGGGCGGGTCGTCGGATGCCGCGACGGTTCTGGTGGCGCTCAACGCGCTGTGGGGCACGGGCCTCGCGCTCGACCGGCTGGCCGACCTGGGCCTTCAGCTCGGCGCGGACGTTCCGGTCTTCGTGCGCGGTGAGAACGCCTGGGCCGAGGGAGTCGGCGAGCGGCTTGCGCCCGTGGATCTGCCGCCGGCCTGGTACGTGCTGGCCGACCCGGGCGTCCACGCGCCAACGGCGACTTTGTTCAAATCCCCTGAATTGACGCGTGATGCCCCGCCCGCGACAATGTCGGACTTCGTTTCGGGTGTACCGCTCGGGAATGCGTTCGAGCCGGTGTTGCGCGCGCGCGAGCCAGCCGTCGAGGCTGTCTTCGCTGCGCTGGCGCGGATCGGTGCGCCGCGCCTGACCGGTTCAGGCAGTGGCTGTTTCGTCGAGTTCGCGACGCGCGAATCCGCCGAGGCGGCGCTCGCCGCGTTGCCGGCCGGGCTTCGTGCCTGGGTGGCGGAAGGGGCGCACGCCTCGCCGCTGCACCGCGCATTGTCGGACTGGACGAAACAGGCAGTACCGGCGCCCTGACGGGCTCCACTGCAGGGGCGTCGCCAAGTGGCCCAAGGCACCGGGTTTTGATCCCGGCATTCGTAGGTTCGAATCCTACCGCCCCTGCCAACTCCATCGAAGTACCTCCAGATTGAGGGTCGGGCATTCGGGATTGGTGATTCGCACGCGTGCCGAATCGCCAATCCCGAATCCTTGATCCCCGACCGGCCAGACCATGCAGAACGATCGCAACCTGCTGATTTTCAGCGGCAACGCCAACCGCCCGCTCGCCGATTCGGTGTGCAAGGAGCTCGGCATCCGCCTGGGCAAGGCGCTGGTCGGCCGCTTCTCCGACGGCGAGGTGCAGGTCGAGATCGAGGAGAACGTTCGTCGCCAGGAAGTGTTCGTCATCCAGCCGACGAACGCGCCGACGGCGGAGAATTTCATGGAACTGCTGGTGCTGGTGGACGCGCTCAAGCGCGCCTCGGCCGCCAGCGTGACCGCGGTGGTGCCGTACTTCGGCTACGCCCGCCAGGATCGCCGCCCGCGCTCCTCGCGCGTGCCGATCACGGCGAAGGTCGCGGCGAAGATGTTCAGTGCGGTCGGAACCGATCGCGTGTTGACGGTCGATCTCCACGCCGACCAGATCCAGGGCTTCTTCGACATCCCGGTCGACAACGTGTACGCCTCGCCGCTGCTGCTCGCCGACATCTGGCGCGCGCACGGCACGGAGAACATGGTGGTGGTCTCGCCCGACGTCGGCGGCGTGGTGCGCGCGCGCGCGATCGCCAAGCGCCTGGACGACGCGGACCTGGCGATCATCGACAAGCGCCGCCCGCGGGCCAACGTCGCCACGGTGATGAACATCATCGGCGACGTCGCCGGCAAGACCTGCGTGCTGGTCGACGACATCGTCGACACCGCGGGCACCTTGTGCGCCGCGGCGAACGCCCTCAAGGCGCAGGGCGCGACCAAGGTGGTCGCGTACTGCACGCATCCGGTGCTGTCGGGTGCGGCGATGGACAACGTGACCAGGTCACAGCTCGACGAGCTGGTGGTCACCGACACCATCAAGCTGTCCGATGCGGCGCGGGCGTGCGGCAAGATCCGCCAGCTCAGCGTCGCCGAGCTGCTCGCCGAGACGATCCGGCGCGTGGCGTTCGGCGAGTCGGTCAGTTCGCTGTACGTGGATTGAAATGCGGGGCCCTGGTCCCGAACAAAAGGCTCTTCTGGTCGCGGAAGAGTCCAACCGTCGCCGCGAGGCGATCCAACGCTGTACCAAGTGAGTAAACGAAAATGTCCGAACATACCCTCAAGGCCACTGGCCGCAAGGTTGAAGGGAAGGGTGCGAGCCGCCGCCTTCGCCACGCCGCCAGCATCCCGGCCATCGTCTACGGCGGCAAGTCCGAGCCGAAGGCGATCCAGCTCGACCACGAGAAGATCTGGCTGGCCCAGCAGAACGAGTGGTTCTACTCGTCGATCCTCAACCTCGACATCGACGGCGCCGTCGAAGCCGTGCTGCTGCGCGACATCCAGCGCCATCCGTACAAGCAGATCATCATGCACCTGGACTTCCAGCGCGTGGATCTGAACGCCGCGCTGAAGGCCGCGGTGCCGCTGCACTTCATCGGCCAGGAAGGTTCGCCGGCCGGCAAGTCGGCCGACGTGGTCATCACCCACGAACTCAACGAAGTCACCGTCAGCTGCCTGCCGCGCGACCTGCCGGAGTTCATCGAGATCGACCTGTCGAGCCTGAAGGTCGGCGACATCGTGCACCTGTCCGACATCAAGCTGCCCAAGGGCGTCGAGCTGCCGGAACTGAAGTTGGGCAAGGAACACGACGTCGCCGTCGTGATCGCCAAGCACGGCCGCGTCGAGGCGGAAGACACCGCCGAGGCTCCGTCGGCCGAAGTGCCGGCGACCAAGGCCGCCAAGAAGGACGAGAAGTAATCGCGTTCCGACGACCTGCCCGCGCGTGCGGGCAGGTCTCGGCGTGACTTCACGATGGACGGTTTGCGCCTCATCGTCGGCCTGGGCAATCCCGGTGCCGAACATCTCCGGACCCGGCACAACGCCGGGTTCTGGTTTGTGGATGCCCTCGCGCTGCGTCAGGGCGTCCGTTTCGGGCTTGAATCCAAGCTGTTCGGCGAGACCGCGAAAGTCGACGTCGCCGGACGTCCCGTGTGGCTGCTCAAGCCGGCCACGTTCATGAACCTTTCCGGCAAATCCGTCGCGGCCGCGCTGCGTTACTGGAAGATCGAGCCGGAGCAGATGCTCGTCGTCCACGACGAACTCGACCTGGCGCCGGGCACGGCACGACTGAAGTTCGACGGCGGTCACGGCGGGCAGAACGGCCTGCGCGACATCACCCGGCTGCTCGGCCACGGCAAATACCATCGCCTGCGCATCGGCATCGGCCATCCCGGACACAAGGACCGCGTGACGTCGTGGGTGCTGGGCAAGCCCGGCGCGGACGACGAGGCCGCCATCCTGCGCGCCATCGGCGACGCCGACGACGTGCTTCCGCTGGCCGTGGCCGGCGATTTCAACGAAGCCATGAAGCGGCTTCACACCAGCAGGGATTAGGGATTGGGGATTCGGGATTCGCCAGGCGCCGCTTTGCGAATCCCGAATCCCGAATCTCGAATCACGGAACCACAGCCATGGGCATCAAATGCGGCATCGTCGGCCTGCCGAACGTCGGCAAGTCGACCCTCTTCAACGCCCTGACCAAGGCCGGCATCGCGGCAGCGAATTTCCCGTTCTGCACGATCGAGCCCAACGTCGGCGTCGTGCCGGTGCCCGATCCGCGCCTCAACGCGCTGTCGGACATCGTCAAGCCGCAGAAGGTCATCCCGACCGCGGTGGAATTCGTCGACATCGCCGGCCTCGTCGCCGGTGCCGCGAGCGGTGAAGGCCTGGGCAACAAGTTCCTCGCGCACATCCGCGAAGTGGACGCGATCACCCATGTCGTGCGCTGCTTCGAGAACGACGACGTCATCCACGTCAACAACCGCATCGATCCGATTTCGGACATCGAGACGATCGACACCGAGCTTGCGCTGGCCGACCTGGAATCCGTCGAAAAGGCATTGCAGCGCGCCGAGCGCTCGGCCAAGACGGGCGACAAGGACGCGAAGGTGCGCGTGGAAGTGCTGGGGCGCGTCCGTGCCGGCCTGGACGACGGCAAGCCCGCGCGCGCTTTGGGCCTGTCGGACGATGACAGGCTCGTGCTGCGCGACCTGTTCCTGCTCACGCTCAAGCCGGTGATGTACGTCGCGAACGTGCTCGAGGACGGCTTCGAGAACAACCCGCACCTGGACGCCGTGCGCGCCCGCGCGGTGGCGGAGGGGGCCGAAGTGGTGCCGGTGTGCGCGGCCATCGAGGAGGAGCTGAGCCAGCTCGACGACGCCGATCGCGATGCGTTCCTGGCCGATCTGGGGCTGGACGAGCCGGGCCTGAACCGGGTGATCCGCGCCGCGTACAAGCTGCTCGGCCTGCAAACGTACTTCACCGCCGGCGTGAAGGAAGTCCGCGCCTGGACCGTGAAGGCCGGCTCGACCGCGCCGCAGGCCGCCGCGGTGATCCACACCGATTTCGAAAAGGGCTTCATCCGCGCCGAAACCATCGCCTACGACGATTTCATCAAGTACAAGGGCGAGTCCGGTGCGCGCGACGCCGGCCGGCTTCGCCTGGAAGGCAAGGAGTACCGCGTCCAGGAAGGCGACGTGCTGCATTTCCGCTTCAACGTCTGAGCCGTCTAGTGCGTGCCGTTGGCGCGCGAGGGCGGCGCGGAAGGCGGTGCAGGACGCGTCGCGCGAAAATTGATGTGTGAAACGCGTTGACAACCCGCCCGCCCAGTCCCAAAATTGCGGGCTCTTTGGAGGGATACCCAAGCGGCCAACGGGGGCAGACTGTAAATCTGCTGGCTTACGCCTTCGGTGGTTCGAATCCACCTCCCTCCACCAGTTCCAGCCCGATCGCAAGGTCTGGTGGATGCAACACCCGGTGACCTACCACCGCCGGCGCAGTACCCAAGCAGGTTTGTCCGGCGCGGGAGTAGTTCAATGGTAGAACCTCAGCCTTCCAAGCTGATGGTGCGGGTTCGATTCCCGTCTCCCGCTCCATTGATGCCGCGACAGACGATCTGCTGGAACAACCTGCTCACGTAGCTCAGTCGGTAGAGCACCTCCTTGGTAAGGAGGAGGTCGAAGGTTCGATTCCTTTCGTGAGCACCATATTTTTCCGTACCACCCGTATACCGTCCTAAAGCGAGAGTCGACTGTCATGGCCAAGGGTAAGTTTGAGCGCACCAAGCCGCACGTGAACGTGGGCACGATCGGTCACGTCGACCACGGCAAGACCACGCTGACGGCGGCGCTGACGAAGGTGGGCGCGGAGCGTTTCGGCGGCGAGTTCAAGGCGTACGACGCGATCGACGCGGCGCCGGAAGAGAAGGCGCGCGGCATCACGATCTCGACGGCGCACGTGGAATACGAGAGCCCGACGCGTCACTACGCGCACGTGGACTGCCCGGGCCACGCCGACTACGTGAAGAACATGATCACGGGTGCGGCGCAGATGGACGGCGCGATCCTGGTGTGCTCGGCCGCGGACGGCCCGATGCCGCAGACGCGTGAGCACATCCTGCTGTCGCGCCAGGTGGGCGTGCCGTACATCGTGGTGTTCCTGAACAAGGCGGACATGGTGGACGACGCCGAGCTGCTGGAGCTCGTCGAGATGGAAGTGCGCGAGCTGCTGAGCAAGTACGAGTTCCCGGGCGACGACACCCCGATCATCAAGGGTTCGGCGCGTCTGGCGCTGGAAGGCGACCAGTCGGAAATCGGCGTGCCGGCGATCCTGAAGCTGGTGGAAGCGCTGGACACGTTCATTCCGGAACCGCAGCGTGACGTCGACAAGCCGTTCCTGATGCCGGTGGAAGACGTGTTCTCGATCTCGGGCCGCGGCACCGTGGTGACCGGCCGTATCGAGCGCGGCATCATCAAGGTCGGCGACGAAATCGAGATCGTCGGTATCCGTCCGACGCAGAAGACGACGGTCACGGGCGTGGAAATGTTCCGCAAGCTGCTGGACCAGGGCCA
>JARUHG010000038.1 GCA_031216755.1 Lysobacter arvi | reverse complement strand
CGATCACCTACGCCAACCCCGCCGCGTTAGCGATGCACGGCGTCGCCGCTCTCGACGACCTCGGCGAGACGGTGAGCGAGTACCGTCGCAACTTCGTGGTCCACTACCGCAATCATCACGAGATCGGACCCGTGCAGCACCCGCTCGACCGGGTCCTGGCGGGCGAGCGGTTCCACGATGCCGTCGTGGAAGTCCGCCAAGCGCGCAATCCAGAGCACGTTTGGATGCACCGCATCCGGAACATCGTCACCACGGACGAGAAAGGACGGCCGAGCGCCCTCGCTCTGATCCTGCAGGACGTGAGCGACCGCTACGAGGCCGAGGCGCGCTTCGAGGCTATGTTCCGGGCCAACCCCGCGCCGGCTATCGTCTGCCGTCTGGCTGACCTTCGCTACGTCAAGGTCAATCGAGGCTTTCTCGACCTGACCGGCTACGAGCGCGATGATGTCCTCGGCCGCTCCTTCAGCCAGATCGATCTGCTCACGGGAGCTGAGCACAGAGCTCAGGCGATCGAGCATCTGCAC
>JARUHG010000037.1 GCA_031216755.1 Lysobacter arvi | reverse complement strand
AGGACGCCCTGCTCGGCTTCCGTGCCGCGCCAGCCGCCCTTGACGGTGATCACGTGACCGTCGGCGAGCTTGATCGACATCACGTCGATGGCGTTGCCGAAGCCGTGCTCGGAGAGCTTGGCGCCGGGCTGGTTGTTTCGGCCGCGGCAGGAATAGGAGCCGGCGTTGATCTCGGCCACGGGCACGCCGAAATAGAGGTTGGCGGCCGGCTGGATCGTATCGGCGAGCCACGCCTCGGCCTCGGCCAGCGCCGGGCAGCCGAGCGTCATCCGCTGCTTCAACACCACGGAACCGCCGGCGAGCCGCGTCACCCGGAAGGGCTGCTGCATCCCGCAGGGTCCCGGGCCGTCCATCGCCGCAATGGGCGTGATGAACTCCGACGGCTCGACGAGCTTCTTGGCCAGGCAGACCTGCTCCGCCTGATCGCGCCACGGGTCGCGTCGCTCGAAACGGTTGATCGAGCACGCGGTGAGGCCCGCGCCGAACAGCGCCAAGGCCGAGAACAGGGATACGCCACGCCACAGGACA
>JARUHG010000036.1 GCA_031216755.1 Lysobacter arvi | reverse complement strand
TTTCAGAGTGTCGCCAGATAGCCCGAGACCGTCAGCACCGCCAGCACCGTCGAGACCAGCACCACCGTGGCAGTCAGGTCGGCCTCGCGCCGGTAGAACTCCGCAAGCATGAACGGCCCGGTCCCGGTGGGTAGCGCCGCCATCAGCACCGCGACATGCAGCAGGAGCGGCGGCAGGTCGAACAGGTAGCGGCCGAGCCCGTAGGCCAGCAGCGGATGGGCGGCGAGCTTCAGCCCGACGAGGAGCCCCGCCACCCGCCCCTGCCCGCTCTGCCGCCGGCGCTTCTGGGCCAGGAACAGGCCGAGCGCCACCAGGGCGCAGGGCGAGGCCGCGCCGCCGAGGAGCTTCAGGAAGGTCTCCACGGGCGCCGGCAGGGCGAGCCCCAGGCTCGGCACCAGGGCGCCCAGCGCCGGCGCGACCAGGAGCGGGTTGCGCAGCAGCGACCGGCCGACAGTGCGCCGGACCGGGCCGCGGGCGCCGCCCTGCCCGGCCGCGGCCGCCTCGCGCCGCAGCCCGGTCTCGATCAGCACGATCGCCA
>JARUHG010000035.1 GCA_031216755.1 Lysobacter arvi | reverse complement strand
CGCTCCCGCTCGGCCGCCAGAACCGGGCCCGCCAGGATCGCGTCGCGCCCCGCCCCGCGCTGGGGCGTGGCGGCCGGGCGCAGGATCAGGCTGTCGAGGTTGGCCTGCGCGTGCGCCAGGCCCTCGAGGTCGCCGCACCACCACGTGCGCGGATGGCCGAGCCGCAGGGGTTCGCCCAGCACCCGGCGGGCGATGCCGTCGAGGTAGGGCGCGAGCGCGGCCGACTCGACGAGCCCCGCGCCCGGCATGTTGGCCATGACCAGGGAGCCGTTGCGCAGAGCGTCGAGGATGCCGGGCACGCCGAGCCGCGAGGCCGGGTTCAGCTCCAGCGGGTCGAGGAAGTCGGCGTCGATCCGCCGCCACAGGGCGTCGGCGCGCTTCAGGCCGGAGACGGTGCGCACGTGCAGGCGCCCGTCCTGCATGACGAGGTCGTCGCCCTCCACCAGCATCAGGCCGAGATAGCGGGCGAGCGCCGCCTGCTCGACATAGGTGCTGCTGTAGGGGCCGGAGGTCAGCAGGCAGATCCGCGGGTCGGAGCGCTCG
>JARUHG010000034.1 GCA_031216755.1 Lysobacter arvi | reverse complement strand
GCCCCACCTACACGCGCTTCCTGGCGGGACTCGGCTTCCTGGCCGCCACGGTGCTCGGGTCGGCGGCCTTTCTCGGATGGTTCCTGTACGGGTTTTCCGGCCGGATCGCGCGGCTCGAAGCCGCGCTCGCCACGCAGCCGGACGGCGAGGATCTGCCTCGGCTCGAATCGACCGGCGAGCGCGAACTCGACCGCCTGGTCGATGCCCTGAATGCGGCGGGCGGGCGCCTGCGGGACGCGCGGGCGCGGATCGTGGCCGCCGAGCGTCTGGCCACCGCCGGCCGGCTGGCGGCGAGCATCGCGCACGAGATCCGCAACCCGATCGCCGCGATTCGGCTCAAGGCCGAGAACGCCCTGGCCAGCGGTGACTTGAACCGCGCCGCCCTGGCCCTCGAAGCCATGCTCGGCCAGATCGCGCGGGTGGACACGCTCCTGCGCGACCTCCTTAACCTGACACAGGCGCGGCCGCTCCACCGGACGCCGACCGCGATCGCACCGCTGCTCGCCGAATGCGCGCGCCTGCACGAGGATCTCGCGACCGCCCGCAAC
>JARUHG010000033.1 GCA_031216755.1 Lysobacter arvi | reverse complement strand
GACGACGCACTCGCAGCCGACGATGAGCAGGCGGGGAGCTGACGCTATGCGCGTGATCTACGCCTTCCTCGCCGTCATGATGATCCTGCTTTCGGCGCGGCCTACCACCGATCAAGCCGCGTCAGGCGAGCGCCGATCGACTCCTCGGTTCGCCACGCCACCTCGCAGACGCCCGAGCCGAAGCAGGAGGCCTGCAGCAGAAAGCTGTCGGGCACCCCGTTGGTGCTCATCATGGTCAGCCGGACGCCTGTGTCCGACAGATCGTAGACCACGCATGGGATCGTGGTGTGCTCGTCCAGGCTGATGATCCCAGCGTCGTTAATGAGGACGCGTTCTGCGCGGCGCCGCTCCAACATGGTGGTGTTCTCGCTGACCTTGTTCACGTCGCCAGCATGAGCGCCTCGACCGAAGATCGCGTGCGCGAACTCGATCAAATGCGACACTCTTTGGTGATTGCGGCTCAAGCCTCGATCGAGTGGCCAAGTCCGCCACTTGATTGGGCGAGGGCTCGCCAAGCTAGCGAAGGCATCCACGCCCGCCCTTCAGTTC
>JARUHG010000032.1 GCA_031216755.1 Lysobacter arvi | reverse complement strand
GCCGGTCCGCTGGCAAGCGGGACCGCGCGTTGATTTCGGGCCCTCCCCCGCTTAAACGACGGGCACCCTCCGCGGCAGGGTTGCGCCGGCACTGCTGGCCCGCGCGCTGGCCGCCCCTCCGCCCCTCAGGACTTCACGAGTTCGTCGCCCATGCCCGCCACCGGCACGCCAGCCACCGGACCCGCCAGCGCGGGAGCCGGCGTCGCCGCGGTGGTGGTGGCAGCCGGCCGCGGCATCCGCATCGGTGGCGGCACGCCCAAGCAGTACCGCCGGGTCGGCGGGCAGGCGGTTCTGACCCGCACCCTGGCGGCGCTTGCGGCGGACGACGCGATCGCGCGGATCCAGCCGGTGATCGCCGCCGACGCAGCGGACTTCTTTCGCAACTGCCTGGAGGAGCTCGCGCCCGCGCTTCGCGCCAAGATCGCCGCACCGGTCGAGGGCGGCGCGACGCGCCAACTCTCCGTGCGCGCTGGTCTGGAGGCGCTGGCAGCCGGCGACGCGCCCGAGATCGTGCTCGTCCACGATGCCGCCCGCCCCTACGTGGATTCC
>JARUHG010000031.1 GCA_031216755.1 Lysobacter arvi | reverse complement strand
CTCATTGATCGCCATCGCGTACACGGACAGCCAATCGCTCGCGACGTGCGGCTGGACGCTGTTGGTGCCCCGCTCGGAGAGCAGCGCCTGATGGATCGGGGGGGCCCGGCGGCGGACGTTCAGGCCGCCCGGCAGCGTGCCCTCGGTGGCGAGACCGCGATCGATGCACGCATCCATGACCGCCCAGATCCGATCGAGGCCGGCATCGAGCTCCGCGTCCCCGCGGCCGACCGTCTCGTTGGCCCGCTTCATGGCCGCGATGCTGCGCCGCGACGCCGCGCCCATCACGAGCATCTCGGCGGCGCTCCCGAACGGATAGGGGCGCAGCACCGAGGCATCGACCGCCTTGATGTCGCCGCCGGACAGTTCCTCCGCGGTCAGGACGAAGCCGCCGCCGATCGAGTAGTAGGTTTCCGAGAAGTACGGCGCGCCCTCGGCGTCGAAGGCGCGGAGGATCAGGCCGTTGGCGTGGCCCGGCAACGGCGGTCCGTAGTCGAACACGATCCCGGTCTCGGCATCGAAGCGGATCCGCGGAAGGCCCGCGACGTC
>JARUHG010000030.1 GCA_031216755.1 Lysobacter arvi | reverse complement strand
ACGAGGTCCCCGGCGAGATCGAGCGGCTGGGGATCCACCTCGCCCGGGCGGTGGCGAAGTGGCCGACCGGCCTGTTCCTGGCCTGGTACCCGATCAAGGACGCCGCCGCCCTCGAACGCATGGTCCGGGACCTCGACGCCGCCCTCCCCCGCCCGGCGCTGCGCCTCGACCTGCTGATCGACCGGCCGGACGATCCGACACGGCTGACCGGCAGCGGCCTGATCGTCGTCAACCCGCCCTGGCGCCTCGCCGAGGAAGCGGCGACCTTCCTTCCGGCCCTCGCCGAGCGGTTGGCCCGCCATGAGTTCGGAGGATTTCGTTGCGACCCGATCGGCGCGGCGGCCTGACGCGACAGCATTGAACAGGTCTCGCCAAGCTCTTTGGTGCTCACCGCAGTGAAAGCAAGCGGCCGACAGGGCAAATGTGGCTGCAAAGTCACATTTCCTGGGCGATCGTTGTGCGGGATATCGATCTGCCCAAAAAATATGCAAATGCTCTATGTTTAGTTTTGTGTCAAACGCAACGCGATGTCAGCTTGGCCGTGAACGAACC
>JARUHG010000029.1 GCA_031216755.1 Lysobacter arvi | reverse complement strand
GATCGGTCGTGTTCGACGACCGGCGCGTCGACGCACTGCCCGCGCACCGGATCGCCAGAAGCGGGCTCGTCCTGGTGCCGGAGGGCCGGCAGGTCTTCCCGGAGCTCACCGTCGTCGAGAACATCCGCCTCGGCGCCTTCGGGCGCGGGACGCCGATCGACCCGGCCGAGGTCGAGCGCCTGCTCGACCGGTTCCCGCGGCTGCGCGACCGGGCGGCAAGCCGGGCGGGCCTGCTCTCAGGCGGCGAGCAGCAGATGCTGGCGATCGCCCGCGGGTTGATGGCGCACCCGCGCATCCTGCTCCTCGACGAGCCGTCGCTCGGCCTCGCCCCGGCGATGATCAACGCCCTCTACGCGACCGTGGCCGAGCTGCGCGACGAGGGCGTCACCATCCTGATCGTCGACCAGATGGCGGCGCTCGCCCTCACGGTCGCCGACCGCGGCTACGTGCTGGAGCAGGGCCGGGTCGTCGCGCGCGGAACCGCCGCGGAACTGTCGGCGGACAAGGGGCTGGAAGCGGCCTATCTCGGTGCGGCGTAAGGGGGGCCCGATG